>NZ_JAGUCO010000100.1 GCF_018271995.1 Carboxylicivirga linearis
GCAGCCGAGGAAAGTTTACAGTTTACCAATATTACATGTTCCGTTTTTGATTTTCGGTATTTGGTTGAAGAACATTACTCAAAAGAGGAACCGGGTGTTAGTTCAGAGGTCATGGATGAACTTACCAGGGAATACGGCAATGTTGACCGAAGGACGGTACTCAATATTTCATCGGTGCTTACTCCAATGAAAATTCTTATGGAGCATTCCGATTTGGAGTTTCCATTTGATTACCAAACAGCAAAACAGGCTTTAATCCGCTCTGCAAAACTTACCATATCGGTACAGCACCAGAGCGATGAAGTGGAGCAATACTTTCATGTGCTTCAATCTTTGGTTAATCTGTACAAACTTACCGAGGATGTACATTACAAGATTGTGGTTGGTGAAAACAATAGCAAACAACTTTACCTGAGAGTTGGCTCGATACATGGACTGTACAGGGAACAGGCACGAAAAGAAGGATTGACCACACTTGACCAGGCGGTTGTTGGTGAGTACCTGAAGAAACACCGCTCATTTATAGAACACCGTAGGAAGAATGTATTGTTTGGCAAAAGCCGGACAAGTGCCTACATACTTAATTATGACATGCTCAAAGACCAGGGCATCGAATTGGAAAGGATAACCTTATAAAATAAAACTATGCAGTTTTACTTTAGCTATGGTATTAAAGCAAAAATCGTCCTCATTTCCTCAATCTCTATGAGGATAGATATTAATAGATTGATATTTAATACTATATATTTTTTTACTCTAAAAATAAGTGAGGACGGATGAGGGATGAACGAGGGATAAATGAGGGACGAGTGAGGGAAAAACGGCTCTCGTCCCTCACCTGTCCTCATTGTCCTCAGTTTAGTGCGTTGATAATGTGATATATAAATAAAAAGTGAGGGATGAGGACGGTTTAATAAAAATACCATAGCCCACAGAAAAGCATTAGCTTATTTCTTATTCACATTAATTTAACCTTAAAACAATCAGATATTTAATCTGAATTTTATATTTTTAT
>NZ_JAGUCO010000101.1 GCF_018271995.1 Carboxylicivirga linearis
TTTTCTATTTGGCTCACACAATCATGTAGTTCTGGTTTGTTCATGGATAAAAAGGGCTACATATCAAGGATTCGTGAGGATTTAAAAGGCGGACGGAAGCACTCTAAAACCACAATTGAAAGCATTGCCAAAAGCTTCGGTATTGCCAATAAAAACTTGGTAAAAGAATATACCGAACTGGCAATAATCCTTAACGCAAGAGAGATAGCACACGACAGTTCGCTAACCACTTACGAAAAGTACCTTGATATTGTAGCCCTGTATCAATCACAGGTCAATCTTTCCATGCGCACAAGCATGAGCGTGTTGATGCAGCAATATTCCACTCCGGCACCCATTTCGTTTCTGGCATCGAGTTATATCTTAAAATCAGGTAGCTTATCAGGCTACAAAGCTTTTAAGAACATTGTAAAAGGAAACACTAAAGGTAAAATTGTTGGCAATGCTCACCTTACCAATGACAAAAACGATTTTCCAAAGTATTTAGAGCCATCGGCAGGGAACGGACTTTTAACCATTGCTTTGCCTTATCACTATACCCATGTTAACGAGCTGGACGATGTAAGGCTTGCCAACCTGAAAGAACAACCATTTGCAAAGGTCAGCTCTTGGGATGCCTTAAAACCTCCGGCAGCTTATGACAGAACTTTTGATGGTATAGTTACGAATCCACCTTTCGGTTCACTTTCTCAACCTGAACTTTTCGGAAAATTCAAAATCAAACGATTAGAACATGCAATGGCATTAAACGCCTTGCGTTGCATGAAGGATGACGGTAGAGCTGCTATTATCATTGGCGGTCATACCTCTTGGGATGAACATGGTCGGGTTACCGCAGGAACTAACCGCATTTTCCTTAATTATCTCTACCACTTTTACAACGTTGAAGATATTATCCCGATTAACGGCAAAAAGCTTTACTCCAGACAAGGAACATCAATCAATACCCGATT
>NZ_JAGUCO010000102.1 GCF_018271995.1 Carboxylicivirga linearis
TTGTTGTACATGGCTTGTTCTTTCCTGGAACCATGAACACGCTTCCCTGCATCTTTAAATTCCCGGTTCTTTTGCTTCTCCTGCAAAGCCTTTTCTACTTCTGTATCAATATCCCCAAGGTCATCATTCGGGGTTGCTAAGTTGGCACAGTAGTTCTCGTATAAAGTCCAATCATCGCTGATAATGAAGAATCCATCATTGGGATTGGGCTTGTAACCTTGCTTTGTTTTGTAACCATTCCTACCTTCAACGAAGCCTTGTTTGGGTAGAATCCAAACGAAGTCTCCCTTTCTCGGTTTATATCGGGTTGCAATAATATCGGTTGCTTTTTCAAAACCTTTATAGATAGGCAAAGCATTGACATTAACGCCCTCTTTAAAACCATTGGCTAAAATGGAAGTCCTTGATTTTCCTTTGGTGCGAATATCCTTGTGGATGGCTTTGTACTTTTTGTAAAACTCCTTCTCGGTCATAGTATGGTCTTGATTTTAGGGTGAGTACCAAGCCCGGCAACTGCCCGAAGCTGTTTCTGCTTTATCAGGATTGCCTTTGCCCGAAGTTTCACAAGCTTTAATTGTTTGCCTGTGTCAATATTTACCTTTTTACCTTTAGGTGCTGATTGCTTTTGTTTTGCCAGTCGTTTGGGAAATTCCTTTTTGTCTTGCTCAAACATCTTCATTGCCTCATTAGTAAGGCTGTCGGTGGAGTTACTTCGCTTTGTTCCTTTATCCAAAAACTCATCGTAATAATGGCGTGGTATTTTAACCGATAAACTGAATCGCTCACCAAGTAGATTAAGAAGTTTGGGCATCTTGTTTTCTTCAACGGAAGCCCTCATATTGCCCGATACCATTTCAAAACCATCCCGATTATTAACCAGGAGCTTTACCACTTCTTTATCGGTGTAAATGGGGATATGTGT
>NZ_JAGUCO010000103.1 GCF_018271995.1 Carboxylicivirga linearis
AATTCAGATTTAAAAGATTTAGAAACCAAATACTTAGAACTACAAGCGGGGATTATCTCCGAAAAGGGGTATCAGAAAATCCCCGTTTTCGATAAGGCTTCCCAACAGGATTATATCGCTGAACGAACCGAAGAAATTCAGGAAGGAAAACAAGCCGAGATTACCAAGACCAAAACACAAAGCGAGAACCGCAAACGCTACCTGAACAACTTTTTCAAGTTCTTCAAAATCGGTCATGGCTATTTCTATCCGGCAGTAAGTTTTGAAACCGATAGCAGCGATAATTCATACTGCGTTTTTCTTGGTTTCGACATCAACCCAAAACGTAAGAATCCTTATGCTCCGTCATCGGTAAAACTTCGCTTTGCCATATCGGATAGTCGTAAATACATCGTTCTCCCGGCTTCGGGCGATACCGCCAAAGAAATTGAGCGTGTAATGAGCCGTAGTATGCAGCTTACAACAGGTCAAAAAGAAAGTTTGATTGAGCGTTGGGATGAAGCCATTAAAGACTTCACAGCAGACCGACAAATCCGTTACATCGTAACTGGAAATATCTTACAAGGCTCTGCGGACTTTTCGGGCAAGTTGGTAAGCTTTACAACCAAAGGCAGAGGCGTTCAGAAAGGCATTTTAATGAGTGAGGCATGGTCGCCCGACAATAACGATAATAAAGCAGACAACTACGTTGTTGCTCCAATCGCCAAACTGCAAAAGCACATTATGAGCCTTCGCAACGGGGCTACTATTGCGACCGAAAACAGGATTACAATAGCCAGGCATTATGATGGCACTTTTAAGGTCATCATGCCTAAAACCAAAACACATATCCCCATTTACACCGATAAAGAAGTGGTAAAGCTCCTGGTTAATAATCGGGATGGTTTTGAAATGGTATC
>NZ_JAGUCO010000104.1 GCF_018271995.1 Carboxylicivirga linearis
GATACCATTTCAAAACCATCCCGATTATTAACCAGGAGCTTTACCACTTCTTTATCGGTGTAAATGGGGATATGTGTTTTGGTTTTAGGCATGATAACCTTAAAAGTGCCATCATAATGCCTGGCTATTGTAATTCTGTTTTCGGTGGCAATGGTAGCCCCATTGCGAAGGCTCATAATGTGCTTTTGCAGTTTAGCAATTGGAGCTACAACATAGTTGTCCGCTTTATTATCGTTATTGTCGGGCGACCATGCCTCACTCATTAAAATACCTTTCTGAACTCCTCTGCCTTTGGTGGTGAAGCTTACCAACTTGCCTGAAAAGTCAGCAGAGCCTTGTAATATGTTTCCAGTTATGATGTATCGGATTTGTCTGTCTGCCGTGAAGTCTTTAATGGCTTCATCCCAACGTTCAATCAAGCTTTCTTTTTGCCCTGTTGTAAGCTGCATACTACGGCTCATCACACGCTCAATTTCTTTGGCAGTATCGCCAGATGCAGGTAGAACGATGTATTTACGACTGTCGGAAATGGCAAAGCGAAGCTTCACCGATGACGGTGCATAAGGATTCTTGCGCTTTGGGTTAATGTCGAAACCAAGAAAAACGCAGTATGAATTGGAACTGCTATCGGTTTCAAAACTTACTGCCGGATAGAAATAACCATGACCGACTTTGAAGAACTTGAAAAAGTTGTTCAGGTAGCGTTTGCGGTTCTCGCTTTGTGTTTTGGTTTTGGTAATCTCGGCTTGTTTTCCTTCTTCAATTTCTTCGGTTCTTTCAGCGACATAATCTCTTTGGGCTGCTTTATCGAAAACGGGGATTTTCTGATACCCCTTTTCGGAGATAATCCCCGCTTGTAGTTCTAAGTATTTGGTTTCTAAATCTTTTAAATCTGAATT
>NZ_JAGUCO010000105.1 GCF_018271995.1 Carboxylicivirga linearis
CTTGCCGAGGTAGAGAAAAAGAAATAACGCTAAAATCTCCCGACAATGAAACGATATTTTGTAATTACAAAAACCTCAGTTGGCAACAAACACATCAACGAACAGGACTTGCTCCCTGCATCCTGTAAACTGATTACAGGCATTGCAATAAACGCCTTGGTTAAAAAAGAATCGGAATTGGAAGATGTAACTCAGAATTTAGCCTTCCCACAAGCTTTAATATCCGATTTGTTACTGACCGATGGTATTACCAACCTGTTCTATTCTTATTTACGCACAAGGGCAAGCGAAGCAGAAAGCAAAGACTTTTTTGAAAGTGATATTCTTCCGGCAATCGTTGATATTTTGAGCAACAATATCAAATTTACTTGCCTCGATGCAGAGCAACAAAGCAACCTGAACAACAGCATAGCAGAACTTTTCAATACACAGTTTGCCGATTATCTCTACAACGAAACCGGGCTTTTTGAGAAAGGTCAAACCATTACAAGCCTTGAATTTGCCGATTTGATAGCACAGGAAACATTAACCTTTTCCTATCTGCATAAATCCGATGTTTTTCTTCGTCCTGTAAAGGCATACAAACAGCCAGAACCTTATGAATGTGGCAATATCAGCCTATTGGTAAACGGCAACAGTTTTCTATTGCGTGACTATATGCTTACTGCCAACCGAAAGGTAAAGCATTTAAGCAAAGAGGTCATCCCATTCCATGAGCCTTTGGAGGTAAACAGCAATATCCATACGGTTTTCAAAAGCAATAAAAACAGCGGAGAAAACACACTAACCATTAGAATCTACATTGAATATGAACACGAGTGAGTTATTACATACCATCGCAAAAGACCGTGTTTCAGGGATGCGAACCATCGACAGCT
>NZ_JAGUCO010000106.1 GCF_018271995.1 Carboxylicivirga linearis
AACAAAACGTTTCTTCAGTACGATGAACAACAGGAGGATTACATCATCTACAAAACGGCTGAATATGCTGACCGCTTTGCAAATGACCCTGTAAAGAAATCGGAAGTCATAAAACGTATGGCTTCTTTAATATGCTGCTATGATAAAACAAATCAGGAGGTTTATCTTGACTTTGTTTCTGAACAGATTAAACCTAAAAAAGCTTGGCAGGATGCCTTAAAGGATTATAGTAAGCCTACCGAGAAGAAGGTCAAAACAAAGGAGAATATCAGCGATATAATCAAGCTGAAAAAGGAGCAACAGGAAAACCTACTTACCAATCAGTTTTATGAAGAAGATGGAGCTTATTGGACGGTTGAAGGAAAGAACCCGAAGCAAATATCAAACTTTACTTTTGAAGCCTTATTCTGTGTGTTCCATAAAGACCCTCAAGGAAGAACCGACCTGAAATATGTTTTGCGCCTGATGAGCCAATACGGAAGAAAACGCCTGGCTATTATTTCATCTGATGATTTTTGTACCCCTGCATCTTTCAAGAAACAGGTACACCGCCGTCATGGATTCTTTTGGTATGGGAACGATAGCCAGCTCGACAATATTAAAAACGTAAAGCTGCTTGGAATACCCGAAGCCAAAGAGTTGGAGCGTGTAGGTTACAATGAGGAAAACCGCTTTTGGGTATTTGCAAACGGCTTGTACTATACTAAAAACTTTCATCCAATTGATGAATACGGTATCACTACACACGCTACACAAATAAACAATATGGATGAATTTGAAAACATTCCTCCGGAAAGTCAGATACGAATTAACGATACCTTTCATGTACTCAATACCACAGCAGAATTTATCGGCAAGTA
>NZ_JAGUCO010000107.1 GCF_018271995.1 Carboxylicivirga linearis
TACTTGCCGATAAATTCTGCTGTGGTATTGAGTACATGAAAGGTATCGTTAATTCGTATCTGACTTTCCGGAGGAATGTTTTCAAATTCATCCATGTTGTTTATTTGTGTAGCGTGTGTTGTGATACCGTATTCATCAATTGGATGAAAGTTTTTAGTGTAGTACAAGCCATTTGCAAAAACCCAAAAGCGGTTTTCCTCATTGTAACCTACACGCTCCAACTCTTTGGCTTCTGGTATTCCAAGCAGCTTCACGTTTTTAATATTGTCGAGCTGACTATCGTTACCGTACCAAAAGAATCCATGACGGCGGTGTACCTGTTTCTTGAAAGATGCAGGGGTACAAAAATCATCGGATGAAATAATAGCCAGGCGTTTTCTACCATATTGGCTCATCAGGCGCAAAACATATTTTAGGTCAGTTCTGCCTTGTGGGTCTTTATGGAACACACAGAATAAGGCTTCAAAAGTAAAGTTCGATATTTGCTTCGGGTTCTTTCCTTCAACCGTCCAATAAGCTCCATCTTCTTCGTAAAACTGATTAGTCAGAAGGTTCTCCTGTTGCTCCTTTTTCAGCTTGATTATATCGCTGATGTTTTCCTTTTTCTTGACCTTCTTCTCGGCAGGCTGACTATAATCCTTTAAAGCATCCTGCCATGCTTTTTTCGGTTTAATCTGTTCAGCAACAAAATCAAGATAGACCTCCTGATTCGTTTTATCATAGCAGCATATTAAGGAAGCCATACGTTTTATTACTTCCGATTTTTTTACAGGGTCATTTGCAAAGCGGTCAGCATATTCAGCCGTTTTGTAGATGATGTAATCCTCCTGTTGTTCATCGTACTGAAGAAACGTTTTGTT
>NZ_JAGUCO010000108.1 GCF_018271995.1 Carboxylicivirga linearis
TCAAGCATTCCCAAAGCACCTTTGAGTTCCTCTGCTGATAACCCTAATAACTCTGCTGTTTTCGGACTGTTGGTAAGCAAGCGTGAACCGATACCGACCAATGCACCTGTGGCAACTCGCTTCATTACTTCATTGGGAGCATACCCGGCAAGACGGCTTTCAAGGTCTGTCTTATCAGTTTTTAGTTCCCTGTTTTCGCTTTGGTAGCGGTCTTTTTCGGCACGTAGTTCAGCGTTTTCATTGCGTAAACGCTCATACTTTTCTTCTAAAGTATTGTAGCGTGTCTCGAACTTAAAATCATCCAACTGCTTTTGGTAACTGATTCGCTCAACCTCTTTGTTGTTGCCCGATAAGGCATTGAACACACCGAACAGACCATCAAGCTTTGATTTTACGGCAGGGTTATCTCCTGAAAATAATCCTAACAGGGAATCTAGTTCACCCAATCCATTGGTGTTGTTTTGGATTTGGCTCTGTTTCATTTCCTCCTGGATAATGGTTTGTATCTCGGCTCTCTCAATAGGTTCTTTTGGTGGGTTTAAAAGCTTGCTGATATTCACGGTATAGCTGTTCAGGCTTCTGGCATTGGGGCTTTTGCCTCCAAACACATCAACCCTGAGTGAACCATGCGACTGCTTTGCTTTTTCAATGGCACTTTCAATGTCACGGTTAAACTTATCCGTTCCGGAGGTTCTTGAAGTGAGTGCTGTTTCCTGTGCTGCGGTAACCAGGTATATTTCGTAAGCGTAAGGGTACTTTTGTTCGTCCTCCGAACGCTTTATAAACTCGTATATGCTTTGTATTTGCTCTCTGTAATCCAACATAGTCGTATTAATTTCGGTGGG
>NZ_JAGUCO010000109.1 GCF_018271995.1 Carboxylicivirga linearis
GTACCTACCTCAGTACTTAAGTAAGGTGGATCCACAAAGAATACCACACCATCAACATCCTTATACATGTTAAATAGTTCCTTGTAATCGTATTTGACAATTACCAGACCATCGAGGTAACCGGTTACGGTATAATCCGACTTACGGACGCAGTTATACATGGTGGACTTTTCCAATTCTTCAATATTAAGTGCATACTTCATACTGAATAATAAGGATGATGACAGTGTAATGTAATCGACAAAGCCTTTAGCCTCTTCACTCTTAATGTAATCTATAATTGACCATTTAATATCATTAGGCAGCTTCTTATCCTGTGGTTGATTCTTAACTAATTCACGAATATGCATCAGCATGCGATTGGTTTTATCCACATGTAGTAGCCTGGTATGGTAATTATCAAAGTCATTATATACAACCTGAGCATCCGGAAGCATATTTTTAACGGTATGGGATAACAGTCCGCTACCTCCAAATAAATCAATAAATACATTGCTTGTTTCAAAGTCTTTTAAAGCTGTTTTAAAGTGTGTTAAAAAGCGCCTTTTTTGCCCCATAAAAGGCAATGGTGCACTTGTGTAAGGTTTATTCATTCTATTGTTGTTTTGAATGTTTATATTTGTTGTCTCTCTGACTTATTAAACAAAAAAGGTGCGCATACACCGTCCAAAGGCATTGCCTCCGGCGTGGTGTATGCGCACCTTTATATTTAGCGAAAGGTCAGAGAGTCGCTAAGTAAGTCGGAGGCTCTTTTACCCCCTATTTTAAGCTTCATTATCTATTAAATAATTACATTATTAATCAGTAAGGTTAAAATATCTGAAGCTATGCTAACATTACCAT
>NZ_JAGUCO010000010.1 GCF_018271995.1 Carboxylicivirga linearis
CTTCTTACCATACAAGATGATTCCTTTTCTGACTACTTTTAGACAAACAGAGTAAAGGTTAAAGTTCCAATACCAGTTTATGGGCTATAACTACTATATATCCGCCATTACTTCCTATTCTTTTGTAAATACCTGTATATATGCTATAAAATCATTTTAATTACTTATAGTCGTTTATTTAAAAAAATACGTTTATAAGCGATTAAGCAATTGACCCACATGGTTGAAGGTAAAAAGCAGATAGTTAAGAAATAAGGATTCATAGTATTTGATTAAAAATTAGCGTTTACAAAAATAGCAGAATACGGGTATTATGCTAATAAACCATTGCGTTTTTAGTTTAACGGAGTAAAACAGAAGATAAATGGTATAATTTTGTATTTCAATAATAAACAGATTATAAATACATACTTATGTGTCTTTTATTGTTATATAGGTGGTGTAACTTAAAAGCACACAACCTGTTTATTAGTTAAATAAAAGGGCTGTTTGTTAGAAGAAATTGCCGTGGTAAGCAAAATATTGCTCAGGGAAGGGTTAAATATCCCAATGGGAACTATTATTTGACAAGTAATTTTAGATATTTTACTCAGGAAGCTTGTCAAATTGCTCAGGGGCGGCTTAAAATTGCTGATTATTTTCAAAAAAACGACCAAAAATGCGGTTCTCATAAGTGATTAACCACTATATTTTACTCGTTGAGATTGATATTTTGCCCGTTGAGATCAATATTTTGCATAAAAAAGGGTGAATATCCCCCGAAGAAGGTGTGAAACAATCTCGGGGGCTAACAAAATAAAGGGTTTTAAGCTTTAATGTACTTTTTAAGTCGCTCATCATTCTTCCAAAAAACATAACGACCATACTCTCTTATTTCCTGTACTTTTTTATAAAGAAGGGTATAAGCTTTATCTCGTAATAATTTATTTCCGCCCCCCTCTTCTGCTGTTCCGTTAGCTTGAGCCAGCAATTCCGAAAGAGAATGCGAAAGCTTCTTTGCCTCTTGTAAAACAGGCATATCAAAGTTAATTGTCCCTAGAGGTTGAGGATTATTTTCACCAAGTACAGCCAGTTCTATTAAATCCTGAATCATATCGGCATTGCTGCTTCCCTCACGTAAACGACGGACTTTTTGTAGCAGGTTATTGTCTTTACGATAGGCAAATGTAAAATGATGCAGCATATCATCTCTTAGCTTATAAGCCTCAGGAGACTGCTGCTGCCATTCTTTTTGGGCCTCCTGACGGGCTCTGAATTCACTCATCCAATTCGCCTGTATATAACGCAGCGCTCCGGTAAGTGGAGTAACTTCGTCAATAATCTTTACATCAAGGCCTGCACCGGTTAATGCTTCCTTATCATGCTGGGCTTCTATGGCCAGGGTCTCACACGATGCTGCAAAATCATCAATGGGTTGATTGGGTAATTTAACCTCACCATCGGGCACTGCTTCAATCAATTCTTTCCATTCCTCATAGTTTTCGTTGAAACTCATAATTCAAAAAATTTAATGATATATTGCGGTCACCTCTCCGGCCTCCTCTTCCATTCCGGTCGCTTAAAACAGGTAGGTTGATGACCAGCCGGGGAGGGTTTTCCGTCAATATTTACTTCTTAAAATACTATATTGTTAATTACCACACAAACTTTAATGCAATAAATTAGCACTTTACTAATCATCTCCTTTACTAGTACACACAACCGTTGTATGCATTTTATTTTTTAAAATCGTTTGTATTCCTTATCAGCAAATGATTTCAGTAATTATACTATGATAATATAGATTTATTTTAAATTAGAGCAAAGAGGGGGGCACCTCATCGAAAAGTGAAAAACAAAATATTTTAAATGTAAATAAGGATCACTTTAAAAAGTTGTGGAGAATCTGAAAATTAATAATAAACTTATTTTTATTCGAATAATTTTAATAGCCAGAATCCCCCACTCGAAACAAAGTTTCGAACTTCGGATTGTCAGCGATAGTTGCGAACATGGCGGAATGGTGGCTTCGAGGAACGAGAAGTTGTACCTGAAGCCATAAGTTCGTCAACGTTGCGCAGCAATCGCCTCAATCCGAAAGATTTTTGATTCCTTTTTCTAAAAAAGGAATAATAGAATTCTTCGCTCAAGCCGGAATGGCTTCAACTTTTTGTTCATATATTCTTATAATTAAAAGGTATTCACGATTTACGTTTCACTACAATTGCCTCCAGCTCAAAAAGCCTGCCTGCGGCTAACAGGTTGACAAAAAAGCCGCCGACAACAGCACTCACTTACCCACTAGAGCAACGCTTCGGGAAAAATTTAAAGATTTACAGAATGTATCTCAAATTTTTCTATCCTTCGCTTTTGCTAGTGGGTCCCAAGCTGCGTTGCTGAGGTCGGAGTGACGAGATAACAAGATTTATTGAAAGTTTATTGCAGCATTCTATGTCCATTTTTTAAAACCCAAACTTGAATTAAAGAATAGAATTTCTTTTGGTGAAGTTATGACTGATCCACAAGAATATGAAGTGATCTGTAAATAATTGTATTCAGCAGCTTAGGAGGGAGTGTTCTTTTGTTACGATTTTAGTTAGTCGGCGTTAACATATTAGGTAGTTAAACAAAAATGTAAAAGGATTATCATTTTTTGTAAAGGTTAAAACTGATTAATACTATATCATTGTTAACAGATCAATTTAACTAAAATTAAAAATGAAAAAATCCAATATTATTACATTGTCCCGAACACTCAAATTTTATATTCTTATTACAGCTGCACTTTTTATTTTTAGTTGCGAAAAAGAAAATGCAGAAGATATTTTGAGTGTCACACCTACCGTAATTGAAATACCTCGATCAGGAGGTAAAGCTTATTTTACTATTGAAACCAATGCTTCTTCATGGCAAATACAAAACCCCAAACCCGATGTTATAGATTTAACCCTCACAGAAGGAACCAGCAAAAATGAAATTATTATAGTTGAAGTTGCAGGCAGAACTCTGGAAGCTTTAAATGAAACACTTATTGTTACAGCCGGAAGTGCTGTTCCTGTTGAAGTTCTGGTGACTCAAAAAGAATCTGAATATCTTTATGAGTTGCAGGTTGATGAAGATGAATTGGAATTTGTTCAAGACGATCGATCTACTAAAATCCTACTAACTTCTACTGCTCCTGAATGGACTATAAACAATACATTTGATTGGATTCATTTTAGTAAATCAACCGGAGGACCGGGTGATACAGAGATTACTATTGAGGTAGATGAAATTACCGATGGAAAGGATAGGAGTGCAACGGTTGAGATTACAGCAGAGGCATCAGAAACAATTCTGCTAACTATCAATCAAATTCCTAATATGTATCCCAGTTATAATACATCACCGCTTCCTGCTGATATGACTGGGGTGGAGAGTTCTGCCGTAGAATTGGCTTCAAAAATAAAAATTGGATGGAACATTGGGAATACACTGGAGGCTATTGGAGGAGAAACGGCGTGGGGTAATCCAATGGTTACAGAGGAATTAATTCAATTGGTGAAAGCAAATGGTTTTAATGCTATCCGAATTCCTTGTTCGTGGGATAAATATCTTGCGAATACCCAAACAGCTGAGATCAAAGCTTCATGGCTCGATAGGGTGAAGGAGGTAGTACAATATTGTGCCGATAATGAAATGTATGCTATACTCAATATTCATTGGGATGGCGGATGGTTAGAAAACAACTGTACGCCTGATAAACAAATGGAAGTAAATGCCAAGCAAAAAGCCTTTTGGGAGCAGATAGCCACTCATTTGAGAGATTTTGATGAGCACCTTATTTTTGCAGGAGCCAACGAACCTAATGTGGAGTCACAGGAACAGATGGATGTACTTATGAGCTACCATCAAACCTTTGTGGATGCTGTAAGATCAACAGG
The DNA here is from genome assembly GCF_018271995.1 of Carboxylicivirga linearis. Lineage (GTDB taxonomy): Bacteria > Bacteroidota > Bacteroidia > Bacteroidales > Marinilabiliaceae > Carboxylicivirga > Carboxylicivirga linearis. Next base: position 3,903 of record NZ_JAGUCO010000010.1, read on the forward strand.
AGGTAAAAATGCCTATCGCGTATTGGTGGTGCAAGGGCCCTCAACAGATATTGAAAAAACACAGAATCTGATGTCGGCTATGCCTGATGATGAGGTTGCGGACAGAATGATGGCGGAGGTACATTACTATACTCCTTACCAGTTTTGCCTGATGACCGAAGATGCAAACTGGGGGAAGATGTTTTACTATTGGGGAAATGGCTATCATTCATCAACCGATACCGAACGCAATGCAAACTGGGGTGAGGAAGAGGATATGGATAATTTATTTGCTTCTATGAAGACTCAGTTTGTAGATAAAGGAATCCCTGTGATATTGGGCGAGTTTGCCGTCATTAAACGAACCTTTCTTACAGGAGATGATCTTCAGCTTCATCTCGATTCAAGAGCTTATTTCCTTAAATGCGTAGCCCAAAAAGCGAAGGCAAACGGAATACTTCCCTTTTATTGGGATGCAGGTAATATGGGAGAAAATGCTTCGGCTCTTTTTAACCGTGAGAATAACACAGTGTTTGATCAGCAGGCCTTGGATGCTTTAATGGAAGGTATTAATAATTAATGCGAATCAATAGTTCAAATTGTTTTATAGCAAAGTTCAACCCACTTTCGGGATTGTATCATTAGTCAAATAGTCACCCCGCGCTCCACACGAGGCTATTATTGTTAATGTCCTTCGAGCATTTTCAAATCCTGAAGGGATTTAATATGAATAGCCACGGGCGGAACCCGTGGAGTATGAACGTATTATAAAGGAACCCAAAAGTGGGTTCAACATTGATTCGCATAATTAAAGTCTGTTTATAAGTTCGTTAGTTGCTCTATAAGCCTTGATATCGAACTATCTATTCCAGACATTTATGGATTGTTATTAATTCGAATTCTCAATAAAAAATATAAAACATGAAAAAATCCTTAATAACCTTCATCCTGCTTTTATTAGCTGGTTTGATGGCTCAAGCTCAAACCAATCACCGGACTATTTCTGTTGATGTGGCTCAGGAGCATGGTAAAATGAATACCATGTTTAAAGAGTGTATTGGTGCCGGACGCGCTAACGAAGGCTTGCGTGCCGACTGGCAGCAACAACTAATGACTGTTAAAAAAGAGTGCGATTTTAAATACATCCGTTTTCATGGTATACTCACCGATGATATGGGTATTTATAAAGAAGATCATGATGGTAATCCGCAATATAACTTTATGTATGTCGATGCTTTGTTTGATTTTTTGTTGAGCATTGATATCACACCCTTTGTTGAATTAGGATTTATGCCAAAGGATCTTGCCAGTGGTGAAGAAACCATATTTTGGTGGGAAGGAAATGTTACTCCTCCTAAAGATTACGATAAGTGGGGCGATTTGATTAAAAGTCTGGTGCAACACTTCACCGACCGTTATGGAGAAGAAGAAGTGAAAAAATGGTACTTCGAGGTGTGGAACGAACCAAATTTGGTGCCTGCCTTTTGGACCGGCTCGCAAAAAGAATATTTTAAACTATATAAATATGCTGCCGAAGCGGTAAAAAGCGTGTGTGCCGATTATCCGGTGGGTGGTCCTGCCACTGCCGGAGCTGCCTGGGAATCGGAAATGATTGAATTCTGTAAGAAAAAGAATGTGCCGCTCGATTTTATCAGTACCCACTCGTATGGTGTTGATGTTGGATTCCTTGATGAGTTTGGAAACAATGGCACCCGATTGAGTAAAAACGATATGGCTGTTAGTCAAGATGTGATTCAATCTCGCAAAGAGATATCTGAATCTTCAATGCCCGATTTGGAGCTGCATTATACCGAGTGGAGTTCATCGTATACTCCTTCCGATCCTTTGCACGATAGCTATCACGAAGCCGCTTTTATCCTCAATAAAATTAAGCAAATAGGTGATGCTGCCACTTCCATGTCGTATTGGGTATTCACCGATATCTTTGAAGAAGCCGGCCCTCGCTTCACACCTTTTCATGGCGGTTTTGGTTTGATGAACACTCAAGGTATTAAAAAGCCGGCCTATCATGCTTATGCTTTGATGAATCAACTGGGCGAGACAGAATTGGAAAACACAGATAAGGCTTCGTGGGCCTGTAAAAATGACGAAGGCAGCGTTCAGTTACTGTTATGGGATTACACTCATACCTTACCGGATTCAATCAATAATCAGGATTACTATAACAACGATTTACCTGCAAAAGGTAAGGGAGTTGTGGATCTTAAGGTAAAAGGTTTAACCACCGGAACCTATAGTTTAAAAATACATAAAGTGGGTTACAGATGCACCGATGCTTATACGGCTTATAGCGATTTGGGTAGCCCTGATCAGTTAAGCAAAAAGCAGGTGGATCTTTTAAAGGAGATGACTAACGAATCACTGGTATCCACTGAGATTATTAAAATAGGAACTGATGGTACATATACTTCAGAATTGAAGATGAGGGAAAACGATGTGTACTTTATCGATATAGAAAAATTGTAAAAAAGATAGAATGATAAAAGTAAGTTGGTTTACACTTTTCATTCTCTTTGTTTTTGTCGGATGTAAAACAGAAACGGCAAGAACTTACGAGAATCCGATTATAAGAGGAATGAATCCCGACCCAAGCATATGCAGGGTAGGAGATGATTTTTACCTGGTAACGTCAACATTCGAATACTTTCCGGGTATTCCAATTTATCACAGTAAAGATCTGGTAAATTGGAAGCAGATTGGTCATGTATTGCATCGCCCGGAAAATTGTCTGGCAGAAGGAGCTTATTCTTCCGGAGGTAATTATGCTCCGGCTATTCGTTATAATAATGGCACTTTCTATGTGACCTGTACTAATTATGGTGGCAAAGGATCGCAGGGAGCTTATTATGTAACAGCAACTGATCCTGCAGGTCCATGGTCCGATCCGGTTTGGGTTGGCAACTGGAATGTAGATCCTTCCATCCTATTTGCCAATGATAGCATGTACTGGATTAGTCCTGATAATAAGGGGAGTTTTATGGTTGGTACCATCAATCCCGAAACAGGAGAAACCATTACACCTTTGCGTTTGGTGGCATCGGGCCAGGGAGGTTCATCGCCAGAAGGGCCGCATATGTATAAAATAAACGATTATTATTACCTGATGTCGGCTGAGGGAGGAACGGGTTATGAGCATCGTGAGGTTATTCAACGAAGCAAATCTCCTTATGGTCCATTTGATCCTAGTCCTTATGGACCTGTTATCACCAATATGAATCATCCCGAGAGTCCTTTTCAGGCAATTGGTCATGCCGATTTGGTTCAATTGCCTGATGATAGTTGGTGGTTGGTTTGTTTGGGAATTCGTCCGCAAGGAGGGAAGTTTCAACATTTAGGCCGTGAAACCTTTTTAGCTCCGGTTACCTGGACGGAAGATGGTTGGCCAATAGCCGGTACCAATGGTATGATGGATACATCTTATGTAGTCCCGAATCTACCCGAACATAAATGGGAGAAAGCCCCTGTTCGAGATGATTTTGACGCAGTAACATTAGGATTGGACTGGACTTTTATTCGTCAACCTTATGGGAATGATTGGTCGTTGACAGGTCGAAAGGGGTACCTGCGCCTGAACGGATCAGCTATCACATTAAAAGAGATGGATTCGCCAGCTTTTGTTGGTCGTCGTCAATCAGCTTTAAATATTGCTGCATCCACTAAAATGAGTTTCACACCAACTGCAGATAATGAAGAAGCAGGTTTGGTTATCAGGGCCAACGATGCTAATCATTATGCTTTGGTGGTGACACAAAAGGATGGAAAGCGAGTAGTTAAATTTCGAAGGGTTTTAGAAGAGCTGTTAGAGGATGAGATTTATACAGCTATTCCGGATGGTGATGTTGTTTTACGAATCACAGCTACACCTTTGGAATACCAGTTTTGGGTTCAGGCCAAAGGCTTTGAAACAAGCTTAATTGCATCAGCGCCAACCAAAGATCTTTCAACCGAAAAAGTGGGAGGATTTATAGGAGTGTTTATCGGTATGTATGCATCAGGTAACGGCCAGGCTAATACTAATCCTGCCGATTATGAATGGTTCGATTTTGAAATTAATCCTGTAGTACCATACGTCTGGAATAATGATCAAGAATAATTAATTTTGAGGTAGAACTAAGGTAGCCCCCTACCTGCTACTGCTTAAAAACTAACAATCTAAATTAAACTTTTATCAATGAATAAACTTTTTATCAGCATACTTTTAGTTGTAGGACTTATATCAACTAATTGCACAATGCAACAAGAACAGCAAAAGGAGCAGGTAAACAATGAGGAAACCTTTATGAATCCTGTGTTTGATGGCGATTATCCCGACCCAAGTATTTTAGTTGATGGTGAAGATTATTATATGGTTCATTCATCATTTGAATATTACCCCGGCTTGTTAATCTGGCATTCCACCGATCTATTAAACTGGACACCGGTTGTTAGCACGCTTCATAAGTATGTGGGCTCTGTGTGGGCTCCTGACTTAGTGAAGTACAACGATAAGTATTACATCTATTTTCCGGCTTCCAATACCAATTATGTGATTTGGGCTGATCAGATTGAAGGCCCCTGGAGCGACCCAATTGAGTTGGATATAACTATGATTGATCCGGGTCATGTGGTGGATGAAAACGGTAATCGTTATCTGTATTTCAGTAGCGGTAGTTATGTGCCATTGTCTCCTGATGGACTTTCCATTGACGGACCTGTTGTACATAGTTATTCCGGTTGGGAAATTCCACGCGAATGGTCGATTGAGTGTTTCTGTATGGAAGGGCCTAAATTGTGTAAAAGAGGTGAGTATTATTACTTAACAGTTGCCGAGGGTGGTACAGCAGGACCTGCAACTGGTCATATGGTTATATCGGCTCGTTCTAAATCACCACTTGGTCCATGGGAGAATTCACCTTATAATCCAATTGTACGTGCTAAAAGTAATAAAGACAGATGGTGGTCTTTAGGTCATGCTACGCCATTCGAAGATGCCTATGGCGATTGGTGGATGATTCTTCACGGATACGAAAAGGATTATTATAATATGGGGCGTCAAACCATGTTGGCTCCTCTTGAATGGACTGAAGACGGATGGTTTAAACTACCTGAAGGATATACGGTAGAAACACCAACCCAAAAGCCCAAAGGAAAGAAATCAGGTGAAGATTTTACTTTATCGGATGATTTCTCAGGCAAAACACTCAATCCTTCTTGGAGATTTTTTAAAGAAGATAATCCTGACAGATTTGAAATTAAAGACAACAGTATTATCATCAAAGGCAAGAGTGATAATGTTGCAGGTTGCTCGCCTATGTTGTGTATCCCTGAAGATCATTCGTATACTGCCGATGTAGAAATGGAGATAAAAGGAGATGCTGTTGGTGGAATAGTATTATTCTATAACGAAAGAGCATTCTCAGGTGTTTTAGCTGATAAAGAAAATGTGTTCGCTAACCTGCGCGGATGGCAGTTTGCCACAGAACCCAATGTGTTGGATCGTCATGTTTATCTGCGACTAAAAAACATTGAAAACACGGTTGATATGTTCTATAGCCTGGATGGCAAGGAATGGACAAAGATTGAGAACTCATTTGAAGCATCGGCTTATCATCATAATGTGTTAAGTGGATTTATGAGTTTAAGAATCGGATTGTGTTCAATGGGCGATGGAGAAGTTGTATTTAAAAACTTTAAGTATACACCTATTGACTAGTTTATCATTTTTTTAAATCAGAATTAAATAGAAGTATAAATCAGCAAAGCAGCTAATCTACGGATAAGCTGCTTTTTTTTGATTTCGATATGAAGAATATTTATTTTTATTGTTTGTTGCGTTTTAGGATATAATAATTTAAGATTTTGGTTAGCATACCCAACGTACTAAGATCAATTAATTCATAAATATAAAACAGAAGCATTATGAAGTTTATAACAATAAAAGAATCGCACGTTGAAGCAGATTTATTAATACTGAAGAGTATTTTGGAATCAGCAGGGATAGAATGTTTTTTGAAAAACGAATATACAAATCAGGTAATGACCCATATGGCAACATTTACCGTTGAACTGCAGGTGTTGGAGTCAGATTATGCAAAAGCTCAGGAAATTATGAAACAATCGGAATAATAAACTAAAGCATAAAGTATTCTTTTACATTAACATGGATAGATAAATTTTATATCTTTATTGTTAATTAAATCAATAAACCCAACCCTTATGAAAAAGTTATCGTTGTATCTTCTGCTTATTTTTACTTTGGCGTCGTGCTTTCACGAGCAAAGGGTAGTTACAATTACCACTTATTCCGATGAAGAGATAAATGCAGAATCATTACCTCATGCCAGTCAGTCCACGCTTTCGCATATTGCACTAAACGATTCAGATCCGGAATTAAGAAAACTGGCAATAAAACATGTCAATAGCCAATCTACCCTATCGCATATCGCAATAAATGATAATGCCCCTGAATTACGACAGATGGCGATTGCCAAATGCACATCGCAATCAACTTTATCTCATATTGCCTTAAACGACAATGACAGGGAGTTGAGAAGGATGGCTTTTAAGAAGGTCAATTCACAGTCCACCGTTTCGCATATAGCCTTAAATGATAATGATCCTGAGTTACGACAGATGGCTATCGCTAAATGCACATCGCAATCAACTTTATCTCATATTGCTTTAAACGATAATGACCCTGAATTGAGGTGGATGGCTTTTAAGAAGGTCAATTCACAGTCCACCGTTTCGCATATAGCCTTAAATGATAATGATCCTGAGTTGCGACGAATGGCTATCGCTAAATGCACATCGCAATCAACTTTATCCCATATTACCTTAAACGACAATGACAGGGAATTGAGGTGGATGGCTTTAAAAAAGGTTACTTCGCAATCAACAATTTCGCACATTGCCTTAAATGATAAAGATCCGGAACTACGCCAAATGGCTATTGCCAAAGCTACCTCACAGTCTACTTTATCGCATATAGCTTTAAATGAAAAAGATTGTGAGCTAAGATTAATGGCTTTGAAGAAGATTACTTCACAATCAACATTATCGCATGTTGCCTTAAATGATAATAATGAGGAATTAAGGGTGTTGGCAATTAAGAAATTAACCTCGCAGTCAACACTAACTCATATCTCACTCAATGATGATAATAGTGATATTAGAAAGTTGGCAATAACCCGGTTAACTCAACTAAAATAAGAAATGAGGTATTTATTACTCGCCTTTTGGGGGCTTCTGTCTATAATGGTTAATTCCCAATCTGTAATTACTGATAACATGGTTTTAATTCCTGCCGGAGAATTTGTGATGGGAAAAGATATGGAGAGTCAACCACCGTTTAGTCCTGCTCATAAAGTAAAGGTTAATGCATTTTATATGGATACCTGTGAAGTAACCAACCGTCAGTACTTGCAGTTTTGTAAAGAAACCAATACCGCTTTACCTGAGTTCTGGAATACAGAATTATTTAGATGTGGTGATGCTTTTCTTGATTATCCTGTTGTGGGAGTCAACTGGTTTAGTGCCATGAAATATGCTGAATGGGCAGGTAAAAGGCTTCCCACAGAGGCCGAGTGGGAATATGCTGCACGTGGTGGTTTGATTGATAAGGATTATCCTAATGGCAATAATTGGAATAAAGAAAAAGCCAGTCAGGAAGAAGGAGCATGGGAAAATCTTATAGAACCGGTCGGCCAGTATGAATCCAATGGCTATGGTTTATATGATATGGGTGGTAATGTTTGGGAATGGGTTGCCGATAGATATTCTGATACCTACTACGCAGAAGAAATATACGATAATCCGCAAGGCCCTGATAAAGGTTCAAATCGTGTGATAAGAGGAGGAAGTTGGCACTCGGGTAAGATGTGTAAGCGAGTTTATTATCGCAAAGGCTTAATAAGTAACTGGTCCGACTTTGCTGTGGGATTTCGTTGTGTCAAAGATGTTAATGGTAATTGATCAGCTGTAATAACAATAAAATAGTATTCGTTTTTTAGGGCTAAGGCAGTTTATCCTTTTTTTGATTATACAAAAAAAGCCGGCTCGTTAGCCGGCTAATCAAGAAAATCTATGTTTATAATAACTGTACAGTTACTTTTTAATAAGCGAAAGAGCAAAGCCTCCGCCCGGAGCTAACCTCGTGTCAAGGCTGTCTCCTTTTTTAACTTCTTTTGTTGTGATGATATAAAGTGTTGGATTCAAATCCCAATCGGCATTGGCATCATCGGCATAAAGGGTGCACTCATAGGTAGCTCCTTCGTCCAGAAAATCCAGTTGCAATGATTCTTGCCTTTCATCACCATTGGTTACTCCTCCGATAAACCAATTATCAGAGTGTTTGTCTTTACGTGCAATGGTACAGAATTCACCAATTTCGGCATTCAGTACTTTGGTATCAGCCCAATCAACCGGAACATCTTTTATAAATTGTAAGGCATCAACACCTTCATAGTTCTCTGGTAAATCTGCCGCCATTTGTATAGGACTGTAGAAAACAACATATAAGGCCAGTTGATGTGCCAACGTTGTTTTTACTCGGTGTTTGAACGGGTAGTTTTTTCGTTCCTCATCAGTCTTCAGCTTTTTATAATCCTTGTTTACAGAATTAAGCAATTGCAAATCAAATATACCTGGAGTATAATCCATTGGTCCGGCTAAGTTGCGCGTGAAAGGTAATATGGCATCATGGTTCAAAGCATTACCATCACTCCAGGCATTAAACTCCTGACCACGCATACCTTCTCCACTTAATAGGTTAGGGTAGGTGCGGCTTAATCCACTTGGTTTAATTGGTTCGTGAATATTTACAGCTATCTGATGTTTAGAAGCCAGTTCAACCGTATGATTGTAATGATTCACCATCCACTGATCATAGTGGTAATGGTTTTCGATTTTACCTACATAGCCTGTTTTAACAGCATGTATGCCATTGTCCTGATAATACTGATAGGCATCTTCCAGCTGTCGTTCGTAGTTGGCTACCTGGGCTCCTGTTTCGTGGTGACCAATAATACCTACTCCTTTTGAAGCTGCGTATGCACTCAACTCTTCCATGTCAAAATCGGCATAGGGTTGCGTGTAATTAAAATTTACCCAACCGTTCCATCCCTGGTTCCATCCTTCAACCAATACACCACCAAATCCGTTTTCAGCAGCAAAATCTATGTAGCGCTTAACATTGGCAGTGTTAGCTCCGTGATTGTGGCTTCCTTCCATTTCCCAGGTTGATTTTTTAACATGCATCTCCCACCAGATTCCCACGTATTTCATGGGTTTGATGTAGCTGACATCTTCCAGTTTATTGGGTTCGTTGAGGTTTAAAATCAACGATGATTCAATTAAATCGCCTGCTTTTTTACCTACAGTAATGGTACGCCACGGTGTACTGAAAGGTAAAGTAACTTTAGCTATCTCACCTTTTTTACCGGCTGCAGCCATGCCAATTTTTAAAGTTTGAGGATCGAGACATAACGATGATCCCGGATAGTTAACAATTGCTGCTTCATGAATACTCAAATAGTTACCTGTAGGAGTTTTCATGGTTACTGGTGTATTAAAGCCGGTTGAACATGCAAAACTGTTGGCATGTGCCGATGTGGCAGATTGGTTGCGCAACTCTTCGCTTACCTCACTTAGTTTGGTTGTTTGGTAAGTATATTCGTCATTATCCCAGCAAGGAGCAATCCACCAGGTTTTATTGTCGGATGTCATGTTGAATTGAGTAGCTTCGCTGTTGATGGTAGCTTCTCCTTCACCAAGGATAGTGTACCGAAAACCTAAACCGTCGTTGTAGACTCTGAAAGTAACATCGATTTGCTGATCATCTTTTTGAAGACTTAATATTGCCTGGTTATAATGGTTCTCAATTTTGGCATATTGCCCCCAAACCGGTTCCCATTGTTCAGTAAAAGTACTCCGTTTCATTCCTTTTACTTGTAAGCCGGAACTTAAGTCAATACCATTCATTTGTAGACCAAGCGCGGCATCAGTAATCAATTTTTCTCCGTTAAAAACTACAGAGTAGGTTGGTCGACCAGTCTCATCAATATTCACATTCACTAGCAGATTTTGGTCTGGTGAAAGAATGGTGTTTTTGCTGTTATTGGTGCATGAAGTCAACACAATAACTAGCGTAATAAGTAGATAGAAAAAGTATTTTATCATTTTGTAATGTATTTCTTATAAAAGGTAAAAAGAAAGACTCAGATTAGGTAAATGATTTATTGTTTTTTCAGGATTAAAAATTCGTACGGCGATAAATCGATAGTTGCTTCCAAGGTTACAGATGATTCTTTTATCATGTTGATTCTTGATTCAGAAACAAAATCATCGGGTACTGTGAATGATATTTCAGTGTTTTTGATGTTGGCAATGATCAGAATATTTTCACTATCAGAGGAGCGTGTAAAACAAACCACATTATCGTCGGTAAATGTTTCCAAAGCTCCTGTTTTCATAGCTTCAAATGAGTTGTATATATCCATTATTTTCTGATACGACTGATAGATATCCTGATTATTATTCCAGCCAACATTTACAAAATTGAAAAAGTTAATGGTGGATGAATAACCAACTTCCTGCGAACTGTACATGAGTGGTACACCTCCCAAGGTTGTTGAAACAACATAAGCTGATAGTGCTCCTTGTTGTCCATTATACTTTGATATCGGGCTGTTTTCCGAAGCACGATCGTGGTTGGTAGTAAAACGTAGTTTCTGTTTACCTTCCGGTATCTGACCAAATTCATTTTGATGAGAGGCATATAAATCAGCGGTACTTTTGGTTCCGGCGTAAAGACCTTCCAAAACATCGCAGAAGTTCCATCCGTAATCCAAATCAAATCCAGCCTGAAGATTGATAGGATCTGTTCCTTCGGCCAGCATCAACACAGTGCGTCCTTCCTGCATGTTTTTTAACTCATAAACAGCATCGCGCCAGAAACCTGCAGGAATCCAGTCGGCAGCATCGCAGCGGAAACCATCCACATTAGCTTCGCGCACCCAGTATTTCATAGATGATATCATGGCATCTCTCATGTCGTGATTGTTATAGTTGAGATCTGCTACATCGGACCAGTTAGTGCCAACCGGTGGAATAATATTACCTTCATCATCTTGTGTGTACCAATCTTTATGATCACTCACCCACTCGCTATCCCATGAGGTATGATTAGCCACCCAATCAATTATAACAGCCATCTCTCTGTTATGGGCTTGTAGAACCAGTTCTCTTAGGTCATCCAGCGTTCCGTATTCCGGTTCTGTTGCTACATAGTTTTTAATGCAATAGGGCGAGCCAATAGCATTTTCAATACCCTGTTCGTTCACCGGCATTAACCAAAGTATATTTACCCCCAATGATTTTATCTCATCTAATCGATCAGTAATAGCATTGAAAGAATTATCTGAAGCAAAAACCCGCTCATTGGCTTCGTACATCACAATGTTATCAATCGATGGTACTCTATCAAATGGTTCGCCATAGAATTCTTCACTGGTTTGTGGTTCATCAGGGGTAGGTGTATCGTTGTTACTGCAGGCCGTAAAGAGTGACAGAGTCATTAAAAATCCGGCCAGAATTACTATCTTCTTCATAAAAGTAAATGTTATTACACAAGTTATATTTGATTTCGAACACACCGTAAAGTGATATTATTTGATGTGTTCGAAATAAGTTTAATGTCGCTTAATACCTAAATAATCTTTTACTTGATTTTCACCGCTCAAGCCGCGGGGGCTTTTCATTTCTTGTCTTGATACAAGAAATGGAAACAAAGAAAATCAAGGCTCCATTGAGAATGACTCTTGTTTAATTGTTGAACTTAAGTGCGGCCGGGTGATTTTCGAGCGAGGCTCTCAACTTCCCGGTCTTACTAATGTTCAACTACGTAACACTCCTCATTCTCAATGAGGCCGAATAGGTATTATTGTGATTATCCAATTTGTTCTCAGTTACAATCAACTACCGTATAGGAATCAGAGGTTATCTCGAGACATACATCTTCGGTAATAGACATCGAAAGATCAAATTGTCCTCCATCACCACCTGTTCCGTTATTAAAGATGACGTTACCCACTGTTTGACCTGCAGGAACTGTTACGGTACACCATCCTTCAGAATCAGGAGTGACTGTTTGTCCTGGCCAAGCTCCAAACGTTTCTGCAACGGGATCACCGCCCCAGGCATAAATACTTGATGAAGCCCAGTCACTGCCCACATATTTCCAGCTAATAGTTATTGGAGGCGTTGGACAATCTACAGCAGTAAAGGTGCTGTTGTCGGTATCAAATTCATAACAGGCACTTTCGGTTGGATCAACCAAAAAATCGAATTGCTGACCGGCTCCGTTATCATTCATGATAAGGTTGATAGGGCGACTTGTAGGTACGGTGAAAGAATACCAACCTTCGGCATCTGCTGTTAATACCTGTCCCGGCCATCCTCCGTAAGCTTCTTCGGCACCCCATGCATATACCGCAAATTCTGCCCAAGTACCAGTTGTTTGCTTAAACCTGATGGTTAGCTCTTCAGGTTGCCAGGTGGCAACTGGAGATACAACCACTGGTATTGAATTGGAAATAATTGAATCGGTACCTCCTTCGTAAGAAGCTACTATACGGAATTCAATATTTTGTGTTTCTTCAAAATCTTCCCCGGCCAAACTTGCTGTAACATTGTATAGTGTGCTGGAATAAATGTCTATGAATAATTCATCAGTAGATTTGACCTCCACTTTAGTTTCGAAATTATTACTTAAGATACCTGCTTCTAAGGCGTAGCTAATATCTTGTACATCAACTGGCAGACCGTTTTCGTAAGAGATGCGGGGGCGTGTCCATGTTGTTCGGAACAAAAAGTCACCATTGTCACCTTCTTCCGGAGCTTCTAATGTAAATTCATTTTCGCTCAGAGAATTCAGTATCGGATTGGAGGTGATAATTTCACCTCCGGCAGTACGTTCGTATGTATCCTCGCAAGACGTCATGATAGCTGCAAGAAATACGAAAGCCATTATATATTTTATTGTATTCATGATAATCTCATTTTAAGTTTTACTCCTGAAACATTATCGCATAGTGTCCTGTCAAGTCGTTGAAACGAACATGATAAGTACCCAAACCAAATTCATCCAAACTGATATTGTTGTCGTGAGTTGTTGGGTTTAATTCTGCAACACCCCAAGGAACATCGGTTGATATTTTTGGGCACCAGCGATTATCCCAATTGTTATTGGCTCGGAATTTTACACCATACTCAATATTGTCGAGTGTAATATCCAAACTCCATTGGTGAGGATCGTAACTTGAAACTATCATATTGGGTTCATTCACTTCACCCCATTCCGAGAAGGCTCCAACCAAACTCATTACAGGCCATTCAACTGCGTTTGTTACATCGTAGTTTTCGATGGACCATGTCATGGCACTCAAATCAATGGTTAATGTGTAATAGCCATCGGTTTCGATGAAGAACGCACCCAGATCACCAACTTCAAGGACGCCATCTGCACCTGCGCAGTACATATTGTCCCAGGTTCCCAGATAACTTTCGGGGCAAAGTTTAAAATATGTATTACCTGCTATAAATCCGGTGTAGGTATATGTATAATCATCAGAAGCACTGCTGTTACGATACATCATAAACTCAGTATTTGTGTTATTCCATCCTTGCATATCACCAATAATGTATATGGGTTCTACATCTGTAGGAGGATTATAAGTAGTGATGGTTACCGGCAGAGTGTTAGCAGAGGCAATAGCATTCTCAGGATTGTTTTCGCCGTAAGTGGCTACCACTCTCATTTCGTAATTCACAGGTTCTGCAGGTTGAATTTCAAACTCAGTTAACAGAAAGGTGTTTAAGTCTGCCACAAAAATATCGGTGTATAATTGCATAGAGGATGCAAGTGTTTTTGCACTGGCAAAATTATTTCCTTCTATATCAATTTGTAATTGATAGCTAACCGGACCTGCCGGCATTGTTTGATCCGAACCATCGAGGTAGAAGAAGGTTTCTGTCCAGGTAACTGTAAAAAGTAATGGGTTAGTACCAGTTTCAACTGTTTCGAGCACAATCATATTAGAAGGAAGATAGTTTAATTCGCTGGCTTCGATATGTGTCAGAACCGGACTATTCTCGTCGTCGCTACAGCTAAATAGCGCGATCGATAAGAATAGTAAGCTCAGATATATTATTTGTTTTTTCATTTTTCCTAAATTTTGATTTAACATTCACCAATTAGTAACCCGGATTTTGTTTAACGTTAGTATTAGCCACTAACTCAGCTGCCGGAATAGGGAATATTTTATATATGTTGTTGATGTTGGCCGTACCACTATACACGCCATTTTTCCAAGGCCATGCGTAGTTGGCTGTAAACTGGTTAAAACGAATAAGGTCGGTACGTCGGTGGCCTTCCCAATAAAGTTCTCTGGAGCGTTCCTGTAGAATAAAATCAAGAGTCAAATCACTATCAGCAATGGTTGAAGCATTAGCTCTGCTGCGTATTTCGTTGATGTAACCCAGAGCAGTGCTTCTGTCACCTCCGGTTCCACCACGCAATACTGCTTCGGCATACATCAGGTAAGCATCTGCCAAGCGATACATTGGAAAATCGGTATCAGGAAACTGGTTGTCGGAACCAAATTCGCGATTTTCAACCGGTACATTCAATGGATCACTTTGTATGATATTGGTATATTTAATAACAGAGTAACCGTAGTTAAAGTCGTTTAATACGCTGGTTTCCTGTGTACGTTTATCAGTCCAGAAAAGAGCTCTTGAATCGTTTTCTTCAAACAAAGTAGTAAGCGTTTCTTTGGCTCTAAGTCCCGACCATGATTGACCTAATCCGAAATTACTTCCAGGCTCCATATCCGATCCCCATGAGGCTGCCATCAGGTAAGTTGTTCCACCATAAGTAGTGGCTTTTTTACCGTCAAACACAATTGGGAAAATGATTTCGGGTGAAAGATCATTATCGGCACCAAACATATAACTGTATTGTGTATCTAATTCATAATCTTCGCCCATTAGTTTATTTAAATAGGTAAGACTTTCGGTGTATTTACTTTCGGCGATATATACTTCGGCGTTCAAATACATTTTTGCCAATACCATCCAGATAACTCCATTGGTTACTTTGCCATAGTTTGCATCACTTCTTTCCGGAAGATTGTTTTCACAGGCAAGCAGTTCATCTTCGATCCATGGAAATAGAAAGTCGCGACCTTTTTGTTCAGGCATATAGGCACCCACACCATCTTCCTGATTTAAGAAAGGAACATTGGCAAATAAATCCATCAGTAAATAGTATTTAATAGCTCTGATGGCTTTTACTTCCGTTCTGTATTCCTGAATTTCGGCTTTGAGAGCTTCAGCCACATTACGTTCGTTCAAAGCCTCTTCTTCTGTTTCGCGAAGAAACTCATTACAGAAAGCAATGGTTACCAGCATACGGTTGTATGTTAATTCGCAAAATCGGTTGCTTGAAGTCCAGTTACAAAAAGTAAGTCCGTTCAATCCATCATCCGACCATGCACAAACCGCTTCATCGGTAGTTAATTCCTGTAAATTCCAGTACGAGCGAAGGAAAGTAGCTTCTCCCTGATCATCACCAACAATATCATCATATCCGCTTGGGCCCTGGTTACCCGATAGAGCAAAACAGGCGTAAATCTTGGCAACAAATTTATTATAGGTTTCAGGATCGTCCCATGCCTCTTCGGCAGTTGTTTCTTTTCCTCCGGGAGGAACCGTATTTAAATCGTCGGTACAAGACGATAAGTTCATTGTCAATGCTATTGCAAAGAGTATTGTTATTTTATATAAGATTTTCATTTCCGCTTCAATTAAAAGTTAACACTCACACCCATTACATACATGATAGGACGAGGGTAGAAATTGTTATCCACACCGCCATATACTTCCGGATCGAGACCTTCGTATTTTGTAAATACAAAAGGATTTTGTACCGCCATTGATAAACGTGTTTGCGTTTCAAAACCCAACACTTTATCTATCGAATATCCAAGTGTGATATTGTCGATTCTGAAGAAAGAGGCATCTTGTACATAGTAATCGGACAACACGCGTTTGTAGTTAAAATTAGTATCGAAAGCCGTTGAATGTCGGTTGCTTAAAAACTCGTTGGCATAAACACGGGCAGGAGCCAGTTCAGCATTATTGGCAGCAACAGCATTGTAGTTGTAGTTACCTAAACTTCCGTGAGAAGCAATTGAAAAGTCCCAGTTTTTGTAATTTAGTTTTGTATTAAAACCAAGGTTCCAGTCGGGAGTGAACTTATGGTATAGATACAAATCTTCTTCGTTGATAGTGCCGTCATTATTTCTATCCACATACATTCCTTCAATAGGCTTACCGGCTTCATCGTAAATTTGCTCGTACACATAGTACATCGAGTGAGGGTTGCCTACAGTATGAGCAAGTAGATCGAATCCTCCATCACCTCCTGTGTTACCAAAACGGTGCATAGCTGCATCGTTGTTAAAGGTAAGTGCAGTAATTTCATTTTTGTTATAGGCAAAGTTGAATCCAAATTCCCACTTCCAGTTGTTTTTTACAATAGGAATCACATTTACCGAGAATTCTGTACCGATATTCTCCAGGGTACCAATATTGGCTACCACATATTCGCTGAAGTTGCTACCTGCCGCAACTTTAACTTCCTGATTCAGCAAGTCGCGGGTTTCGCGACTATAGAAGTCGATGGTACCATTCAGGCGGTTATTGAAGAAACCGTAATCAAATCCAACGTTCCATGTACGAGTGGTTTCCCATTTTAAATCGTTATTATATGATAATGGTTTGATAAGCGTTTGCCAAACTCCGTTTCGATAATAATTGGCTGCTTCACCCACACTATTCTGGTAAACTCTAACAGACGGATAGGTGTAACCAATATCCTGCTGACCGGTAAGTCCCCAGCCTAAACGCAATTTAAGATTGGATAAAACGCCCGAGTCTTTCAGGAAATTCTCTTGATTGATGCGCCATGCAAAGGCTGCTGCCGGGAACACTCCCCAGCGGTTGTCCTCATTAAACCTTGATGAACCATCCTGCCGAACCGTAAAAGTAAGCAGGTATTTGTTATACATGTTCCAGTTCATTCGTCCAAAGAAAGATACCAGGTAATACTCTTCAGCGTAGGGTACATTATCCTCTATTACTTCACCATAGCGGTCGGGAGCAGTGCGGATAGCCAGATTGCTGTTTTCCCACCAGAAGTGTTGCCACGAATAACCTGCCATCACTTCCATATTACTATCCATAAAGTCCATATCAGTTTTATACTGACCATAGAAATCGAGCAAAGAATTATTTCGTGTATTCTTCCAGTCGTTTTGGTAACCACCTGAATTAGCTTCGGCAGGTGCAGTATGAGGTGTTGCATTATGTCCGGTTGTTTCGGAATAATCAATTCCCATATTTAAATTGAAATTGATTTTTGGGAAGAAGTGTAGTTTGTAATCGGCCTGTGCATTACCAATAAACTGATAACCTTCTGAGGTGTCGTCGCGCATTTCTAATAATGAAACAGGGTTCTTGGTAGCCACACTTAAAATATTTCCATCAGTTCCTGTCCACGACCAATAACCACCGTAAGGGCTGTTTTCGTCGTAAATTGGTTGAGTTGGATCCATTGATATGGCTGATCCTATGGCACCCTGATTGGCGAATCGGTTTTTAATATACATTCCACGCCCGTTTAGGTTTACCGATAAATGATCATCTAACAGCTTTGGTGTAACAGAGAAACTACCTGTAAAACGTTCCATATTGGATGTTTTCAAAATACCATTCTGATTGGTGTAGCCTACCGAAGTACGGTAAGGCATCATATCTTTATATGAACCATAAGCACTTAAGTTGTGCTCGGTACTTATCGATGTGCGGAAAATAGCATCCTGCCAATCGGTGTTTTCACTTCCCAGTTTTCCAATCACTTCTTCTTCATTAGATAAACCGGCAAAGGCATCCTGAATGAAAGTGCGGTACTCATCACCATTCAGTACATCAATGCCTTCTTTGCGTTGACTTACCGATACATTACCATCGTAGTTGATACGTAGTTTACCTGATTTACCTTTTTTAGTGGTGATAAGAATAACACCGTTTGAAGCGCGTGAACCGTAAATGGCGGTTGCCGATGCATCTTTTAATACTGTAAATGTTTCGATGTCGGTTGGGTTAATGGTACTTAGCATATTACCAACACCACCAGGACCTCCACCCAATGGAATACCATCTACAACAATTAGCGGATCGTTATTGGCCGAAAGAGATGATCCTCCACGAATACGAATAGTTGCTCCTGCGCTTGGTGAACCACCGGCAGTGGTGATTTGTACCCCGGGAATTTTACCGATTAACATATCCTGAGGATTAGGAGCTGAACCCCTGGTCTTTAAATCGGGTTTTAGCACTGATACCGAACCGGTAAGGTCGTCTTTCTTAACAGAACCATAACCAATAATAACCACTTCACCTACCAACTCTTCGGTTGATGTCATAACTACATTTATGGTCTGACGACCAGCAATAGCAATTTCCTGATCATCAAATCCAATAAAGGAAAAAATTAAGGTGTCGGATGTAGATAAGTCACTTAACGAAAATTGCCCGTTGGGATCGGTTACAGTACCAATGGTCTTGCTTTTAACAATAACATTAACCCCTATTATGGTCTCTCCTGATTGATCTTTGACAATACCAGAGACGGAATGTGTTTCCTGGGCGAAGCCGGAAATACTAGTTAGTAATAACAGAAGTGCAAAGACTTTTGGTAACCACATATGGGTTCGCAAAGTCCTTGAGCTCACATAGATTTTTTTCATAACAAAACTTTTAATTTCGAACTCGGATTATTCCGATTACAAAACTATTTGTGATCTATGTGCTCTGTAGATGTATATGAACGAAAATATAGACTTTTAAGAAGGGGTAAATCCTTTAAGTTATTGTGGGGTAGTGGTATATGGTTTTGTTGTGGGATAAAAAATATAGATAGGTTATACTTAAGTATGCTTGATTTTATATGGATTTTTAATCATTTAGATATAAAAAATGAATAACTACGATGTAAAACTATCAATCTTCATAATTTCATTTTCGAATTTATCCCTATCGATCTTAGCGCGGTTTTTAACTTTGGTGCGATATGTATAAACGGTATTTACCGAGTAGCGTAAAAACTGTGCAATCTTCGAACTATCGTGCACACCTAAACGGATTAATGCAAAAATGCGAAGTTCGGTATTTAAAAGCTCGTCTTTCTTTAACGAGAATTGATTTTCAGGTTCAAAGAGCGCGTTGAATTCATCTTTAAAATCAGGAAATAGTTTCAGGAAGATACGATCGAAACTCATTAAAAGCTCCTGCATCTCTTCATTAATCAGTTTTTTCGATTTGGTCATAGCTAGTAATGAATCAATCTGCCCCACTTTAATTTTGCGTTGAACCAATTGCTGAAACTGCTCAATTTTATCGATATACTGCGAGCAAAGATTCAGGAAGTGCCCGATGTATTCTTCTTTAATCTTGTTCGATTCCAGTAAATCGCGGTTTAATTGATTCAGTTGATCATTGGTTAATTGAATCACCATACGGTTTTGCCTTAATTCTTTTAATTGTTTAAGAATATAAAAGGCTGCGAATAGAATCAATAAAGCCAGAAAACTAATGGCTGCTAGGGCAATAGCCAATCGTCGCTTTTCGCGATTTAACTTATCATGAAAAGCTTTTTCAATAATGGGTAACGACTTGGCGATTTCAACCCTTCGCAAGCGGGCATTGTAATAATTGGCATCATCGAGCGATAACTTAATAAGCTGATAGGCTCTTTCGGTATCACCTTCGTCGTATAATATCAATGCCAGTTTATGAAAAGAGGCATTTTCGGTAATGGCACAGTGAATATCTGAAATGGCAGCCATAATGGCGTATTGCTTTTGTAATTCCGGGTTATCAGACACACTGTAAATAAACGAGAGGGTAGAGGTAGTGATAGAATAATCCTGACTATATGAATTCTGATTTTCAATAAAACGGAGATATTGATTTTTAGCACGTTCAATGTTTCCATCATACAATTCCAATTGCCCACGATGAATATAATCGGGTTGGTTCAATTGCTCAGATAATGTAATCAGAGAATCCAGATAGTCGCGAGATTTATACCAGTATTCATCAGAAAAAAGATTTCGACCATTAAACAGGGTTAGATCATGAAAATACCTTGAGCAATAGTTGTAATATAGTAATCGCTGCTTATTGGTTAATGAGTCGGTAATAATATCTTCAATAAACCGATACGAATCGGTGTATAACCCCGATGAGGTCATGATAAAAGCCAAATCAAGGCAACTCTGATTGTACCAATATGTATCTTTTAAGCTTTTTGATTGCCTGTAAATAGCCATTGCGTAGTGGTAGGCCGAATCGTATTGAAAGGTTTTGTATTCGTCGTACAACTTCTGACTGAAATGATAGATATCCTCAGTTGTTTCAGTATGATTGAGTTGTAGTTTAAGACTATCAATAGTTTGTATTCTTTCCTTTATGAAAATGGGTTTTCGCTCAATGGCATTATCCAGCAATTGAAATAATGAATCGATTTTAGTGTTTTGTGCTTCCAGACTCAAAAGGTAGCATAGACCGAATGTCAAAAACAAGAATCTTTTCATAGGTAGACAAGTTATTCGAATGAATAAAGCAGTATCAACTTTAACATGTTAGCAAGCGGTAAAGATAATAATGTTTGAGTATTAGCAACGATAAATGATGTCGAAGTTGAAATGGTGTTTTAAGAAATAAAAGCCCGAATCAGATAAAAATGCAATCCGGGCTTATTTTATATTTTCTTCATTGCTATCATAAAATAAGAAATAAAGCTTTTCTTACAGTTGGTTCTTAGTGGGCCTCAGCCAGTGAGCCAAAAAACAAGGTTAGATTGACGGATAAAAATCGTTTTTGTTTGAACGCAGTGAGTTTAAACGATTTCAGTCAGCTAACCGTAGTTTTTTGAGTGAGATGGGTGCAGCCTTGACTTTTTTTGCTTCATATTTTGTGTCAAGACAAAAAATGAAGTCGGGTTTGGGCGAAGCGCCAATAAACAGAAATATTTTGGACAGCTATATATTTACTTATTATTTATTCTAAAAGGTAATGTTACCTACCAGATGCATGTTTTTATTAAAGTTCTTTTCGGTTACATCGTAAACCAATGTCATTAAATCGGTGATACAGCCGGTCCATCCTGTTTGATGACTGGCACCTAATCCTTTTCCAGTTTCGGCATTAAAATACTCATAGAAGAGCAGGTTTTCAGCCCAGTTAGCATCGGTTCGGAATTTATCATTCCCCAGATTGTAAGGACGTTGTCCATTTTCATCTTTAATAAATAATTTCAATACCCTTTTCGCAACAAATTGAGCAGCATGTAACAGGTGCATTTGATTGCCCGATCCGGTTGGACATTCAACCTGTAAACTGTCTCCGTAATAGGTGTAATAGGCAAGTAAGGAGTTAAGAAGAAGTATGTTAGAAGGTATCCATATTGGCCCTCTCCAGTTTGAATTTCCACCAAACATATCGCTTTCTGATTCACCGGGAATGTATTCAACCTTGAATTCTTCGTCGCCCCATTCAAAAACATAAGGATTGGCTTCGTGGTATTTTGATAAAGAGCGAATTCCATAAGGACTTAAAAACTCCTCTTCGTCAAACATACGATTTATGATACAGGTTAATTTATGTCTGTCTAAAATAGAAACCATTATGCAGTTTTGTTCTCCTAATATTCCCGGACGATGGATATTGCGGTATATTTCAGGAAAACGATTGGCAAAGTCTTCGACGCGTTCTGTTATTTGAGGAAACTCTTCCAAAATGCTTTGAGGTAAAATACATACCGACATCAGAGGAAGCAATCCCACCAGTGATCTTGTTTTGAGTCGCATGGTTTTGCCATCAGGAAAGTGTAGCAGGTCGTAAAAGAAGTTGTCTTCTTCGTCCCACATTTGCTGACCTTCTTCGTTTTTATTATTGAGAGCACCTGCTATCCAAATCGTTTGCATAAAATATTTAAACACAAAGCTGTTATAAATATCTTCTTCTTTAGATAACTCTATGGCCATACGAAACATCTGTAAACTGAAAAAAGCCATCCACGATGTCCCGTCGGCTTGTTCTATATGGCCTCCTGTGGGCAGGTTGTTGCTACGATCGAACACACCTATATTATCTAAACCCAAAAAGCCACCTTCAAACAGGTTATTGCCATCCGGATCTTTACGATTCAACCACCAGTTAAAATTCAGACTTAATTTTTGAAAGCAATAGGCTAACCATTTTTTATCACCTCTGCCTTTAACTCCCTCTCGTTCTCTAAGGTAGGTTTCCATCACTGCCCAGGCATGAACCGGAGGATTAACATCACTGAAGTTCCATTCATAAGCAGGTATCTGGCCATTAATCGACATATAATCGGCACTTAGCATCTGCTTCAGCTGCATTTTTGTGAAATCAGGATCTAATTCCATAAAAGGAATCATGTGAAAAGCCAGATCCCATGCGGCAAACCATGGATATTCCCACTTGTCGGGCATGGATAAAATGTCTTCGCATTTCAATTGAAACCACGAAGCATTTCTTCTGTTTTCGCGCGTTTCCATTTGTACCCAGGGTTTGATACCGTTAGCCGAAAGCCATTTCGATACATCAAACTCGTAATATTGTTTGGTCCAAAGCATACCACTCTTAGCCTGGCGGAAGATGTTTTGTATGTCTTCATCATCGGTATCGGGAGCAATGCTTCGGTAAAAATCGTTGGCATCATCAAGGCAATCCTTAAAAACTTCTTGTTTGTTTTCAAACGGATTTTCACCAGCCTTAAATTCTTTGGTTGATAATCGGAAACATAGCGATTGTTTTTCACCAGCCTCAATATCTAGTACATAATGAGCCGAAGCTTTGGTTCCAATCAAATAAGGATTGACGGCTTCAGCCTGATTATTGATGACATAGTTGTTGATGCCGTCTTTTGTGTACTCGGTGCAGTTATTACCATCAAATAGCTCTTTATTGTTGGTGTCGTTGTTGCAAAATAACAACGATGTTTGAGTATCGAAGTACAGGTAGTAAGTTTGATCTTCTTTGGTTTTCTGCTTACTGTAATGCGCTGTTATAAATTGTTGATTACCTGAATCGGTCCCTTTTAAAGTGGGTGTTATCTGATCAGGTGTCTTTTCCCACGACCAGGTATTGCGAAACCAGAGGGTTGGTAGCAAATGAATCTGTGACATTTTAGGCCCTCGATTGATAATACTTGCGCAGATAAAAATATCATCGTGTTCCTCTTTGGCGTATTCTATGCTAATTTCAAAATATTCGTTTTGATCGAATATACCTGTGTCAATTAATTCAAATTCATCTTCTTGTCGGGTTCGTCTGGCGTTTTCTTCAATTAGGTCACTGTATGGAAACGGATTTTGAGGGTACATGTAAATATATTTCATATAACTATGGGTAGGAGTATTATCCTTGTAGAAATAATATTCCTTCACATCCTCTCCGTGGTTACCCTGATTATTGGTGAGTCCAAACAAGCGTTCCTTTAATATCGAATCTTTACCATTCCAAAAAGCGAAGGCAAAACATAGCTGTTGTGTGTCGTCTGATATGCCGCCAATACCATCTTCACCCCATCGGTATGCTCGCATCAGGCTTTGTGCATGCGAAAAATAATTCCACGCATCTCCTCCTTCACTGTAATCTTCCCGTACTGTCCCCCATTGGCGTTCGCTGAGGTATGGTCCCCATAAATGCCAGTTTTCAACTCCTTCTTTCGTCAGGGCAAGACGAATTCTCTCATTCAGTTGTTTTTTCATCGTATAATAGGCTTCCTCAAATGTATAAAAGATAGGCCTATTCTGCAATTGCTAATAACTATTGGATGATTTTATAGGGTGCCAACTATAACTGCCATTGGCTATTATTTGATGAGTTGAGTTGAACAAATGAGATATGATCTGCCTGATTAATAAAAATAACTTCAACTGTTCCATCCGGCATTAGTTTAAATCTACTGATGGAGGTGTTTTTGGGCGACTCCCATTGATGGTATGTATCAACATCATAATTGTGCAAAACGGTCCAGAATGCACGGATTAATCCCCCATGACTCATGGCTGCAATTTTCTTTCCATGATGATGAGTCGTAATCAGTTTAAGAAATTCTTTTGCCCGATGGATGAGGTCTTCGGCTGTTTCGGCACCTTCAGGAAGTGTTTTCATATCCCAGTTTTTTGGAAAAGGTTGTCCCTGCCAGCCTGCAAGATAACGTTCGCGAAGTAAAGGCTCAGGAATAATTTCCTGGTTATTGTGATGACATGTAATAGCTAGCATGCTTTCCATTGTACGCTTCAGGTCGCTGGAATAAAACAAGTCGAATGTTTCATCTTTTAAAACTTCACCCACAGCCTGGGCTTGCTGTTTGCCAATAGTACTTAATGTTCCAGGTGTTTGCCCCTGGCATATACCTGCCGCATTTTCTTCAGTCTCACCATGTCGTATCAGCCAAAAATCAATCATTAAATTATATTTTGTGTTGCTCTTATCAGCAATTGTTAATAGCTATTTATAAGTTGGGAGTGAAGATAGAAAAGACTTAATGATGTAAAAAATCCCGGTATCAATAAAAGTAGGAACGTGATACCGGGATTGTAATACTAAGCTGTATTATTTCTCTTTTTCGAAAGGCCAGCCCATAATGCCTCCCTCCATTACTTTAACATTGGTGTAACCATGAGCTTTTAATACACGTGAAGCTTCGTATCCGCGTAATGAGATTTTACAGTATGTAACAATAGGAGTAGACTTGTCATCAGGTAATTCCTGAATGCGAGTACGTAACTGTCCTATTGGTATCAATGTCTCACCTGCACCCAAACGAGTTTGTTCATACTCATCGGGTCCGCGGGTGTCTAATAGATAAAGGCGTTCATTCTTATCTAATTTTTCTTTTACCTCCAGTGCGGATATTCCATCGAATAATCCGCGCATTTTATTTTGCATGATATGAGCTGTAGCAATGCTGTGATCGATGGCTAACGAGAATGGTGGGGCATAAGGTAAGTCGTTATTTGCCAAATCATCCACTGTAAGTTTGCCCATGATAGCGGTTGCCCAAATAGCAATTTGTTTACTTACATCACCCGGCCCAATAACCTGGGCCCCCAATATGCGACCAGTTTGCTTCTCAGCCACTAATTTGGTGATGAGTAATTTTCCGTTCATAAAGCCTGGCTTATCCGGACTGGCGTTAACAACCTTAATGTAATCTAATCCTTCCTTTTCAGCAATTGCTTCGGATAGACCGGTAATACCAACGCCGTAGTCAAATATTTTACAGATACCGGTTTGAATGGTTCCCTTAAATGTTGCAACATCATTCAATATTACATTTTCGCCGGCGACACGTCCTTCAAGATTAGCAAGGTCGCCATAAGGTGCCAATACTTTTTTGCCTGTTATCTTATTGGTTACTTCAATGCAGTCGCCAACAGCATATATGTCTTTATCTGAAGTTTGCATGTAGTCGTTAACAGCTAGTCCTCCCAGTTCACCAATATCTAATCCTGCTTCGCGAGCTAGATCCACTCGAGGAGTTACACCAATTGCTACAACAGCCAGTTCGCAAGGTATTTCAGTGCCATTGGCAAGCTTCACTGCTTTAAGTTTACCGTTTTCACCAATAAATTCGGCAACACCGTTTTTAGTAATAACATTGGCTTTTGTTTTCAGGTAGTTCTCAACCAGCTTAGCCATCTTCCAGTCAAGGAAGGTTAATAGTTGTGGTAATAACTCAATAAGGGTGAGTTCAATGCCAGCCAGATTTAGCGCTTCGGTTGTTTCAATACCAATTAAACCCCCACCTATAACAACTGCTTTTTTAATGCTTTTATCATCTCTGATCTTACGCAAATAATCAGCGTTTTGCATTGATTGTAAAGGAGTGATTCCTTCCAGATCGATGCCGGGTATAGGAGGCATTTTAGGTGTTGATCCGGTGGCTATAATAAGTTTATCATAGGGTTGAATGCCTGTTTCACCAGTTGTCAGATCCTTAAATTCAACCAACATATTTTTGCGATCGATCCGCGTTACTTCTGTATTAACTTTGGCATCAATACCTTTTGCATTCAGGTAATATTTCGGATCGCGAACAACTCCGGTGGGGGTGCAGAGTAGCTTGTTTCTATCATCAAAAAAACCACCCACATAATAAGGATAACCACATGAAGCCATTGATAAATCAGGTGCTTTCTGGAAGATAGTAATCTCAGCAGACTCATCTAATCGTCTTGCTCTGGCTGCAGCTTTTGGTCCGGCAGCAGATCCACCTATAATAACAATGCGTTTGTTTTTCATTTTGGACTCGGATTTTAAGTTGATACTTAATTTACTTTTTTAAGTATGTTATTAGTCAGCTCCTGAAATGCTTTGTGAACAGATGGCGTGTCTGTCAGGAAAATATTTTTGCCACTGTCTGATGTTTCTTCAATCTCCATAACTAAAGGAATCTGACCTATCAATGGAGCGTTTAATTCATC
The DNA here is from genome assembly GCF_018271995.1 of Carboxylicivirga linearis. Lineage (GTDB taxonomy): Bacteria > Bacteroidota > Bacteroidia > Bacteroidales > Marinilabiliaceae > Carboxylicivirga > Carboxylicivirga linearis. The sequence continues at coordinate 30,530 of NZ_JAGUCO010000010.1, forward strand.
AGCCAATTGCTGCCCTCCACCTTTACCAAAAATGAAATAACGTTCATCTGGATGATTAGCAGGTGTAAACCAGGCCATGTTTTCAATGATTCCCAAAACAGGTGTTTGAACGTGTGGATTTGAGAACATATATCCGGCTTTTCTGCCGTCAGCAACAGCCAGCTGTTGTGGTGTAATCACAATCAGAGCTTTTGCTTTTTTGATATCCTGAGCCATGGTGATGGCAATATCACCTGTGCCGGGAGGCATGTCAATCAATAAGAAATCCAGTTCACCCCATTTGGTGTCTTCTATAACTTGTTTTAGCGTTTTTGATGCCATGGGACCACGCCAAATCATAGCATCTTCTTCCTTGGTTAATAAACCAATCGACATAATTTTAACCCCATATTTTTCGATGGGAATAATTCTGGCTTTCTCGTTTTCTTTTTCAGCAACGGGTCGCTGGTTTTTAATATCAAACAAAATTGGGACAGAGGGGCCGTAAACGTCGGCATCGAGCAAGCCGGTTCTATATCCTTCCCGCGCCAAACTTATAGCAAGGTTGGCTGCCATGGTTGATTTTCCTACGCCTCCTTTCCCCGAAGCCACCAAAATAACGTTCTTAACAGAACTAAGCAGTTCAGGTTGTTTTTCTAGAGGTGTTACCATTTTATAATCAGACATGATTTTTTATTGATGAGTTATTATTTTACTTTCTGTTGTTATTTCAGGCTGGTATTGAATTAGGTTGTGCCAAATGGTTTGGATTGCCTGAGCCGGTTGTGATGAAGGTGCATATTCAAAAATGTTTTGTTGCTCTTTCATTGCTTCCCAAAATTCTTTCGCATACGGAATTTTGCCTAACAAAGGGATATTCAATTTTTTCAGGTCTGCAATAATTGTTTTTTCGACTTCTTTATTAATTCCTGATTTATTTAAAATCGCATATCCCGGAATGTTAAAACTGTTGATCAGATCAACCACACGCAAAGCATCATGATGACCCGATAAAGTAGGTTCAATCACTAAAAGAACCATGTTGGTTCCTGAAAGAGATGCTATAACAGGGCATCCAATTCCCGGAGGTCCGTCGTTAAGTATAACATTAGCTGCTTGATTGACTGCAAGATCTTTTGCTTTTTTGCGAATGAAGGTGACCAACTTACCTGAGTTTTCTTCTCCTGGTTCCATTTGAGCATGTACAAATGATCCAAAACGTGTTGAAGATTCATACCACCTGTGTCCATCATTTTGAACGGTTGTAATGGCTTGTTGAAGGCAGGCTCTCTCGCATAATCTGCATCCTTCACAGTTAAATGGATTTACTACATATTCATCATTGTTATTTAATTCAATGGCATTAAACCTACAAAGTGACTGACATAAGCCACAACTTGAACAGATTTCTGTTTTGATACTAGCCGTTTGTCCACTAAGGAAGCTACCTTGCTCTTTTATTACTGGGTTGAGCAATAGAAACAAATCGGCAGCATCAACATCGTTGTCACATATAACCGCAGAAGTAAACAAACTTGCTAATGCTGCTGATATAGTTGTCTTTCCAGAGCCTCCTTTACCACTTAATACTGTAATCTCAAGCATAGTGAACCCATTTATTTTTAAGATTAGAAATCAGTTTGGAATAAGCTGCATTAATATCGCCAGGTATATTTTTTAAAATGCTTCCCTGTGCATAGGAACTGGCATAATCAACCCTAAATGGTATTTCGGCTAATATTTCTATTCCTTCGCTCATCAGATAAGTATTTGTTTCTTCAAAGCCTTTGTCAGCCTTATTAATAATTACTCCAAACGGTTTATTTAGCTTTCTAACTAATTCAATCATTAATTTCAGATCGTGCAGACCAAAAGGAGTGGGTTCAGTAACTAAAATAATGTAATTGGCCTGACTGACAGTTGATACCACTGAGCAGCTGGTTCCGGGAGGCGCATCGTAAAGTATGATATCTCCGTTAAGCCAATCATCATTCACTAAATGGTTGATGACCATGGTTTGCATAGCTGAACCAACTTTTAGTTTTCCCTCAATTAAAGGAGTCTCCTGATTGTTTCCGAACTTTATCAATTGACCAATTGCATGGCTTTTTTCCGTTAGTGCATCTTCAGGACATGCATAAAGGCAGGCTCCACAAGAATGGCACAGAGCTGAGTTGACTTCGGCAAAACCAACCCCTGGAATAACAACAGTCGCATTGAATTCGCAATAGTCAACGCATTTTTTGCAAAACGAACATCTATCTGTATTAATAGAAGGAATCATCTGCAATACCTCTTTGGATTCAATTGGTTTCAGATCATCAAAAAATATAGATGAATTAGGTTCCTCTACATCACAATCGGCAATTTGAACTTTGCTTGTGATGTTTTCTTTTATATAATGAAATAGGGTTACTGTTACAGTTGTTTTTCCCGTACCTCCTTTGCCGCTAGCTACAGCTATTTTAATTGGCATTTGTATGAAATTAAATCAGGTTAAAATAGCGGAGAGTCTGCCCCTAACAAACTACTCCGCTATCGTACTCAGACAAAGTAAAAGTCAGACAAGAAATAGAGTGCTAACTCTTATCTGAATTAAACCACCTTAATCCGCGTCCCCTACCGCGACCCGAATTACGTCCCATTCCACTACCCTTTGGAGTGTTTGAACGATTTTTTCCATTATTGTTTGAAGATTGACATCTTCCTTGTCCTCTGCCGGTTCCAGAACCTTGTCCTGAAGGACCGGTACCATCCATTCTAGGCATAATTATTATTTGATTTTAACTGTTCTATGATGGATGAAATGGTTTTACTATCATCATCCAACATTACCATTTGAATTTTAAACTTGTTCAGCATGTCTTTTGCTTTGGGACCAAAATCGCCCGAGATAACTCTTGAAACTCCTGATTCTATTATTGTTTGTGCAGCTTTGTTTCCTGCACCACTTTTGGTATTGACGTTTTTATTCTCAATAAATTCAGTGGAGAGGTCTTCTGTGTTGAAAATGCAGAAGTAGGCTGCTCTGCCAAATCTTAAATCAAAGGTTGAATCGAGTGAATTATTAGTTGATGTAATGGCTATTTTCATAACTTATTCCTCTTTGTTGGTAATGATGGTTTCAATATTTTTTGACTGGCACATTGGGCAGCAATCGCTAGTTGAACAATCAGGTAAATTAAATCGGGCATTGCAACGATTGCATACATACCAGCTTTCGTCCATATGTGCATGGCCATAAACGGCTCTTATTTCTTTGGTCTCAACCAGAGCTTCAGCTATCTTTCGTCGCGCGGTTTCGTAAATCCGTGCAAAGGTGGCCCGCGATATTCCCATTAGCTTTGATGCTTCCAGTTGATTCATTAAATCGTAATCAGCCAGTTTAATGGCCTCGTATTCTTCGTAAAGAAGTTCTACCGATCTGTTATTGGGTCTGTGGCCATATGGTTTGTACCCTTTAAATCCGGGTGGAGCTACTATTTTTCGTAATCTTCTTCTGCGAGGCATCAATTTAAAATTTAAATGAGAATATGCTCAAAATTATAAATAATGAGAATATGCTCAAAATAAAATTGAAATTATTTTAATCTTATATTGACTATTTGTCTGGATCGTAATGAATAATGGAATTAACAATGTGCTGCTAATAATCCACTAACGTTATGAAACTTTACGTGAATGGGATTAATTTCAGGCTATTATTATTTAGTTTTGCACAGATAAAGAAGACCTTTGACCAAATCTAATTGAACCAAACTAAATGAGTAGCCAACTATTGTCTGTAAATTGGGGAAAGACAATTTTATTAGGAATTATCTTAAGTCTTACCTTCTTCCCTGAAAGCTACGCAAGAGGTAGCAAGCTTCCACCTGTTGAATTAAAAGATAGTTTAGTAAGTGTTTTAACTGATGCCGGTAATGATACGTTATTAGTCGATAGTGTTTATGCGCTCATAAAAATCTATCGTCGCCAATTAAAAGATGAGTATAAAAATATTCTGGTTGATTATATCAATTACTCTTCGGATATTGGCTACACTCGCGGAGCCATGCGAATGTATGATCGATTAGGACTAAACGAACGATATAGCGAGCGATTTGATTCTGCTGTTTTTTATCATCATAAATCGTTGGAACTGGCTATTCAGCTCAAGGATAGTTTTCAGATGGCTTATAACTATAATAATATTGGTCAGGCGTATCGATTGCAGGATATGAATAGTTTGGCCATTAAAAATTTTCATAAAGCTCTGGATTTGCAGGAGGCTAATGGCAATGATAAAGGAGCGTCGTTTACTCAAAATACTCTGGGTGCGGTTTATGTTGTACAAAAGGAGTATGATCAGGCGATGCATTATTTCAGAGAATCGCAGAAAACAGCGAAGCATAGAAATGATTTACGAACCCAATCCTATAACCTGGGAGCTATGGGTGAAGTTTATATGCTGCAAAATCAACCCGATTCAGCTATTTTATATTTTACTACAGCCAAAGATATTAAACTGGAAATGGGTGATAAGAAAGGGCTTGGTGTATCGAACCATTTAATTGGTCAGGCTTATTTTAATAAAGGCGATTATTTTAAAGCTGAATCGTATTTGAACGGAGCCTTAAATCTACATCTAAAATATCATACGGAACGATACATTGCCTTGTGTTACGATTATTTGGGTAAAATAAAGCTTAAGCAGAATAAGTATGACGAAGCTGCCGATTATTTATTAAAAGCAAAATCAATTTCTACCAATATACACTCGTACGAAAATTTATTGTCCATCAATAGTAGTCTGAAAGAGCTTTATCAGAATCAGCGGCAATGGCCTTTGGCAATGCAGGTGATGGTGCAAAATGAGCAAATAAACGATAGTATTTACAGCTTGAAGAAAGCGCGGGAAATGCAGGCGCTTGAGATCGAATACGAAACCGAAAAGCGTGAACAGCAAATTAAACTGCTTTCGGCCGAAAATGAGATAAAAGAGCAACGACTTAAAATAGGTATTGCCATTATTGCATTGCTGGTTCTTACCATTGGTTTTTGGTTTTTTATGCAGAAGGAGAAACAAAAACGAATTCTGTTAGAGCGTGATAAAGTAAGACAACAGTTGTTGCGATCACAAATGAATCCTCACTTCTTGTTTAATGCTCTGGGTAGCATTCAAAGTTATATGTATCAGAATGATGTTAAAACAGCTGCAAGATATATGGGTAACTTTGCTTCGTTAACTCGCTCTATTTTGAATAATTCGGCAGTAGAACAGGTATCGCTCGATGAAGAAATAAGTACACTAAAAAATTATCTGGAACTTGAAAAAATGCGTTTGCAATCCAATTTCCAGTACAGTATTGAAGTGCCTGAAGATATTGATGTAGAATTTGTAGCTGTTCCTCCCATGTTGATCCAGCCTTTTGTTGAAAATGCCATCAAACATGGGATTAAAAATTACAGTTCGGGAGGAAAGGTGAAGCTTGCTTTTGAAGAGAAGGAAGATCTTATTCATGTAGTGATTGAAGATAATGGAGAGGGAATAAACACGACGAAAGAAAAAGGTACAATCAATCACAAGTCGATGGCTACTACTATTTTTAAGCAGCGAATGAAAATTATCCGCGATAAATTCCCGAATGTTCCTGAGCCTGTTATTTACGACTTATCTGAGAATGATAGTCAAGGTACCCGAATTGATTTGTATCTGCCAATACTTGAATTAAGTCCCATTTTAAATTCCTGAAATTATGAGCCGTTTTAAAGCTGTAATTATTGATGATGAACCTAATATGCGTTTGTTGCTTCGTGAGTTGGTTGCTGATAATTTCACCGAAATTCAAATAATGGCTGAAGCCGGATCGGTAGATGAAGGTGTGGCAATTATTCTGCAACATAAACCCGATATTGTATTTTTAGATATTGAAATTAAGGGAGGAACGGGTTTTCATATTTTGCAAAAGGTAAAACCCTACTCATTCAAATTGATTTTTATTACGGCATTTAATCAATTTGCCATCAAAGCCATTAAGTTTAGCGCCATCGATTATATTCTTAAGCCTGTAAACGAAACCGAGTTTGTGCAAGCTGTTTCTAATGCCATTGATAGTATTCAGCAATCGTTAAGTTCGGCTCAGATGACTAATTTTATTGATCATTTTGAGAAGGAAGAGCAGCGCAAGAAAATCGTACTTCGTACTTCTGATGCTATCCATTTAGTTGAGGTTAGCGATATTGTTTATTGTAAAAGCGATAATAGTTATACCTCTTTTTATTTAAAAGATCAAAAAGAGATTTTAGTATCGAAATCGATTAAAGAGTTTGCTGATTTGTTGGAGGAATATCGTTTTTTTCGGCCTCATCAATCATTCTTGGTTAACCTGAACTGTGTAAACAAGATTGATAAAACTGACGGTGGATTTATCATCCTAAATAACGGAAAGGAAATACCCGTGTCAGGGCGCCGAAAAGCCTATGTGCTGCAGATGGTAGAAGCGTTGTGATTGTAAATGTTTATACAGCCCAAAACAAATTCAGTTAAATTCAATACGCTTTCAAGTTAGCGTACTACCAATTCAAATATACCCCAAAAACACATATTGATAGGTTCTACTTTTGAAGTATAAACAATTAAAAACCTATTGACATGAGAACAATTAAAATGTACTTAGTGCTGGGTGCGCTATGTGTTTTGGGATTAACAGCTAAAGCTCAGGATTCGAAATTTATGTTGGGAGCAGGCCTCGATTATGCTACTGATATTGATAATTTGGGTATCCACCTAAAAGGCTTGTACCTTATAAACGATGACTGGGAAGCTGATGCTGGTTATACTTATTACTTCAAAAAGAACTATACCAACTGGTCAGCACTTGATTTTAACGGACATTATGTTTTTACTAGCAGCGATAAAGGTGTTTTGTATGCTTTAGCTGGCCTAAATGTAACTTTCTACAAAATTAAGTATGATGATATAGTTGGTGACTATACCACTGGATATGATGATTATTATGGAGAGTACTATGGCGATGAGTATTCTGATTTAATGGTAAGTATGACCTCTGATATGGAAGCAAAAGGTTCTGAAGTTGGCTTAAATATTGGATTAGGTGGAAGAATGGGCTTAAGTGATAATTTGTTTCTTTCTGGCGAAATAAAATACACATTGGGCGGAGCCGATTACTTAAATATCGGAGCTGGGTTAATGTACTGCTTCTGATTATAGATTATCGGGAAACGAGTTTCGGGATGTTCTTTGAGGAATGTCTCGAAACAATTTCTCTATTTCAATTCGATTAACCCAAGAATCTTCGCTATGAAAAATCTGATAATAATTGTTTGCCTTTTTGTGCTTTCAACTCAGATAAAAGCACAGGTAAAAGTGGATGTTGGTAAAAAAGTTGAAAGTTCGGCCAACAGAAAAGCTAACCAAAAAACGGACGAAGCTATTGATAAAACCTTCGACAAACTCGAAGAAGGTATTGGCTCATTGTTTGGTAAGAAAAAGAAAAAATCTTCAAAGAGTTCAGTGGCTCAGGAAAAGACTGAAGTTTCAACTTCATCTTCTGATAAGGAAGTTTCTGATAAAGCACCAGTAGCAGATAAAGTAACCATGAATTGGAGTAAATTCGATTTTGTTCCTGGTGATGAGGTCATTTTTTCAGATGCTCCTGATATAGATGAAGAAAATGGTGAATTTCCAACACGCTGGGATTTAAAAGGCGGTCAGGTTGAAATTGTAGAAGTTGATGGTGAGAAAGTAATTGCCTTCTTCGATGGCAGTCCTGAAATTGTTCCTTATCTTAAAAATGCTGAAACTGATTATTTGCCTGATGTTTTTACCATTGAATTTGACATCTATCGTCCTGCTCATGGAAATCGCTTCTTTGTTTATTTATGGGATCGAAAACGTCAACGCAGTGGCGGTGATCAGGAAATAGAAATTAATATTAATAGCGTTGCTGTTAATAATGTTACAGGTGAATATGCACCTGCGAGAGATCGAGATCAGGGCCGTTGGATGCACGTCTCCATTGCTTATACTAAAGGTAAAATGAAAGTGTATTTAGATGATACGCGATTGATAAATATTCCTCATTACGAGTACAATCCTACAGGCCTATCCGTTCAATGTTATTTTGCCGATGTAAATGAAGACAAAATCTGGTATCTAAAAAATGTGAGAATTGCCAAAGGTGGTGTAAAATATTACGATCGAGTGCTAAGCGATGGAAAGATTGTTTGTAATGGCATTCGTTTCGATGTGAATAAAGCTACTCTCAAACCAGAATCAATGGGGCAAATCAACGAGATATATGAGTTGATGCAGAAAAATGCAGATTTGAAATTCTCAGTTGAGGGCCATACAGATAGTGATGGAGATGATTTGAAGAATCAATCATTATCCGAAATACGTGCGCAGGAAGTGATGAATACTTTGATAAAGATGGGAATTGATTCTTCTCGTTTGCAAGCAAAAGGATTTGGAGAATCGGTGCCATTGAATCACAATGCTACACCTGAAGAAAAAGCCAGCAACAGGCGCGTTGAGTTTGTAAAAATCTAAACTTAAAACTTATTGTTATGGGATCTCTAAAATCTATTACCGTGTCGCATTTTTGTTTATGGAAGAAAAGCCTCAACGGATTGAGTGGTAAGAATCAAGGTTGGTATTTCCTCAGATATTAACTGTGATGTATAACAAACTATAACTTAAAAATAATTCAACATGAAAAAGAAAATTTTACTTTCAATCTTATTCATCCTAACAGGTGTAATGACCATGATGGCTCAAATAGTGGCTTTTCAAGGTATCTCAAAAACGCGAATTGATGTAACAAACGAAACCGTTGTTGGGCAGGTATCAATCAATCCTCAAGTTTCCGGTAAGGCAATTGTGCGATTCGACGGTGTTTGTTCCTCTGATTTTGGAGATCGAATCGTATTGGCAGCAAGCAATACAACATCGTGGGGAACAAACGACGGAAGTGTTTCTGCTGAAGGTATCAGCCAATCGTTAAGAAGCAGACCTTTTTCCCATACTCGCGTTTATGATGTAACGGCAGGAGCTCATTCTTTTTATGCTATTGCACATAACTATGTTGAAACAGCGGGTTCGGGTAAAGCATCCATTTACGGCAGCTTAACTGTAGAATTTGTTCCGGAAGGACAATATATGGTCGAATATCAGGGTGTAGTGCAATCGAACATCAACTTATCTGATAAAACAACAGTTGGTCAAGTTACTCTTAATCCAACAACTTCAGGAAAGGTGATTGTGCATTTCGACGGGAAATGTATATCCGATCCTGGTGATCGTATTGTATTGGCAGCAAGTAATACAACATCGTGGGAGGTAAACGACGGAAATGTAGGGGTTGAAGCAATTGATTCTGATTTAAAACGAAATTCATTTTCACATACACGAGTCTATGATGTTAGTGCAGGTAGTCAAACATTTTATGCTGTTGCTCATAATTCTGTAGAAACAGAAGGAAACGGTGTCGCTTCAATTTATGGTACGCTAACTGCCTTGTTTATTCCAGACGAAATTCTTCCTGTTGCCTTTGCTTCTATTGTAAATGCGAATACTGATTTAAGTGATGTAACTACTGTTGGTCAGGTTACTATTAATCCGCAAACTGCTGGAAAAGCCATTGTTCATTTCGACGGATTGTGTATTTCTGATGATGGTGATATGATTGTTTTGGCGGCCAGTGATACTCCTGATTGGGGAGTAAATGACGGAAATGTATCTGTTCAGGCGGTGGACGATGATTTGAATAGGAATTCATTCTCGCATACCCGCGTTTATAATATTGCTGCAGGAAGCCATACTTTCTATGCGGTAGCTCAAAATTACGCTGAAACAGCAGGGACTGGTATTGCCTCTGTTTATGGTAGTCTTACTGTTGAGTTTATACCGAATGAAACAAGTACAGCCATTGGTGATAATATTCTTGATTCGTCATTCAACATTTATCCCAATCCTTGCAGCGGAATTTTCTACATTGACGGATCTTCATCTTTCGATTGTGAAATATTCAATGTGGCTGGATATCTGATGGCGAAATATCCTAATGTTAATTCCAATTCTCCTATCAATATTGAAAACCTGACTTTGGGAACTTATCTGGTAAAAATATATACCGATGAAGGTACAATAGTTAAGAAGTTGGTGGTTAATAAATAATCAGAGCAATGAAAAGGTTTAAAAATATACTGGTTGTTATTTTATTGGGATGTTCGATTGCTATGAATGCTCAAATTAATCCGGAAAAATATGCTGTAAAATCGGGGCATGTCCAATATACTTTATCTGGAAATACAACAGGTACAAAAAGTGTTTGGTGGGATGATTACGGAGATAAAACCTATGAAGAGATAAAAGCAGTTACCGAGGTGAAAATGTTTGGTATGAAAAATCGTGAAGAGGTGCATACCATAACCGTTATGGTTGGCGATCAATTTTGGTCGGTAAATGTAATAGAGGGCACGGGGCAAAAAGGAGTTTCGGAAACGCAGGAAATGGCTAAATCCATTGCTGAGGATATGACAGAAGAAGAGGCAAAACAATTAGAGCAGCAAATAATGGATGCTTTAGGCGGTGAAAAATTAGGGACTGAAACATTTTTAGGTCATTCATGTGAAATATTATCAGTAATGGGTGCTAAAATATGGATATATAAAGGAGTGGTATTGAAGTCGGAGGCAAAAATAATGGGTATCGAAAGTAATGAAGTAGCAACTTTGTTTGATGAAGATGTAAACGTTGCTTCTAGTCGTTTTACTCCACCAGCAGATGTTGAATATCAAGATATTTCACAAGTGCAGCAAAGCTTATTTGAATAAGAATCATAATTAACAAATAAATTCTCAGCGAATGGGTTAATTGTTGTTGAGTCAGGAGGTTGCCATAACATTTGGTAACCTCCTTTTGCTAAAAAACACTTTTTGTACCCGTAAAATTAGTTCTGAATTCGGAAGGAGTGCAGCTTTGGCGCTTTTTGAAAATGCGATTGAAGTTTGAAATGTTGTTAAAGCCACATTCGAAACAAATTTCACCGATACTTTTATTGCTTTCAATTAGCAGGCGTGTTGCATAGCCAAGTCGTATTTCGTTTACAAAGTCAACAAACGATTTGCCTGTGCGCTGTTTAATTAGGCGGCTGAAAGATACAACTGTCATATTAACCTGGTTGGCTGCGTCTTCCAGTTTTATCTTCTTACCAAAGTTTTCTTTTACAAATCCATATATGGCTTCAATTCGTTCGCTGTTATGAAAATCATTCTGACGTTGAAAGGACATGTTCGTTAGTAATTGCTGGTCGCGAGATATGGCTAAATCATATAACAGAGATTGAAACTCAAGAAAGCTGTCAAAACCTCTTTTCTGACTTAATCTTTGTAACCGTGGTTCAATCATTCTAATGGTTTCGCTCGAAAATAAAATTCCCCGGTAGGCATTATTTAATAATTCTCTAATGGGTTGTAGAAGGTTACGATTTAAGGTTTCTTCGTTAAATAGTTCTCGTGGAAATTGAATCGTAATCTCATGTAGTGATTTATCGCCATTATTTTTAAAGTTTTCCCATCCATGATATAAATTAGGTCCCACCATCACCAATTCTTTTTCTTCAATCTCGCCTATATGATCCCCAACAATTCTTTTTCCTCCTTTGGCATTGTGTATATAGTTGATTTCAAATTCAGGATGAAAATGGATTGGGAAGTTGAAAAATTCTCGTTCTCTGTCAAATATTAAGAAGCAATCGTTCTCTTTAAGAGGTGTTATTTCACGATGAATTTGATTTGTCATAGCCTTAGGATTTGATGCAAATATAATAGAAGTGATAAAATAGTACAATTGATATGTAATTTTACGAGGTAAATCGCGCTATTAATCAATTTTGAAAATAATATAAGAATGACTTTTATAGTATTTATAATGCCAAAAATCAGTGTAGTAATAGGTGTTGTTGGCTCTGGATGGTGTTACTGTGGTTAATTTATGATTGATAAAATAGTATTTGTGAGTGATCTAAAAATACTTGTAACGATGTTGGTGCCGAACTAATTTTGCTTATGTAATTAAATAAGCTTTCTGAATCGGTTATGATGAAATGTATTTATAGAATAAGTTATGCTTTAATAATTGTCGGTTTATTTTCTGCATGTAATAATCAGAAAAGTAAAGAATTATCTGGAAAAGAACAGCTGATTGACGTTTTGAGATCAGTAAAAGGAAAAGGTATTCTTTTTGGTCATCAGGATGATTTGGCCTATGGTATCAACTGGAAATACGTCGATGGTCAATCGGATGTAAAGCGCGTGGCAGGCGACTATCCGGCTTTGTTTGGTTGGGAGTTGGGAGGCTTGGAACGAGGTGATGCTGTTAATCTCGATAGTGTTCCATTTGATACAATGCGTCGCCTGGCTTTAACTGCCTATCAAAAAGGTGGAATTAACTCTTTTAGTTGGCATCCTTATTCGGTAGTTAATGGTGAAAACTCGTGGAATACTGATACAACTGTTGTTAAGTACATTATTCCTGGTGGAGATAAGCATGAGGCATTTGTACATCAATTAGATAAAATAGCTGATTTTCTTAATTCTATTAAAACCGAAAATGGTGAGAAAATACCATTTATTTTCCGTCCGTGGCATGAGATGGATGGAGGTTGGTTTTGGTGGGGCAGTAAAAGTTGTACTCCAGATGAATTTAAACAACTTTTCCAATTTACCATTGATTACCTGAGAAATGAAAAGGGTGTTGATCAAATGGTGGTAGCCTATTCGCCTGATTGCAGCTTTACTTCGCTCAATCAGTATTTAACCTGGTATCCGGGAGATGAATACATAGATGTTGTTGGTGTTGATAATTATTATGATTTACGTGTTGGAGGTGATGTGCAAGCTGCAATTAACAAGCTTCATATTGTAATTGATTATGCCAACCAGAATGGGAAAATATCTGCCTTAACAGAATCCGGAATTGAGAATGTTGCCGATTCAACCTGGTATGTGCAAAAGCTAGGTGTGGTTTTAAATGATGATAAAGTAGCTGCTAATATTAGTTATGCAATGGTTTGGAGAAATGATCCGGATGTCCATTTCTTTTTTCCTTATCCAGGGCATCCGGGTGCAAAATATGCAAAAGAGTTATTGAATCAGGATCATATTTGGTTATTGAATGATCTTGTGGCATTGGAGAAAAAATAGAGTGAGTAAATCAATAAGAAAGAATTATAAAAGGTATGAAAGAAGATATTTTTGAATCAAGACTAGAAAAAGTCAAGAAAAAGCATCGTAAGGTTATTAATAAACCTAACAAAGCTTTGTTCAGTGAGAATGGAATATATACACGATATAAATATCCGGTAATTACACGTAATCATGTGCCTTTGCATTGGCGTTTTGATTTAAACAAAGAAACCAATCCATATTTTATGGAACGCATTGGTTTTAATGCAGCTTTTAATGCTGGAGCTATCAAGTTGAACGATAAATATTTGATGGTTGTTCGTACCGAAGGGAATGATCGTAAATCGTTTTTTGCAGTAGCTGAAAGTGACAACGGTATCGATGGATTTAAGTTTTGGGATAAGCCTATTACATTGCCTCAAACCAATGAGTTTGATACTAATGTTTACGATATGCGCTTAACACAACACGACGATGGTTGGATTTATGGCGTTTTCTGCACCGAACGTAAAGATCCGGATGCTCCTGATGGAGATACCAGTAGTGCTGTAGCAGCAGCTGGAATTGCTCGCACTAAAGATTTAGTAGAGTGGGAGCGTCTTCCTGATTTAATATCAACCACAGGTCAGCAACGTAATGTGGTATTATTCCCTCATTTGATTGATGGTAAATACGCATTTTACACTCGTCCGCAAGATGGGTTTATCGATACCGGTAAAGGTGGTGGTATTGGTTTTGGCTTATCAGAAACCATTGAAAATGCAGAGGTGAAAGAAGAGGTGATTGTGGATGCTAAAACTTATCATACCATTTATGAAGTGAAGAATGGTTTGGGGCCTGCTCCTATCAAAACAGAACATGGTTGGTTGCAATTGGCACATGGTGTTCGTAATACTGCTGCTGGTTTACGTTATACCTTGTATGTGTTTATGACGGATTTGGAAAAACCATGGATTGTAACTCATAAACCTAACGGTCATTTTATTTCTCCATTGAAAGATGAGCGTGTGGGTGATGTATCCAATGTTGTTTTTGCCAATGGATGGATTGCTGATGAAGACGGAAAAGTGTTCATCTATTATGCATCGTCCGATACTCGCATGCATGTGGCTACAACCACTATTGATCAGTTGGTTGATTATTGTTTGAATACGCCAGAAGATAAATTGCATTCGCATTTAAGTGTTGAAACTATTAATGAGTTAATCGATAAGAACAAAGATTTTATGGGTCTTTTGAATGATTAAGTACTACATTTAAGAACAAAAAATAATGGCCTCTGCTTAATGCAGGGGCTTCACCCTTTATGCTAACAAACTTTTTTATGACTGATAAAGTTACCTTAAGAGAAAAAATTGGATATGGTTTTGGCGATGCCGCCTCATCAATTTATTACAAGTTGTTTACAACTTTTTTAATATTCTTTTATACTGATGTTTTTGGTATTTCAGCTGCGGCAGCTGGTACTATGATACTAATCACCCGTCTTTGGGATGCTTTTAATGATTTAATTATGGGGGCGATTGCAGATCGTACAAAGACGAAATGGGGGAAGTTCAGGCCTTATATGCTTTGGTTTTCAGTCCCATTGGCAGTTGTTGGAGTTGCTACTTTTACAAGTCCTGATATTACTGATGGAGGTAAGTTGATATATGCTTATATCAGTTATTCTTTGTTGATGATGATATATACTGCTATTAATGTACCTTATTCATCCTTAATTGGGGTGATGACATCTGACTCTGTTGAGAGGACCTCTTTGGCTTCGTATCGTTATGCTTTTGCTTTTGGAGGTGGAATACTAGTGCAAGGTTTGTTGTTAAAAATGGCAGGTGTATTAGGTGGAGATAATGAACCACTTGGATGGCAGTTGGCAGTTGGAGTTTTTGCAATTTTGTCAATAGTTTTTTTCTTAATTACATTCTTTTGGACAAAAGAACGTGTACAGCCAAAACAAGAACGGCAATCAACCTTAAAAGATGATTTAAAGGATTTGTTGAAAAATAAAGAGTGGTTTGTGATGTTAGCTGTAGGTGTCTTTACAGTCATCTTTAATCAACTTAGAGAAGGTGCAGCGGTTTACTATTTGAAGTATTATTTTGGAGGTCAAGATGTAATGTTTTTTGGTAAATCAATGCATCTTGATTATAAAGTATTGACAGGCATTCTGGTTCCTGTATGGACAGGTGCTAATATTCTGGGGGTTTTTATGGCTACTTGGATGGCGAAAACAATAGGGAAGAAAAAAGCCTATACCATTTTTATGTTGATCTCCTTAGTGGCTAGTTTAATGTACTATCCGGTTGCTCCGGGTAGTCTTTATGTTTTGCTTCTATTGCAAATATTTGTCGGTGTTGCCGCGGGCTTACCAATTCCATTGATGCTTGCGATGTTTGGTGATATTGCGGATTATTCTGAATGGAAAACAGGGCGTCGAGCTACTGGTTTAATTTTTTCATCAATTTCTATGTCACAAAAGTTTGGAAGTACAATTGGTATTGCATTAACGGGGTATATTCTTGCTTCTTTTGGATATACGCCTAATGAGGTTACAGCAGAGTCTCAGTCAGGTATTCGAATAATGATGAGTTTTGTGCCTGCCATTGCTGCAGGGTTGTCTGTGGTATTTTTATGGATGTATAAGCTAAATGAGCCGTATATGGCAAAAGTAAAGAAAGACCTAGATGAAAGATAGAATTAAAAATGATTAGGTTCTTAAATCCAAAATATTATGAAAAAATTAATAGTTGCTTCTTTATGTGCTTTAGGAATACTTAACGCATGTCAGCAACCTCAATCAGAAACAATGGTTGTTAAACAAATAAATAAAGGCTGGACTTATCAGCAGGTAAATGGCAAATATTCGGGTAAAGCAACTGTACCCGGAACCATTCATACCGATTTGCTGAACAATGGTCAGATTGAAGATCCCTTTTATCGAACCAACGAAAAAAAGCTACAATGGATAGATAAGGAAGATTGGGTGTATCAAACAATGTTTCATCTTGATGATGAAACATTGTCGCGCGATAGGATTGTATTGCATTTTTATGGTTTAGATACTTATGCCGATGTCTATTTGAATGATTCTTTATTACTAAAAGCTTTTAATATGCATCGTCAGTGGGAGGTGGATATTAAGAAATTTGCTAAGGTAGGTGAAAACAATCTGAAAGTATATTTGCATTCACCAGTAAAAAAAGGATTGGAGTTGTATGAAGAAGCTGATTATTCGTATCCGGCACCCAACGATCAATCAGAAAATGGAGAGTTAGGTGATAAGAAAATTTCTGTTTTTACACGTAAAGCGGGTTATCATTACGGATGGGACTGGGGACCTCGATTTGTGACTTCAGGTATTTGGCGTCCCATTGAGTTGCAGGCATGGAATGATGCGCGTGTTAGATCGTTGTATATTAAGCAGCCTTCGATAACTGCTCAAAAAGCAAAGCTGCAGGCTTTGGTTGATATTGATGCAGAAATGAAAGGTGAGGTGCAAATTGAATTGTACAATAATTCCGATCAAACTATGTTGGTGAGTCGCGAAGCTGAATTACAATTAGGAAGTAATGAGATAATGATTCCTTTTGAAATTAAAAATCCTAAACTTTGGTGGAGTAATGGTTTGGGAGATGCTCATATGTACGATTTTGAAGTACGAATTAAAAAGGGTAGTACCTTACTTGCAGGTAAGAAAGTATCAACCGGTATTCGTTCTGTTAAACTTATTCGTGAAAAAGATGAGAAAGGAGAATCTTTTTTATTTGAGTTAAACGGATTACGAGTTTTTGCAAAAGGAGCTAATTATATTCCAAATGATAATTTTTTGCCTCGTGTAAGCAAAGAAGATTATCAAAAAGTAGTTGCTGATGCTGTTGATGCTAACATGAATATGCTTCGCGTATGGGGTGGTGGTGTTTATGAAGATGATTATTTCTATGATTTATGTGATAAGAATGGTATTCTAATTTGGCAGGATTTTATGTTCGCGTGCTCTATGTATCCTGGCGATCAGGAATTCTTAGATAATGTAAAACAAGAAGCAATTGATAATGTAACACGTTTAAGAAATCACCCTTCAATCGCTTTGTGGTGTGGTAATAACGAAATAAATACTGCCTGGCATTATTATGGAAAAGGCGGATGGGGCTGGAAACAAAAATATACCAAGGAGCAGCAGGAAGAAATGCAGGAAGCGTATTTTGATGTATTTCATAAGATTCTCCCCAATGTTATTGCGGACAAGAATTCAGATATAGCTTATTGGCCATCATCACCTCAAGCGGGTTACGAACCTAAAGAGCATGCCGGATACAAAAGTACTTCGGGTGATATGCATTATTGGGGTGTATGGCATGGATTGCACCCATTCGAAGATTTTAAAAAGTATAAATCAAGATTTATAAGTGAGTATGGATTTCAATCATTTCCCGATTTTGAAACTGTACAAACTTATGCTATTCCTGAAGATTATGATATTGAGTCGGAAGTGATGGCTGCTCATCAACGAAGTGGTATTGGAAATCTTCGTATAAAAGAATATATGGGTTGGGAGTATAAAGTAGTCCCTGATGATTTTGAGCAGTTTTTGTATATGAGTCATGTTTTACAGGCTCGTGCAGCTAAAATGGCTATAGAAGCACATCGTCGCGAAATGCCTTATTGTATGGGTACTTTATTTTGGCAAATAAACGATTGTTGGCCGGTAGCCAGTTGGAGCAGTACCGACTATTATCATAAGTGGAAAGCCATGCATTATGCTGTAAAAAGAGGCTATGAACCTGTTTTAGTTTCGGCAGATGTTCAAAAAGAAGGAGTGGATCTTTATTTGGTTTCAGATTTTCATCAACCCCAAAAGGTTAATTTATCACTTACTGTTATGAAGTTAGATGGTGAAGTTGTTTCGTCGTTTAATAAAGAAGTAGAAATGGCTCCCAATACGTCTTTTTTGATAAAATCATTTGGTTATGAAGCTTTATTGAAAGGGGCTAAAAAGGAAGATGTTGTATTGTATATGGTTGTAAAGCAAGATGAAAAAGTTTTAGCTGATAATATTTCAAGCATAGTTAAGCCAAAGTTTATGCAACTTGCTGAGGCTACCATTAAAAAAGAAATTCGTAAAGAAGGTGATAGAACTTATCTTGATTTAACGGCTGATAAGATGGTATTTAGCTTGTATATAAAAGGTAAAGGTCAGCAGTTTGAGTTGTCAGATAATTATTTCAACATGCTTCCCGGAGTGAAGTATTCGGTAGAAATGAGAGATGTTGATTTGATCTCGTCTGATGATATTGAATTAATGCATTTGCAATTGGTTAAATAAATGGTTTTCTTCTTTTTTTTATGAATATATGAAAGTCTCAAAACGTTATTGGTTTATTTCATTTGTTTTACTGTTTTTTATTGGTTGTGACACCTCTACTCAAAAAGAGTTTTTCACTGTCAATGATGGAAAGTTGTTGGATGCTAACGGACAGGAATTTGTAATTAGAGGGATGAATGTGCCGCATGCCTGGTTTCCTGATCAATCATATGAGGCTTTGAATGAATTGACTAAATACAATGTGAATTGTGTTAGAATCGTTTGGGAATCAGGGAAGGAGGCATCGGAGTTAGAAAAAGTAGTTGCACGATGTGTTGACTTACAAATGATTCCTATGGTTGAGTTGCATAATGCCACCGGAGATTCAACAGAAACTAAACTGTTAGAGATGGTGGACTATTATACAAGCGACCAAATGAAAAATATAATTATCAAGTATGAGCAATATTTGTTGCTAAACATAGCCAATGAATGGGGTGATCATACTATGACTGATGAATATTGGCGTGATTCATATTTAAAAGCAATTCAGAAGATGCGTGATGCCGGATATCGAACAACTTTAGTAATAGATGCTTCTGGTTGGGGGCAGAATATCTCTCCAATAATTACTTATGGTAAGGATCTAAATGATGCAGATCCCATGCATAATATACTGTTTTCTGTTCATATGTATGGCTCATGGAATGATGTTGAGAAAATTAGATCAAATCTTAGAAAAGTGAAACAATTAAAGCTTCCTTTAATAATAGGTGAGTTTGGATACAATTTTAATGAGGGAGATAATAATTTAGCTTGTAAGGTTAATCATGAGGTTTTGCTTGAGGAATGTCAGAATCTTCAAATAGGCTATTTGCCATGGTCGTGGACAGGTAACAACGAGGCTAATCAATGGTTAGATATCGTTTCAAGAGAAGATTGGAAATCTTTAACCAACTGGGGAGACGATGTTATGAACTCTCCTGAGGGAATTAAATTAAATGCTTTAAAAGCAACATTATTTGACTAATGTAATTCTTAATGTATGAATATAACAAGGATGTCTCTATGGCATCCTTGCTTGTTTTATTCTAATTCTTCAAGATAATAGGATAAACTTTTTCATTATTCTACCTCAGAGATTGAGCTAATTGATGAAAAAGTAAGATATATCATGGCTCTAAAATTCGATAGAAAAGGAATATTATATTTATTATAATACAACTTGTTATTTGGACACTTATTTATGAAGTAATAAGTGTTAATAGATCTGTTCTTAGAGTAATTCGATGATGAAAGATTCCAATAATTGTTTCAATGTGTCTACTGCTTGGTATCCCTTGTTTGATTGATGCTGATTTGTTTGTAGTGTTAATTAGTACTTGTTATAATGATCTTTAAGTGGTGTTTTTTTTGACGGTGTTTTTCTTATTGTACTATATAAACGAATAGCTTGGTGGCTCTATTGTAGGTGGACTGGGTAATTAAATCAGGATAAAAAAATCTTATCTAAAAGTTAATTAATAAGAAAAAAATGTATAAATTTGTTAATCAAGCTTAGTGTTGAAAATACAATAACTAACAATAATCAGTTAATCTAAAACAAATCTTATGAATGTAAATCTGCGATTTCTGACCATTATTGTCATGTTGCTTATGGTTCATATAATTTATGGCCAAACCAAGACAATAACCGGAACAGTGAAGGATGATACCGGTGATCCCTTACCTGGTGTATCCATTATTATTGAAGGAACATCACAAGGAACCATTTCAGATGTGGATGGTGTCTTTTCTTTGACTGTTCCGCAGGAAGGTGTGAAGCTGGTCTTTTCTTTTATTGGGTTTAAAGATCAGGTTCTTGATGTAGCTAACAAAACAGAACTACATGTTAGCATGGTTCCTGAAGTTGAATTTCTTAATGAAATTGTAAAGGTTGGATATGGTTCGGCAAAGAAGACGAATCTAACAACAGCTCAGGTTGGGGTAACTACTGAGCAAATGGAAAAAACGGTTAATACTACCATGGAACAAGCTATTCAGGGTAGGGCGGCTGGAGTTTATGTCACTCAAAACTCAGGCCAACCCGGTGGAGGAATGTCAATGGTGATTAGAGGGGTTAGTACAATTAATGGTTCCACCGAACCATTATATGTAATTGATGGACTTCAGGTTGAAGGAGGTTCTGTAAGCTATGGTAGTACTAGTTCTACCAATCCGATGGCAGGTATCAATCCATCAGATATTGAAGATATTCAGATTTTGCAAGGACCTTCTGCAACGGCTGTATATGGATCAAGAGCTACTAATGGTGTTGTAATCATCACTACCAAAAGAGGTAGAAAAGGTGATGCGGATATATCGTATAATTTTTCGTACTCGGTTCAGGCAACGCCACAGCATTTAGATGTAATGGACCTGAGACAATATGCTCAAATGAATAAAGAGTTTCACGATATAGCAGGAGGTACAACTCCCGAAGAATTTTTGGATCCCTCAATTTTAGGTTCCGGTACTGATTGGCAAAGTGAACTTTTTCAAAATGCTCCGATGCAAAAACATCAGATTAGTGTGAGCGGTGCAGGAGAGATTTCTACTTATTACATTTCCGGTGAAATACTTGATCAGGAAGGCGTAGCAACAGGATCTGAGTTTAAGCGGTATAACCTTCGTATTAATACTTCCCAAGAGCCAAGAAAATGGCTTCGTATGCGTGAGACAGCTAACTTCAGGCAAATAAGGGAAACCTTGACTACCACATCTGAAGGTGTAATCAGTAATGCGTTGCAAAATACACCTCAAGTGCCGGTTAAAAATATCGATGGAAGTTGGGGTGGTTTTGAAAACGATGAAGGATCCAATCAGTTCGCACCAATCAACCCAATTGCTATTGCTAGCTTAAGAACAAACGAAAATGTGAGAAGAGAGTTGAATGGAGGATTTAATCTGGAAGCAGACATTGTGGATGGTCTTGTTTTTAAAACATCGGTAAATGGTAGTTACAATACACAAAACGCAATCTATTTTAATCCAAAAATGAAGATTGGATGGTATGTAAATGATAGAGCTACTTTTAATGATTTTACTGGTGTAAGTACATTTTATAGCTGGGATCAACAACTGGCATATAACAAAACCTTTGGAGATCACTTTATAGATGCTATTGCTTTACATGAATACAAAGAAGGTACCTGGAAACAAAATACAGGATACAGGGAAGGCTTTCTTACTAATGATATCATGGATTTAAATGCCGGAGATGAAAGTACTTCAGTTGCCAGTGGTGGAAGTAATTCTTGGGCTATGGAATCATACTTATTAAGGTTGAATTACAATTATAAAGAAAAATATATACTTCAAGGATCTATACGTGGTGATGGTTCTTCCAACTTTGGATCCAATAATAGATGGGGGTATTTCCCTGCAGGTTCAGCAGCATGGAGGATTAGTAAAGAAAGTTGGTATAACCTATCATTCATGAATGAGTTAAAACTTCGTTTTGAAACAGGTTTAACAGGTAACTCAGGATGGAGTGCTGGCATATATGCACCACTGTCTACAACGGCAACAGAGTGGGGAACTGGTTTTTCACCTGGTAAAATAGCCAATCCTGATTTGCAATGGGAAGAAACAATGACTAACAACTTGGGTATAAATATTCATTTATTCAATAATCGGATTCAAATTGATGCTGATATATATGAGAAAAAGACTAATAACCTGATTTTTGATGCCAGTCAACCTGGTTTTATGGGAGGAGCTGGTAATGGTGGAGCAGGACCTCCAACAGTAAATTCAGGAAAAATTAGTAACAAAGGTTGGGGATTCACTTTTATATCAACCAATATTCAAACAGCTGATTTTACATGGGATATGAACTTCAATATCTCAGGAGTAAATACAAAAGTTGAGGGCTTAAATAGTGAATTAGGATTTTTCGATCGTACTTCCTGGTGGATGAATAACTGGACGCAACGTACTGCGGTTGGATACTCACCATGGATGTTTATGGGATACGAGTATGAAGGATTATTTCAATCCGTTGATGAAATTTATAACAGCTCCATTCCAACAGCTTCAGATGGCAGCCGATTAGAGATTAGTGAAGATGGAGTTTGGGTAGGTGATGTAAAATATAAGAATATCTCAGGAGAAGGTGGTGCAGAAGGTGTTATTGATGAAAATGATATGACTTTTATAGGAAATCCATGGCCTAAGTTTTTTGGTGGTTTTACCAATAATTTTCGATATAAAGATTTTGACTTAAGTGTATTGTTTACATTTAATTATGGAAATGATATTTATAACTACGTCAAAATGATTAATTCTAATCCTTCGCAAATTAACCTGGGTAGAAACTTAATGGCTGATGCGATAGACTTTGCAAGAATTGGTACTAATGAAGCCGGTGACGTAGTTATTACTAATTCAGATACTGATCTGCCTCGTATATCATATGGTCCAAATGGAAACTGGGATCGTTTCTCAAGTCGTTGGGTAGAAGATGGTTCATACATTAAACTTAAGAATATAACCTTGGGTTATACGGTTCCTCAGGCATTCCTTAATAGAACACGTTTTATTAAAAATTTGAGAATGGCCGTGAGTGCTCAAAACCTTTACACTTTCACTAATTATACAGGTTATGATCCTGAAGTTGGATCGTACGTGGGAAGTAATGCATCCAGTGCAAATCAGGCTATTGGGATTGATACAGGGCGTTATCCTTTAACACCTACGTATACGTTTAATTTATTGGTAAACTTTTGATGATCAGATATTATGAAAATAATTAAATATACATGGCTGTTGAGCCTTTTTACAATGTTTGCTCTTACCAATTGTTCGGAAGATTACCTGGTAAGACCTCCGGAAGATGCTTTAACCGATGCTGATTTCTATAAAACAAATGAAGAAGTGATGGCAGCTATTGCTCCATTATATAGCCGTATGTGGTTCGATTATAATGATAAGGCTTCATACTCAATTGGCGATATGAGAAGCGGGGTTATATTTGATCCCTGGAACGATCGTGAATTTGTAGAATTCAATGCTTCGGGCAATAATCAGAGCTTAATTGCTGCGTGGAATGCTTTTTTTACTGTTGTACAGCAGGCAAACCTGGCAATTCGTAATGTAAATGCATACGCAACTGATGCCGTTACCGACGATATTAAAAAATATGCGATTGCCGAAGCACGTTTTATGAGAGCCTGTGCATATCGTAACCTGGTGTTAGCCTGGGGAGCAGTTCCAATTATAGAAGATAATATTGCCATTATGAACTCTACGGATATCAGACGTAATACACCTTCTAGTATATGGAGGTTCTTAACTACTGAAATGCGTGCAATAATTGATGATTTGCCGGAAGAACCATACGCTACGGGTCGTATAACTAAATATTCAGCTGAAGGAATGTTAGCGCGTTTCTATTTATCTAGAGCTGGTGTAGAAGCAGATGGAGGTGTTCGTAATCAAACCTATTTGGATAGTGCTAAATATTATGCCCAGCATGTAATTGAGTATAGTGGTAAGTCATTGCTGGATGATTATCGCTCGTTGTTTTTGTATCCATATGATAATAACAACGAATCGTTATTTGAGCTTCAATGGGTTTTTTCAACTACATGGGGAGCCAGTAATTCAGTGCCAGCTTACCTGGCTTATAGCTCCGATATTGCAAACGGTGACGGTTGGGGAGGAAATAAGTCGGCAACCTGGTGGTTATTAAATAAATATGAAGGCATTAATCCAATTGGTACTACTGGAGATTCTATACGAGGAGCCACTATAGATACTCGTTTGTATAATACTTTTATGTTGCCTGGAGCTCATTACCCTGAGATCACACAAGATTATACAATGGAGGACGGAACTCAAGGACAACGTGAATGTATCTATCCTAATAATACGGCCGATTTAAGTTTTGTCTGTACTAAAAAATATATCTGTGGTAAAAATGTTGATATTGCAGAAGGTGCTTCTTCTCAACATTATCCTAACAATATATATATGTTAAGGTTGGCAGAAATGTATTTGATATATGCTGAGGCTGTATTGGGAAATAGCAATCAATCATCTGATGCAACTGCTTTAGAGTATGTAAATACTATTAGACGAAGAGCAGGATTAAATAATCTATCAGATAATGAGGGTGATAGGTCTTATTATACAGTTGAGGATCTGTTTAATGAGCGTACCTTGGAATTTGCCATGGAAAGTATGCTGATGTATGATCTAAGCAACATCTTTTATTACGATAAAGAGAGAGCTCTTAATATCTTGAATAATCAGGACAGAGGATTGTTTGCTGTCTATCCTGATGCTTTTCCTAATCCTAATAGCTGGACCTTTGTTAAAACCTCATGGGATTCTAACAGAAGTATTAATGTGACTGAAAGTAATTTCTATTTGCCAATTCCTGTTGCCGATTTAAGTAGTATGCCAAGCTTGTCGCTTGATCCGGTTGATTATTATGCAGGTGAATAAAATTTAGGATGAAATTTAAATTGAGAAAGATGAAAAATAAATTTCGATATATATTTATTGCGCTGATGACAATGTCTTTAGTGTTGGTTCATACTGCTTGCAATAACGATGATGACACAGGATCACCACGAATAGATTATGTTCGTATAACTGACCCCGATGCTTCTGATTCATTAATTGTAAGTGCAGGTCAGGGGCAGCTGATTGCTATTATGGGTGAAAATCTGGGCGGAGCAATTGGAATAGAATTTAATAATATTCCGTCAATGCTTACCTCACCCTATATTACAAATAGTTCTATCCTCGTTCGTGTTCCTACTGAAATACCCGAGGAAGTAACTAATCAATTTGTTCTTTACTTTAAGGATGGAAATAGCTTATCGCACGATTTTAGTGTAGCCATAAACAAGCCAAGTGTTATTTCCATGGATTGTGAATACGTAAATGATGGTGGACTTGCTGTTGTAAGAGGGAATTATTTTTACGAACCTATATCTGTAATTTTCCCCGGAAATCTCGAGGGTGAAATTGTTTCGGTAGAGGATGAAGCAATAGAGGTAATAGTACCTGAAGGAACCACACCGGGGCAAATAGCTGTTAGGTCAGATTATGGCACGGGGCGTTCTTCTTTTATGTTCCGTGATGATCGCAATATTGTTATTAGCAGTGATCCATTTACCGGATGGTGGAATGCCGATTTTGTTGTGAGTAATCCTGGACCTGATGATCCTGAATTGATCAATGGAAATTATATCAGGGTTAGAAGAGCTATTTCTAGTTGGAATTGGTTGGAAGTTGCAGGAGGACCTGCTGACGCAATGGGAGATATTAGTAAAAATATTCCTGATGAGGCAATTTTAAAGCCATCCCTTTACAGCTTAAAATTTGAGATTAATACGCTATTGCCATACAGTAACAATATGATTAAGTTCAATTTTGGTCTGGGTTCAGAAAATAACGATGCTTACTTATGGGCTCCACCTTATGATACAGGTGGCGAATGGAGAACTGTTACTATACCTTACGAAGAAATGGTGGCTGAATATGAGGCAAATGGATCAACCATGGAGGTGCGTCCTGAAGGTTATTGGACCCGTGTCTTATTTCACGGTGCCGGAGATTTAGATTGTGATATTGCCTTTGACAATTTTAGAATAGTGCCTAATAAGTATTAAGTAATGAATAGTATTATGAAAAAACATAATTATATAAGGATGAAATTCACGACTATATTACTGGCACTGATGTATATTAGTGTTTCCGGTGTATTTCTGGTGTCGTGTGATAAAGATGATGATGAAAATACATCAACCGAAGCTAATGTCTTAAGCTATGGTCCAATGCCGGTAGCCAGAGGTGCAGAACTAAGGTTTATAGGAGAAAATCTAAATAAAATAACCAGTGTAGTTTTGCCCGAGAATATTGTAATTTCCAGTGCAAACTTTACAAGTCACACAGAAACAAGCATTAAGTTAATTGTTCCTCAGGATGCTGTTGAAGGATATGTGAAATTGACAACGGAGGATGATACATTAACAACCCAAACGATGCTGGGTTTTGATGAACCTATTTCAATTGAGGAATTATCACCTGCTTCAATCAAACCGGGTAGTGTTTTAACTATAACTGGTGATTATTTGAATTTGGTTGGAGAAGTAATTTTTGCTCAGAATGTAAGTGTTGATAGTACTCAATTTGCTTCGCAATCTAGAAAAGAACTCACACTTATCGTTCCTGCAGAGGCGCAATCGGGTACAATCGCTCTGTCTAATGCGGCTGATGATCCAATTATAATTTATTCTGAAGATGAGTTGGAAGTAGTGATACCAACACTTTCAGAAACGACTCCTAACCCTGTGAAACCAGGTGAAGATTTAACTTTTACTGGAACAGATCTTGATTTGGTAACCAGTGTTACAATGGGGGGTGAAATTGTAATTACTAAATTTGTGAGTCAGGGCACAACAGCTCTGGTAGTGACCGTCCCAACCAATACGCAAAATGGTGCAGTGAAATTGTTACTACCCTCAGGCATAGAAATTGAAGCAGGTGAGATCACATTGGTTGAACCAACTGCTGAGATTGAAGATTTGCAGGCTTCTTACGGCATTGATGAAACAGTTGTTATCGGAGGTGCTGATATAGATTTATTTACAACAGCTGCATTTACAGGTGCAGATGCTGTTCCGGTAACTCTTACTGAAGGGAAAATAAATTTAAAAGTAACTGCAGAAGCACAAAGTGGACCTATAACATTAACCACAAACAATGGCACAATTGTATCAGTTGAGGGTTTTGTAACTACAAAGCCAGTTGCCACACTACCATCCAGTGCCACACCATTGGATGAGCTTACTATCGAATCTACTTTGAGTAATCGTGTAAAAATGCTTTTGTTTGGTGAAGTTGAAGCTGAAGCTACGGATGCAGGTGATGGATTTACAGTAGTTGTTCCATTGGAGGCAGTATCAGGAAATGTTACACTAGTGATGGATAATGATGAAACTGTTGATTTGGGAAGTATGTCCATCAATGCATATACATTCTGTGCAGTAGATGAATTTGCCGAAGAAACTACTTCAATTGGAGACTTACTTAGATGTACTGTGGTCAATGGAGCAAACCTGACCGATGTTAAACTGAATGACGTTAGTACAGGATATATTCTTAATGGAAACACTCTTTTTGTTAATGTAGGGTATAATACCGGTATTCAGAAGATGACACTCGTATCAAGTGATGCAACAGAAGTTGATTACGAAGTTGAAGTAGTTGGTGCCGGACTTGTTGAAACTGTACTGTATGATATTCCTCTTGAAGTGGTAGGATGGGGAGGAGCTACTCTACCGTATATAGTTGAAGTTCCACTACCTGCCAATGCTAAAATTCGAATCAGAGTTGCACAGGCAAATTCCGAACTTCAAGTAATGGATGGTTATTGGGGAATGGGACCTAATTGGGCTATTACCGATGATGCCAAGAAAAATGTAATTAAGTTCTCTCCTGAAGAATTGAGTAAAGGTTATGTCGATGTTGATTTCTCTGTCTTCCATGATGAAAATGATAATCCATGGTGGGATGGTAAGATAATGTTTAATGCTGATGGCGTTATTGTATCTTCTATTTCTATGATTATTGACTACTCTGCACCAACAGCTATTTGGGAAGGTTCAGCGGAAGTTATTGGTTGGGGTACAGCTTTTACAACACTGACATGGGGTGGATACGATTTTAGCGGATTAAAAGTTGGGCAAACCATGTATGTATATTATACTGCAGATTCTTATGCCACAATGCGTATTGGAAATGGTAATTGGGCTGCCTTGCCTTCAACTATTGCAATAGCTAAAGAATCGGGAGATACTTCAGATGAAGGAAATATTACGATACCCGCTGGAACATCTAGTATATCATTTAAGTTAACTGCCGATGATATAAACTCTATCCAGAATAATGGTGGATTAGGTGTTTATGGAGGTGATTTTGTTGTCACTAAAGTGGCACTCAAGTAACAATAGGTTTTTCAAAACGAAAAACAAGAATTAAAATTTCAGATAGCCTTTTCATATTGAGAAGGCTATCTCTTAATTAATATTTCATGACGAGATTGTGGATAGGATTTTTAGGATTTGTATTAATGTTTACTTCTTGCAGTAATGATGAAGGTAATGGAATAGGTGCAAATCCACCCGTGTTTAAAAGTAGTATTCCTGAAAATAATGCTAAGGATGTAAGTGTATCAACGCAAATTGAAGTTAGTTTTAACGAGGTTGTTTATGTAGTGGATGATGTTGATATCACTGTAAATAATGAAGCTACAGAAGTTATTGAATCTTATACCAAGATAATAATCAATACAACTCTGGAAAAGGGAGAAGATTATGTAGTGCTTATTCCTAAAGGATCATTAATTAATATGGATGATGTACCATTGGCTGATGACATACAGTTTACTTTTTCAACAGAAGAAGGTGTTTCTATCAACATTGATGAAGATCCGGTTTGTGTTAATCCATCTACTCAGGCCGTTAACGTTTATAATTTCTTATTAGAAAACTATGGTAAAAAATCTTTGTCGGCGACCCATGCCAATGTAAATTGGAATATAAATGAGGCAGAATGGGTGAAGCAACATACCGATAAATATCCAGCCATGAACACTATGGATTATATACATATACCATATGCCTCTGAAGGGTGGATTGATTATAGCGATTTAACTGTAGTAAAGGATTGGTGGGATAATAATGGTTTGCTATGTGCTAATTGGCATTGGATTGTGCCTCCTTACGAAGGAGCTCCTCTTTCATACGATTATACATATAAACCTGAAGAAACCACATTTAAAGCTTCTAATGTTTTAGTGGAAGGAACCTGGGAAAATGAAATTGCAAAGGCAGATCTTGAAAAACTAGCCGATTACTTAAAGCTTTTACAGGAAAATGATATTCCATTGATATGGCGTCCATTTCATGAGGCAGCCGGAAATATTTATGAGTTTAATAATGGTACAGCCTGGTTTTGGTGGGGAGCCGATGGAGCTGATACGTATAAGGACTTGTGGATTTATATGTTTGAATATTTCGAATCTCGAGGGTTAAACAACTTGATTTGGGTTTGGACTACTCAAACTAAGGATAATGAGTTTTATCCGGGAGATGATTATGTGGATATTATAGGAAGGGATATATATAACAATTCAGATCCTTCAGATATAGATTTACAGTTTAATGCCATTCAGGATACCTATCCGAATAAAATGGTTACTCTAAGTGAGATGGGAAATATTTCTAAGCTGTCAGACCAATGGAATGTGGGTGCTAAATGGTCATATTTTATGCCTTGGTATGATTATGATCGTACCAATGATATGAATAGTGATAATTTTACTGGTACAACACATGAACATGCAGATGCCAATTGGTGGATTGATGCAATGAATCAATCATATGTTATTACTCGTGATCAAATGCCTGACTTAAAATAATGAATAAAATATAATTGAATGCTATCTGCTATGCTTAGTAGGTAGCATTTTTATTTATTGGCATGATAAAAAATCATTTAATAATGACTAAATCATACTTGCGGGTTGATAAGTCTAAAGTTAGTTTTGTATAGAATGGTTTGTTTGAAAAATCTTTAGGATTTTAAACCTTTTTCAAACTGTTAAGTGGATATTAAATCAATCAAAATGAAACAAATTCAACGAGTGTTTGCAGCTGTTCTGTCTGCGTTATTTACAACAACCTTATTTGCCAATATATCAGTTCCAGCTGTTTTTGCTGATCATATGGTGCTTCAACAACAAAGCAACATTAAATTATGGGGATGGGGTAAACCTTTGGAAAAAGTTAAGGTAACTGTAGGTTGGAATGTAGATACTTTAAATACTGTAGTTGATAATCAAGGACATTGGATGGTTGAGATTCAAACGCCTGAAGCAGGTGGTCCATACGAGATTAAAATGCAGGGATATAATGAGGTTATTCTAAAAGATATAATGATTGGTGAGGTTTGGTTGCTATCCGGTCAATCTAATATGGAATGGACTACCAGAGGCGGCATAACAACTAAAGAAGATGCTATTAAAGAAGCTGACTTACCTAATATTCGTCTTTTTACCGTTACACCTCGTACAGCACTTGCACCAACACATGATGTGAGCGGTGAATGGGCAATTTGTACTCCGGAAACGATGCTTGATTTCAGTTCTGTGGGATATTATTTTGGTAAAATTCTTAACAAGAATCTGGATGTACCAATCGGTTTAGTATGTTCCAGCTGGGGTGGAACCCCTGCTGAAGTCTGGATGTCGGAAGATGTTATTAATTCTGATCCTTATTTATTAAAGTCAGCACAATCGTTAGAGCCTGTTCCATGGGGGCCTGTGGAACCGGGCAGAGCCTATAATGCAATGATTGCTCCAATGATTCCTTTTAATTTTGCCGGTGTGCTTTGGTATCAGGGAGAGGCTAATACTGCAAATCCAGCTACTTATACCGAGATGCTGCAGATGTTGATTAAATCATGGCGTAACGATTTTGATAAAGATCTACCTTTCTACTTTGCTCAAATAGCTCCATGGAAAGATTATGGTGGAACAACCGGAGTTGAAATTAGGGAAGCTCAGCGAAGAGCTTTAAGCCTTGATAATACAGGAATGATTGTGACTAGCGACATTGGTGATACCGTTGATATTCATCCTCGTAATAAGAAAGATGTTGGAATACGTTTTGCCAATCTGGCATTACATAAAACTTACGGTAAAACCGATTTACCTGTTTTTGGACCATTGTATTCATCATACGAAGTTAAAGGGAAAAAAGTAACTGTGTTGTTCGATCATGCTGATGGTTTAAATGTAAAAGGAGATGCTTTATCGCTCTTCGAGATTAAGGATGAAGAAGGGAATTGGCATACAGCCAAAGCAAAGGTTAGAAAAAACACCATTGTATTGAGTAGCATTGTAAAATCTCCACAGGCAGTGCGTTTTGCCTGGAGTAATGCTGCTACGCCCGGTTTATTTAATAGTGATGGATTACCGGCCTCATGTTTTAATTCAGATATTAAATAATCTGCAATCTATTTAGTTTACAACAAAGACAAAATGAAAACAGACAAAATAGCTAAACTGATCTCAGAACAGGATCAGGAGTTGAAAGAGGTACTTCAGTTTTGGGCAGATAAATCAATAGATGATGTTAATGGTGGCTTTATCGGTGAAACAAACCGTGAGGGAGTTCAGGTTGAAGATGCTGATAAAGGTGCGGTTTTAAACGCTCGTTTATTGTGGACTTATTCAGCAGCTTACAATTATAGCAAGGATACCAAATACCTTGAGTTAGCAGACAGAGCTTACGATTATTTGATGGAGTATTTCAAAGATCAGAAGTTTGGAGGTTTGTATTGGGCTGTTGATAATAACGGAAAAGTTGCTAATCGTCGTAAACAGGCATACGCTCAGGGGTTTGGAATCTATGGTTTGTCGGAATATTATCGTGCATCAGGTAAAAAAGAAAGCCTGGATGAAGCGATTGTTCTCTATCATCTGATTGAAAAGCATTTTAAAGATGATAAGTTCGGGGGATATATTGAAGCACTGGATAATGATTGGTCGCCCTTGGAAGATATGCGATTAAGTGCTAAGGATGCAAATGAGCCCAAATCGATGAATACACATCTTCATATCATCGAGCCTTATACAAATCTTTACAGAGTATGGCCAGATACGGTATTGAAAACTAAAATTCAACATTTGCTGGAAGTTTTTCGCGATCATATCATTGATCAGCAAACAGCGCATTTCAATTTGTTCTTTGATATGGATTGGACAGTTAAGTCCGAGATTGTTTCATATGGTCATGATATTGAAGGAGCCTGGTTACTAACCGAGGCGGCTCATGAAATAAAGGATGATGAGTTGCTAATTCAAATGAA
Organism: Carboxylicivirga linearis; assembly: GCF_018271995.1. Lineage (GTDB taxonomy): Bacteria > Bacteroidota > Bacteroidia > Bacteroidales > Marinilabiliaceae > Carboxylicivirga > Carboxylicivirga linearis. Next base: position 62,931 of record NZ_JAGUCO010000010.1, read on the forward strand.
AGAAATTGGAAAACGAATGGTAGATGTTACCATCAATGAAGGAATGGATAATGATGGTAGCATTTTCTATGAAAAAGAAAATGGTCATTTAGATACTGATAAGCACTGGTGGCCGCAGGCAGAAGCTATGGTAGGTTTGATGGATGTATATCAAAATACCGGTGATGAAGCATACATGGAAGCAATGACTAAAGTATGGACTTTCATTAAAAACAATGTGAAAGATAGTGAGTGTGGTGAGTGGTTTGGAAAGGTTCATTTGAATGGGAATCCGGATGTTGAAGAATGTAAAATTGGGTTTTGGAAATGTCCTTACCATAATTCCAGGGCTTTAATAGAGGTTATCAATCGATTGAAGATGTTAGATAAATAATTATTTGTGTTTTAAGCTCAATAACAATAGGTTGACATTTTTTTTAGTGATTTATCTAATAGTAAAATAAGGAGTAGTATATGAAAATAATTAACATTTTTACTTTTATTCTTTTGCAGTCGCTTTTTTGCATTGCTTGTTCAAAAGGGCAAGAAGAGGCGCCTAAACCTGCTCCTGAGTTCAGAGCAAGTATTCCAGAAAACAATGCACAAAATGTTGAGCTTTCAACTGAAATTGTGGTCACTTTTAATGAGGTAGTAAAACTTACACCTAATCATGGAATCACTATTAATAATAAAGCAACAGATGTTGAGGAATCATATACAAAACTGATGGTTAAAGCCCAATTGGATAATAATTCCACATATACAGTAAATATTCCTTCAGGAGCTGTAATAAATACCTCGGGCATTGAATTAAAGGAAGAAATTGAATTTAGCTTTTCTACTAAAGAAAAGATTGAACATGAAAAAGATCCCAACTTTCATATTTACTTGTGTTTTGGCCAGTCTAATATGGAAGGGCAAGGCGCTATTGAATCTCAGGACAAAACTGTTAATGAGCGTTTTCAGGTGATGCAAGCTTTAGATTGCTCCGAATTAGGAACAAAGGGCGAGTGGCGTGTTGCTGTACCTCCTCTTTGTCAATGCGCATCAGGTTTGTCGCCTGCCGATTATTTTGGTAGGACACTTATCGATAATCTTCCTACCGACGTTACTGTAGGCGTTATTAATGTAGCTATTGGTGGATGTGATATTCGATTATTCGATAAAGATATCTATCAGGATTATACCAATACGTATACAGAAAGCTGGTTTCAGGATAAAATAGCAGCTTATGAAGGTAATCCATATCAGTACTTGATCAATCTGGCAAAATTAGCTCAAGAAGACGGTGTGATTAAAGGCATTTTGTTGCATCAGGGTGAAACCAATACGGGCGACGATCAATGGCCTTTGTACGTAAAAAAAATATATGAGGATATGCTTGATGATTTAACTCTCAGTGCTGATGATGTGCCTATATTGGCCGGTGAAGTATTTGCCGGAGAGGAGAATTGTTGTAGTAGTATGAATGACATTATTAATACTTTGCCTGAATATGTGCCAACGGCTCATATTATTTCATCCGAAGGATGCCCTGGTCAGGATAATGCACATTTTAACTCGGCCGGGTATCGTTTATTAGGTGAGAGATACGCTGAAATGATGCTTTCGTTATTAGGTATTGAATAAAAACATGCAGCCATGAAAACAATCTATATTTGGACGTTGGTTTTAGCGCAATTTCTTTTATTTACTGCATGTTCAAAGGGGCAGAAAGAGGAACCAAAACCAGTTCCTGTATTTAAATCAAGTATTCCAGAGAATAATGCTCAAGATGTAGAATTATCAACTGAAATTGTATTCACTTTTAGTGAGGTGGTAAAACTTGTAGCAGATCATGGAATAACTATAAATGGCGAACCGATTGATATTGAGGAAGCTTATACTAAATTAATATTTACCGCTGAACTAGTGCATGGTACAATATATGAGATTGTTATTCCTAAAGGTGCTCTTGTTAATACTTCCGGAATTTTATTGGCCGATGAAGTTAAAGTTTCTTTTACAACTATTGAGGCTCCGGTAATTGATGATGAGGCTATGAAATTTGTAGCTAATATGGGTGTGGGGTGGAATTTAGGAAATACTCTTGATGCCAAAGGTTTGGATGAAACGGTTTGGGGCAATCCGTATACCTCAAAAGAGATGATAGATGCCATTAAAGCTAAAGGATTTCAAACACTCAGGGTTCCTGTTACCTGGCAATATCACATAGGTGATGCTCCGGATTACCTTATTGAAGAGGAATGGTTAGATAGGGTAGAAGAAATTGTTAATTATGGTTTGGATAATGAGATGCATGTTATTGTCAATATTCATCACGACGAAGAATGGATTATACCTACCTATGCTGAGGCTGATATTGTAAAAGATCAATTAGGAAAAGTGTGGACTCAAATAGCCACACGATTTAAAGCGTATGATAAGCACTTATTATTCGAAACACTAAATGAGCCGCGGTTAAAAGGATCAGCTAACGAATGGAGTGGAGGTAGTGCAGAGGGGCGCGATTGTCTTAATCAGTTTCACCAGGTAGCCGTGGAGGCCATTCGCAATACAGGTGAGAATAATACTGATCGTTATATTATGATTTCTACTTATGCTGCATCAGCTACCACAATTGCTATGGATGGATTAAAGTTACCATTATCATCAAATCTGATTGTCTCAATTCATAATTACTATCCTTACGAATTATGCCTGGGAGAAAATGGTAAAGACTGGGGGACAGATGCCGATAAAGAGGCTTTGGATAATGAATTTGATCGAATCTATAACAAATTTATTGCTAATGGAACAGCTGTCGTTCTGGGAGAATGGGGTAATTTAAATCATGATAATTTGGAAGACAGGATCCGACATGCGCAATACTATGCCGAAGGTTGTATTCAACGGGGTATTTGTCCTATTTGGTGGGATAATGGTAATAGTAATGAGTTTGGAATCTTTGATCGTAGAAACATTGAGTGGTTTCAACCTGAGATAGCGGATGCAATTACTCAATCTGTGAAAGAATAATTTAAATAGGTTTATTGAAAACAGTTTAAGAAAGAGATATACAGAATCTCTAATTAAAACTAAAATTAATCAGAATGAAGAAGCAAATAACTTTTGTGGCATTATTGATCTTGAGTATTTCACTTAATGCTCAAAAAGCAGAAAACCTTGCCTTAACACCTCCTATGGGATGGAATAGTTGGAATACTTTTGGAACCGACATTAATGAGCAATTGGTAAAAGATATTGCCGATGCCTTTGTTGATTTAGGTTTAAAAGATGCCGGATATGATTACTTAGTGTTAGATGACGGCTGGATGGCAAGAGAGCGTGATGAGAATTACAATCTGGTTCCCGATCCCAAAAAGTTTCCTAATGGAATGAAGGCTGTTGTGGATTATGTGCACAGCAAAGGTTTAAAATTTGGTATTTACAACTGTGCAGGAGCAACAACATGTGCTGGTTATCCTGGTAGTCGTGGTTTTGAGTTTCAGGATGCTAAGTTATATGCCGAATGGGGTGTTGATTTTTTGAAATATGACTGGTGTGATACTGAAAATTTAAATGCTAAAGGTGCTTATCAAACCATGCGAGATGCCATACATGCTACTGGTCGTCCTATTCTATTCAGTATTTGCGAATGGGGTGATAACGATCCATGGAAATGGGGCGAAGAAATGGGGCACATGTGGCGTGTTACCGGCGATATTATCAATTGCTGGGATTGTAAGGTTGGCCATGGAACCTGGTCGTCATTAGGTGTTTGGCCTATCATCAAATTACGTAAAGATATTCGTAAATATACCGGACCTGGCCATTGGAACGATTTTGATATGATGGAAGTAGGTAATGGCATGACAGCTGCTGAAGATCGTGTACATTTTGCTATGTGGGTAATGCTATCTTCGCCATTGATTATGGGTAATGATTTGCGTTCAGCTTCTAAAGAAACCATCGAAATATTAACCAACAAGGAAGTTATTGCCGTTAATCAAGATAAATTGGGTGTGCAGGCTTATTGTCATTCCGATGAAGGTAAAATTGAAATGTGGGCTAAGCCAATGGCTGATGGAGAATGGGCTTTTGCAATAGTTAACATGACTGAAGAGCCTGTAGAAATCAATCACAATTGGTCATGGCATCCGGTAAAAGATGATTTGTCGGGAAGAGAATTAGCAGTTGATCGCATTGAATACACTATCAGAGATCTTTATAATCATAAGGATTTAGTAACTACTAAAAAGAGTCTGAAATCTACTATCCAAGGACATGATGTGTTGATGATCAGACTAACACCAAAGAAATAATTTACAATTGCAGCCTGTATCAAAAATCAGATGCAGGCTGTTCCCTTAAATTCCAGCCCTATGAAAATCACTTTCCTTAATTTACTTCTTATCATTTCTATTGCGTCTTGTGCGCAAAAAACAAGCATAAAAGTCAATTCATTAGGATTTAGGCCTAATGATGCGAAGATTGCAAGCGTTACTCAACCTGCTGCATCAACCTTCTCGATAGTATATAATCAAACCCAAGAAATCGTTATCGAAGGAAACATTAATCAACCTGTTTATCAGTCTGATGTTAATGAGAAAGTGGCGAGAATAAATTTCACAAAACTAAAACAACCCGGAAAATATTACATCAAAGTAGGAGATGTTAAGTCTTCTGTTTTCGAAATCAGTGAAGATGTTTACAAATCTTCATTATACACCTCAATGCGTGCTATGTATTTATGGCGATGTGGTGAAGCTGTTGAAGGTGAACATAACGGGCAAATGTATAAACATGCAGCATGTCATACTGATGATGGCTATATCGCATATGAAGATGGCAAAGAGCAAAAAAAAGATGGAGTAGGTGGCTGGCATGATGCAGGTGATTATGGAAAATACACAGTTAATGCCGGTGTTACCGTTGGTGCATTATTTTTAACCTGGGAGCATTTTAATGATAAGTTGTCAAATCTAGATCTGCAATTACCTTCTGATGAAAGCAATGCTCACTTTCCGGATTTTCTAAAAGAAATAAAGTACGAGATAGATTGGTTGTTTAAGATGCAATACACCGATGGATCGGGCCGAGTATCTCATAAACTAACTCGTAAGAATTTCTCAGGTTTCATTATGCCTGAAGAAGATAACGAAAAACGATATTTTACCACATGGAGTTCTGCTGCTACGGCTGATTTTGTTGCAATGATGGCAATGGCATCGCGTAATTTCAGGCAATATGATGAAACATATGCTGATAGTTGTCTGGCTGCAGCTAAAGTAAGCTATCAGTGTCTATTAGAACATCCAATGCATGTTAAATTCGAACAAGGCGAATTCTCTACCGGAGGGTACCAAACCGATGATTCTGATGATAGATTATGGGCTGCATCAGAAATGTGGCTGGCTACCGGTGAAAAGCAATACCTTGATGATTTCGAACAGCGTTTATCAGCCATAGAAAATCCTGTTGAATTAAATTGGGATTGGGGTAATGTTGGCAATCTGGGTGTTTTCGGGTATGTGTTACATGCTGATGAAGCTCAAAACGAGGAATTATACAGAAAAGTGAAAGAGGCTGTTATTTCAATTGCAGATGCAATTGTAAGCAATACTCAACAAGATGTGTATGGCCGACCAATGGATAAATACTTCTGGGGATGCAATGGTACAGTCGCTCGTCAGTCTATTAATTTAAGTGTGGCTAATCTTCTTAAACCAGATAAGAAATACATAGATGCAACAGTTAGCATTGTAGGTCACTTGTTTGGTTGTAATTATTATGGTAGGTCGTTTGTTACCGGTTTAGGAGTAAATCCACCTATGTTTCCACATTCCCGTAGAAGTGCCGCTGATTCAATTGAAGCTCCATGGCCGGGTTATATTGTTGGTGGAGGGCACACAGCTACCGATTGGGTAGATAAAGAGGCTAGTTATAGTCATAACGAAATTGCCATAAACTGGCAGGCCGGTTTGGTATATTTGCTAGCATCAGTCAATTAATATAATTGAACGGATTTGAAAGTTTATTGCGAATTTTTCGATTGAAGGGTTTAATCCCTGTTCTCTCTTCTATCCTGTACTTAAGATTTGGATGCTAATTGTGAAAAAATGTTATTGAATTAGGTTGGCTTTATAAATATCAGATAATAAATGCTTTGCGTATTATATTGTATTGATGCTTGTTAACTAATTGTGTACACATACATTACAAAATAGCCATTGGAGTTATCATTTGAACATATATCATTAACAAAAATTTACATGTTCGCATCCGGCATACTATACATTTGGCTTCGATAATTAAAAATCAAGTTTTAATTAAATCTGAATCAATCATGATTAAAAAAGCCAAAAATCTGATTCCGGTTTTTGCTATACCAAAACAATGGTTAGTACTTACAGGAATTGTTTTAATGATGCTATCAAGTACGATAGCTTATGGGCAGGAAACACAAACCATTACGGGTACAGTGCTTTCTGAATCAGATAATACCCCTATACCTGGAACAAATGTTTTTGTAAAAGGTACTACACGTGGGGTAATTACAGATATGGATGGAAATTATTCTATTCAGGCATCGAGCAATGAGACATTAGTATTCTCATTTATTGGATTTCAAACTCAGGAAATCCTCGTTTCAAATCAAGTTTCATTAAATGTATCTCTTGTAGAAGAAGTATCTGAATTTGATGAGGTAGTTGTTGTTGGATACGGTGTTCAACAAAAGAAGCTGGTTACCGGAGCTACTGTTCAGGTAAAAGGTGATGACGTAGCCAAACAGAGTACAACAAGTGCGTTAGAAGGATTGCAGGGGCAAACTGCAGGTGTGCAAATTACCTCTACTTCTGGCCAACCTGGTGAGGGCATGAGTGTAAAAATTCGTGGTGTAGGTACTATTGGTAACTCAGGTCCTTTATATGTGGTTGATGGGGTGCAAACTGGTGATATCTCATATTTGAACAATGCCGATATCGAAAGTATCGATATTTTAAAAGATGCTGCATCTGCTGCCATCTATGGTTCGCAGGCGGCTAACGGAGTAGTGTTAATAACAACCAAAACAGGTAAGTCCGGTAAGATGAATGTGAATTTGGATGCTTATTATGGTGTTCAGAATCCTACACGTCAAATTAGTATGCTTAACAGTAAAGAGTATGCTGTTATAATGAATGAATCTGCGATCAATTCTGGTAAACTTCCTTATTTTTCTCAAGAGGAGATTATTGCAATGGGTGAAGGTACTGACTGGCTAGATCAAATGGCTTATCCAAATGCAGTTACCCAAAACTATTCGTTAGGTTTGAATGGTGGTAACGACATGTCTGTTTATTCAATGTCGTTGTCATACACTGGTCAGGAAGGTATTATTGGAGGTCCCGAAGTTTCAGATTATAATAGATATGTATTCCGTGTTAATTCAGAACATAAATTATTTGATGATATTGTTACAGTTGGTCAGCATTTGACATTTAGTTATGTTGATAATAATGGTATTTCTGTTGGTAACCAGTATAATAACTCGTTAAGAGGTGCTTTTAATACTAGTCCGTTTTTACCTGTATATGACGATGATGGTAATTATTTGAATAATACTGCCGGTGCAGGAGTAATGTATCAGGGAGAAGAATGGGTGCCATGGGCTGATGGAGAAAGTAATCCATATGCGTCTATGATGCTTAATAACCAAAATGTTAGCAATAACCAAAAACTATTTGGTGATGTTTACATGGAAATTAGTCCAATTAAAAATTTAAAAGTTCGTACTCGTTTGGGTGTTGATTTTTACACAAGCGAATATCGTTCTTACTCTCCTCAGTACCAATTGTCAATATATGCTCAACGCTTATTTGATTCGGCAAGTCAGAGTTTTGGTAAAGGTTTAGCTCTAACATGGGATAATTATGCTACTTATGATTTTAAAATAGCAGATCATGCTTTTACCACAATGGTGGGTACATCAGCTTATACTAATTCTGGTTCATGGCTTAATGCTTCTAATGCTGATTTAACAATTGGAGATTTAGATCATGCCTGGATTGATAATACTACCAATCAGGATTTGACGCGTTTGTCTATTGGAGGGGCACCTTATGATGAGTCAATGTTACTTTCATACTTTGGTCGTTTAAGCTATAATTATAAAGAGCGTTACATGTTGAATGCTACTTTCAGAGCTGATGGATCATCTCGATTTGCAAAAGATAACCGCTGGGGATATTTCCCTTCTGTATCAGCAGGATGGGTGGTAACCAACGAAACGTTTGCAGAAGGACAAGACTGGGTTGACTTCTTTAAATTGCGTGGTAGTTGGGGACAAGTAGGTAACCAAAATATTGCTGCATGGCAGTATTTAGCTCCTATCAGTACAGGTGATGCTAATTACTATTTCGGATCAGCTGATTTTGATGCTTCCGGAAACACCATTGGATCTTATCCAAGCCGTTTAGGTAATCCTGAAATTATTTGGGAAACATCAGAGCAATTAAACATTGGTTTTGACGCCCGCTTTTTAGATGCTCGTTTAGGGGTAAACTTCGATTGGTACGAAAAGCAAACAAAAGACTGGTTGCTTGAAGCTCCAGGGTATGCAACAGATGGTGCGAATCCTCCTTATTTTAATGGTGGTAAAGTAACTAATACCGGGATTGAATTAGTTCTATCCTGGAATGATAATATAGGAGATTTCAAATATTTCATTTCTGCTAATGTTGCTAAAAATAAAAATGATGTTACAGAGGTACCTACCGACGATGGTATAGTTCCTGGTTTGGCTAATCAATTATACGACAATGCTGGTATTTTCTATAGAAGAGCAGAAACAGGTATGCCAATTGGTTATTTCTGGGGATGGTCAACAGATGGAGTATTCCAGAATGAAGATCAGGTTAGAAATTATACCGATACAGAAGGTAATATGATTCAGCCGAATGCTAAACCGGGCGATTTAATCTATGTTGATCGCAATGGAGACGGTGTAATTGATGATGATGATAAACACATGATTGGCGATCCAAATCCTGACTTTACCTATGGTTTTAATGTTGGGTTTAGCTATAAAGGATTTGATTTTTCAGTTTTAGCTAATGGTGTTGCCGGTAATCAAATTGTGCAATCATATCGTAATCATGCAAATTCGTATGCTAATTATACCACTGCTATTTTAGGTCGCTGGCATGGAGAAGGAACATCTAATTCAATGCCTCGTGTTACAGAAACTAATGTAAACTGGCAGTTTTCTGATATTTACGTTCAGGACGGTGACTTCCTTCGCATAAGTAATATCACTTTAGGGTACGACTTTTCACGAATCATTGATAAAGGTTTATTCAAGCAGGTTCGTTTGTACGCTACTGCACAAAATGCATTCACCTTCACAAAATATGATGGAATGGATCCAGAAGTTGGATACGGTTTGGAGAATGGTTCTGCTGGAGTAGATTTAGGTTTCTACCCACGTCCTAAGACTTATTTAATGGGTGTAAATATTAAATTTTAAATCAAGGAGAAATGAAAAGATTTTCGATATATATAATGGCGTTAAGTGCTCTTCTGTTTTCGAGCTGTTCAGATTTCCTGGATAGTGAGCCAATAACAGAAATCACTGAAGAAAATTTCTACAGAACAAAGGCCGATGCAGAACAAGCCATTGTAGGGTGCTACGATGGAGTGCAAGCATTGTATGCATACGGCATTGCCTTTCCAGTTTTGTCAGAAGTAGTATCTGATAATTGCTTCGGAGGAGTTGGAAATACCGATGGATACAACTATCAGGTATTAGATGAATTTGATATTAATACATCTGCCGGAGAAGTTGATATCTTAAATGATACTTGGATTGGGTATTATAAGGCTATATATCGCATGAACATGTTATTATCAAAAATGGAGCAAATAGACTGGGAAGGCGATGAAGAATATAAAACGAATATTGAAGCACAAGCTCGTTTTTTAAGAGCTTATTGTTACTTCGATATGGTTCGTTTATGGGAACGAGTTCCATTGTTGACAGAACCAATGAGTGGAAATATACCACAAAGCCCGGCTGACAGCACATATAAAGTGATTGCAGAAGATTTGAAATATGTTGCTGAATATGGCTCAGATATAGTAGAAGCCGGACGAGTAAATCAATATGCAGGTAAAGCTTTGCTCGGGCGTGTATTTCTGTTTTATACCGGTTATTATGAAAAAGATAATTTGGTAGGTGTTGTTGATAAAGACTATGTGTTAGCTGGTTTGGAAGATGTTGTTGGAAACTCGAGTTATGGCTTGGTAGATGAATATAAAAACCTCTGGCCTGCTGCCTCGTCTGAAGTTAATGAGGCAGGCGATGGTTTAGAAACCACCTATGCTGGTAAAGATAATATGGAAACTATTTTTGCGATTAAATATAACATTACATCAGATTATAATGGAAATACCGATGGTAATCATTGGTTGGTAATGTTAGGTCTTCGCGATGCTTCTTCAACTTTATATCCTCCTTATGGACAGGGGTGGGGAGCATGTACAGTACTACCTGAATTATTTACTTCTTATGCAGAAGGAGATCTTCGTCGTGATGCTTCTATTATTTCAATTAATGGTGAAGGTCTTGAATTTGATAACGGAGGACAAAGAGAATTTACAGGGTATACCAATAAAAAGTATACTCCAATGGCCAGTCCTTATGTTGATGATGATGGAAGTATCCAGGTTGGTCAATTGCCTGTTATACATGGAGGTACTAATTTTATGATTGGTCAGTTTCAGGATTATGTAGTAATGCGTTATGCCGATGTTTTATTAATGGCAGCAGAATTAGGTAGTGCCAATGCCGATAATTATTTAAATCAGGTTCGAAGCCGTGCCGGACTTACAGCTGTATCAGCAACTCAATCTAATATAATGAGAGAGAGACGCTATGAATTTGCCTTTGAAGGTATTCGTTATTGGGATTTGTTACGTCAGGGAGTAAATACAGCAGCTGATGTAATCAGCATTGACACAAAAGTTCAAAACGGAGGCGTTGAAACAAGTAAAGTTATTCTTGAAAGCAAGATTGTTGAATGTAAAGGGTTACAGCAGATACCACAATATCAGATTACCCGATCAAGTGGAGTTTTAACTCAGAATGCTGGATGGTAATAATCGATAAAAATTCTAAATCATGAAAAGATTTATAAATTACATATTAGCAGCCTTTTTGGGGATATTGGTAGTATTTAATGCCTGTACTCCGGAAACGCTAGAATTGGGTGAAGTAATTTCGAAGGATGATTTGAAATACATAATCACTCAAAACGAAGAGGATCCGAATATGGTGATATTGGAAAGCCTGACACCTGGAGTTACACCACATTGGATTACTCCTTTAGGAAGGTCAACTCGTGTTATTGATACCGTTAAATTAGCTTTCCCGGATGAATATACATTTGCCTATGGAGTGCAGTCTCCAGGTGGATATATCCAAGCTGATGATGAAGTTGTAAACATTACAACCACCAACTTTGATTACATAAATGATCCACTTTGGGAGCTAATCTCAGGTGGTGTAGGTAATAGTAAAACATGGTATTTAGATTTAGATGCTGATGGACTGAGTCGTTATTTTGCCGGACCACTCTATTTTTATGGAACCGACAATGGCTGGTTAGGAGAATGTTATGGTGAAGACTGTTGGAATTGGAATCCTGATTATCCAGGGAACTCATGGCTAATGGATGCTGGAGACTATGGATCAATAACATTTGATTTACAAGGAAATGCTAATGTACATGCAGAACATTTAATGTTAGGTAGAGAAGAAGTTGGAACATACTTTCTTGATGCTGATGCAAAAACACTTAAGATGTATGATGCAGGTCCATTGCATGATGCAGGACGTGATGGTCAGGTTATTGATTGGGGTGATTTAAAAATATTATCCTTAACAGAAGACTATATGCAATTAGCAGCATTGCGTGATGAAGCATTATCTGGAGAAGGTCCTTGTTTATTGGTTTATAATTTTATCTCAAAAGATTATTTTGATAACTGGGTACCTGAAGATACGCCTGATCCAGAACCTGAGTTGCCAGATGGTTGGGAAAACGATATCTCATCAACAACTAATTCAACTATTAAGTGGGTATTGTCACCCGAAACTCCATTTAACTGGGCTAATCTGGATGGTTCTTTAATGAATACAGGTTGGGTGTCGCCTGATACCTATGCAGACTGGACAGGTATGAATGCTGATGTACCCGAAACGTATGCTGATTTTTCGTTAACTATGAATTCTCAGGATAATTCGATTGCCATGGTGTTGCCTGATGGAACAGAGTCAAGTGGTACTTATGAGTTAGATGAAAAAGGTATATATACTTTTACAGGAGTAACTCCTTTCTTTACTATCTGCAATGGATGGGTTAACTTATATACAACTAATGAAAATCAGTGGAGAATTCTTTCTATTGAGAAAGGTGCAACAGGCGCTGTAACAGGTATGTGGGTTGGTGCGTTATCAACAGACAAGCCTGAATATATGTGTTGGAAGTTAGTTCCTGAGGTTGCCGGTGGTGATGATGCTTTGGCTAATATTAAAAATATCCTTACTGCCAATACCTGGAAATTAGATTCTGATAGAACCTATGAGAAAGAATATAGCTGGGGATGGGAACAAGGTCCTGTCATCTTCTCCGATTTTGCAACCTGGTCATGGAATCCTCTTCCTGGAGAGCAATATGCAGCAGGTGAAGCAGGAGTTGATTATGGAAGTATGAAGTTTGATATGAATGGTACCGTTACAGTACAGCAACGTAGAAGAATTTATACTTACGTTGATGAAGTTTCAGGTGAAACTTTAGAAAGGCATGGTGATCCACAGGAAGGAGATGTTTTGGAGACAGAGGATGTTGTAGACTTGACTGGTTCATGGAGTATTGACTTAGATAATGGTAAATTACTAATGACTGTAGGAGTCGTTCACCCTTGGACATGCGATTATTATGTGCTGAATTGGGGTGATATTGATATTCATCGAATTGAAGATGGAGCTCTGTTACTTAAAGTAATGAGAGATGCAGATCGCTCAGGTGAAGATGCATTTGCTATGACATATGTTTTTGTTCCTGGAGAATAAAATAAAAGATAATGTGTACTTGAATCCCCGCCCTAATGGGCGGGGATATTATAACAACAGAGATGATAAATTTACACTGGAAAATGTTTGTGGTTTTATTCACATTTATTGCCTTTATAGCTTGTGAAGAAGACTCACCTAGGGTTACACCTGAATTAGAAGTTTCGGTAACAGAGTTGAGTTTTTCAAATGAAGGACAGCAAAAAGCTTTTAAAATCACATCAAATGTTGATTGGATATTAGAATGCACAGAATCGTGGTGTACCGTAACCCCCTTATCTGGTTCATCAGGTGTTGAACCTGTAAAAGTAACAGCAGAGGCTAATAGCACTACGGACCAGCGTACTGCTCAATTAATTATCACAGCCGGTGATTTAACAGAGACAATTACAATTAGTCAGGATAAAAATAATCTACTCGTTTTAGAAGAAAATGAATTTACCTTAACCCGGGAAGCTCAGGAATTAACCATTGCGTTTACACGCTCTGATGAAGTGGAAATTACAATAAACAATAGTTGGATTTCACTTAAAGAATTAAAAAGCGAGATACAAGATTCTAAAGTTTTTGTGATAGATGCCAATTTAGCTTTTTTGACCAGAAAAGGAACCATTACATTTACAATGGGTGACATAGTTGAAACTGCTACTATTTACCAAAATGGAGATGATATTACAATTCCTGCAGATCAAACAGGTGTAGAAAGTACAGCCATTGAACTGGCTGCAAAAATGATAGCAGGTTGGAATGTAGGTAACTCCTTGGAAGTACCCGGAGGAGAAACCAACTGGAATAACCCAAAAGTAACCAAAGATGTGATTGATGCTGTTAAAGCAGCTGGATTCAATGCGGTTCGTATTCCTTGTGCTTGGGATGGATATATCATTGATAGAGAAACATTCGAAATTGATCCTGCATGGTTAATTCGCGTAAAAGAAGTAGTTGATTATTGTATCGATAATGATATGTATGCGATTATTAACACCCATTGGGATGGAGGATGGTTAGAGAATAATCCGACCTATGACAAGCAAGAAGAGGTAAATGAGCAATTGTATGCTATTTGGCAACAAGTAGGTATTTATTTCCGAATTTATGATGAACATTTATTATTTGCAGGAACAAATGAAGTTCATGTTGAAAATGTTTATACAAAACCTACCAATGAAAATATTGAAGTTCAACAGTCATTTAATCAAACATTTGTTAATGCTGTAAGATCAACAGGAGGTAAAAATGCCTATCGTAATTTAATAGTGCAAACCTATAATACCAATATTGGTTGGGGAGTAGAACTACATAATATGCCAACCGACGAAGTGGATGGCCGTTTATTTGTTGAAGTACATTACTATGATCCGTATGACTTTACTCTGAATAATGGAGACGGACTAAAAACACTCTGGGGAGAAGGTTACGACAACTCTTATTGGGGACAAGAAGATTACGTGCAAAGTACATTTGCATCAATGAAAGAGGAGTTCTACGATAAAGGAATTCCGATTATATTGGGAGAGTACGGTGCAATGTATCGTTCAAATTTAACAGGTAATGAATTGATTCTTCATAATGAGTCACGTAATTATTTCTTAAAAACAGTTACAGGTGAAGCCAAGGCTAGCGGTATGGTGCCATTTATATGGGATAACGGTGGTGATGATTTTGGTTTGTTTAATCGTTATACAGCCGAACAGGTGAATTCCGGTGCTATACAGGCCATTATTGAAGGAGCAACGAATTAAGTAAATTTTAGGTGAAATCAAATATATACAAAATGAATAGACTATTTGTGTTTTTGGCACTGGCTTTAGTAATGATGGCTTGTGGTCAAAGTTGGAAAGAGGACGCTGGGGGAATTACGGTTTATCCTACCAACCCAACCCAGAGGGGAGCAAAAGTTATTAGAGTTCAACCGGTGAGCGATCAAACATTTGAAGTGAGAGCTACAGCCGCATCTGAACTTACAGCTGAAGAAAGTTTGATAAGCATATCAACCAAAGATGTTGAATTTTCAACATCTGCCCAAGGCGAAATGGTTGTGATCAAAACAGATAAAGCTACAGCTAAAGTATCTACTGTCACGGGTGAAGTGTCTTTTTTTGATGCTAACGGAGAGTTGATTATGAAAGAAGATGCCGGCAAGCGTCATTTCAAAAAGATTACTATAGATGGAACTGATGGTTTTGAATTATCTCAGGTGTTTGATTCGCCCGAAGATGAAGCCTTATATGGTTTAGGTCAGCATCAGGCCGATGAAATGAACTATAAGGGTAAAAACGAGGAGTTGTTTCAGTACAATACCAAAGTGTCAATACCTTTTGTGGTATCAACTAAAAAGTATGGTGTGCTTTGGGATAATTATTCACTGACTCGTTTTGGTGATCCTCGCCCATACAGCAATATCAATACTTTAAAGTTGTATGATAAAGAGGGCAACGAAGGTGGTTTAACTGCTACCTACATCGATGATTTAAATAAAGGTCATGAATTTTTAGTTCGTACTGAGGAAACAATTGACTACGAGAATTTAACTACCATCGAAAAGTTTCCCGAAGGATTTAATTTTCAGCATGCCAAAATAACATGGGAAGGTTTTATCGAAGGAGATGAAAATGGCGTGTATAACTTCTTGTGCTATTATGCAGGTTATACCAAATTGTGGGTTGACGGCGAATTGCAATTCGATAAATGGCGTACTGCCTGGAATCCTTCAGTAGCTAAATTTCATGTTGCCATGGAGAAAGGCGTTAAAAAGCATATTAAACTTGAATGGTTGCCTGACGGTGGTGTTTCATATATTGGTTTGAAAACCTTATCACCACGAAGCGAAGAGGCAAAGAACGATCTTTCTTTCTTCTCTGAAATGGGACAAGAGATTCGTTATTATATGATGACGGGTTCTTCAATGGATGATGTTATCAGCCAGTACAGAACCGTTACTGGTAAAGCTCAGGTAATGCCTAAATGGTCGATGGGATTCTGGCAAAGTCGCGAACGTTACAAAACACAGGATGAGCTATTAGATGTGTTAGTAGAATTTAGAGAACGTAAAATTCCGTTGGATAACATTGTGGTTGACTGGTCGTACTGGCCCGAAACAGAATGGGGAAGCCATGATTTTGATAAGACTCGTTTTCCTGATGCTCAGGCAATGAATGATCAAATTCATGAACAAAATGCTCATGTAATGATTTCAGTTTGGCCTAAATTCTATCACAATACAGAGCATTATAAACAATTCGACGAAAAAGGCTGGATGTATACGCAAGCCGTCGAAGACAGTGTTCGCGACTGGATTGGTCAGGGATATATTGGTTCTTTCTACGATGCTTATTCAGAGGGTGCCCGTGAACTATTCTGGGATCAGATTCATGATAAATTATATACCAAAGGTTTTGATGCCTGGTGGATGGATGCTTCAGAGCCGGATATCTTATCAAATGCAAGCATCGAATATCGCAAAGATTTGATGAATCCAACAGCCTTAGGTCCTTCAACCGAATACTTCAATGCCTA
Source organism: Carboxylicivirga linearis (assembly GCF_018271995.1). Lineage (GTDB taxonomy): Bacteria > Bacteroidota > Bacteroidia > Bacteroidales > Marinilabiliaceae > Carboxylicivirga > Carboxylicivirga linearis. The sequence goes on from NZ_JAGUCO010000010.1 coordinate 79,522, forward strand.
TGCTTTAATGAATGCTAAAGGTATTTATGAAGGTCAACGTGAGGTAGATAACGATACTCGCGTGTTTATTCTAACTCGTTCAGGTTTTGCTGGATTACAACGTTATGGTGCTGTTACCTGGAGTGGTGATATTGGAACCGTTTGGGAAGATATGAAAGCTCAGATTTCTGCAGGTATCAACTTTGCTATGTCTGGACTTCCATACTGGACAATGGATATTGGTGGTTTCTGCGTTGAAAAACGTTACGAAGTAGCCAAAGAAGGCAGCGAAGATATGGAAGAGTGGAGAGAGTTAAACACTCGCTGGTACCAGTTTGGTGCTTTTGTACCTCTTTTCCGTGTGCATGGTCAATATCCTTTCCGCGAAGTCTGGAATATTGCACCTGAAAAGCATCAAGCTTATAAATCAATGGTGTATTACAATAAATTACGTTATCGTTTAATGCCATATATTTACACATTGGCCGGTATGACTCACTTCGATGATTATACTATGATGCGTGGTTTAGCGATGGATTTTACATCTGATAAAAATGTTTACAATATTGGTGATCAGTATATGTTTGGACCATCATTAATGGTTTGTCCGGTATATGAATATAAAGCTCGCTCGCGTGAAGTGTATTTACCAAAAACAGCCGGATGGTACGATGCTTACACAGGTAAATGGTTGGATGCTGGCATCAAAATAACTGCTGATGCACCATACGAAAAAATGCCTATGTTTGTTAAAGCTGGTTCAATTCTTCCATTAGGACCTGAAATTGAGTATACAACGCAAAAGCCAGCAGATAACATTACTTTGGTTGTTTATACCGGAGCAGATGGATCTTTCACACTTTATGAAGATGAAGGAACCAATTATGACTACGAAAAAGGAAAATACGCTCAAATTCCATTCTCGTATAATGAAGCTGAAAAAACACTTACCATTGGTGCCCGTAAAGGTGAGTTTGAGGGTATGATTAAAGATCGTGAATTCAATGTTGTATTCGTATCCAAAGATAAAGCTATGGGTATTGATGCTGCTCAAATAACTAAAGGTAAAGTGCAAAAATATAGTGGTGAAGAATTAACCATTAAAATGCAATAACAAGTAACCGGGAAAATACAAATCCCGGCAATCGAAAGGTTGTCGGGATTTTTAATTGAATTAAATACATAATTTTTTAATATTTCAATTTGGATGACCTTAAAAAATATGGAATCTGACTTACAGAAGTGTTTTAGTAAGACCGAGAAGCTGAGAACTTGTTCGAAGATCTCTCGGCCGCACTTAAATACTACAATAATCAATGTTCATATTTTTTTGTAGTCTTGACTTTCTTTGTTTCGTTTCTTGTGTTAAAACAAGAAATGAAAAGCCTCCGCGGCTTGAGCGTCTAAATATCAAATAATAAGAAGAAGTGAAGGAAGAGATGTAAGTTTAAGTTTCCTATTATGATCTGCCTTGTAGATTTATTAAATTGCGATGGAACTGAAAGATACAACAGGAATGGAATATCAATGATATTTCTTTTGTGTTGAAAACCTTAAAAATATTGCTAAATACAACTTAATGAAACAGACTTTTTTAATTGTAGTGTTGGCGCTGTTAGGTCAGCTCATTACGGCTCAACAAAACCAGCAGGATGTTGAGAAAAAAATCGATGAAATTATCAAACAATTGACTTTGAAAGAGAAAGTCAATATGTGTCATGCACAGTCTAAGTTCAGCTCTCCTGGTGTTCCCCGATTGGGTATTCCTGAGATATGGATGTCGGATGGGCCACATGGTGTACGTGGTGAAATAAACTGGGATAACTGGGGTTATGCAGGATGGACCAACGATTCAATAACTGCCTTTCCGGCTTTAACCTGTTTGGCATCCACTTTTAATCCTGATTTATCACACCAGTATGGTGTGGCTGTAGGTGAAGAAGCTCGCTATCGCAGAAAAGATATTTTGCTAGGACCTGGTGTAAATATTTACCGTACACCTTTAAATGGTCGCAACTTCGAGTATATGGGAGAAGATCCCTATTTGGCATCAATAATGGTTGTTCCTTATGTGCAAGGTGTGCAGGAAAACGGAGTAGCTGCCTGTCTTAAGCACTATGCTTTAAATAACCAGGAAGAATGGCGAGGCCATATCAACGTAAATGTGGATGACAGAACTTTACACGAAATTTATTTACCTGCTTTTAAGGCGGCTGTTGAAAAAGGACATGTTTGGTCGGTAATGGGTGCTTATAACCAGTATAATGGTCAGCACACCAGTCATCACGAGGTTTTAGTAAATAAGATTTTAAAAGGAGATTGGGGCTTCGACGGCGTATTAGTAACAGACTGGGGAAGTGCTCACAATACCAAAGAGGCAGCCTATAACGGTTTGGATATTGAAATGGGAACCTGGACCGATGGTTTGACTTCTTCAACCAATTTTGCTTACGACAACTACTATTTGGCTGATCCCTTTTATGAATTGTTGAAAAGTGGTGAAATTGATGAGTCTGTTGTGGATGAAAAAGTACGTCGTATTCTGCGTTTAATGTTCCGTACTAATATGAATATGGAACGTCCTTTAGGCCGAATGAACAATAAAGAGCATCATGATGTGGCACGTAAGGTGGCCACCGAGGGTATCGTACTGATGAAAAACGAAAAGAATTTCTTCCCTCTCGATTCAGAAAAAGAGATGACCATTGCTGTAATCGGAGAAAATGCAACAAAGATGATGACCATCGGCGGAGGTTCTTCTGAGTTGAAAGCACAATACGAAATCAGTCCTTTGGAGGGCATCAAACAACGTTTTACCAAAGCTACTATTTTGCATTCAATGGGTTATTCATCAGGTCCTTCAGCATACGGACGCGTTATTCCTCCATATTTAGATCAGGATAGTTTACATGCAGCAGCTGTTGAAACGGCAAAAAAAGCAGATATTGTTTTGTTCGTAGGTGGTTTAAATAAAAACCATCATCAGGATTGTGAAGGTGGCGATCGTTTGGCTTTTGAATTACCATTTAATCAGGATGCCTTGTTGAACGATATCATTGAAGTCAATCCAAACGTAGGTATGGTAATGATCAGTGGTAATGCAGTAGCTATGCCTTGGTTGAAGGATGTTAAAGCGATGATTCAAGCTTGGTACTTAGGAAGTGAAACCGGAAATGCCATTGCTGATGTAGTAAGTGGAGATGTGAATCCATCAGGTAAACTGCCATTCTCGTTCCCTGCTAAATTGGAGGATAATGCAGCGCATTTTTATGGCGAGTTATCTTATCCTGGCGATAGTATTGATCAGTATTACAAAGAAGGAATATTGGTAGGATACCGTTGGCACGATACTAAAAAAGTTAAACCATTATTCGCTTTTGGTCATGGTTTATCATATAGCTCATTTGAGATGAGTAATATTAAAACCGATAAGGATAGTTATTTTGCCGGTGAAACTATGACTGTTAGTTGCGATGTTGCTAATGTTGGAGAAGTTGATGGAGCTGAGGTGGTGCAGGTTTATGTGGGTAAACCAAAATCAGAAGTGGAGAGAGCAGTAAAAGAATTGAAAGGATTTGATAAAATTCAGGTAGCTGCTAATGGTAAACAATCGGTGAATATTACGATCAATATTGATGATTTAGCTTATTATTGTACTGATAAAAGTGACTGGGAACTTGAAAAAGGTCAGTATGTGGTTTATGTTGGAACAGCATCTGATAATATTAAAAAGAAAATAAAAGTTTCGGTTAAATAACTATTACAAGGTCTTCATCAATTAAATTTAGTTGGTGAAGACCTTCAATAAAAATTAATTGAATGGGTCTCAATATACGTAAGTTGTTTGTTAAGTTACTTCTGCTGATCTTAATTTTACCTTCCTCTATATCAGCTGCAGAGCAATATTCATTTCTTCGTTTGAGTGCTCGTGACGGACTAATTAATAACCAGGTTACCTATTTATTTGAGGATTCAAAAGGTTTTATCTGGATTGGAACTACCTCCGGACTAAGTCGCTTTGATGGCACCCATTTTGTAAATTACTCCCACAATAGAGACGATTCAACAAGTATTCGAGATAATTATATTTCAAATATTCAGGAAGATAAAGATGGTTTGCTTTGGATTGAGACCCGCTGGGAAATGTCGATATATAATCCATTAACCAATCAGTTTACTAATAATATAAGCGACTATCTTTTACCCAAGGGAATTACTGAGCAGATATCCAGAGTTTATGTTGATATGAATAAGGAAACCTGGTATCGGTCGGGAGCCAGCGGTAAATACTTATTAATTGACTCTGTTTCGAAACAATTGTATGATCCCTTTCATACAGAGAATGATAGTCAGCAGCAATTAATTCATAAACAAGGATTGTATTATCTCCTATATGAAAATGGTAAGATTGAAATTTACAATGACCAAAATTATCAGTTAATTCATGCATATAATGAAATAACACAAATCTATTCAAATGATCACCTTCCAGTGCTTTTTGTAGATGACGATGGTGATTTATATGTGTACGGAAATAATGACGGGATTTATTATTATCATTCAGCCGAAAAAGAATGGAAACATTTAACTACAGATTCCGGAATTCAGTTATCGAGTAATATTATTCGCAAGATAGAGCAAGATGGTAAAGGTTTAATTTGGGTAGGTACCGACCACGGAGGTATTGATTTAATTAATAAGTATTCTCAAAAGGTTCAGACTTTGTATTATCAAAGAGATAATCCAACAAGTATATCACAAAATACCATTACAGGACTATTTTTAGATAGTAACAACATTATGTGGGTGGGTACTTTTAAAAATGGAATATCTTACTATCACGAGAGCATACATAAATTCTCACATTATCATAGTACCAGTAATCTTCACAATACACTTCCGTTTAACGATGTAAATTGTTTTGCCGAAGATGAAAACGGAAATTTATGGATTGGAACTAATGGCGGTGGACTCATTTATTTTAATAGAAAGAAGAATACATATACCAGGTATAGACACAATCCCAAAAATACAAATAGCTTAAGCAGTAATGTTATTGTGGGGTTGCTTGTTGACTCTGATGGCACCTTATGGATTGGAACATATACTGGCGGATTAAATTCTTTTGACGGCAGAAACTTCACTCACTATAAAACGATAAAAGGCGACGAGCATTCTATTTCAAGTAATGATATTTGGGATATAGTAGAAGATAACGAACACCGCTTATGGATTGCAACCTTAGGAGGTGGAGTAAGTTTATTTGATAAACAAACCAGTAAGTTTATTGATATACCCAATACCGGAAATGTGCAACTTCCTTCACCGTTTGTTAGTCAGATATATAAAATGAGTTCAGGTAATCTTGTATTTGGAACTGCTTTAGGAGTAGTTTTTTACGATATGCAAGAAAAAAGGTACCGATACCATCCAAAAGAGGTAAAAAACTCAGCTTTGCCTATTAGTAATAATAATGTAAACGATGTATTTGAGGATAGCCGCGGGTGGATTTGGATTGCAACGCGTGAGGGTTTAACCATGTTTGATCCTAACAATGATTATATCAGATCGTTTGATGATGATGACGGACTGCCGGCTGAAATTATTAATTGTATATTAGAGGATGAATTTCAAACCATTTGGATCAGTAAATCATCCGGTTTATCTCAGATTATTCCTAAACCTGTTGCTCAGGTAAATCAATACGGATTTAATGTTATCAATTATACCGAGGATGATGGTTTGCAAGGGAAGGAATTTAATGTAAATGCCAGTTTGCGAACCTCTGAAAATGAATTGATTTTTGGTGGTCCCAATGGTTTTAATTTATTTGAAACCAAGAGTATAAAGTTTAATAAAGTTCTTCCTGATGTAGTCTTTACCGATTTGCAGATATTTAATAAGTCATTAAATGTTGGAGAAAAAATCAATGGTCGTCAGGTTCTGCAAGAATCAATAACAGAAACAAATGAAATTACCCTTAAGCATTCAATGAATGTGTTTTCAATTGAGTTTGCAGCTTTAAGCTTTTTCAATCCTCAAAAAATAAAGTACAAGTACATGCTTGAGGGGTTTGATCAGGATTGGATTGAGAAATCAAGTAAAAACCCCAAAGTAACCTACACGAATTTAAACAGGGGTGATTATGTTTTTAAAGTAAAAGCCTGTAATAATGATGGCTTTTGGAACGAAACACCCGTGGAATTAAAAATTACCATACTTCCACCATTTTATGCTTCTACTTTAGCATTTGTAATCTATTTTATAATTATTGCATGTATTCTCATTTATATCCGCTATTCAATGCTAAAAAAAGAGCGGATAAAGTTACAAATGGAGAATGATAGAATTCTGGCAAAGAAGCATCATGAGATGGATGAGATGAAGCTTCGTTTTTTAACCAATGTTAGTCATGAGTTTAGGACTCCGTTAACATTGATATTGACTCCGTTGGAGAAATTATTGAAAATGGATAAGGAGCCTGGTGAGCATAAGCTGTTGGAAACTATCAATAGAAATACGCATGAATTATTAAATCTGGTCAATCAATTGCTTGATTTTAGAAGACTGGATCTTCATGGTTTACAATTTAATCCGTCGTACGGCGATATTGTTAAGTTTTTAAGTGGTGTTTGTAATAACTTTTCAGATTCTTTTCAGAAAGCTGGAATTCAGTTCTCGTTTCAATGTTCCATTAACCAGTTATTCTTCCGCTTTGACCATGAGAAACTGAATAAAGTAACGATGAACTTACTGTCTAATGCACTTAAATTTACACAAAAAGGAGGTTGGGTGAAACTCAATGTAGATCAGTCAATAAGTAATGTAGATGGTCAAAAGCAGATTATTATTTCGGTAAAAGATAATGGCGTTGGTATTGCAGAAGAAGATCATGATAAGATTTTTGAAAGATTTTATCAATCAAGCAACAGTAGCGCATTGGGTTTTTCGGGAAGTGGAATAGGTTTGAATCTGGTAAAAGAAATGGTTGAGCTTCATCAAGGGACCATCACAGTGAAATCAAAGCCCAATCAGGGAGCAGAATTTATTGTATCGATACCTATTCCAGCAGAAGCTCTGGTTGAAGAGGTGCAAAAAGAAGTTGTACCAGAAGAAAAACCAAAGGCTCCAACACCGAAAAAAAGTAAGAGTAAAGGTAAACCGGTTATTCTGTTAATAGAAGATAATTTCGACTTCAGATCATTTATGCGTGAGACCCTGGAGGAATTGTATGAAGTAAAAGAAGCTGCAGACGGAGTAGAAGGATATGAGCTGGTGTATAAGGTAATACCGGATATGATTATAAGTGATGTAATGATGCCACGAATGGATGGTTTGGAGATGTGTAAGAAACTGAAAAGTGACATCCGAACTTCGCATATTCCTTTAATTCTCTTAACCGCTCGTACGGCAGATGAAGATAAAATTAAAGGTTTGGAAATAGGTGCAGATGATTATATTACTAAGCCTTTTAATATGGATTTGTTATTGCTTCGAATTCAGAATTTGGTTGAAAAAAGACAGAAAGTCCAAAGTCAATTTCAAAAGAATGTTGATATAGCTCCATCAAAAGTTGAAATAACTTCGTTAGATGAAAAACTTATAAAAAAAGCCATTGCTTGTGTTGAGAAGAATTTATCCGAATCAAAATTCTCGGTGGAAGATTTAAGTAGAGAATTGGGAATGAGTCGGGTTTATCTTTACAAGAAACTAATGGCCATAACGGGTAAAAGTCCGGTTGAATTTATTCGTATAATAAGATTGAAACGAGGAGCTCAGTTACTGGAAAAAAGTCAGTTGACTGTTGCTGAAATAGCATATGAAGTTGGATTTAACAGTCCACGTTATTTTAGTAAGTATTTTAAGGAAGAGTATGGAATGCTGCCCACTGCTTATATAAAAGCTAAAGCGAATAAGTAAATTAATTTGACGTGTATATATTAAAAGGCTGTTTGAAGTATTTTCAGGCAGCCTTTAGTTTTATTATTGTATCTGTAATTTTAATTCTATTTCCTTCTGAAACATAGGGTAAGAAGGAAGACCTCGCTGAACCTGTTTGGTAATATCATTTCCAACACCCTGATACATTTGCTTCAACTCTCTTGTTCTTTTTTTTGCAGCCTCCATAAACTGTTTTTGGATTAAAGCCTTTGTATATTGAAAAATCAATCCAGGAACAGGAACAGCATACATATAGCCGGGTTGCACATTGGTGCGATAAATGTTTTGAAAAGCTTGTTCTGCCATGTTTAATTTGCCACTAAATGCATAAGCCATTGCCAGGTTATACCAATCGTGTCGGTAGTTTCCTAAATGACATGCTTCTTTCAGGTAAACGATACTTTCATTGTATTTCTTTCGTTTATAAAGTGATAATCCACAGATTCGATTCGATTTAAATGCAATTACCTTATTTCGAGAGTGTACCATGGGCTTCGCAAGTTTAATCGCCATTTGATATTTTCCATGGGTTGAGGCATAGTCGGCCCTTTCTAAGCGACGATTTTTAAATAGAATTAAGTGCATGCTGGATAATCAATTTAGATATAGTCCAAAATTAACTTCTTTAAACCAAAAAATCAGATTTTAGAACAAAGAAAGCCATGTGTAAATACTTGATACTTCAATTCCCTTCGAAAATGTGTATTTTGCGTTAAGTAAATAAAAAACTAATCTCTATCGCAATAAAATAGGTATTTGTTATGAGTGAAAAGAATATGCAATTTACAAGATATGAAGACAACAATAATGTTTGGTTGTCGAAAAATAGCGATCAGGAAATTACCTTTACTGATTATGGCATAAAGCCAACTGTGCTTAATAGTGAAGCGGAAGTAGGTAAGGCTATGTTAAACGAACTATACCAAACTGCTGCATCAAAAGAGGGGGATATTAATATTGCTCTACTTGGAGGAAGAGGTGCACAGGAATTACATCGTTTGTTAGGAGAACTTGCCAAGTCATCAGAACAGGATGACTTGTTTGCCCGGTTAAATGTGTTTACTCAGGATGCTTTGGCGCCAATGGGTATGAGTAATGGTTTTAGTTTTGTCAGGGATTTTGAGCGAATTTTAGGCGAAGACTTTTTTAAGAAAATCAAAAGCTTTACTCCCATGCGAACGGATACAAAAGATCTTGAATCGGCATTTATGGAGTATCTCACAAAATTGGAGGACTTAGGCGGATTAGATATCTTTTTTATTGGCCATGGTCCGGAAGAAAATCAAGCTTCTCATTTAGCCTATATAAAGCCTTTTTCCGGGGCTCAATATCATAATGTAGCAGGAATCATTCCCATATCAAGCAGTATTTTAGAGCATCACATCAGTAAGTTTAAAGCGGGTGGAAGTGTTGTAAGTGAAAGTGATGAAAAGGAATGCAGATCAGCTGAGTTTATTCTTACTTTAGGGCCTGCTGCCATATTACATGCCAAAAAGGTAGTTCAGTCAGTGGTTGATGCCAGCACAGCTCCGGCAAAGGTCCAAACCTTTTCAAATGTACTAAGCACTCAATTGAGTTCCGATAAAGATGAATTGATGAAACAGCTTAATGCCAACCCTGGATTATGGATCAGGCTGCATCCGAATTCTAAATCTTTTGTATTACCCGATTTAGGTTTGTAAAAAATCATTAAGCATCAGTTATTAGATGTGGTGCTTGCAATCAAGGTATATAAAATACAACAACTCCCATAAATCGATATGGTTTAATAATTATTTTATCAATTACTTTTTGGCAAGTAAAACCTAGTTGGAAAAGAAAAAGGCTACCTAATATTACAGGTAGCCTTTGTTTCTTTCTAAGTGTTCTATTAATTATACCCTGGGTTTTGATCCCATTTAATATCTGTATTTCGTTGAATTTCGCTCAACGGAATAGGTAATAACATTATTCGCGGCTCAAGACCACTAATGGTTCCTTTAATGGAAACATCGGTGTTGATTTGAGCTCTTTCAATCAAAGTACCTGTTCGCATTAGTGTAATTCTTCGGTTCTCTTCCGCAAATAACTCACGGGCTCTTTCATCAAGGATGAAATCCATGGTAATATCCGAGGAGCTCACTTCGCCTAAAGTGCTGTTACCTGATTCTATTCTGGCATTCTTAAAGGCTCTATTACGAATAATATTAATATCGTCTGAGGCTCCGCCCGGATTGTTGTTTTTAAATCGGGCTTCAGCTCTTAATAAGTATGTTTCACCAAGGCGCATCATTGGAAAATCTTTAATACAAGTCCATCCCCATGCATCATCTGGGTCAAATGAGTCCCATTTGCGGGTATAAGGGAACATTGCTTCTAAAGTATCAGCTCTGGCAATTACAACCTGATCGCCTGTTTTTACTTCACGTACTTCAACAGCATCCGGTGAATCGGCAGAAACACGATAACCATCAGCATCTATTCCAATAGTAGCGCTCCAATCAGCAGCATTGTAATGGAATGTTCGAGTGATGTTAAATTCGGAATTACGCATATCACCCTCTTCATATAACTCATATTTAACCCAGTTGCTAGGACGCATTCTGCCGTTACCACGTCCACCATACGGACTGATAATTCCTTCATCCGGATCATTTACTTCATAAGCCATACCTGGAACATTGTGATAAGCAGGAACCCAAACACGGCGTTGCTGAGGAGCATTGGTAAATCCACCACTTACGTTTTTGGTATATTCCAACTCAAAAGTCCAGATGGCTTCCATATTACCTTGAGAACGACGTTGGTTACCATACATAAACATATCATGAAAATAATCTCCGTCTTTAGCCTCTGCAATTCCGTACCGATCTTCAATCAAATTGAATTTGCCACTTTGAATGATGGTAGTTAACACTTCCTCAGCCAAAGAAGGTTGGTCGGTTCTCAGATAAACTTCGCCAAGGCATTGCATGGCCATATGTTTATTGGCTCTGCTTTCAGAAACTGTTCCGTCTATGGCAGGAAGATTATCGGCTGCATAAATTAAGTCGGCAATAATTTGAGCGTTTACTTCTGCAACGGGTGTACGTACAAAATCCGTTTTAGCCGATGAAGTTGGTTCCGTTAATAAAGGAACATCGCCATACAGTGTCGCCAAAAGATTATAGGCGTATGCTCTGAAGAATAATGCTTCACCAATTTTTTCAGGATCACCATCTTCGCCAATGGCTTTAAGAGTATTGTTGGCGTTGTTGATGATTTGGTAACATTGGCTCCACATATAACTTACGGCACCATTTTCACCATTCAGGTCTTCATATTTAAAGAACGGTATCTCAACCCCTTCAATACCACCAGGAGAACATACATCGGTTCCCACTTGCCACACACAGTTCCATCCCTGACGGTTAGACCATGTCCATAATTGTCCAAAACGGTAGTGTAAACCTTTTAGTGCTGCTTCAATACCAGCTTCGTCAGTTAAGGTTTCGGGTGCATAAGATGAATAGGGTGTTTCATCTAAAAAATCATCACTACATGAGATGGCTATAAAAATGAAAGCCATCGCTACTATCATTGTGAATTTTCTTGTCTTCATAGCTTCTTTTTATAAGGTCACGTTTATTCCACATACAATTGTTCTCACACTTGGGTAGTTTATCTCCCAATTACCTGATCCACGGCCGTCGCTTCTTTCTTCAGGATCCCATCCAATCCAGTCGGTGAAAGTATACAAGTTACGTCCACTGATATACATGCTTAATGCATCTACTCCAATTTTATTAGTAATACGTTTTGAGAAATCGTAGTTCAATGTAATGTCTTTAATTCGGGTGTAATTGTTCTTAACAGGGAAACCATATCCATGCGGATTAGAGTTTTTATTTAATGATCGCCACTCGTTGCTTTGGTTTTCAGGTGTCCAGTAACCCACTTCGGCAAAACTGTTACGACGTTCTAACTCGTCTGACGCCATACCAATATGATGGTTGTTTCGCATAGCACCTTGAACGGTTTGTATGAAGATATTCAACGTCCAGTTTTTGTAGGTAAATGTATTGGTTAAACCACCTGTCCACTTAGGGGCTGTTTGTCCTAATATCTGGCGATCGTTGTCGTCGATGATTCCATCAGGTACACCATCAGGGCCACTGATATCAGCTAATTTGACATCACCCGGTTTAGCTACAGGATCCCAATTCAGATGATCACCATTGGCAATTTCATCTTCCTGCCAGATACCTACCTTTTGAAAGTCGCGGATTACACCAATGGGTTCACCAATAAACCAGCCACTACCCAAATCGTCTTGACCATCTCCATACAATTCTACAATTTCATTTTTATTAGCAGAGAAAACCAATGAACTGTTCCATCTGAAATCGGAAGAATTAATATTAACGGTGTTAAGCGTTAGTTCAATACCATGGCTTTTGGTTTCCCCAATATTAGCTGTTACATCAGAGAAACCCGAAGCTGAAGGAAGCTTACGTGATAGTAATAAATCAGTATTGGTGGCCTGGTATATTTCTAGCGAACCATTAATACGGTTTCTGAAGAATCCAAAGTCTAAACCAACGTTTAAGCTCTTTTTGCTTTCCCAACTTAAATCAGAGTTACCTAGTTGATTGGCAACCATGGCGATGTTGGTTTCACCACCCATGGCAATCTGAACATCTGTCATGGTGGTAAAAGTTTTATAAACTGATACCGCCTCATTACCGGAAGTACCATATGATAAGCGTAGCTTTAAGTTGTTAATGGCTTCCAGCCCGCTCATAAAGTTCTCGTGGTGCATGTTCCAACCCAAAGCAACAGAAGGGAAGGTTCCGTATTTTAAATCCTGTGAGAATACAGAAGATCCATCACGACGAACGGTGAAAGTAAACAGGTATCTGCTGTCGTAGGCATAATTTAAACGTCCCATTTGTGATACGGCTGCATAACGATCGGCGTATGAACTAACCGAAGAGGTAGCCCCTGCTTGCATACGGTTCCATTCCAACTCATCATTAACAAAGTTTTGAGCTCGTGCCCAGTTCTCGTTGTAATTGCGTTCTTGTGCCGAGTACACAGCTGTTAAATCAATGTGGTTCTTACCAAAATCTTTACTGTATCCTAAGATATTTTCAACAGTATAAGCTTGTGTTTCGTAATGCCATATTTGGGCAGTACCTAATAAGTCATTAACAGATGCTCCGGTGTAGCTACTGGTGCGGCGTGGGATATAAGAGAATCCAGCATTTAACTTATAAGTTAAACCTGTCAGAGGTTTCCATATTTTACCAAAATCAAGATCAGCATATCCATTAATATTCACATTGTATTGGCGACGTTCAGGATCAGTTGTGGTTGGTAATAAAGGATTTGCCCATAAGGTTTCACCAAACATGGGGTAAATGGTATAAGATCCGTCTTCTTCATACATTCTGCCATAAGGACTCATGGCTTCAGCATTTAATAGATTGGCACGTCCACCATCCCTGTTATGAGCCACAATAGATGAATTGGTACCCACTTTCAAGTAATCCGTAACATTGGCTTCCAGGTTGGTACGTAATGAATATCGCTTGTAATTGTATCCTTTTACAACTCCTTTTTGGTCCAATATGTCACCAGATATATAGTAAGTTAAGCTCTCGTTGGCTCCGGAAATACTAATATTATGGTTTTGTTGAATACCGGTTTGCGAAACAGCATCTATCCAATCGATGGTATGACCGTTTTCATAGTTCTCCACTTCGTACTCATACTTCACTTCTTCGTGATACATTGGTGAACCATTGATACGGTTACCTTCTTTGTAACGAGCAATTAATTCTTCCGGAGAAACCATATCGGGTATGTGCGCGAAATGTTCAACACCCACGTAACCCGAGTAACGAATAACAGGTTTGCCTGATTTACCTTTTTTCGTAGTAATTAAAATAACACCATTGGCACCGTTCATACCATAAATGGCAACTGCTGAAGCATCTTTCAATATTTCGATGGATTGGATGTCGTTTGGGTTAATATCGTTAATTGAACCGCCCATTTTAGTAATAGGTATACCATCCACCACCACATAAGGACTGTTTGATGCAGTAATGGATCCTCCTCCACGTACTGTAATATCAGGAGCTTCACCCGGAATAGATGAGGTTTGGTTAATAACCACACCTGAAACAGATCCTTGAACTGCCTGCATAACGTTACTAACAGGTATTTTACTTAAGCGCTCACTAGAAACGGAAGTTACCGATCCGGTAATATCTGATTTCTTTTGTGTACCGTAACCAACAACAATCACTTCATCCATTCCAAACGAGCTTTCTTTCATGGTAATGTTAATCTGTAACTCGCCACCCACCATTATTTCGCTTGTTTCCATTCCAATAAAAGAATAAACCAGCGTAGCATCTGAAGGCACGTTATTTAGTGAGTATTGACCATTAATATCGGTTATTGTACCCACTGTAGTGCCTTTAATAACAATGGATACTCCAGGTAGAGGATCTCCTTTAGTATCGCTGACAATACCTGAAACGGTTATTTTGTCTTGTTGAGATGAGATTATTTCAGCGGGTGCCAAAATGATTTTTCTATCTACTACCTGATGTTCCGTATTTGTACCTGCAAAAATATCATCCAGTACTTGATCAATAGTAGAATTTGTTTTTGAGACATTAACTTTTCGTTCTATGTCGACAAGTTTTCTATTATACAGGAAGTAGAATTCACTTTGTGATTCTATATTCATTAAAACCTCTTCAATAGAAGTATCTGTAAGGTCTAGAGTAACCCTCGTTTTCTGGGAATAAGAAGATGTTGCAAAAATTTGCATTGCACCAACCATCAGGAATAATATGGTTAATCGCATAACTCTGAGTGTTTTGGTTATGGCATAATTATCCCATGCACATAACTCATGGATTTTTTTCATAAATTTGTGTGATTTAAAGATTAATAAAAAAACAACTGATTTTCAGGGAATCGTTGCAGCGGTTCCCTGTTTTTTCTTACGGTGGCTTTAGGTTCATTTTCATAATTAGTAATTGGATTTAGCTTTTAAATAGTATTGGTTAATGAGTTGTGCTGCTGGATAATAATACCTTTTGTTTAGTCCAGCTCCCATCTGTTTTTTGAGTACGGGGAATAATTTTGTAATTCATTGGAGAAGTTAGTTTTAATAATTTAAGTACTTCATCCAATGAGTCGTTAATAAATGTACCAGTAAAGGAATAGGTCCATATTTCATCATCGGTTACTTCAATATCAATGTTATACCATCTGCTTAATTTGTTTAGGGATTCTTTCATTGATTCGCCTCTGAAAATCAATATTCCTTCTTTCCAAGAGGTATAGGACGCTGCATTTATTGATAATCTTGTAATCTTATCTTTTTTTATTACCAGTTTTTCATTCGGTTTAAGAATAATTTCTTTAGCAGAATTGAAAGGTATGCAGCTGATTTTTCCATTAACTAAAACAATTTCTGTGGCTTCATCTTCATATGCTCTTACATTAAAGGAGGTACCCAGAACAGTTATCTCGGATTGGGTTGAATGCACAGTGAAAGGCCTTTGTTTATCATGAAAGACATTAAAATAGACTTCTCCGGAGATATTTACGTTACGTGCTCTCTTATTAAATGGCATTGCGTATTCGATGTATGAATCGCTGTTGAGCATTCCTGTAGTTCCGTCAGGTAAAGCAAAAGCCATTTTACTTCCCAGAGGACAAATTACTTGAACAGTTGAATCTTCGTTAGAACTGAAAAAATAGGAGGTTATTCCAAAATAACTAAAAGTTCCTAATAGCAAAGGTATAAACAAGATAGCTGCAGCTCTGTAATACCATTTTATAAATCTTTTTGAAAGGCGTTCTTTTTGTTTTTCCTCATTGGTTCTAATGGTATGGTGTACTTTATTTAAAATATGAATTAGCTTCTTTTCTTCATTTTTACTAAATGTGCTTAAAAAATTGTTCCAATCGTTCTTAAAGTAAGATCTTACGTCACTGTCCTCACTATTTTCAACAAGCCACGATTGTATAACTTTGTCTTGCGTTGAAGTTGTTTGACCGGAAACATATTTCTCAAGGATTTTTTTATTCTTAAACTTAGTCATGTAATCTTATTTATTGGCTTGTCTATAGGTAAGATCCATGAGGCGAGAAAATCTCATTCAAAAAGTTAAAAAAATAAAAATATTTTAAATTTCAATCGAGTACTATACCTTGATGTTGGGTAATGACAACTAAAGAAAGAGGGCAATAAACAGCAACAATGCGATAGATTCTTTATTCACTCTTTCTTTAATAAATTTAATTGTTTCTGATACTATGTTATCGATTGTACCTGGTGATAGGTTTAATTCTTCAGCAATTTCTTTTGCTGATTTACCTTCCATACGGCTTTTTAAAAAGATTTGTTTTTTACGTTCAGGAAGTTGATCAATAAGTTCATCTATATATTCTAAAATGGAAGCATACTCTAATCGTTCAGAAAGTTCGTTGCTGTTATTCTCTACAATATTAGACAAATATAGTTGGTGATAGTTCTGTTTTCGAAAATGTTTGAGTATATCGTTATAGGCAACAGTAAATAAAAAAGCTTTAATGGAAGCCTCTTTTTTAATAGTTTTTCTCTTCTCCCAAACTTTTACAAAAACATTATGTACTAATTCTTCAGCTTCGCTTTCCGATTTTAGATAACGGAGAGAAAAGGCATATAATCGATTAGAATACTTATTGAAAATTGAATCAAATGCTATTGAGTTATCATTTTTTAGTTGATCAATTAAGTCAATATCATTTCGATCAGTAGACATTAGGTTTTGGATTTAGATAGTGGTTAGCAATGTAGTTAAAATGACAAAATAAAACAAAATTTAACATTTAATTTAAGGTATGTGCTCTATTTAAATAGCTAGAGTAATGATCTAGTGCCTTAATATAAAATAAACGCCCATCTATAATATAGATAGACGCTTATTATTAATTTTGCTTATTTGTGTGTTACCAAACCGGACTTATCACATACGAATATGAATAAGCTTTATCCAGTAAGCGGTATTGTTTATGCGGAAGAGCTCCCCAGCTGTTGTCTCCACCAACACCTCTTTGTACAAGGTCGATTGATAAATAAACATTTGAGAATGCAGGAACATCATCCGTATGACGTTGATCTTTGCTTTTACCCGGATCTAAATCAGCAGGGCTGAATGGCAATGCACTTGCACTTAAAGGAACCATTCCGGTAACTTTAATTCCAACACCATTGTTATTAGTTAATGATAACCAACGCACATCTGTTTTATTACCATTTTCCTGCGGACGGATATAAGCAAAATACTGATCTTGTACTTTAGAACTGTACTCTCCAATAAAAGAAGAAGTATTTCTGTCTGAATAGTTCTCCCATGGTCCGCGACCGTAATAACAGAAGTTATCAAAATCCTTGGCAAGAGTCATCATCATACCAAAACGAGGCATTTCTGCAATCTCTTCTTCTGATGTCTTATAAGCAACATCTACTTTAACAGCACCACCAGCATTGAAAGTATAAGTTAAAGTGTAATCAGCTTTAACATCATTCAGAGCTAATTTGGCAGTAAATACGGCATCTTTCCCTTTCTGTTTAGTTAAAGAGATAAGCTTAGCTTTAGCACCCGCTTCGCGCCATACAGCACTGTTGTTTTGCATGTGATTTCCAAAATCATTATCAACAGGAGTACGCCAGAAATTAGGAGCCAGCGCTTCATCAACTAATTCAGTGCCATCAATCGTATAACTGCTGATTAGACCGGTTGATTTACTGATAACCGTTTGAATTTTTCCGTTGCTAATGATAAAGCTTTCTTTGGTATCGATTACATTAACCGGAGCAGTACAGCTTTTCAATTGAGGAGAATAAGCTTCAGGTGATAGTTTAAACTGCTCACGAGCTACTTCATGTCCCGAAGGAATAAACGGAGCGTCTTTTGTTGTGTATGCAAATAAGTTAAAGAAATACTCAACTCCATTGTTGAAATCTACTTCAGGCATTTCAATATCTACAATCTTAAAGTCTAAAGCAGGCACATCTGCAGTAAATAATCCGGTTTCAACCACTTTTCCGTTTCCAATCAATTGCCATTTAAACTGGTAATCTTTGGTTGAAGTGAAAGAAAACTCATTGGTGATTTTAAAAGAACCATTTCTGATGTCAACTACATCAAATAATATATCTTGATATACTTTTTTTACTTCATATAGTCCAGGATGAGGTGTTCTGTCAGGGTTTACCACTCCATTTAGACAGAAGTTTTCGTCGTTGGTGTATTTTTCACCACCAAGGTCACCACCATAGGCCCAAAACTCTTCGCCTTGCTCGTTTTGGGTAACTAATCCCTGATCAACCCAATCCCAGATGAAACCACCTTGCATATGTGGTTTAGAACGGATTAAATCCCAGTATTCTTTGAAGTTACCATTACTGTTACCCATAGCATGAGAATACTCACACATAATGAATGGTCGACCCGGATTTTCTTTGTTGGCATATTCATGCATTGATCCCATACCCGGATACATCGGACATACGATGTCAGTATTTGATTCCTGACCAGCTTGTTCGAATTGAACAGGACGTGTATTGTCACGTTCTTTCATCCATTCGTATGCGTCAAAAAATACCTGGCCATTACCACACTCATTTCCCATACTCCAGATAATTACCGATGGATGGTTTTTGTCGCGTTCTACCAAACGGTGGATACGATCCATATGAGCTGCATGCCATTCTGGTAAATATGCTGGGTGTTTGCCTTTATCAAACCAATTTTGGAAAGTGGCACCCATATCGTGTGTTTCGATGTTACACTCATCCACTAAATACAATCCATATTCATCGCAAAGTTCAATCCACTCGGTGCTATGTGGGTAGTGACTGGTACGAACAGCATTTACGTTGTGCTGCTTCATCACTTCAATATCTTTTAGCATAGTGGCACGGTCAACATGGTGTCCCATGGTTTGATGGTGCTCGTGCAGGTTTACCCCTTTCACTAAAACATATTTACCATTCACCAATAGCTGGCTATCTTTAATTTCAACAGTTCGGAAACCCAGGTTTGTTGAGGTAGCTTCAATAGTCTTACCTTTTGAGTTCTTCAGCTCAACTACTAATTTGTACAGATTAGGAGTTTCTGCATTCCATTTCAACGGATCAATAATAGTCTTTGAAAAGTTAACCTGCGAAGTAGCATTTTTGTCAACGGTTACATCTTGAGTTGCAGAGTAAACTTCTTTTTTATCGGCATCATATAAAGTAACAGTCACCTTGTTTTTCGATCCTTTCTTTGCCAGGCTTTTAATGTCGATGGTTGCATCTAACAAACCATGTACATAGTTCTTATCTAAACCTCCTTTGGCAAAGATATCCTGGATTCGAGTTGGTTGAGTAGAATACAATGATATTCCTCTGTCGAAACCAGAAAGACGCCAGAAGTCCTGATCCTCAATATACGAACCATCAGACCAACGGTAAACTTCAAGGGCAATCATATTACTACCTTTTTGAAGGTATGGTGTAATATTGAATTCAGCCGGACTCTTTGTTACCTGGCTATATCCAACTTTTTGTCCATTCACCCAAATGTACATGGCTGATGTTCCGGCTTCAAAATGAAGATATACTTCACGACCTTTCCAGTCTTCAGGTAAATTAAAGGTGCGACGGTAAGAACCTACCGGATTGTGTTTATGATCGATAAATGGAGGATTTTTTGGGAAAGGATACTTAATATTGGTATAAATAGGTGTACCATATCCTTGCAATTCCCAATTGCCCGGAACCTGAATGTTATCCCATTTACTTACATCATAATCTGTTTTGTAAAAATCAACAGGTCTGTCAGCTGGTTTGTACACCCAGTTAAATTTCCATTCTCCGTTAAGAGAATAGTAAAAAGGCGATGCAGCCGGATTTCCTTTCAGAGCTTGTTGTGCATTTGCATAAGGAAAAGCTGTTGCTCTGGGGGCTTCTTTATTAATCCCGAAAACAGCCGGATTTTCCCAATCGTTATCCTGTGCTTGAAAGGGCTTACAAATACCCAAAGTCAGGAGCGATAATAATACCAGTTTCTTCATTAAATTATTGTAATTGGTTGTAAACTATTAATATGATTTAGATTTGGAGAATAGTTGTGTTTTTATTCTAATCGTAAAGGTAAAATTATAATTGTTGACTGTTAGCAAGTGACAGTAATTTAAAAAACCGTGTTAATTTTTCTATTGAAGAAATATTAACACGGTTGAGAATGAGATTAAAAATTAATCTAGTATGAGAATTTAATCACATAGAATGAATTTTTCGTCAATTTGAGGTTTAAGGTGCTGCCAGAAATACTTTCAGTGAAATTCTGAGGAATAATATTAAGTGGATTATCCAAAGTATTAACAACACTTAAATCATTGGATTGAATCATGGTGATTTCTGCTTTGTTTGAATTCAATCCTTTCTTTAGGCCTTCAATCGTTAATGATAGATCTTTTGTCTCAGTATTAGTGTTGGCCACTTTTATAATAATCTCCGATTTGTTCTTATCGATAACAGAGCTGGCATAAATACCATCCTGACCTTTTAAATCAAATCCTTCGGCTTGTAGAGAAAGGACATGGGTTCCAGCATTAGTGCCATACATTTGCTGCACATAGTAATTAGGAGTACGAACACATTTTAGGTTATCAAACCAGATCATATCGGGGCACCATTGCCATGCCTCAACATGTGCAAATAAAGGTGCGTAGGTTGCCATTTGAACCATATCTGCATTTCGCTCCAAACCGGTCATGAAAGCAGCTTCGGCCAAAGCTCCTTCAAAGTTATTATCTCTGTTTTTGGGATGAGCAGCATACTCTCCGGCAAACACTTTAGGACCTTTTCGGTCATATGAATCGTAGCGACCAGCATTCTCCAAGAACCATTCAGGGCTGCGATAATAATGCTCATCAACCAAAGCTACGTCCAGCTTTTTCATTTCGGGCCACAGGTAATCAAAATCTTTACCATCTGGCTGAGGACCCGATGATCCGATTAAAACAATCTCAGGATGTTTTTTGCTTAGTACATCAATAAATCGCTGCAAACGTTCCACATAAACTTCACCCCATTGCTCGTTTCCAATAGCCAGAAATTTTAAGTTGAATGATTCAGGGTGGCCCATGTCGGCGCGCACTTTACCCCATTTGGTAGTGGTAGCTCCGTTGGCAAATTCAATTAAATCTAAAGCATCTTGAATGTAAGGTTCTAAATCTTCTAATGATACTAACTCTTTGCTTTCGTATTGGCAAGCCAGTCCACAACTCAAAACAGGAAGAGGCTCTGCGCCTAAGTCTTCACTAAGCAAGAAGTATTCATAAAAGCCCATTCCATACGATTGGTAATAATCAGGGAAGAACTTGTGTTTGAAAGTATAATTCCAACGGTTGATATTCAATGGACGATTCTCTACAGGACCTACACTATTTTTCCATTGGTAGCGACTCTCCAAAGTGTTTCCTTCCACAATGCAACCGCCCGGAAAGCGAAATACACCGGGGTTTAAATCATATAAGGCCTGAACCAGATCTTTTCGTAAGCCATTTTCACGACCCTTCCACGTATCACCAGGGAATAAAGAGATATGGTCCATGTCGATGTATCCCCAGTTTTCAACCATCAACCTGAATTTACTATGAGCATCGGTTGAATTAGCAGTTAAAACTGTTGTGTGTTTTTGCCAGTCATCACCTGTAACTTCAATGTGTTTTACTGAGATAGGATCGTTATGAGAATTGATAATCTCCAGTTTTAGCTTAATGGTCTTACCTTTCTCAACGCGAGCATGGAAGGATAGGTGGTATTCAGCGTCTTTTTTTATTCCAATACCTTTAAAACCATTATTTTCTAGTCCGGAGAAAGTACGAAGACCTTTACCAGTAACGCGAACGTAGTTGGGATTTTTATCAAAACATGCATCATCGTTTTTAACCACCACATCTCCAAAGGGAGTCCACCCAACAAACGGATGTTCAAACTCAAACGATCGGTTTTTAATTAACTCAGCGTAAACTCCACCATCGGCGCCAAAGTTGATATCTTCAAAGAAAACACCATACATTTCAGGCTGAATTTCAGCGCCAGGCTTTTTTGCATTCACAGTCATCTGGATCTGTGCTGATAATGCAAGTGATATTGCCATTGCTGCCATTGAACTAATAGTTTTTTTCATCTGAATTTTATTTAGCTTCTTATGTTTTTATTTCTTTTGAGCGGGTATGCGTATAACAGTAAATGAATAGGCTGGCATAGAATAAACCGCATCAGGTTTTACTGTCATTGTTTCTTCTGATGGAACGGCTTTTCTGTCATCAGGAGCTCCTTTTAATACGTTTATTTGTACCTCAGCCTCTTCAGAAATAAATTGATTAAGGTCGATATTGGCGGCAACTTCAATTGGTAATAAGTTGGCCATCTTAATAATGTAATCACCTGTTTGACTGTCTTTCACCATTGATACACCAACTCTTTTCTGAGCTTTTGTGTTGGAATCCGATAAATTAATTTGGTTAGGGATGTATTCATCGCCGCTGTTTTGGCCAAATAGCTTCTGCACATAGTAATCAACGGTTGGGTGAATTTCGGTATTATTGAAATAAATCAAATCAGGATTCCATTGAGTGTGACCATGTTTAGCCAGAAGTGGAGCAAAAGATGTCATTTCAACAACATCTGCATTGCGTTCAACCGCTGTTAGGTATAGTGCCTCAGAAAGAGCTGTTTCAATATTCATATGGCGGTTGGGTAGGTGAGAGGCATATTCTCCCAGGTAAACCTTAGGCTTAGAACGATCATAACGGTCGTAATAATCCTGATTGTTGATAAACCAACCCGGAGGAAGGTAGTAATGCTCATCTACCATAGGCACTTCAAGCTTGGTTGCCAGATCCCAACCTTCTACATAATCGGTTCCATAATAGAAGGGACCTACCGTTCCGATTACAACAATATCAGGGTATTTTTCTTTGACGGCGTTGTAGATCATAGTAAAACGTTCTTCAAAAATATCCGTGATCAGATCCTCATTACCGACCCCCAGGTATTTTAGGTTAAACGGTTTTGGATGACCTGCTTCGGCTCTTACTTTACCCCACTTCGTGTTTTTATCGCCATTAGCCCATTCAATCAGATCCAAAACATCCTGAACGTAACTATCCATTTCGCACATTGGAATTCCACCTTGTTGTCCGTGGCCGCAATCCCCTGAATTCTGACAAGGAACACCTGCAGCAACTACCGGTAGAGGTTCTGCACCGATATCTTCGCAATATTGGAAATACTCGAAATAGCCTAAACCGGCTGTTTGATGATATCCCCAAAGATTTCGATTGGGTTTACGAGCTTCTAAAGGACCGATGGTGTTTTTCCAATGGTAGATATTTCCTATTCCGTCACCGTGAGCCACACAACCACCCGGGAAACGAACAAACTTAGGATGAATATCGGCAACCACTTGAGCCAAATCTTTCCGCAAACCGTTTTTACGTCCTTTAAAAGTGTTTTTGGGAAACAATGAAATCATATCTAAAGCCAACTTACCCGATTGCATAGGAATAATATGCAGTTGTGCATCATTAACGGTTTGAGTAGCTTTAATTACAGCCTCTTTTTTGGCCCAGTTACCTTTGATGTTTTTAATGATTGTTTCTCCCACAACCGTACCGTCCTTAGCTACTAATTGGACTTTTGCACTGTATTTTGCTTCATCCATTGAACGGGCAAATACAGAGAAGTTATACTGTTCGCCTCCTTTAACAGCAATGCCATCAAAGCCCTCATTTATCAGAGCAGCTCCATTTTGTTGAACATCTAATACCGCAAAATGCTTATTGTTGATATGAATAGGGGCAACAGTATCTATTGTAAAAGTTAAACCTTCACCTTTTACACTCCAGGCCTTATCGTGAGTCCAGCTTTTGTCTCTTCCTAATTTATCGTGTAGGTTATATTCAAATCCTCTATTCTGAATCAATTCAGCGTAAATTCCACCGTCGGCAGCATAATTAATATCTTCAAAAAAGACACCGATTAATTTATCGCTAATGGCTTTACTTTTCTCAGGTTGAAAAGAAATATCAGCAGTCAGTTCCTCAAGATAGCCAAAACGAGAGGCATCATCCTTCATTTTTTCAGCATTCTCCTGATCCTTAAATTTCATCCATTCGTATCGAACAATCAGATTTTGAATGGTTGCCCAATCGGTTTTATTGATAACACCCGTTTGTTTTTCACCATTAATGTATTGGCTAACTCTGTTATCCTGTCTTTGATCTGTATCTATCTTTTGTGCCTCTGAAAAGGTTTTAAAATCAGTTGTTTCTGATAGATAAGCCTGATCTTCACTCAGCCATGTAATGGAATACACTTCCTTTTCTGAATTAAAATGTATTTCAGGTTTTTCAATAGGCCCTTCTTCCATAATATACGGATAGTATTGACGCCCCCAATTATAAAGGTCGGACGATGAGGCAAGAGCAAATTGCTCCACCTTTTCGTTTAACGACCAGATACAATGCCATTCACCTTCGTTATCGATAAATAAGTAGGGATTAATCATTCGTTTTTGAGATCCCCAGCGACCAAAATCACTACCTAAAAACTTGTATTCAGGACCAATGGTGTGCCAGTTTTCTTTGTCAACGCTCCATGCAAAATGCAATCCATTGTGATTGTAATTTTTAGCGGTTGCATAACTGAAAATATATGCAGAGTCAGGCTCATTGGCATAGGATTTACTTGTTATTGAAATGCCAACCAGCAGCAGGATCAATAAAAAATGTCTCTTCATAACGTATGGATTCTTTAATATTAGTCAAACTGAACGGTTTTTACGTCGCCATTATGGAAATGCAAAATAAGGCTTTTGTTATTGTTTGTAAACTCCAATGATTTAATTGGGTTGATTTCTTTTGATTTCCATTTTTTACCCGATTCCTTCCAAAGCATTAATGAAATATGGAATTCGGGAGTGTCAGAAGCTTTGTGCTGATAGGTAGCATTGATAATACTGCTTTTTTTACTTTCGGGATGCAACCCTTCTGTTTCGATTACTTCCAAATCAGTCCATCCCATAACAGGAATCATGGCTAATTGGTGTTTACCATTGTCAATAATGGTGGCTTTGTACTTACCCGCTTTTTTTGTTGTAGAAGTTATTGGAGTTTCAAATTCAGGCAATGCATAATGCCCTAAACGCATTTTAACATCTTTATCAGTGATGTTTCTGTCCACTCTTAAAATACCATTTGGAAGAGGAATGTCAACCAGGTTCATTTTTATTTGCTCATCTGTTTCCAAAACAGCATCTCTATAATAAGCTCCATCTTCAAATTTCTGGAAAGAATAAAGTCTGAATACTTCCCATTCATTCTTCTGATTAAGGAAGGCGTAGTTCATGGCCACTTCACCATTGGAACCATCGGCTTGCCATGGGAAAATACTATTGTATGATAGACGGTTGTAATTCTCTGTTGAACGGAATTTTTGCCAGTCGTCTTTTACTTTTTCATGACACCAGGCTCTTATTTCAGAAGCTCCTGACTCAGGATAGTCAGTTATCAACAATTCCGGTGAGGAGGCAAAATAGTTGTATACCTTGTCATTTTCATAGTCTTTCCAATCACCCTGATCTTCTTTAACTGTCCAGAATGGATTATCTTCGGGCAGTAATAGCGATAAAAAGGCTTTGCCCATCCAGAATACACTACCCCGGCAGCTATAGTTTTGAACAGTTGGTTCATAGGCTCCGTAGAAGCCAAGTGTTGGAACATTATCCTTTAAAAAATCGGGATGTTGCAAGAACTGAAGGATGGTTTTGGATGAAATCATTCTTAACCAGCCCAAATTCACATCATCTCCTCCGTATTTGCCCATAAATGGGAAAGGCGAAATAGATCCCATTCGATAAGAGATTGATCGGCCATACATCATCATCGAACCATCTTTGGCAAACATATGTGGGTATGAATTGTAAAGGTCTTTAAAGTTGGCCAGGAATTTTTCGGCATACTCAGGGTAGTACTTATTTCCGAATACTTCGGTCCAAAGAACTCCGTATAACTGAAATGCCCACATGCTGTAATAATCGTAAGCCGGACTATCGTTATACCAGCCATCACTTCTATAATGAGTTAATGAACGAGCAAGGTATTTTTCCAGTAACTCTTCATTTACATCATAGCCCTGATCCTTAAAGAAGCTCAAAACAAAAATGTTAAAGAACTTCCAATTGGAATCAACCGTTGGGCCATCGCCATAACTAAGCATTGAGGCTGCCAAGTCATCTTTATCTTGTTGTGAAAGAGGCTCCCAAATAACTTCGGGTACCACAAATAAGGAGATAGCTAAAGCACCATACTCAACCAGATTTTGGCTGGGGCCACCGTTTTTAGCCCGGTGCACAATATAGGCCGGACTATCAGGGTTGATTAATTGTTTAATCTGATGGCGGTAATATTCTCCAACGTTGATGTTGTTAATGGTAAGTTCTGGATTTTCGTGTAGGAGAGGAGCAGCAATAAAAAGGGTACGGCATAATCCTTCGAGCTTTTCGGTTGGTACGCGACCTTCATTGTGAGGGTAACTTTTTCCCGGTTGTTTGGGGAATTTCATCGGATCATCCAAATCATCGATGTAAGTAAAGGCTCCCTTTAACAAATACAAGGCAGCATCGTGCCAATGCTGCCTTGTCATGCCCGTATACGGACTAATGTCGTAATTGGGATTATCTAATTGAAAGGTATTATTCGAATTGTTGTTTTGCGCTTGAGTTGCAAATGATAGCCCCAAGACAGCAAAAAATAGTGTTAAAGCTTTTTTTTTTAAGGTCATTTTATTAAAAATTAATCAGTCGAAATTATATTATTTTACTGGTTGAATTCCTTCTAAAGTGGGTTGAACCTGTACAATGTTACCTTCTTCATCGAAGTTTAATTTATCGATACAAGTTTCACGGTGAAATCCGGCAGGTCTTCCCATGTCAATTCCTTTAGGTAAAGTAAAGCGGTGATAAACGATGTACCAATCGTCAGTTCCTGGTATTTGAATAGCCGAGTTATGTCCGGTACCATAGATGCCTTGCGAAGGATCTTTCTCTATCACCATATTATTTTCAGGAATGGTTAATTTACCCAACGGAGATTTGGCTGTGGCATAACGAACCCGGTAATTAGGGCTGCGTGTATCATCCTCGCTCCACATAAAATAATAGGTTCCATTGCGGAAGATAACGTAGGCTCCTTCGCGGAAGGTTCTGTCTGGTGTCATTATTTTTAATGAGTTCTTTTTGATCGACATCATGTCATCGTTTAACTCAGCACCAGCTAAAAAGCCATTACCCCAATAAATATAACTTTTGTTTGTTTGAGGATCGGTAAAAACATCCGGGTCAATAACCTGACCGCGGTTAATTCCTTTGGGGTGTTCACCGAACAGAGGTTTACCCATATCAACAAAAGGCCCTGTTGGGTTATCAGCCACTGCAACTCCAATTTTTTGGGCAGCTGTGAAGTAATAGAAATACTTATATTCTCCGTTAATTTTCTTTTCAACAATACAAGGAGCCCAGGCATTACGGTCGGCCCAGCTAACATCTTTTTCCAGGTCGAGGATAATGTTTTCTTCTTTCCAGTTAACCATGTCGTCTGATGAGAAAACTTTAAAGTAGGTGCCAGACCATCCCCAGAATCCGTCGCTGGTAGGATAGATGTAATATTTACCTGTTTTTTTGGAATACAAAATTTCAGGATCGGCATAATAACCATCCAAAACGGGGTTGTGATCTTCACTAGCAGTTACTGTGTATTCGGTCGAACCTTGGTCTTTAATGGTTAAGTTATATTTGACTGCACCTTTAGAGAAATTCTGAGGGCCAGCCGGACTCATTGAAAAACCCGAAAAACCAATAAATTGAGGATCAAATGCACTAAGGTCAGTTCCGTTTTTAACAGGCAAATGAATGGTTTTCTTATCACCTTTGATATTAACATTATTCAGTTTTAGTTGCAATGAGGTTGCTTCAATAATAGGATCACTAGAGCTTCCCCACTTACTGATTAAACGCTCCATCTCAGATTTGGTGATGGGTACAACAGTACCATGTCGAGGGTGAAAGTTCATGGATATTTCGTGATCTATCACTTCAAAATTGATTAAGTCAGATGATTTTGCAAACTGATAAGTACCTTTCATGTACACATCATACATCAGAATCCATTCCTCTTTATTATTAATTTTAAATACGCACGATCCCTCAACATTATGAGATTCTTTATCTACACGCTGACTGCCTTGTTGCACATATCCTTCTGTTAGTTTATCTGAAATAGCCAATTTAATACCTGGTTTTCCATCTTCAGACTTAAAGAAGAAATGATATTTTCCATCTTTCTCAACTATATCACCATCAATACAGGCGTTGTTGGTTGGACTGAAATAAAGCTGTTTGGGAGCTTCCTCAAAACCGGTAAAGTCTTTATTGGCATAAGCGTAATAAATAATATCCGGGTCGCCGTTCGATTTCATAGAGAAATACACCATGTATTTATCAGCTTCTTTATCATAGATGGTTTGTGGAGCCCAAACGCGATTTACCTGACCAAATTCTTCAGGGTACAACTCAGGAATAGTTAATACACTTGAAGTCCAGTTAATCAGGTCAGTTGATTTAAGCAATGTCATAGCAACATTATTCCAGCCCATCTCAGGTACATACAAATCGGTAACTACCATATAGAACGTTTTACCATCCTTTCCACGCAGTATATGAGGGTCGCGTACCCCTCCAGAGTTGCTGATTGTTTTGGAGTCGATAATAGGATGGTTATTGTTTAAAGCTCTGAAATTATATCCGTCTTCACTAACGGCATAATGTATTTGTTCCTGACCAGGACCATTACCCACAAAATAGGCAAATAAATAACCTGAATACTCTTCTTTTTGGGTACAAGAACTTAAAAATAGAACAATACTAAATACTGAAAGGACAAGCTTCAACCTGTAATTACTTAATCTGCTACTCATTTTTATTTTACTACTTAAAATTCATACTGCTAACTCTAGTTAAAAGCGAAGGAAGGTTACTGCAAAATTATCCTATCTTCTTACACATATGTGCAAGAAATATGCAAATTACTAATACAAATTAAGCAATGTAAAAAAGTGTTTACGAGGTCTAAGTTGGTTAATGTGCAATAAAACAGTTGTATAGTGTTGGTTTTTGGTATTTCGTTGTTTTAATGTCCAGAGTGTAGTGATAAAAATAAAAAAGATTGATTGTGAAAAAATGAAAATAGATGTCAAATACCTGCAACTCATGATAGGTGCATATACCTACTTTTATCGCACTAACTTGAAGTATCATTTAAACAATCTATTATGAAATTAAAAAATTTACTTTTAAAGTATGCATTGCTTGGTGTTATTTCCTTTTTGGGAATATCAATGTCAATGGCTCAACAAACTGACACTATTGGCATTTTTGATCCGGGCTTATCGGCCAGACATATTGTTTATGCCGAAGTAATGTTACATGATGTGGATGAGGATGGCAATTTTGATGCCTCTTTTAACCTGGCAGAAGACACAGTAAAAGCATGGGGCGATTACTCAACAGCATTGGCTTTTTATGATGAAGGTTTTGTGGTGCGAAACGGGGGTGGTTTTTCAAAATCAAGAGATATTATACCGGTTGCAGGTGAAGTTACGAAAGTATGGATTGCATTGGATGTTCCAAACTTATCTTGTAAAACTTATGTGCAGAATATTGATATGGATTATCCTGAATTGGTGTTTGATGAAAATGCTGGTTTTAGAAAAACAGATATAGTTGCCATTAATAAATGGACGACTATACATAACCCGGATGCAGAGCCCGATTCTGTAGAAGTTAAGAGTATAGAGTTGCAAACCAGTGATGATGCTACCCTACGTGAGTTAAGCGCAAGTATTGGTGAACTTACTTTAATAGATGCAGAATATGGAGAGTATGAGTTGTATGTACCTTATGGCACTACAGAGGTAACACTAACTGCTGCAACTAATGGAATAGGCGCTGATGTATTGATCGGTGATTATGATATGAATCCGTATGAAGGAGGTGTTATTCCATTAACACCAGAAGGAGCGGATGCCTATATTAATGTTACAGCTTTTGATGGTAGTGAGGCTACTTATATTGTATACATTGACTTTGAAGAAGGTGCTTCAAACGCATACCTTAGTGATATACAATTATCAACCGGGTCATTAATAACTGATTTTGATCAAACGGTTACTGAATATACAGCTATGGTACCATATGGTACAACCAGTGTTGATGTTACGGGAATTAAAGCGTGGGATGATGCCGTTTTAACAGGAAATGGTACCGTTACCTTAACTGATGGCGAAGGATCTGCTACACTTACAGTAACTTCACAAGATGGAACTGCTACTACTACTTATACATTAAGTATTTATGAATCGCAAATCAGAACCGGTGAAGATTTTTATATTGAGCAGGAAGCATCTGGTTTGGTGATTGGTGAAGGTGTTCATATTTATGAAGCATTGAAAAGTGAAAGTACACAATTAATGCAGTTTGAAGATGCAGGCGCAGAAGGAGTATTCTTTATTAAAAACAAAGATAGTCAGTATATGTCAATTTCATCATCCAATACCTGGAATATGGTAATGCTTGATGAGCTGACGCAGAATACAGATAGTTGTGCTTTTATTATTAATGAAATGGAGCCGGGTAAATTCCGTATGATATCTGTAGCAAAAGATGCCGCAGGTAATAATGGTTACATTGCTACTGATGCGACCTCTGCCGGAAGCTCATTGTATTGCGATAAAGGCGTTACTAATGAACGAGGTGTGTGGGTTGTTCGTACACCTGAAGAGGTATTTCCACCAGATGCTTATTTATTAGATCTTAGTATTGATGCAGCCAACATTAAGCCTGTATTCAATGCGACAGTAACAGAGTATTATGTAACATTACCAGAAGGAACAACTTCTATTGATATAACAGCTGTGGCAGAGGAAGCAACTTCTGACATTGTAGGTGCTGGTAGTGTTTCAGTTACTGATGCCAGTGGAATAATTACAGTTACCGTAACTACCGCAGATGAAGCATATACAAAAGACTATGTAATCCATTACATTAAGGATACAGCTCTTACTCTTATGCACTCATATACTTTTGCTGACGGAACTGCAAAGGATGTAGTGGGTAGTGCTCATGGTATTACTAATGGAGGTGTATTTGCTGAAGGTATATTTGCTAATGCTTCAGACTCTTCATATATCACTTTTCCTGCCGAAGAAATCGCTATCAATACTTATCCTTCTATCACAATGGAAGTTTATATTAAAAATGTGGGTGTTAATAATGGATGGTCGATGCTTACCTACTTTGGAGGTTTAACCGGAAGTAATACTTACTGGACATCAATTCAAAATGACGATGATAACATAAAAGCCGTAATTGATCAAGGTTCTGGAGCATCAAGAGCAATTAATCCACAGGAAGCAACTAGTGATGCGTCTTTGCATTTGGTAACCACTTTAACAAATGATTCCATTTCACTTTATTTGAATGGAACACATATTGAAACAACTGCTATAAATGATGCATACTATATTCCTCAGTTAAGTAACGAAAATGCCTGGTTATGTTATGGTGGTTATAACGATCCCACATGGTTAGGTGAAATCGAAGAGTTTAATATTTACTCAGGAGCAATGGATGAGTTAACAGTTATGGCTCATTCTATTAATTGGCCTGCTGATGATGTGGTGGATGCTACTTTAAGTGAGATTACTATTGATGGTGTTCCTATGGAAGATTTTAATGCTGCCACACTGGTATACACTGTAGCTGTTGATGAAGGAGCTGCTATACCTGTTGTAGGTGCAACAGCTACTTCCGGAGTGACGCCAGTTGTTACTCAGGCTACCGAAGTTCCGGGTGCCGCAACAATTGTTGTAGCCAACGGTGGAGTTGAAAATACTTACACAATTAACTTCGAAATTGCCACTGGTATTGGAAGCGATATTAATAAAGGAACAATCAAAGTTTATCCAACCGTTTCAACAGGTGAGTTTACAATTGAAATGGAAGGTAAAACATCAGTGATTAGTGTATATGATTTAGCTGGCGGTTTGGTAAAACAAGTAAAAACAAATGCACAACGCGAGGTTATCTCATTGGATCAAAAAGGTATGTACATTGTAAAAGTAGATTCTGATGGAGATACTAAATTATTTAAGGTCTTCAAACAATAGATTAGTAGCAAATATTAATTATTAGAGAGGGGCGGTTCGTAATTTATTTACGGATCGCCTTTTTCATGTACATAAATCTTCTTAGCTGAGTTCGACGTAAAATTTTATTCTTTCTTTCATGTATGAGCTTGTAATAACCTTCAGTTTAATGGTGGTGTAGATTTAGTATTGCTGGCAGAAGAGTGAATATATCTATAGTTAATTAGGCCAGAAAAAAAAGAGACCACCAGTGTTTAACCAATGATCTCTTGCTATTCCATAATCAATAAAGTTGGTTAATTATCTTGTTTACGTTGTTTTATTACGCCATTAATCCTATCAATCTTCAAAGCCATGCTTTCAATCAAATCGTTATATACTTCTGGTTGTACACCTCCCATTCCTATAAGATAATTGATTAGGGTGCTGTTAATAATTCGTATTAATTCTTTCTTAACAGCAGAAGCGCTGATAGCATTTTGGTTTTCTTTCTGATTCTGCTCCCAGGTATTTTCAGCCTGTTTAAACTGTTTTTGCTCGTTTTTTAGTTTTTGAATCAGGTTTTTAACGCCCGGTAAAAGTTCTGTTTTAATAACGGTTTCGGGTTGTAGTACATCCTTTAAAAAAGATTCGGTTAAGGCCGATTGAGCCGAATAATTGGCCTTTGTTAATTCATAACCATACTTGTTCATTATCTCTAAAACCTGGGTAGCTGTTTGGCTTATTTGAGCATCCGGATGGTGCGTATAACCTTCGGTAAGGCGAAGAATTGAACTGTATATGCTATCGCGGTTATCATCAAAGGTGTTTAAATCCGATTTAGCCTTATCCTGATTGATGGCTGTAATTAATGTTACCTGCTGTACTTCAATTTGTTTACTAATTGTTTTAAGATTTTCGTCTTCAATGCCGGTTGTATCAAGGGTGCTCTTAATATCAATTCCCAGGTCGGCAAGTTCGGCTACGCGAATTGTGTTAATAATTCTGGAAAGTTTTTTCATAAAAATCGTTTTTAGTTTAACTGATAAATGGATTATTTAGCTGTAATTTTTTGTTTGTGTCCAGAAACCTGTGCGGTAAGGCTTCAATTGTGTAATTGCGAGGTGTCTTCTGCAGTATTCTTACTTCAATTATTTAATTACGACCTAAACTTTGAAGTTTTCTATTCGTGATTAAACAATCGAGATTTGTTTTCTCTGGTTTTGGGCTCTTGCTTAAAAAGGTATGAGTAAAGTATAAAGGTAAATTCATAGTTGTTGGCCTGTTGTTGAGTTACAATAATATAAATTTATTATATAACAAACAAAGAAAATGATTGCCTTTTTTTTCTTGAATAATTGTTTATATCTGTTAATTGTGTGTTGGCAAGTGGTGTTTTTATAGTCATATAATCAGCAAAAACAGTTGGTAATTCAGAAATATTACATGCATAAATGAACTGAATTTATTTTTAAATACAAGTTTACAGGTTGGGGTAAAATTACACGAAAGACTTAATATGCAAGGCTTCTTGTGTGTTTGGTGTTGGTGAAAAAGGTGACTTTGATGTTGAAAAAATGAAAGAAATATGTGATTATATGCTAGGGTTAAATTGTGTTCGATAAAGTGAAAATTATAGTTTTGATCCGCAATAAAAAAGATTTAAGGGAACAACAAATTTTAATCAAGTTATTATGAAAATGAAAAAATTACCTTTTAAAGGGTGGTGTGTGCTTATGCTATTTAGCATTATTACACTACCGGGTGTTTCACAAACATTAAAACATTCGTATACTTTTGAAGATGGTACTTTTGAAGGTACTACTGTTTATGATCAAATAGGTTCAGCAAACGGTACACTACAAGGTGCTGCCAGTGTTACTGGTGGCGAATTAGTATTAGCAGCCAACGGTGACTATGTATCTTTTGATGGTACTGTAATGGATTTAAATGCATATACTGGGGGTATTACCATTGAGTTTATGTATAATTCAACAGTGGGTGCAAATGCCGATCACTGGAACTGGATTACTTATTTTGGAGGAGAATCAGGTGCCAGTAGTATTATGGCAGGGGTAAATACCTGGGGTGAATATAGACTATATAAAAATAATACCGATCCTAAAATTACAGTTGCTAGTAACGATGATGGTAAGTATCATCATGTAGTTGTGATTATGACCGATACTAAAATCGCAATGTATGCTGATGGAGCTCTGGTTGGTGAAGAGCTTACAGAAACCTATGCAATTGATGCTGCCTATGCCTACATCGGACGTGCCTATTGGGGTGATCCAACATGGGAGGGTGTTATTGATCAATTCAACATTTATGAAGGCGAAATGGATGCCGCTACAGTTGAAAGTAATTATATCGACTATGTAGGAGAAGATTATGTAAATGCTGATTTAGGCTCTCTTGCATTTGCTCCGGGTGATATGACACCTGAGTTTGATGCTAATGAGCAAGATTATATTGTATATGTGCCTTACGGAGATACCCTAACTGTTGTTTCTGCTGAAGCAGTTGCAGGTGCTTCAAACTATGTGATTTATACCGACGATGGATCAGTTGTAGAAGATGATGGAGTAATAACTTTCGATGAAGCAGGAGAGTATTTAACTATTCATGTTACTGCATTAAGTGGAAATGAAAAATATTATTATGTGGAGGTTCTTCACTATGCTGCCGAAACTTCAGAACGTTTATCAGATATAGAGGTTGTTGGTGGTACTTTAATAGGTGATTTTAATCCAGACACAACAGCCTACAATATCAGAGCCGATTACGGAGCTACTTCTGTTAATATTACCGGTGTGCCTTTTGGGGCTAATGCAACGGTAACAGGCGATGGTGAAATTAACCTTACTGATGGTGTAGCAACGACTACCATTCATGTTGTATCGGAAGATACCAATAGTGAAATGGATTATAACGTAACTATTTACGCAACAGAAGTAACAACCGGAGTTGATTATTATTTACAGCACGAAGCTTCGGGTTATGTTTTGAGTGAAAGTGAAGAAGAATATAACCTTATAAAAATATACGAACCTTATAACGAACCTACTCAGTTGTTTAAGTTTGTTGCAACCGATGTGGATGGTCAGTATTATATCCAGAATCAAAACGAAAATTACCTGAGATTAGCTCCTGCTGAAGGAGACCAGGTTTGGGATATGATTATGCAGTCATCAATAATGACCGACGAGGATAGCTGTCGTTTTGAGTTGAACGAATTTGAACAAGGACGTTTCCAGATTATTTCAGTGGCCCGTGCCAATGAATTCGAAAATGTATTTATGGGAACCAATAATTCTGACCTGTTTGGTGGTGTTTACTCAGATAAATGGGATGGAAATGAATTGGCTGTGTGGTCAATTGTTACTCCAAATCAGTTAGAAACTCAATATAATACATATTTAGAGTCGTTAAGTGTTCTTGACAATGCTTTAATACCTTCATTTAATGCTACGGTTACTGAGTATCGTGTGGTATTGCCGGCAGAAACCACTCAGTTTACAGTTGAAGCTTCCGCTATGCATGATAATTCCACCGTTAGCGGAGTAGGTACGTATGATGTTGCAGCTGAAGGAACAGGTAGTGTTACGGTTACAGTAACCAATGGAGGGCAAACACGCGATTACGTTATTAGCTATCTTGTGTACAACGAGGATTTTGCCTTAATGCATTCTTATACCTTCCTTGATGGTACAGCAAAAGACGAAGTGAGCGGTGCTGA
This sequence comes from Carboxylicivirga linearis, assembly GCF_018271995.1. Classification (GTDB taxonomy): domain Bacteria; phylum Bacteroidota; class Bacteroidia; order Bacteroidales; family Marinilabiliaceae; genus Carboxylicivirga; species Carboxylicivirga linearis. Next base: position 115,458 of record NZ_JAGUCO010000010.1, read on the forward strand.
CGGTGTTGTGCATGGAGGAGCCATTGATCAGGGGGTTTATACAACCAGCGAATTAGGTGAGTATATTGAGTTGCCTGCAGCTGATATAGCTATTAATACCTATCCAAGTCTTACGTTTGAGCACTGGATTAGAGCTAATACAGAAGAAGCCAATGCAAATTCAAATACAATGATTTCCACGTTTGGTAGAACTGATTACTACGGATATGACTATGTGTATACTTCGGCAAAAAGTAGAGCAGCTATGAGCGCAACAGTTACTGAAAATCCATGGAGCAATGAAAATGGTATTGACGGTGATAATCTGGATCTTGATCTAACAGGTAATTTACACCATTTGGTAACAATAATAACCAATGAGGCAATGTTCTTTTATGTTGATGGTCAGCAAGCAGGTGATCCGGTTGCGTTAAATGACAATAACAGAATTGCTTACTTAAGCAACGATGCAGCATACTTGTGTAAATCAATTTACGAAGCAGATAATAGCTGGATTGGTTCGATTGAAGAATTTAACATCTATTCAGGTGTTATGGACGGTGCTACTATTCTGGAGAACTTAGCTAGCGGACCAAAACAATATGCCGGAAACGATGCCACCTTAAGTGATTTAACCATTGATGGGGTAACGATTGAAGATTTCCATTCTGCTACCTTTAACTATATAGTTACAGTTGAAGAAGGGGTAACTCCGGTAATTGCAGCTACAACCAAGGAAGTAAATGCAACTTATGAGGTTAATGGTCCTTCAGCAATTCCTGGAACTGCAACAGTTGTGGTTACTGCTGCCGATGGAGAAACAACAGCTACTTATACCATTGAGTTTGATACCCCAACTGGTATTGGTTCACCAAAAGAAGGTGCAATAAAAGTTTATCCAACTGTTTCTACTGGCCAATTTACAGTTGAAATGGAAGGTCAGTCTTCGGTTATTGGAGTTTATGACCTTGCGGGAAGATTAGTTAAACAAATTATAACAAAAGCGCAACGCGAAGTAATTACCATCGATCAAAAAGGAATGTACATTGTAAAAGTTGATTGCGAAGGAAAAACAAAATTGTTTAAGGTGTTTAAACAATAGGGATTTATGTAAATGATATCGAGGGGCTATCTAATTTAGGTAGCCCCTTTCTTTTGTGCTGTTTTAAAATAAGTGACATTTTAAATCGAATTTGTTAAAGTGTAAGAATGTTAAAAAAAGTAACATTGAGTTAGTGTTTGTTTAAACTTACAAGTGATTTTATAGCGATAATTCAAGATAAAAACAAATATTTTTTTTAACTTTTTAAATCTCTAATTTTTAATTTAAGTTATTATGAAAAAAGGATTTTTACTTTTAAAATTCTGGAGTGTTTTAATGGTGCTGGGAATTTTCTCAACAGCATCCTTAACCGGGCAAACATTAATGCACTCATATACCTTTGAAGATGGTACCTTTGAAGGAACTACTGTTTATGATCAAACAGGAGATTTAGATGGAACTTTAGGTGGCGATAGAATCTCCATTGCAGATGGTATGTGTACTGTTGCAGGGGCTACTGCCAATAATCATGGATGGATGTCTGTAGATGGAACCGCATTAGCTCTTAACTCTTATTCTTCTATTACATTTGAGGCATTTCTTGTTGCCGGTGATAATGAGAATAATGGTGTGTTTACAATGTTAGGTTATTTTGGTGGAACTACACCAGGAGATAATTGTTTTTGGTATCAGCCAACACGTTCGGGTAATGAATCAAGAGCAGAAACAGATAATGGAACTGCTACAATCACAGCAGCTGCTGGAGAAGTGGAATTAGATGACGGTAAAATGCATCATGTTGTTGTGGTATTAACTGGTACTGAGTTATCGTATTACCTCGATGGAGCTTTATTGAGTCAGGTGTCAACCGAAGGAGCCGATTATATTAGCACCATTGGTACCGATGTAGCCAACTTCTTTAGAGGTGTTGATGGTTGGAATGACCCTAATTATAATGGATCTGTTGATGAGTTTAATATCTATGACGGAGCAATGGATCAGACTACTATCGAAAGCCGTTGGGTAGATTACGTAGGTGATGATTATATAAATTCAAGTCTGGCTAGTTTATCGGCTACTCCCGGAGAGTTTGAGGATCCTTTTGACCCTGCAGTATTTGATAATTACCTGAATGTACCGTATGCAACAACCCAGGTTGAATTTGATATTGTTACAGCGGCAGATGTAGCAACCTATACAGTATATGAAGGTACGTCGGGCGATGAGTTTACAGATGACATTGTAACCTTTGATGAAAATGGAATTGATATTGTTATTGAAGTTTTTGCATTAAGTGGTACATCAACCAAATATTATGTATCTATTTATGTTGATGAGGGTACTTATGATGATCGTTTACAGGATATTGAACTTTCAGTATCAGCCTTAGATCCTGTATTTGATCCTGATGTTCTGGATTATAGTGTTATCGTACCAAATGGAACAGCATCAGTTGATGTTGCTGGAATTCCTTTTTATTCTGCAACTACAGTAACAGGTAATGGAACGGTTACTATAACAGGTGGTACAGGATCTATCTCACTTACTACAGTAGCTGAAACAGGTGGTGCAACAAGAACATATAATGTTTCTTTCACCGAAGCTGATGGTCTTAACTATGCTCTTAATCTCGATGGTAATGATGGTCAGACAAGTAATGTTGATATCTCAGGTTTGAATTTAACAACCTTACCTTATACCATGGAAATGTGGTTCAAGCCAAGTGCAGTTCCACAATCGGATTATGCTGGAATGATAATGAATGGTAGTAATACAGTTAACGGAATGAGTTATGTGGGATGGCAGAGAGATTATGATGCCATGCGATTGAATGCTACCGGAAATGGTGATCAGTATGCAGGACCAACCGTAACACATGAAATTACAGAGGGGTGGCATCATGTGGCAGCTATTGTAACTGAAAACTCAAGAACTCTTATTTTAGATGGTGTTGAATATAACGAAGCAGCCAACTTTACACCAGTTGACTGGACACAGGAAAAAACTTATATAGGAGCATGGGATGGCTATTGGTCTCGCACATTTAGTGGATTAGTAGATGAAGTTAAAATCTGGAATGATTCAATTTCACCTGAGATATTAAGTGCTAATAAATACGATGCCTTAAATGGCGATGAAACTGGTTTGTTGGCATATTATAGTTTCGACCTGCAAAATAGCTCACAAGCGGTGGATATGGCCGCAGATGCACACCATGGTTTAATAACCGGTGGTACCTATGAAGTTTCATTCGATAGAGCTAATCTTGAATTATCTTCTTTAATGATTGATGATGAGATGATCCAAGGATTTGTCTCAACTGCAACTGAATACCGGATAACATTGCCTGTTGGAACTACAACCATAAATGTGGCTGCAACTACTGCTGATGCAACTGCAAAAATTTCCGGAGTGGGTGATATTAATGTTTCAGATGGAGCGGGTTCAATAATATTGACTGTTACATCAGCTGATGATTTGTATTCGAGAGACTATGTAATACATTATCTGCTTGATACAGAATTAACGCTAATGCATTCTTATACATTTACCGATGGTACAGCACGTGATACAATTAGTGGAGCAAATGGGTTTGTAACTGGTGGATTTATCGAAAATGGTATGTTTGTAAGTGACCCAACTGGATATGTTACTTTACCAGCCGAAGATATTGCTATCAATTCTTTCCCATCTATCACCATGGAAGCATATGTGAAGGCTGGTAACAATACAGGTAATACAATGCTTACCTATTGGGGTGGTTTATCAGGAAGCAATACCTATTGGGTTTCAGTGCAAAATGAAGCTGATTATACTAGAGCTACAGTTGATCAAGGGAGTGGACAGTATAGATCAGAGACAGCAGGAGAGGCAGCGGAAGACGGAATTTACCATTATGTAACTACCTTAACCAATGATTCAATTTCATTATACATTAATGGAGCAGCTATTGGTAAAACAGCTCTTCCGGCTGATTATAGTATTTACGGATTGAGTAACGAAAATGCATGGATTTGCTATAGTGGTTATGCAGCTGATCCTGTTTGGTTAGGTTCTGTATACGAGTTTAATGTATATTCCGGAGAAATGGATGATATTACCATTCTTAACAGAGCACAGAACTTACCTGAAGAAGATAATACTATGGATGCCACTTTAAGTACATTAAGATTGGATGGTGATACTATCGAAGGATTCCATTCGGCCAATTTGGAATATACGGTTGCATTGGAAGATGGAACAGTGCCAGTAATTGATGGAGTTGTTAAAGTAGATGGAGCTGAAATAACAACCATTACACCACCGGATGCAATTCCTGGTGTGGGTACTGTTTTGGTTACTGCTTTAGATGGAACCACAACCAATACTTATACAATCAATTTTGAGATTGCAACCGGAGTAGAAAAACCTGTTAAAGAAAGTGCAATTAAGGTTTATCCTACAGTTTCAACAGGTGAGTTTACGGTTGAAATGGAAGGACAAACTTCTATGATTACGGTATACGATTTAGCTGGTAGATTAGTGAAACAAGTTAAAACCAATTCGCAAAGAGAAATTATTTCACTGAATCAAAAAGGTATGTATATTGTTAAAGTTCACTCAGACGATGAAACTAAATTATTTAAGGTTTTCAAGAGATAATTAATAGATGGAATATTTTGAAGTTGAATTTAGGAAGAGGTCTGTTAGACCTCTTCTTTTTTATTATTTAGAAAAGAGTATATAAATAAAAAATATAAAAAATATAAAAAATATAAAAAATATCACCAATCATATTTATACATCTACATATAAGAAATTAAAATGGGTTCGTGATTTTTTTAACACTTTTTGTTCAGACTAGAACTTAAATTTATTGTTGATATATTAGTGCTAAAGGGTAGAATATTTGTATATTGGGGTGAGTTATGTTGCTGTGAGTTATCTTTAGGTAGGTTTATTTCTGACGAATTATTTTACGATTGTGCCGAAAAAGTAACAAAGTAAAGAAACTAATACTAATAAATTGTGCAACACAAATTAACAATTTATATCTCTAATTATTAATTAAGTTACTATGAAAAAAAGATTTCTACTTTTAAAATTCTGGTATATTTTTATTGTGCTGGCAACTGTTTCAACCGCATCCTTAACCGGGCAAACATTAATGCACTCATATACCTTTGAAGATGGTACTTTTGAAGGAAGTACTGTTTTTGATCAGACAGGGGATTTAGATGGAACCCTGGGAGGTGATCGTATTTCTATTGCTGATGGTATGTGTACTGTTTCTGGAGCTACTGCCAATAATCATGGGTGGATCTCATTAGATGGAACTGCTTTAGCGCTGAATACTTATACTGCTATTACATTTGAGGCGTTTCTTGTTGCCGGTGATAATGAGAATGGTAGTTTTACTATGCTAGGTTATTTTGGTACATCCACGCCGGGGAATGGTTGTTTTTGGTATCAGCCATCACGTTCGGGCAATGAATCAAGAGCAGAGACAAATAATACATCGACAACAATAACAGCCGCCGTTCCAGAAGTGGAGTTGGATGATGGTAAAATGCATCATGTTGTTGTGGTGCTGACAGGTACTGAGTTGTCGTATTACCTCGATGGAGCCTTATTAGCTCAAACATCAACAGAAGGGGCCGATTTTATCGGTACCATTGGTACCGATGTAGCCAATTTCTTTAGAGGTGTTGATGGTTGGAATGATCCAAACTATAATGGATCAGTGGATGAGTTTAATATTTACGATGGAGCAATGGATCAGACTACAATAGAGAGTCGTTGGGTTACATATGTTGGAGAAGACTATCTTAATGCAGATTTAGCCTCTATTTCATGTACACCAGGTGATCTGACACCAACGTTTGATCCTGCTGAACTAGATTATACTGTATATGTGCCTTATGGAGATACAACAACAGTTATTAGTGTTGAAACGGCTGCTGATGTGGCAAGCTATACCATTTATACGTACGATGGAACAGTTGTTGGAGATGATGGAGTGGTCACTTTTACCGAGGATGGAGAGAATCTAACCATTTATGTTACTGCTTTAAGTGGAGATGAAAAGTATTATTATGTGGATGTTTATCAGTATCCTGAAAAAACATCTGAGCGTTTATCTGATATAGAGGTTACAGGTGGTACTTTAATAGGTGACTTTAATCCTGATTCAACTTCTTACAATATCAGAGCTGATTACGGTGCAACTTTAGTTGAGATTACCGGTGTGCCTTTTGGGTCTGGAGCTACTGTAACAGGTGACGGCGTAATTAACCTTACTGACGGTGTTGGATCAGCTACCATTCATGTTGTGTCGGAAGATGCAAACAGTGAAATGGATTATAATGTAACTATTTACGCAACAGAAATAACAACCGGAGTTGATTATTACCTTCAGCACGAAGCTTCGGGCTATGTTGTAGGTGAAAGTGGCGAAGAGTATAATATGATTAAAATCTATGAGCCTTATAATGAACCTACTCAATTATTTCAGTTTGTATCAACTGATGTAGCAGGTCAGTATTATATCCAAAACAAAAATGGTAATTACCTAAGATTAGCTCCAAAGAACGGAGATCAGGTATGGGATATGATAATGCAGCCTACTATAATGGTAGAGGAAGATAGCTGTCGTTTTGAGTTGAATGAATTTGAACAGGGACGTTTCCAGATCGTTTCAGTGGCTCGTGCCAATGAATTTGAAAATGTATTTATGGGAACCAATAATTCTAACCTGTTTGGTGGAGTTTACTCAGATAAATGGGATGGAAATGAAATGGCTTATTGGTCAATTGTAACACCGGATCAGATAGATGTTCAATACAATACTTATTTAGAGTCGTTAAGTGTTCTTGACAATGCTTTAATACCTTCTTTTGATGCTACTGTTACTGAGTATCGTGTTGTATTACCAGAAGGAACTGCTCAGTTTACCGTTGAGGCTATAGCTCAGCATGTTAGTGCAACAGTTGCTGGAGCAGGTACAATTGATGTGGCAGCTGAAGGAGAAGGTAGTGTTACTGTTACCGTAACCAATGGAGGGCAAACACGTGATTACGTTATTAGTTATGTATTATACAGTGAAGATTTTGCCTTAATGCATTCTTATACATTCCTTGATGGTACAGCAAAAGACGAAGTGAGCGGTGCTGATGGTGTTGTGTACGGAGGAGCTATTGACCAAGGTGTTTTTACAGCCAGCCAATTAGGGGAGTATATTGAGTTACCTGCAGGAGATATAGCTATTAATACATACACAAGTGTTACGTTTGAACATTTTATAAGAGCTAATACAGAAGGAGCCAATACAAATTCAAATACAATGATCTCTGCATTTGGCCGATCTGATGGATATGGATACGACTATTTCTTTACTTCGGCTAAAAGTAGAGCGGCTATTAGTGCAACGGTTACTGAAAATCCATGGGAGAATGAAAGTGGTGTTACTGGTACTGATCTGGATGCTGACCTAACAGGTGCTTTACATCATTTGGTAGCAATTATTACTAAGGATGCTTTGTATTTTTATGTTGATGGATCGATAGCAGGTGATCCGGTTGCTTTAAATGAAAATAACAGAGTTGAATATTTAAGTAACGAGGTAGCCTATTTGTTCAAATCTGTTTACCCAAATGATAATACCTGGATTGGTTCGATTGAAGAGTTTAATATCTATGCTGGTGTAATGGATGATGCTACTATTCTTGAAAACTCTATCGCTGGACCAAAAGCATATGCCGGAAACGATGCAACCTTAAGTGATTTAACTGTTAATGGAGTGACTATTGAAGGTTTCCATTCTGCTACTTTTAACTATATGGTTACAGTTGAAGAAGGGGTAACTCCGGTAATTGTAGCTACAACCAAGGAAGCAAATGCAACTTATGAGGTTAATGGTCCTTCAGCAATTCCTGGAACTGCAACGGTTGTGGTTACTGCTGCTGACGGTGAAACAACCAATACTTACACAATAGAGTTTGATACAGCAACTGGTATTGGTTCATCTACTGAAGGAGGAATAAAAGTTTATCCAACAGTATCAACTGGTGAGTTTACAGTAGAAATGGAAGGTCAAACTTCTTTAATAACTGTTTATGATTTAGCTGGTAGATTAGTTAAGCAGGTGAAATCAAACACTCAACGTGAGATCATTTCAATTGACCAAAAAGGAATGTACATTGTAAAAGTAGAATCTGATGGAGACACTAAATTATTTAAAGTCTTTAAAAGATAATTGATATTTTATTTTAGTTAGAGAGGGGGCCTAATGGCCCCTTTTTTAATGGAATAAATTGAATCCTAAAATAGATATGTATTCAGTATTGATATATTACGCATGTTGCAAATAATTCAGTTTCGGTAGTGTTTTTATTCTTTATATTTGTTTTAACTAAAATGCAAGGAACTAGAAATGACGGAACGATCGTTATTAAATATCTTACTCTCAAAATATTTCATAGGTATATTTGTAGGCTTAACTGTGATTCTGATTGTAGTAATAAGTTATTTTTCAAGTATTAAAGATCTTGTGATCTTTCCAAGCGAGGAAGAATATACTTTTGGAGGATATACCGATAAAGTCAATCAGGGAGCATCTGAGATTATTGAACTTACTATCTCTGATTCTACCTTATTATTTCATTTTAGACTGAAAGAAGGATTTTTTAGTCCTTATGCTGGCTTTAGTATTTCTCGCAAAGATGGTAAGTCCATTGATGCATCCGAATATAACCAGATTAGCTTGTGTGTATTAGGGGAAAATATTAAGCGATTAGGTGTAGGAGTTTATGGAGTGTTGAATGATGCTGATGAAGAAGGGGAGAATCTTTTTCATTCCTATTTAAATATATCAGATGTTAAAGAAATTTATCATATTTCTAAAAGTCAGCTTCAACATCCCGACTGGTGGGAAGATTTATACCAGATAACGGATTCAGAGAATGATGAGCCGGATTTTTCAAGGATTATGCATTTAAATATAGGTTCTGCTTATTCACCAGATATCAACACGGATAAAACCATAGAAATTTACACAATCGCTTTTACAAGGGATAATTCACGGCTTTTTACGCTTCTGGCTATTGTTTATATTGTATTAATTGTATCGTTGTTTGTTTTCTTTTATATACGTCTTTATATAAACAAAAAGGGAGACTCGGTAACAGTTACTTATCAGCCGGTTGAATTAAAAAAAGAGAATGCTGTGGAAGATGATATTTGTCTGGGGTTTATAAATCTACACTTTCATGATAATGATTTAAACCTGGATGTAGTAGCAGAAAAAACAGGTGTTAGTCAACGAAAAATTACCAATCTTATCAATAATCGATTCAATTGTAATTTTAAAAGCTATATCAATCGAATTAGAATAAATGAGGCGAAACGATTACTAAGTGAAACTGATATGAACATTGGTGAGATAGCATACAAAGTAGGGTTTAATAATCAAAGTCATTTTAATCGAGTCTTTAAAGCAGAAAATAATATCAGCCCTTCGGAATATAGAGAAAATCAATGATTTGGTATTCTGTTATTTAACGAATAGAGATTGGCAAAGGAATATGGTGTGATAAAATAATAAAGCCTGTAAATCATTCGATTTACAGGCTTTATTGTGATCCCGACAGGATCATGAATAATTTGTTATGTTGTTTATTATCAATAAACTAATAAGCGTTTAAAATAATGGGTCTCTTTAAAGTCTCTTTCAATATTTTGTCAACAAATTTATGAAAAAATAATTGACAATAAAATAGAAAACACTTTAGTATTAAAATCATTAAATTGATCATTTTTAATTTAACTCTTAATCTCATAATTATTAGATGAAATCATAATTACTTCTTCATTTTTATTTCAATCAACTTATATATGTATACATCAATAGATATTTGATTGTAAAATAGTGCTAGATTTCTCTCATTTTTTCAATAGGGAGCAAATATAATGCTAGTAGTCTAAAATCTTATGGGCAAGAAATTCTTGATTACGCAGAACAATATAATATCGATCGTATAATCATTATCTTAAAAAGATTTCCACTATTAATAGATGAATTAAGGGAGCAGATCAGTAATAATTAATTCAGTGTGATTATCTCATAAGGTAAAGTTCGGAATCAGAATTAAATAGGAGGGATTCATACATAGGTTAGTAACACTGTTGAATGTTTTTATAAAGCTAAGTCCTTCCTTTTTCTAATTATTTTACAACTAAATTGCGAATGAATAATGATTAATAAAATTCGATTGTAAAGTTACATCTAGCTTTGTATCAGTTATACTTTTAGAGTACAAAATTCTTTAAATGGAATAAAGAGCAATTCTATTCATTTAGTGAACAAATAATTCTTTCTCAGGTTTAATTAATATCTAATTAAGATGTTGTTAATCAGTAATTATTAGGTTTTTTTTGAAAGTGGGGTATTTTTATTACCTTATATCTAGTTAACTATAACTGACAGAAATAGAGCTCAATGTTTACTTATAAAAGATTACTTAAGGTTATTATTTTTTTGTATCTGCTCATATCCAGTAGTTATGCACAACTAAACATTATTGAAAAGAAAAAAACAAACCATACTCAAAAGATTGTAATTGCTGCTGAGACCAATTATTTGCCATTTTCATTTGTAAATGAGAACGGTAAACCCGATGGCTTTTCTATTGAATTGTTTAAAGCAGCTGCAAAGGCTGTTGATTTGGATGTAGAAATTGAGTTGGGTATTTGGTCGGATAATTTGGAGGATCTACAAAATGGAATCGTGGATGCTATTCCAATTATGGCAAAAACCCCGGATAGAGAAGATCGATTTGATTTTTCCAATCCTTATTATTCGATGACAGGAACTGCCTTTGTTAGAAGTAATGAAGCGAGCATTCGTCAATTTGATGATATAGAGGGAAAGCATCTTTTAGTAATGGAAAAGGACAACGGACATGAATATTTGCTTCGAGAAAACTTGACAGATAATATAGTCACAACCGTATCACATCAAGAAGCATTTAGGGTTTTAGATAGTGGAAAATATGATGCTGTTATAGCTCAACGGATTGTTGGATTGAAAATATTGGATCAATTACAGCTAAAAAATATTGAACCTGTAAAGTTTAGTTTGCCCAATTATTACGGGGATTTCTGTTTTGCAGTGAATAAAGGAGATTTAATTTTATTAGAAAAGTTAAATAAAGGCTTACTAAAGATTGTTGACAATGGTCAGTATAATCAAATACACAATAAGTGGTTTAGTATTAATAATACCTCCCCATTAAGTTATCAAGAAATTCTTAAAATTATTCTTATAGTTTTAGCTATAGTAATAGTTTTTGGTAGTGCTCTTACAATATATCTTCTTAGGAATAGTGTTGACAAGAAAACCAAGTTGTTAAAGACAGAAATAGAAAAGCACAAGGATACTTTAATGAAGTTGCAGTATCAGAATAATTTACAAGAGCTGACTGAAAATGTAACGAAAGTTGGCGGATGGTTCTTTAATGCTGAAAATAATAGACTATCGGTAACTAACGGATTGTATCAAATCCTTGAATTGGATAAAAATCAAAAAACACTATCTAATCTTGATGAGTTTGTAAGTTTATTTAGTGATAAATATAGGAATCTACTTCTTTCAAAAATTGAAGATGTATTGGACGGCGAACCTGATTTTTCTATAAAGCTTGAATACAATACCAATAACTTATCAAGAAAGTGGTTTAATGTTATTGGTAAAACCAGAAGAGAAAATGGTAAGGTTAAAATTATATATGGTAATGTTCATGATTATACAGAAAGAATAGTAGGAGAAGAGAAAAAGCAAAAAAGCGAATTGTTGTATCGGTTAATATTTGATCAGAACCCATTTCCTATGTTTATTTATGATCAAAAAACATTGAAATTTTTAAATGTTAACGACACAGCATGTAGAAAGTATGGATATAAAAAGAGTACTTTTCTTGAACTTGCATTTGAAGATTTATTACCTAAAGATCAATATTTAACGATTAAAGAGGATATTGAATTATCAAAGAACACAATGAACTATCAAACGACTGCTAGGAGGCATCGTTTAAAAAATGGCTGTGAAATAATTGTAGATACCTATTCACATCCATTTCAATTAGAAGGGCCAAGTGCGAGACTGGTTGTTGTTAACGACATAACAGAAAAAAAGAAGGCTTTAGAGCAAATCAAAATAAGTGAAGAAAGATTAAATTTTTCACAGGTTACTGCCAATATGGGTAGTTGGATGAAAAATCTGCAATCAGGAGAATTTAGCTGTTCTAAAAATTTCATTAATCTTCTTCAATTATCTGATTACAAAAAAATAGAGAATGTGATAGATATTTTTGGAAATGTTCATCACGATGATGTTTACCTATTTGATGGAGTTAATTGGAATAATGTATTAATGAAGCGTAAATCAATGAATCTGAGATGTGTTGGTTCGGATGATAAGATTAGGTGGATGCAATCAGACTTAGAAGGGCAGTATGAAGAAGGTAAGTTAGTTGAAGTTTCAGGTGTTTTAATTGATATAACTGAAAAGAAAATAGCAGAAAAGAAACTCCTACAGCAAAATGAGAAACTTAAATCCATTATTAATTCCATACCTGATAAGATCTTTGTGCATAATTTTGATGGAGTGTTTTTAGAAGCATATACATCAGACCCCTCAGGTTTTATACAACCTAAGAGCAAATTTATTGGAACTAATTTAAAAGATGTTTTTGGTGAAGAAAATGGTCAATTAAATATAGACAAAATTAGGGAGTGTATTCAGTATCAGCAGTTGGTAAAGCATGAGTTTTCACCTGTTATTAAGGGTAAAGTTATGCACCTTGAAGTAAGAACGGTCCCTTATATGAAAAAGAAAGCTATACGGTTTGTAAGAGATGTAACAGATCGCGTAGAGAAAGAATATGAAATTCAAAAACTTAGTTTAGCTGTAGAGCAAAGTCCTGTTTCTGTTGAGATTACAGATTTAGATTTTAACATATCCTACGTGAATAATGCATTTATTCATAAAACGGGTTATAGTCGTGATGAATTAATAGGCAGCAATCCTCGTTTGCTTAAATCTGGAATTCACAAGAAAGAATACTATGAAAGATTATATAAGACAATATTATCTGGAGAGTCTTGGACTGGAGAAATTCAAAATAAAACCAAAGAAGGAAAATTGCTATGGGAACATATGACTATTACTCCTATTAAAAATACTCAGGGAGATGTTCTAAATTACATGGCAATAAAGCAGGATGTAACTAAAAGGAAAGAATATGAGCAGTTAATATTGAAATTAAATGAAAGTCTAGAGGATAAAGTCAATGAAAGAACGAAACAGCTTACAGAATTAAATAATAAACTAACAGAAGAAATAGACATACGATCGCAGATTGAAGATGCCTTGCTAACTAAAACAGAAGAATTGGAAAGTTTTTTTAGCCTTACTCTAGACTTCTTATGTATAGGAAAAATTTCAGGGGTATTCGTTAAGATTAATAATGCTTGGATTAGGCAATTAGGATACGCATATACTGAGTTGGAAGGTCACAATGTGTTGGAATTTATACACGAGGACGATTTAGATATGACCAAACAGGCTTTGCGGCAATTGTCAGATAAGGAGGAGGTTAGGAATCATATATCAAGATTTAGAAACAAAAAGGGCGAATATCGATATTTAGATTGGCATGCGGCATCATTAAATGAATCCATCTATGCTGCAGCCAGAGATATAACAGAACAGAAAGAATATGAAAAAAACCTTTTAAGGGCTCAAGAAGAGGCTTTTAGAGCCAATAATGCGAAGAGTGAATTTCTAGCTAATATGAGTCATGAAATTCGTACACCAATGAATGCGATACTGGGCTATTCTAATTTGCTGTCAATTAGTGTTGAAGATAAAAAACAAAAGCGGTTTTTAAATTCTATAATTACAAGTGGCAATTCGTTGTTGAATCTTATTAATGATATACTCGATTTGTCAAAGGTTGAGGCTGGGAAAATAGAACTAGTACCAGATTATGTTGAGCTTACATTGTTTTTTAAAGAGTTTGAAAGGATATTTTCATTAGCAGCCCAAGAGAAAGGATTAGAATTAGATATTGATATAAATGCACCATCAGGGATTTCAGTACTTATTGATAGCTCAAGGTTACGACAAATCATTATTAATCTTCTGGGAAATTCAATTAAGTTCACAGATAATGGCTCTGTTTCTCTTATCGTGATGGTGAAAAACAGTAAAAAACCAATCAGTAGCAATAAGAATCTTGTTGATTTGTTTATCGAAATAAGTGATACCGGTATTGGCATTCCACCTGAGTTTGTCGATAATATCTTTAAGTCGTTTATACAATTAAAGGATTTTCATTCAAAAGGAGGTACTGGTTTAGGGTTAGCAATTTGTAAACAGTTAGTCGATTTGATGGGGGGCGAAATAGAACTTGAATCTGAATTAGGAAAGGGAAGTGTTTTTCGAGTTACATTTAAAAACATACCCCAAAAACTATATACTCCTTCAAAAATTAATGAACCTGTTAATCCTCTTCATGTTGAATTTGAAGCAGCAACCATAATGTTGGTTGATGATATTGATGAGAATCGTCAGTTTATAAAAGATGCATTAGATGATTCTAAGATTGAAGTAATTGAGGCTGAAAGCGCTTCTAAAGCAATGACTCTTCTAAAATTTCATACCCCAGACCTATTTATTATAGATATTAGGATGCCTGGCATTGATGGACATGTATTAAATAAAGAAATTAAAAAGGATGATAGATTTAAAAATACACCCGTTTATGCTTATTCTGCATCTGTAATGTTAGAACAAGAAAAAATGATTAAAGTTGGAGATTTTACAGGGTTATTATTTAAACCGCTTACTCTTCAGGACTTATATATTGCTTTAATTAAACATTTACCTTTTAAGCAAAAGGTAAATGAAGTTAAAGAATTGGTGCAAAACAAAACTGATAATAAAATAGAGAAGAAGGAGGTATTACTTGAGATTTTAAGAAAAGATTTCTCTAAACGTTACGAATCATTTAAGTTAAGGCAGCCTATAGATGAAATAAGAAAATTTGGAATCGATCTAAAAGAAACGGGAAAAATTCATAATTACGAGGAATTAACAATGTTGGGAGAGGATCTGGAGAGTTCAGCTAATAGTTTTGATATTGAAAAAATTATTAGCCTTTTGAAGGCTTATGAAAACATCACTCAGAAACTAATCGAATAGGAGATTTAGATATGAATACTATTTTAACTGAATCAGTACACAATAGTCGAATTTTAATTGTTGATGATAATCATAGAAATATACAAGTACTTGCCAATATCCTTAAAGAAGAATATAATCAAATTGAATTTGCCACTGATGGCGAAGGGGCATTAAACTGGTTGGATGACCAGAACTTTGATTTACTTTTATTAGATATAGAGATGCCTGATATTGATGGTTATGAGGTGTGTAAAAGAATAAGAAAAGATACAGGTTTTGATAACTTACCTATTATTTTTTTATCTGCACATAATGATAAAAAAAATATTAGATATGGTTTTAAAATTGGAGCTCAGGATTTTGTGTCGAAACCATTTGACAGTGGCGAACTTTTAATGAGAGTTAGAAACCATCTTTTAATTAAACACAATATAGAGAATCATCGTAAGTTAAAAGAATCCCTAGAACAGAGAGTCGAAGAAAGAACTCAGTCTCTTAAAAAAGCTAAAAATGAAGCTGAAAGAAGTGATTCTCTTAAAACTATTTTTTTACAAAATTTATCTCACGAAATAAGAACCCCATTAAATGGAATATTGGGTTTTACACAAATAATTAAAGAAAATATTGATGATATTGAAAGTACTAACATTTATATTGATATAATTCAAAATTCAGGGGAAAGAATGTTAGCATTAATTAATGATCTTGTCAATATATCAAAAATAGAATCAGGGGCTCCAATTGAATTAAATCTATCTACAATCAACATGATTGAAGTAATAGATGAAGTGGTTTCAATCTTTAAGCAGCGAATTATTGATAAGGGGCTTCTTTTGAAAATAAATATTTCTTTGCCTGAAGATTTTATGTTGGAATCAGATAGAGATAAAATAATTCAAGTATTATCCAATTTACTGAATAATGCAATTAAGTTTACTGCCTCTGGATATATTGAAATAGGTTCATATACTGATGATTCCAATTTATATATGTTTGTAAAAGATACAGGTATCGGTATTTTAAAGAAGTTTCATAAGGTCATCTTCGATCGATTTTTCCAGGCTGATGCACGTTATACAAAAATGTATGAAGGAATAGGTTTGGGATTGTCTATTTCTAAAGCTTTTATAGATGCCCTTGGAGGTGATATATGGATTGATAGTGAAGAGAATAAAGGAGCTACCTTTAAGTTGTCTTTGCCATTAAATAAATAATTTATTCTACTTAAAATACTAATTTATTCTGCATTACTTTTATAAGCAACTAGTAATCCTGAGCACTCCCTAACTCTATCTTTAAAGTAGGATGGAGCGGATATTTCGATTATTAAATTCGTAGTAGATTTTACGTAAACCATCTTAGTTTTGCTAAAATTAGTAGCAGCATTGTCATAAAGTATTCTGCGTTTTTCGTTATTTTCAAAAATACGAAAATGAATATCACCCAAAGACTTTTTCCCATCTACCGAAAAGAAATAAGTGCGATCTGCATATAAGGTTAACTTTATATTTACAATTTGTTTTTTTCGCAATGAAAATGATTTGGACAGTGAACTTACCTTGAATTCTTTTGGTGGAGAGGGGCATTTTTTTTCGTAATTTCGACAGTTTTGTGCATATAATGAATGACTAAGGGTTATTCCTAAGATTATTATAAGATATTGTAGGTTTTTCATGTGTTTATTCATTTTTAATCCATTTATTTCTTAATGTATTTACCTCTTTCCTTAAATGAATAATTTGTTCAACATCTATTTGATTCTTACTATCTGAACCAATTATCAACAAATTGTTTTGCTGGTACACTTTATTATTAGAATTTATATCTATAATTGAACTGTAGATATTAACTATGGGTTGAATGTTATTTTTAAGTGTTTTAAGTTGATAAAAATCTAAATAATAATTAATCATTTCATTCATATTATCAATGATTGCTTTCTGTTCTGCTATTCGTTGATTAATAATGTTATTGGATTCTTTGATTTCATAAGAATTAAGCAATATGTATAAGCTTTCAATAATGCCACCAGCCGTAATATAAATATAAGCATCTATTCTTTCAGTATCGAGCAAATAATCCGAAGTTAAATCATGCATTTCGTTGGAAATTGCCTTTAACGTATCAATAGAGCCCAAGTTACTTATAATACGATCTTTTATATTTGTTTCTAAGTATGGGAATAAACTCATCTTTTTAGCAATTTCATTAATAGTATTTAGGTATTTTAAACCTTTTGATTGTTCGTCAGTTGTAAAGCAATAAGCCATATCTGCTAAATAGATACCAACTAGAATTGTTTGCTCATTGTCAGTCAAATATTTATTTGTAATGTCTGTGTCGGATAAGAACTCTCCATGGTGATCAAGTTGTTGTTGAATTACATAGGATATAATCTCATCAGGAGCTGGAAATGAGTATATTTCAAGTAAGATTGTGTCTTCAATGAGATTCATTAAAGGTGGATAGCTATTGGAAGTGATTTGTATTTCAGCTTTTAGGAATATTCCTCCTAGAAAGAATGTAACTATCATTAGGAGTGTTTTTTTCATTTTTTAAGAGATTTAAGTTATAGTTTTATGTTTCTTTTTTAACGTATGATTTTTATTTCTCCTGATTTGGATAATATCTCATTATTGTAAGTAAGCACTTTAATTGTATAAAGGTAGGTTTCATTCGCTAATGGTTTGCCTTTGTATGTGCCATCCCAGCCTTTATCTAACTTGTTTGATTGGTAAATCATTTCCCCAAAACGATTAAATACTTTAAATTCAATTAATTGCTTTAGTCCCCAGCCTTTAATGTATAATTCATCATTGATTCCATCTCCATTGGGTGTAAATGCAGTTGGAACATCAACCGAGTATTTCTTTAAGACGGTAATTGGTAGATTGTAATCGACAGAGAAACAGTTGTTGGTATCTGTAATCCATACAATGTATGAAGTAGATTCTAATGGTTTTAAAGTGTTATAAAAGCAATCTAAACAAGCTAGCCCAGGCATATTTTCCCATCTAATAGAGTTTAAGCCTGTATTCGGTATTTGTATATCGACACTTTCTCCAATTATAATAGTAGTGTCAGATAATGATATTTCTGGAATTTGTTGTACTTTAATTAGTACTGAATCAATAGCAGTACACTGGTTAATGTCTTCAACTAACACTTTATAGGTTGTTGTGCTGTCCGGTTGTGCAATCGGTTCATCAAGTTTGTTATTGTCAAGATATGTATTGGGCAACCATGTATAGTTGACACCTCCGCTGGCTGAAATGATAATTTGATCACCTTTGCAAATTAAAGTATCTCTGCTTGTTTGAATAACTGGAGGAGCAAAAGCCTCATAGGAGAATACATTGCTTGAATCAATACAACTGTATAAGTTATTATTAACTATTAATTGATAAGTATTAATGCCAGGTTCAGTTTGTTCAAACGAATAATATTGTGAGAAAGATTCAGCTTTATCATTTAAAATCCATTTGAAAGAATCAATATTGGTTGAATTGCTTTGAAGATTAATATTTAAAGGAATGCATCCTGAGTTAGGTACTAAATTGAGGGATGGGAGTGATTTAAAATCGATAGCGTATGTTGTATCTCTGATTATTACATTACATGTGCCAATACTATCTGATTTTAAAATAATAGAAGGGTATTTATATCCAGAACTACTATATGTGTAATTAAATTCGTTTTGGTAAATAAGATTTCCATCTCCTAAATCCCATGCAATCTCATAAATGTCAACTGTATCAATGGCGGAAATGTATACTGAACTATTTGCGCAGATTGTATCCTGTATCACAGGAGTAGCATATGGACCTTTGACCTCTATGTAATCATTGACTGTTAAGGTATCACTGCATCCGTAAGACGTAGAACTTATTAATGTAACATCATAGTTGCCCGGCTTTGAATAAATAAAAGAAGGATTTTGTAATATTGATTTATTTGATCCGTCATCAAATTTCCAAAACCACGATCCAGGGTAATCAGTTACGGAAGTGTCGTAAAATTTAACTAAGAAAGGATAACACTCTGAGAATGTACTGGATGATTCAAAATTTACTTCTGGCGGTTTTTGTACGTAAATATATTCATTTTTTGTTTTATGAGCAGTGCATCCATGACTATCAATTATATCGAGTGAAATATTGTAGAAGCCTGTGTCTGTTGTTACGAAAAAAGGCTTGGCTAAATCGGAGTAGAATTCTTCGTTAATATACCACTTATAAGATGTTATATCACTATTACTATTATCCATAAGTGTAATTTCTTGCATCAGACATGAGGTGGAATCATCAGCTATAAAAGAGGCATCCGGGAATATTGCTTGAATATCTTCCTCTTTCTCTAAAAAAGAGGAACAACCTTCGTCATCTACCACAGTTAAGGATACATTGTAATTTCCAAAACTGTTGTATTCATGGTCAGGTGAGGTTAGGTTAGAAGAACTTCCATCTCCAAAATCCCAAAGCCAACTAGTGAGTGATGTTTCTGATATTGTTTTATCAGTAAAACTAAAGATAACGGGCATACAACCAAGCTTGTAATTACTTTCGAATTGTACTTCGGGTTTAAAAATTTGAATTTTATTTGTTAAAGTATCCCAACATTGATTAACATCTTGGACAACCAAGCCTATATCATAGATTCCTTTATTTTTAAATTGATATGTGACAGTTGTGTCTGTCATTAATTCCTTACCTTCTATTAGATACAAATATTTTGCTGTGATGTCGTTGTGTTTGAAGGTGTAATTATCAATGGTTGCAGAAGGATCAAATACGATAGGAGTATTAGGGCAGTACTTATCAGTTATAGACTTAAAGTTAGCTTGTAAGTTTCTGGCTCTTACTGTTCTTTGTGTTTGAAAGGAACAAGTATTTTCATTGTTTTCTGCTTTTATTTTTAATATGTAATCCCCTGAAGTACTATAGTTATGGGAAGGATCTGATATATTATATTCTAACTCACTTCCGTCACCAAAATCCCAATAATAATTTTCAGCACCTTTTATTTCTCCCTCGAATAAGAATGAGTAAGGGTTTTCACAGTCTTTAATAATATTCATGTTTACATAAGGACCTTTAACATATATAGCATTGCTTTTGGTAATTGAGCTTTCGCACCCAAGGTTGTTAACAACAAAGGAAATGTCCATAAAACCGGTGTCCTCAAACGTATGATAGATAATGTCAGCGGGTAATATTTCACTGTTATCGCCTAAATCCCAAAATACACTATATTTCTTATCTTGTTCTTCTACTGATCCATGCAGGGTAGCGTATTCAGAGGCACATATAGAACTATTGGGTTCAATAGTAAATGATGGTGTAAGCTTCTCGCCGGCACTTACAGTTATGCTTTTAGAATGAATGCATCCTAATTGAGTATCTACAGAAAAAAGTATCTCTTGCCTACCAATGGTGTTTTGTATGTGTTCGTAATTTGAGTTGGATGATACAATATTATTATTAACATACCAGCTATAGGATTTAATTTCATCTTTTGGCGTATTGTAGTTTGTTTCAGCCGAAAGCTCAATAGTTAAAGGTGCACAACCGGATAAGCCTTCTTCAGGTAGAACAATATCAGGAATTTGAACGGTAACATTGTTGGTAGCCACTTTTTTGTTTTTACAACCATGTTTACTTGTAACAATAAGTGTGTCGGAATAGTTAATTTTAAACTTCTCTTTTAAAATATCTGAATCAGGAATCAATATAGAAGGGTTTTGAGAGGATGAGGTTTCCTCGGTGCCAAATTTCCATTCCCATTCTATTGCATTGATTGATTGATCTTGATATTCAATGTATTGATCGGGTTGACATAGGAAAGTGTCTAATGGTGAGAAATTGGCAAGAACATATTCTACAGTTATAACTTTAGTTGTGTCAGAAATACAATCACCAAGTTGAGCAGAGAGAGTTATAGGAATATCACCATACTGATTGAACTTTTTATTTAGTTCAAAATCTGTCGATGCAGTACCGTCTCCAAAAGACCATTGATAGGAATCAGCGTTTGAACTGGTATTTGTTAATGAGAAAGATTCATTTAAGCAAACTGTATCTTTAGAAGAATTAAATGAAGCTATTACTTTATCAACCTTAATTAGGTTATCAAAAAGAATTGAGTCACTACATCCTAATGAATCAACTATTATTAAAGATACATTATATAATCCTTTGGATGTATAAGTATGATTTGGGGAAGAAACAGTAGATGTAACATTATCTCCAAATTCCCAAAAACTGGAATAATCCAATATGCTTTCTGATAGATTGTTAAAAGTAACATCAAGTTTTCCATTACAACTATATGATTTATCAACCCCAAATTTAGGCTTAGGCTGGTATGCTTCTATCAAATCTTCTTTAGTAATGGAACCAATGCAACCATTATTATCTTCAACGATGAGAGTAACAGAGAATTGTCCCTGAATGTCATATGCATGTTCAGGTGATTGTCTTTCTGAAATAAATCCATCACCAAAACTCCAGTTATAATTTGTTATTGATTCAATACTTGGAGATAATGGTTCGAATTGAACGTCAAAAGGTACACATCCCTGAAAGTTATTTGAATATGAGAAGTCAATTGAAGGTTCTTCGTATACTGTTATATAATTCTCTTTTATAATGTAATTGTCTGTTTCGTTATAGGTAACAGTAAGTTTGACTGAGAAAGTTCCTGGCGCAGAATATGAGGTTTGAGGATTTTTTTCGACAGATGTTTTGCCATTACCAAAATCCCATAGGTAACTAGCGTCATTGGGATAATCAGATGTGTTTATAAAAGCGACTATAACAGGTGTACAACCATTTTGTATGTTGGAGTGAAAATCAATTGTGTATTGTGAGTATGCTAGTATTGAGGATATAATAAGTAGAAAAGTAATTAATATTTTTTTCATAGTAGTAGGTGTAGTTTATCGACTAATTTAATTAAATAAATTGCTATTTTCAATTGTAATTAATACTTTACTAAATATTAATATGAAGTATAATGAGTTACTTATGTAAATTTAAAATAGACAGTACGGTTATATTGATATTTATGTTATTAGTATTGAGTGAAGTTCATAGTCAAAATATTCACTTTTCCAATATTTATGTAACACATTTAACACTTAATCCTGCCAACATAGGTAATTTTAATGGAGATATGCGAGCGGTTGTTTTGTATCGGTCGCAGGGTTATAATATTAGTAATCCTTATGAAACTTTTTATACAAGCTTTGAAAAGCCTTTTTTTCCGTTTGGACAACAAATAGATGTTGGGTTAAATTATAGTTATGATAATTCGGCTGGTTTTACATTCCCAGGACATTATCTGTTTCTTAGCTTAGCTAAGAAAGTTAATATTACAAGAACTTTAAAGTTATCAGCAGGGCTACAACTGGGGTATGTGTCTAAGCGGTTTGATAGTTCAGGTGAAACATTTCCAGATCAATATAATAGAAGTATTGGAGCTTTTGATTCAAGTTTACCTACAGCAGATGCATTTGAAAGAAGTACGAGTAATAACCTTACTACAGGGATTGGCATATTGGCTTTAAAATCAATGAAGGATATGATTCTTAGTGCAGGAGTATCTATTCAAAATTTAAACAGACCAACTGAAAACTTTTTTGGAATGGATTATCAAGTAGATATGCGCAATATAGTTCATTTAAAAATGGATTACTCCTTTGCTCAGAATTTATTTATATTACCTGCTATTGTATTTGTTAATCAGGGAAATGTTAATCAGACTTTAGTAGGTTCTAATCTGGGATACAAATTTATAAATAATAAGGCCATTAAAAGTTTATCCTCAGGTGTATTTATAAGAAATGGTATAGTTAATAATATTGAAAGTCTTGTTTTTTCTATAGGAATAGGTGTTGCTAAGTGGAATTTCTTCTCGAGTTATGAATTTGATATTTCTGGTTTAAAATCTAGCTATACAAAAAATTCAGGCTTTGAGTTTGGTCTTATTTATATTCTACCTAATTCAAAAATTGAAAAGATTATTCACCCAACTGAAAGGTTTTAATATGCTATATAGGATTACTATGCTGCTGGTGGCGATATTTTGGTATGTTATCAGTTTTGGTCAAGTTAAATTGGAGTTGAAGAAATACCATAATTGGCAGCTTAAAAAGATGTATAATGAGGCAATTTGGTTAGATGATTATATAACAGCACAAGATATTGCTATAGAAATGATTGAGCGTAAGCCAAATAAATTAAACTATCATGTTTATTTCTTGAATGCACTTGTTAAAGCAAAAAAAACTGATGAAGCATATGAGTTTGCCAAAAATGAATTTGAAGAAAATCCTTACGAGCATGGTAAAATAGCCTTTTACCTGGCTGAATTGGAAAAGAATAATGGTAATTATGAAACGGCTATTGAAATCTTATCTAGATTAAGAACTAAGACCAGAAGAATTGAAATGGGTAATATAACTCGTGAGCGAATAGAAAACTCAATTGCTGGTTGTAACCTTGCCATTAAAAACAGAGATACCATTGTATATACAAAAGTTAAACGACTTGAAGGTAATGTAAATACTAGCAATTTAGAGTTTAACCCCGTTTTACTGGAGTCAGATGAATTGATATTTGGTAACTTTAAAGAGAATACAGATTTAAAAGAAGATTTAAATAGATCCTTTAGATCAAAAAGAGGATTTTCATATGCAAAGAAGAAAAAGGATCTATGGACTATAGAAAATAATGTACCTGAACCCTACTTTAATTATTCAGATTACGATACTGGCGATGGAACCTATTCAATAGATAAAAGAAGGTTTTACTTTTCTAAATCTTCGCGGGATAACAATAATAAATATATATCAAACATATATATATCTACTCTCGAAAGTGGAATTTGGTCTACGCCTGTTAAATTAAATAAAAGCATCAATAAAAAAGGATATACCTCTTCCCAACCAACTGTTGGGACTTGTTATGATCCATCTCTGGAAGTAATCTACTTTGTCTCGGATCGCAGGGGAGGTGCTGGTGGAAAAGATATTTGGTATTTTGTTTATGATAAAACAAAAAATGAGCATTCGAAAGCTTATAATGTTGGTGCATATATCAATACAAGTGGAGATGAAATCACACCGTATTTCGATTTGGAGTCTCATGCATTATTTTTTAGTTCAAACGGACATGCATCTTTTGGCGGTTATGATATTTTTTATTCAAAAGGAGAGTTGGTGAATTGGCTAGCAGTTATGAATGTTGGTTATCCAATTAATTCATCTTTCGATGATATTGATTATTTCAGGAATGAGTCTGGTATGTTGGGCGTTTTTGCCTCAAATAGGAAGGGAATCTCTTTATCAATGTATAATCAGTCGCTAAATGATATCTTTTTATTTGAAGAAACAACGATAGCTCGAATTTTTGTAAAGGGACAGATAAAAACTCAGGATTTACTAATGGGACATGGATTTGTTGATCTAACAGAAAAAAATCAAAAATCAGGTGTTCTGGCAAATCAATCAATTGCTATATCTCAACAGTCCGACACAGCAGCTTCTTTATTGATAAAAGAAACTTTTACTAATGAAAATGGAGAGTTTGGTGTATGGCTTGACAAGGGGCATGAATATAGGGTAGAAGTGAAAGATACCTTGGTTGTTGGAGGTAGTTTTAGCTTTACTACTTTAAATAAGGAGAAGGTAAGTGAAATTTCTCTAGATTTAAAGCCAGTGCTTACGATTCCTGATAAACCGGTTGAAATCGAAAATATTTATTATGAATTTGGTAAGGCTGAATTAACAAAAGAAACCAAGCAGGTTTTGGACTCGACATTGGTTCGTTTTGTAAGTAAGCATCCTGATATAATTATTAGAATTGTTTCCCATACAGATAATGTTGGGAGTGAGAGATATAATCAACGGTTGTCTGAAAAAAGGGCTTTAAATGTTGTTCGTTACCTTATTTCAAAAGGAATTTCTACAGATAGACTAATTTCACAAGGAAAGGGAGAATCAGAACCGATTGCCCCCAACGAAAATCCAGATGGTAGTGATAATAGTGAAGGAAGAATGAAAAACAGGAGAACAGAAATAGAGATTATTGGTATTAGGTAAAAAAGGAAGATTATCTAAGATGAAGCTCCCATCGTAAGGACTCAACTGATAAACATTGAGTCCTTACAATGAAAGTAATAATCAGTCTAAATTTTCAATTATTTTGTTCCTAACTTGTGCAATAGCTTGGCAGAAATCGGTGTATTTTTCATTTGAAATCTCCACTGTATTGTTTTTGCTTTTAATATGAAGAACATTGTCATCGGATTCATAGACTTCATCTATTTCAGAGTCAAAACTGATTAAGTTAAATGCTTTTTCAAGGGCTTTTAAATCATTAAATGAATCTTGCAAACCATAATTGTTTAGTATTTGTGCCATGGATAGAAGATCTTCATATAGCAGCTTTTGTTCTCCTATTTTATAAATGGAATTTTTGTATAAGTCATAATTTGAATGCAGGTTTGTTGAGATGTACATTACTTCGTAAAAAACACCAGTAGAAATCAAGGTTAAAGTCTTACCGTCATCAATATCATATAAATAATTTATCAGATTATCATAAAACTGTTGAGAAATATTATAAACATCCTCGGGAGAAGAAGTGTTTAAAAGTGTATTTCTAATTTCTTGAGAGACAATTGGATTTAACTCTAAATCTTTCATCATTACATCAATTGTTTTAATGAGTTCGGGCACGTAATTTGTTCTAGAGAAGGAAGAAAGATATGCAAGATCAGCAAAATACATCCCAAGCAATTGCTTCTTAATGTTATCCGATGAACTTTTTAATGCATATTTGGTGTTTACAAGGATTGATTCATCAAACTCTACTTTATTGCTTTTAATGTATTGTATTATTTCTTCCGGAGATGGCAAAGCTATTATAACAGCATCAACAGAATCAATAATGCTTATGTCTTTAAAATTAATATTTTCACCAACTAGATCTTTATTTTTTTGTTGCTGACAACTAGAGCATCCTGTTAAAAAGTAAGACATCAGTATAGGTGTCAGAAATACCATCGTTTTAATAAGATTTAATTTCATAATTATCGTTTTAAATGTTTATTTTTTATACGTCCAGATGAATTCATATTTGTTTTCATTTTCATTAGAAAAAGAAAAAGAACCTCCTTCTAGAGCCATTATTGTTTGACTGTACGTTGTGTATAATGAAACCTCCTCGTGTATATAAGTACCTGAAACAGTTTCTTCATTAATTATTGATTCGATGATTAAATTACTGGAACTGTTATCAAGCTTTGAATGAATTCTGATTAATTGGTTGTTATCAATGTATTGTAATATTACAGTTAGAATAGCTAAAACTGAGGTTTTAAATAATTCATTATTACCATTAACTCGAAAGTTTTTATCAATGTCTAAATCTATTTCAAGATTTTTTTTATCAAGTTCTTGTGAGACATTCACTAGAATATAATCTAGAGTTGAAAGAATAGAAAAGACTGTACTTTGATCTGAATCATATTTAGTCTTTATTTTAGTAATGTAAGATGCCATTTTTGTTATTCTATCCAGCTTCAAAACAGACTGGTCCAGAAGTGTTATCATTTCAGCCATTTTAGAGGATTCGGATGATTGTTTAATGACTTCAATGACTTTAATTATAGATTCAAGAGGAGAGGAGATCTCTTTACTAATAAATTTTAGAAACTGATCTTTGGTTTCAGTTAATTCCGTTAGTTTTTGATTAGCAGTAAAAAGTTCTTTTGTTCTTTCTTTTATTTTATATTCAAGTGTGTCGTTCATTGATCGAAGTTCCTCCTTGCTTTTTTTTAATGCTATATGTGTTTCAACTCGAGCAAGTAATTCGGATGGATTGAAAGGTTTAGTAATATAATCTTGTCCACCCAGCTTAAATCCTTCTACCATACTTAGAGTATCTGATTTTGCAGAAATAAATATGATAGGTAAATTATCAAAGCGTTTGTTGGATCTTATTTTTTTACAAACTTCAAAACCATTAATATCAGGCATCATAATGTCTAGTAAGAGTAAATCAAAGTACTCATGATCTATCCAATTAAAAACATCTAAACCGTTAACTCCAACTTCAACTTTATACTGGTTTGAGTTAAGCAAATTAGCTAAGACCTGAAGATTTTTAGGATTATCATCAATTAATAAAATTCGACCTTTTGAGTGCATAGTTAAATATGTTGTAAAGAAAGAGTGTTGTAATTAAATTAGGTAGTTTAATTATTCCCAGTTAATGGCTGGAGGAGCTGGTATGGTAGATTCATTTTTTTTTGCATAATCTTTATAAGACCGAATTGTTAAAGCAATACAGTCTGATGAATTTTTGCTACTTCCTTCTAAAGCACTAATTTCTATAATAACTCTTTGAGAGAAATCGCTAAATATGTCCACTTCTTCATTAGAGCCATTCTTATTGCCATCCAATATTACTTTTTTAGCTTTGCCATCAAGTATTCTCATAGATAATTGTTTAGAAGGATCATCTTTAACAATGGAAATATTGTAATGGGTATTGCCATAAAAAATGCGGACTAACTTAAGTGTATCTCCATTTTGTATGGTAAGTAATCGATCTGCTTTGACAGTATATAAACTATCCATTGGGGCCGTTCGTTCGAAAAGGTGTTTGCATTCTTGTGAAAAAGTTGTAGAACTACCTATAATTAAAATAAATAATAGCGTAATGATACTCGAATTTTTCATTTTGAATTTTTTTAGATTTGTAATTGATTTATTTTTTAAATTTTAACAATCGAAAAAGAACTAATGTGTATAACAAGCTGCTGTATATTAGTAAAATGTAAATATTATAAATCCATGTTTCAATTCTAAGATCTCCAATGTTTTTATATGGAGCATAGTAATGAGACCTTCCAAATTTATTTTGTGAAACAAAAAAACAGGGTTGATATTTTCTTATAATTGATTCATTTGAACGTAAGTAATTTATATAGTTATTAGAATTCATTGCAAATTCAGCGAGCTGTCTATTGTAGTATTTTCTTTTGTCTATATTTGCATTAACTCTTATTTCATCAATTCGGGCATTGTTGATTTGTTGTATCTTCTTTAGCCATTGTTCTGTTTTTATTGTTAAAGTTTTAATAATGTCTGGATTGGAAAAGTCAATATCTTTAATTGAAATATTTTTTTTTAGGGTTGGAAATTCATTTATAAGATTGGAAAAAATATTTCGTATGATGTTGATATTTTTTTCTTTATCATTAATTGTTTTGTTTAAATTATTTGTTTCTGTTTTTAATATTGGTAAAACAAAATACAACTGATATTGAATGGAACTCTTTAGTATTAAGTTATCATACACTTGGCTTTCGTATTCGTTTTTTGCAAACTGAATATTTACTAACCCTTCATAAGCCCATCTAGAGACGGTAAGATTTGCATAAATAGGGACATTCTCTTTAGATGCCAGGGAATGGTGAATTTTGTCAAAGTTTAGAATAGCACCGGCTAGCAATATTTTCGGAATTAAGATGAATGGTATTGTTATATAGATAGATAATATGGATCTAAAGCGCGATGATATATAAAGGCCTATTAAACTCGAAGTGTTTGAGGTTACCCACAATACTAAAAAATAGTAGGAAAATAATCCTTTTATCTCAAGTATGCTATTGGCAACTAATACATATATTGCTGTCTGATAGGCATTAATAGAGAAAAGGTACAATAACTTTGAATTTAGATAGGCAAATGGATTTAGATCTAATAAAGCTTCTCTTTTTAATAAAGAAAGATCTCGATAGATTTCACCTGAACTAGTGACAAGGCCTTGAAATATTGAAATAATGACACTTATAAACAGATAGGTAGGAATATTATCATTGTTAATGAACCAGTACTCGTGAGTTTCAATATCAGTAGACTTTAGAAATACCGACATCATTAAAGCCAGGACAGGTGAACTTAATAGTAGTAATAAAACATAGAGTTTATCTGTTGTTCTTGTCCTAAAGTTTCGACTGATGAATATCAAGAATTGCTTAATTGATGAGGGCTTTTGAGTTTGCGCTTCTGGCAATTCAATTTTAGGAATTTCAACACTATCGTTTTTTTTATGATCTGATAGGAATATATTATTCCACTGTTTTTCACTGTAGATACGTTTATCTGTTAGGTTACCATCATTATCTCTTGTTTTATATTCCATTAAATTTATGATGCGTTCAGGGCTGTAGTGACCGAATTTTATGCTATCATCAATGGGTGTGTCTTCAAAATTAAGGTGTTTTTTAAAGTGTTTAGAAGCCCAAACGGGGTTGCCAAAATAGGCGGTGTAACCCATCTTATCTAATATTAATAATTTATCAAATAAGTGAAAAATATCAGATGAAGGTTGATGTATGTTTACAATTACAATTTTTCCAGATAGTGAGATCCTTTTTAAAAGGTTAATAACTGAAAAAGCGTCTGATGATGATAAGCCTGATGTTGGCTCATCAAGGTAAATAATTGATGGGTTTCTTACTAGTTCAATAGCAATGTTTAACCTTTTGCGTTGGCCTCCGCTTATTACTTGGTTTAAGGCATTACCAACTTTTAGATTCTTTATATGTAAGAGGTCTAATCCTTTTAAAGTAGATAGGCAGGTTTCAATTTGTTCTTTAAGATTTAGGTCATCTCTACATAGCTTGGTATTAAATAACAAGTTTTGATAAACCGTTAATTCTTCAATTAAAAGGTCATCCTGAGGCACAAAGCCAATATGTTTTCTTAGCTCTTTTTTGTTTCTCCCAAAATCTAAACCATTAATGAAGATTTGACCAGAATCGGGAATTAAATTGCCACATAGTAGGTTTAAAAGTGTTGTTTTTCCACTTCCGCTACCTCCCATTATAGCAAGTAATTCACCTGAATAGAGATTGAAAGTAGCAGGATGAATGCCAAGGTTAGTTTTTTTGAATATTTTACTTATTCCTTTTACATTTAAAAAGATTTGATTTTTATTATTGGTGTGTATTTCGTTTACTAAATCATTAAAAAATATAGGTTTAATATTTTCTCCTTCGATTATATTTCCCAAAAATAATTGGTATGTTCTATTAGGGAATATAGGCAGATTATTTAATGTTAAATTATCAGAACCAAAGTACTGTATTATAAAAGCATTTATTTGTTCAATATAATAGGTGTAAATATTGCCATTGAGAAAATTACAATGAAATGATGAAAAGGATTTAGGTTTTATTCTTTTAAAGTTACCAACTACTAAAATGTTTTCTTTTTTTTGAATTAAGTCAATATCGTTTCTGCAAAAGCATTCTATATCTCTAATAACATTTCTATTCAAATGAAGCATAGTATAGGTTTGCTCCAATAATGATTGTATTTTACTTTTATTGGTATCATCCTCAAGGAAATAAGAAAAATCAAATAGTGAAATATAAAGTCTATATTTTTGTTCATATCCAAGTTCAAGGTGTATGTTTTGAAGTTTTTCTTGAATATCTGTAATGATATGTTCTTTATTAACGACTAGATCTGTTTCTACTTGGAATTTATAATAGTCAAGGTATTCCAGTCTCGTTTTGTTAGATACAATTGACGCTAAGTAAGAATCAATATATGAGATATTTATTGAATTTAGTTTCTTATTACCAAATTGTGAGAATGCTTTGAATAATTCAATAATATTTATAATGGTATTGCTCTTATAAAATACTTCCATAACGAAATTTCATTCAACAAGTAGTTTTCTTTCATCCAACGCAATGGTTATGGAGTAATTTTAGGTTTAAAACAACAACAACAAGGTTGAACAATCGAAAAGTAAATAGTTGATATTTAAAAATATCATTTTAAGATACGAAATGTATTTCTTTTTGTTTGATAATGTTAGAATAATTATTAATTCGCTTATTACGTCTTACTTTAAAAAAAAATAATAAACATAAACTGTAATTATTACCTTAAATTAATCTCAATCTAATCATTTATGTGTTTTACACCCTTTCAAGCTAGGGTAAAACAAGCATTTAAAGATCTGAATGATAAAGGTTATTTGTCATGAATATTAGCCTCTTCTATTGTTTATTAAAAAGTACTTTTGCTAAATCGAATCAGATGCTTAAAGTTTTGATTTAATTAATGTGACGAATGTATTTTATCTGTGAGTTAACTTTTTAATATTCTTCTAATTTCTTTAATAGGCCCTCTTTCATTTTATCCAAAAACACAGTAGGATTTTTCTTTCGGTATTTTAAATCAATAAAAGAACGATAGATATCCAGGTCTTCCACATGAAAAAGTTCACAAAGTGTTTTTGAAAGTTCTTTAACATCAACATTACCATTGTTGATGCATCCGGAATATACTAATGCATAGATTAATTCAACCATTGCAATTTTGGTTTCAGACCAATTATATGATGATGCTTTTAAAATTTCAAGTTGAGATTTATAACGAATTTTCTTGTTGACTTTTAACTTAACCAATTCATTCTCCAGATATACGATAATCTTCTCATGTGCAATAAAATTAGCAAATAAATAATCTTTACTGGTTGCAAAATCACTATCTACCATTGAATATGGATGGGAATGATAGTCTTCAGCCTGAAGGTTACATCTCACAAAATAAAGTTCATCATATTTAGTCCCCTTATGCTGATAAT
The DNA here is from genome assembly GCF_018271995.1 of Carboxylicivirga linearis. Taxonomy (GTDB): domain Bacteria; phylum Bacteroidota; class Bacteroidia; order Bacteroidales; family Marinilabiliaceae; genus Carboxylicivirga; species Carboxylicivirga linearis. The sequence goes on from NZ_JAGUCO010000010.1 coordinate 147,382, forward strand.
AGGCGTAATCTTTATGGTTTTTACGAAGGTATTTATTAAACCGTTTTAGCTTTTTAATAAGAAATGTCTGAAGGGTAAATTCTTCAGATAAAGGTTTTTGTTCAAATATCTTTTGTAAGTAGTTGTAAAAAAGAAGATGTCCCAATACGTGAGGTTTG
>NZ_JAGUCO010000110.1 GCF_018271995.1 Carboxylicivirga linearis
CAGGAGAAAGTGGTAAGGCTTGGAATTAACAGCCCAATCGGAATTATCGAGGACTACAATCCGAAGCTATTCAGGGATTACGATGTGGTATTTATCGACAGTACCCAAACAACGGATATTTCTCACGAGGAATTTAAAGAGCTGAAGAAACAGTTCCCGAACACCTCATTTGTAATCATCAATCAGGCAAACAGAGATGGCAGCTCCAAAGGCGGAACGAAGTGGGAGCATATTGTAGATGCCATTATGCACATTGAAAATCAAAGTGCAACGATGGAGAAAAACCGCTTTCCGGAGGGTAGTACAGAAACCATTAAAATCTTTTAGCATGGAAGAAATGACAATTAAATTCTATTGGGTGGTTATAGCCGGATTGAGTTCTCTCACAGTAGGTGTACTCTCATACATAATCCGCAATGCTATTTCTAAAAATGCCACTAAAGAAACCGTTGATGCTAAGACCGATTTACTTGAAAAGGATATTCGACACCTTACTAAAGAGCTTGAATCTTGTGAGGGTAAGTTTACTGTGCTGCATAAACGAATATCCGATTTAAGGGACAGTTCCAAGGAAATATATGTTAGCAAAGAACTATTTCACCAAACCATAAAACAGCTCAATGAGAAGCTGGACACCATATTAAAATTTGTAGAGAAATGAGAAAGTTATTTGGAAAGGCAATTAATGCCGGAGCTGCGGAAACTTTAAAAGAGGGAACTAAGCTGATTGATGAAATATTCACCACGCAAGAAGAAAAGCTCCAGGGGAAAATGGAACTTTTTAAGATGGCAGTTGCCGATAGGAGTTCGGCCAGGGAGATGTATCAGAAAGACAGTTGGCT
>NZ_JAGUCO010000111.1 GCF_018271995.1 Carboxylicivirga linearis
CAGGAGAAAGTGGTAAGGCTTGGAATTAACAGCCCAATCGGAATTATCGAGGACTACAATCCGAAGCTATTCAGGGATTACGATGTGGTATTTATTGACAGTACCCAAACGACCGATATATCTCACGAGGAATTTAAAGAGCTGAAGAAACAGTTTCCGAACACCTCATTTGTAATCATCAATCAGGCAAACCGAGACGGAAGCTCCAAAGGCGGAACGAAGTGGGAGCATATTGTAGATGCCATTATGCATATTGAAAATCAAAGTGCAACGATGGAGAAAAACCGCTTTCCGGAGGGCAGTACAGAAACCATTAAAATCTTTTAGCATGGAAGAAATGACAATAAAATTCTATTGGCTTGTTATCGGTGCTTTCAGTTCGCTTATCGTTGGTGTGGTTTCCTTCATCATCCGCAATGCCATTTCAAAAAATGCCACAAAGGAAACAGTAGATGCCAAAACCGATTTATTGGAAAAGGATATTCAGCACTTGACAAAGGAGCTTGCTTCGTGCGAAAACAAGTTTACGGTACTGCATAAAAGAATATCAGATTTAAGGGACAGCTCTAAGGAAATATATGTGAGTAAAGAACTATTCCACCAAACCATTAAGCAGCTTAACGAGAAACTCGATACCATATTAAAATTTGTAGAGAAATGAGAAAATTATTTGGAAAGGTAATCAATACCGGAGCTGCGGAAACCTTAAAAGAGGGAACTAAGCTGATTGATGAAATATTCACCACACAAGAAGAAAAGCTCCAGGGGAAAATGGAACTTTTTAAGATGGCAGTTGCCGATAGGAGTTCGGCCAGGGAGATGTATCAGAAAGACAGTTGGCT
>NZ_JAGUCO010000112.1 GCF_018271995.1 Carboxylicivirga linearis
GTACCTACCTCAGTACTTAAGTAAGGTGGATCCACAAAGAATACCACACCATCAACATCCTTATACATGTTAAATAGTTCCTTGTAATCGTATTTAACTATTACTAAGCCATCAAGATAACCGGTGACTGTATAATCCGACTTTCGGACGCAGTTATACATGGTTGATTTTTCCAACTCATCAATATTTAGCGCATACTTCATGCTAAATAACAAGGATGATGACAGTGTAATGTAATCAACAAAGCCTTTATCATCTTCACTCTTAATGTAATCTATAATTGACAATTTAATATCATTAGGCAGCTTCTTATCTTGTGGTTGATTATTGACAAGCTCTCTAATCTTTGCAAGCATCCGGTTGGTTTTATCCACATGTAAAAGCCTGGTATGGTAATTATCAAAGTCATTATATACTACCTGAGCATCCGGAAGCATATTTTTAACGGTATGTGATAATAAACCGCTACCTCCAAATAAATCAATAAATACATTGTTTGTTTCAAAGTCTTTTAAAGCTGTTTTAAAATGGTTTAAAAAGCGCCTTTTTTGCCCCATGAACGGTAATGGTGCACTTGTGTAAGGTTTATTCATTCTATTGTTGTTTTATCGTTATATTTGTATTCTCTCACAAAAAAATAGGTGCATACACACCAACCAAAGGCATTTGCCTCCGGCGTGGTGTGTATGCACCTTTGTATTATAGCAGGGTGAGAGCTGCTATTTTAAGTCGGAGGTTCTTTTACCCCCTATTTTAAGCTTCATTATCTATTAAATAATTACATTATTAATCAGTAAGGTTAAAATATCTGAAGCTATGCTAACATTACCAT
>NZ_JAGUCO010000113.1 GCF_018271995.1 Carboxylicivirga linearis
TCAACCAAATACCGAAAATCAAAAACGGAACATGTAATATTGGTAAACTGTAAACTTTCCTCGGCTGCTTTAAATGATTTTAAATCGGAATAGTTCCCCCGGTTGGTATCATCAAATTCGCCCAATAAACTACGGCTACATAAAGCAGGGTCTTGTGTCGGTAAATCCTGACCGCTAATTATACCCGAACCCCTGGGCTTGGCAATACGTGTTTCATTACCACCCGATTTTACACCTGTCAATTTTCCGTTTCGGTCTGCAATACCTTTTAACGCCTCGATGGTATTTTTGTGAATGCTATTCTTGTACTCATTACCCCAAAACGGATGGTTAGTCGTAGAATCCATACTACGCTGCATACCTGTACTTGTACTCCCTGATGCGAGGTTAATACCGTCCTCCATCGGTGGCTTGCCAAACATATACATGATACTACGAGCTGCGGTACTCTTACCTGATTGGCGTTTCCCAAACAGAAACAGTAAAGGAAAATACCCGAAATTGGCTTTGTAGATAAGGTCACTAAAAACGGTTGATATGTAATAAGCAATCAATAATTCAGCATTACCGGGATAAACACTACTCATTGAAGTTGCCCATTTTCCGAAGTTCCAATCGTTGCCTTTTATCGGCTTCACATACTTTGAGTTTTCTTTGAATGGATTACCACCATCGGTACTGCCAATTTTAAGAGCTTTACCATAGGGTAGATAGAAGAAATGCAACAAATGAACCTGGCTCTGTTTAATATTCTCCTTTAGCTTATCTTTTCCATACTTGCCGATAAATTCTGCTGTGGTATTGAGTACATGAAAGGTATCGTTAAT
>NZ_JAGUCO010000114.1 GCF_018271995.1 Carboxylicivirga linearis
TCATCGTACTGAAGAAACGTTTTGTTGTCGATGAAAAGAGAATCAGGGTCTTGTTTTTCCGGGAGTACCAATACCGAAACGTGAAATTGGTTCTTTATCAGGATTTCAGCATTTCGGCACATGGCATTTCGCCCGGCACTATCGCCATCGTAAATAAGTGTAGCCTTATTGGTATATTTTTTCAGGAGCTTTGCCTGTGCATTGGTGAGTGCAGTTCCGCAAGTCGCAACTGTGTTTACCACACCTATATCGTGCATCCGAAGCACATCTGAATAACCTTCAACTATATATGCTCTGTCATTGTTTTTAATGGCAAAGCGAGCCACATTTAAAGCATACAGCTCATTACCTTTAGTATAAATGCAGCTTTCAGGTGTATTCAAATACTTAACCTTCGGATTTTCATTCAGGTCACGCCCTGCAAATGCAATAGTCTGACCTCGTGAGTTGGAAACAGGGAATATCAGTCGGTTTCTAAAAAAGTCATAAACGCCTTTTTCATTGCTTTTGAGTACACCAATTTCTTCAAGTATCTCTGTTTTTAATCCTTTTTCTCGTGCATAGGCCAGTAGAGCATTATCAGTTGGAGCATAACCAATATTGAAGCTGCCGTCTTCAGGAATAGCCATGTTACGCTCCTTGATGTACTGCTGGGCATCTTTGTGATTAACTTGTTCCAAAAAGAACTTCTCAATAATACTACAAGCAATTTTCAGGCTTTCTTCATGTTTGAATTTGGCTTCATCCCAATTGGTGCTTTTCTTCCA
>NZ_JAGUCO010000115.1 GCF_018271995.1 Carboxylicivirga linearis
TCATCGTACTGAAGAAACGTTTTGTTGTCGATGAAAAGAGAATCAGGGTCTTGTTTTTCCGGGAGTACCAATACCGAAACGTGAAATTGGTTCTTAATCAGGATTTCAGCATTTCGGCACATGGCATTTCGTCCGGCATTATCGCCATCGTAAATAAGTGTAGCCTTGTTTGTATATTTTTTCAGGAGCTTTGCCTGTGAATTGGTGAGTGCGGTTCCGCAAGTCGCAACTGTGTTTACCACATCTATATCGTGCATCCGAAGCACATCGGAATAACCTTCAACTATATATGCTCTGTCATTGTTTTTAATGGCAAAGCGAGCCACATTTAAAGCATACAGCTCATTGCCTTTTATGTAGATGCTACTTTCAGGTGTATTCAAATACTTGACCTTCGGATTTTCATTCAGGTCACGCCCGGCAAATGCAATAGTCTGACCTCGTGAGTTGGAAACAGGGAATATCAATCGGTTTCTAAAAAAGTCATAAACGCCTTTGTCATTGCTTTTAAGTACGCCAATTTCTTCAAGTATCTCTGTTTTTAATCCTTTTCCTCGTGCATGGGACAGTAGAGCATTGTCCGTTGGAGCATAACCAATATTGAAGCTGCCGTTTTCAGGAATAGCCATGTTACGCTCCTTGATATACTGTTGGGCATCTTTGTGATTAACCTGTTCCAAAAAGAACTTCTCAATAATACTACAAGCAATTTTCAGGCTTTCTTCATGTTTGAATTTGGCTTCATCCCAATTGGTGCTTTTCTTCCA
>NZ_JAGUCO010000116.1 GCF_018271995.1 Carboxylicivirga linearis
CTTAAAAGACTTGAAGTGTATAATAACGAAGGAGAACTTTGTTATTTACAGGTCGGTAAAATCCGAATAAAGCCAAAAGCAATACTCCAATGGCTTATACCCGGCAAAAAACAAGTCAAATTTCAAGATGTAATAAATTTCAGGCAAAAGACCTTTAACTATAAGGCATTAGAAATTTATTACTACTCACCTCTCGTTGACCTTTCGTCAACAAATCCCCAGGACTATTATAATTTTTTCTGCGACTACTTTGGGAAACTCCAATTTCTCAAGTATTTCAAGTCAAACGGAAATATTGAAGCGTTTCCAAACCTCCAACAAATTAAGCCAAGAACCCATGATGCAATCTTAAAGCTTTCTAGTGCCCAACAAGTGCTTTGGGCTTACTTTCTATTTCGGCTTTTGGGCTTAAAACACCGGGTAGATGTTGGAAACTCAACACTTGCCCGATTTTTATGTGTAGTAAACGGTATTGATTTGGATTCTTACAAAAATTCATATTTCTATCGGCTTATGGATAAAGCTCCATATATAAAAAACGATAAGAATCTTTTGGTAGACCTTGAAGTTATCAAATTGCATTTTCAGGAACGTAATTTACCAACAGGTGACATCGAAAAAGTAATCATTGAAATTGTAACCCGTTAATCTGCAAAAATACCGATTACCATTTATTGCTTTTTATTGCCATTTGAATTAAAAAAGTATCCGACAAAAACAGCAAAAAGTGTCCGATAAGGCTAAT
>NZ_JAGUCO010000117.1 GCF_018271995.1 Carboxylicivirga linearis
TTGATGGTATACTGAGCTGTTACAGTTAACGCTGTTGTGACATTATCAAAGGCTACGTCCCAACCCGTAAAGCTATAACCAGTACGTGCAGGATCTGATGGGGCTGTAGCTGAACTTCCATAATCAACATTTTCTGTTTTTAATACTCCTCCATCCCAATCGACGAAAGTGACTATATAACTATTGATAGTGAATTGAGCCGTAACAGTTAAAGCCGTTGTGATATTATCAAATACTACATCCCAACCCGTAAAGGTATAACCGATACGAACAGGATCTGATGGAGCTGTGGCTGAACTTCCATATTCAACATTTTCTGTCTTTAACACCTCTCCGTCCCAATCGACAAAACTAACTTCATAGTTATTGATAATATACTGAGCTGTTACAGTTAACGCTGCTGTGATATTATCAAAGGCTACGTCCCATCCGGTAAAGCTATAACCAGTACGTGCAGGATCAACTGGGGCTGTGGCTGAACTTCCATAATCAACATTTTCTGTCTTTAACACCTCTCCGTCCCAATCTACAAAACTAACTTCATAGCTATTGATAATATACTGAGCTGTTACAGTTAACGCTATTGTGATATTATCAAAGGCTACATCCCAACCGGTAAAGCTATAACCAGTACGTGCAGGATCTGATGGAGCTGTGGCTGAACTTCCATAATCAACATTTTCTGTCTTTAACACCTCTCCGTCCCAATC
>NZ_JAGUCO010000118.1 GCF_018271995.1 Carboxylicivirga linearis
CACGGCTTGGTTCAGGAACAGGAGGGTTTTATTAATCAGCTCCGCTTTGTCAAGGCATAAGCCAACGATGTTTGCAATCTTGGCTACATCTTGTAATTCCCATGTCATTAGGGCATCGGATAGCTTTTTGATAATCTCAGCTTTCTTACGGTCTTCGGGTGTGTTGGCTGTACCGATGTCGGTAATCTCAACATTAGTTTCAGGGAGCTGAGTTGATTCTTCCTCGGTATCATCAAGCATTCCCAAAGCTCCTTTGAGTTCTTCGGCTGATAGCCCTAATAATTCTGCTGTTTTGGGACTGTTGGTAAGCAAGCGTGAACCAATACCTACCAATGCACCTGTGGCAACTCGCTTCATCACTTCATTGGGAGCATATCCGGCAAGACGGCTTTCAAGGTCTGTCTTATCGGTTTTCAGTTCCCTGTTTTCGCTTTGGTAGCGGTCTTTTTCGGCACGTAGTTCTGCATTTTCGTTGCGTAAGCGCTCATACTTTTCTTCCAAGGTATTGTAGCGTGTCTCGAACTTAAAATCATCCAGCTGCTTTTGGTAGCTGATACGCTCAACCTCTTTGTTGTTGCCCGATAAGGCGTTAAACACACCAAACAGACCGTCAAGCTTAGATTTTACAGCAGGGTTATCTCCTGAAAATAATCCTAACAAGGAATCCAGTTCTCCCAATCCATT
>NZ_JAGUCO010000119.1 GCF_018271995.1 Carboxylicivirga linearis
CTTGTAGTAGCGGGGGCCCGACTCGAACGGACGACCTTTGGGTTATGAGCCCAACGAGCTACCAACTGCTCCACCCCGCAATATATCTTAAACAATGTGTTGTCTTTGTTATTGCGGCTGCAAATATAGAGTTCTTATAATTGTTATGCAAATCTTTTTTGTGTTTAGTATGCTATTATGACTTATCGGTTGTCTAATGTGTTCTGAATGCGCATTTTAAATTTGAAACTTTTTTTGTCGGCAAAAAAAAATCGAATGTTGTTATTTGTGAATAGCAGAAATAAATGAAATAAAAAAGCCTTGAAGAAAAATCCCCAAGGCTTGTAGTAGCGGGGCGCGACTCGAACGGACATCCGGCAGCTGCCGGATATGAGCCCTATTCTTATTAATGAATAATTTGCCAGATAAAGTCCCTTCCGCGATGGGACTTAAGTTCTTTCTCTCTTCGCATCGCATCCGACTTTTCAATAAAATCCTCCTGGTAAATTAATTTCCAAGGTCTATATTTGATAGACCATCTTTTAGTTGCTTTTTCATTATGAGATAGTACTCGTTTGTTGAGACTAGAGGTAAATCCAATAAATATTTTATTGAAATTTGGAGAAAATAATACGTAGACAGTAAACATGTGAAATTTCTTTACAATAAAATTATCACATGAATTGAAAAATAAAAAA
>NZ_JAGUCO010000011.1 GCF_018271995.1 Carboxylicivirga linearis
TTGGGTAATATAACGAAATTGAAAACAAGCTAATGAGCAGTAAATGAACCATTAAGCAATATTAAGAAATAAAAAGTAAGTAGTGTACAATGTATTAAGAACAATTCTGTTCTTTTGCTTTATTCTTTTAGTAAATAACATCATTTGCGGAACTACTGAACCATCGAAGATTTTATATATACATTCATATGATTATAGTTTCCCGACTGTTCAGGATGCCATGAATGGAATCCATTCTGTTTTTGACACTTGCAACATAATTGTAGATGTGGAGTTTATGGATTCTAAAAGACATGCGGAAGAAGAAAACATCCATAACTTTTATAAATCTATTGAATACAAATTACAAAATAGAAAAAAGTACAATGCAGTTATTGTAAGTGATGACATAGCACTACATTTTGCTTTAAAATACCAACATGAATTATTTCATCAACTACCTATTATATTTACAGGTATAAATGATGATCATCTGGCAACACAGCAGATTCAAAATGAATTAATTACAGGAGTAACCGAAGTCATTTCAATAAAAGAAAACATTGATTTGATGCTTGACATATTTCCAAATACTAGACAAATTCACTGCATTATTGATAATAGAATAAGTGGTAAAAGTGATTTTAAGTTATTAAAAAGCTACCAATCACATTACCCTAAGGTCATTTTTAATGCATTAGACCTATCCCACTTGTCATTTGAAGAATTGGCAAATAAACTAAGACTTATCCCTAATAACGAACCTACTCTGCTCATATCTGCTTATCAGGATAGTTTAAATCAGAACTTAAGTTTTTATGAAAGTTTACATCTAATTAAAACTAACCTTTCTTCTCCTTTATTTCATATGTATCAACATGGATTGGGCAAGGGTATTTTAGGAGGAAAAATGGTTTCTCATCTGGATATGGGAAAAGAAGCAGCCAATATTACCTATAAAATACTCAAAGGTAAGAACATCAAGGACATTCCTATTCAAAACCACGGACATAACAAGTTCTATTTCGATTATAACCAATTGAATAAATATAACATTTCACAGAACAACCTCCCTCGCCACTCAATCATTATTAATTCTCCTAGTTTGTTCTATAAAGTTAGTAAGAATTCACTAATCTTAATTGGCATTTTTCTCACTCTTCAAGGTGTTGTAATTATCTTCTTATATAAGAGTAATAAAACGAAAAAAAGAGTAAAGCAAGCATTGAGGAGTAATGTACAAGAATTAAAAAACTTAAATGAAGAACTTTCGAATTCTTTAAAAATATTAGAAATTCAAAAACAAGAGATTAAGAATAGTGAAGAAAGATACCGATTAGTTTTAAAAGCATCGAACGAAGGTATTTGGGAATGGGATTTATTAAGCAATGAAGTGTTTTTTTCTGAAAGATGGAAATCAATGTTGGGCTATAATAAAGATGAGCTAATCAATTGTTATCAAACCTGGGAAAACCTTCTTCATCCAGAAGATAAGAAAAAAACAGTCCAACAAGTTCAAGGCTTCATTGAAGGAGACAATCTTAAATATGAAGTTGAGTTTAGATTAAGGCATAAGAAGGGTACCTATGTTAATATCGAATCACGCGGCCTGTTAATGAGAAATGAAAAAGGGAAAGTATTTAAGTTAATAGGTGTACATAAAGATATCACTGCCCAATATAAATACGAGGAAAACCTAAGAACCCAGGCAAATAAAAATTTAGCCTTATACGAAAAATACAAAACGATAAGTGATGAATTATTGACTAAAAACAATGATTTATTGGCTATTGAAGAAGAATTAAGAGCTAGTAACGAAGAACTTTATACAACGAATGAAATCATTTCAATAAGTGAAGAAAAATACAGGATGCTTTTTGATAATATGTCTGAAGCATTTGCATTAATAAAAATGGTATTTGATAAAAATAACACCCCAGTTGATTATATAATAAAAGAAGCAAATATTAAGTTCTTTGAAACTTTCACTTATCTGGATGATACCATTATTAATAATAGTGTAAAACAAATTGATCAATTAGATCCAGAAAGGGCTAAATTATTTGGCGATGTTGCAAAAACGGGTATTCCCAATCAGTTTTGTGCATATTACTATCAAATTGATAAATATTTGAATGTAAACGTGTATTCTCACAAAAAGGGATATTTCGCAGTTGTTTTCACCGATATAACTAATTTAAGGTTATCGACCGTAGAACTAAAAAATAGCCTAAAACAATTAAAACAAAAGGAACAACTCTTTCAATCAGTTTTTAATCAATCACCTGTTATTATGCTGATTATAAACAACGACCTAACAATCACAAACATTAACCATTCAGGAATCCAACTTGCCCAAAAAGATTTAGCAAAAGCCCTAGACCAGCAACCGGGTAATTTTCTCTCATGCATAAAGGCCTCTTTACATCCTAAAGGTTGTGGGCATTCTGAAGAATGTCATCAATGCGATCTTAGAAACAGTGTCAAAAAAACATTCAAGCAAAAAAGAAATGTGAATAAATTGGAAACGAAAATCACTGTTTACAATCAGTCTAATCACCCCAGAACGCTAAATGTTCTGATCTCTACCCTATCATTACCCATTGAAAATGAAGACAGAACTTTGATTTACATAGAGGATATTACCGAGTTAAAGTGCAGAGAGATTCAACTTCAACAAATAAACACAGAATTAAATAAGGTAAACCAACGCTTTAAGGGGCTTGAGAATATAGTAAGTTATAAATCTAAATCTATTGCTGATCTCTTAGATTTTACTCTTAAAAACATAATTGACTTTACTGAGAGTGATTTGGGGGCAGTATATCATTACAATCAAAACTCGAAAGTATTAATTCTTAATAATGCTTCGCATGATTTTGAACTTACCTTGAACATAGAAGAAAACAAGATGAATTGTTTATATGATGCTATTCAAACTAAAGAACCTGTAATACTAAATGATCAAAGCATTAAATATTCATTTATCGACCAAAACCAAAAAGAGAAAAAGTTGAATTCTTTAACAATTCCAATTCTTGAGAATAAAGAAGTGGTTGCGATATTTTGGGTTGCCAGTGAAAACAACACGTATCATAATTTTTACGCACAACAAGTCAGACTACTTCTTGAAACAACTTGGATTATAGTAGAAAAAGAAAAACTAAGAACTAAAAACTTTATGAATTAAAGCGGTTTTCCTTTTGGTTCCAATTTATTTTAGGAAAATAACTAGAATTTGCTAAACAGAACTTCTAACTTTGGAACAATCTTTTCAAGCAATTCATCCGGTACTTTAAAGTCTCCTTCTCCAACACCTAATTTAATATGAGGTCTGTTTGCACCATGAAAATCTGTTCCCCCTGACTTAATAAAATCAAAATCCTTTATATAGTTTTCACATCTAAGTTGGTCATATTGCGAAAAAGAAGGATAATAACACTCTAAGCCATCCAAGCCCAAATCCTTTAGCTCTTTTAATTTTAATTGAACTTCTTCTTCTGAATAACCTTTTAAACCAATAGGTAAATGATAATGAGCTAAAAAAGCCTTTCCACCAGCGGCATGAATAGCTTTGAATGCATCTTCGGGTTGTATCAACTCTCCTTCAGTGTATACAATCTTATCTAAATATTTTATCCACGACTCTTTTACACTTGAAGTATAACCTTGAGCAACCAAACATTTAGCTATTGCCTGCCTATCCATATATCCACCCGAAACAAAGAGTTGTACATCATCAATTCCGATTGCAACTCCCATTGATTGTAGCTTTTCAAAGACGGTAGCAAGTTTTTCTGATCTTTCTTTCCTGTAATTACTGTAAATCTTGTCAAAACCATCATTATGAATATCAATACCTAAACCGAGAATATGAATCAAACGATTTTCACCAAATTTGGCACTAAATTCAATTCCGCTTACTAATGTAATTCCCAACTTATCAGCTTCTTCTTGTGCTTCAGCCAGTCCTGCAATACTATCATGATCGGTTATAGCAACTGCCTCCAAACCTGTTTCTTTAGCCAGATGAATAAGCTCTTTGGGAGTTAATGTTCCGTCAGAAATGGTTGTATGCGCATGTAAGTCAATCATGATATATTTTTGTGAAGAATCAAAAAACTAGCCGCAAAAATACATTATGATTCTCAAACAGATAAGTAAGTCAATTTAATTTTTTATTAAGTCGGCCTACAAAAGCAGCTAGAACTAGATAGTCAACTTTTAACTTAATACTCAACTACAGTTGTTTAGAAGAGATTATTAATCTTAGCAGCCAAAATAAAGTCATTGTCGTGCAAACCATCAATTTTATGAGTCCAAATACGGATAACTACCTTGCCCCATGTAAAGCAGATTTCGGGATGATGATTTTCTTGCTCGGCTACTTGTCCTACCTGATTAACAAAGTCCAGAGCTGACTGAAAATCCTTAAATTTTAAAGATCTTTGAAGGTGATGATTATTCACGGCCTTCCACCTCTCTAACTGTTCCATTCGCTTTGTAACCTCTTCTTCATTCAGCGGGGGTATTCCTCCTTTACAAGGAACACAGTTTCTATCGATAAAATCTTTCATTTTTATTAAAAGATAAGGAAAATGAAATAGTCATTCAACTTTAAAAACCGGATCGATTAAACCAATATTTGATCAAAAAAAAGAATGAATATGGCATACTCATTAAATAATTGAATGAATTCATAAAATAGTATGTTCTATCAAAAAACAATTATCCATCATAATTGTAAACTGTTATACAATTAATCAAAACTAACCATATAATATCTCTTTCAAATGGAAAGATCAGAAAGCAATACTATACCTGTTTCCAAAAGCATTGTAATAGTTGATGACCAAAATCTATTTGCAGAAGGAATATCAAAAATAATAAGCGGAATAGATCATGTAAAAGTCATTGCAACTTTAGATTCGGGTGAAAATATTGCAGATAAACTGTCAATCTTAAATCCTGATGTTCTTTTTCTGGATTTAAACCTGCCAGGTAAAAATGGTCTGGAAATATTAAAAGATATCAGATTTCGATTTCCTAAAATTGTTATAGCCATTTTAACCATGTATGAAGATGCCTACCTGATTAAAAAAATCAAAGAAAATAGAGCCAATGCCTACCTTTCAAAAAAAGCGAGCATTGATGAATTAAAGCAGGTAATATTCTCCTCTACAGATGATTCATTTTTCACCAGTGGCAATGTTGAGACACCTGATAATAAATCTTTTGAATTGGCAGAAGATTCCTTTACCATTAAAGCTCAAATAACCCAGCGCGAGAAGGAAATTATTCGATTAATTGTTGATGGCAGAAGTACCGAGGAGATTTCTGAAATGCTTATTATTAGTTATGAAACGGTAAAGTCACATCGGAAAAACATTTTTCGTAAACTCAACCTTAATAAAGTTACCGAACTTATTAAATATGCCTATGAACATCAGCTTTTATAAGTATACTTTAGTCGGTAAGAAAATACCTTTGATACTATTGATAGTGTCACTTTTTGCGTGTACCCCACAGTTTACTTCAAATAAGAACCAACCCATCAATCTTACAGAAGAATTTACGACTCAATCGCTTAACGACCACTATTTACTATACTCTTCTGTTGAAGATATATCAATTGAAAAAAGTATTGCAATTTTCGATACCATTAACCGCCCTTTTGATAAAATAAACTTCAATGAATACCAATGGATCTATTTTCAATTGAAGAATAGATCGACTCACAATAACTTTACATTTGAAATAAATAATAACTACCTGCATAAATATGAACTCTATCAAATATTTAATGACAGTATTCAATTAAAAGCTGAAGGAGGAATAGCTTATCCCTATCATCATCGAAATATTGAAAACAGACGCTTTATTGAAAAGCTGTCTATCCCCTATGACTCAACTTACACATACATACTAAAGATAGATGATAGAGAAAGAGAAACCAGCTTATCATTAAGAGTTTGGGATCAATCAGCCTTTAATAAAAATGAAGCTAAAGATTTATTGTTCTACAATTTGTATTTCGGAGGATTGGTATTTATCGCCTTATTTAGCTTGTTAATTGGCTTGATATTAAGGATGAAGGTTTTTTATGCATATAGTTTTTATACCTTAATTATGGCCTGGTTTATGTTTGACAACCTTGGGTTTGCCTATGAATTTTTCTATCCTACCCACCCAAATATCAAACGCTTTTTGGATACAATGTTAATTTCTCCTTTGCTATTCTCATTTTTAAACTTTGGAGCAACCTATTTTAACATACCTCAAAAACACCCTGTTTTGTTTAAACGCATTAAAGTGTATTATTGGGCCATGTTGGTATACATTATCTTTTGGGTTTTAAGTGGAGCTCAATTAACAATACATTATTATCTGCTTGCCAACTACACCTTTGTACTCATCACTTTTAGTTTACAGATTATTATTGTAATCCAAGGCGTAAGATACCAACGCCAAAAAGCATACTTTTTTATGTCTGCCGTTTTGGTATTATTGGTAGGTGCCATATTATTTGCCCTGTCATATGCAGGTCATATCCCCTACGAATGGTTTCCAACCAACCCACTTTTGATGGGATCAGTAATCGAATTCGGTATTTTTTCAATTGCCTTGATTTTTGAAGTACACCAGATTAATAAAACCAAAAATGATTTGCTGATTGCCAATGCCGAACATCAGAAAAAATTACTGGCTGCCTTTGTTGAAGGTAGCGAAAAAGAACGTGCCCGATTATCAGCTGAGTTGCACGATAATGTGGGCAGCCGACTGGCACTACTTAAACACAAACTTAACAACACTTCAAGCCAACCCAGTGAGGTAAATGATGATTTGGATAATCTATACAAAAATGTGCGCTCCATGTCACATGAGTTATCTCCTCATGAATTTGAAATAGTTAGCTTGCAAGAATACCTGGAGATTTATTTAAATGATTTTCAGAAAAACACATTCATTACAACTAAATCATACTTTAATAACCTACCACAACAGTTAAATGCTGAAATTACCCGACAAATATTCCGCATAATACAAGAAGCTTCACTCAATGTGCAAAAACATGCTCTGGCAAACTCTCTGGAGGTTCAATTAATAGGGCACCCCCACGAATTGATTCTCACCATTGATGATGATGGTAAAGGTTTTGATCCTCATACTGTGGACACTAATAACTCAAACGGCTTATTTAATATGAAGACTCGCGTTCAGGCATTGGATGGTACCTTCGAAATTTCATCTCAGCCTCAAAAAGGAACACATATCCTGATTTCAATCCCTCTGCAAGACCAATAAACAGAACTTTTTTCTCTTTTATGGTAATTTCCCCCTTTCGGGGGATAGCGCTTGGTTAGGTACTGATTTAATTTTGACTTAACAACAAGTATAAATTATGATTCTAATACACTAACTATGAAAAAACTTTATCTTTTTACAATTTTACTAGTCATATTACCAAATCTGGCAAAGGCTCAGGACTATACAATAAATTTCACAGCAGGAGGAGATGCTTCAGGCATTGATGAAATTACAGCTACTAACTTAACTACTAATGAAACGATAACCGTACCAGGAAGTGACGCAATTATTCTAAGAAGTGTATCAACTCAAATAGATGGTATATCAGCTTCAGAAACTTTACAAATTGCGTCCAATCCATACAATAGTAGTACAACTTTGAAATACCAATCAAAGAGTATTACAAGCGGCATAATTTCCATAAATAGTTTATCCGGAATGGTCATACAATCATTAAACGTATCTCTTAGTGCCGGGGATAACCAATTTAAAATTGCTGCCAATAATCCCGGAATTTATATTGTTACCTTAATTACCGAAGAGAGTCGAAACAATATAAAAGTAATACAAACAGGATCTGGGGTTGGGCAAATTACCTATGAAGGGTCGATAAATAGTATTCAAAAGGTCTTAAAGTCATCGCAGGCAGAAAATGTATTAAATATTTCTCCAGAAGATATAGTTTCCATGAAAATTAGACAAGGCAACCTGGTTACAATATTAAATGACGTACCTGAAGCATCAACAACCATTGATGTAGAACTTTACGAATGCAAAGATGGTGATAATAACACCTATCCCATTGTTCAGATTGGTAATCAATGGTGGATGGCAGAAAATTTAAAGACAACCACCTATTCAAATGGAACTCCTATCCCAAATATTACCAGTGATAATGATTGGAGTAATCTGGAGAATAGTAATTCAAACAAAGCTTACTGTTTTTTTAATAATAATGCCGATTTAAACTTTGGAGCACTCTATACTTATGGTGCTGCCGTGAATGGAGAAACTCAGGTTGGTGACAAACCGATTCAAGGTGCATGCCCTACTGGTTGGCATGTTCCAAATGACAAGGAATGGAATGAAATGTTGACCTATTTGATAAATAATGGGTTTAATTATGATGGTTCAACCGATGAGAATAAAGTAGCCAAGGCATTAGCTTCCAATCGTGAATGGGAATCATACTATTATGAAGAAGGATTTATCGGCATAGATTTATCGAAAAACAATAAAAGTGGATTTACGGCTTTATCAGTGGGAGTTCGTTATAATGATGAAGGGTTTTCTGGTCCTGATGGTGCATCTTGGTGGAGTTTTACCGAATCAGATAGCCAATATGCCTACAATTGGTATCTAACCTCTGATAGTTATGGATTGGGAACAGAAGACACTCAGAAGTCTCATGGACTATCTGTTCGCTGTATCAAAGATTAGAAATATCATCATTAATCAAACAACCGATTCAATAACATAAAATAAATCGATACAATTTCCTGCTTTTAATCTTATAACCTATTTACATTTTAGAGATATGAAAAAAAGATCAATCTTATTTTACCTGATCATTAGCATTATTGCATTGCAATCTAATGCTCAAAAAGGGACACAACAGATAAGTAAAGGTTTCATTCCTGGTGAAAATGATACGAAATCAGCATCTAACACCATACTTGAAATTAATGCTGCTGAAATTCATCAAGACAAAAAAAACACCTTACTTAAATCAGCAAACAGTACAGCTGAGTTACTTGATAGTATTGTGAGAACATATGATAATGGAGATTTTCGCTCAAAAACAATTTATGAGTATGATGAAAACGGGAATAGAACCCTTATTCAACACCATAATTGGGATATTGAAAATAAGGCCTGGTTAAATACCAACAAATATGTCTATGATTACAATTCAAACGGAGATCAAACTTTATATGAAACATATAAATGGGAAGATTCATGGATATGTACTCATAAAACAGAACGAGAATGGGGTGTTGATTCAGAAGGCAATACAACCTTGACAACCACTGTTTACGATTGGGATTCTGAATTAGAACAGCTTACCCCTACTCAAAAGCAAGACTTTGTATATTATAACAATAGTAATACCATCAAGCAACGAATTGGCTATTTATGGGGAAATGATACTTGGGAGCCTTATAGTAAACTTGATCAATTATATGATAACGAAGGATATGATTTAACAAGTACTGAATATTATTGGGATTCCGAAATTAATAGCTACCGAGGCAGTAAGAAAGTTGGATACATCTATAGTATTGATAAAGATTATACAAAAATCATGGCTAATTTCCACTGGGATGAAAATAAATGGGATTGGCTGACTAAAACAGAGCGAGAAAATAATGAATTTGGATCCATTTTATCGAATACTGAATTTATAAAAGAAGGTGATGTTTGGGTTCCTGTGAGTAAAATTGGATATGATGGAGGCTATATTGTATACTATAAATTTATTGACCAAGACTTTATACCTGATTATAAAGAATCCACTTATTATGAAAATAACAATTTAATTAACAGAATAATATACAACTGGGATAAAAACAACCAGGAATGGTATCTAGCATATTACTTAAGCAATTATTGGGATTATTATTACTCTTCAGAAGACGCCTCAATGGATACCTGGAAAATTATTCAAAAAGTAGAATTACAGTACGATAATAATGGCAATGAAATAGCACGTGTTCAATTAGTTCGTAACAGCCCATATGATCCATGGACAGAAAACTACACATATAAACAAATTTCTGAATATAATGAAAACAATCAAACCTTGTATAGTCTGGTATACCATTGGGCGGAAGAAGATTGGGATGATGAAAATCCAAATAAAGATAGTTGGATATATATTTACAGAAGTGACTATTATTACTCAGATCAAATGGCAACTAATACAGGTGAAACCTATGCTATTCAGTTTCAAACTTATCCTAATCCGGTAAAAAACAACCTAATTGTTTCAGGTACTAAAGAAGGAGAGTCAATCCGTATTTTTGATCTAAATGGTGGTATAATTGGAGTATATAAAGCCTCTACCAATGAAACATCAATAGAATTAGGGCACTTGCCCAATGGCATATATATGATTAACATTGACGGAACAAGTATTAAAATAGTTAAAGAATAAACTGTTGTATTCTTCAAATGAGAGGTGGACCGAATCAATTATCAAAAAACCTTTCTCATTAATAAATCACTTAATTATTTTATATTATCTTACTTGATATCATCTTTGATTTGGACTTTAAACAACAAGCAAAAATAATAAGCAATCAGAGTATCTATTTTATAGAAATTCCCTCGACTGCAAACAAAAAGGAAATACATAAAATCAATAAACACTAACCCTATTTTTAAATTTTCAGATGCAGGATACTAAAATAATTGTATCCTGCATTTGTATTTCTTAAAAATACCCTCTTACATTATTGATTATCATTTATCAGATTCTCATTTAAATAGTTTGCTTGAGAAATACTGTCACACTGCACATTTTCCAACACAACATTTCTAACCGGCAACTCCTCTTGCCCCTGAATACGTGATACGAACTTACCTTTTTTGGCACTAATATTCTTTAGGTAAATGTCAGATATAGGCGTTAATCGTCGTTCGATGGTAGGCACCAAATTTCGCCACTGATACAACACATCGGTTTCTATCCCCAACAATCCTTCACGCATTGAGTCGGCTGTTATATTACTAACATGTATATTTTTCACATATCCTCCGCGTCGCTCATTGGTTTTAATAAACACCAGATGAAACATACTGGCACCGTCAGCTACCTCGCAATTATCCATAAATACATTTTCAATACCTCCAGATAATTCACTTCCTACAGCTAATAACTGATGACCGTTTTTCACCTTGCAATTTCGGATAACAAGATTTTTGGTAGGAGTATCTAAACGCCAAGCATCTTGGTTACGACCCGATTTTACAGCTATGGCATCATCACCCTGATCAAACACGCAATTTTCAATCAGCATATTCTGCGTCATCTCCGGATCTACACCGTCGTTATTATGTCCGTGTGCATACACTGTGAGGTTACGCAACACCACATCTTTACACAAATATGGATGAATGGTCCAGAAAGGGCTGTTGGTGATCTTCACACCGTCGAGCAACACATTTTCACATCGGTTAAACTGAATAAAATGAGGACGAAGATGAGACGTATCATTCACCATTACTCTTTCTTCCACAGGCGCATATTCCGAAGCTCTCATATATAACCATTTCAAACTGTTCATGTGAGCTGGCGGACGCTTATACCAAACCTTCCAGGTATCCAGTTTAGCCTTCAACTCCCCCTCTCCTGTAATGGCTACATTCTTACATTCGTAAGCATATACCAATGGCGAATAATTATAACATTCCATACCTTCCCAGGTAGTATGAACAGCCGGCAAATAATCATCCGGATCATCCGAGAATAAGAGAACCGCATCTTTTTCGAGATGCAAATTTATATTACTTTTAAAATGAATGGTTTTAGTCAGCCACTCACCTGCAGGAATCAGCACTGTTCCACCGCCTGATTCATTTGCTTTGGCAATTGCCTGAACAATAGCTGCCGATGTCTTTTCTTTATCTCCGTGAACGGCTCCGAAGTCTGTAATCGGGAATACTTTACAACTGCCAAAATCGGGAATTGTTATATCAGGCATCTCAAAAGGAGCCTCAACCTGAACTTTCTTCAACAATACAGTATTCTTATCTTGCAGACAAGAAACCAACAAACCATTCATTAATACAGAAAGAGTTACAAGAAGCATTTTTATTCTTATCTCTTTAATGAGTAAGCCTTTAATCTTAACAAAAAATCTTTTCATAAAACTGTTTTAAGGATTTTTAAAGGTAAAAACCTAATAATCTAATAGCTATTAAAATTGTTCAATTTAATGTAAGATAGTACTTCGCACCTGCCCATATTATATATCGCAAAATCTAATAATTCTGTACTTTCAGATCATGCATCAAATACTTTTAATTAAATTATTGTCCATTTATTAAGTATTATATTCCATTCCACTTGTTTTTAGCATTCCTAATTTTATCCAATATATATCAATAAGCTTAAATTCATCAAAAAAAGTAAAGGTGGCAGCAATATGAAAAATCCAATAGCATTTATACTCATCCTGGTATTATCACTCTGCAGTTGTCGAAAATCAAATGAATTACAGATAGATTTAAATGGAGAATGGACCTATCAACTGGATGAAAAAGAAATTGGAATTAAAGAAAAGTGGTTTAATACCAATTTTAATAATACCATTTCACTCCCCGGAGCTCTTCGCGATTATGGCATAGGTCATGAACCTGATTTGCATACCAACTGGACGGGAAGTATTTATGACAGCTCATGGTATTTCAATCCTGCGATGGAAAAATATCGTCAGGCGGGCAATGTTAAATTCCCGTTCTGGTTAACTCCTGACAAACACTATGTAGGGAAGGCATGGTATCAGAAAGAAGTTGAAATACCTGCCAAATGGCAAGACAAAGATATTGTCATTTTTCTGGAACGTCCTCATTGGCAAACAACGGTTTGGTTTGATAAAGTAAAAATCGGATCAGACAACAGCTTATCTGTACCTCATCAGTTTATTATACCTGCTGAAGCTGTAACAGAAGGCAAACATCGTCTGACAGTGTTGGTCGATAATGCCATTCGTGATATTGATCCCGGAATTAATTCTCACAGTATCTCCGATCATACTCAGGGCAACTGGAACGGAATAGTTGGTGCCATGAAGATGTTTCCCAAATCAGATGTACGTATTCAGCAATTAAAAATCACTCCTAATTTACAAGGACAGTCAATAACAGCAGAGGTAATCCTGTCTTCAGCCTTGCCCAACGGTAAACTGACTTTTGAGGTCAAAGGAAAGAATCACAATCATCAGTTACCAGCACTGACTAAAGATTGTAAAGTTGAAAAGGATACGTTGGTTTACAACATTCCAATGGGTGATGATTTCAAAACCTGGAGCGAATTTTCACCGGATATTTATGAACTAAGCGTTCAATTATCTGATTCATCAGGATCTATCGATTCATTTGCATCATCATTCGGAATGAGGGAATTCACCATTAACGATAAACATTTCGAAATAAACGGCGTTCCTCTGTTTTTAAGAGGTACCACCGAATGCTGCGTATTTCCGCTGACAGGTTACCCGCCAACCGATGAAAAAGATTGGGATCGTATTTTCGAAATTTGTCAATCATTTGGATTGAACCATATGCGCTTCCATTCATATTGCCCGCCCGAAGCAGCTTTTAAGTCGGCTGACAGAGCCGGTTTTTATTTGCAGGTGGAAGGTCCGAGCTGGGCAAAATATTCCACTTCGCTGGGATATGGTAAACCCGTTGATCAATACCTGATGGACGAAACCAAGCGCATCATTGATACTTATGGTAATCATCCGTCGTTTTGCATGATGGCATATGGCAACGAGCCATCGGGTAAATATGTGCCATATCTCGAAAACTGGGTGGATCACTTCCGAAAATACGATCCACAACGGGTATTTACCGGCGCTTCTACAGGCAGAAGCTGGGCCATTATCGATAACAGCGATTTTATTGTTCGGTCTCCGCCACGAGGTCTGCAGTGGAAAACCAAACAACCCGAATCGGAATTCGATTACCGCGATAAAACCGAGAATCAAGAGCGCCCTTATGTAACATTTGAAATGGGACAATGGTGTGTATTCCCCAATTTTAAAGAGATTGAAAAATATACAGGATCGCTCAAAGCTAAAAACTTTGAGCTATTTCAGGAAGATCTGGCTGATCATCATATGTCTGATTTAGCCGATGATTTTCTGATGGCTTCGGGTAAAATGCAGGCATCGTGCTACAAACAAGAGATAGAAGCTACCATGCGAACGCCTAATCTGGCAGGATTCCAGCTGTTGTCATTGATTGATTTCAGCGGACAGGGAACTGCGCTAGTTGGTGTTCTGGATGCTTTTTGGGATGAGAAAGGTTATATTACAGCCAAAGAGTTTTCGTCGTTCTGTAACAAAGTGGTGCCATTAGTACGACTTCCAAAATTCACCTTCGAATCCAACGAAAATCTGGAAGCTGCAATCGAGATTGCTAATTTCAGTGGTAAAGCTATCAACAATGAACCCGTAAAATGGCAGTTGCTAAGAGATTCAGCCACCGTAGTTAAACAAGGAAGTATCAAAACCTCAACCATTTCGGTTGGTCACAACAATCCGATTGGTAATATTGAGGTCCCTTTAAGTTTTGCTGAAAAAGCCGAACAACTAACGCTTGCTGTATCTGTGGGCGAATATCAAAACCAATGGAATATATGGGTTTACCCTGTTGCTCAACCAGAAATTAAAACGGATGATCTGATTATTACCGATCAGATTAATGCAAAAACCTTACAGGCATTAGAAGATGGTAAATCAGTATTATTGCTTGCTGCAGGTAAAGTTGAGAATGGTAAAGATGTGGTTCAGCATCATACGCCTGTTTTTTGGAATACATCTTGGTTCCGCATGCGTCCGCCACATACAACGGGTGTATTAATTCAAAATGAGCATCCTGTGTTTAATGATTTCCCTACTGATTATTACAGCGATATGCAGTGGTGGGAAATTGATAACCTGCAACAAGCCATGAATCTGGAGTATTTCCCTGTAGATTTTCGTCCGTTGATTCAACCCATCGACACCTGGTTTATGAATCGAAGACTGGCAATGCTTTTTGAAGCAAATGTGGGAAAAGGTAAGTTGATGGTTTGCAGCATTGATCTATCAGACAATATGAATGAAAGACCAGTGGCACGTCAGTTGAAGCAAAGTATTCTCAACTATATAATATCCGATCAGTTTTTTCCTTCTTCTGATATTAATTATGAAGTGATAGAAGAACTTTTTGAGAAGAAAGAACGTGAGGGGTGGAAATCGTATGTACGGGAAGATCCTTAATACACCCAAATTAATAAGCTATGAATATGCGAAAGATAACAACATTTATACTGGCAGTTTTTCTGATATCGGGCATAAAAGCTCAAACCACCTATACCATCAATATTGATCAGCCGGAGCAGGAAATTATCCGTGGACATCTTGATTTAGGTGGTTCTAATCCTGCCGGAGAAGAAATTACAGTTAACAGTTATTATATCGAAAAAGACGGTAAACCTTTCTTTCCGATTATTGGGGAATTTCATTATGCTCGCTTTGATGAGAAATACTGGGAAGAAGAGGTCCTAAAGATGAAAGCCGGTGGTATCAATACCATTGCTACTTACGTATTCTGGAATCTTCACGAACGTAAGGAAGGTATTTTCGATTGGACCGGAGACCTGAACCTGAAAAAGTTTCTTGAGTTGATTAATAAACATCAGCTATATGCCATTGTTCGTGTGGGTCCGTTTTGTCACGGTGAAATGCGTAACGGAGGCTTGCCCGACTGGCTCTACGGAAGAACATTTGAAGTAAGAAGCAACGCTCCTGAATACCTTGATTACGTTGACCGTTTGTATGGAGAGATTGGCAAACAAACAGTCGGTCTTTTGTATAAAGACGGCGGACCGGTAATTGGCATTCAGCTCGAAAACGAATATCAGCATTCATCAGCTCCCTGGGAATTTATGTATCCAGGAAGTAAAAAAGACGGAACAGTTCCTGATCGTGAAGCTGCTTTTTCGCACACTCAAATTACCGTTACCGATGGTGTAAATCCATGGTCGGAATACGGAAAGCAACACATGGTCAACCTGAAAAAACTGGCTAAGAAGAATGGATTGGATACACCTATCTATACAGCTACTGGTTGGGGAAATGCCACCATAGTTGAAAAAGGAAGCTTACCGGTTACCGCTGGTTATGCCTACCCTTTCTGGTCTGATCCGCGACCTTCAAGCTTTTATCTCTTTAAAGACATCAGAAAAAAACCGGACTATAGCCCGGTAAGCTACAATACCGACCTCTACCCTTCCATCTCCGCCGAAATTGGTCCCGGTATACAGGTTAAATACTCACGTCGCCCGGTGGTTGATTACCGAAGTGTTAATCCTTTAATGACCCGCATTATCGGAAGTGGCTCAAATGGCATCGGATATTACATGTATCATGGTGGTTCAACCCCGGTGCTCGAAGGTAAATACTATAACGAAGAAGCAAACGGAATACCTCGGATCAATTATGATTTTCAGGCTCCCATTGGGCAATACGGACAAGTACGCTACCATTTTAAACATCTGCGTATGCTGCATCTATTTTTAGATGCATATGCTGATGTACTTGCTCCGATGAAGACTGTTTTACCAGAAACAAATACCGGTATCAAAGCTGATAACACAGAAACATTACGATATGCAGTCCGCTCATACGGTAATTCCGGATTCTTGTTTATCATCAATTTCCAGGATCATATCGATCTGAAGAATATTGAAGATGTACACATTGATATACATGCTAAAAACGAAACCTTCTCGTTCCCTTCTATAGGAACTTTTGATGTTAATGAAACCACCAGTGCCATACTTCCTTTTAATCTACAACTGGAAAAGGCACTGATTAAATCAGCTACCGTTCAACCGCTGACTATCCTTAAAAAAACGGAGATGAATTACTATGTATTCCATAGCATCACCGGAATAGATGCCGAGATTAATTTTCCAACAGACACTAAAATATCGAAACTAAATAACGCACGAGTTACAATGGTTAACGGTATACGTAAGGTAAGCTCCAATACATCGGGGCCTTTTTCGTTTACCGCAAATGAAACCAGCATATTAGTTATACCGGAAGATATGGCGGTTAATGCCACTAAAATAAACGAAGACTTATATATTTCGGATGCATTAATTCTGAAGGATACTAATAAATTGCAATTAATAACGCGCGAAACAGAAAATCAAATTCACATCTTTCCGGCTCAAAAAAGAGATTTAGCAGCTTCTTCGGCAAATATTAAAAAAGCGAACACTTTGCATAAAGGTTTTGATTCGTATACCGTGACTTTTGACGAAATAAAACCCGATGTAGTGATTGAAAAAGCAACCTCGCGAAAATATACTTTGCAACTGCAATCTATCATCTCCAACCTGAATGATGTATTTGTTGATATTGATTACATCGGCGATCGTGGTCTGGCATTTATTGACGGCAAAATGATTACCGATCATTTTTACCATAATCGCACATGGGAACTCAGCTTAAAAAACTTTGCTTCTGAATTGAATGATAATCAGATGGTATTTGTTTTTCACCCTATGTACTCCGACTATAGTTACTTGAAAGATCTGAATGAAGTTCCTGAATTTATAAAAGGGAAATATTTAGAGATAAAAGATTTTAAAGTCATTCCGGAATACAAAACAGTTATCTCTCTCTAAACCAATGATAAAAAACATGAATAACAGCATGCGGTAGGACTAATTATATTGTTGTTAGAAAGGTAGTTGTTGAACTATTGCATTTATTACTGTACCTTAAAAATCATAGTAATAACAAATTCTAACACAATGGAAAAATATCAAAATCTAATTGAGAAAGCTTATGAAGTAATATTAGTGTATGGCCCTAAAGTAATTCTGGCCCTTATTGTTCTTGTTGTTGGTTTGTGGGTTATCAATCGCTTCACCAAGATGGCTCGAAAGGTAATGACAAAACAAAATGTAAATATTTCATTAATTGGTTTTGTATCAAGCCTTACTAACCTTGGATTAAAAGCACTTTTACTGATTAGTGTAGCAGGAATGATAGGTATTCAAACCACCTCATTTATTGCCATTTTGGGAGCTGCGGGACTAGCTGTTGGACTTGCTCTTCAAGGTACCTTAGCAAATTTTGCTGGCGGAGTTATGGTTTTAATTTTCAAACCCTACAAAGTGGGTGATTTAATTAAAGCTCAAGGCCATCTGGGCGTGGTGAAAGAAATTCATATTTTTGTCACCATACTTTTATCTCCTGAGAGCAAAACCATTATTATACCTAATGGAGCTATTTCTAACGGTGATATTACCAACTACACAACCGAAGGTAAAATAAGGGTTGATATGACATTTGGCATTTCATACGAATCAAATATCAAGAAAGCCAAAGAACTATTATTAAATGTGATGAGTAATCATCCGAATGTATTAGAAGATCCCGCTCCTTTTGTTGGAGTCAGTGAATTAGGTGATAGCTCGGTAAATCTGGCTGTAAGACCCCATACTAAACCACAGGACTATTGGACTGTTTATTTTGACGTTTACGAACAAGGTAAAATTGCTCTCGATGAAGGTGGTATTACCATTCCATTCCCTCAAGTGGATGTTCATTTTGATAAAGATGCTCGTATTTCAAATTAGAATGATTACCAATAAACATAAACTAAGCCGGGTCCTCCGGCTTTTTTATTATCAGAATAATAAACACCTATAAAAATCTACTGACATACTGTTGTCACTACCGCCATGTTTCTTTGCATTATCAATCTAAAACAAACAAAAGATGGAAACAAAAAAAGTAGCACCCACAACAGTAGCAATTCACAGTATCAAAATTTCGTTATCAACCATTAGCAATGCCGTTGGAGTAATTCCGAATATGATAATGGAAGAAATTCAGAAGCAAAACATCAAGCCTACAGCTCCGCAAATCTGGCATTACATCGATTGTGATGGCCAGATGGATACTGAATTCAACCTTGATATTTGTGTGCCGGTAGCTGAAACCGGTAAGGAAAATAATCTGATATCCTTTAAAGAATTAAATGCCTTTAAATGTATTACAGATATGCATCATGGACCTTGGAGTGAGTTAGGTGCAGCCTACGAAAAACTATTTGGCAAACTGGCACAACAAGGCTTTAAACCAACAGGCCAATGTCGCGAAGTGTATCATCATTGCGATTTTGAAGATCAGAACAAATGTATAACCGAAATACAAGTAGAGGTACTCTAATTTAATTACATTTATACAGTCGAACGGTTTATTCTAGCCGTTTGGCTTTTAATCCAGACTAGAATGAAAACAGACAAACCAATTGTTAACAACCCTGAACTAGTAGCCTATTGCGGATTGTACTGTGGTTCCTGTTCAAAATTAAAAAATGGCAAATGCCCAGGATGTGCTGCCAATCAAAAGGCAACCTGGTGTAAGATACGTACCTGCAACATCGAAAATGGCTTTATCAACTGTGCTCATTGTACTATCACTGAACCTGAAAACTGTAAGAAAATAAACAATGCCATAGGAAAAGTCTTTAAATTTATCTTTAAAACCGATCGCATTGCCAGTCTGCAATACATTAAAACTAACGGAGAAGCACTTTATGTTGATAAGATGGCTGATCTAAAACAAATGTCAATCAAAACCAAACAAACTATTTAGAAGTGAACCGCATTGACCGCTTAAGTGCCATATTAATTCAGCTTCAGAGCAAAAGGGTTGTTACAGCTAAAGAAATTGCCGATCGATTCGAGATTAGCCTGCGAACGGTTTATCGCGACATCAGAGCTTTGGAAGAAGCTGGTATACCCATTGGAGCCGAAGCCGGAGTTGGTTACTTTATCAACCCGGGATTTCACTTGCCTCCTATCATGTTTACCAACGAAGAAGCTTGCGCCTTTTTACTGGCCGAGAAGCTAGTTGGACAGCTATCAGATTTAAATATAGCTGCATCGTTCGAGAGTGCTTTGTTTAAGGTTAAAGCTGTTTTGAAGCAAAATGATAAAGATCATCTTAATAATTTATCTGATAAAATCACCGTTTTTAATCATGGAAGTGAAGATTGTAAGCAAAACCTGTTTTTGCATGAGATACAGATAGCCTTAGCGAGTAAACAAATATTACAAATTGAATACACTGCCAATTATAATGGTAAACAAAGCGTTAGAACAATTGAGCCGATAAGTTTATGTAATTACGATATGCGATGGCATTTGATTGCCTATTGTCGATTGCGCAATGATTATCGAGATTTCAGACTTGATCGGATTTCTAAGTTAACCATACTTTCCGGAACCTATGATGAAAAGAACCATCTGTCGCTGAATGAATATTTCGAACGGATGACCAAAGAAACTGACCTAGTTACCATCGAAATAAGAGTTCATGAAAGTATTCTCGAAAAACTGGCTTCGTCGAAGTATTGGTTTGGTTTATTGGAAGAAACCAAAGAAGGCAACCATTACAAGATGCGATTTGCCAATTCCGATTTGGAATCGTTTAGCAAATGGACGTTAAGCATGGAGGATAAAGTGGAAATTCTTTCGCCTCCAGAATTGAGTGAAATGGTTATTAAGAATGTGGAGCTGTTAGCCAAACATTACCTTAAATAACCGGTAGAAAAGGCATTATTATTCCTCCTTTAATTTCTTCAGCGCCTTTATATCATCTCCCGTAAGAATTTGTACAGCTTGTGTTATCTTCTCAATATTCCAATCCCACCATTGTAGTTGTAAAAGAATCTCTATCTGTTCATCTGAAAAACGCTTTCGTATTGTTTTTGCTGGATTCCCTCCAACAATGGTATAAGGTTCAACATCTTTGGTAACAGTTGAATTGGATGCAATAACAGATCCATCACCTACTGTAACACCCGGCATAATGGTAGCATTATACCCAATCCAAACATCATTACCAATTATCGTATCTCCTTTTGTTGGATAACTCTTACCGTTCATAGCGTCTTTCCACGCACCACCAAAAATGGCGAATGGATAACTACTGATTGTATTACTTAAATGATTGGCTCCATTCATTATAAACGTAACATCTGAGGCAATCATACCGAATTTACCAATAATCAGTTTGTCACCAATAAAATCAAAATGGTACTTCACATTTTTCTCAAAATTATGCGGATCCTCAAAATCATCGTAATACGTATAATCACCCACCAAAATATTAGGATTGCGAATTATATTTTTAAGAAAAACCAGGTTTTGGTAATGTGCTAATGGATAAGTACTGTTTTTATCAGGAATATTCATTGTATTATCATGTTTTGTGAATGTTTTCATTTACTGAATTCATGACTTATGCCTTGGTAATAATCTTCCAATTTATGAACGCCATACTTAGGTGCAATCATATCCGAAGCCATAGCCGATAAGAAAAACTCAATTGGGCCATATATTTTCGAAGGTAAAAAAGTTCGTACCAAACCCAATGTAAAACTCCTTATCCAGTCAGATAAATGTACAATCTTTACTGGCTTATTTAGCGTTTTTAATGCCAGAGAAGCTATTTGATTTTGCGTAAAAACCTCGGGACCTCCCACTTCTATTTCTTCATCATCAACATGAATACTATCCAAACAAACTCTGGCTAAATCATCACCATGTATTGGATTTAAAGAATTTTCGCCAGTACCAAACAAATACACCTTGCCTTTTTGAGCCATATTCAAGAAATCCTTCATATCGGAGAAAAAGCCATTAGGCCGAATAATGGTATATTCTAGCCCTGAAGTTTTTAACTCATCAACAAACCGTTCTTTTGCCTCACATATTTTCAGATGCCTCATATTCTGACCATTTAGCACCGAAACATACACAAATTTTCTGACGCCTGCTTTTTTGGCTTCCTCCAGCAAATTATGATTGGCTCCATAATCAACATCCATATAGCTTAACCCATCTTTTTGCCGGGTTATACCTACAGTTGAGATTACAGTATCTACTCCATTCAACATCCCTTGTAAAGTTATGTTATCTGTAAACTCAACTTTTACTTTTGTAATATTTTCACCTTCGTAAACTGCTAACTTTTCCAGATTTCGGGCTAGCAATAAAGCATTGATGCTTTTTTGTGATACTACAGCTTCTGCAATGCATTTTCCTAAGTAACCGGTTGAACCGGCTATGGCTATCTTTTTCATATTACTGCAAGAAAGAATTTAAAATTCGTTATGTAAGATGGTTTCAATAATGGTATTGCGGATAATGGCTGTATTATCCTGCTCATTACTCAAAGCGATAATAACACCTTCCGATTCGGGTATAAATCCAATTAACGACGAAAAGCCATCAATATCACCTCCATGCCAAATAAAGGTTTTATTATTGATGTTGCTTACAAACCACGACATTCCGAAAACAGTTGTTTCTGCTGCAACATCTAATCCCCATATTACATTCTTCTCTTCTTCGGTTAACCATTCATCTTCCATCACAGCCTTGCACCATATTTCCATATCTTCAACACTACTGGTCCAGCAACCGGCTCCTATTGTAATGGCCATTGGATAATCAGAAACATTTTGGGTTCCATTATACCCTTGTGCATATCCTTGAGAAGGAATAGAGTTAGTACCCATTTCGGTATGCTGCATATTTAAAGGTTGTAAGATATTCTGATGAATGTAATTCTCATAACTACTACCGGCTAATTTCTCAATCAACACAGCCGCTAACAAATAATTAGAATTTGAATATTGCATTGAAGTGCCTGGTGTAAACACCAATCCTTCGGATGAAATGTGCTCTTCCAGCAACTCACAAATTTTTATTGGTGAAATAGCCTCACCTGTTTTTGCAGCATCTTCAACCATTGGAATATAATCAGGTATGCCACTTTGATGCATTAATAACTGACGAAGTGTAATTTCAGAGAAAGAAGAAAACAAAGGATCTAAATCGCTTAATGATTGATCAAAACTGGCAATTAAACCATCCCTTTTTAATTGAATAATACCCATTCCTGTAAGCGTTTTACTAACTGAACCAATCCTGAATTTTGTTGTAACAGTATTCGATTCACCTGTTTCGTGGTTTGCCATACCAAACCCTTTACGAATAATATCATTGCCTGATTTCGAAATCAGGACTGCTCCATGGTATTCCAATTCTTCAAAAAACAACTGCGGATTGGTATAATCTATACTATAGTTTGCCGGCACTTCATCCTTAGTACACGAAGCACAAACCAACAATATAGAGATAACTGAATATATGTACTTTTTCATAAGTTTATTAAGTAGCATGTTTATATTGCCTACTTTTTAATTTTTATTGAGTAACACTAATATCTTAACTAATAATTTCACCGACTCTTTCACCTCGTCAGTTTGATTCAATGTACCTGATAAATAAACATCTATCTCTGGACAATAGTACATAAACGAACCTGTAATACCCGAATGACCAATTAAAGTTAAATCAGGTAAGATGGGAAATAATTCTTTGAACACTATTCTTCTTAATCCGTATCCGTATTCCATCCCGTAGGTTTCCGGAATCCATTGTTGCATTGCCGCCAACGTATTTCCCTTAACTATTTTTCCAGAGAACAAAGTCTCCTGAAATCTAATTAAATCAGCACCTGTTGAAACCAATCCTCCACCTGCCCAGTCTGCACTTAAGCTTTTCATGCCTGACACCTCATTATCACCCACAAATATTTCGGACAACATCGCTGTTTGATTGATTGCTTTAGAGCGATATAACATGTAGGAATACTTCATATTCAAAGGAATGAAAAAATGCTCCCTGAAAAAATGATGCAAGGCCGTACTGCTTACTTTCTCAATAATAAGCCCCAATAAAACATATTCTGTATCGGTATAATGATAATCGGTACCGGGTTTAAATAACGGTTTCATCTTTGTTTTGGCAAACTCAATGGTTTCGGTTGGATACCAATATTTATCCGGATTAGAAAACAGTAATTCCATTACATTCGTACTTCCATCAATAGTTGAATCTTCAAAATAATCAGGCAGACCAGAAGTATGCTGAAGCAAATGCGCAATGGTTATTTCATGAGAATAATCGATACCCTTAAAATGATGCAGGTTTAACATTACCGAATCAGGCAAATACATATTTATCGGATCATTGAAACTGAGCTTTTGTTGATCAACCAACAGTGCTATGGCTGTTGCTGTAAATGTTTTACCAATGCTGGCGGTGTAAAATGGATTTGAGGCTGTTACCTCCCTCCCATCTGCAAAGTGACCTCCAGAAAAAGTCCAATCTATTTCTTTCGAAGGAGAATAAATAGTTAAGAATGCATTGTGTATATGCTTCTTCTGTAATTCATCACTGAAGTATTCTTCAGTTTTTGAATGGATCTCTTCCAGACTCATTCTATTTGTGCAACCGGAGAAGAGTAATGAAGTAATTGTGATTGCAAGCAACACCCAAATAATATGTACAAATATATTTCTCATTTTAGCCTGATTTACAAGATCTCCTAAAAGGCATATCCTAAGGAAAATTCTCCCAAAAAACCATTCATAAAAGTATAATCATCACGAAATACATCAATTGCATCCATGGCATCCTGACTGGAATTACTTACTGTTAAATTATCAATGGCATATCCATAACCCAGTGCGAAATTTAAGGTAATGCCACTTTTCCAAATCCATCTTTTTCCCACATTTAAACCAATAGTGTATTCGGGTAACGAAAAATTAAATTTACCGGACTCTAACGTTCCATCACCTTTTATTTTACGATAACGCGAGAAAATGCCTGCGTACGATGAATTCAGTCCTCCCCCAATATGGTAACGATAATTTAAAATCACGGCTTTGCCATTGGCGTCTATCTCAGCATCGGAATAGCTTTGCGGAATAGTTTCCAAATCACCTCTTAAAACCACCCCATGATTTTCACCAAATAAATGCTCTACATTAGCCGAATAAAATCCCATAAAAAAACCACCTGGACAAACATTAATGGCTGTTTTAGCAGGGCTAATCCATTTCTCTTTTTCTTCCTTATTTGTATTTAGCGTGCTTTGTGCATTTACTTTAACACTGAACAATAAAACAGCTAGTGCTACAACATAACTTCTTCTTACTTTAGTAAAACCTTTTTTCATCTGTGTTATCGATTAAATTAATAATTTTCTACTTATCAACGATACAAAGATGGCATGTAAATAAGAGTAATTCGTCTTAATATATGATTCAGGACGCATTTATGAAAATCAGTACTTTTAAACACAACACAAACTAACGCTAACAGAACAATAGCATCACTTTATTTCCTTTAACCAATTACCAGGGGTAATACCTGTGGCTTTTTTAAAGTAGGCGTTAAAAACCGATTTAGAGTTAAATCCACTTTCATAAGCCAAACCAATAATAGTAAGGTGCGCATACTTATTATCTTTTGCTATGCTTTTAAAATACCTGAGGCGATACTGGTTTATAAACTCATTAAAATTCATCTGCGTTCTTTCATTAATAAGAAAAGATAGTTTATTGGGATGAATTTGAATGGCATCAGCCAGGCCAGTTAAACTAAGTTGAGGATCAAGATAAGGCTTTTTAGTATGAATAAAATCCTCCAATCTCTGCATTTGAATATCTAAATCCTTATGATGACTATTTAATGGAGCTTGTAAATTAGCATTACTAACATCAGCACCTTCAATTGTTAAGTTGGATTGATGTAATTGATGAAATTCTCCAAAGACCTGCAAAGCCTCAAGAGATGGATCGAACCGATAATTAATAATTTGTCCTCGCTTCTGATCAACATATTGCCTCAGTAATTGCAATGCTTCTGTTTTATGGTTAGAATTAGCCATGATAAACAATTCATAAGGTACCATATGCGACTTTATAGCAGCATCTTTCCACTCATCAACCAATGTGCTGTTTAATGAATTCTTCCCATTGTTAATAACATCAAAAAAGATCCTTTTAAGGTCAGCATCCTCCATCCCTGCTACCATCATATCAAATGCATCTTTTTGATTTAACCATATCAAACAAAGAGTTTTTAACTCGTAAGCCAATACAAAATCAGGATTGATAAAAAGAGCCTGTTCAACTAATTGGAGTGCTTTCTTAAAAAACTTTTGATAATAGCAGATATGCGCCTGCGTATAGTAATGATTGGCCGACATGGGATCTACCTCCATGGCTCGTTTGATATATTCTTCGGCTTTTGACCATTTACCATGAGCAATAAATAACTCAGCCATGGCTTCCAGTCCGTCTGTATATTTAGGATGCAGATGTAAGGTTTCTTTTAGTTGTTTGTAGGTGGCTTTAAAATCCCACTCCATCCAAAAGGTTCTCCCTACAAATGACTGCCCGTACTCAGGCAATGATTTATTCAAATCCTGAGCTATCATAAAATATTCGATGGCTTTGGCAAACCCTTCTTCTGATGGCATATAACCCCAGGCAGCCATTAGACCATATGCCTGAACCAGCCCATAATACGCGCGGGCAAATTCAGCATCGTGAACGATGGATTGTTTATAATATTCTGTGGCTTTTTTTATGGAATCAGGATCCCATTTGAGTTGAAAGAAATGTCCTTTTAAATAAAGCTCGTAGGCTTTGATATTTTTTGTTTCGGTAGATACCAGCTGATCCTGAATATTAAAATGCCCGTAATTCTCCCTTATTTTATCGGCTATCAGTAAACTTATTTCATCCTGTAGGGCGAAGATATCATCTATTTCTCTATCGAAATTATGCGACCAAAAATGAGTACCATCACTGGCATTTATCAACTGAGCTGTAATACGTACCCGGTTCTTATATTTTCTTACACTACCTTCCAATACCGCAGCAACGCCCAGTTGGCGAGCTATTTCCCGAATATCAATATTCTTACCCTTAAACGAAAAAGAGGACGTTCGGGCAATTACTTTTAACGCTTCAATTTTAGTTAAAGCATTTATTATTTCTTCGGTTATACCATCGCTAAAATACTCGTTATCCTCATCGTTACTGATGTTGATAAAAGGCAAAACAGCAATCGATTTATCTGCTGCCTTGTGGGCTCCCCTAATACGATTCATTCACACAATTTACAATGTCAGGTTTTTCTATTAACAAATGTGAGGTTTTAATGTTGAATTTCAATAACCCATTGTATCAATTTTTAAGTCGAAATAAATCTGGAATCATATGCCATATATAGACATGACATGAAAAGTAGAGAGGATAATATTTACCTTTCGCATGTTACAGTATATGGTTATTAAGAATATGGAGTTATTAGCCAATCATTACCTGAGGCACTAACTCCAAATCATTTAAAACATCCTACTTAATAAGCATTTCTTCCACATATTCACGCAAATCATTCATATCAAAACCATAGTCACGTTTTAAACGTCCTAATCGTTCGTCAGCCATAGAAACAGGAACATCAATTGCATTAGCCAAATCGTTAACAGGGATATTATATTTCTCGGAAACTTCTTTTAATGTCATAGAACCATAAATATCAACACCATACTCCTCGTGCTGTTTTACATTTTCGTTATTCTTAATGACTTTACTTTCTATATGATTCTCCGAAGAACGATTACCTCTAACACCACCATTATGATCACCTTTTCCTCCTTCCTGTATTTCAGGTTTTACAAAAATGGGGGCAACTGCAAGTATTAGTGTCAGAAATAGTAAAATAATACCCAGAACGATTCTTATACTTTTGCCAGATATCATTCTTCTATAAATAGCAACAATTAGTTTCCAATGAAAAATTATATGAAGTAACAGCAAAAAGATTAGAACAAAACCAAAAATCAAGTGAATATTGCCCCATTGATGACGATCCATATTCCAGAATGATAATTCAACATTCCTTCCGTATACCTCATGTCTTTCGGAGCCAGGAATAAGCACATATTCCATTAGGAAACCTATACCCACCACAATCATCATGCTGAGATACATTAAAATGTCAATAATAAAATTCAGTTTAACTTTACTAATTCGAATTTCATTTGTTTGCATAATATTAGGTTTAAGTTAAAGCAATTATTCATTATAAATACACTCTAAATTAGGCATAATTATTTAGGTAAACACTATGCTTAATAATGGATTTATCAACTTATTGGTCATTACAATTATTTGTAATTTCTTAATCAATATTTAAACTGTTTGGTCGGTACATTTTATATTTTCACAGCTTAATAGTAAAAGAAATGAAAAGAAGAGAATTTTTAAATACAGGACTACTTGCAGCTGTAACAGGTGCATTTGCTGCACCTACCATACTAAATGCCAAAAGTCCATCAGCAAGAAAAAAAGCTAAGAATATCATTTTTATGGTGAGTGACGGTATGAGTTCCGGAACATTAAATATGGCTGATTTATTGCTTCAGAGGAAGGAAGGTAGAGGAAGTACCTGGATTGATCTATACCGACAAAACCGTGTTAAGAAAGCCTTTATGGATACAGCTTCTGCCAATTCATTAGTCACGGATTCGGCTGCAGGCGCCTCGGCATGGGGCGGCGGTAAAAGAGTCAAAAACGGATCGCTGAATGTTAATCCCGACGGAACGTTTAATAAACCTATTCTGCAAAAATTTAAAGAGGCCGGTAAAGCTGTTGGATGTGTTACAACTGTGCCTATTACCCATGCCACACCAGCAGGATTTAGTGTTAATTTCAAGCATCGTAATATGCAGGACAAAATTGCATCGAAGTACCTGGATTTAAAATTTGATGTAATGATGGGTGGCGGATTGGAATATTTTGATGGTACCAAAAGAGATGATAAAAAGAATATTTTTGAAGATTTTAATCAGGCTGGATTTCAAGTAGTGAGAGATAAATCTCAAATGAAAAATACAATTAAAGGGAAACCTGTGATAGGTGTATTTCATGAAGATGGACTTCCGTATGATTTGGATCTACAGAATAATGCAGAGCTAAAAGATAAAATACCAACCTTATCGGAGATGACAAAAAAAGCCATTGAGTTAATGAGTAGTAATTCTGATGGTTTTGTTTTACAGGTTGAAGGTGGAAAAGTTGACTGGGCTGCACATGCTAACGATACTGCTGCTTTAATTTATGAGCAGGTTGCTTTTGACAAAGCAGTTGCTGAAGCAATAAAGTTTGCAGAAGGAAGAAATGATACTCTGGTTGTCATCACCACAGATCACGGAAATGCCAATCCTGGACTAATTAAAAGCAAGAAGGTTGATAAGAAGTTTGAAACTTTGTTTTCGGCAAAATACACCAACGACAAACTATTATTTGAAATAACTAAAAACGACAAGCCATCTGATGTTATTGAGCGAATTAAACATGCGCAAAACATTGTCATTTCTGATTCGGAGGCCAAGGAAATACTGAAAGCCTATGATTCACATGAAGAAGGATTGTATAACGCATACAATTTACCTTTTGAACCGTTGGCACAGATCCAACAAAACTACACTTCCGTTGGGTGGTCAGGAATGAATCATTCCGCTGATTTTGTTGAACTGGCTATGTTTGGAGCAGGTAGCGAAAAACTCACTCCTTTTGTTAAAAACTACGAGTTACATAACTATATGCTGCAAGTGGCTGAAGTAAATGACCTAGCTTTGGTTTAAAACACTTAGTCAAGTCATGAATATATATCAAAGAGGCATCTTTAATGGGTGCTTCTTTTTTATTTGACGCGATACTTTATTATCAATATTTTTTGTATATTAACATCTACTTAATCGGAAGAAATAATTGCAGGGTCATTAATTACTAACAATAATTAATACCTCAATTATGAAATTTAGAGAAACACAAGAAGTTAACGCAGGCTCAATGGCCGATATCGCGTTTTTATTATTAATCTTCTTCCTAGTATCAACTACAATGGAAGCCGATTTAGGACTTGGAACGTTATTACCTCCTTACCAGGACGAAATTGATACAAAAACTCCACCTAAAAACGATCGAAATGTTTTTGAAGTGTTAGTGAATGCTGATAATCAATTAATGGTTGAGAAAAAGCTAATGAAACTGGAGCAATTAACTGATGCTACTAAACAATTTATAGTAAACCCTACCAATGATCCTAACCTATCTGCCAATGAAATAAAAGACATAACTTTTTTTGGGCCGATAGCAGTCAGCAAAGGAATCATTTCACTGCAAACAGCAAACGACACCAAGTACCAAGTATACTTAATGGTTCAAAACGAGATAGTCAGAGCTTTTAACGAGCTCCGAAATGATCTGGCAAAAAGTAAATTTGGCAAAGACTATCAGAAACTAAATACGAAAGAAAAAGAAGCTGTTCGTCAAGTATATCCAAAGTTAATATCTGAAGCCGAACCTGTTAGACTTGCATCCAAATAATAATAAAACAGGACATGCTACTCAAAAAAATAGTACCATGTCCTGTTCTATTCAAATATCAATATGTTATTACATCTTCCAGGAAATTGATAGACTATAGTTGTTTTTCAAGGCATTATCCGCAATTAAATAGGCTAAATCAATACAAAAACCGCCCAAACGGACACCTCCTCCTAAACTATAAAAACTAATTCCAACATCTTTATGACTATTGAAATAACCAGTTCTAACATTAAAACGGGACAGATATGCATATTCTAATCCAAGGCCAACCGCTTGTCCTTTTTCATTCTCATCTCCATTAATATATGATGCATCAAACTGAGCTCTTATACTATGATTTTCTGATAAATCTTTAGTATACCCCACACCTGCTGCAAAAGTTAGAGGTAGAACACTTTCACTTATTGGGTAACTCAGTTTAGCCCCCAGGTTACGAACCATCACTCCATAATCTAACTGCTTTACTTTACTTTTAAATCCCAAATCGACATAATAAGTGCTGGCCGAATAATCTTTACTTAAATCACTATTGATATAGTTAAAGGTAACAGAAAGTGCACTGGTTGAATTTAATTTATATGCATAACCCAAACCTATGCTATAATCTTGCGGAGAATAGCTTTCTAAAACATTTCCATAATCATCTGTCAGGTCAAAGTCTGGTTTAGTGAACTTTTTATATCCAATGGAAAAGTAATGTTTAAATCCTGCAGAATAACCAGCCGTAAAACTGTTAAAACTGTATCCATCAGATATATTAGTTATCCAAGGACGATAATTATACCCAACATCAATTTTATTATCCTCTAAAGCATAAGCAGCCATATTAGTATATATACCGTTAGAAGAAGATGAAGTCAGATAAGTATTACCCAACGAAATGCTACGAGTATCGATGGGCACAGATAAAATGGAACCCGATTGGGCTGATATATGCGTACCCATTATAATGAATAGGCATCCAACGAATATAGATCTGATCATAATTTTACAATATTTCTTTCAAAAGTTTGGGATTTGTAATGAATCTTTAGGTTATAGCTTCCTGCCGAAAGATTACTAAGATCTAATTGTGCCGGCGAAAAAGTTGAAATATCAGTATCTTTAGTATCTCGAAGCACACCATCACTGTTAAATATTTCCACTGATATAGATCCTTCAACCGAATTACCCATTCGAATATTTAGTTTATCAACTACAGGATTTGGAAATACATCCACATCGCTGGAATCATCACGAATCATAATCTGAAAAGTAAAAGAAGCTGATTCTTCCAACGCATCAGATGCTGTAACAGTAAAAGTTGACAGTCCATAAGAAGTTGGCTTAATTGTTAATTGACCTGAATTAACACTTGCCGACATCATCGACTCATTATAGCTTATTGAGTAGCTCAATGTCTCACCGTCTTCATCATTAAAATATTCAGTCAGATTAAATGTATACTCTTTATCCGGATCACCTATATAGGTATCTTCCATAGGTATAGTAACTACCGGAGCATGATTTTCTTCAACCGTGTATGTAAAATTATAAGTTGATGAAGCCCCCCACTCATCCTGTGCAGTAATCGATGCCGAATAGGTACCTGCTGGAGTTGTTAATCCATTAATATAAATTCTGGCAACATAAGAGGAACCAGAAGAAATAGCATATCCCGACGGGTCATTCAAAGACCAACTAACCTCATGTGCTTCCGGATCTTGAATATTAAATACCAGTTGTTTAGTTTCATGAGCCTTCAAGGTTAATTCGCTTTCTTGTTCTGCTATTATTTTCGGTGGATTATTATCATCGGTTAAAACGGTGACAACATTAGATAAGCCAGATGAAATTCCAACCAGGTCGGATGCTACTACGCCTACATAATATGTTGTACTAAAATCCAATCCTTCAATAGTATGCGTTATAGATTGGCCAATTTCTTTATGAGGCGAATATGACAAATCATTCTGTATATCAGACCTTTCACTTAGCACATCGTCCATTGAGAATGATGAGTTTGAATAATAAAAAGTGTAGTTGGTAGCCTTTAACAAATCAGTATTGCCTGTAACACTCCATCTACAATCAATTGTATTCTGATAGGACTCAACATATAAATCACTAACAATAGCTGGAGCCGGAGCATTTAGGTCTGCTAAAGCAGCAGCGGCATTTACAATACCTATTCCAAGCTTACCCTCATAATCTGGATTATATGAATCAATATCAACAGTTCCTTGAAAGAGACGATCCTTTAAATCGCTGGGAGTAAAACCATCTCCACCAAATTCTGAGGCAATTAGTGCCGCAACACCTGAAACGTGAGGACAAGCCATTGAAGTTCCCATATTCCATACATATTCATCATTGATTGAAGTACTGGCAATCATATAACCTGCATCAGCATATTTTCCATTATCATCGTATGTTCCACCGGGAGCAGAAATATCAACCCAGTTACCATAATTGGTATAATAGGTTGCTTTAAAATCAGGAGCCACAGCCGCCACTGCTACAACGGGCTCATAACTGGCTGGTAATCCAGTCTCCAATCCATCGTTTCCTGCAGCAAAAATAACCACTCCTCCTTTCATTGGACCAACCTGATTACCATGCTCGTCTAATCCAGCATATTTAATAAAGTAATCAATTGCTTCTTGCATATGTGTAGGAATAGAGGTTGCACCATCGTAACCCCAACTATTTTGTGAAATAATTGCACCATTATCTGCTCCATACTTAATTGCTTCGGCAAAACTTTGTGCACTAACATCATTTCCATCAGCATCTTCTTCAAACACCTGACATGACATAAGTCTAACACCTTGAGTGATTCCATCACCGCCGGCAATACCACAAACACCAATTTTGTTATTGTTAACTGCTCCAATGGTACCGGCAACATGAGTGCCATGAGAATGCGCTGCAATTGATCCTGTTCTGCTTACAAAGTTATAACCATAAACATCATCTGCATATCCATTGCTATCATCATCCATACCATTTTGTGATTCATTAGAATTTACCCACATGTTGGCTTCTAAATCCTCATGATCAAATTCAATTCCTCCATCTACAACTGAGACAATTACTTCAGGACTGCCCGTTTGAATTTTCCACGCATCAAACAAATTTATATCACATCCTTCAATTCCATCATCTAAACTTCCATCATTATAGTAATGCCATTGCAGACTCAAAAAATTATCATTAAACGGATAAGTAGTTGTCGTTGCTTTTAATGCAGCAGCTCTCTCAACAACTTTTTGAATTGATCTGAATCGGCTTCCGGTTGATTTAACATGCGGTACTCCTTCTGTTTTTACCACTTCATTAAGGTTGCTGAACCTACTAAGAACACTTGCTAATTTAACCTGAGTTGTATCATATATCACATCGTACCATAAATCTAACCCGCTTTCAACTGTTCTGGCCTCAAATTTACCGGCATATGGAAAAGTTCTCTTAAATGTGCGTACGCCAATTGAATTAAACAAGGTATCCATATTACTGATATCCGTCTTTACTTTTCCTGATTTTAAAGACACAGACATTGATTGGGAAGTTGTTCGCTCTAGTTTTATACGAACGAGTCCTTCCACCATTGCTTCTGAATGAATTTCCTCAACAACATTTTCATCTACCTCATTTGAAACTTGAATATCATCTCGTTCGCAGGAAAACATGAATAAAACAATAGGTAAAAGCCAGGGGATAGCTATTCGCAACTTTATTTTTTTCATTGATTAAGTATTATTTTTTTTGATGCTAAATCAGATTATTAGGGCAGCACATTATTTTATAGTTAAAAACAAAATTCAAAACTAGTATTTATTTGTATACTGATGTCAGAATGTATGTGTAAGTGAGAATAATTTACGTTAAAGTGGGAATTTTACTTATAGACCAATCGGTCGGAATGATTAGATGAAGAGAAATATTTTTACAATTTATTGCATATAAAAAAACCCCGGCAAAACCGAGGCTAATACATATACTTAATATTCAAATTAATC
Organism: Carboxylicivirga linearis; assembly: GCF_018271995.1. Taxonomy (GTDB): domain Bacteria; phylum Bacteroidota; class Bacteroidia; order Bacteroidales; family Marinilabiliaceae; genus Carboxylicivirga; species Carboxylicivirga linearis. The sequence continues at coordinate 34,365 of NZ_JAGUCO010000011.1, forward strand.
TTCAAAAACAAGATCTATTTGCTCTTCCGCTTCAGACTGTTTAATTGTATAGGTGCCTTTAAACACCAAGTTTAGTTTTTTAGCTTTAGGACTTTCAATGAGTTGTTTTTTTAAATCCTCACTTGCTCCTTTTTTTAATTCGCTATTAAAATGAATGAAATAGCTGAATTTTTTAGAATCATCAAACTGAATCAAAAAGGCATTACTATCAATAAAAACCAAATCATCGTATGGATACGAAATAGCAAATCCTAAATCTTCAATTAAATCTTTAATCTCGGTAAGAGAACGATATGAAACGTTAGTCATTTTCCAATTGTTTTAAGGTTAAACTTCTTTTTGATCTCCAAGCACAAGTTGCAATAGATGTAAAACATTATAAAGTCTGTCTGCCTGTTCTTCAAATTGGCATTCGGTATGCAAATGATTAAATGCTTCTTCAAATTCGCCCGGTGTATAAAATAAGTCGCGCTGATGAAGAAAGTTGTTTAATCCATCCCACCCCCCTTTAACACGATACAGCGATTTTCGAAAGCTATCATCTGTATCAACTGTTTTTATAAACTTAATGGCATTTCCAATTGACATAGGCTTCAATTTTACATTTTTGTTAGACACATCTCCAGTTTTCCTACAATAATGTAGGAAAGAAGTATTCCTGATGTTCGATTTATCAACAGATAGAGCCCAAACAACAGGAATCTAATAAATGTAATACAATAGCCTTGCCATTAATTGGATTAGGAAAACAGATCCTGAATATCATCAATACCGATATTCTTCATCACATTTTCATCGGTTTGTACAATATCGTTTGCAATTTTGGTTTTCTTCTCCTGAAGCTTTAAGATTTTTTCTTCCACTGTATTTTTACATATCATTCGATAAGCAAATACCTTTTTATCCTGACCAATACGATAACAACGGTCGATAGCCTGATTCTCGACTGCTGGATTCCACCAAGGATCGACAATATAAACATAATCAGCTGCCGTTAGGTTAAGCCCTGTACCTCCAGCCTTTAAACTGATAAGAAAAACACGTAATTCATCATCATCCTGGAAATTATTCACCGATGCTTCGCGCTGCTTGGTGGTACTTTGACCATCAAGATATTCAAACTTAATATTACGCTTTTGCAGTTCATCGCGAATCAATCCCAACATTTTAACAAACTGAGAAAATATAAGTAGTTTATGATTGGCCGTTTTTTCTGTGATATGCTGTACTAATTCATCGATTTTTACAGAAGCATTCGATTCAATACTTTCATCATTGATTAATTGTGGTGAATCGCAAATCTGACGCAAACGGGTAAGAGCCTCTAATACCATCATCTTTGACTTAGCCAGACCATCGGATTCAATCTGCCCCATCAGCTTATCGCGAAAATGATTACGATATGCATCATATACCTTACGCTGTGCAGGTTCCATCTCGCAATAAATCACATCTTCCGTCTTATCTGGTAACTCAGTTGCCACCATCTCTTTTGTTCTCCTTAATACAAAAGGATTAATGAGTTTTTGCAACTCTGCAGCTCGTATCTCATCTCCATCTTTATCAATAGGATTGGAATAGTTTTCTTTAAAAGCTGTTACTCCTCCCAGGAATCCCCGGTTAACAAAACTCATTTGAGCAAACAAGTCGAAAGTACTATTTTCAATAGGTGTACCGGTAAGTGCTAATCGGTTGTATCCTTGCAACAAACATGCTGCTTTATATCTTCTCGATGCCGGATTTTTGATGGCTTGAGATTCATCCAGAATGATATAATTAAAAGTAAATTCGCTTAACATTTGCACATCACGAAGCAGGACTCCATAACTCGTAATCACTACATCGTATTCCTTAAAAGCCTTAGCATCAGTTGAACGTCCCACTCCATAGTGATAATATGCATTTAACTCAGGAGCAAATTTTCTTATTTCGTTCTCCCAGTTAAACAGAAGTGAAGTTGGCACCACAATTAAGTTAGTAGTACTGTTTTTCTTTAACACATGCTGCAAAAAGGTAAGTACCTGAAGTGTTTTACCCAATCCCATGTCATCAGCCAAAATACCTCCCCATTTCATTTCGTTCAGGAAGTTTAACCAGTTTAAACCTTCCTTCTGATAAGGTCGTAACTCTGCGGTAATAGACTGTGGAATATTGGTTTCTTCAATATGCGTAAAATTAGACAAGCGACGGTGTTTCTCGCTCAACTCCTCCAGCACTTCGTTATTATCAATATTGTCAAATAACTCATCAACAATAGAAAAACCTAACTTTGAAACCGTTAACTTATTATCCTGCACCTCACCATGACGAAAATACTTCTCGAAACGATGAAACCATTCTTTAGGTAAAATACCTACCGATCCATCATTCAGCTGTATATAGCGTTGATTATTTTTAACCGCTTTTCTGATATCATTCAACTGCACAAAGTTATCTCCAAAACTAACCTGCACATCTACCTCAAACCAATCTAAACCAGAAGATATAGTAGTACTGATTTTACCTTTATGAGGCGAATATTTAAATTTCTTTAGTTCATTCAGTCCAAAAACTTCAACATCATTTCGTATCAAAGCATCATAGAAACGATAGAACCAAAGGCCATCAACAAACTCATTAAACTGAAGATAAAACTTACGTTCGGCAACCTGCTCCTCAAACTGAGGGTGAAGAGTGCTTAAAAATTCAGCAAATCCTTCTTCCAACTCAAAGTTTCGCTTGTACTGAATCCATTTACCATCTTCCTCAATAAGAATATCACCTGTATTTACCAGTGGCACTGAAACCATGTGATGATACTCAACCTCTGGTGTAATTATCAGGTAATTCTCTTTCTCGCTCAGATATACTCTTTTATTATGAAAATCAAGCTCAATAACTTCAATACCGTATGCTCCAGAAGTAAAGTCAATTTCAACATGCTGTGCCATCGGTCGAATAACATTCTCCCAAAACAGTCCCTTTTGACTGCGTACCATTTTCACATCATGAAGATGATTATTAATAAGGTTAGCAACCCTGAAATCGCGCGGTATGCAAAATAAATTATTTATTTCGTAAACATATTGTCCTTCATATACTTTACTTACAACCTCCTTAGGCAGGACCTTGCCATCCATTCTTAGCTTCAGCTGAAGCATGATGAAATCGCTATCTTCAACAACCTTATAAAAAGCATCAATTGGTTTAGGCGAAATCTTTATTACCCGAAGATCACTTTTTCGTATTTTATACGAATCGGAAGTTTGCATATACACATATGGCTCCAGAGCCAACAGTTGCATCACTTTGCTTTGCCATTGGAAATATTCGTAAGGAACATCTTTTGATTTTTCTGCATCAAGTAATTCCAATAGCTCATTGGTGGTTTCTTGCTTCTCTACATTAAAAGATCCGTCATTACCATCATAAAAATCGAGGTTAGATGAGATCTGAGTGCGCGCTTTATTTGGCTTACCAATTATGGCCTTTACTTCAAAATAAGGTTGTTTGTTCCACTCCGAAGTCTCTTCACGCAGCTCCATTAAAAAGCCAATCACTCGCTCCTGCTTCAAGTCAATTTCGGTACTCTGCAGCTTTAATTTTTGCGGTTGAACACCACTTAACAACGGCTGAAGAAAACTATTAATTGGATTATTAACAGGCAACAAGCCAATAGTAGTGTCTTTATTAATTGGTGTTAATCCTTTATCTGGATGAAAATGGAATTTAAAAAACTGATTAAAACTTGAATGTGAAGGTAAACCATACCTTTCCATCAACTGCTGACTATTCTCGATGTATTTTTGATTCAACAACTGATCGAGCATGTCAGGAGTTTTTGATTTTGCCATCTTTAGCAAACAGATTATTTCAGACTCTCCTAATCCTTTACCAGTTTTCTCGTTCTCGGAATTAACATATACTTTATCTTGCTTTTTCTCAAACCATACGGTATCTTCTTTGTATCCGTAATTGAGAGTAAACTCCACTTTTCCTTCTTCTATCTCACCAATTCCCATTAAAATAGATCCGTAGGCATACCGAAAGCGATTAAATAAACTTGGCAATGTATTTTTACGGATAACATCCAAAGTAATATTTTCATAACTCTCTAATATATACCCATCCGAAGTACGCAAAGGCAATGCCTCGGTTTTTCCGTCAGAGCTATCCTGCACCGTTTGAGTTCCTCCAAAATCCATCAGATGATAAATAGATGCCACACCGTGCTTACAAATATTACCCCATATAAATGGACATGAACAGCTACACTTAAGATTACGTGTGCTAAGATTACTTAACTGTATCTTGTAATTCTGACCGCCTTTTACCGAGTAGATGTAAGTATCCGTTTCTTTATTGTACAACCTATAATTGACTTTACCGTCTAAATAAAGCTGTTTACCCTTCGCCTTAATCTCCTCATTGGCGTATAAATCAATCTGTTCTTGTAAGTAGTCTATTTTGCCTTGCTCCACTATCTATTTATTTTCAAATTGGTCAATCTTCAAAAATAACAAATGCTGGTGGTAATCCAACAACTTTAAAGAGGTTAATATTGAAACATTTTTAGATTATTACTGACCAAAGGCCATCAAGTGCATAGTATCAGGCTATAACATTCTAAAAGTATATTTACTTCCTCGTTCATAGGAGTGCACTATCTGAATCATCATCCCTTGAACTTCCCTCTTCTGTGTTGTTTTATTAACTTTGCGCGAAAAACAGGCCATTATGAAATTAAAAAAGCTGCTACCTGAACTAGCTTCAAACCTGATTGATCTGGGTTATGAGAAAGCCCCGCGTGAAATTCAGACATTAGCTATTCCTAAAATTAAATCGGGTGCCGACTTAGTTTTAATTGCACCGGATAAAAATGGAAAAACTAACGCTTTACTAATAGGTCTGATTCAACAGTTAAAACAACCTTTTGAAGAAGCTCCACGTGCCATAATGATAGTGTCATCAAGAGAAAAAGCTTTTGAAGCAGAAGAACAATTTCAAATTCTTGCAAAAGGAACCAAACTACGCAGTTTTGTTGCTTTTGACCAAGGCATTCTTCAGTATCAAAAAGATGAGATTTATGATGGACTGGATATTTTATTTGTAACACCCAAGCGATTAACGGAATTGGTTAATATAAATGGTGTTCCTATGACTAAAATTAAAATGTTAGTTGTGGATGATGCTATAGAATTTCTTCGTCATTCAAATCACGCTATTCTTCATCGCATTGCTGACGGAATTAAAAATCCACAAATTATTTTAGCAGCTAATGAATGGAGCAATAAGTTTGAAGACCTGGAAGAGCGTCTCATGAAAAACCCAATGATAATTGAAGCAGAATGATGAATTGTTACTGTGGATCGGGTAAGCCATACGAAGTCTGTTGTCAACCATATATTACAGGATCAATGGTTGCTCCAACTGCCGAAGCTTTGATGCGATCGAGATATTCGGCATATGTAGTGGCTGATATCAATTATCTGATGAATAGCCATCACCCATCAACACGTCCAACCAAAGAGCGTAAAAGTATTTTACGATGGACCAAATCAGTGCAATGGATTAAACTTGAAGTTAAAAACACCATTGCAGGCAATATAAATGACCCCGAAGGTTGGGTGGTATTTATTGCTTATTTATCCGATGGAGGAAAAATCGAAACTATTCATGAGAATTCACGATTTGTTAAAGAAAATGGCAAATGGTATTATATTTCAGGCGAACACCAGTAACCAATCTTTACCCAATAGCCTATTAAATAAAAGATGACATGAATACAGACCCTAAGCATTATCAATTAAACTCAAGAACTAAATTGGAGGAGTTGGGCAATAACCATATTGGCATTGTAAAACTAATTAAGAGTAGAATCATTAGAAAAGATGCCGAAAAGATTGTGGAAGCAGCAAAACAAATTCAAAGCATCGATCCCAAAGTTAAAGTAAGCTTAGTGTGTACATCTAATATTTGCTCTAAATCGATTGCTCTTCTGGCTGAAGAAAACATTGACGTAATTAAAAAGCCTTTAACTAATAGCCTCTAGATCTTTCCATACCTCTTTTATAATTTTTAGCGTGAACCTTTTTTTCGTAAAAGCCTTAAATTAATATACATTTGCAGTCCAAAAAAATTAGGTAAGTATGTCGTCAACAATGCAGAATTACGAAAAACTAAAAGCCTTACTTCTTGAAAATAAAAAGTGGCCAATGGTTTATATGTTTAAATTTATTGTGCCCAATAAAGATGGTATGGTTGATAATGTTAAAGATAAGTTACCCAAACATGGTACCTTCAGTTATAACCATACAAAAAGTCTTAGCCATGTAGCAATTACTTGTAAGGCAAGCATGAAAAGTGCCGATTCTATTATTAAAGTAACCGAAGAAATTGCTTCCATAGAAGGAGTTATTAGTTTATAGAAGTTTCTCAACTTATTATATAAAAGGCCGCAAATTGCGGCCTTTGTTTTTATCTCCTAATTCACTCCTATTCAATCCTTAAAACTAATGATTCTAAAGGATCTAGCTCAACGTTAATTATTCCTTTACTTTCGGTAACTTCTAACTCTGATTCGCTCCCATAAAGTTGATCAGTCATAATGTAAAAACTATCCGGCAAATCCCATTCTCCAATTAACTCAGATGGTATTTGTAAATCAAACGATTTTGTCTGCACATCAAAATTAGAAACAACTATCAAATGCTCATCTTCACTCCATCTCGCAAATGAGAATACTTTTGAATCATATCCATTTGAACGATTTCGGTTATAGGAATGAATTTCTTTGTATTCGCCCATCAAAGCTTTGCTATTGGTTGTGAAATTCAATAATCGTTTGTAAAAATCACGTAAATCCTTTTCTGCCGGGGATAATCGTCCTCCATCGAAAGCTCCGTCATTCATCCATCTCTGATGATGGGGTACTCCAATATAATCGAAGATGGAAGTACGCGATGGATCACCAAAACCAGCATCTTCAGCTCCAGGTTCACCCACTTCCTGACCAAAATAAATCATGGTAGGCGAAGTACTGATTAATGCTGAAACCACCATAGCCGGTTTCCCTTTGGCAGCATCACCTGCAAATTCGGGGCTGGCAATTCGCTGCTCATCATGATTCTCCAGAAAATGTAACATATGATGTTCAATATCTTTCAATCCGGTTTGAATAGCCGGAATATTATCGGTAAGCCCATAACCTTGCATCACATGCTTTAATGTATCGTATAATTCCACTTTATCGTAGAGATAATCCATCTTACCTTTGTGGATATACTCTCGATACAATCCGGGATTATACACTTCAGCCAGCAAAAAGGCATCAGGATTAGCATGTTTGATGGATGAATTCATATAACTCCAAAACTCAACCGGAACCATTTCAGCCATATCAAACCTGAAACCATCAATTCCAAAATCAGTCCAGTACAATGCAATATCTCTAAACTTTACCCACGAATCAGGAACCTCTTTACCCTTCCAAAACTGAAAATGATCTTCAGTACTCATTAATTCATAACCGTCAGGAAGTGAATCAAAATCATGCGTTCCATCCGGATGAACTCCATAATTAATTTTCACGGTTTCGTACCAATCATAAAAATGTGGTTGTGCTTTTCTCGATCCGTTACCTGTCCATTTAGCTGGATTTTCATCAAATTTCCCATCAACCATCTGATTTTCTTCCCCTCCCAGTGGTTGATATCCATTTAATGGTTCAGGCACCTCAAACGGTTTTCCAGGGATATAGTAGAAATTGTTATCCACTGCATATTCAACCGATGTATCATCTGCAGCACCAAAATCCTCCACCCCATTAGGATTGTTTAATCCTTCGTAATGACGGGCAACATGGTTAGGTACAATATCTATAATTACCTTCATCCCATGCTGGTGAGTACGTTGAACCAAGGCTTTAAACTCTTGCAAACGATTGGCAGGATCAATAGCCATATCAGGATCTACCTGATAGTAATCCTTTACAGCATAAGGAGAACCGGCTCTTCCCTTCACCACATCCGGATCATCCAATGAAATGCCATATTGTGTGTAATCGGTCACGACTGCATGATGCGGAACACCCGTGTACCAAATATGAGTAACGCCCAAATCTTTAATTTCACTCAGGGCTTTATCTGTAAAATCGTTAAACTTACCTACCCCGTTTTCCTGAATCGTTCCCCAGGGTTTATTGGTTTCGTTGGTATTACCAAACAAACGGGTGAATACCTGATAAACCACTGCTTTGCCTTTAAACTCTTCATCTGTTTTTGAAGGTTGAGTGGCACAGCTAATCAACGTAGCAATAAAAGCTAAAATAAACAGTAATCTGGATTTCATATAAGTGGAATTTAATATTCTGATTCGGGTAAATATCAGGAAGCAAGTTACAAAGCAAAGTCATCAAAAAGAAAAGAATCAAATGGTTATGGAGTCTCTCTACACTCAATAGGATAACACTATATCACTAAAGAACAAACCTTTACCAACTACAAACAGTAACCATTTTTGATCTTTCCTCTGCTGAATAATTCAAAATACAAGATTCGAAAACGTTTTCGGAACGTGGCTAGTATCAAAACTTTATTCTTATTTATGATTAAGATTTGATCCGAATTTTATCAATAAGGTACATTTTAAATGATTATCCTATATTTGCGCTGAATTTTATTTGAAAATAACAACGTTCAAAATATAGAAAGATGAGTAAAGTAATCATCAAAAGTTTCGATGAACTGGAAAAACTAATTGGTAGCGAGCTGGGTATTTCCGAGTATCACCAATTTACACAGGAACAAATTAACCTTTTTGCTGATGCGACATTAGATCACCAATGGATTCATGTTGACGAGGAAAAAGCAAAAGAAGGACCTTTCGGATCAACTATTGCACACGGTTATCTAACAGTATCAATTCTTCCACATCTATGGAATCAGATTGTTGATGTTCAGAACCTAAAAATGCAAGTAAATTATGGTATTGAAAAGTTGAAATTCAATGCTCCGGTGAAAGTAAACGACAAAGTACGTTTGCATGCATGGGTGGTTGATGCTAAAAATCTGAGAGGTGTAACAAAAGCAACCATTGGTATTAAATTGGAAATAGAAGGTGGCCGCAAGCCAGCTTACGAAGGTGAGATTGTTTTCTTATATCACTTCAACGCTTAAGAAAGTATTAATATTATATAGTAAACGGCAGCCAATTGGTTGCCGTTTTTTTATATCCTGAGATTAGGGAACGGTTCTTTATTACCAAATCGTAATTAAAGAACCATTCCTTAAAAATATTTATTTCCACTCCTTCAAAGCTTTTTCCAATCGAATCAAACCTTCTTCCAGTTCAAAGGAAGCTAATGAAATTCTCAGGTATTCGGGCGCTCCAAAAGCTTCTCCCGGAATGACCACCACTCCATTCTCCTCTCCTGCGGTTTGGATGCAGAACTCTTTTACCTTATCACCCAATATTCCTGAAACCTTTGGAAAAATATAAAAGCTCCCTCTAGGCGCATTGTAAGTAATATTCATCTTCTCAAGAAAAGAAACAACCTTGTTTCGGTTTTCAAGTAGGGTTTTATTATAATGTTTAATGGTTTCTTTGGTATCACCTTTTACAATTGGTATGGCAGCCCACTGGTTAGGAGTAGGCGGTGTACTAATAACAGTTGCATTATTTGAGATAATGGCCTTTGCCAATTTTTCGTTTTGAGTAATTACCCACCCCACACGTAAACCTGCCACAGCACCACTTTTTGAGATTCCATCAACCACAATGGTTCTGCTGAAATATTTCGAAAACGAATGAAAGTCCTCGCCATCGTAAACCAGTTGACCATATATCTCATCAGAAATTACATAACCTTCTGTTAGTTTTGACTTCAGTAGATCGGCTAATGCTTGTAACTCTTCATCAGAATAAACTCTACCCGTTGGATTAGATGGTGAATTAAGAATCATCACATCATCCTTTTGCAGCATTGATTCCAGCGATTGCAGGTCAATACTAAAATCATCATATAAAGGATACGTAATTACTTCTAACCCAAATTCTGCTGGTATTTTTTTGTAAATACCGAAATGAATCGATGGAATTAAAACACGTTTAGCGCCCAGTTTTGCGAGCGTTTTTATGCTTGAATAAACAGCATTCTGAACACCAATAGTTATAATAACATTATCGACTGTATACGAACATCCATCTTCATGATGTTGACGATCAGCCACCTCTTTTCGCAATTGTGGCAAACCGGCATTTTGAGTATAACAGGCAGCACCATCATCCCAGCTTTCTGTCATGGCTTGTTTTATTTTGTTATCAACTTCAAAGCCTTTCAACTCGCCCAATCCCAGGCTTATGCCTGTTGCATGTTTTGCCATGTTAACTTGCCTTATTGCAGGTAAAGGAAAATTGGTATTCGCCAAACGCTCATCTATACTCATTTCTTTAATTCTCTTGATTTGGCGCAAAGATAAAAATTAAGATTCTGACAACCACTTTAAACTTAAATTATCATCTTTTGCAGGTATTCATGTTTACTGCAGTTATGTGACTTGAAAATAATCGAAATCAACCATCTACTGACACTTACTAAACATTTTTAAATTATTGTTCATTTTAATATATTGCAATAACCTAATATCCTAGCTATGTATAAATACATTTTCATCTTTGTATTGATTGCAATTTCCAACAACATTTTAAGTCAGAGATTTATCTCACCTCTACAATTTGAATATACAGAGGCAAGTTTCGAAAAAGTTGCTGATTATATTGATTTCGATGTCAACAGAAGCGTCAGTCTGTATGACAAAGATGACAGCTTAACCATCAAAACATTAACCAATTATTCTTGGGAAGCTTTTTATAATCTACTCGTTGCAAGCGATACTTTATTAATCAGACAAATCTCTCAACAAGACCTCAACATTTTGAAATACCAAAGTATCTGGAGCTCTTATTATCATGTAAAGTCCAACGGTATTACCTATTCCTACGGAGACCATAAAAACATTAATTACAGATACCTAACAGAAAGCCTATTGGATGCAGAAAACATTACACTTGACTACTAATATTCTATCTGAACGAATGATAGAAAGTTCAAGTTTTAAGCTCTGTATTATCCATTTTCAAGACATTAAACAGAAGAAGTATCCAGCCTGTTATCATCAATAATCCTCCCAAGGGTGTTATTGGGCCCAAAAATCCCAGAGACATCCCCAAAGTATCGGCCAGGCTTAAAAAGAAAATACTAATTGAAAATAAAAATGTTCCAACTATAAAACTCCACCCCATCGATTTTTGCAAGCGTGTTTGATAATCAAAAACAAAACCAACTATCAGTAATACCAATGCATGAATTATCATATATCGAACACCGGTTTCAAAACTTTGCAATTTATCTACACTCAAAACACTTTTAAGAGCATGAGCGCCCATTGCACCTAAAACAACCGACAAACTTCCGTATACAGAGGCTATTATTAAAACGAATCTTTTCATTCTAAACCATTAAATTAACTTATATGAAGACAATTATTTAGTTGGATAGTTCAGAATATACTATTGATGTTACATTTTCACCTTTACCAAATCCCTGATTTCGAATTGGAGTTCTTTGGAGAAATCAATTTTAAGTGATTCAAATTCTTCGTCCATTACAAACTTATAGCCTTTGATTTTTTGGCTGGGAAGAGGTTTCTTTCCTTTATTGGCTTTATGATAGGCTTTAATTTGTTTACAATCATCACGATTAATTGCTACAAAGCACTCCTGGCTTTGATTTTCGTACATTTCGTAATCGCTCTTTATTGTTCGTAGTATTCCCATTTTTTTAGTATTCATTTTTTTATAATGGGGCTTTGCCCCAAACCCCACCTCATTTTTTGTCTTGACACAAAAAACGGAAGCAAAAAAAGTCAAGACTGCACTTGAAACATTCTCTGAACTTAACACCTCTTAAGTTCGGCCGCGTGATCTTCGAACAAGTTCTCAGCTTCACGGTCTTACTAAAGAGTTGCTACACTTCAGAAAATATTTCAACTGAGGTCATTCTTGGTATTCCATATTTTGTATTTAATCTACAAGATTTCTTCCAATTCGTTCTCATAATCCAATCTTAAATCCTCATGCATTGAGGCCATGGCTTTTGAGATGGCTACTATCTGTCGATCGTATAAATTCTTTAAAACCTTGCTTCGTTTATAGCTCACTTTGCAGGCTCTCATTTGTTTGCAAAAGTGAATCAACAAATCAACCTGCGTGGTTTTCTTACCTGAGTAGCGAATGTATTTTGTCAACATCCGATGCACCCGCTGAACTCCTTTTTTAGCATAATACACAGATGAATAATTGATTGAAGCAAGCTCTTTTTCTATCTCCTCTTTTACTTCTTTTATATAATTGGCCTCGTCATCAGCTTCAAACAAAAGGTAACTCAACAGCTCTTTACTCTCTTTCTTATACTTGGCTAATCGTAATAAGTGATCAACTAAAACCTCTTTGGGCAATCGTTTTAACTCCTTTTTAATTATGCTGATGCTACCTGTTTCTAATGCCATAAATAATTTAGTTTGACAAATATCCTAAGAAATCGAGTTTATCTGATGCAGCCATTCCATTGGGATTACACCCTGGTTTTCCTTCCGGAATATCAATTCCCATTTTCTGATAATGATCAATCCATCCCTGATGATATTCTCCAGTTTCCGGATTTTTAAACGTCATTGGATCCAATACAAATACACTGTCTTGTTCAAAAATTGTATAAACAAACTCTGAGCAATAAAAACCCTCACTTTCCATTATGTAAGTATAATCGTATGGCTGTCCTTTATACTTATTTGCCAGTTCCAAAGCTTCTTCAATTGAGTGGTTGGCAATACCCTTAATTCTGAAATGACCAACAACCACTGAATCTTTTCCATTTCCAGAGGTAAAATCTTCCAAAGATTCACATATAACTCCTTTTTCCGGGGCAGCGTGCCAAACCATAACTTTTCCATCCTTCACTTCAACCACCCCAATATGTGTAAAATGAAAATCATGCCCTGTTTGAGTTACCTCATCAATGGCAGACGACAAACTACCATTGCTTTTCCCTCTAAAAATGATATCTCCATTTTTTAAGTCTGTTGGGGCCTGACAGGCAGTTAAAAGAATTGTCATCAGTAAAATTATAATTCTCATCACTTAAAATCTATTGTAATTTTAATGGGCTTTGTACTAAAATCATTCATCATAAATCGTAACCCTTTCATTGATTTCGATTTTATCTCTGGCAGCCACTTCTCCAGGGGTTTACCTTTTGCTTTTCCTTCCTGATCAATAACCTCCAGAAGCACATCCTTACAATTACTTCGCGATACTCCAATTTTCACCTTTGATGTGCCATCAGGCAATGTCACTTCTTTGATTCTGTTCTGAACATTTAATTCAAATTCCATACTACAAAACAACAGCTTATTATTGGTAAATCGAAATTAATTCAAGTAATACTTCGTAGCAGTCACGCCCTTGAAGCTTGGCTTTTAACCAGGCATAAAACACCGAGGCATGCAAATCTTCTTCGGCAATCGGCTGCCAATCAAACGACTCTTCCACCTCATCATAAAAAATCTCAGATTTAGCTACTTCCGGATCTTCAACAATCTTGCCAATCAGCTTGATAAAAACCTCTACCCGCTCATACTGTTGATGATTTTTGAACAATGCTCTTTGACGCAACAAAGCCCTTACTCTATTGGAAGCAATCTCATAGTGTCCCAACTCAAACTGAATAAAGATATCTAACAAATCTTTTTTAACCACCCACTCTATACCTGCAAACTTGGCACACCACGCATTAGAATGTCCAATGGAAGCCAGCAGTTTTGCGGCCTGTCCATAATCCCGGTTAAAAAAATGATAGATAGATTGATTGAGCTTTAGATTCAGACTTTCTTCCTGTTGAATACTCAACTTCTCAGTAAAATTGGCATCCACAACCCTTATCGCCTCAGCTATTTTCCCCGTAAAAAACAAATTAGCTCCATACAGTTGTGTTAACTTTGGCAACATGCGTGCATATTCAGTTTTAACCAACAAACGCAGAGTTTCTCGTAATATCTTCAAGTATTTAATGGACTCGGCAAATTTCTTATTTCTGAACAATGTATGAGCAACCATATATTGCAAACGAGCCAACATTACACGATTTGACTTTTTTTGAGCTGCTTCTTTATCTATCTGACTGTAATAGCTTACTAGTATGGGTTCGAAATGATAATAATCTTTGTTTGATGCAGCCACACTGCGTAAAATAGACATCAGCTTATAAACAACAGAAGGACGATTCGAAAGGGCTTTATTCAACTGATACTCATCAAAAATCCATTCTACTTCTTTCTCCAAATCCACTTCTTCCTTTGATATTTTGGCCTCTCGATGCAAGTGCTTGATGATTTTGTACGCCGTATCTGCATTTTCATCTTCAACAGCAAGACGTAAATAGTTTTGCTTGCGAACTAATAACTTTCTCAAATCCTGATTGAGATCTTTAAGTGGCATATCCAGTTGGAGACTAATAATATTGTTAGCCAAAGCAAAATGCTCAGCACTCACAGCCATATTTTCAGCTTTTTGCAAATACTTCCAGGCCGTAGTTGTAATATTATGCTCTTTCAGGTAACGAGCCATGCTCACTTGAGCGTTTATCTGTGATTCCAACGTATAATCGTTTCGGATCTGTTTGTGATAAATAAAATCATTCAAATGCTTGTACAACTTCTTACGCAAAGCATGATACGCCTCCTTATTCCCGTCAGGATATAAATGATTGATGATTTCACCTGAATCAGCTTCCTTATTTTTATACAAAAGCTGAAAAAGCTGTAAATCTTTCCGTCCTTCTTTCTTTTTCATCCGATGAATAAAAGCTGAAAAATCACTTACATCATTCTTCGAAAAGGTATTTATTAACTGAACCAACGCATCCATTTACCACCTTTCTAAAGTCCGTTATTATATTTAAATATCACTATTTATTGCGTAATATATAAAATCCATTCATATTTTCAAAAGTCCGTTAGTAATTCATATTGGTTTGATTTCACTAGCAGATCACACCTAAGTTTGTATCGTCAATTAATTTATAACCTAAATTTTTAATCATGATTGACCTGATAAAAAAGCATTGGATTACGTCACTGGGAATTTTGTTTTTGTTTTCGGCATTTACCTATTTCCTGAAAATAGCCTTTGAAAGCGGATGGTTTCCACCTGAGATTCGCGTCCTTTCAGGCTTTACCATTGGAGTGACCTTGCTATTTAGCGGATTTACCTATTACCGCAAAAGCGCTCTTTACACCTATCAGATTCTGTCAGGCTCAGGCATCAGCATTATTTATGCAACCTTTACCTACATTGCCTTTACCGATAATCTGAACTGGCCTTACAATGTAATGCTCATCTCTGTTCTGGCTCTATCAGCCCTAACAACTTTAATCAGCTATAAGTATGAACTGAGAGGTTTAATATTCATTAGTGTGTTGGGAGGTTTACTTTCCCCCATTTTGATGAAAGCCAAGCCCGAGCACGACATGGTTTTGTTTGCATATGTATTGATTCTTAACCTTGGATCGCTTTACGTGAGTATTGCTAAAAAATGGCAGGAATTAAGAGTGATGACCTTTATTGCAACTGTTTTAGTATACGCCACTTACTACATCTATTTCGATCCAACATCATGGGGACGACCATTCTTTTATGCTGCATCATTGTTTATGGTATATATGGCCGGAATCATCTTTGCCTCTCATAAAGAAAAAGATCAGTTTACTGGCTGGAACCTTTATCTGAGCTTGCTGAATGCCATGTTGTTTATCTTCTGGTCGATATTTATTCTGGGTAGTTTCGACATCTCTTTTACCGTGCCTTTGTTGGTGGTTGGTTTCACCTTTATGATTGCATCGGTATTTGTTTACCTTTTATCGGGTAAAAATATCTTTCCCGGGTTGATTTATGTTTGTTTGGGATTGGTCCTTTTCGCCATTTCAGCTGCTAACATCAAACCCATGAGCATCTATGGAATGGAATATGTTGTAACCACTTTACTTTGGTTTATGGTTGTTACAGGTGCTTATACCATCGGACAATTTGTGAAATCATACGAGCTACGTTATGTCAGCTATGCCGCCTGGATGCTGCTAATTATTTATTGGTTTACCGTTGCATGGGATGTTCAATGGATTACCATTTGGGGAATAAAATACATTCCTTTTATTAATGCAGGTGCCTTTACCTGGATGCTACTGGCTAGTTTTGGATTTTACATGGGCAAAAAAGAACAAAAAGAGAATCCGGTATTGAGTAATCTGTTTGCCATTGTATCAAATATTATTTTAGCAGGATTATTTACAATTCAAATCCGAAATATCTGGACTGCCTACGACATTGATCATTTCAGTCGACCATTGGCTATTTCTATTTCATACATTGTATATGCTTTATTGATTTTCCTTTGGGGAGCTCATACTAAAGCCAAGTCTTTCAGAATTATGGGAACCATTGTGATTCTTTTCACTTCGGCTAAAGTATTTTTCTGGGATTTATCAGGAGCT
The DNA here is from genome assembly GCF_018271995.1 of Carboxylicivirga linearis. GTDB lineage: Bacteria > Bacteroidota > Bacteroidia > Bacteroidales > Marinilabiliaceae > Carboxylicivirga > Carboxylicivirga linearis. The sequence continues at coordinate 50,948 of NZ_JAGUCO010000011.1, forward strand.
GCTAACATCAGCAAAATGATTTTTCTTATGATTATTGGTGTATTAACCTTGGGTATTGCCTACATAAATAAACGCTGGATAGATAAAGAAGAAACAGAACTTCCAAACCCAATAAAAGAAACAGAGGATAATACTGAAAATGCATAAGCAAGTTAATGGGTTATTTCCTATTTTAGCTAAATACGCAAGACGATTGATTTATTCAGTCGTCTTGCGTATAATAAAAAGCATAAAACTTTTGTTATGGAACATTCAAAATTCAGATGGATACCTTTGTTTATCACCAATTTCTTAGGTGTATTAAACGATAATTATCTGAAATACCTTATATTTTTTATTGGAACAACCTGGTTAGCTGCTGATAAAGAATCAATAATTATATCATTGGCTTCGGGGCTATTTGTTATTCCTTACATCTTATTTTCGCCATTAGCTGGTAAACTGGCCCGCGATCATTCCAAGGCCAGAATTATTCAGAAAGCTAAGCTATTTGAAATCCCAATTATGGCGATTTCTGCAATTGGATTTATATTACACAATGTTCCTATTGCCATGTCTGGTATTTTTCTGATGGGATTGCAAAGTGCGTTATTCTCTCCTGCCAAATACGGAATTATTCGCGACATTGGAGGAAAAGAAGGAATCCCTTACGGTACAGGAGCCATGGAAATGCTAACTTTTATTGGTGTTTTGATCGGAACTTTTGCCGCAGGTGTGGTCTCTGATACCATACAAAATGAAACCTTAGCACCCTATCGCATCGTTATTGTTTGTTCAACCATCATCCTGTTTGCCTTTCTAGGCTGGTTAACCAGTTTAAAAATTCATCCAAAAGAAACGGTACCGGATGAAGAAGCAACATCTTTGAATCCTTTTGTTTTTATAAAAGATTCATTCAAATGGAGCAAACAAGTTAAAGGATTAAACACCGTAATATTTGGATTAGCAACTTTTTGGGCCATTGGCTCATTACTACAAATGAACATTATTCCGCATTGTCGCCAGGTTTTAGAACTATCTGACACTGCCACAGGAACCATTATGGCACTAGTTGCGATAGGCATTGGGGCAGGTTGTTACGTCACGGGAGTGATTTCGAACCATAAATTAAAAATGTATTTAGTTCCGATAGGTGGATTAGGGATGGGAATCAGCGTTACCCTTATATTTTTATTAAATCCGTCAACAACCTTATTTACAATTTTAATTGTACTGACAGCCTTTTTTGCAGGAATTTTTAAAATACCATTAAACTCATTTATTCAATCAAAAGTTGAGGGTAGAAAACTGGGAGTAATTCTAGCTTATAATAACCTCGTTCTATTTACGTTTATTTTAGCATCAGCAGGAATTTTCGGATTAGTGGAATCAGCCACCAACTCTGTTGTTGTTTTTGCAACCATTGCAGGTATAATTTGGATAATTACTCTCATTACCTGGTTGAAAATACCGGGTGCAAAACAATTAAAGGCAGAAGAAGTAGACAATTAGATCATTAGATACTTAGACTTCTAGAATACTGAATGTAGATTTTCTTATAAAAAGTTTTTCTACTGACTTCTGCCCACTGACTAAAAAATATAAAAATGAAACAACATCATCCATTAATTATAAAATTCGCCAGAATATTTTTCAGTTGGTTAAGAGCTATTTTAAGCTTACGCTACACCATTGAAGTTAAAGGTGAAGAGGTATTGAAACAGGATTCTCCTAAACTAATATTGCCCAATCATCAGGCTATAATGGATCCGATTGTTTTGTTTGCTCATTTATATAAATACACAACGGCTGTGCCAGTAGTCACCTCCGGCTATTACGATATGCCGGTAGCCAAAACCATGTTCTCGTCGTGGGGAGCGGTTCGCGTGAGTGATTTGGAAGCAGGCAGCCGTAACACTAATGTTCTGGAAGAGATAGTTAAATCGGTGAATCATGGATTTGAGCTAAAAAAGAATATCGTCATTTACCCAAGTGGTCAGATTGCCACACAGGGATATGAGAAGATTTTGAACAAACAAAGTGCCTATCGGGTAGTTAAAGAACTGCCTCAGGATGTTGAAGTCATTGCAGCACGAATTAGAGGTTTTTGGGGAAGTCGCTGGTCAAAAGCCTGGACGGGTAAATCGCCCAATTTCTTCGGTATGCTTTTGAAAACAATTGGTTTTCTTTTTGTCAATCTGCTATTTTTTATGCCTCGAAGAAAAATTACCATTGAATTTGTAAACGTTTCTGAGCAAACAAAAAGCAATAGTCAATTAGGTAAAAATGAGTTTAATACTTTTCTGGAAGAAACATACAATGTTCATGGAGAAGAACCGGTTAATTATTTAAAAGCACACTTTCTGGCTACAAAACTCAATCGTGATTTACCAGCCAGAATAAAGAATGCATTAAAAAAAGTAAAACACAGAAAACAAGAAACCAAAGAAGACGAAATACCTGCCAACACTTTAAAATTAGTGTGCTTATGCGTGGGAGAAGTTCTGGATATTCCATCAGAACAGATAAAAGAAACGGATTATTTACAGGTTGATCTGGGTGCTGACTCGTTAAATCTGGTTGAAATTTTATCTGAAGTAGAAAACAGCTTCCCTACATTTTCGGCTCCTCAAATAACTGAAATCAGAACTATTACTGATTTATGCATGGCCGCCATGGGAAAGTTTCAAAGTGACTCAGATCTTCCCCAAAGTAATCTGGATAAAGATTTAACTCAGATAGAGAATATTAAAATCAATCCTTACAAAAGTATTTCGGAGTTATTTGTTAGTACTTTCAGTAATAACAAGCAAGATTCGTTTACCTACGATGCCATGTTGGGATCAACCAATCGCAAGGATTTCTTTCTGAAAGCATGCGTTGTTGCTGAACTATTAAAAAATAAAGTACCCGAAAAACATGTTGGTATCATGCTTCCTGCTTTACAAAGTACTACTTTGTTAATTGCAGCCTGCTACCTTTCCGATAAAATACCTGTAATGCTCAACTGGACAGTTGGAAACAAGGTTTTAGAACATTGCATAGAAACAGCAGGGATAAAAAAAATACTTTCAGCAGGATCTTTTATCGACAAGGTAAAAGAAATGCTTCCTGAGAGCATTCATTCTAAAATTATTCTGCTTGAGAAAGAAGTTCCTAATATCAATCTAATCACAAAGCTGAAAGGTGCATTTAAAGCCACCTTTCCAGCATTTACACAAACCAATCAACCCGATGATACTGCTGTAATTCTTTTTACATCAGGAAGTGAGGCTCTGCCCAAAGCTGTGCCCCTATCGCATAAAAATATTGTGAGTGATTTATCTTCTGTTTTTGATATGATTGAGGTTAGCAATAATGAGATCTTCCTTTCCTTCTTGCCTCCTTTTCACAGCTTTGGTTTTACTGTTTTAAGTATTCTACCGCTAATTACAGGAGTAAAGATTGCCTATACTCCAAATCCAACGGATGCACGCGAAGTGTTGAAAATATTGAAACACGTACAAGCCAATGTACTTATTGGAACGCCAGGCTTTCTAAAATTACTTTTATCGCAAGGAACATCTTACTTTTTTAAATCAATTCATTACGCCATATCAGGTGCCGAAGCCATGCCATTAGAAGTAAAAGAAAAATTCGAGAGCATGACTAAGGATGGACTGATATTAGAAGGGTATGGCATTACAGAGTGTTCGCCTGTTATTTCGCTAAACCCGGTAGAAAAACAAAAATTGAATAGTGTTGGTAAGTTACTTCCTGGATTATCAGGTTTGATTATTGATATTGAGACAGGCAAGAAACTGGCAACAGGTGAAACAGGTATGATTTACATCAGTGGTGACAACGTTTTTGGCGGTTACCTTGATCAACCTGAACTAAAACCTTTTAAAACTATCGATGGCAAGCAATATTACAAAACTGGCGACCTGGGTTATATAGATGATGAAGGATACTTGTTTATAACAGGTAGGTTGAAACGATTTATTAAAATTGCCGGTGAGATGATTAGTCTGCCTTTTATCGAGAATATTCTGTTGGAAAAATATGGTGAAGAAGATCAACAGGTGCTGGCAGTGGAAGGAAGCGACAAAGTCTCTCCTGCCGACATTGTATTATTTACAATCAAAGATATTGACCTAATGGAAGCCAATAATTATTTATTAAAAAACGGAGTGGCAGCCATTGCCAAAATCAAACGCATTGAAAAAGTGGATGAGATTCCTTTGTTGGGAACAGGAAAAATTAACTATCGAGTACTAAAGGAAAAAATTGAAAAATAGTCCGAGGCGTTAAGTTCAAATTCCGTCAATCACTCACAATATTCCTTTCGGACTGCGGTCTATGCACTTCGGACTTAATAATTATCATCTAACTTCCCAATAGGAATATTAATACCAAAATACATTTCACCTCTTCCTGCTTCAGGTTTAAAAAGGTTACTCACAAAAGTGCTTGAACCTATAAACAAATACTTCCATCTCATAGCCAATCCTACTTTAGTAACAATAGTGCTGCTGGTTATTGGCAAATAAGCGCCCCATGTTTTATTTTCGAAACGAGGAGTTAAATTCACTTTCCAAATATTATTATTGACAACGTTTAACAGGTTTTGATAATAACCCGGCTGATAAGATATTAAACCATTTATATACCAATTAGGATGAAAACAATAATCTGCTGTAACCGCAAATGTGGTTGAAAGATTCATCCTATATGCCTTACTATTTATCTCTTGAATATCCACCGAATTATGAAGCGAATCAACCAAGGCTTCAAAACTTTCAATTCCTTCAAAACGCGAATACGGTACATCATGTACAGACACCTTGAAAGTGGACCTTTCAACATCTTTGCTATGCTTTATATAACCAAGGTCGCCTATTAGCAAGCCTAACTTATACTTATAAGGAATATTAACTTCTCCTTCAGGCTTGTATCGATAGGCCACCCCTAAATCAATCCCAAGTCCGTTATCACCAAACAAATCAACCTTACCGTCATCAATGGTTTCACGAAGATTATTATTAATGGCATAGGAAACATTAACTTCAAAATAATCTATTTTTTCTTTCCCATACATCACCTTTATCCCATCTAAATCAACATAGCCCGATCCTCCTCCAACCAAATACTTAAGATTTGCTCCGCCACTGACTATATGCTCGCCTTTATCCCAAAGAATGCCTGACCAGGATAAAGAATACTCCATCCATTGATTTACTACCGATTGGAAATGCTCATCTGATAAATCATTTAATATATCAGGATTATCATATCCTCTGAATAGATTGGTAATCTCATCATTTGATGACTTATAAATACCATCAACACGCAGGTTGGTCGAAAAAGCTACAGCATGTTTTGAGTTTATCCGATACGAAACGGAAGGTAACATCATATGCCCTGTTGCCAATAACAAAGTTTGATCGGAAGCTAAAAAATATTTCAAATCATTAAACCCAACCCTTCCTAAGGCCTTCAGAAAATCCGACTCATTAAATGCAATGTTGTTTACCAAACTCACTTGAGGTGATAAAACATTAATGTTCCATTTATAATTAGAGAAAATTAAATCGGCAGGCTGATTGTAAATATTTTGTAAAGGATAATAACAACTTGTATGCACACCTTGATACACCTGTGCATAGGCATAAGCACTGAAAAATGCAGCAAGCAGGATTATCAATGTTTTTTTCATTGGGCTATGATTGAAAACGCAAGTTAATCAATTCGTGAGTTTAAATTTAAATCAACTTGCCGTTTTTTTATAATTAATACAAAATAGTATTTTAGGATTTTAAAACTGAATTTTACACAGTATCTAATGAACCTTATTTTAATAGCCACCGCGCCAGTTCTTATCATTCTGTTCTATATTTACTATCGCGATAAATACGAGAAAGAACCTTTTGGATTATTGATTAAATCTCTGATTGGCGGAATGCTAATTTGTATCCCTATTATATTTGGTGAACAATGGACGGCTTCTATGCTTCTTCCTTACAAAAACAATCAGTTTATCGATGCTTTTATGGATGCCTTTTTTGTGGCCTCGTTTTGGGAAGAATCATTTAAGTTGACAGCAGTTATGTTATTGGTATGGCGAAATAAAAATTTTAACGAACGCTTTGATGGTATTGTTTACGCTGTATTTGTTTCTTTGGGATTTGCCTTAATTGAGAACATCATGTATGTGGTGAATACTGATAATGGATTGCATACAGGTATTGCCCGTGCATTTACAGCTGTACCGGCCCATGCCATGTTTGGTGTAATGATGGGATATCATCTGGGCTTGGCTCGTTTTATTGGTAAGCATCAGAGCTTTCATTTGTTTAATGCATTCTTTTACCCATTCCTGTTTCATGGATTATACGATTTTATTCTGATGAGCCAAAGCAAATGGTTACTACTTACTTTTGCACCATTAATGGTTTATTTATATATCCGCATAAAAAAAAGATTGCTGCAGCACTCCAACGACTCTGTTTTTAAACCCTTAAATTTGTCGGATGACTGAGCAACAATTAAAGAACAGGGATTTTTCGTCAGAACTGAAATTTTCTGCATCGCGCAGTGGTGGTCCTGGCGGTCAGAATGTGAATAAGGTGAATTCTAAAGTAGAACTTCGTTTTCATATTGAATCATCACAGCTTTTAACTGATCATGAAAAGTCAATCCTCATTCATAAACTGGCAAATAAACTCAGTCAGGAAGGTGAATTGATATTAACAGCACAAACCGAACGCTCTCAACTGAAGAATAAACTAATTGTAACCGAACGGTTTTATAACATACTGGCATCTGCATTAACGCCTCAGAAAAAACGAAAGCCAACACGAAGAACCAAATCATCCATCGAAAAAAGATTGAATAGCAAACGCAAGCAAGCTGAGAAAAAAGCTAACAGGCGGTTCACATCTTAAAAGCATTCTGTACCTTTGCCCCAAAATAAAAAAATAGCCATGCAAGAAATAACACTTGGACAAGGATTTGGTCAATTGACCTTTGGAATGAGCAGAGACGAAGTAAAAAAGTTAATGGGTGAGCCAAGTGAGATTGAAATGATTGATGGCGATGAGGAGTCGGGTGCCATGGAAGCCTGGCATTACGACGAAGAGGAATTATCTCTTTCGTTTGAAGAAGACGGCGAATGGAAACTGTTATCTATCACCACAGCATCGCCTGATGTAATGTTCGAAGGCATCGACCTGATTGGATTAAGCCAGGGTGAAGTGATGGAACAAATGGAAGTCTTTAATCTGGGCGAATTTGAGATGGAAGACCTTTCTGACGATGGCAGTGCAAAAGAAATGGTGGCCACTAACAACGACTTCAGTCTGAACCTGTTTTTCGAGAATGATTTGCTGGCCGAAATTCAATGGGGACCTTTCTTTGATGATGAAGAAGGAGAAGTAATCTGGCCTGAAGAAGAATAAAAAGCGACTAGTTGAGAGCCTTAGCTATTAGCTTCTTGTTTCTGCACTTTCAACTTATATAAATCTAAAAGCTATCGAATAGTTTTATGGCTGTTTAATATAGTTTATAATTGAAGCGTCCAATTATTGGGGCGTTAGCATTTGTTTATTCGTCCGCCTTGTGTTGAGAAAGCAATTATTATTTACAAATTCACTACTTACTCGGAAACAATCAATTAATAAATGCTAATTCGCTCTTTACTCAAGGAAACGCCCTATTAACATTTACTTATTGGCTCACCTGGCCCGGAGTGAAGCTTTTAATATTTACATATTTGTCCAATCCTGCAGAAATTGACAAATTAGCATTTACATATACCTCCACCCCGAAAGTCTCTGATATTATTTATTAACGCCATATCGGTTCAACTACATTATATCAAATCATTATTTACTATACTAATACAATTATTATCACCAAAAACTGATTTACATACCTCTTTCTACAGGCTATTGCCTGTTTACCTAAATCTTTAGCCTTTCTTAACACCAAACAATTCATTAAATCAATTAATTGTATTATTTTTGCGCCCGCAAAAACGCTTAATACAATGATTACAGTATCAAATCTGGCCATACAATTTGGCAAAAAACCACTATTCTCTGATGTAAACCTAAAGTTTACTCCTGGTAACTGCTACGGCTTAATTGGAGCCAACGGCGCAGGAAAATCAACTTTCCTAAGAATACTAGCCGGCGACCTCGACTCAACTCGTGGAACAGTTAAGATGGAACCGGGCGAACGCTTGTCTGTTCTAAAACAGGATCACTACGCTTTTGATGAATTCACTGTACTGAATACCGTATTGATGGGTCATAAAGAGATGTGGGATGTGATGCAGGAAAAAGATGCATTGTACATGAAACCTGATTTCAGTGAAGAAGATGGTATGAAAGCTGCCAAGCTGGAAGACGACTTTGCTTCGATGGGTGGATGGACAGCCGAAAGTGATGCAGCAGGATTATTAAGCGGTTTGGGCATTAAAGAAGATTTGCATCAGCAAAGCATGGCTAACCTTTCGGGTAAAGAAAAAGTACGTGTGCTATTAGCACAAGCTTTATTCGGAAATCCGGATAACTTATTGCTCGATGAGCCAACCAACGACCTTGACCTTGAAACAGTTCTTTGGTTGGAAAACTACCTGGCTAACTTCGAAAACACAGTGATTGTGGTGTCTCACGACCGTCACTTCCTTGATAATGTTTGTACCGATATTGTTGATATCGACTTCAATAAAATACGTAATTTCTCAGGTAACTACACATTCTGGTACGAATCAAGTCAGTTAGCTGCCCGTCAGCAAGCAATGCAGAATAAAAAGGCCGAAGAGAAAAAGAAAGAGCTACAGGAGTTTATTTCGCGTTTTAGCGCTAACGTTGCTAAGTCGAAACAAACAACCAGCCGTAAGAAAATGATTGACAAGCTGAACATTGAAGAAATTCAGCCATCTACTCGTCGTTACCCTGGTATCATCTTTCAGCCTTCACGCCAGTCAGGAGATCAGATTTTGAAAGTAGAAAACCTGAGTTATTCAATCGATGGACAAACTCTTTTTAATGATGTAAATTTTAATATCGAGAAAGACGAGAAAGTAGTATTTATCTCACGCGATAATCGTGCGGTAACAGGATTTTTCGAAATCATCAACGGTAACACTAAAGCTGACTCTGGTGAATTTATCTGGGGACAAACCATTACTACAGCTTATCTTCCAATGGATAACACAGAATTCTTCCAAAAACAAATTAAGTTGTACGATTGGTTAGCTCAGTTTGCCAAAGATACTTCGGAAGATTACATGCGTGGTTTCTTAGGTAAGATGTTGTTCAGCAACGATGATATTGAAAAGAATGCTACGGTACTTTCCGGAGGTGAAAAAATGCGTTGTATGATTGCCCGTATGATGATGGAAGAACCTAATGTGTTGATATTAGATCACCCTACCAACCACTTGGATTTGGAATCGATTCAGGCGTTTAACAACAACATGAAAACATTCCCGGGGCAGATTTTAATGGCTTCTCATGACCACGAATTTATTCGTACTACCTGTAACCGAGTTATTGAATTAACACCAAACGGTATTGTTGATAAATTAATGGATTTTGAAGAATACCTGGAGAGCGAAGAAATCAAAGCTGTTCGTGATTCGAAATACTAACAGCAAGTAACAACTCATATATATTTCAAAGGGTCAGTTCTATTTTTGAGCTGGCTCTTTTTATTTGTATCAGATTATTATTTATTTTTAAAACTATAAATACTAACTAATCTATGAAGAAAATATTCCTATTGTTTTTGCTAATTCTTCCACTTACTGCCTATTCGCAGGAGAGCCATACAATTAAAGAACTGGGATTAATATTTGGAGAAGGAAACAGTCCCGGCATTACATTTAGAGTAGGAAAACCAAACTCTTTATTTCGATTTAGCAGTTTACTGATAAACGGAGAAAAAACTACTTTATCTACTGCAAGTAATGATATTGATCAAAAATACTATGGTTTGGGATTGATGGTTGGTAAAGAATTTAGAATTCAATTAACTGATAATTTATGGGCTCGTCAGGGTATTGATCTTACTTTTCGTTACCAGTATGAGGAAGTTTATTATCCAAATGGATCCTACAATCAGACTGTTTACGGTTCATACTATTCTAACTCAGGTGATTTGACAGAAGAAACTAACACCTACATACCCGGGTTTGATTTGGTATTCGGATTAAATTATGAGCTAACCGATAATTTAATTGTTGGTATCGAATTACTACCTTACTTCCAAATGATTAAATCAAAAGAATCAATTACCCAAGGAGATAATCCTACGGAAGACATAAAAACGAGACAGTTTAAATATGGAATTGATAGCAATTCCGCACTGTTATCCATAGTTTTAAGGCTAAATTAGTATTGAATTCTCAAAATAAAAAGGATGCAGATTCTAAATCGAAAAAAGATTAATCCGGCCATAGCCCATTATACAGGTAAAGTTCACCACGAAGAAATAAGTATTCAACTCTTTAATTATAATGCCGATCAACATACTGAAAACATTGAGTTTGACTACAAAGCTATAAAAGAATTTCCTCAGGATAATCAATCGCACTGGTTGAATATACATGGCATTCACGATGCTGAAAAAATACAGTTTATATGCCAACAATTAGGTATTCATCAACTGGCCATGCAGGATATATTGGATATCAATCAGCGACCTAAATTTCAGGAATACGACGAATACTGGTTCTTCTCGCTCAAATCAATTCTTCCATCGGATAATAACCATGTTGATCTGGAGCAAATCAGTTTTATTCTTGGTGATAACTTTTTGATTTCATTTCAGGAGAAAAAAGCTGATTATTTCGATCATATCCGGTCGCGCATCAGACAAAACATTGGAATTGTTCGGCAACGAAAAACCGATTATCTACTTTATCTATTATTAGAATCCATACTGGATAATTATTTTAAAACCTTAGCTCGTATTGACGAAAAGATAAATGAAATTGCTATTACTGATAAAAAAATAGACCTGAGTCCTGACTTATTGGAATACATTGAATCCTTTAAGCGTCAGATTTATCAAATAAAGCGGAATGTTACTCCCATTAGAGATTTTGTTTCAATGATTGAGCGTGAAGAATTTCAGATGATAGAATCGAAACACGTTAAATATTACTTCGAAATAAAAGATCTTTGCCTCACTATAATTGATGATTGCGAACAAATTAATATGCGTTTAGAAAGTAATATCAACTTATTCTTTTCTGTTCAGGGAGACCGCATGAATCAGGTAATGAAAACACTCACCATAGTAGCCACTTTCTTTATTCCTCTCACATTTGTTGCCGGTATTTATGGTATGAATTTTAACAATATGCCCGAGTTAGGCTGGAAATATGGTTATTTAAGTGTTTGGATACTAATGATAGTATTGACCGTTATAATGATTGCTTACTTTAAAAGAAAAAGATGGTTCTGATTTATACCTGTATAATCATTCATACATTTATCAAAACACGATCAAATCAAATGTTAAATATTTTTTAACACCCATTATCTCCCTAATTATTCTACAATTACTCACAAGTGCTTCATTTTTCACATAACCTTAACTTAACAACTTAACTTTTAAAAAGCATTGTAATCATCTAATGTTGATATTGGTTTAATTTCCTGCTTACCTCCCACCTCTACATTTGCGGCAGAATTACTTAAACCTATTAGCAATCATGAAAAAAATGAAACAACTTGCCTTGTTGTTAGTAACATTGGTAAGTATCTCAACTTATGCTCAAAGTGGATTTATACACGGACGTGTTACTGACTCTAAAAATTTTCCACTACCCGGTGCAGCTGTGTATGTTCAAGGACAAACAGAAACCGGAACAATAACTAATGTGGATGGATTTTATCGTTTAAAAAACTTATCAGATGGAAGTTATACTTTAGAAGTTAACTACATTGGATTTGAAAAGGCATCCATTACGGTTGAAATAAAAGGAGGTAACGGAACAGAAGCAAATTTTGTTTTGAAAGAAGGAATTGAACTTCAGGAAATTAAAATTAACGGCCAGCTACAGGGTCAAACCAAAGCTTTAAACCAGCAAAAAAACAGCATTAATGTAACCAATATTATTGCTGCTGATCAGGTAGAGCGCTTCCCTGATTCAAACATAGGTGATGCTTTAAAGCGTATACCGGGTATTAATGTTCAGTACGACCAGGGTGAAGCACGCTTTGGTAACATCCGTGGTACTGCACCTGAATTAAACTCGGTTACCATAAACGGAGACCGAGTTCCTTCTGCCGAAGCTGAAACACGCTCTATACAGCTCGATCTTATTCCTGCCGACATGGTTCAATCCATTGAGGTAAATAAAGTAGTTACAGCCGATATGGAAGGAGATGCCATTGGAGGTTCAGTTAACCTGGTTACCCGATCTAAGCCAGGCGGACGACGTATTTCTGGGTCGTTAGGTAGCGGATACAATTTCCTTACTCAAAAACCTATGGCTATTGGATCGATTGTTTACGGAGAAAGATTTTTCAATGATAAGCTGGGTATGGTTATTTCCGGATCTTATTTCAATCATCAGTTAGGTTCTGATAACATCGAAGCCGAATGGGACGAAAATGGTAATATGGTAGATTTCCAGGTTCGGACTTATGAAGTTCAACGCGAACGTCAAAGTTATTCTGCATCATTCGATTATGCTATTAATGAAAATCACACATTAGAATTCAAAGGTATTTATAATCGTAGAAAAGACTGGGAAAATCGTTACCGACTTCAATACAAAGATATTGAATTAGATGATGACGGAAATATGGTAGCTGAAATTCGACGTCAAACCAAATCAGGTACCGAAGACAATAAATATGCCCGTTTGGAAGATCAGTCAACTATGAACTTTTCATTAGGCGGTGAACACCATTTCGGCATTGTAACGGCTGATTGGAAAGCTTCTTACTCAAAAGCCAAAGAAGAACGTCCAAACGAACGTTACTTAACCATGCGCTATAAAGATGTAAGCGTTAGTCAGGACCTGAAAGACACAGAAAAACCAAATGTAATTGTAAATGATGCCGATGCGCGGAATTTAAACAGTAACTGGGGCTTTAAGGAGTTATCTGAAGAATTTCAATACACCGATGACATTGATAAAAACTTCAGAATGGATTTTGAGTTACCGGTAATGACTAATTCAAACCTTAAGTTTGGTTTCCGTTACAAAGGCAAAGAGAAAAAACGCGAAAACGAATTTTATGAGTACGAACCTACAGATGAAGATGGTTTTATTATTGATGCAACAAGCTCAGCAAACACAGTAGATAAAACCAAAGACAATTTCCGTGCTGGAGATTATATTGCAGGTAATTTCGTTTCCAAAGAATTTGTTGGAAAATTGGATTTAACTGGTTCTAATTTTGAAGGAGAATCGGTTCCTGAAGAAATTGCAGGTAACTTTGAAGCAACTGAAAATGTAACTGCCGGTTATGTACGTTGGGATCAAACCATTACATCGAGATTAAAAGCTGTAGCTGGTCTTCGTTACGAAAAAACCAATATTGAGTATTCTGGTTTTAGTTATGATGCCGATAACGATGAATTAACACCAACAGACAAAGAAAGCAGTGACTATGCTAATTTCTTACCAAGCATCTTGTTGAAATATGACATTAGCGAAAACACAAAACTAAAGACTGCCTGGACCAACACCATGGCTCGTCCTAAGTATTATGATTTGGTACCATATGTAATATACAGCATGGATGATTTGGAAGTATCTTACGGTAATCCTGACTTGAATGCCACTAAATCAATGAACCTTGATTTGATGATAGAGCATTATTTCACTTCTATTGGTTTGGTTTCCGGAGGTGTTTATTACAAAGCCATCACTGATTTTATTGAAAGTCAAACAACCTACGAAGATGTTAATGGCGAAAGATGGGAAAACATCCAGCCTATTAATGTGGGAGATGCTGATTTATTTGGTTTCGAAGCTGCCTTTCAACGTCAGTTAACTTTCTTACCCGGATTTTTCAAACATCTTGGTTTCTATGCTAACTATAGCTACAACTACAGCAAAGTAAGCAACATCAAACTGGAAGATCGCGAGGATGAAGACATTAAATTACCGGGAACACCTGAGCATACCATTAATGCATCATTATTCTACGAAAGTAAAAAACTTACTTTACGTGCATCGTTAAATTACGCCAGCGACTTTTTGGATGAGTACGGAGGAGAAGCATTTGAAGATCGATACTACGATAAAGCCTTATATATGGATTTAAGCGGATCATATGATATAACCAGCAATCTTAAATTCTTTGCAGAGGTTAACAATTTATTAGACCAACCGTTACGATACTATCAAGGCGAATCGAAATACACGATGCAGGCTGAATATTACGGTATAAAAATGCAAGGAGGTATCCGCTTTAACTTTTAATATCTATGAAGAAACAAATAACAATCATTTTCACGTTACTTATATTTGTTATTGGGGGGTGTCGTCATAAAAGCGACACCTCATCAACAACAAAAACAGACCTTGAAAAAATGGATGGTGAATTGGAAGCCATCGAAGACTCTATTAAATATGCCAATGCACTGGCACTGCAATCTCAAATTGGTCGAGCTGTCTCACCTAAAGCCGAAACTCAGCCTGTTGCACAGGAAAATGGTGTAGATGCAGCTGATGATCCGGCCATTTGGTATAACGAAGAAAACCCGGCTGAATCAAGAATTTTAGGAACTGATAAAAAATCGGGATTGGCGTTGTATAACTTGCAAGGAGAATTGGTTTCCTTCAACCCAGTGGGCAGAGTCAATAATGTTGATTTGAGATACAATTATCCAATTGATGGAAGAACCATAACTATTGCTGCTGCCTCGGAACGAAATGCTAACGGCGTTATACTTTTTGAAGTAACAGCCGATAGTTTAATTGCACTTCAGGCCGAGCCTACCCGTTTGGATTCTAATATAATTGATGATGCATACGGTTGCTGCATGTATTACAGTCGTAAATCAGATAAGTATTATGCATTTGTATGCGGTAAAAATGGTAATACTCAACAATTACTCATCAGCAATAAGGATGGACAGGTTCAACTTACACCTGTTCGTACCATTAGCCTTTCATCGCAATGCGAGGGCATGGTTGCCGATGACGAAGAAGGAATATTGTACATTGGAGAAGAAGGCAAAGCTATTTGGAAACTCGACGCTGATGAGGAAGCAGATACAAACATGACTATACTTGCCAATAGCGACAGCACAAACATTAATATTGCTTTTGATATTGAAGGCCTGGATATTTATTATGCCGGCAACAACAAGGGCTATTTGATTGCCTCTATACAGGGTAACTTCTCATATGCTGTTTTTGAAAAAGAAGGTGACAACAAATATTTGGGCAACTTTACCATTAAAGGAAATAACAAAGTTGACGGAGCTGAAGAAACAGATGGTTTAGCTGTTACTAATATGGCACTGGGAGATGCTTTTCCAACAGGGTTATTAGTAGTTCAGGATGGTTTTAACACCGATAATGGCACAGATAAACCTCAAAACTTTAAATTGGTTGACTGGGCTGACATCGCCAAAATTTACGAAACAGAATTAACAGTAACACCTAATTTTAAATGGTGGACAAAATAATTTAGAACAATCATCATTTTTTAAAAAGAGCCACTTCGAACGTTTTCGAGATGGCTCTTTTTTATCGATGAATTATTGTTTACTCTTTAAGAATTTTAAAGGCCTTATACTCATTTTCATTCAACGTTAATTCCATCAAATAAAATCCTGCCTTCAAATGACTTACTGGCAATGATATCTCATTCACCTTTTTATGTTTTGAACTCAAAACCTCTCTACCCGACATTGTATTAATCTTTACTTCAACTACATCGTATTCGTCATTTAAATCAATATGTAGATTGTCTGA
This sequence comes from Carboxylicivirga linearis, assembly GCF_018271995.1. Lineage (GTDB taxonomy): Bacteria > Bacteroidota > Bacteroidia > Bacteroidales > Marinilabiliaceae > Carboxylicivirga > Carboxylicivirga linearis. The sequence goes on from NZ_JAGUCO010000011.1 coordinate 66,870, forward strand.
TACAGGGTTTGGATAAACCTCAATTTCTGATAAGTCAGTATTATTAATTCCTGTTGATGCCGTAACGTGTAATACCCCATCTTCAAAATACCATTCCAATCCTTCTCCGGGAGAAGCAGGGATTATCTCGTCAAAGTTTCCACTATGACTGGATCCTGAAAACAGAGTTATTGAGTTACCGGCTTTCAGTTCTCCGGTTAAGTTTACGATTAAAGTTCCTCCATAAGTAATGGCTCCCGAACTATTAATCAAATCCTTACTTTTTGCAACAGAGTTTATATCCATTGTAATGATACTTCCACTATTCAGGTTTAACCCACCTACCGAAAAAGCACTAACATCATCATCTCCGGGTTCTAACCCAGCTCCTTCTCTAACATAGACTTTTCCGTACAAACGACCTTTACCCGCCAATGTACCTCCTTCAACTACAGTGTTGGCTGTTGATGTATGCGTGCCATTTACAATTAGCTTACCATCAGTAATAGTAGTTGTTCCTTTATAGGTATTGTATCCTGTTAATCGCCAAACACCTGTGCCCTCCTTAACAATGGTTGTAGTACCATTATACCTTTCATTGGAGCATTCGTTATTAATCACTCCATTAAAAGTTTCATCTGTTCCGGCACCACCAACAATCCATTTCATGGTTGATGCATTATTTTGCTTATCGGCTCCACATAGCTTTGTACCAGAGTCACCTGATAAACCACCCAGACGCATTGTACTGGCATTTTTCCAACATATAACTTTGGTTGATCCGGTAGTTACTAAAACTCCATTGGGTATTCCATTGGTATTATTTAGCATAAACTGAGTACCATCGCTGGTACTTCCTACTCCATTTGCATATAGGGTACCACTAAATTGAGACCAGTCTCCCTGTATATATTCACGAACGTAGTAAATATCATAATTTAATGTTCCTTCGCCACTAACTGCTCCTTTTAAGTAACATGTTCTATCCATTTGAAAATAGCTTGTAGTTCCAGCTGCTACTTCCATATTGAAATTATAGGTCTCGTAGTTGGCACTCTCGCCACCCCAAAGTTTTAATCTTCCACCATTCAAAACAACGGTTCCTGAAGTTCCCATTCCAGCTGTATTCGTTAAGGCTGTCATACCATTTAATTCAAGTATTCCTCCTGAAACTACTGTCTGACCAGCATATGGATTTTGATTAGTTAGAACCAAAGTACCATCACCTGTTTTTGTCAAACCTCCTTGTCCTGCTAAACTACCATTAAGTGTTACAGACGTACTGTTATTATTTACCGAAAAACTTGTTAAACCATCCAATGCAACATTCCGATCGGTACTAACTGATGATCCGGTATATCTGATTTCTCCGCCAAGCCAAACCCAGTTAAAATCGTAGTTTTGAGATGCGCCAATTGAACTGGCCACTCCACCATTAGCCAGGCTACTAATTTCCATTACTCCATCATGAATTACAGTTGCTCCGGTATAGGTATTTGAACTATTTAAAGACAGAGTTCCGGTACCTGCTTTATTAACGGAAGTGGCGCCTCCAATTGCACTGCCCGAAAACGAATAATCACTTTCAGCACTCACTACAACTATTGATGGATGTACTTCTTCGGTAATATTAATAGATTGCGATTCGGACTGAGTACCAAACAATACTTTGCTATCGTTTGTAAAACTAACTGGATTAGTAGAACTCATCCAGTTTAATGATGTAGAATTCCAATTTTGATCTTCACCGGCAGTCCAGTTCATATCTGGTTCGAAAGCATCCAAATCAACAACATCAACCGGTACAGGCTTTGTTTTACATATAAGAACCACAGAATATTCCGATTCTATTTCTGAATTAAAGGCTTTCACCCGGTACTCACCTTCCTCCTCTGGCTCCAACCCTTCCACTACAAAAGTATCTTCATTTACTCCGGTTGTGCCTATTTGTGTAAATACACCATCAACCTTACGTTCAATAATATAACCATCTTCCTGCTCGGTATAATCGTACCACCTCAGCGTAAGAGTGTTTTGAGTTGATTCAGCCAAACGCAGGTTTAATGGCTGACGAAGATAACCCTGTGTATTAGATACATCAATGCTATTGATGTAATTTTCGATATTGGCATAACCATTTTCAGCAATTTCCATTGCATCGGTTGCCAGATTAGCATTTAAGCCATTAGCCTCTTCCCACCAATCGGGTATTCCGTCACCATCGGTATCTACAGGATTATTGCCTGCCCATAACGACCAAACTTCTGGCGCTCCAAATGGCAGTTCTTCTTCTGATGTAATAATTTTCCCTTCCTCACCCAGTGATTCAACTTCATTTATAAGATAATAATCTATAAAGTCGCGACAAGGCAATGAAGCTCCTACATCAGGTAATAATGAGCCGTACACTTCTTGTGAGCTGATGATCGGCAATACTGGGTAATCATATCGTTCGTTCTGAAAATCGGGTCCTCCGAAATAATCAGAATAAGGAACTAAAGCACCATTTAAACTTCCATCCTTATCTCCATCATACCAATTATCATCGGCATAAATATGAAAATTTGAATTAGCCCCACTCAATGGAACATCGCCATCGTTAGGCCCTTTTATAAAATAATTACTCACACAATTGGCATATGAGTGTCCTTCGGAATCACCTCCCATAATATATGCAGCACTCCTCCAGTTATACACCATATTATTGGCATACTGATTAACTCCTTTTATTTTACAATTTCGGGTGTCATTATCAACATATAGATTTCGATACAAAGTTACACCTCCATTAGTTTGGATTAAGCCTCCTGCCGAATGACTCATCAAACCTTGTGCAACAATACAGTTTTGGATTGTTATGTTGTTGGGCTCTGTACCTTTTCCATCCCAGTTGATTGAGAATGTTTCGTCGCGTCCCCACGAAACGGAACAGTGGTCAAATATCATATTAGAACCATTGGCAATACCAACAGCATCTTTACCGCTATCACCGTACTTTTCGCCCATGCGGAATTTCATATACCTGCAAATACTATTATCAGCTCCTGAAAAAGTAACTCTGTTTCCATAAACAGTAATTCCTTCCCCGGGAGCAGTTTGTCCTGCAATATATAAATTGGATTTAGCCGATAGTGTTGAATTAATTTTAATAACACCCGCAACATCAAAAACAATAATACGGTTACTCTGGCTCATGGCATCACGCAATGATCCTGTACCTGAATCATTTAAATTGGTTACATGATAAACGGATCCATTTCGGCCACCAACAGCATATTTACCAAAACCTTCGGCTCCGGGAAAAGCTAATTGTTGAGCATTAGAATGTGAAGTAAGAAAAGTAACCTGCAAAAGCAGGAACAGTAAGTAGAATTTTTTCATTGAGAATTTGTGTTAGCTGATTTTATAAAATCAAACATACACCATTCTCTATTTTATGACTACTGCTAATTTTCCAAATACATGGAAATTTGTACTAATTAGGCTTTGACAATTTCTTTCCTCGCGCCTTTAATTCCATAGGCAAGACACAGTTATATACAAATCGGTTAATCGGAACATCTACCCCCAACTTCTTAGCCAACTTAACTACTGTACCGTTTTGATACTCTATTTCAGAAGGACGACCTTCCCAAACATCACGCGTTAATGATGAAGTTGAATTGTATGGAAAAGAATCTAAGAAGGCTATTGTTTTATCAATAAAATCAGACTTGATATTCACACCTTTTTTCTTCGACAAATCATAAATCTCATTTAAGAGATCAATCATCATTTGACGAGTTTCTTTTATCTCGCGTATTTCACCATAGGTAGTTTTTGTTACAGCTAACAAAGCACTCACGCAGATAGATATAAACTTCTTCCATAAATCGACTTCAATATCCCGAGATGCTTTATTAGTAATACCAGCATCATCAAATAATTGAGTCAATGCTGCTGTTCGTTTCGTTTCGGTTTTATTCAACTCACCAAAAACAATTTCAGGCTTTACACCAAAATGATTAATTACACCCGGGCCATCAATTTTACTAATAATACGACACAAACCGTTCAAAACATGCGATGGATTAATTACTTCACTAAGCTCTTCTGCTGCCATTACTCCATTTTGCAACGGTAAAACCATACTGCCAGGATGTAGAATCTTATTAATATCTTCACGCACTTCTTTTATTTGCCAGGCTTTTACGGCTGTTATAACCAAATCAGGAGAATCTATTTCAAGAATAGCATCGGTTGCTGCAACTTCTTTTACATGAAAATCGCCATGGATGCTTTTAACCATCAATCCATTTTCTTTGATGGCTTTTAAATGCTCACCACGAGCTAAAAAAGTTACCTGATTGCCGGCTTGGGCCAGTTTAGCTCCAAAATAACCTCCTACACCACCGGTTCCTATTATTGCTATGTGCATGTCTATCTCATTTGCCATTCAAAATTAATGGAGTTTAAGAATATAGAAACTGTTTATTTACATTTTTATAAAATCATGAACCATCAACTTGTCCTTTTGTTGAACTTTCAATTAGTTTTGCAATTAATAAGTAAGGAGTAGAAGATATAATGGAGTACAGACGATTCGGGAAGACCAACAAAAAAATTAGTGCAATAACAATGGGTGGTATGCGGTTTAAGAAGGTTTGGGATAATCCCAGACAAGAAATACCACACGAAACACAAGACCATTGCAATAACTTAGTTGATTTAGCCATTAAAAACGGCATTAATCATTTCGAAACTGCTTACGGATATATTAAAAGTGAGACCGTTTTTGGTCGTACTTTAAATGATGAATTAAAAATTGACCGATCGTCTTATCACCTTATGACAAAAGGTAATCCCCAAACGGCTGAAGAAACACGTAAGCTGGTTGAGGAACAACTAAAAACTCTTAAAACCGATTACTTCGACTTTTATGCATGGCATGGGATTAACACAGACGAGCTGGTTCAGGCGTCATGCAAAACAGGCGGCCCTGTTGAAGAACTGCTTAAGATGAAAGAAGAAGGGATTATTCAGCATGTTGGTTTTAGTACACATGGTCCGTTAGGTGTTATACAGAATGCTATAAATACCGATTTGTTTGAATTTGTAAATCTGCACTATTATTATTTTTATCAACGAAACGAAGCCGCTGTTAAGCTGGCTCAGAAAAAAGATATGGGCGTTTTTATTATTTCGCCTAACGATAAGGGTGGACAACTCTATAAAGCTCCCGAAAAAATAAAGAAAGCCATTCCTCATGCCACACCCATTCAATGGAATGCCCGTTTTTGCTTAAGTAATCCTGCCATACACACCTTATCTTTTGGCATGACTGAAATGGCGCATTTCGAAGAGATGAAAGGCATATTCCCAAGCTCTATTCCTTTAAATGATAATGATCAAAAGGCAAAATATAAACTTGATCAGATGGTTCATGATGATCCTTATGCAGCCATTGACTCCTGGCATTTAGAAGAGGATCCTTCGGATATGGATATTCCTTTGTTATTGCATTGGCGTAAACTATGGAAATGCTATGATTTGCTTGATTTTGCCAAATACCGTTATAAAGAATTAAAAACACCTAATCATTGGGTTCCGGGAGTATTTGCCACTCCTGAAGCAATTGATAAAATTGATTTTTCAAAAGTTCCATCGGATCTACCTCTTCGCGAAATGCTTACAGAGGTACACAAAACGTTATATCAGCCTCCTGTTGAGTTTAATTTACTCAATCCTAAAAAAATAACACTGGCAAAGTAACTTATTGTTACTCTGCCACCCGCATGGTATGAAAGGCTGTAAAAGTTCTTCCATATCTGTCTTCAGCCTTCACTTCAATCATATATCTGCCTACCGGAAAATCGCTTCCTATATTTGCCTCCCAAATATGTGTTGATTTGGCAGGCCCCATTAACGGCATTCCGGGAAAATCCTGAACGGTAAGAGTTGAATCTGCCAGCCAAACTTCATCCAGTTTAATCTTTTTGAAATTCTTCCACCTTTGAGCTATCTTTTCATAATAAGGATCAAACTTTACAACTTTTGTCATTTCTTTCCAGTCTGTCTGTCCCTTTATCCGGTATTGTAGTTTCGAATTCTCACATCCGTTAAAGAAATTAACCGTAAGTAAAGTCGTATCTGACGAACCCGCCAATATTCCACGTGGCACATGAATATTCATCTGATGATCTTTAGAACTTCCTGCAACTTTCCAATCAATTTTATAATCGGCACCATTAAAAGAAATAAATGCATATCCATTAGGCGTGCCATCACGCATCATCGTATGTGGAATATCTGTTTCATTTCGCAAACCGCACCACCAGCTACCGCACGAAGTACCCACATTAAAATGATGATGAGGAACGGCTTGTTGCCAATCGGTATTTTCCTTATGAAAAAAACGATTCTCCTGCATATGAGTATGAGCTGATAACGAAAGTGTATTTGGGAAATCTTTCAGCAGATCGAATAGCTTTTTCTGATCATCTTTTCGAAAACTACTATCATCAATAGCCAATGGAATATGCATATTAAGAACAACTATTTCATCCTTTGGTACGGTATTTAAATAGTTCTCAACAAACTGTAACTGATCATTTCTCAAGCCGCCTTCGTATTTTGTTGAACCGGCTTCTTCGTGATGAAGAATGTCATCCAGTACAATAAAATGCACTTTGCCATATATAAATGCATAGGTTGAAGGTCCGTAGATACTTTTATAGGTATCATTAGATTGCATATCATCTGGCGACATATAATTAACATCGTGGTTACCGGTAACATTATACCATGGAATTCCAATTTGAGCGACAGCCTGATTTAAAGGAGTGAACAAGCTTAGATCATCACCCACAATATCTCCCATGGTTATTCCAAACAAGGCCTCATCGTTATCGACCAATTCCGTTATTATATCTTCAGCAAGAAAATCAATCTGCTCAATGCTATAAGGTTGCGTATCGCCAAAAACCAATAATTTAAATTCATCCGAACTGTCAACTTTATATAAGGGGAAATTAATCTGATAGGGCAAATCACCTGTGGGTTTGATTCCAGCATATTTATAATCACTTGGCGATCCCGATGGTTTGTACAAATAATAAAATTGGGGTAAATTTTGTTGATTTAAAGGAGTCATCCATCCGTCAGGTTTAATGATGAATATAACTGCATCATTGGAAACTGAGATTTCGTATTTTCCTTTTTTATTGGTTTTAACAATATCAACACCATTAGAAATTAAAACACCTTCAATTCCTTTCTCGTTTTTATCTATTACTCCGTTTTTGTTCTCATCATGAAAAACATAGCCTTTAGCTTTTTGATATTCGTCATTACTACCATTAAGCCTTATAGCCTCATCTCCTATTATGGCTTTACTACTAAATACTGCAAATAAAAAGGATAAAGTAAGAATCAGGTATTTCATTTTTTCAGGATTAAAGTTCATAATGCAACTTACACAATTTGAAACACATATCGTTAAACTTTGGTTTAATATTGTTTTATTTATCCCTCAATTACTAATGTGTAAAGAATCATCCCTTCTTTCCAGATACAAAGAAAGGTCAAGCTTATAATGATAAGACTCAACCTTCAACACCTAACTAATGCCCATTACTTTAAAAGCTATACTTTAAAATAGGAAATTGTATTTCTTAATTTTTGCATCTCTGATTCAATATCCGAAGAGTTGTTTAGCATTTGATCAGAAACCATTAAGGCACCCTGAGCTTTTTGAGATAAAGTCTGCATTACCTCATTTATTTGTTCCACACCTGCATTTTGCTGCATATTAGCAGATGATATTTCCTGAATTGAATCAGTTGATTTCTGTATTTTTGGTAAAACATCACTAAACCTTTCTCCGGCATACCTTGTCATCTGCAGACTATTTTCTGCCTCATTAGAGATGGAAGAAGCTACCTCTTTACTCTTTTCCGCTAGTTTACGCACCTCTGCAGCCACCACTGAAAATCCTTTACCACTGACACCGGCATTGGCCGCCTCCACTGCCGCATTTAAAGATAGTATATTCGTTTGCAGTGCAATATCAGAAATCATATTTATTTGTTCGGTAATGGAAGTTACTGCGTGTAAACTTTTTGAAGCTGCGTCATGTACATCCTTTATTTCTTGCTGAGTTTCGGATGCATACTTTGAAGCACGTTGAGAATTTACATTGTTATTGGCAATATTACTGGCCATCTCTTCCATTGTTGATGAGATTTCCTCCAGGGAGGATGCTTGCTCATTAATGCCTGACGATACATTTTCCGATACTTTTCGTAACTGATAAGCAAGATCTTCAAATTTAGTCATACTCTTATTGGTATCGGAAATAATATTAAGTAATTGAGTTTTTAGATTAAATAATGAGTTGGTAAGTATCCCCAATTCATTCTTCTTCTTACTCTGTTCTATTTGAATATTTAACTCTCCTTTAGCCAATTCATTGGCTTGTTCGATGGCTTCATCCAATGGTTTACGCAGTATTTTATTAAGGTAACTGAAAACAAAAAATCCTACTGCAACATTTAATAATGTTATCATTAACGACTGCCATCCTTCCACTGAAGATTTAAAATAAGAAGTATAGCTTACAAATAAAATGAAGATTACAATGTATAAACTAAAAGTAAACATTATTGATTTTCGAAAAATCAATTTTAATAACAGGTATGCAACCGGCATTGTTGCTAAAGCAACCAAGCCTTGCTTTATAAACTCATTCATATCTCAAATACTATAATTAGTTTTTATTTTCTTGAGGCAGTTAGTTTGATTTCTTGAGGAAAAGCAAATTGTGATTGAACAACCTTACCCAAAACCACTCCTAATTGATTGGCAATATGAATCTTACTCACAAACCCCCTGAATCCAGAGCTTATTAGATCATTTAGATATACCTGATCGTTATACAAAGAAACAGCAACTAACTTTACTTTTGGGCTGATGAAATTTATCTGTTTACCAACATCAATACCATTTAAATCAGGCATATTTATATCAATAATAGCAATATCTGCCCTATACAATTGTGGATGCTCCAGTAGCTCTTTTCCACTGTTAGCTTCTCCAATTAGTTTAAAACTTTTATGCTTTAATAATAAAACTTTAATCCCTTCAATAAAGTCCTGATGATCATCTGCAATAATAATATTAAATTGTCTTTCCCCTATCATATTAGCTTTAACGACAGGCAAAAACGTTTGTTGGAAGGAGAACGCTAATTATCCAGGAAAATCACCCTAGTTTACAGGTAGGGAAAACCCTAATCTTAAATATTTACTACTTTATTTTTAACTGCCCACACAATTAAACCAGCATTATTATTGGTATCCGTTTTACGCATTAACTTACTCTTTTGCTTCTCAATAGCTTTTACACTGACAAACATTTTATCGGCAAGTTGTTTATTTGAATATCCTTTACAAATGTTGCCCAGTAGCTTTCGTTCATCATCGGATAATTCTATCTTCTGATTTTTTTCTCTGATTGTTTCCTTATCTATAACAGCCCTGTATAATAGTTCTTCAGAAAAGAATGTTTGATCATTGAATACTTTTCTAATCCCTTTTTCTAAATCAGAAGAAGAAGACTGTTTTAGAATAAACCCTTTGGCTCCGGCTAGCAAAGCATCATAATAATAATCACTTTCGGGATGCATTGACAACATTATTACTTTAAGTTGAGGCTGGTCTGCCAATGCTTGCTTTGTAGCTTCAATACCATTTAGTTCTGGCATATCAATATCGCATAGTACTACGTCGGCCTGCACTTTATCTAAGTTATTTATCCATTCCAAGCCATTGGCATATTCCCCAACTATAACAAAATCACCTATCTTATTTATAATTAACCGAATACCTTCCCTTACAATAGAATGATCTTCTACCAGTAAAATACGAATCATATTTATTGATTTTCTTCCATTTGAATAATTACTTGAACACCATTGCCCGGAGATGTAATATATTTTATAGTTCCACCTACATTATTAATTCTGTTTTGTATATTTATTAGGCCGTTTCCCTTAGTAATACCTTCTTCAAAATCAAATCCAATTCCATTGTCGGAATACATTACATTAATCCGTTCTCTTACTTGTTCAATACGAATCGTTAATTCATTGGCTTTACTATATTTCAACGTATTATTAATCAACTCAAGGATAGCCCTATACAAAGCAAATTCTACAATATCTTTTTGAAACTTTAATGGTGTTGCATTCAAGCTTACACTAATATCAGAAATATCTTTGATATTTTGCAGAAAAGATCGGACAGCTTTCTCTAATCCATATTGTTGTAATAAATGAGGACTCTCATTATTAATTAATAACCGCAGTTCGTTTAGTGCATTTTCCAGTAATTCATCTAACCGTTTAAGATATTCTTCATTAACTTCCTCTTCATCTCTAAGACTATGTGCATAAATTTTTGCAGTAGTTAAGAGAGGTCCTAATCCATCGTGTAATTCTCTTCCTATTCGTTCTTTTTCCTTTTTCTCTGTACGTAAAGTACTTTCAATTATTTCTTGTCGTTTTTTGAGCCTTTCTGTCTGATCTATAAAAGTACAAATCACTTCATTTTCCGTTAAAGTATGGTATACTCGCACATATTTTTTTAAACCTTTTCCTGTGGTAACATGGTAATCAATTATATTAGATTTTAAAGGATCAAATGTTTCTACAATATTCTTGACCTCTATCAATTTTTGTTTTCGTTCTTCCTCATCTAAATATGTTTTATTCAACCAGGCTTTCACTGTTGGCGTGTCTTCCAACTTTAAACCAAAATAGTCCTCATATGCTCTATTCACCATAGTTACTTCTCTTTTTTTATTGAAGGTTGAAACTGGAACAGGCATGAATTCTAAGGTGTGTTTTATCCTCTTTTCGCTGTTAATGTGATTCATCAATTCTATATTATATGCTTTAAAAACCTTAAAAATTGAGATGAGAGACACATAAGAAATTAGAAAAACAATCATTAAATCAATAATCCAATTGATAATATTGTTCGAAAAAAAATCTCTATTTAAACTAATTTCAAGTATTCCATTCACAAATAAGTACATTAAAACTAAATAACTTGAACTGATTAAAAGAACAGAAAAGATAAACCAGTGTAATCTAAGATAGAAAAAAGAAACGCATATGTAAGCTATAATAAAAAGACTGGAATTGCTATAAAAACCAAATTGATAAACACCTGAAACAATGATAAGATATAAAACAACTAAAAAAGAAACAACTCTAAGGTTTATTAGAACATATCTACCCCACAGAGCCATTGATGCAGTTAAAACAATAAAACCCATTTTCAAACCAGCAACAACTGATAGCCCTGACCAAAATAAGGCTATATCATATATCATAATTGGTATAAAAAAAACCGCCAATCCAATCCAGGCATGGTTAATTATCGAGCTTTTTATTTCTTCAAGCGAATCTGCAAACCCCTTTGGAAATGTAAAGTAATTTTTAAGCATAGATATTCCCCTTATATCTTATATTAAAAAGTTATAACGATTTATATAATCCTTAAATCATTATTAATAAGGCCGTAATGGTTAAAAGCAAAGTTAGGTATATTATATTAGTATTTAATTATACTATTTGATTCAAATGTAGTGCTTCCTTACAGTTTAGTGATTGAAATCCACTTTTTAGACATTTTGATAATAAGTATATATTCCTGTAAGAAAGAACACTATGCTTATCAGCTTTAAGTAATATTTTTCCTTGCATTTAAACAAGTTAAAACACTAGATATTAGAAATTAAGTCAAAGGTGAATTTCAAAATCATATCAGACTTATCATTAAGCTCATAATCGGGTTTTACTCCCTTATTAACATCAACACCTCCAAACTGAGTGAACTTTTTAGGAGAAATATAAAACGATAGATTCATTACAGGTGTTTGATGCATCCAATAATCGCCATAGTATTCAATGGTTCCTCCCGTTTCTTCACCAATTAAAGCACCCAGGCCCCACTCTTTAATAACACCTGCAAATGTTGCTGCGGCACTGTATGTACCTTTATCTGTTAAAACATATAGGTTGCCTTTAAATCGATTATTTTTGGGTGGAGGAAGCTTTATCTGAACAGGTAATAACTGAAGACTGTCAATCGGGGTACTTTTTATCTGCTCATACGTTTCAGGATACTTTGTTTTATAATATTCAAGCAGATCTCTACTTATCCTGGTTTCTATTAATTGATATTGAGCATAGCTCTGATCTGTTAGATAATTCATTAAAGAGTCGACAACAACACTTCTTCCACCACCATTTTCACGTACATCTATTATTAGGTTTTGGATATTCTGTTTACCTATTAAAGAGAATGAAGTATCAGCAAAAGTGCAGAATTCATCAAGATCACCAAAGAATTTAATCTTCATCAAAGCAGTTGATTTTGATTCATCAATGGTTAAATCAAACTGTTGATATTTTTTAGATGAGCTTCTTTTTACACTTTTAAGAAATTCAGTACTTGAGATCCCATCAACTTGCACTCTTTTTAGGGGATGAGATCTGTCAGTAATCAACATATCGTAATTTGCTTCCCAACCGTAAACGATCCAAGTCAGAAATCGGAAATAATAAGCTACCTGATTTTGTCGAATATGGGAAGAAGCATCTCCAAACAAACTTTCCATTTCAGAAATCATATCCTTCACATCTTCACCATTTATCTGCAATATTTCCTCTCCGCCTTCAAACAAAGTGCTATCATTACCCAGGTAGTAATCTATAAATAATGAACCATCTTCAATGCTTACCAAAAATGGAAATGATAATCCTCCTGACTGGGAATATTCTTTTCGTTGATCAAACGGTATTTGAATGCCAGTATGTCCGTCTTCAATATTAGCTATTAACCTTGAAAATAATAAATAACAATCATTCTTTGTAAGACTGTCGGGCAAACTGCTTTTTAATTCTGCCACTTGGTTCTGCCACCAGTTACTTTTCTCTTGATCCAACATTATGGGGTGAATAGCACTAACTTTTTCGGCAAGATAATCCAGATCTGATTCTACTTCCGCTTTTAAAAAGTATTGATAATTTATTTGCCCATAGGCAATTGACGAAAATAAAATAACTAACAGCGTAAGCAGATTCTTCATAATTGGATTCAATATTTTTCTAATAACTTAAGGTGCCGTAAATATAGACACTTAATAGAAAAATAAAGAATTACAGAAAAATATTGAGAACAAATAACAATAGCAATTATTGGCTTAAATGAGCCAGCACCAGCTTTATATCGCCATAACTTATTTTTGCCCCCATTGCCTGTTTAATTTCATTTAATAAAGGCATTTCATTGTCTTGGCAGTATTTAGTTATTTTCTTCACTACTTTTTCACTTACTAAATCAAACACATCAATTTCCCCAATCTGTACATAATGAGCCAAATGACTTTCAATAGTTGAAACAACAAAGCCACGTTCTTCGGCTATCTCTTTTATGGTTTTTCCGTCTTTATATAAGGCGTAAGTGATTTCCTTTGTTGGTATTTTCTTTGGCTTTTCTTCTTTGGCTTTTTTTCCTACTGTTTTCTTCGATCGACTTTGTGTTGATTCAAACAAAGGCATATCTTTTAATGAGTCTTTGTTAACCTCTGTTTTTTCAATGGCTGATTTTAAAAGAATCTCAGCTTTAAAAATATGTTGTAACTGACGGGCAAATAATCGATCTACTTCATCCAGTTCTTTCAAATATTTCTTTAACCCTTTGGTTCCTTTTAAATCCTCAACATGATCTTTTACCTTTTGTGATAAAGCCGTTAACTGAGGCTCAAAATATGATTTGGCATCTCCCACTCTTTTATACAGATGTTGCAACATATCTTCCTTATTCTCAAAAACAATCTTACGGATCTGTAATTTAAACTGATCGCTGACCTTACGAAGAGGTAAAAACTCCTGCAGTAAGTCTTCAGCCCATTTCTGATATTGCTGCTTTGCTGATCGTTTCGCATCCTTGTCATACGAATCGGCATGGAAAGCCAATCCACTATTCAGCCAGGCAAAATCAAATGCATCCAACGCCGCTTCTGAAACATATTGGATGGTAGCCGACTCTAACTCACTTTCGAGAGTACCAACAGGCTGAATATGGCTTGTAAATTCAGTTACCTGCTGATCGCATGATAAGCCTTGAGTTGGCAAAGGAGCCGTTAGTGTTAATCCTTCCAAACCTGTCAGTCGCGATAAAGCCACATAAATCTGACCTGGTGCAAAAGCCTGCGAAACATCAATAACTGCTTTATTAAAGGTCAAGCCCTGACTTTTATGAACCGTTATAGCCCATGCCAGTTTTAATGGGTAATGCGTAAAGGTTCCAATCACCTTTTCTTCAATATCACCCGTTTCGGCATTCAGCGAAAAACGTTTATTTTCCCAACCATACGGCTCAACGATTGCAGATGGTGATCCATCTGGGAAACTCACCTCAATCAGATCATCATCCAAAGCACTTATCGAACCAATCTTACCGTTGAAATAACGCTGTTCGCCCGAGTAATCGTTCTTTACAAACATTACCTGGGCACCTTTTTTCAGCACCAGCTTTTCTTCTATCGGATAATTATACTCGTTAAAATCCCCCGTTACCTCAGCATGAAAGAAAAACGACTCGCCAGATAACTCAGCCAATGCTCTGCGATTGATATCATCAGCCTTATAGTTATGCGTGGTTAAAAAGATGTTTCCTTTATCGCTCAAATAATCAAAACCGGGTCGATAACATTTATTCAACAACTCAACATCTGCCTTGGTAATTTTATTATCGCGCAGGTTATTAAGCAAACTCACAAAATCAGCATCCGATTGACGATAAATCTTCTCCAACTGAATAACAATGGGAGATTGCTGCTTTAAAGCCAGGGAATGAAAGAAATAGTACCCTTTATAATAGTTGGATAAATAATTCCATTCATCATCTTTTACAACAGGTGGAAGCTGCAATAAATCACCTATAAAAAGCACCTGAACACCGCCAAAAGCCATGTCGCGTTGCCTTCGTACTGATCGTAAAATAGTATCAATGGCATCCAACAAATCGGCTCGTAGCATACTTACCTCATCAATAATTAACAGCTCCAGCTCTTTAAGCATATTTCGCTTTACCTGATGAAGTTTTGTCTTCCCTAATAAACTTTTAGGTGTATTTATTTGAGTACTTGTTCCCCCTGAAAAACCAATATTATTATCTGGAACAAAAGCACCATATGGCAACTGAAACAATGAATGCAATGTTACTCCTCCAGCATTAATCGCAGCAATTCCGGTTGGTGCAGCCACAATAGTATTTTTGTGGGTATTTGCAGTGATCTCGCGTAGCAAGGTTGTTTTACCTGTACCTGCTTTACCTGTTAAAAAAATGCAACGATTGGTATTATTGATGTAGCGCTTGGTTAATTCAGCTATCGGATTATATTCAATTGTCTTTTTCTCTTCCATTGTTTGGCAAAGGTCATCATTTTATACGAATGATAAAATTTGCACATCCATAAATCTAATAATTGGTTTTAATAACACTTAATAATTAATTCATCCCCTTTATCATTATAATGTATCATTTATCTTTACTAAAGGATATTGGGGGATACACATTTTAACTATCTTGCACAACCTAACAAAATAGAACATCAATGATTTGGATCTTACTTTTTCAATTAATTTTCGGAGGTTCTAACAACCCTTTAATGTTTCCCAAATTTGAGAAACATGCTAAACATATCATACAAGATAAAGAACGCCTTGACAAGGTACTGACAGATCATAAAGAAACTAAATCGAATGTAAAGACTTTCACTAAGGCTGAAAAAAAGTACAATAAAACCATTCATAAACTGGAAAAAGATGAAAATATTTCCAGAGATAGTATTGAAGTCGTAATACAAGAATACCTCGATTTTAAAAAAGATGTACTATTAACAGAAATAGATACTTACACCAAAACCAAGCAAAATATCAAAGAGGAAGAATGGAATCTTATAATCCAAGAATCCATTAAAGGTTTTAAGAAATTTAAAAAGTTTCAGGATAAACAAACTGAAAAAAACCACGACTATTGGGTGAAGCTAGAAAAGAAATTCAAGTCAAACGATGAAGATATAAAAAATGAAATAACATCGATGATTGATGATTACAACAAATACAAGAGCAAGGTAATGTTACTAAGATCACCGTCGAACAAGAAACTCACAGGTTATTACACTACTAAAGATGAGCTTATAAAAATGGTTGATGTGGCAATTAGTGCGCAACGAAAATTATTTGATGTTCGTCTTGACCTTCGTGAGCTGATTTTTAATAATCCTGATAAATTTAAAGTCAATAAGGCTATGAATAAATTGAAAAAGGTAACTTATTAACTTTATAGTTGTTATAGTTGGATTAATGCATCGTTGACAATAACTGTGCTTACCCCATCATCCACTAAAACGGCTTGCACTCCCAGTGAGCCAACATCATGAATATTGCGCATCTCATCATCAAAAAACACCATCCTTTCAAAAGGTATACCACTGTCTTTTTGTAATTGATTAAAATGGGCAATCTTACTACTTGGATAAATCTCCTGATAGGTGAAATAATTTTCAATATCTAATAGTTTAAGAAGTTGCCTGGCCCACGAAGGAGAACTTGTTCGGGATGCCAAAGCCATTGTAATATTTCGCTCTTTTAAATCATCCAAAATTGATCTTACATCGGGATACAAAACAATCTCAGATCCATATGAATCGACCACATGATTATTGACTCTTTTATATGGCGGATTCGTACAATCGCACCAGGTTCCACCTGCATCCCAAAGGGTAAAATCCAAATCAAAAACAACTAATTTATCCATAAGGCAAAAATAAAGTTTTTATAGAAACTTAGACTTATAGATTATTAGACAATAGATATTCTTCAACTATCAAATGCTCTGTGTTTTTTTTGTATAATACCCAAAGACTCTATCTTTACTTTTTCAAAAAAGTAATACTGTATTATTTAATTAAGATGCACATCAACTACTGCCTACTGACTAAACAACTAACGAACTAACATGTATGGATTATCGCGATAAAGTATTTATAAGCGTTGCTGAAAACCTGAGCTTTTCAAAAGCTGCCGATGAATTATTCATCAGCCAGCCCGCTATCACCAAGCATATTAAAGAGTTGGAACGCAAACTCAACATTACTTTATTCGATAGAAAAGGAAATAAGATTTACCTTACTGAGGCTGGAAAACTCACTTATAGCCATCTGAAAAAAGTTGAACAGCAGTACCGCGAACTGGAATTTGAGATTGGCAGAATTAACGATACATTTTTAGGAGAATTAAAAGTGGGAGCTAGTTCAACCATTTCGCAATATCTTCTTCCAAAAGCCATGGCCAGTTTTCATAAGCGATACCCACAAATTGAACTCTACTTGACAAATGGCAACTCCTTTGAAATGGAGCAACTATTATTAAAAAATGAAATTGATATGGCATTGGTAGAAAATGGTTCATCGCAATCAAGTATCAAATACCTTCCTTTTATGAATGATGAACTGATTGTGGTAACAGGCTCAGACAGTATTTATGCCAAGCAAAAAAACATTTCGTTAGCTGATTTTCAAGAAATCCCGCTTGTTCTTCGTGAAAAAGGATCGGGAACATTAGATGTAATTAAGAAAGCCTTGCAAAATAACGGTGTAAGTATCGAGCATTTGAATACTTTGATTCACCTTGGGAGTACCGAAGCAATTAAAAATTTTTTAAAAGATTTTGACGGCATTGCTGTTCTATCCGACAAAGCCGTAACAACTGAAATATATCTGAATCAACTGGTTCAGTTATCAGTGAAAGGCTTTGATATTCCTCGTCATCTAAGGTTTGCTCTGCACCAGGGACAACCTACTCATTTAGTAGAATTATTTATGAATCATCTTCTTCAGTATAACTTTTAATTATAGACTATAAATATTTACTATTTGTTTTAATTATACACTCGAGCTATTTTTGTTTCAAAATTTAGCTTATGGCTGATGTAAAAAAATATAGTCGTCCACTAATTCTATTAATTATAATACTATGCTTCACCCCAATAATGTCACCAGCATTGGCATTGTTGTCAGGTATAGCATTGTCGGCATTAGGCATCAAACTCGAAAAAGTAAAAAAATACACATCATCAGTTTTACAATATTCAATTGTATTGATGGGGTTTGGAATGAGCTTATCTGAGGTAATTAAAGCATCAAAAAACGGCTTTATCGAAACAGCTATTTCAGTTGTTGTGGTAATGACAAGCGGGCTGCTTTTAGGTCGCTTATTAAAAGTTAAGAGTAAAACTGCTATACTGATCTCAGCTGGTACAGCTATATGTGGCGGAAGTGCTATTGCAGCTATTTCTCCCGTTTTAAACAGTGAAGAAAATGAAAGCTCAATGGCTTTGATTGTTATATTTATTCTTAATGCTGTTGCCTTATTAATATTTCCTTCAATAGGGCATTATTTTAATCTAAGTCAGGAAACCTTTGGCAATTGGGCAGCCATTGCCATTCATGATACGAGTTCTGTAACAGGTGCCGGAGCCGCATATGGTTCTGAAGCCTTACAAATAGCAACCACCGTAAAACTAATTAGAGCATTATGGATTATTCCATTATCTGTAGTTATTGCATTATTTAATAAAAAAGAGGGCAGTAGAAAAATTACCTTCCCATGGTTTATAGTATTGTTCGCCCTAGCCATTGCAATTGCTAATCTATTTCCATCCATGAGTGAAACGTACACTCATTTAAACTGGTTGGGTAGACGAGGAATTGTAGTGGCACTTTTTTTAATAGGTTCTGGCTTTTCTGTTAAAAGCATAAAACAATCGGGTTCACGCAGTTTTATTTTGGGCATTGCTCTTTGGTGTATTATTGGTGTTGGTTCATTCTTAATCTTAACTTCATAATTATGCTTAATATCGGAGGTTTTTTGGTTATACTATTAGCTAGTCTGATAAAAGGTATCACAGGCTTTGGTTTTGCATTGATTTCATTGCCTTTGTTGATGATTTGGTATTCGCCTAAAGAACTAATTCCGATATTAATGATGTGTAATCTGATTTCGTCCATTCTGATTGTTCTTCAGAAGAAGGAGAAAAAACTGGTAAACAAAAAATTCAGAACCTTAATTATATACGGAGGTATCTTCACCATTTTAGGAGTCATCACATTAAAAGCAATATCTGAAGGTTTCCTAGTTAAGTTTTTGGGAGTATTCTTTATCCTCTTATCAATCATCACCCTGCTCAACCGAAGTATGACTTTTGATATTTCGAAGAAATGGTACAAGGTGGCAGGAGCATTTATCGGATATCTCACAGGCAGTATCTCGGTTAGCGGTCCGCCTTTGGCATTATTCTTAAACATGGCTAATGTAAGTAATCGCGAGTTTCGTGAGATCTTCTCATGGTTTAATATTGTATCGGCTTTCATAGCCATTATTGGATATTATCATTTGGGTATGATAACGAATCAAATGCTGTTAACAACATTATATATAATACCTATCCTGCTATTGGGAACAGTAGTAGGAAAACATTTAAACCAAATATTACCTGCTGCTTTATTTAAGAAAATAAGTCTGTATATCACCATTATGGTCAGCATTTTTCTATTGATTAAGTAGCACGTAAACTATTCATTTTTAACCTTCCTCGTATAGGAGCTATAATATGACAGTTTTTGTACTGTCATATTATACCCTGTCGACCACTATCTGCCTATTGACATTTTTCGTTTAGCAAAAAGACAAGCAATATTTTTGCTTCAACAATTTTATTTCATCCACTCCGACGGTGGAATTGATAAAAATTCGGTTGTACCTTTTGTTAAAAAAAGATTATGAAACCAGAAGCAGATAAACATTTTGTAGTATTAGGTGGAGGAATTGCAGGTGTTGAGGCAGCCATTAAACTCAGAGAAAAAGGTTATAGAGTAACACTGGTATCAAACCGCGATTACTTTTTTGTGTATCCTATTTCCATATGGATTCCCGTTAAAGGTATTAGTTTTGACGACAGCTCTGTTAAACTCGACAAGCTTCAGAAGAAACATGGATTTGGACTAATCATCGATTCTGTTGTTCATATTGATCCGAAAAATAATAGAGTTCAACTGCAGAACAGTGAAATTACCTACGATTATCTGTTTATTGCTTTAGGTATGCATAAGGTAAAAGCCAAAGGCATCGAAAACACTTTATCTATTTGTGGGGCTCCTGAGCAAGCACTTGATATTAAGGATGAGCTTGAAAAACTGGTTCAACGCGGCAGTGGAAAAATTGCGATCGGCTTTGGTGGTAACCCCAAAGATCCCAAAGGAACCGTTGTTAGAGGTGGACCTGCCTTTGAATTGCTGTTTAATATCAGCACTTACCTAAAGAAAAAAGGATTATTGGATTCTTTTGAGCTGAACTTTTTTGCCCCGATGGCTGAGCCGGGTAAAAAAATGGGTACCAAAGCTTATGGGAATCTTAGCAAGTTTTTTAAACGATATAAGGTCAACCAACATGTTGGCAAAAAAATTCTTGGTTTTAATCAAGGTGAGATATTGTTTGAAGGCGATAAGAAGCTCGAAAGCGATCTAATCATTTTTATAGCAGGTGGATCAGGCCATTCTGTTCTTCAGAATGCAGATCTACCGTTGACTGAATCGGGATTTGTAAAAACACACCCAACCTGTCAGGTAGAAGGATACGAAAACATTTATGCTATTGGCGATTCTGCAGACATGATTGGACCTAAATGGGCTGCCAAACAAGGACACATGGCAGAAATAATGGCTGATGTAGCAGCTTATAATGTACATCAACAGATTTTAGGAACAGGTAAATCAAAAACATACACCGATAAAATCAGCATTATTTGTGTAATGGACTCAGGTGATGGCGCTGCTTACGTTTCAAGAACCAATAAAAAAGAAACTATGATAATGCTGCCCATTGTTGGGCATTGGTTGAAAAAAGCCTGGGGATTTTATTTTAAGAAATCTAAACTGAAACTTATTCCTCGCATTCCGGGAATGTAAGAAATGACATATCACCCCAAACCCCTAAAGGGGCTTACTATGAGGGTTGATCCCTTTAAAGATTCCAGATACAGAGAGGCAGATATGAATTAAACAACATTTTATCTCAAGGTGAGGTGGAATTTACGTCAAAAGAAAGATTAAATCGGTTGAATGGAAAATCAAGATTATATAAAACTTTACAACGAAAAGGATAAATCAATTCTGAAGATTGCAGAAGACTCGCTGAATCCAAAAATTGACAGAGTAAGTGAAATAATTGCTTATTGCCACGAGGCAGGGATTAAGAAAGTGGGAATTGCCAATTGCATTGCTTTTGAAAAGCAGGCTCATGCCTTGGAACAAGTTCTTACTTTAAACAACCTAGAGGTTGCTAAAGCAAATTGCAAGCTGGGAAAAGTAAAGTTTGATGCTTTGGTTCCAGGTTACAAAGGCACATCGTGTAATCCTGCTGGTCAGGCTGATTTTCTGCATCAAAACAAAACAGAACTCAACATTATGATGGGACTTTGTGTAGGCCATGATATGATTTTCAATGCTAAATCAAAAGTTCCGGTAACGCCATTAGTTGTAAAAGACCGCAAGCTAAAACATCATCCATTAGCTGCATTAAACACTGAAAAATAAAAATAATGAGTACAACCTTAATAATCATCGGTATTGTTGTTTTGGCATTGATTGTTTACGTGGCAATCAACTATAAAAAAATGAAAAATATGCCTGACACACCCGCTAGTTCAAAGATTAGAATTTTGGACAATAAGAATTTTAAAACTCAGATCAGATCCGGAGTTACGTTGGTTGATTTTTGGGCTCCCTGGTGCGGACCATGTAAAATGATGTCACCAGTTTTGAACGACGTTGCTGAATCGTTGGAAAATGGCTCTAAAGTAGCCAAAGTAAATGTAGATAATCATCAGCCAATAGCTGCCAAATACAAGGTTAGAAACATCCCAACCCTTATTTTATTTAAAGATGGAAAAGAGGTTGACCGCTTTGTGGGCATTAAAACGCATAAGTTTTTATTGAAAGAAATTGAGAAGCACCAACAATCAGCTTAGTTATCTATTTAAAAGCATTATTAATTATGCAGAAACGGTTCTATTCTTATTATTTGAAGAAAGAATATTGTAAATTACAACGATCGTTACACTGCAATTATTAGCATTTCTTGTTAATCAGAACATTTTAAAAATATTCATATGAATACCCAGAAAATTGAAATCAGATATTCAGAACTGGCTGAAGGAAATTGTTGCCTTTCATGTGGATCAGCCATTGAATATTCAAAAGCTAAACCAGGTGAAGTTTGTGTTGATTTAGGCAGCGGACGTGGAACCGATGTTATTCGTCTGGCTCAGGAAGTAGGTGAATATGGTTTGGCAATCGGCATTGATGTGTCGGGGGGCATGCTTAAAAAGGCTGAGAAAAATGCGGCTAAGCTGGGTGTCACTAATGCTGAGTTTCGTAAATCAGAATTAGAAGATATAAAAGTTGATTCGTCTACCGTTGATTTAATAATTTCAAACTGCACCATTAATCACGCCAAAGATAAATTTAAGGTTTGGAGCGAAGTAGAACGAATATTAAAAAACAGTGGTCGTTTTGTGGTGAGCGATATTTACTCAACAATTGAAGTACCCGAAGAGTACCGAAACGATCCGCAAGCGGTTGCTGAATGCTGGGCAGGTGCTACTACTAAAGACGATTATCTGGAAACTTTACAAAAGGTTGGGTTTGTTGACATTGAGATTATCGAAGAGTCAAAACCCTATCCGAAAGGACAGATTGAAGTGGTGAGCTTTACCATTGCCGGACGCAAAAAGTGCTGCGGTTAAATTTTAGACCGTTAGAATAGTAGAGTTTAGACTGATTTACAATATTAAACTCTTTCTATTTATAGAACTGATTGATTTCAGTAACAAACAAGAATTCTTAATTTCTAAATAATAATAAACATGAAGTCATTAGTTAAGAAAGCTAAGAAAAGTGACAACAAAGTTGCACAATGTTGTGCTAAAAACTCGAAAATAGTTGCCGGTTGTCACGACTAATTTAATCGGGACCGACTTGTTCTTCAGGTCGGTCCTGTTTAACCAAATTATCAAAAATGGAATTCTCCAAACACAATATATTTTCCAAAATTGCCGACTCCGACAATTACTTTATCGTTAACCCCCTTTCGGGCAATGCCGATATTCTGGAGCCTCAGGAGGCTGAAGCCTTTAAAAATAAAACAGGCGACAACTTAAACGAATTCATCGAGAAAGGTTATCTGGTTGATTTGCAAAAGGAAGAACAGCTCTTCAAAAGCAAATATCTCGATTTTATCGACGACCGTGACGAAGACGAAGTACAGCTTTTCTTCACACCATGGTACGCCTGTAACTTCAACTGCTCGTATTGTTTTCAGGATGAATATACCAATCCCAACGAAGCAGTTAAACACGAAGTAATTGATGCTTTTTTCAACTATGTTGATCGTCAATTTGCAGACCGTAGAAAGTACATCACCATTTTTGGAGGTGAACCTCTACTGAATAACTCAGCTAAAAAAGAAAGTATTGAACGCATCATCAGCGAAGCCAATAAGCGAGGTTTGGACATTGCTGTTGTTACCAACGGATATAACCTGATTGATTTTATTGATGTACTGAAAAAAGGTAGCATCCGTGAAATTCAGGTAACAGTTGACGGAACTCAGAAAGTGCATGATGCACGCCGAATGTTACGCGGTGGCAAAGGCAGTTTTGATCGGATTGCGGAAGGTATTGATGACTTGTTACAGAATAATATTCCTGTCAATCTGCGTATGATCATCGATAAAGAAAACGTGCATAATCTGCCAGAGTTCTCAAGATATGCCATTGAAAAGGGCTGGACCAAGAGCCCATTGTTTAAAACGGCTTTGGGCCGCAACTACGAGTTGCATCATTGCCAAACCAACAATAAAAGGCTTTTCTCGCGTATAGAAATGTATAAAGAGATTTATCAGATCATCAAAGAAAATCCGGAAGTATTGGAATTTCATAAACCAGCTTTCTCCATTGCCAAATTCATTTTCGAAAACGGTGAGTTACCTAATCCTTTGTTCGATTCGTGTACAGGCACTAAAACAGAATGGGCATTTGATTACACAGGTAAAATATACTCGTGCACAGCAACTGTTGGAAACGATGGTGACGAACTGGGAACTTTTTACCCCGAGGTTAAACTTGATGAAGAAAGAATTGAAGAATGGGAAGAACGTGATGTTCTATCCATCACCGAATGCAGCAATTGTGCAGTTCGATTGGCATGCGGAGGCGGCTGTACAGCTGTAGCCAAAACGCAATCTGGCAAAATCAATTCGCCCGACTGCAGACCCGTTCAGGAGTTATTGGAATTAGGAATAGGATTATACTCAGAAATAAATATTTGAACAGATGAAAGAAATTACCCAAAAAGAATTTGATCAGGAGGTAATTAAAGGCGGTAAAGTAGCAGTTGATTTTTACTCTACCGAATGCCCTCCATGCGAAGCTCTTGCCCCTAAATTTGAAAATCTTTCAAATCTGTATGGCGATGAAATTAAGTTTGTAAAAATCTTCCGTCAAGAGAATAGAGAACTTGCCGAAAGTTTGGATGTGAACGGCTCACCAACTGTTATCTTCTATGAAGATGGTAAACTGGTGGGTGATAAATTAACAGGAGGAATCAAGCGATCTGACCTTGTTAAAAATTTGGATGCACTGATTCATCACGAAAAAGTAGCCGAAATTAAGGGTAAGATTGAGCCTAAAGTATCGGAATATGATGTGCTGATTTTAGGCGGTGGTCCTGCAGGTCTTACAGCTGGTTTATACCTTTGTCAGGCTCGTATAAAAGCGGCTTTGGTTGATATTCAGCTACCTGGTGGGCAGATTTCAACCACACATAAAATATCGAATTACCCGGGTTTTGTTGATCCTCAGCCGGGTTATATGCTGGCTCACTACATGTCGGAGCAAACCAAAATTTGCGGAACCAAATATAAGGTAGCTGTTGATGTGGCTAAGGTTGATTTACAAAACAAAACCATTGTGGTCGACGAATATGAGACCATTCATGCTAAAAAAATTATACTTGCCACAGGTGCTTCACCTCGATATTTGAATGTACCCGGCGAAAGAGAGCTGAAAGGTAACGGCATTTCGTACTGTGCTACCTGCGACGCAAAGTATTTTAACGATAAAGACGTTATTGTTGTTGGCGGAGGAAACACAGCTATCGAAGAGGCTGACTTCATATCGAAATTTGCCAAGAAGATAACCATCATTCACCAGTTCGATAAGCTTCAGGCCAATAAAGAAGCTCAGGAGAAAGCTTTTGCCAATCCTAAAATCAACTTTGTATTTGATACCGAACCTCGTGGCTTTGAGAAGAACGGTAATAAAATGTTTGTAAAGACTGAAAATGTTAAAACAGGCGAAACCAACACGCTACAAGGAGATGGGGTATTTATTTTTGTGGGCATGAAGCCTAACACCGACTTCCTGAATGGAGATTTGGCAACCGACGACTGGGGATACATCACTACCAATGAGGATATGATGACCAGTCTTGAGGGTGTATATGCCGTAGGTGATATAAGAAGTAAAAAATATCGTCAGATAACCACTGCTGTTGCTGATGGTACCATAGCAGCCATTGCTGTAACGCGAGAAATGGACGTATAGACTATTTATAAATTACATTTATCAGAGAAATCCGCTTTTGAAAAGTCAGAAGCGGATTTTTTTATCTCTCTAATTAAATAGGACAAAACTATCTTTTTTAAATCCTTTTCATTAAATTGTGCTAATCAGCTAGAGAATAACCATTTATTAACTTATCACCTAAAAAATAATCAATGAATTCTTTTACGAAATTAACATTTACGCTAATGCTTCTAGCAGGATTAGCAGTCAACACAATTGCACAAAAACCTTTAATGAACGACTCCACTTTTAGTGGATTAAAACTCCGAAATATTGGACCGGCCTTGATGTCGGGCCGAATTGCTGATATTGCCATCCACCCAAAGAATGATAATGTCTGGTATGTGGCTGTTGGTTCGGGCGGAGTTTGGAGAACTGTAAATGCCGGTACTACATGGCAACCGTTATTCGATAAACAAAAAGTATATTCAATAGGATGTATCACCATCGATCCGGTTAATTCACATACTATTTGGGTAGGAACAGGTGAAAATGTGGGTGGTCGTCATGTTGGTTTTGGTGATGGTATTTACAAAAGTGATGATGATGGTATCACCTGGAAGAATATGGGCCTAAAGCATTCTGAGCATATATCTAAAATAATTGTACATCCCAAAAACTCTAATATTGTTTGGGTGGCGGCTCAAGGCCCACTATGGAATAAAGGAGGTGAAAGAGGATTGTATAAAACCATTGATGGTGGTAAAACCTGGAAGAAAACACTAGGTGATGATGAATGGATTGGCGTTACTGATATTACAATTGATCCTCGGAATCCTGATATTTTGTATGCTGCAACTTGGCAGCGTCATAGAAATGTAGCTGCCTACCTGGGTGGAGGACCTGGCACCGCACTATATGCATCAAATGATGGCGGCGATAACTGGACTAAACTAACAAAAGGACTTCCTACTTCTAATATGGGTAAAATCGGTTTGGCTATCTCACCTCAAAACCCGGATGTTTTATACGCTGCCATTGAATTAGACCGAAGAAAAGGAGGGCTATATCGTTCGACAAATAGAGGCCAATCGTGGAATAAAATGTCTGATGCTGTTTCCGGAGCAACTGGCCCACATTATTACCAGGAATTATATGCCAGTCCGCATCAATTCGACAAGCTTTACCTTATGGATGTGAGAGTGCAGGTTTCGAATGATGGAGGTAAAACATTCAGCGTAATGAAAGAACAATACAAGCATTCCGACAATCATTCCTTAGCATTTACCGACAATCCGGGTTATTTACTTATTGGGACTGACGGAGGCATATATGAAACAAAAGACGGCACACATTCATGGAGATTCATATCTAATCTACCCATTACTCAGTTTTACAAACTTGCTGTTGATGACTCTGAGCCTTTCTATAATATATATGGAGGTACACAAGATAATTCAACTCAAGGCGGGCCTTCCAGAACAGATAACGCTATTGGAATTGCTAACCGGGATTGGAATCTTACTTTATTTGCCGATGGCCATCAGCCAGCAACTGAACCCGGAAATCCAAATATTATTTACAGCGAATGGCAAGAAGGAAATTTGGTAAGAGTAGATAAAACAACCGGTGAAATTGTTCATATCCAACCTCAACCTGGCAAAGGAGAAACATATGAACGTTTTAACTGGGATGCTCCGATATTAGTAAGCCCACATCTGCCAAGTCGTATTTATTACGCCTCGCAACGAGTTTGGCGGTCAGACAACAGGGGTAACAGTTGGGTAGCAATATCCGGTGATCTAACCCGAAATCAGGAACGTATGAATCTCCCCATAATGGGTAGTACTCAAAGTTGGGATAATGCATGGGATTTCTTTGCCATGTCAAACTATAACACCATAACTTCTTTAGCCGAATCACCACTAAAAGAAGGTATTATTTATGCCGGAACCGATGATGGAATTATACAAGTAACGGAAGATGGAGGTAAT
This sequence comes from Carboxylicivirga linearis, assembly GCF_018271995.1. Taxonomy (GTDB): domain Bacteria; phylum Bacteroidota; class Bacteroidia; order Bacteroidales; family Marinilabiliaceae; genus Carboxylicivirga; species Carboxylicivirga linearis. The sequence goes on from NZ_JAGUCO010000011.1 coordinate 94,582, forward strand.
AACTGGCGTAAAAAAGAGGTAGGTTCAATAAATGAAATCCCTGCCACAGCATTTGTCAATGATATCAAAGCTGATTTATATGATGAAAATACGGTTTATGCTGCTCTCGACAACCATAAATATGGAGATTTTAAACCTTATCTGATAAAAAGTACTGATAAAGGTAAATCATGGAAATCAATCAAAGGAAACTTACCAGATACAACACTGGTTTGGAGGATTGTTCAGGATCATGTAAAGAAAGATCTTCTGTTTGCAGCCACCGAATTTGGAATTTATTTTACAGTTGATGGCGGAGTTATTTGGATAAAGCTGATTGGTGATGTTCCAACTATTTCGTTCCGCGACCTGGCTATTCAACGTCGTGAAGAAGACTTAGTGGCTGCATCTTTTGGACGAGGTTTTTTTGTTCTTGATGACTATAGTACTCTTCGGCATATTAATGAAGAACAATTGCAAAAAGATGCATTGCTATTTCCGGTTCGCAAAGCCTGGCGTTATATACCGCGTCCAACGGTTGGTTTCGATGGCAAAGGATCGCAGGGAGCAAACTACTATGTAGCTCCCAATCCTCCGTTTGGGGCCGTATTTACATATTATTTGTCAGAAGGGTTGACTACTATGAAAGATCAGAGAAAGAAACAAGAAAAAGATTTGACAAAAAAGGGAAAAAAGGTTTCTTTCCCCGGATGGGAAACTGTTGAGACAGAAGCTAATCAAGATTCAGTTAATTTATGGTTAATTGTAAAAAACAGTGATGATAAGGTTGTAAGCAAAGTAAAAGGAAATACCGGCAAAGGATTTCATCGTGTAGCCTGGAATTTGCGCTACCCTGCACCAGATGCTATCCCCTTAACAGATAAATCAGATGAAGGATTTTTTCTCTCAGATCAAATGGCCCCTGAAGGCTCCTATACGGTTACATTAACTAAAGTTGAAGATGGTCATGTAACGAACCTTTCCAATCCGGTTTCATTTGAGGTTGTTGACCTCCGAAAAGGATATCTACCTGCTCAGAGTTCTGAATTGATTAATGCTTTCAACAAACAATTAAATGAAGTGAAACGTCAACTGAGTGCTGTTAACTTATCATTAAACCAATCGCTCAAACAAGTAACAGCCATGCAAAAATCTCTTCAACAATCTGATTTGGATATGGGAGAAATAAATACTCGTCTTGAAGAGGTTAGAACCTCTTTGCTTGCACTGAGAAAGCAAATCAGCGGTAACAAAGCTAAAAATGAGGTGGGTGAAAAATCAATGCCGACTATTGGTGACAGATACACTATGGCAAGTTATGCAGCAATCAACACATACGGACCTACCTCAACTCAGAAAATGAGTCTTGAAATAGCTGAAGAACAGCTTTCCAATTTAAAAGAAGAACTTCTTAAAATTCAAAAAGAGGATATAAAAGATATTTATAAGAACCTTATCAGTAATGGGGCACCTTTTATTGAAGGAATGCCATTGAATGAATAAATTAATGGAGGCTGGCACAATTGTGTTAGCCTCTTTTAATCTGTATTCTACAAATACGATTGATAATGTATCATTTATAAATTACATTATTCTGAGAAATCCGCTTTTGAAAAGTCAGAAGCGGATTTTTTGTAAGTCCTTACTCTTTTTTAAATAAGGCAAATTACAATTTCAAATTGCCGTGCACAAACGTGCAAGGCTAGTCCGCTTCCATTTGAAGGCTTGCACAACTGTTTAAGCCTTCCCTAAAGCTAAAAAAGTGGCTTGCACCAACCTTCAAGCCTCCAAATATTGGTTGGGGAAGCCTTGCACAGATCTTCAAGCGTTCCCGCGAACCAAAAGAAAGGCTTACACAAGCGTGCAAGGCACTTTTTTTCCAAAGTGAAGGCTTGCAGCAATCTTCACGCCTTCCCCAGGTTTTGTTTGAAGGCTTGCAGAAGTCTTCACGACTTTCTCAACAAGAAGTTTGCCTTGCACAGCTGTGCATCAGCCAAAAAACGTCAGCGCGAAGTACAAATTCGCACCAACACTATTAGCGCAGATTTGTAATCTGTGCTTTTTATTAATCTACTTACTATCACCATTAGCGCGGATTTGTAATCCGCTCTAATGGTGATACTTTATAAAGTATTTATTGTAAATTTAAACTATGAGCAGAAAATACAAATTCCACAATCCTGATGGTATTTATTTTATAACCTTTGCCGTACAAAATTGGGTAGATGTATTTACGCGCAATTCTTATAAGAACATTCTGATTGACAACCTTACATATTGCCAAAAGAACAAAGGCCTTGAATTATTTGCTTGGTGTATAATGACTAATCACGTACACTTCATTGCCGGATCTAAGGAAGGCTTTCTACTACAAAACATATTACGCGATTATAAAAAATTCACCTCTAAAGCAGTAATATCTGCCATAAGAGAAAACATACGAGAAAGCAGGAAAGAATGGCTACTGAAACATTTTATCACAGATAAAGGAATCCGATTCTGGCAAAATCATAATATGCCTATCGAACTCTGGAGTAATAAAGTAATCGATCAGAAATTAAACTATATCCATCAAAATCCGGTTAAAGCAGGTATAGTATTCAGGGCAGAAGATTATGTCTATAGCAGTGCTGTTGATTACAGCGGAAGAAAAGGATTACTGGATATTATAGTTATAAAATAACATGGCGCGAATTACAAATTCGCACCAGCAACGGAAGGCACTATTAGCGCGGATTTGTAATCCGTGCTTTACTATTTTTACAACCGTCAGCGCGGATTTATAATCCGTGCTTAATACTTTATTTTACTTAATCTTTTCCTGAAAATTAACTCCGTATTCCTTCAGCTCTTTTAATACAGGCTCGTAAATCTCTTTGATTGTTGGAATATGAACACCCGTGAGTTTGATTTTACCTTCGAGATAAAGTCTTACTGCAATAGCCAATGGCAAGCCCACTGTTTTGGCCATGGCTGTTCTGATATTATTTTGCCCTTCCACCACCAGCGACGAAGTCAGACAGGTATCTTTTTCTTCGCCATCAACCCGATAAAGAAACTTATGCCACATCACCACCATATCTTTTTCATCAGGTTGAAGCACCCACTTCTCCGTCAATAATTTTTCGAGCACCTGCGCAGGCGTGGCCTTTTTTAATCCGATGGGTTTATCATTCAGTATCTCGAGCCAATCGAGCTTTTCAATAATATCCGAATCCTGATCGATGTGCATATAATGATACAACTTGGTATCAACCGAATCGGAAGGATGGTAATACAGAAATGAGTTGATGAAATCGCGATATGTCATTCCATCCTTCAGCATCATCTCGTAAGAATCGTCGGTAATGCCCAGTTGTACAAACACATTCCAGGCACGGCAAAATCCTGGTCGACGCAAAGTACCCCGATAAATAGTTGGTATTCCCTGCAGGTTGTATCGTTCGATATACTTAAGCGAATCACGGTTAGCATAGCCTTCAAACTTACCATAGCCTTCAATCTCGATCAGCTCGGTACGACGAAAAAGCCGATTATAAGGAATGTATTTATATTTTCCTTCCTGAATAAATTTGGCAGTTCCTCCCTGCCCTGCTACCACCACATTGCGCGGATTCCACGAGAACTTATAGTGCCACGGATTATTATCTGAATCTGGAGCTACCAGTCCGCCGGTAAACGATTCAAAAGCCTTCAAATCATACCCTTTATCCTTAATCCGGTCCAGTATTTGCATTGCCGACATATGATCAATACCTGGATCGAGCCCTGTCTCATTTAAAAAGAGTAAACCCTTTTCTTTTACTTCGGGCTCCAGCTTTTTAATCTCCTCCGACTCGTACGAAGCTGTAAAAAGTGATTTTCCCTCGTCAACACACACTTTTGCCACCACTGAATGTAATCGGGCAGGCAATAACGAAACCACCACATTACTATTTCTCACCTCTTTCACCAAACGTGCAGCATCAAATAAATCGAGCCTGATAATATTGGTTTCACTGCTTACTTGGTCGTGAATATGGGAAATATCCTTATCAACTACCGTTACTTGCCATTGATTATCCGTTGCATAAGTCTCGAGATAATTAATTAATGCAATAGCCGACCGTCCTGCTCCTATGATAAGTATGTGTTGCATAATTTAAATTTATTAGGTGTGATGATGTTTCTGCTGCGCTGCAAAACCTTCCAGATACTTAAATCTCTCAGTCAAATCACCGTCTTCTGCAATTGTAGCACGTTCAATCACTCCTTCCCTGTCGCTCTTAATCACAAAATCAAGAATTCGATTCATTAAATGAGCTCCAAACTCCCGCGAGGCATCTTTGGGTAATTCGTTGGGAAGATTATCAACTGTCATCATTGTTACATTCCGCTCATCTGAAAAAACAGGTTCCTCAGTCATGGTAAACGGATTAAAGTCATAGATAGGATCACCGATTCGGCAGGCTCGTATAGTCGACGGAATGGATCCTCCTATATCACAGGTTATATCTGCAATTACTTTAATTTTAAAATCATCTTGCTGCATATCCGTCATTGTAAATAAAACAGGTGCCTGCGGATCCCAAAATGCTGCCGAAATCAGCATATCGGTATGCTTGCAAAAACGCTTAAAGTTGCCTTTATACTCTTTAGGGTGCTTAAAGAAATGGAATAGATCAAAATCGGCCATGCCTTTATGCAGATTGTATTCTGCAGGAGATAACTGCACATAACAAACCTCATTATATTGGTTATTCAAATATTCATCCACAGATAATCTTCTGACGGCAAGCTCCTCCATCACTTCCAACACACCATTGGCCACACGTCCGTTGCCTGTAACCGCTATTTTGATGGCAGGCAACTGCACACGTTTCAATTCTTTCATCATCTCAGCTTTATCAGCACATTCGTGAGCAGGTTTAAGATCATAGAAACCGTAGCGTTTACCATAGGTTAAAAAAGAATTGTAAGCACCCACCAATCCGGCAAACTTGCCAAAACCAATCAGGCGCATCCCTTTCTTATCAGTCAACAGCTCATAATCTATCAGCCTGATATGTTTTTCTAAAACAGCCTGCAGTAGCTTACGGTTATGTTCTTGCTTTTTAATGGTGTGCGAAAAAAACATGTACGATTTTCCTTCGATGAGAAGATCCACAGGAACTTCCTTCACGCCCAAAAAGAAATCGCATGTGCTGATATCGTCTTTTACTGTCACACCCTGTCTGCGGTAATCCTCATCAGTGAAACAACGTATCGGACTCGATTCCACTTCAATCTTCAGCTTCGGATACAAATTCAACAACGTCTTGCATTGTTGAGGAGTTAACGGCACCCTTTTATCGGGTGGTATCTTTCCTTCTTTCAGAATTCCCAGTTTCATGATGTGTGTTTTTAATGTTGTTTTTTACATAGTCCGGAGCAATCAGTCCGTAGTCCGTACTATATTCGGACTACGAACTCTGGACTTCGAACTTTTAGTCTCTTCTGCTGAAGATTCTTTTTCGGACTTCGAGCTCTGGACTTCGGCCCCTTCTGTCTTCTATCATCTTCAAATCTTAAACTCAATTCCCTGCGCCAAGGGCAGGTCGGTGCTGTAATTAATGGTATTGGTCTGACGACGCATATATGCTTTCCATGCATCAGACCCTGATTCGCGACCGCCACCTGTATCTTTCTCACCACCAAAGGCACCGCCAATCTCGGCTCCCGATGTACCTATATTCACATTAGCTATACCACAATCCGATCCTTCGTGCGATAGGAAGCGTTCTGTTTCCAGCATATTTCTTGAGAAAATAGCTGATGACAAGCCCTGAGGCACATCGTTATGAATAGCTATTGCCTCATCCATATCTTTATATTTCAACAAATACAGAAGCGGAGCAAAAGTCTCTTCCTGAACAATCTGATAATGATTTTGCACCTCGGCAATGCAAGGAACCACGTAACATCCCGATTCATATCCCTTGCCACTCAACACTTCGCCTCCATAAAGGATGGCTCCTCCTTCGGCTTTTACTTTTCCGATAGCATCCTGATAAGTCTTAACGGCTCCCTTATCAATCATTGGTCCTACCAACGTACTAGAATCAAGCGAATGACCAATGCTGATGCTTTTATACACATTAACCAGCTTCTCTTTCATTGATTCATAAACCGATTCGTGAATGATGATTCGGCGTGTTGATGTGCAACGCTGACCGCAGGTACCAACGGCTCCGAAAACAATGGCTCTTAAAGCCATCTCCTGATCAGCTTCGGGAGTAACAATGATGGCATTATTTCCGCCCAACTCAAGGATGTATTTGCCCAATCGTTCGCCCACCAAACGTCCCACTTTTTTACCGATGCGTGTTGATCCTGTGAACGAAATCAGTGGTATATTTCTGTCGCTGAATAATTCATCACCCAGGTATTTCGAACCCGTTGCCACCAGGTTCATCACGCCTTCCTGAATATTATTTTCTTTCAACACCTTCTGTACAATCTTATGAACCGCTATGGCGCATAACATTACTTTAGATGATGGTTTCCATACCACCACATCACCGCAAACCAAAGCGATCATTGCATTCCAGGCCCAAACCGCCACAGGGAAGTTAAATGCCGAAACCACTCCCACTATTCCCATAGGATGATACTGATCGTACATGCGGTGTTTAGCCCTCTCTGAGTGCATGGTAAATCCATATAACTGACGCGATTGTCCAACAGCAAAGTCACAGATATCAATCATCTCCTGTACTTCACCCAGACCTTCCTGATAGATTTTTCCCATTTCGTACGAAACGAGTTTACCCAAAGCCTCTTTATGCTTTCTGAGTTCCAGCCCTATTTGACGAACCAACTCACCCCGAACAGGAGCAGGAACCATACGCCAGTCGTTAAAAGCAGTTTTTGCCTTCAGTATCACCTGGTCGTATTCTTCTTTGGTTGCCTGTTTAATACCTGCTATAGCTTCTCCGTCAGTCGGTGAATAACTGGTAATTAAATCCCCGCTGGTATCGGTCCATTCAGTACCCGTGCATATACCGTTGTTTATTTTATCTATTCCTAGTTCCTTTAGTGCTTCTTTAATTCCGTACATCTTTCTATGTTTTATATTTTTTGATTTTTAATATCTATTTCACTTAAAGTCTTTACCAAACCTCCTTTGTTTAGTATTTCCATCAGTTTATCAGGTAACGGTGTAAATACAAATTCATTATTACCTACCATCACTTTGCCTTCTTTGAAATTTACATTTACCACATCCCCTTTTTGATAAGCCTCTACTGCTTCAGGCAATACAATAATGGGTAAGCCCTGATTAACAGCTGAGCGGAAGAAGATACGCGACACCGACTTCACCAGAATGGCTTTTACGCCCACATATCTCAAACCAACTGAAGGATGCTCGCGCGAGCTGCCACAACCGAAGTTGGCTCCGCACACCATAATATCGCCTTCGTGAACAGATGCAGCAAATGACTGATCAAAGTCCCTGAACAGATAAGGAGCAATCTTGTCTGGCTCCGAACTGTTTATCTCATAAGTGAGGCTGCCAGCAAACATTTGGTCAGTATTCAGGTTATCAGCATCCTGATAAGCCCACACACCATTGATTCTCCGCTGATCACCCTTTTTTATTTCTACTGTAGGAGTTTTCTTTTTCTCGTATGAGAATTTATGATTCTTCTTGCTCATGGGTGATAAAATTCGCCCGTGAATGGCCGATAACGCAACTGTTGCAGGTGATGCCAGATAGATCGAAGCATTCTTGTTTCCCATTCGTCCCAGGAAGTTTCGGTTTGCCGTGCTGATGACGGTAACATCATCGGCTGGAATGCCCTGTCCGGTTCCCAGACACGGTCCGCACGACGCCGCCAAAACACTTGCTCCAGCTTCCATAAAAATATCAATCAGCCCTTCTTTATTGGCTTGTCGGTATATTTCTTTCGAAGCAGGCGTAATCAATAACTGAAAACCATCAGGCACAATTTGTCCTTTCAGAATAGCGGCTGCTTCTCGTAAATCCTCAATACGACCGTTGGTGCATGTTCCGATCAATGCCTGTTGAACCTCAGTACCTGCTACCTCATCCACACTTTTTATATTATCCACATGATGAGGGCAAGCCACAACAGGAAACAATTCATCCAGTTGAAGAGTAATTTCTCTGGCATAGATGGCGTCTTTATCTGCCCAAACTCCTTCGCATTCTTCATTCAGATGCTTTGCCAATACCTCATCATAAGGAAAAACAGCATTCTTGGCACCCATCTCCGATGCCAGATTAGCAATGGTCATTCTGTCGGCAATACTCAGGTTTTTAACTCCGTCGCCATGATATTCAACCGACATATAATCAGCCCCTGCTGCACCTATCATACCAATAATATATAGAGCCACATCTTTGGCAAAAACACCTTGTGGAAGCATACCATTTAGGGTGATTTTTAACGTTTCAGGCACTCTGAACCAGGTCTCTCCCTGCTTCCACAAACCAGCAGCTTCTGTCCGATCGATTCCTGCGGCAAAAGCATTGAAAGCACCAGCCGTACAGGTATGACTATCGCTTCCTACAATACACATCCCCGGTTTGGCATACTCCGCCATCACCTGATGACAAATACCATTTCCCACATCGTGGAAACACTTTACCCGTTGTTTATAAGCAAAAGTTCGGATCTGCTGATAATCGTTTGCCAGCTTGGCATTGGTTGGGGGCGCATTATGATCGAGAACCACCATCAACTGATTACGATCCTTCAAGGCTGAACCTCCCATCTTACGAAAGATCTTTTCGATGGCAGCCGTATTATCGTGAGACAACACAATATCAGGCTTCTTAAAAACGATAGCCCCTTGTGGTGCATCAAATATCTTTTCAACAAACGTTTTTCCTGACATACCTTTAAGCTTATGGCTTATAGCTAATAGCTTTCAGCTGATTATTAATATATTTCTATCTGCTTATTGCCAGCAGATCTCCTTTCTGATAAATCTTCATCTGCACTTCCGAGAAAGGATGAATCATCAAATTCTTGTTATTTCTCAGATTGGTTATCCTTCCTTTTTGCAAATCAATTCTGATCGTGTCCCTGTTTTCCAGATCCAGTTCTGACAGATCATTATAAGTTAAAATGGGAAAGCCGGCATTTATGGCGTTTCGCTCGTAGATGGCTCCGAATGACTTTGCCAGAATACATAAATTACCCAGCGACTTAAAGCAATCAACCGCCTGTTGACGTGAGCTTCCCGCACCAAAATTCTTTCCCGTAATAACGATGTCACCATGTTCTGATTTACTTGCATAATCTTCCCAACCTTTCAGGTTATCAAAAGTGTATTGACCCATCTGACTGATATCGGTTATAGCCAGATAACGATTATGGAAAATCATATCAGTATCGATATTGTCTTCATCAACCAGCCAAACCTTACCTTCCAGCACCATAGGTTTTTCTTCTTCTTTCTCCTCCCTTACCTTGATTTGATATTTTAATTCTGATGATGGCTTAAAAACACTGGGATCAGCTGGCAATGCTTCAGGCGTTGTTATATGACCTGCAACAGCCGAGGCCGCAGCAACAGCTGGCGATGACAGATACACTTCACCCTTTCCTTGTTTACCTTCAAAATTGCGATTACCAGTGCTGACTGTTTTTTCGCCCGGTCCGTTTTGCCCTATCTGCCCGCTGGCGCAGCCTGCACAGCCTGCATTTCCTAATAAAGCACCTGATTCTTTGAAAATCTTGATCAAACCTTCTTCCATACAGGCATTCCAAATCTCGTCGGTGGATGGCACAATCTTCAGCACAATGCCAGGAGCCACTTTTTTACCATTCAAGATTCTAGCCACTGTGCGCATGTCCTCCATTCGTCCATTGGTACAACTTCCGATAAAAACCGAGTCTATCTTGGTGCCCTGAACTTCTGTAACAGGAACCACATCATGAGGCTTACCGGGCAAAGCTATTGCCTGATAGAATTCAGATACATCTATTTTTTCAATTAGTTTGTATTCTGCATCTTCATCAGCAAAAACAGGACTTACAGGTCTACTGCATCGTTCTTTTGTATATTCAATCACCTTATCCGATGGAGAAAAGAAAATGGCAATTGCTCCCATTTCTGTTGCCATGGATGAGATAGTCACTCTCTCATCCAAAGTGAGTTGATCAGCCACTTTTCCAACCAACTCAACAGACAAACCGAGTAACGAATTAGCTCCAAAATGATGAAGCAGATTCAGAACGATATCCTTTGCTGAGATATTGGAAGGTCTTCTGCCTGTCAATTCAATTTTAGCTGATTCGGGAACCTTAAACCAAACAGCTCCCCTCGCCCATGCGGCAGCAATATCCCTATCGCCCATGCCCTGACCAAAGGCGCCGATTGCCCCCAGAATATTTGCATGCGAATCGGTTGACACAACAGTGGAACCTGGCGTGGCCATACCTTTATCAATTGCCAGGTGTGTTCCAATACCACTGTTAATGTCATAAACACCCACCCTTTCCTCGCGCGCATACTGACGACACAACTGTTGATTGGCAGCATATTTCTGATCTGAACCTGTTGGATTACAATCAAAAGTGAAAAATGTCTTTTTCGGATCAGCCAGACGCAGTCCGTTATCCTGAAGATTCTTAACCACATTTGCTCCTCCAAAATCTCGTGCCAGACGAACATCAATATCAATATCAACAATGTCTCCAGGTTTAACCGAAGTCAAGTTGGCATGATTGGCTAATATTTTTTCTATGAGAGTCATTTGAAATGGTTAATTATTAGTTGGTAATTGTAAATTCATTCACATCCTTCATTAATAATTGATAATTTATCATTAACAATTAGCTTATTTTAATCTGCTCTTAAATGGAAGAAAGGTCATAAAATCAGCATGGTGAACAACGTAAGCTTCTGTTGAACGCTTCACCATATCTCCTTCGCCTGCATGCGTAGCAATGATATGACACACCTCGGGCGGCACCTTGCATTCCTCAGCCAATGAAACACCTGAAAACGGATGACGCAGGTATTTTCCATACATACCCTGAACAGCTTTTCCGTTTTCATCCAGTTCATACTCCAACAGTTTGCCCACATCAGCCAATATTGCACCAGCTACCAACACATCCATATCAACGGGTAATTCATCTTTAAAGAATTCGTTCATCTTTAAGCCACTTTCGTAGGCGATATGAACCACGACTCTTTTATGATCCATAAAACTGACTTTTAAATCGGGTCCACATAGAAGAGTAAATGGAATATTATTCAGATCATCAGTTTTTAAAACACTACGTTCCAAAGTCAATTCCCAAGTTCGGGCCACTTGATAGCGCAACACTTCATTGTTAATCCAATTTAACTCAGGCCAAAGCTTTATCACTTCTTTAAAATTATCCATTGCATCTTTTTTAAATCATAATCGGGCAATAATGGCATCAGTCATTTGTTCGGTTGTGGCAGCTCCTTTTTCAATCACATCGGGTCGTCCTGCCATCTTAAGCATATCGTAAGTCCGCACCTTACCGTCCTCAATCACTGCTGCTACAGCTTTACGTATTTTTTGAGCCATCTCATTTTCATCGATATAATCAAGCATCATACAAGCCGATTCAATCATTGCAATCGGGTTGACAATTGAATTCTCATAACTGGCATATTTAGGAGCTGAGCCATGTGTAGGTTCAAAAACAGCCACTCCGCTTTCGCCCATCTGAGCGCTACACGCAAAGCCCAAACCACCAATCAAACCAGCAAATCCATCAGAAAGAATATCGCCAAACATATTACCAGCCACCATCACTCCGTAGGTCTCAGGATTTTTGGTTAACCACATCATCTGCGCATCAATATTGGTATTCCATAATTCAATTTCAGGATAGTCATTCTTTTGAAGTTGTTGAGCCATTTTGTACATCATGCCTGATGTTTCGCGTATTACATTAGGTTTTTCACAAACCGTGACCGATTTATAACCATATTTTCGTGCATGATTAAAAGCCGCCCGAAGAATTCGTTCTGTGGCGTGTTTGGTGAAAATCCTTGTTGATACCGATAATTCCTCTTTAGGCACATCTCCAAAATTCTTCACAAACTGTGGATGCGTCATCAAAGCATCGTATACAATTCCGTCGGGAGAACTCCATTCCACACCGCCATACAATCCTTCGGTATTCTGACGAAAAATAGGAACATCCACCATTGGTTCTTCCACCTCACCATTAGCTCCTCTTCGGATAAAATTCAGCGGATTACCTTTATAAGTCTTGCAAGGACGCAGACAAATATCCATTTTAAAATGTTGACGAAGGGCCACAATCGGACTTTTATAAACCAAACCTTTGCCCTGCAATTCAGCACTCAATTCGGCACTGGCTTCATCCTTGGGTTTAGAGGTAATGGCTCCGAACAAACCTATTTTATGTTTTTCAAGAAGTTGAATGGTTCTTTCAGGCAGAGGATTACCCTCGTTACACCAAAACTCCCAGCCAATATCGCCTTCCACATAATCAGCTTCGAAGCCAGCCGCATCTATAACTCTTATGGCCTGATCCAAAACAATACGCCCGATTCCGTCGCCTGGCATTGTAACTATTGTTCGTTTTTTCATAATATGGATTGTTAGACTTATTTTACAATCGTTGTCCTCTAGCCGGACAGGCTTTTGGCTGCGCCGATTTTCAATTCATTTTTGTCTTGACACAAAAACGAAACAAAAAAGTCAAGGCTGCCTTTAAAAAGCAATGGATTTAATATTATTCATCAGCCACTTGCCGGACCACGTCTATCACCGTTCCATCTACCCATTTAATAGCTGCCACAATTTTATCTTTGGGCGCAGGACGCTCAGGCTTACCACATATATGTTCTGCTTCCTCTTTTAGTTGATGAATGGTTTTTATCGGTAATCCTGAACCTTTAGCTTTCTCAATCAGATCGGTTTTGAGCGGATTAATGGCAATACCTCTTTCTGTTACAATCACATCGATGAGTTCACCTGGTCCGCAAAGCGTTGTTACTTCATCCACAACAACAGGAATACGATCACGGAACAATGGCAACGGAAGAATCACTGTCTTCGAAAACAAACAGTTTTGCCATCCGCCGATTCCGTGCATCAGGTAACCATCAGAATGAGTTACCACATTTGCATTGAAATTGACATCCACCTCGGTAGCACCCAGGATAACAACATCAACCATTCCTGCAAAATTTCCCTTGCCATGATAGTTATAACTGGTAAAAGGACTTGTCCATACATGATTGGGATTTTCGCGCATCGATCGGACTCCTTCTAAATCAAAAGTCTGTCCGTCGAGAATATACTCTACCAAACCTTCTTCCAAAAGATTAACCAGGTATTGATTACTTCCTCCTCGGGCAAAACGAGCTTTTATTCCCTTCCTCCGTATGATATCACCAAAGAAAATTCCGATTGACAGAGAGGTTCCTCCCGCCCCTGCCTGAAACGAGAAGCCATCATGAATAATACCTGTTACCTCACAAAATTTAGCTGTCATTTCGGCAATCAAAAGTCTATCAGGGCTTTTGGTGACCTGTGTGGTTCCTGACACAATTTTTTCAGGAATTCCCACCTTATCAACCAAAACTGTGTAATCCACATAATTTCCCTGTATCTGCCATGGAACGCAAGGAAAAGGAACCAAAGTATCGGTTACCACAATCACCTTATCGGCATATTGCGAATCGGCAAGAGCAAATCCCAGCAATCCGCTGTTTGACTCGCCACTGATACCATTGGCATTGCCAAAAGCATCAGCACAAGAGGCCGCTATCACTGCAATATCTATCTTCACATCTCCATCCTGCACCGCCTGGTAACGACCTCCGTGAGAACGTAAAACAGCTATTTTCGACATTTTACCTTCGCTGCAAAACTTGCCCAACGGTCCGTTCATACTACCTTCAATATGACTGATAGTTCCATCCTCGAGATAAGGAATCAAATGAGCATGGCAAGGAAAAGATGCCGAAGGAAACCAGCGAAGATTTTTAGCTCCCATCTGCTTTGCTACATCAAATACCCTATTGGCAACCAAATCACCATTACGAAAATGATGATGAGTAGAAATGGTCATTCCGTCTTTTAAACCAGCCTTTTGCAAGGCTTCTTTCAAATCGCTCACCTGCTTGTTTCCATCCGACGAAAAGTCAGCGCAGGAAGAAATCTTCGGAGCCATTTTATTTCCCGAAGGCTTATATCTCCCCACTCCCATAAAAGGAAATACTTTCTCACCGTTTATGGTTTCAGGCACCCAACGACCTCCTGCATTTTTTATTAATTTATCAGACATACACATTCCTCCAATCTTTTGCCAGCTGACCTGTAGAAATGGCCATATCAATAAGATTTTGCGCACGTTTTACAACGGGAGGATCAATCATCTTTGAACCCAAAGCCACTACTCCACTTCCATTCTCCAAAGCAATAAGAAAGGCGTTAACTATCTTTTTTGCTTTCTCAATTTCAGTTTCATTGGGAGCATATCCCTGATTGATATAAATAATCTGGCGTGGATGAATGCAGCCCATCCCAGTAAATCCGAGGGATTTGGATTCAGTCACATTTCTGCTTAAAGCATCCATATCCTCTATATCGGAGAAAACAGAATCGATTGCTTGCTTCCCGGCGGCTTTAGCTGCATTAACAATGGTAGAGCGGGCAAAAAACGATTCTTTGGCTTTGTTAGTACGTTGAGCTCCTATATCAGCGGTATAATCTTCCAAACCAATGGCAATAGCCACCACATTTTCTGATGCTGATGCAATCGCATATGCATTTTGCACTCCCAAAGCACTTTCAATTATCGGCATCAAATGAATCGGAAAATCTTTATCCTTTTTTACCTGCTGAATTCTTTCCTCAACATGATGGACATCTTCAGCACTTTCGCATTTAGGGATTAAAATCAGATTCACTCCTTCCCTGGCAATCCAATCCAGATCATCCAAACCTAAAGGCAGTTGATTAATACGAACCATACGTTCAGCCCCATAGAAATTAACTAACCTTAAAGCATTCCTTACTAATATTCGGGCTTCATCTTTTTTATCAGGAGCCACACTGTCTTCCAGATCCAGAATTATACCATCAGCCCCGTAAATACCTGCATTGAGCATTAACTTAGGATTATTTCCGGGCAGGTATAATCGAGAACGACGAATACGATCAGGAGATGTGGCCTTTTTATTAAATTCTTCGAGATTGGTGAGATATGTTTTATCGGTGATGATAAGCTGATGAACGACAGCCTCAATGCGGGCTGCAATCACAAAAGGAAGAGCTCCTTTATCATCAATGGTAAGAACAGCATGCTTAATGCTGAAATACTGCAAAACCACGAGGCTCAGTTTACTTATTTGATTACCGTAAAGCTTATCGACTTTGCTTTTTACATTTACAATTATCCCGCCGCTCTCTTTAAGTTCGAGATTCACAAAACAATCAGAACGAACTGCATCACCTTTATTTCCTGCATGTGCAACCATAGTGATTTTCTTTATAAATTTGCCATCTACAGGACCGATCTCTCGGTCACCAATCAACGAAACATCCTTTCCCAAATTCAGCTTCAACAAAAAAATGACCTTAAAATTCAAATGTTACTTACATTTGAATGCACTACAATATATGTTTATTTTAAAACCTTTGCAATGCTTTTTGTTTTATTTTTAACTTTATATGTCTTTTAGTTATTTTCTTAACTTTATTTCTTCTTTAATTATTTCTTCTTTAATTATTTCTCGGGATGGTTATCTTTGTTGCTAAAAGCAACACAATGAATCCGGAAATATTAGTTAAGCTTACCAAAATGAGAATGCCTTATGGCAAATATCAAGGCAGAATATTATGCGATCTGCCTGAACCATATTTGGTATGGTATCATCAAAAAGGATTTCCGGAAGGACAATTGGGAATGTTACTTCACACTTTGTATGAGATCAAACTTAATGGCTTAGAGTATTTATTAAAGCCTTTGCGCTAAACTCAACTTTTTTCTTCTCGTGATGTTTTCTTAATACTATAAAATAAGAATTCATCATGCAACATACCATTCATAGAGCAGAAGAACGAGGACATGCCAATCATGGCTGGTTAAACTCGTGGCACAGTTTTAGTTTTGCCGGATATTATAATCCTTCAAAGATACATTTTGGAGCCTTACGGGTCATCAATGACGACACTGTATCGCCAGGAATGGGTTTTGGAACACATCCTCACGAAAACATGGAGATTATTACCATTCCGTTGGAAGGAGCAATAAAACATGCCGACAGTGTAGGTAATGAAAAAGTACTTGGCGTTAATGAAGTACAGGTTATGACGGCAGGCAATGGTATTCAACATTCTGAATTTAACGCCTCACAATCTGATGTGCTAAAGTTCCTTCAGATATGGATATTCCCTGATGAGAAGAATCTGACACCAGATTATGCCCAACATCAATACTCCGATAACGATTTCAAGAACAAGTTACACACCATTGTGGGTGGTAGAAAAGTCAATGCTCCTCTTACCATACATCAGAATGCGGTTTTGAGCATGGGCAAATTTGATATTGATAAAACCATCAACTATACCCTTAGTGATACATCTAACGGTCTGTATGTTTTTATTATTGAAGGAGAAGTAATTATAGACAATATAGAACTAAAACGCCGTGATGCAATTGGCATTTGGGAGGTAGATCAGTTAGATATGAATATTAGTAAAGATACTCATGTGCTGCTTTTAGAAATACCAAGATAAAAAGAGAGGTAATGCCATGCATTACCTCTCTTTTATATTTTTTATATCAATTACTTTCCAAAAGCATAACTTAAACCAAAACCAAACAACTGTTTAAACTGTGTTTGAGGTCCCTTGTTAACCCCTTCCGAATCGATGTAATCAATATCATCATCATAAATAAGATTGAATGATGCAATGGCACTTAAGAAATCATTCACCTTAAGATTAAAAACCAGTTCCCAGTTAACATCTACATTTTGTGGCTTCTCAGTAAGATTCGAAAACAAATCTAATCGAGTTGAAACATTCACATTCTTAACCAGATTTTCCTTCTTCGCTGTTAGTTTTACCGAAGCACCATATTCCGAGCGAAGATTTTTACCTTCATCAACACCATAAGCACCCGCCAACGAAAGCGAATCGTCTAACACAATAGTCATTTTAGAAGTAACCGGTGAAATGTATAGCGAAAAATTATCATTTGGCTTGTAATCCATACCTAACGAAAGGTTTAAATATCCAGGAGACATAAATTCCGATACCTTGTTGGTATTTTCAGGTGTATCGCTAAATCCGTAATCAAACTGAGTTTTAAAATCTAGCAATGCTGAATAAAACCACTTTTTACCAGCCGAATAACCATACTTGGAAACAACATAAATTTTATCTTCCGACTTAAACGGATTGTCTCCTCCTTGTTTGGTTAAACCATATCCTAAATCAATAAGGTTATCCCAGTTAACCTTGGCTTTTTTATAATTAAAATGGGAGTTAAACAGTGCAGTACCTGCCAGTGAGTTTTCACCTCCCGCCGACCAATTAGTAAGTGATACCTGATTAAAAGTAAAAGAGGAGGTTCCTCCAATTGTCCAATAAGTTGTGTCTTTTTCTGTGTTCTGTGCCATCACCGAGACACTAATGAATGAAAGTAATCCAAACAGAATTCTCTTCATAAGATAGATAGGTTTATTAGTAATAAGTAATAGTTTGCAAAGATATACGATGCAAACTATTACCAATAATGCTTATTGTTTTTTTTAGTCTTCTTTTATAATATGAATATCTCGCTGAGGGAAAGGAATAGACACGCCTTGTGCATCAAATTCTTTCTTAACATTCTCCATCATAAAGAAATATACCCCCCAATAATCAGCTGTACTTGACCATACGCGAGTTACCAAATTAACAGAGTTATCGCCATGTTCAATCACCCCTACAAATGGTTCGGGATCCTTTAGTATCTTATCATTTTTTGCAATTACACCCAGTATCACATTACGTGCCTTGTCAATATCATCACCATAACCTATACCAAAGGTAAAATCAACACGTCGGGTGTCCTGAGCTGAAAAATTAATCATGGCACCGGTTGACAATCCTCCATTAGGAATAATAACCATTTTATTATCTGGTGTATGCAAAATAGTATTAAAAATTTGAATTTCTTTAACGGTACCCATGTAGCCTTGTGCTTCAATAAAATCGCCAACTTTAAATGGACGAAGAATCAAAAGAATAACACCGCCAGCAAAATTCTGAAGGGTTCCTGAAAGAGCCATACCCACAGCCAAACCAGCAGCACCCAGTATAGCAATAAATGAAGTCATGTTAACACCCATGTAGGTAATAACACTTATTACCAACATTATTTTAAGTGTAACACCAATAATACTTACCAGAAAAGGCACTAATGTAGGATCGACACTTCGTGCCTTCAATACTTTTTTAAAACCTCTAACTATAAATCCAATAACCCAAAGACCTACAATTAGAATCAATAAACCGATAATTAGTTTTGTACCGTAGGTAATAACTAAATCCTGGATCTTTTCCGTCTCGATTGTATACCCAAAAATTTCCATACTTTTGAAAGTTAAGTTTGTATTAGCAATTAAAATAAACTACAAAAATGGTTGATTGTTCTAAATAGATCAAGTACTAACATTAATTTAATAGAAATTAATTCAGAATAATTACCTTCGCAGCCCAAAATTCAACATATGAAGCTTAACAAAACATCATTGCTTGATACAGTGCTGGAAGACAAGGATATTGAGGCGCTTATTTTTGATATGGATGGCACATTGGTTGACACTTTACCCGTTCATTACGCTGCTTGGTTAAAAGCATGTAATAATGAGGTTAATTTTTCAATGGAATATTTTATCAAATTAACCGGAAGACCCGCTTTAGAACTTAGCAAAGATATTATTCGTGACTTTAATGTAGCGATGGATCCCAAGGAGTTATTAGAGAAAAAAGAAGCTTTAGTGAAGGGACAATTTAATAAGATGAAAGTTTTTCCGGGTATATCAGAGGTACTAAATCATTTTCATAGTAAAATACCAATGACCGTTGGAACAGGAGCTACTAAAGAGATGGCTAATAACATACTGGAATTAACTCAACTAAATCAGTATTTTGACTATATTGTAACTTCAGATGATGTTCAAAACTATAAGCCACATCCTGAAACCTTTTTAAAGTCGGCCAATTATTTAGGCATTGATCCTTCAAAATGTCTGGTTTTTGAAGATGGACAGTTAGGAATAGAGGCAGCCCAGAAGGCAGGCATGAAGGTTGTTGATGTAAAACCATTTTATTCACAATCGTAAATAGGTTGTTAATGGATCCAATAGTATTATTCGATTATATCGGAACCATGGTATTTGCAATTAGTGGCACCTTAACAGCTGCTCAAAAACGCCTTGACTTATTTGGTGCCATGTTTATTGGTTTTGTAACAGCTATTGGCGGAGGTACTGTTAGGGATGTAATGCTTGGCAACATGCCTGTAACATGGATTAAAACTTACGATTATTTTTTAATTATCCTTTTAGGTATAGTTCTTACTGTTGTCTTTAAAAAGATTGTTATCAAACTAAAAAACACACTGTTTCTGTTTGATACTATTGGAATAGGTGTTTTTACAGTGTTAGGAATGGAAAAAACACTGGAGCTAGGTATTTCGCAACCTATTGCTGTAATTATGGGATTAATTTCGGCTGTGGTAGGTGGTATTATAAGGGATACTTTATGTAACGAACTACCTTTAATTTTCCATCGAGAGATTTATGCAACGGCTTGTATAGCCGGATCTATAGTATACTTGATTTTACGCAATATTGGATTTCCACCTTTGGCTTACACCTGGATTACAGTAGGTACGATAATTACCATTCGATTAATAGCAGTGAAATATAGTTTAGCCATACCATTGCTCACTATTACTGAAGATCAGTCTTCTTCAAACCCTAAATAATCAGCAATTTCTCTGTATTCTGAGGCTTTATCATCTTCACCTATTCTATAGCATGCCTCACTCAAATAATAGTAAGCTTCTGCACTTTTCTTTTTAATATTAATACACTGGATAAAATCGTTATATGCACCTTCAAATCTTTTCAACAGTAAACGATTACATCCTCTATTAAAAAGAACCTGGTAAGATCGTCTTTTTAAAGAATGAGCTTTGCAATAATCCTGTTCAGCCCCATCAAGGTCGCCAATTTCACTTCTTAGTTGCCCCCTCCGAATCAAAGCATCGAAATACGTAGGATTCAGTTTCAGAGCTTTATCCAAGTTTGCCAATGCAGCCGTACGATCTTTATATTTAGCTATACATTCATTGGACAACAAGTAATACTCATAAGCAAAATCCTCAACACTCTCCTGCCTTTTAGTTATCTCCTCCTGAAGATCGTTAATTCGCGATTTGAGCTGATTAATTTTTGATAGTTTAATCCCAATTAATCGTTGCACCGACTCAACAGATAAAGCCTCCTGCTTTTCGTTAGCCAAAGCAAAGCGTTGAACAGCCTCTGAGAACTGATCTTTATTGAACATTTGCATGGCATCCACAAAAAGGTCTCTGGCCTCTGCTCTATTCATTTCTTTTTCGATCAACACCTTATCATTGGCTGTTTTTGAAAACCTGATAACCTCAGGCTTAACAATAACATCGCGTTCACTAACTCTGGTTTTCAAAACTATTCCATCCAATGAACGACAACGACTGAGCGCCACATAAAGTTGACCTCCGGCAAAAGCCCCACCTGAAAAATCGAGCATCACCTTATCAAAAGTTAACCCTTGACTTTTATGCACTGTAATTGCCCATGCCAGCTTTAACGGATATTGTGTAAAAGAGCCTAACTCCTCCTCGATGATACGATTATTTTCTTCGTCGTATTTATAACGGATATTGCGCCAAACTTCTTTTTCTACGTAATACATTTCATCATTCTCCAACCGAACATGAATTCCTTCCTCATCCATCTCCTCTATTCGTCCCAGGCTGCCGTTATACCAACGTTTCTCCATGTCGTTTTTCACAAACATCACCTGCGCATTCTCTTTCAGCACCAGGTTCCTTAAGGTTGGCAATGCCGATTCCGGAAATTCACCTGAGATTTTTCCAACAAACTCTTTCTGCTTCCCCTCCAATTCTTCCAGCTTCGAGTCATTGATATAATCCACCGTATCGCGTCTGGTAGCTAGTGTAATAAAAAACTCATCAACAGGAGTTGAAAAACCTGCAATGCATCTGGCATTAATGGCTTCAATATCTTTGCGACCTGCTTGTTTTAAACGAACTCTATCCAATAAATTAACAAAGCTATCATCTTTTTGACGGTAAACCTTTTTCAACTCAATCTGCACCAAAGGAATCTTCTGAAATACACGAGCTGAAAAAAAATAAGGTGTTTGATAAAACCGACGAAGAATCTGCCACTCATCTCTCTTCACAACGGGTTCCAGCTGAAAAGCATCACCTACCATCAGCAATTGCTTTCCTCCAAAAGGCAGGTTCATATTTTTGGTAAACACACGCAATACCCTGTCAATAAAATCAAGAATATCCCCCCTAACCATCGACACCTCATCAATAATAAGCAAGTCCAGTTCTTCAATTAATTGCTTGTGTGCTTTTCGGTACTTTAAAAAATCGAATATGCGCCCTTTGGTAGTTGACAGATCCGGATCATCGGGCAAAATTGGTCGAAATGGAACTTTAAAGAAAGAATGTATGGTTACACCTCCTGCATTGATGGCTGCAATACCTGTTGGAGCTACCACCACAAATTTCTTATGTGTATGCTGACAGATGTAACGTAAAAAAGTTGACTTACCCGTGCCTGCCTTACCAGTAAGATACACCGAAGAATTGGTATATTGAATCAGTTTAAATGCATCCTGAAACTCTTCATTATCTGTATCAATCACTTCGGGTAAGAGATTCATCTTTTACTCCTTTTCTTCCACTGATTCACTGGCTAATTTCTCCGTACCGTAGCGTTTTATAACATTATACGCTTTGTAAATACCCAACTCTCCTGCCTTACTTAAATCACCAGTTCCTTCCTCTTCCTTCTCAAGATAGATAAGCGTTAAGCCTCTGTTGAAATAAGCCTCCGAGAAATCAGGATTCAACTCAATAGCCTTTGAAAAATCCTCCACTCCCTGAAGAAAATCTCGTCTTAAACAATGTAATATACCCCGGTTAAAGTAGGCAAATTCAAAGTTAGGCGATAATTCAATGACACGATTAAGATCAGCCATCACCAAATCATAATCCACCACATATTCCACCTCTTTATCCTTAGCTGAAAGATTTGGATCAGCACTATTATTTTTTACTTGTAACGATCCTTGCAACTTCAGATCTGACACTTGCTCTTTTTCTTCCTCCATGGCTCTGATTTCTTCCACCATCTTATACCTAATATAGGCACGGTTAAACAAGGCCAGTACATTATCGGGCTGTTCATCCAATAATTTACTGTAGTGCGAAATAGAATTGGTATAATTGGCTACTGCACCATATAGAACTCCTCTTACAAGTAATAATTCCGTATCCGCATCCGACTCATTTAACTCATCGGCCACTTCGTTTATTGAGGTAAATATTTGTATGGTACGACTACCTTGTGCTTCTATTTCACGATTGGTAATTTTTAACTCATCGGAATAAAGCTTCTTATTATTAAGTGCTGCCACTTCTTTTTCGTAATACTTTGGACGATTAATAATTGTATCTGCAGAAAAGTATGATAGTCCAAATACCGGCTCTAAATCAATGAAAATATTCCGGTTCTGCACTTTCCCTCTAATGCTTGCAAATTCCTGTTCATCAGTTTCCTCTTCGTTGAAATCATCCAGAACGGCAATTTTATTGGCATTCCTAATATCCTTATCCGACTTTTTACGTGTAGCTTTGGTTCGCTTACCTTCGCTTTCTTTTTCTTCTGCGGTATCTCCCGTAGCTTGAGCTAAGGTTGATTTATCCCTGCGTTCCATCTCAATTTTGGTAGCTGTCATATAATCAAGTCTGGCACCTTCCTCATCATTCAGATTTTGTTTAGCAATTGATCTTGTCTGATAACCAGCTCCAAAATTCGGATATTGTTCTACAATAATATTAAGGTCGTTAAGTGCCTGACGATACTGACCGAGCTGAACCATTATCTGGGCACGCTGATACAGTACCAGGTAATCATCGGGATTAATGGCCAAAACTCTTGAGAAATCTTCAATAGCCCGGTTTAAGTCTCCTACCTGAGCACGCAGAATACCCCTGTTATTGTAGGCCATCGCATTTTGTGGTTCCAGCTCTATTACTTTCTCAAAATCGCTCATTGTACCACGTAAATCATCCAGCTGATAACGAATACTTCCTCTGATCATATAATATTGAGCTACATCACTCTTTAATCCTATTACCTTGTTAAAATCGGTCAAAGCATCCTCATATTTGCCCATTTCATAGTACAAATAACCTCTGGATGCAAACCCATCAGCCATATATGGATTCCGTTCAATAACAGTAGTAAAATCTTCAAGCGCTCCAACACTATCTTTAGCATGTATTTTCGCCATTCCTCGTGTCAGATATGCACTTAACATCGTAGGATTCTTATCCAACACTTTGTTGTAGTCTTCAATGGCTGAATCATACTCTTCTAAAGCCGATTTACTTTGACCACGATTAATTAACAGGTTGACATTGCTTGGTTCCACCTTTAAACCTTGCGTGTAATCATCAATGGCCTGTTCATGGTCCTTCCTTTTGGTTTTTATAATTCCTCTGACATTGTAGGCATCGACCAAAAACGGATTTTTTGATAAAGCGGTGTTCAAATCTACTTCTGCACCATTATAATCCTCCAGATAATATTTAGCTAATCCTCTGAAAAAATATGGCTCAGACAAATACGGTTTCACCCTGATTACTTTATTAAAGTACTGGATGGCTAACACATAGTCCTCGAAGTACAAGGCATTCTTGCCTATTGAAAGCATTCTATCGGTATTGATCTGGGCATTAGCTTTAGGACTGCCAATACTCAATACCACAATTAATAAGAGTATATATCGTTGAATCATTTATTGGTCCGCTCTGTTCAAAAAAATAGTGTTGACAAATATAATTAATTATCAACTGGCAACTCCTTAATTTAGATTAAAGTTAAAAAGCCATCTTCTCACCAACAAAAACCATTCCTATTATAGTGTAAAGGGTACTTTTAATTCCGATTGATTATTTTTTTGATCCTTAACAGTCACATGCAATTCGTGCTTACCACTCTTGATTGGTATATTCTTAAAGAAACCTGTTAACCGACTATTCTTTGCATCGTACTCAAACAATGCCCATTCTCCATCAATCAAACATTCATAATCTTTAATACCACTAAAGTTATCTGATATTAATACTTCAATTGATGATCGTCCACTATAATTATTACCGGCAGGTGCCTTACGCAATCTAATACGCGGAGGAATTGTATCAACAGCCAATGCCATTCGTCCGAAATTACGAGTAGAGGTTTGAATATATCCATCTTTATAATGCCCTCCCCTTGAATATATTTTATTGGTGGCTGTTACTCCTGCAACACAAAGTTTGTCTTTTAAATGCTTTATTGAATCGCTAACCGGAATACCTATTGTCATATATTTATGAACAGGAATATGACTATCACCAATAGTATAAATAGATGATAATAAACCATCAATCAACGTATCGTTCCTATGCATCAGTAATTCTGCATTCTCATACAAAGCATTTTTGGGAATTTCAAGCTTCATACCTAAAGAATCGATGGAATACGACTGATTATACTTCAATACTTTCATATCATTAACGTGCTCAGTAAAATGAGTTGGATCGTCTCCTAATATGGTAAAGTTTAACTCCGATGTATTTCCTGTTACATCCTTAATTACATACTTCATATTGTAGATTTGCCCGGGCCTGGCCTCAATAGTATAAGCATTGGCTTTTTGATTAATGCTTATTCTGTTATTTGGCAATACAAAACTACGTTGAATACGTTTTCCTGTACTTATCTTTTCTGCATAATCAATTTGAGCATTCAAATATCGTGTTTCGGCAAAACTAAATTGATTGATCAGTGAATGAAAGACTAAGGTATCGTTTGCATATAACTTAATAGATGAAACACCACATTTGCGCCAACTATCTGATAAATAATCAAGCACCTGAACTCCAACACCAATCTTTCCATAGGCTTTTATCTGTTTCCACCCTTTGGGATGAAATTTTCCTTCGTAATGAACGGTTGGTGAATAATAGTCATCAGGCTTGCCTTTTACAGACGATTCTGAAGAAAGTGTATATACTTTTAGTCCTTGAATCTGAGGCTTTACATCATCTTCTACATCATTCCTGAAAAGCATAGGATCCATTGGACGTTGAGTAGCCTTATCTCTAATTTCGTAATGCAAATGCGGGCCACCCGAACTTCCACTATTTCCACTATAACCAACTACTTCACCTCTCTCAACTGGTAACTCTCCGGGTTTAAAGAATAACTCTATTGCAAATGATTTTTCAGCATACTGCCTAGCTCTTACAATTGAATCAATCTTATCACTATAACGTTCCATATGAGCATAAACGGTTGTATGTCCTGTTGGGTGATCGATATACAACGCTTTACCATATCCGGCAGAAGATACTTTTATACGCGAGACGCTCCCTTTATCACTGGAATAAACCCTGTAGCCTGTTTTTCCGTTGGTAGTTAAATCCAGTCCTGAATGAAAATGATTTGATCGTAATTCCCCAAAACTACCGCTTACCACTGGTTTTATTTTAAGAGGTAAAACGTAATCGGGTCTTGAGTCATTCTGTGCAATAATACCCCAACTTAAACCACAAGCTAATAAAGTAAAAACTAATCTTCTTCGCATCTCTCTCTTTTTCGAATTTGGCAAAAATAAACCTTGACGTATTAAATAACAACTAATGAATGCTAATGATATTGCATAAATCAAGCAACCTTCTTCTTAATTTTTCATCATAAAGGTTAAACAATATTAAGCAACAATATTTGGCACAATTTTCTCATATAACTCATTAACAACAAACAGCAGATCAATTATCAAGAATTAATCTGTTTTTATATTTGAAAAATCTAGTGCTAATCAATAAAACGTTGAGGACATGAAAAAGTTAGGATTTGGATTATTAGTAATATTAATGGGCATATTTACCCAAAGCTGTGATGATTCTGATGGATACTCATTGGATGACATGTGGATTACCATTGGTAATATTGAAGGTGATGCTGAGAGTTATGTTATTGTAACAGATGGTGGAACACGACTTTTCCCTTCTGCAACAGCAGTTCCTGATTACGGATTTGAAGATGGCGATCGAATGTTTATCAACTTTACCATTTTGTCTGATGGAACAGAAGAATCAGGAATAAACCACTATATTAAACTAAATGGTTACAGAGAAATTCTAACCAAAGGGTTAATTGAATTGAATAAAGAAAATGCTGACTCTATAGGAAACGACCCTATCTGGTTTTCGGATGCAGAAGAGGACATATGGATTTCGAACAACTATTTAAATGTCGATTTTATATACGAAGGAGCTCCCTGGATTACTCATTACATTAATTTAGTTAGTGATATAGACAATCCTACTAATGAGGATGGCATTCCGGTTTTTGAAATCAGACACAATGCGAACGACGACCCTTATACAGAGCCTCCTTTACGTGCTTTTGTTTCGTTTGACTTAACAGAATTACAGGAACCGGGACAATCGGAAATCACATTTATTATAAAATCAACAGGTAGAAGCGAAAGTGAGAACTTTGAAAAACAATTCACCTACACTTTTCTTGAAAAAGAACCACAAGCATTGCAAAAAATGAATATGGAAAACATTAGTGATAGTGTTGAATAAGTCACATTTGATCTATAAATATATCCACAAAATGCCGGCACAAGAATTTGTCCGGCATTTTGTTTTATCAAACATTAAGATAAACTGGCTGAATTTTAAACCATTGAAAATCCAGCTTGATTTTTTTGCATTTTTTAAGATTTAGAATTTTGCATCAAAACATCATTTTATCTATATTTGCACCGCATTTGAGCCAAGGGGTTCAGCAAAAATGCTAACAAAATGGTTTCGTAGCTTAATTGGATAGAGCACCTGGTTACGGCCCAGGAGGTTGCAGGTTCGAGTCCTGCCGAGATCACAAAAGGTTGTCAATTTTGACAACCTTTTTTTGTATAAAACACCGCAAATAATCTCAATTCCTCAATAATCCTATATTACTTTCTTGGCAATTTATGCCACAAATTAAGCATCACCTGCCAAAGTGTAATTAAAGCAAATATTACGCACCCCCTTTCATATAGGTATTTTCACTAGCATAAAGGTTAATTTAATGTGAGTTTTTCGTGAATTTTGTGGTTTTGATTTTACTTTAAATTAAAGTATTATTACACTCCAAATTTATGAAAATCAGCTATGCGTAATTTATCCGCCACCCCAAGGCTGGGTATCCTTTTTTTGATGCTACTATTTATGGGATCATTATCTGGATATAGCCAAATTAAAATTAATGAGTTCGTATCCTCTAATGTTACGGGTCAAACAGATGATGATGGAGACTACCCGGATTGGATTGAACTTTACAACACTTCTTCTTCATCCATTAATCTATCGGGCTACTCATTAACAGATGATCTTTCCGACACACTTAAATGGCAGTTACCATCCACACAATTATCAGGGCAATCGCATATGCTAATTTTTGCATCTGGTAAAAATCGTACCGATTTAGTAACAGAGTGGTATACCGTTATTGACCAAGGTGATGATTTCCAGTATCTGGTTCCAAGTCAACAGCCTGAGACCTCATGGAATAGTTTAAATTTTGATGACACCTCATGGTCCAGTGGTCCAAGTGGTATAGGATATGGCGATAACGATGATGCTACAGTGATAGAAACAGCGATGAGTGTTTTTGTTCGAACAAAATTTACTGTTGACGACTTAGCTAATGTTGCACAAGTAGTGCTGCACATGGATTATGATGATGGTTTTGTAGCATACATTAATGGTTTTGAAATAGCACGGGATAATTTGGGCACACCAGGAACTACGGTTACCTATAATCAGGCTGCAGACACATACGATCATGAAGCTCAGATTTATCAAGGACTTCCTCCAAATGAATTTCAATTACTTACCTGGGAAGACATTCTGCAGGAAGGTGAAAATGTATTGGCTATACAGGTTCACAACCACAGCCTTACCTCTTCAGATATAACCTGTATTCCTTTTCTAACTTTAGGATTAAAAACATCTCAAGGGCATACTGCATCAGAGATTCTTGATCTACCTACATCATATCTTCATACCAATTTTAAAATCAAAGCTGACGGAGAGTCTATCTATCTATTCAACAACAAATCGTTTGTTGACTCTGTTGGTGCCACCAGGCTAAATGCCGATATCTCTTACGGACGAATAACGGATGGCAATAGCCAATGGGTATATTTTGATTCTCCAACACCTTCAGCAGCCAATGCAGGCAACTACTCAACCACACTGACAACTGATTCGGTTAAGTTTTCTGTTGAAGGAGGAAAACACACTTCAACCGTTTCATTAACACTATCAAATCCTAATAACGCTTCATCTAGTATCTACTATACAACCGATGGATCAATCCCAACCACTTCGAGTAACTTATATAGCTCTGCTATTTCAGTAAGTTCAACAAGTGCTATCAGGGCACGTGTGATTGACGCAGGAAAACTGGCCGGACCTGTAGTATCCAACACTTATATTATTGGACAGTCACACGATCTACCAGTTATTTGTTTATCTACCGATCCTGATAATTTATGGGATTATTATACCGGAATCTATGTAAAAGGCCCCAATGCGCAATCATCCGATCCTTATTTTGGAGCCAACTTCTGGATGGATTGGGAAAAACCGGTTCATTTCGAATTTTACGACACCAATAATGTTAAGCAAATTGATCAAGGGGCAGGAGTTAAAATATATGGAGCGTGGACAAGAGCTTATCCGCAAAAGTCAATGGCACTATTTGCCCGCAAAGAATATGGCGACGGATCATTCTGCTATAAGTTTTTCGAGAGTAGAGACAACGACAAGTTCGAAGCCTTAATCCTACGTAATTCAGGGAACGATTTCTATTATACTCACCTTCGCGATGGTGTAGTAAATCATATGATGAAACCATTACAATTAGAGAGTCAGGCTTTCCAGCCAACCGTTGTTTATATCAACGGTGAGTATTTTGGAATATTAAATCTGCGAGAAAAAATCAATGAACATTTCATTTCAGATAATACATACATTAAATCTGACAGTGTAAATATTCTAGAACTGAATGGAGACGTAGTTAATGGTAACAATAACAAATATCAGGAATTTCTCAATTTCATTTCTAATGCAAACCTTAGCACCAATGCGAATTATGAGAAGGTAAAAGAATATATTGACATTGAGAATTACATTGATTATGTACTGGCCCAAACCTACATAGATAATACAGACTGGCCGGGCAATAACATAAAGTTCTGGAATACCACAAGTAATAAAAGTCGTTTCCGTTGGATTTTGTACGATACTGACTTTGGATTTAGCTTATATGGTAATTCAAACTACACATACAACACCCTTTCATATGCTTTGGGTAATATAGGCGATTTTCAAAATCCTGCATGGTCTACTTTGGTATTCCGAAAATTAAAAACCAACAGTCAATTTAGAGAAGAATTTGTTAAAAGAGCCAAGCATTACCTGAATACTTGCTGGAAACCAAGTGTGGTGAATGCCAAAGTTGATTCAATTAAACAGATCTATAGCAGCGAAATAAACCAGCATAATAATAGGTGGAATTTCAGCTATAGCGGTTGGAATAGCGAGGTTGAAAAATTAAAAACATTTGCCAATAACCGACCTTATCATTTCGAAAATCATTTAAGAGATTTATTTGGTTTTACTCAAAAGTCTTTGGTTAATCTTGATGCCAATGGAAATATGGGATATATAAAGGTAAATCAAAGAAACATTAAGAGCTTCCCATATAGTGACGACTATTACATTAACTCTGAAATTGAATTAATTGCAGTTCCTAATCCCGGATATCGATTTGTAAAATGGACGGGTGACTATACTTCTGAAATCAGCAAAATATCACCCAATTTATCGGGTTCTCTAAACCTAACAGCTGAATTTGAAGCTGCCACGGATAACGACGTTAAAGTAATATTTAATGAAGTATTCTATAAATCATCACCTGACATAAAACCAGGTGATTGGGTAGAATTGTACAACGCCGGAGCAACAAGTGTTGACTTATTAAACTGGGCTTTTAATGATACACAAAGAGATTCTTCATTATATATCGATAAATCAATTATACTGGCACCCGATCAGTATATTGTGTTGTGTAAAGATTTAGAAAAATTCAAAACGACTTATCCAATGGTTAATAATGTAATTGGTGAGTTTGAATTTGGATTAAGTAGCTTAGGCGATCATTTAAGACTTTATGACGACCAAGGTAAACTAATTGATTTTGTTGATTATTATCCTAGTGGATCATGGCCAAGTGAAGCTAATGGCACTGGAGCTTCAGCCGAATTAATCGAGCCTGACTCTGATAATTACCTGGGTAACAATTGGGAAGCTTCAGCTGATGGAGGAACACCTGGTGAAATCAACCGCTCTCAAGCAAGTACAGGTATTTTCTATGCCGAAAAAACTTTGGATGCCCAGCTACAATGTGTACCAAATCCATTTAAAGATATTGCCACTGTATATTTCAATGCAACAAAAGAAGGCGAATATCACATAGAGATAACAACCCTTAGCGGCACCGTTACATACAGAAGTAACGAACAATACTATTACGAAGGTAAACAACAAATAAACCTGCAGTTAAATCAAAATCTGCCTCAAGGTGTTTATCTGCTAAGCCTATACGGACAAGGAAAACATCAAACCATTAAAATCATTATCACTAACTAATTCTTATGAAGAAGATTGGATTATTACTTATTGCCATTATTGCTTTGATCTCTTGCGAAAAAGGACCGGGAGAAGGTGGAGAAGCCAAAATTACCGGGACAGTAATTATGGAAGACTGGAATGTAGATTTTACCTTCCGACGGGACAGTTTTCCTGCTCAAGCATATGATGTTTATATTATATACGGAGACGATCCCTATTTTGGAGATAAAATTGAAACTAATTACGATGGTTACTTTGAGTTTAATTATTTAAGAGAAGGCGATTACACCATTTACACCTACTCAAAAGATAAAACGCTTGATTACAATATGACCTCGCAGCTCACCACTGTTATGCGAGAAGTAAGCATTACTGAAAAAGATCAAGTAGTAACAGTGGAAGATATGGTAGTAATAAAATAGAGGTATGATGAGACAACGGTTTTATTTAATTACCTTTTTGTTACTCACAGTAAACACAATAAATGCACAAGTTGAAGATTTTGTTACCTGGTGGAATTTTTCGGTAAAAGGTGAAATTTCAAAGAAAATCAGTTATTCTGTTGAACCCGAATTAAGGTTTTTTGAAAACTCAAGCCGGTTAAGTTCTTGGCAAACGGAGTTTAATTTAGGATATGAGCCAATTAAAAATCTTGATATTGGAGGTATTTACAGATACACTACTGATTACGAAAAAATTAATAACAGAAGAAGAAACAGATTTTCGCTTTACCTGAAATACCAACTTAAAACAGGTCATTTCAGATGGCAATACCGGGGTATATGGCAGAATGATTTCATCAATATCAATAGCTCACCTGACGGGCAAATTGACTACATGGGACATCGCCATAAATTAACTATTAAATACCGCGATAAGCACTGGCCTGTTGAACCAAGTGCAGGAGTTGAGCATTATATTGCTATTGCACCGGCTAAGGATGCCGGCGAATGGAAAAGACGTTGGTTTATTAATATTGAACGTGAGATAAATAAAAGGCTGAATGCCAAAATATCATATAAAAGACAAAATGAGTTTGATGTAGCAAACCCTGACTTAACAAATATCCTTTTAGTGGGATTGGAGTATGAGCCAAAATTTTTGAAAAGAAAGAAGAAAAAGAAGAAGGATAAAGATGAAACCAAATCCAAATAATATAGCTAATCAAATAAAACAGGTACTGTTGGGATTCACGCCGATCACATTGGATGATATGAACCATGTGAGTTTAATGAATCGCATTGATACAAAATTCATTGTCCCTATATCAATTCTACCTGCCCTATTAAAAGATGTGCAAGGAAACTACCAGGTACTTGACATTAACAACGAAAGAGTATTTTTATATAAAACCGAATATTTCGACACTCATGATTTTAGCATGTATGAGGCCCACCACAATGGCAAACTCAACCGCTTTAAAATCAGAAAACGAGAATATGTTGCTTCAGGTAAACTTTTTCTGGAGGTGAAATATAAAAACAATAAAAGACGGACTATTAAAAAAAGAATTGAGAAGGATCACCATGATATGTCATCAAATGAGAGTAGTTTTATAGAAGAAAACAGTCCGTATAAAATGGAAGAACTAGAGTTAAAGCTTTCTAATCAATTCTATCGAATTACCCTTGTTGGTAGTGACGAGAGATTGACTATTGACTTTGATCTTTCTTTTGCTCATGGCGATGATAAGGATGCTGATTTCCCTGATGCTGCCATTATTGAGTTTAAACAATCTAAGTTTAACATTAACTCAATGGGAATGCAAATATTAAAGAAACATGGCATCCGACCAGAGTCGTGCAGCAAATATTGTTTAGGTGCAGCCTCATTACATACCAACATAAAAGCTAACCGTTTAAAACAAAAATTTGAGTTACTTGAAAAATTCAAATTAAACTAACATTAACCAATCAATTACCATTGCATGGATTTTACAAACACAACAATGATTAACTGGGGAGAATTTCTGAATTTGCTAATTCGATTTTCTTTTAACTTAATAGTTACCTTATTATTGGTTCGATTTTTATATTATCAGAAAACCCGCAGAAAAGATTACCTGTTCACCTTCTTATTGATAGGTACCATTGTTTTTCTTTTATGTTTCTTGCTTGAAAGTGTTAAACTACAACTTGGGTTTGCAT
Organism: Carboxylicivirga linearis; assembly: GCF_018271995.1. Taxonomy (GTDB): domain Bacteria; phylum Bacteroidota; class Bacteroidia; order Bacteroidales; family Marinilabiliaceae; genus Carboxylicivirga; species Carboxylicivirga linearis. The sequence goes on from NZ_JAGUCO010000011.1 coordinate 127,778, forward strand.
TAGGTCTGTTTGCCATTTTTGGTATTATTCGCTACCGAACAACACAGATTCCTATCAAAGAAATGACTTACCTGTTTCTTACAATTGGAATTGCAGTTATCAACGCTTTAAGTAGTCAGAACGTAAGTTTTATTGAATTAGGATTCACCAACTTTGTTATTCTGGGTATTACCTTTGGTTTAGAAAGAGTATGGTTGCTTAAGCACGAATCGAGCAAACTAATTACCTACGAGAAGATTGAGCTGATAAAAGCAGGTAAACGAAAAGAATTAATTGAAGATTTAAGAGAAAGAACCGATCTTCCGATTCATCGTATCGACATTGGCAAAATAAACTTCTTAAGAGATACAGCGCAAATCATTGTGTATTACTATACCGATGAGATCAGCAATGTGAACACAAGTGAGATTGATGACGACGACGATTAAAGATGATACATATATTAAGAAGAGAAAGCCCGGTTGAACCGGGCTTTTTCTTTTTCTAAGCTTCTATTCTAATATCATCGTTAGCCGTATTGTAAACAGCTGCTTCATCAAACGAAGTCATTTTATTAAGCATGGTAACCGAACCTTTTATTACCGAATAAGCAACTGCCGAACCCGTTCCCTCTCCCAGTCGAAAGCCTAAATCAAGAATAGCTTTTCCACCCAGATATTCAACCATCTTTTGATGTCCTTGCTCCTGTGATTGATGTGAGAAAAATGCATAATCAACCACTTTAGGATTTATAAAATAAGCTACCAGCAAGGCTGAAGTGGTAATAAAACCATCAGTGATAATAACCATTCGACGGGCGGCGGCTTCCAACATACCTCCTGCAATTGTTGCAATCTCAAGACCACCAAAACGAGCCAGGTTTTCGAACGGATCAGCAGAGATTCCGTGTTTTTCTATGGCCTGCTTTAATATCTGGGCCTTTTGCCTCACTCCTTCTTTACTTAAACCTGATCCAGGCCCAACACAAGTTTCAATATCCATCCCGGTCAATACCGACATTAATGCAGAAGCTGGCGACGTGTTACCAATACCCATTTCACCAAAACCTACCACATTGGTTCCTGACTCATTTAAATCGGCAACAACCTTTCTGCCATTTTCCAAAGCCTTCAAACACTCTTCATGTGTCATGGCAGGTTCTTTATAAAAGTTGCGGGTTCCTTTACGTACCTTTGCATCAATTAATTTAGGATGGGGTTTAAAATCATAATCAACACCAGCATCAACCACCCTTAAGTCAAAACCATATTCCTGACTGAATAAACCAATACCACCTCCACCATTCAGGAAATTCAAACATTGTTGCCAGGTAATTTCAGTCGGACAAGGACTAACTCCTTCTTCACAAATATGATGGTCAGAGGCTACCGTTAACATTACAGGCTTTTTAAGTTCAGGAGTTAAGCTCCCTTGTATTAAACCAATCTTTAAAGCTATCTCTTCCATCTGACCCAACGACCCTATTGGCTTTGCTTTTTGATCAATCTTATATTGTATTTGTTCTTCCAACTCGGAATGTATTGAAGGTATTTCAATGGTAAATGACACTTTCTTTCGTTTTTAAAGGTTAATAATTAATTGTAGAGTTATGGTTAGTAAAACAGACACCAGGCACACTAAATGATTAATGCGAGATGCAATTACAAAGTCGTGATATGTTAATTGGCGCTCATTTTCTCCTATATATGGTTTGTCTACTAATTGTCCGTGATAAATATTGGGGCCTCCAAAGCGAACATTTAAAATACCGGCCAAAGCAGACTCAGGATATCCGGCATTGGGACTGCTGTGTTTCTTACCAAACAACCTCATAAATTGAAATGCTTTGTAGGAAGGAGCCACAAAGGTCATTAATAATCCGGTTATACGGGCCGGAATAAAATTCACAACATCATCTAAGCGAGCAGCAAACCTTCCAAAATACAGATATCGATCATTCTTATAGCCAATCATCGAATCTAATGTGTTTATCATTTTGTAAGCCATCATACCCGGTATACCCGCAACTCCAAACCAGAATATAGGAGCCACAACACCGTCGCTCAAATTTTCGGCCATGGTTTCGAGTACGGCCCTTCGTATCTGCTGTTCATCCAATCCCGAGGTATCTCTTCCAACAATCCTTGACAATTGCTTTCTACCAGCTTCCAAACCCTTTTGATCCAGAACCTGAAAAACCATTCGTCCTTCGTGTATAAGAGTGCGGTTGGCAATGCCAAAGAAGAAGAATATCATCACAAACAAGGCATACACAGCAGGATGCACTAACCGTGTTAGTTGTTGAAGGCCATAAAAGAAACCTATTACAACCATTAGTAAAATCAATGTTAATAAGGTTCCTTTCCAAAACTGCCTGCTTCCCTTATTTAAACTCTTTTCCCCAGTTGAAATAGCTTTCCCAAAGTATACAATGGGATGAGGTAACCAAAGAGGATCACCCATTATCAAATCCAACACATAAGCAAAAGCAATTGCTCCTATCGTTAGAAATAACTCCATTAGTATCGCTCTATTTTAATGGATGACAAGCATTTTTGAAGCGCCTTAACCAATAGCTGATTTTTTTCAGCACTTAAACTGGCAATGCGAATATGATACGGAGATAAGGTGCGAAAATTAGAGGCATCACGAATAAGCAGTCCCTCTTCCTTCATCAGGTATTCTTTTACTATGGCAGCTTCAATAGGTAATCTAACAAGAAAATACCCGGTTTGTGAGGCTTGTACTTCACATCCTAACTGTTTGATTTCTTCAGCCAGCTGCCCGGCCAAAGAATGATAGGCTAAAAGATCTTCTAGCATTATACGCGGATGATTCAATACATATTTACCTGCTTCCACAGCCAATGCATTTACCGACCAGGGCGATTGAATGTTTTTTAAACGTTTACCCATATTGGGGTGACAAAGCATATATCCTAAACGTAATCCGGGAAGGCAGTTATTTTTAGTAAGAGACTTTAAAATTATCAGATTTTCAATCTGCCCCGCCTTACTTTCCAGACTAATGTCTTCCATACAAAAATCAACATATGCCTCATCAATTACAAGGGTGGTTTGCGGATTATTGCGAATGAGTGCGAACAATATTTCAGGCTTAATGACTTGGCCCGTTGGATTATTGGGATTGCAAATCCACAAAACATCAAAATCAGTCTGCATACCTTCCTTAATAAAATTAAGGCCACAATAACTGATGGAGTGATTATGAACCTGGCAGGCATGCTCGTATTCTGAAAAGGTAGGACTGATTATACGACTTTTTTTACCCGCAAAATAACGAGCTATTAAAAAAATGGCTTCAATAGTACCATTCAATGCCAACACACCATTACTGTTTATCTGATACTTATCTGACAATAACTGTACCAGCGACTCAGCATAAGGTTCGGGATAAGATTCGATCAGGTCGATTTGTTCTTTCAGATGTTCTAATAACTTCGGATCGGGCCCCAAATACCATGCATTGGTGCTGAAATCAGCTTTTACCTTATATTGGTATTTATAGCCGTCGTCACCATGATCAAACTGATTAAGCATTGGCCTCTTCTCCCTTCATTACTTTATATATATAATCCATATTCAGATTGGCTCTTAGATGATCAGCCAGCCTGTCGTATTCTTTGTTTTTAAAATCCTTATAATTCAAAGTGGTTACCTTATAATGGGTATATGGTGCCAATAAATGGTCAATTACCACCTGATTATCTAAAATACCATGCATGTACGATCCCCAGCATTTCTGATTCAGATATGTTCCTTCAACGGAACCATCTTCCAACCTTACTAAAGGCTCAATACCTTTTAATGCCTCGCTTCGTCCCATATGAATTTCATATCCTTCACAAGCTTCATCATTATTGAGGAATCGGAATTTGGTTTGAATCGTTTGTTTATCATCTGTAATGATGGTTTTTACGGGTAATAAATTTAAACCATCAATTTGCCTGGTGCTCCCTTCCAGTTCATTCGGATCGGCTATATCTTTACCCATCATCTGATACCCTCCACAGATACCGATAACTGTTTTACCTGCCTGTTTCATCTGTAGCAACAGCTTATCAATACCTTTTTCTTTCAGATTGAGTAAATCCTTTATTGTATTTTTTGATCCGGGCAAAATAACTATATCTGCCTTCTGAATTTCATTTAGTTGATCGGAATAATAAAGATTGACACGCTCATCGTGTTGCAGGGCATTAAAATCAGTAAAGTTCGACATCTGATTCAATAACACTACTGCTACATTTACTTTCCCATCAACAGCCGTTCGTTGTTTCTGGTCTAAAACCACCGAATCTTCCTCTTCGATATATATATCCCTAAAGTAAGGGATTACCCCTACCACTGGAACACCGGTTAACTCTTCTATTTTTTTTCTTCCTTCATCAAACAAACGGATATCGCCACGAAACTTGTTAATGATTATTCCTTTCAGATGTTTTCTCTCCTCTTCGTCAAGCAACATTACCGTTCCGTAAACACTTCCAAACACGCCTCCCCGATCAATATCAGCTACCAGGTAAACAGCTGCTCCCGTACGAATAGCCATACGCATATTAACAATATCGCGCTCTTTCAGATTTAATTCCGAGATAGATCCCGCTCCTTCTAACACAATGGGAGAATATTGTTGCTCCAGTCTTTCAAAAGCCTCATAAGCAGCATCGAATAATGGCTGACTATTATTAGAGCGAAAGTATTCATAGGCCGATCGGTTACCTACCGGCTTACCGTTTAAAACAACCTGCGACATCATATCTCCTGTTGGTTTTAACAGCACCGGATTCATATCGGAATGACAAGGAATACCACACGCTTCTGCCTGGGTTGCCTGCGCTCGTCCTATTTCAAATCCTTCGGGAGTGGCATAGCTATTTAAGGACATATTCTGCGCCTTAAAAGGAGCCGGCTTATAACCATCCTGTTTTAGAATACGACAAATACCGGCATTAATGACACTTTTGCCTGCATCGGAGCAGGTTCCTACTATCATTAGAGGACGTAAATATTTCATGGCTAAGGTTGAAAATTTGTGCAAAGATAAGGATTTAGGTCTGTACGAGACTTCTCCTTTTTAAAATGCCTACATGTTCTAAAACAGAATAAGCGGCAAAGTCAGACTAAGTAAAGGATTAGCTTTTATCAGAATTTATTAACACCCAATAAGAAAAAGCAAGCTCCTTTGATGAATTAATAAACAAATCAGGTATTCACCCCTACAATGGTCTTCCCGGTTTGACAGGCCCTCACACTATCCAATAAAACTTTCTGTATCGATTAAATCACTTCAGCATTGCAAAAAGCAACATACCCCTCAAAAAAAAGGACTTCTCATAATAGAGTAAAAAATTTTATCTTTGAGTTCCTAAACCGAATCAACCTAGTGTAATGAGTAAGGATAACCATACATCTAACCCGGAAATAAACAAAGAAGAAATTGTTTGTAAAAACTGCGATACCTCCTTTAGTGGTCAGTATTGCCCCAATTGTGGTCAGCATGTTAAAGAAATAGAACGCCCCATAAGGTTTATGATTGTTGATTTTATGGGAACCTTTGTTTCTTTTGACACACGATTAGTAAAAACGCTGGTGGCAATTCTGTTTAAACCCGGTAAACTAACTCAGGATTTCTTAGATGGCAAAAGAGCCCGTTATATGCCTCCTTTTCGCTTTTATGTGTTTGCCAGCTTTGTTATGTTTCTATTAATATCTACCATCACCGGCAATTCTATTAAAGAGAGTATGCAGGATTCATCAAATTCGGTTGTGAACCTGAATGGTAATATTATTGCCAACGACTCTGTGCAGATTTTAAAAGATTCTATTCAAACATTAGTTGATAATAATTTAAAAGAATCTCTTGATTCAGCATCCTATCAAAAATATAAAAAGGTTGCCGATCAAAGAGATACAATCAACGTTATTACTAATGGTATAATTAAAGATATCATCACAGATGATGAAGATGATTCGAAGTATGAAAAGACAGCGAAATTAATCCAGGAACATCCAGAGCTATACACTGGTAAGCTCTTCCAGTTTACTTCGTGGGCTTTATTTTTATTTATGCCCATCTTCGCATTTTTTCTATGGATTTTATTTTACAGAAGTAAGAGTTTATATATAGGGCATCTGATTTTTGCACTAAACATTCATTCATTCATTTTTACTATTACAGCAATAGTGGCAGGCATGGCATTATTATTTCCTAATCACAGTACCGCCTGGACCGGATACCTGTACCTATTAACGCCCATTTACCAGGTAGTTGGAGCCCGGAAACTATACCATCGCAAATGGATAAATACTTTTTTTAAGTTAACATTGGTCTGGTTTTTATACGGATTTGTTCTGCTTGTTGGTTTAATTACATTATTTGTCATAACCTTTTTTGTGATGTAGAGTAACAGTTTAATCTATTAATTAAAGTGTTGCTTTTAAATTCACCTCTCCTCAAGGAGAGGAAGACATGATTTACAACAAAGTGTTCTCTTTTCTTTTTCTAACCATCACTTATTTTACATTCTTTCTGTCTTCAGCTACAGAAAGAATCAAAGAAAGGTGGTTAGAATGTAATTAACCTCTCCTTCTCCTTATAGGAGAAGGCCGGGATGAGGTGTTTTAATATAATAATATACTTAGTATTGATTGTATAGTTTATAACTAGCGTATCAAAATCAGTTGATTACCCCCAACCCTAAAGAGTGCAACTGATTTTCTCAACACCCTTTAGGGATGGGGTAATTGAGAAAATCGTTATCTATGACTGGTTAAGGACCACCATACATCTATAATAATATTACCGCAGGAAGAAAACAACCATTCAACCCTTTTCAGGGTTGGTAAAACATTGCTTTGTTACCACGGGTTTCACCTGCGGCTATTCTTGTTAATGTCCTTCGGACATTCTAAAAATCTGAATGCCTAAGTTGTCGATTGACTGGCCCTCCCACTATTCAATGAAATTTTCTACATTGACTAAAACATTGCATTTCCTACCTCAGAGAGGTAAAATAGGTTTAGTCTTGGGTGATGAGTATCTGCTGAGCCTGTTAAATAATGAGCTTATCGAAGTATCGAAGCAGCACGCTGAGCTTGTCGAAGCGGCGGTAAACTTTTCAATAAGGCAGCATTCGTGGCGAATTTTCTTTGATACTTTCTTTGTTTGGTAGTCAAAGAAAGTTGTTGGTTAGAATGTAATTAACCATTCCTCCATCCCATCCTAAAGGAGAAGGCCGGGATGAGGTGTTTTAATATAATAATATAGTTAGTATTTATTGTGCTGTTTATAACTAGCGTATCAAAATCAGTTGATTACCCCCAACCCTAAAGGGTGCAACTGATTTTCTCAACACCCTTTAGGGATGGGGTAATTGAGAAAATCGTTATCTATGACTGGTTAAGGACTACCATACATCTATAATAATATTACCGCAGGAAGAAAACAACCATTCAACCCTTTTAGGGTTGGTGAAACAATGTTTTTTACCACGGGTTTCACCCATGGCTATTTTTGTTAATGTCCTTCGGACATTCTTATAAATAGGAATACCTGAGTTGTAGATTGACAGGCCCAACCGCTATCCAATGCATCTTTCAGTATTATACAACTTATCCGAAATTGCTTTTAAATTTCAATCTATAACTTAATTCATGTAATTCTGTACCCTACTCATTACTACCTGATCGTAAACAACCTAATACACTGCATCGGGATTTGGAGAATAAAATTGACGAATTTGTACACATTATTTATGAATAATTACATCATAAAACAAGGATAATATTCCATCTTAGCCTGTACAAAATTCACCAACATTAATACTCACAAAAAGGTTTGAAAGAGAAGGTGTTGTTAAATTTGTGATAGTTTTTTTAATATTCCTTTCGTTGTATAAACAGGGATAAAGATATTTTTGAATTTATTGAGTGAGTGAATGGATTAAAATCCATCAACGAATTAGTCACACAACTAATAATATATATAAACTATATCAAGAATCAGATGAAATTGCTAACTACAGGTTTACTGACTCTGGCAATTATTTTTGCAACTTCGGGTTGCTGCCAGCAAGAGAAGAAAATTGAATATATTAATCCGGTTGTACCGCAGCGTGCCGATCCATGGGTTGTGCGTAATGACAATGGCGGTTATTATATGATTTCGACATCCCCTGAATACGATCGTATTGAAATACTTAAATCAAAAACCATTAATGGATTAGGCGTAGCTGAACCTACAATTGTTTGGCGTAAGCACGAAACCGGTAACATGGGAGCACATATATGGGCACCTGAATTACATCGTATTGATGGCAAGTGGTATATCTATTTTGCTGCCGGTGATGCTGAAAATGTTTGGAATATAAGAATGTATGCATTATCAAATGATTCAGAAGATCCTACTCAAGGTGAATGGAAAGAAGAAGGTCGTATAATGACACAAAGAGATTCGTTTTCATTGGATGCAACAGTATTCGAACATAACGGTAAACATTATATGATCTGGGCTCAATCAATGGGACCTGAGAATTCATCTTTAGTAATGTCGGAGATGGAAACACCAGTTAAATTAACAGGACCTGAGATTGTAATTACTAAGCCGGAACTTGAATGGGAAACCCGTAAACATAACGTAAACGAAGGACCTGCTGTGATTAAGCGCAATGGTAAAATATTTGTCACCTATTCGGCCAGTGCTACTAATCACAACTATTGCATGGGCTTACTTTGGGCTGATGAGAATGCTGATTTAATGGATGTGAAGTCGTGGAACAAATCAGATAAACCTGTATTCTCTACCAATGCGGATGTTCGTCGTTTTGGACCGGGACATAACTCATTTACCATTGCAGAAGATGGCAAAACAGATGTTTTGATTTATCATGCAAGGGTATATAAAGATATAAGAGGATGGGAACTGGCTGACGTAAATCGTCACACACGTGCCCGTACCTTTACATGGGATGAAAATGGATTCCCTGATTTCCAGCAAGAACTGGCAGATTAAGATTTTTGGCTTTAGTGATATTTACAAAGGCTTACCAGGTAATTTTGGTAGGCCTTTTTTTATATTTTCCATAGAGAGTTATTTAATAGAAAATAACCTTTCAACCCTTTTCAGGGTTGGTGAAATATTGCTTTGTGACCACGGGTTTCACCTGCGGCTATTCTTGTTAATGTCCTTCGGACATTCTTATTATCGGAATACCTGCATTGTCGATTGACTAGCCCAACCGCTATTCATTGTAATTTTCTGCATTGACAAAAGCACTGTTGAGATTTCTGATATAAATAAGATAATCACCTCCATCCTATCCTAAAGGAGAGGAAGATATAACAGTTAAACCATTGGTGTATGTTATCGTCTCCTTCTCCTGACAGGAGAAGGCCGGGATGAGGTACTTTAATATAGATAGTATTTATTATACAGTTCATAATTGGTCTATCAAAATCAGTTGATTACCCCCAACCCTAAAGGGTGCAACTGATTTTCTCAACTCCCTTTAGGGATGGGGTAATTGAGAAAATCGTTATCTATGACTGGTTAATAACCACCATACATTTATAATAATATTACCCCAGGAAGAAAACAACAATTCAATCCTTTTCAGGGTTGGTAAAACAATACCTTTTACCACGGGTTTCACCCGCGGCTATTCTTGTTAATGTCCTTCAGACATTCCATATACTAAACACCTTCAGTGTTGTTTAAAACTCTCCCTCTATCAATGAAATTTTCTGCATTGACAAAAGCACTGTTGAAATTTTTGATATAAATAAGATAATCACCTCCATCCTATCCTAAAGGAGAGGAAGATATAACAGTTAAACCATTCGTTTATGTTATCGTCTCCTTCTCCTGACAGGAGAAGGCCGGGATGAGGTACTTTAATATAGATAGTATTTATTATACACTTCATAATTGGTCTATCAAAATCAGTTGATTAACCCCAACCCTAAAGGGTACAACTGATTTTCTTAACTCCCTTTAGGGATGGGGTAATTAAGAAAATCGTTATCAATAATTGATTCAATAACCATGATCTATATAAAATAACACAATAGCAGGAAAGTTGTATTGTTTGACTAAGAATACATTCTACTTTCTTTTGTCATTGACTCAAAAGAAACAAAAAGTCTAGTCGGAAAGAATTATCCTACGCACTCGTTCAAATTGTTGAAAATAATTTAGAAGTAAGATGTTTTTTCAAAACATAAAGGCAAGCCCCTTCTTGTTATTTTCTAACAATTCGCCCTTCACCCATCTCTCCCCCACTTTCCGACAGGCCATCACACATTTGAATATAACCATGATACATCTATAATAATATTACCCCAGGAAAAAAACAACAATTCAACCCTTTTCAGGGTTGGTAAAACAATACCTTTTACCACGGGTATCACCTGCGGCTATTCTTGTTAATGTCCTTCGGACATTCCATATACTAAATATCTTCATAGTTGATAAAAGCCCTCCCATTATTCATTGTAATTTTCTGCATTCCAACACCATATAATTATCATCAAAGTTGTAATTGACACAGTTTATTGAATACTCCCTTTTCGCCCAATCAAAGTCTGTTTTCGGTAAATCAAAGTACGTTTTTGGTGAGTTCATGTGTATTTTTGCTATCTTGACATTACACTTTAGGTAGTTGCAAGTGCGTTTTTGCTATGTCTACTTTGCATTTCGGCATCTTCAAGTGCATTTTTGCTACGTTAACATTACAATTAAGTGTTTTAATGTGTGTTTTTGCAATGTTCACATTACATTTTAGCCATTGCATGTCCCTTTTTAGTAACTGCAAGCGTATTTTTGTCAGGTTGAACTATATTTTTGTCAGTTTACAGTCTATTTTTACCCAGTACACATAGGTTATTACCTCCATTATTTACAACAAACTAAAACACACTATAATTTATATACGTTGCAGTGTAACAGCAGCATATACACAACATCTATTTTGAATCTTTATCTATTTAATTAACGCATTCATCCACATTTACAAGGCATTTATCAATGCTATTATAAATTTATCTATTTAACAGTGTTACGTTTTATAAAATTAGTTATTAACATACAAACAATATCTATTAATTTATTTACCTTTTAAATCTAAGCTTATGAATATCCATCAAAGAAACAAACTAGCAATGTTTAAATCTGTTGATCAAGTTTTTGATCAGTATACAGAATCTGTAAGTAAAATTCCTGCTTTAAGTAAATCGGCCGGCAACTTAAAAACCATGATTAGCAAAATTGAAAATGATTTTGGTATTCAGGAAAGCCTGAAAGGTGTAATTACCAATAATAAAAGCAAGGAACAATCTGCTGTAGCCAAAACAGCTTCGTTAGTTGCCGGTATTTTATCATCGTATGCCCATGAAGAAGGCTTAATAAATTTAGAAACCAAAATGAATATTTCGCATTCGAAATTGGCCAATATGCCGGATGAGAAAATGGAAACCCAATGCAAAAACATTTTAAATACAGGAAGAGAATACCTTAATGAAACAGCTGACCATGGTATGACCAACAAAATATTAAACAAACTAGAATCTCAAATTAACAGTTTTACAGGTCTTATACCACAACCTCGCAATAAGGTAATTACCCTATCGCAATCAACCCGCGAATTAAAAAATACCATAGATGAGGTAAATGAATTATTAAAAAAACGTACCGATAAATTAATGATGCTTTTTGAAGAGTCTGAGCCTTTGTTTTACAACACCTATAAATCGGCTCGGATTATTGTTGACCGCAGAGGCCCCAGAAATCATCGGAATAACCATACGTCCAATGGTAACACTGAAAATGTTGATGAATAACACCCTACAAAAAACATACTTTTTATTTAACCAATAAATATTCATTAAACTTATTGATAGACTCCTATATTAATCAAAAGCTGATATAGGAGTTTATTTTTAACACACTCGTAATTAATAATATCAAAAGCTATAGCCAGTATACTAGTACATATAAAAAGTCAATAAAATATTAGCATAATATATACATTCTGTTATTTTTGTAAGAACGAAATTAAACCTAAATACTATGAATCAGTCTGCAATACCCATATTAAGGCAGGTGTTTTTAATACCTATTTATAACCAAATGTTTATTAAACATTTAGCGTTTTAGTAAACGCTTATAAATACTTAAAAACGACCAGGTGCCTATTTATCTGCCACATAAGCAATTTTCACAAAAGAACGGAATAGCGCCCATAAGAAATATAAGCGTCATACAATGACGGTTACAGAGTAGTTGTGTAACATTTCGTCCTATGCAAGTAAACAATAGTAATAACAATAGGGAAAACTAATCAGGATTCATAAAATGAAAAAACTAGAAAAAACAGCAGGGATTTTATTTCTACTGGGTATTATACAAATATTCTTTCACCTTCCATTGGGAAACTTGTTTCTGAATATATCTACAATCATTATAGTAGTGTTATATCTGCTGTTGGGATTTGCATATTTTAATGATATTAACTTCAAGTCAATTTTTAAATTTGAATACCTTGATTATCATTCTCCAATATCGAAACGTAGGTTAAAGTTCTCTGCATATTCGGGACTTGGATTGACAACAATTGCAATTGGTATTTTTTTCAAGATAAAACATTATCCAGGAGCATCAGTGATTCTAATCCTTGGATTCATAATGGTGTTAGCTTTATTTATTGCCCTATACCTTAAAAAGAAGGAAAACAAGGATTTATTCTTTAAGACTATTGCAAATCGATTTGCAATACTATCTATAATAGGAATTGTGTTTATGACTACTAATTTGGAATTAACGTCTTTGAAATATAATTTCCCTAATAATCCAGAACTAATTCGTTCATATGTAAAAATGAGTAAAAATCCGAATGATGAAATAAATGTTCAAGAATTTAGGAGTCTTTATAGAAAAGCTGTTGCAGAAAAACAGAGAGATAATTAACAAGAAAAAACGTTACACAACAATAAATAATGGGCATGGGCTATCAGCATAACTTTGGAAGCTTAGCTCATTTAATGAGTTCGCCGCACCTTTTGCTATGGCAAGTAAAAAAAATAAATTTAATATCAAACCAAAAGCTTCGGCTAAGTGGTGTTTTGGCAGTTTTGACTTTTCAAATCAGCCCACGCCATTTATTCTGAACGTTATGGCTCATTTAACCACAGCGACAGAACACTACAAACATGATAGTTGAATTTATAGGACAAGGTATTCAGCAAGATGAAAATGATACAGCAGGAAATTATATCTGTTCATCATTTAAGGAAGACCTATTCACCGAGATTACTGTTTTTGTAGCTTTCGTTCGGAGAACTGGACTAAACTCTTTAAAACCATTTATAAAAAAAGCAATTTCTGAAAATAGAGCCGTTAGATTTTTTGTTGGAATTGATGAAAAGGTAACTTCAAAAGAAGCTCTTGAGCTTTTATTAGAACTTGGTGTAGAGACATATATTTATTCCTCACCCAATTATATTTATCATCCTAAGGTTTATTTATTTGAAGGTGTTCGTAACAGAATTATTACAGGTTCGACAAATCTTACACAGGCAGGATTCTTTTATAATGTTGAGTCTTCAATCCTTTTAGATTTCACTGAAAATGACAAATCAGGACTAAAAGTTTTAAACCAATTAAAAGAATATTTTAGTCCATTACTTGATTTTTCAGACCCTAATATTGAACCTGTCACTCAAGAAAAGATTGATGAATTAGTCTCAAAAGGATTACTTTCAATTGAGAAGTTCGATTCTACTGAAGGTGATTATAAAACAAACATTTTTGATAGACCCAAGAGAAAACTAAAATCAATAGATGAGACAGAACTTGGTAATATTGAAATAACTGAAAATAGACCTACAAAGACTTATAGTTCAATACTTAAAATAACAGATGAGTATTTGGATAAATGGGATTTCATGTATGAGAAAATGAAATCATTTTATCACGAAAATAATCATTGTACGGTTCCACGAGATTATAAAGACAGAACTTTATATGGTTGGTATTTAAAACAAAAGCGACTCTATGATAATGACCTAATTCCAGATGAACATTATGAAAAACTAAATGAAATTGAGTTCTACTTTGGTGATAATCATGATATTCTATGGGATAGAAAATGGATGGAAAGTTATAACCAACTTTATGAAATTTATAAGGAAACAGGAGAAGCAAATTTAAAAAGATATACAGATAATACACATCCACTTTTTAAACTTTCAAATTGGGTTGCCTTAGAACGTGGGAAATATCATAAAGAACCCAAGAAAATAAAGGATTGGCAAATAGAAAGGCTTGAAGCAATCGGTTTTAAGTGGGTTATGCAAAGAGTTGGAAACAGTGAACAACTTGTCGATGATTGGCTTGATAGAGTTGCATTGTTAGAAGAATACAAAAAAGAACATGGACATTGTAATGTTTCTCAAACTGACAAAAATCCAAAATATAAAGGATTAGGAAAGTGGCTCAATGACCAAAGATTTGCTTATAAGAAAGATAGATTGCAACCTGATAGACTAGAACTTTTAGAATCTATGGGTGTGGTTTGGGATATGGATGTTTACAATTTTGATATTCGAATAAACCAATTAATTGCATATAAAGAAGAGTTTGGCAATTTTGACGTTTCAAGTAGCTATCCCAAAGACCCAAGTTTCGGGAATTATGTATATCGTCTTAAAACCAAAGGAGTAAAAGAGGATTGGAAAATTAAAAAGCTTCATGATATTGGATTCTATGACATTGGGATTTTAGAAAAGCGTGAGAAAAAGGGACATGTAACAAAATATTGGTGGGACATGCTTTCTGAATTAAAGAAGCTTGAAAATCCAAATATTCCAAGAGAATTTGCCCCAAATCCTAAACTTGGAATTTGGTTAGACAATCAAAAGAAAGCCTACAGACATAATAAATTAAAAGATGAACAAATTGCGGAGTTAGAAAAACTAAAGATTGAATTGCCAGAATATAGTTTAAAACGGAAGCGCTGGAATGATTACATCGAATTGATTGAAATGTATATTGAGGAATATGGTGATTCAAATATTACAGCAGATTTTGACCCCGACTTGCATAAATGGATTAATCAACAAAAGATTAATGCTTTAGGTAATAAATTGAAAGCTGAGAAAAGACAAAAACTTGTAGATTTGAAAATAATAAAAAACGAGCCATAACAATGTATAAAAAGTATTGCCGAACGAAAAATAAATAATTTATATCAGGCTAATATACTGCAATATACAGAACTTTTTAAGTGGGGTTTAAAAACTGCCTATCATACATTTTACTATACTTTTTGACGCAAAATAACGGAGAAAAAAGAAATTAAATTTTTTTGATTTTTTTTCAATCAAGCCGTTTTTGCCTTCCATTTTATTTCAATTGCATTCAATCCGGTTTTTTCTGCTAATAAATTAGTTTTGCAGCCGATGAAAATTATTTACCACAAAATTTTTGTTTATGGTTAAACTCATTGGTACAACGGAGAACGGC
>NZ_JAGUCO010000120.1 GCF_018271995.1 Carboxylicivirga linearis
GGATTGGCAAGCTTGTATTGGAATTTGCGTTTTGTGGTATCGGTGTCATCGAATACCGCACATGAGATTTCAGGTACAATTACCTTCGTGCCTAAAGTCATCTCGAAAGTACCGTTCAGGATTGCAGGAGGTAGGGCAAACTGACCAAAAGCAAAATCTGCCGGGTCGTTGTCTTCTTCCGATGCTCCGTGAGCGTACTCAAGAACAATATCAGTTAACAGGAAATACTTTCCTGAATCCAACTGCGCACGGTTCAGGTTGGTACGTCCAGCCTTTTTATCGTCCGATGCCTCCATCAAATCAATGTCGGATTTATCCTTAATTGACTTAACGGTGTAGATTGCCGTATCAACGGTTTGCATACGTGCATCTTTCAATGCTTTCTGTACTTCCGGTGGCAATTGCTGTCTGCGAAGCTCAAACTGACCTTTTGAAGTCAGGTCTTTGGTAAGTCCTGTTTTCACAGCCGTGCTTCTTGCTCCGGCATTGTATGACCTACGAACAGCACGTTTTCGGCTGGTTCTTCTGCGACTTCTTCGCCCTCTGCGTCTTGTTCTACGGCGTGAACGACCTAAATCGCCAATGCCTTCGACCGCATCGTCCTGGTCTTCTTCTTTCTCTAAAGCATCTTCCTCTTTTTCAAGAATCGCTTCTTCTAAACC
>NZ_JAGUCO010000121.1 GCF_018271995.1 Carboxylicivirga linearis
GTTAGCGGTTTGTTGGGCAACGAAATGAAAACCTACATCGTTCCGGCAGCCGTTACTATGGGCGGTTTGGTTGGTACGCAGTTTACCAAAAACGAATATGTAAAGCTGGGCTTGGTAGGTGCAGCAGGCGCAGGTGTTGAATCCATCATCAAGAAAGCCACAGGTAAAACCATCCTTCAAGGATTAGAGGGCATTATCGGTGATGAAGATTACAGCGACATGGATGAAATGGACGGACTACGTGCCTTAAACCCAATTACGCAAGCTCTCCCGGCAGCCGACATTGACATCGAGCGTGAGATACAGGCTTCGGTATCAGGTGCAGCATCGGACTATTCGATGAGTGATGACCCGATTGGCAGTGCAGCCAATGATTATGCAATGAGCGATGAACCGATTGGCAGTTCAGACGATGATGATGAGCCTGTTGGCAAAATCCAAAACCTAGACCCCGACAGCATGGACTATGACATCTTTTCGGGCGATATGATGGCATCCTGATTCTCACTAAATAACATTTAATCAATTTAATAACAAAGGCTAATAAGCCGCAAAACAAATTATCATGGCAGAAATTAATGAGCAAAATGATTTGTACCCTTCGATGGAAGAAATAGAGGGTTTAGAAGAAGCGATTCT
>NZ_JAGUCO010000122.1 GCF_018271995.1 Carboxylicivirga linearis
TTTAAGATGGCAGTTGCCGATAGGAGTTCGGCCAGGGAGATGTATCAGAAAGACAGTTGGCTTCAAAAAGCCTTTGCAATCTTCTTTTTACTTGCTTGGTGCGCATTGACTTTCGTAATGCTGAACTACTTCATCTTCGATACCATTCAGCTTGATGATTGGCAAATAGCATTTGTGAGCAGTATTAACGGCGGAATATCAACCAAACTAAGCACCATTATTGACTTTCTTTTCGGTGGTGCAATATCAGGAGTAAACGATGTCAAACTTAAAAACAGACGTAAAAAATGAAAACATTCGATGAGTTGTTTGATGGCGTAATCAAACATGAAGGCTATTATGCCAACGTAGAGGGCGACCAAGGTGGAGAAACCTACATGGGTGTTGCCCGGAATTTACATCCCGATTGGGAAGGCTGGCAATACATTGATGCCTACAAGGAAACCTACGGTGAAATACCTTGGAACTTTAAGATTGATGTTCCTCAATTGACACAGCTTGTAAAGGATTTTTATCAGCAGACCTTTTACACAAGATTTAAAATTGATGAAATCTCCAATGGCTCAATACAGCAAATAGTTTTTGATTGGTGCGTTAATAGTGGAGTATGGGGAGCCAGAGGCGTTCAACG
>NZ_JAGUCO010000123.1 GCF_018271995.1 Carboxylicivirga linearis
TTTAAGATGGCAGTTGCCGATAGGAGTTCGGCCAGGGAGATGTATCAGAAAGACAGTTGGCTTCAAAAAGCCTTTGCAATCTTCTTTTTACTTGCATGGTGCGCATTGACTTTCGTAATGCTGAACTACTTCATCTTCGATACCATTCAGCTTGATGATTGGCAAATAGCATTTGTAAGCAGTATCAATGGTGGAATATCCACCAAACTAAGCACCATTATTGACTTTCTTTTCGGTAGTGCAATATCAGGAGTAAACGATGTCAAACTTAAAAACAGACGTAAAAAATGAAAACATTCGATGAGTTGTTTGATGGTGTAATCAAACACGAAGGCTATTATGCCAATGTAGAAGGCGACCGAGGTGGGGAAACCTACATGGGTGTTGCCCGGAATTTGCATCCCGATTGGGAAGGCTGGCAATACATTGATGCCTACAAAGAAACCTACGGTGAAATACCTTGGAACTTTAAGATTGATGTTCCTCGATTGACACAGCTTGTAAAGGAATTTTATAAGCAGACCTTTTACAAAAGGTTTAAAATTGATGAAATCTCCAATGGCTCAATACAGCAAATAGTTTTTGATTGGTGCGTTAATAGTGGAGTATGGGGAGCCAGAGGCGTTCAACG
>NZ_JAGUCO010000124.1 GCF_018271995.1 Carboxylicivirga linearis
GCCCAAAGCTGGCAAGAAGAAATTATTAAAAAGCTCCAGCTTCATCAAACCATTCATCATAACGAAAAGGTATTTGTACAAACCGATCGGCCCATTTACGTACCTGGTGAAACCATTTGGTTGAACGCCTTTATAATTAATGCTGCTTCGCAAGAGTTAAATCAAACAGAGGTAGTTTTACATGTTGAATTACTAAAGCCGGATAAATCCATCTTTATAAAGGAGATGTTTAAGATTGAAAAAGGTTTGGCAGCCGGGCAGTTGGAGTTAAAGGAAAATACCAAGCCGGGTAAATATTATTTAGTGGCTTTTACCAACTGGATGCGAAATGCGGGAAGTGAGTATTATTTTTCGAAGGAGATAATTGTATCAGGTAAAGGAGATAGCTCTCGTTTAACAGGCATAAGAACACCCAGCGAACAAAACAATAAATTAGCCAATGATATAGGGGAAGTATCTGAATTAAAACAACAATTACAGGTTAGTTTTTACCCCGAAGGAGGTGATCTGGTTACAGGTATTTCATCTAAGGTTGCCTTTGAGGTGAGAGATGCATTGGGCATGCCACAAAACTTTAACGGATTGGTAGTTGATGAGAATGACCAAATTGTAACAGCTGCTAAAAC
>NZ_JAGUCO010000125.1 GCF_018271995.1 Carboxylicivirga linearis
CTGGAAGATCCGGAAGGCGCGTTAACACAAATATTACTGTACCATGTAGTCGGATCGAAAGCCATGAGCACCGACCTAAGCGATGGTGATATGATAGTTACCCTTCAAGGCAAAGAAGTTGAGGTGAAATTCATGGATGGTAAAGTTTACATCAATGATGCCATGGTAACCGTAGCTGATATCGAAGCAGATAATGGTGTGGTACATGTGATTGATGCCGTATTGCTACCACCAACTACCACTGTTTACGACATTATCTCAGACAGTGAATTACATACTACTTTGGAAGCAGCTATCGGTGCAGCAGGTTTGGATGAAGCCTTAATGGGAGACGGACCTTTTACCGTATTCGCACCAACCGACGATGCCTTTGCCGCCTTACCTGAAGGCACTGTAGAAACTTTACTGGAAGATCCGGAAGGTGCCTTAACACAAATATTACTGTACCATGTAGTCGGATCGAAAGCCATGAGTACCGACCTAAGTAATGGTTATATGATAGTTACCCTACAGGGAAAAGAAGTAGAAGTAAAAATCATGGATGGTAAAGTTTACATCAATGATGCCATGGTAACCGTAGCTGATATCGAAGCTGATAATGGTGTGGTACATGTGATTGATGC
>NZ_JAGUCO010000126.1 GCF_018271995.1 Carboxylicivirga linearis
TTGGGCTTAAAACACCGGGTAGATGTTGGAAACTCAACACTTGCCCGATTTTTATGTGTGGTAAATGGTATTGATATGGATAATTACAAAAATTCATACTTCTATCGGCTCATAGATAAAGCTCCATACATTAAAAATGACAAGAATCTTTTGGTTGACCTTGAAGTTATCAAGTTGCATTTTCAGGAACGTAATTTACCAACAGGTGACATCGAAAAAGTAATCATTGAAATTGTAACCCGATAATTTGCAAAAATACCGATTACCATTTATTGCCTTTTATTGCCATTTGAATTAAAAAAGTATCCGACAAAAACAGCAAAAAATGTCCGACAAGGCTAAATAATGCCTTTGTAAGATGTTGAAAACATGAGATATAAAAATTAATTGAAAAATGTCGGATAGTCCGACGTTGGAAATTGCTATGCGCCTATCCTATACTTGCTATCGAAAATTTGAATAAAAAAACAGCAAGAAAATGGATGAGCAAATAGAAGAACAGATAGAAGAGCAAATCGACTTCAAAACTGAAACTTTAAAGAATCTTGAACAGCTAAACAAAAAGGTTTCAGAACTAATAAAAGTACAACATAAAGCCGGAACAGGCTTTGACTATGTTAAT
>NZ_JAGUCO010000127.1 GCF_018271995.1 Carboxylicivirga linearis
AAACATACAAAACACCCAGTAAATAAAGGGTTGTACAATATAGTAAAAAAACGAAAAACAGTTTGTATGGGAGCAAAAGTTAGTACGTCGATAGTTTTATATAAAAGCCAAACTAAGAAGAATGGTAAGCATCCTGCTAAACTCAGGGTTACATACAACCGTAAACAAATGTATTACAGCATTGATAATAAAGAGCGTGTTTATGAATTTACGCCAGAGGAATTCAATAAAGTTCTCGCTCCAAAACCAAGAGGTGTATTTAAGGACATCAAGCTAGAGTTTTCATTAATTGAAGATAAAGCCAATAAGATTATTGCCTCAATGGAAACTTTTTCGTTCAGGCAGTTTAAAACAAAATTTGGTATTGCTGGAGGTGACCTTACAAATATTCTATTCTATTTTGAAAGGCGTATTAAAGAATTTGGAGATAATGACCAATGGTGTAGTTGGGCGCAATTCACTACCGCAATGAGAACCCTAAAAAAGTATTTTGGCAGTAATCAAATCGACTTTAGAGAACTAACTGTAAATGAACTAGAGAAATATGAGCAATGGATGGTGACACAAAATCTTTCAATGTCATCAATCAATACTTATATGGCTTCGACAAGGACAATATT
>NZ_JAGUCO010000128.1 GCF_018271995.1 Carboxylicivirga linearis
AATCGGGTATTGATTGATGTTCCTTGTCTGGAGTAAAGCTTTTTGCCGTTAATCGGGATAATATCTTCAACGTTGTAAAAGTGGTAGAGATAATTCAGGAAAATACGGTTAGTTCCTGCGGTAACACGACTGTGTTCATCCCAAGTGGTATGACCACCAATGATAATGGCAGCTTTACCATTATCCTTCATGCAACGCAAAGCGTTCAATGCCATTGCATGTTCCAACCGCTTGATTTTAAACTTTCCAAAAAGTTCAGGTTGAGAAAGTGAACCGAAAGGTGGATTCGTAACTATACCGTCAAAAGTTCTGTCATAAGCTGCCGGAGGCTTTAACGCATCCCAAGAGCTGACCTTTGCAAAAGGTTGCTCTTTCAGGTTGGCATGTCTTATATCATCAAGCTCGTTGACATGGGTATAGTGATAAGGCAAAGCAATGGTTAAAAGTCCGTTTCCTGCCGATGGCTCTAAATACTTTGGAAAATCGTTTTTATCATTGGTAAGGTGAGCATTGCCGACAATTTTGCCTTTAGTTCCACCTTTTACGATGTTCTTAAAAGCCTTGTAACCTGATAAGCTACCTGATTTTAAAATGTAACTCGATGCCAGGAATGAAATGGG
>NZ_JAGUCO010000129.1 GCF_018271995.1 Carboxylicivirga linearis
AGGCACAGATTCAATTTTATGCTTCAGATGTATCTGATAAAATCAGGCTGGAGATTAATGGGATTTCAAATGTTGGAGAAACAGGTAGCCTGATCCATCAAACTCCGGATTCATTATTCTATTATAATCGAAATACCGCATCATCCAGCCTTTCAAACAATCTGGCAGGTGACGATTCTAAAATTATAAAACCGACATTATTGGCAGATGGTTCGTCTGCTAATCCTGCAAAGAGTGGGTATGATGATAACAACCAAATTTCCATTGCTTCTGCAGATGGATTGTCTAGTTCAGAAGATACAACCCTTCAGTCGAATAGTACAGGGGGACAAGTTATAAGTGGGATAGTGATGGATGCACATACAAAAGAAACAATACCTAACGTAGCAGTCTATTACGATCAGACTTTCAAAGGAACAACAACTGATCAGTATGGAAATTTCAAAATAAACAGTATTAAAGATAGGTCGCTTGTATTCAGTTCTATAGGATATTACTCTACCTCAATTTCTGATTATGCGAGTTTAGAAGATTTAAAAATATTTTTAAAACCTAAGAATTATGAAGTTGGAGAGGTAACCGTTAATTCAGAATCACTTGAAAAGCAAAGGGCTAAAAA
>NZ_JAGUCO010000012.1 GCF_018271995.1 Carboxylicivirga linearis
TTTAACCAACAATAAGCTAAAACCTATTTGTGACACTAAATCGAACTATACCAATCAAAGCTGCCGAACACCGGCATCAGTTTAAACTGCCAATTGGTTTGAAGCCTTTAAAAGATATCTCCTGGCAGTTATATAAGTCAAATTTACTAGAGATTAGAAATCAGTTGGACAACATTTTTAGCAATTCAACATTATAAGGTGTGCTTTCCATACCATATAGGCTTGGAAAGAACACCTTTTTAAATAACTAATAAAAATATAAACACAATAGTACTTACAGGTACGTTGTGGGTTATTACAATAACTGCTTAGAATATAACTCATAAACATAGAAAAACATGAAGTATGATACAGAAATACATCGGTATTTTAGGGAGTTATATTATTTATGCGATAACTACTTTGACAACACAAATGAACAACGAATTGTGTCTTATATCCTAGAGAAGCTAGAGAAAATAAACAACCATGTTTCAATACATTATGCGTTCGATTCGACACTAAAAGAATTTATAATTCAAATGCCAAAGTTTGACAAGGAGCATTTAGATTTGTTACCAAGAAGTAGAAAGGAAAAACTAATTACTTTTCTATTTTTCTTTTTTACTATTCCTTTTGCATTAAGCAAAACAATCTATTCTGACATGAATTATCTGGATAGTTGGAAAGAGAATACTGTATTTCATGACAAACTGAGAGAAAAGGCGAGAAACGAAATAACCAAGGCTGTTACCGTTATATCAAATCTCACAATTGACATGCTCAACAAGATAAAATAACAACACCCAACAAGCCATCATAAAGTAGCCCTGGGCTTTGGCGGGATTTGGGAGTTCAGCTCACGCGCGAGCTTTGGCAAAAACAAGAAAGCGAATATTCCAAACGCTCCTCGGGCCACTACATATGGCGTTGCCGTTAGGAGTAAATAAACGAACGCAATGATTAATTGGAAAGCAAGATTAGAAATGAAATCAAACAAGACTCTTTTTGAGCTCTTTTCAGAGACAAATAGAATTAATATTGAACCTCAATTATATGCCGGGAAATTGCTTTACCAAAGAGGTTATGATTCTGAAAAGATGGATAATGCCAAGAAAAAATTAATTGTTGCAATTGAAGAACAGTTTAAGCAAAAATATTATAAAGATGAAAAGAAAATTGCCAAAGAAACAATTACAAGAGAGTTATTTACCAGGATTCTTATTTCTTCATTAGTCTTTTATTCGTTTTATGCCTCCTCTGACTTTTCAATAGATCAACTGGGAATTATTATTAATACAAAAGTGGTAGCCTAGACTTTGGCTTTGCTTAATTTATTGCCTTTTCTGTGGATTAATAAAACCATTAAAAAGTCAATTGCTAAGGTTCAAAAAGAACAACAAAAGAAAGACATAAATATTCAAAGAATAGAATCAGAATTAAAACCGAAATAATAAAATACATTGACACAACACTGGAAATAAAGTAGGGCTTTGTTAGCTCGTCCTGCCTTCTTTATCTATTTTAATTTCACTCTATAGTGTAAAACAACACTACTAATAATGTGTTAAGATTGATAGTAGTTGATATAATTAATAATTATTTTAAAATCATGAATAGAACCTTATTGACTCTTATTTTTGCCATCTTTCTTTTTTCTTGTTCAAAAGAGAAAAATAATGATTGTAATTATTCATTAACAGACATTCCTCAAGATACTACTTTGTATATCTTACGATATAAACGGAGAACATTTTAAGTTTTATCAACAACGAATTTCAGGTCATACAGTTTTTCAACCTGTAGAAGTTAATTCAAGTAACGAAATGCGATACTATCAAAGATCCATTGCTTTTGATAGATTAATAACGGATGATGAATATAAAATTCAATTACATCCTGCTACTTATATAGTTTTTTGGAATTATATGATTGATAATAAACAATCAGAAGAAGATTTTTTTAATTATTATTTATTTGAGAGCTGCTTATCTAAAGAGTTACGAAGTACTTATAAATATACCTCGCCAAGTATTTCGTATGATAATAAAATTGCATTAAAAGATACTGTTTTTCTAAAAGGAGTTGAGTTATCTTGGTATACATCTGAGGTATTTGAATATTTTAATTATGATACGGCATCGATCAATAATTTTTTCAACAATGAGGTTTATTTTACAATTAACGATGTCATTAATGTCTGCAATGATTATTCAAAGGTTTCAGGTACCTTTTCTACAAAAAGTATTAATAGAGGTGAAATTTTCAGTATTGAAAATGGCAAATTTACATTTATAACAAAGTAATCTTCCAACGATAAGCATTTTACTATAGCAAAGTTTGGCGATGCTAAATGTTATAAGTTTTATACAGTGGTTACTCCCTTATCAGTTAAGACAACACTACTATTAATGTCTTTCATATATTTTTAAATACTGATAGGATTGAATAGTAATAATAGCTGCGGGTGGAACCCGTTGTGGTAACAGGTAATATATGTTTTTAAAGTTAAAATAAAAGACGATTTAATGTTTGTTGAAGGAGTCAATAACGACTTTATTGAAATATGGAGAAAGATAAGGGATTAATAGATTGTTTTACACAATAAAAAAGCAGCAAATCAGTATGGTTTGCTGCTTTTTTATTGTGTTATATTTTCTGTATTGCGGTTATTAACGCATTTTAATAAATTTCTTTTGCACATTATTGCCCTGTCGAACGATGTATATACCAGTGGGCACATTAATGGTTGAGAACAGGCCTTTTGTTATAAGAACTCCTGTTAAATTATAAAGCTCAACTTCTGCATTATAATCTATTTCAGATTTAGTAATGGTTTCTATTGAGGTACTATAGTTACCATCCCTTACTATAATGTTATCTATACCTATGGTTCCTGTACCACGTCCGGCAAGAGCCCAAAGCCCCTTCAATAATCCATTACCGTTTACATCCGTTATGCCATTGTAAAGGGTATTTTCTGTTGCACGATTAATGATTGTAACATCAGCTGTTTTGGCACTAACATCTACATTTCCACTAATGGTTACCCAGGTTCCGGGTGCGATGGTAAGCGATGTAACTCCGTTTACATACCAGATGCTTGCATTACTTCCGTTGTACGTTGGTGTTACCAGCTTAAAAATATAACCAGAGTTGGTGGTACCATTATTCGAATTATTATTGTCGGTACTTATCACAGCTACCTCACCTACCGAACGATCAACAACATTACCGGGTCTTAAACAAACATCGAATGAAAAATGATAATTCATCAAATTATCAACGTCCGTAAAAGTATTTATAGCGCTGCGATTACCCGATCCTCCGTCTGTTTTCACTTCAATATAATTACTCTCAAGCGATGAGCTGTAAAGGGCGGAAACAATACCATTAGGACTTGTCCATGATGATGTCCATCCTCGATAGTCATAGTCTTCATAAAAAATGTAGTCTGAAATATCTATAGGTTTGTAGTTTGATAAGTCAAGGTCAGCTGCAAATCCTACAACAATATTTTTTACATCGTAATCGAATATCAATTGTCTATTTTTATAGTAGTTGATAACAGCTGTAACAATATCGTCAGGAGTTACTCCTGAACCATAACTGGGCGATATAGAAGCCTGATAAGTGAGCATTAATACTCCGTCTTTGTAATACGATATGGTACCATCGGTATTGTAAGATACGGTTACGTAACAGCTGGTATTTAAAAATATTTGCCATGCATTACCTGAATGGTAGCCTGCAGATGTGGCCGCTGATGATAAAGTAGCTGCAGCTTCATAAAAATCAGCCCCATTGTAATGTAAAACAGATAAAAACAAGCGGAACGAATTATCACTCGAGTGTGCTATTAAATCCCAGTCGCTTGTAATATTTTCGAGGTAGAAACTTAACGAAATACCTGTTTTACTATTAATAAGTCCACTAGGTGTTGCCGCTGCAAACTCGCTTATATCGTTATATGATTCTAATATTGCAGCTTCTTCAATGGGCAATAAATCAGAAATGCCATTGGCTATTAAATCAATGGAATAGGTGCTTACATAGTTGTAGTCACCGCATGTTATTGTCAATGTAAGATCTGTTGTTACATCTGATGCTATATCCTGCACTATTCCTTCTTCACTAATTAAAGAAGTATCCCAACTCCATTCATAGATGGCGCCAAAATATCCCTGGCTGGGTAATGATAATTGTGAACCACTATATGCTGTTGAAGGAATGGTTCCGTTAAAATTATATACGTTGTATGCCACGGTTGCATCTTCAGGAAATGGTTTACCCTCTCCTGCTCTTTTGTAACCAAAAACCGACATATCATTACCAACAACCGTGAAGCAAAGGGTGGTATAGTCCAGTCCTTGCATTTTCTGATTTATCAATACACCCTGAAAAGTAATGTTATTAATGGTTAGGGTAATATACGGACCATCGGCGTCTTGCGACCAGGTTCCTGTGTAGGCTCCTGTTATCGATCCATCAGAATTGATTTGTATTTCTTGCTCTTGTACACATTCAAGATTAGAATAATTAGTACCCGTACCATGGTAAAGAATTCCGTATGTACCAACTATATCATTGATTGCATATGGTTCTGTTGTTAATGTTTCACCGGCATATTGGAAAGGAGCAGCAGCAATGTATCCGTTTTTTGCATGGAAAAGCTGGTGTACACGTACCTGATGACCTTCGGTACCATCATTAAAACGAGTGTGGTAAACCAGGTAGCTTTTACCATCGTCATCTACAACAGCTGAATTGTGTCCCTGGGCAGTAAAGCCCTTCTCCATCCAGCTCCACTTGTAATACGACATTAATCGCAAGCCAACAGTTCCATTAGTGGATCCAACGCCTGTGTTATAAGTAAAGTATCTGGCATCCTGCCCACTCATATCCTTGTAAGGACCGGTTATTGCATCAGAGGCAAACACACGCATGTTATAACCACCTGTAGCAGTTAAACCGCCATTGGTCATAAATAAATAATACGTATCGTTAATTTTTTGTATGTAAGAAGCTTCTCCAGAAACATGATTACCTCCGGCTATTTTTGTACCCATGTATTCATCTGATATGGCATTGGTTGATGTACCATCGTTGGTAGTATAGGTATAAGTATAATCGCGCAATCCGGTTTGTGCATCCAGGCGTAGCATATATATTCCACCAAACCACGAACCATAACTCATCCATAAGTTACCTTCATCATCATATATAAGTCCAGGATCGATAGCATTTTGACCATAGGTACGGACACCATTACGGTTTTGTAAATAACGAGAAGGAAATCCTTCTGATGAATCAATCACATCATAGAAATCAGTTTCAGCCGCTTCAGTCTGATTCGTAAAACCTGAATATACTACAGGACCAACATAGGTCCAATTGCCGTTTAACGATTCAGCGGTTAATAAAACAATGGAACTGTACCACGAATTACCATTAATACTCATGTACATACACCATTTTTGCATGTCTGTGTTCCAGATTACATCCGGAGCCCACATATTACCTCCTAGATTATAATCGCTGCTTCCTTTTGCCGCCCATGCAGCCGGATCAGCAAAAAGGGTGTTGTATGAACTGTTTATATTATTTTGGAAAGAGGTCCAATTTTCCAGATCGTAGGTGTAAGCCCACGCCATATGCGAACCAAAAATATAATATACTTTGGTTGCACTTTCTGAATACTCTCCGGTGATAGTATTTCCGGTTTTATATCCGATAACAACCGATGGATCGTGCACCGATACATAATTATTGGGTGTGGCGTTAAAGTAATTATTGTATAATGTTTCAACTTCGCCACTTGTTAGTGTTTGCGCAGACGTTGGTCTGACAAATAGGAGCAACATTATACCAGCAAATGCTGTTAATGTTAGATTTTTGATATTCATTGGAATTTAGTTTTATTAATCAATTTTCAATAAGGGGTTGAATATATCAAATATTCAGTAAGAATTATTGGTACTATTTTAAAATACCAATTTGTCCACCATTTCTGTTTTTATGTACTCAAAATGAATGTATGAGATTAAGAACCACTGGCTTTCTTTTACTTGGTTTAATAAATAAAGTTTCTTTTAAAATAAATAACGCATTTGGTGTAATAGTAAAACCTGAATAAATGAGAATTGTTTGGTGAGTAAATGCTTATATTATGAGTTTGAAGTTTGTAGACAAATCTAACGTTTTACTATTAAGAGGAGTTTCTATATAGTATTTTCAAGTTTGACGAAATAAAAACGGTTCTCTATACATTAGCGTGATAAAGAACCGTTCGATAAAGTTTATAAATGCTTTATTAATAATTCAAAGTAGAGCCTGTAATGGCAATAAAAATATCCAGTTCGCGTAGTTTATCCTGAATTTTTAATAACTCTGATATTTTTATCAATCCAATGGTATAGCTGTTTTCAGGTCCACGATATTCTTCATTTATTTGATCAAAATTAAAATGATCTAATACACTCTTATCCTGGTAACGAACATACAACTCAATAGCTTTATCTTTATTGTAGGTAAAACCACCTGAATAATTTAATTTCTTGTATTCGTATGAGTAGTTATGCGCCAAGGCAGTTATATCAGATAGAACGGCCGATCCGGTTGGATGTGCCCCTGCCCCTTTTCCAAACATAAACTGCTTATCGTAAGCTAATCCTTTAATAACAACACCATTAAATTCGTCCTCAACACTATAAATGTGTTTATCCTTGCCTAACAATCGAGGAAGAACAAACAAACTGATGTTTTTGTCTTCCAGACGTTCAACCTGAGCTACCAGTTTAATCTTCTGCCCTTTTTCGCGGGCATAATTAATGTCAAAGTCCGAAATATTTGAAATACCATAGGTTAATACATCATTCGGATTGACGACTGTTCCGAAGCTATGTAAGGTTAAAATAATAAGTTTAAACAGCGAATCATAGCCTTCCACGTCAAATGAAGGATTGCTTTCGGCAAAACCTAAATCTTGCGCATCTTTTAAAGCAGATGCATACGATTGGTTATGATCAAATATTTTTGAAAGAATGTAATTGGAAGATCCATTTAAGATACCTGTAACAGATAGCAAAAGGTCGTTATCGTAATATTCTTCCAGATTTCTGATAACCGGAATACTACCACAAGCAGATGCTTCGTATAACAACGAAACATTATTATCTCTTTGCAATTGAAGCATTTCGGAAAGGTTCTCAGCTAACATTTTTTTATTGGCTGAAACTACATTTTTACCTTTTTGAAGAGCTTTCTTCACAATTTCATATGCCTGATCAGCGTTGTCAATTAACTCAACAACCGTATTAATTTCCGGATCTTCCAGAATATCATCAGCATTATAGCAAAAGTGATCTTCAGAAAGAGAACGTGGTTTTTTATTTTTAACGCATATCTTGGTTATCTTGGCATCAAATGCCGGACTTGTTTTAAGCACTTCATACAGGCCCTCTCCTACTACACCAAAGCCAAATAATCCGATATTTAGTTTCTTTTTCATTACTTAATTGGTTCAATTTGTCTGCAAAAATAAAGCTTATCTATGGGGAAATAAAAAAGAAGAGAGATGAAAATAAATCACCTCTCTTGTTTGAATTATAATTTATCAAAAGCTTGTTGTAAATCCGCTTTAATATCATCGATGTGTTCAATACCTACTGACAAACGTAATTTTCCTGGTTCTACCCCTGAAGCTTTTTGTTCTTCTAATGATAATTGCTCATGCGTTGTTGAGCTTGGGTGGATAATTAATGATTTTGCATCACCAATATTGGCCAGGTGACTAATTAAATTCAGGTTCTGAATAAATTTGTCGGCATTAGAGGTGTCACCTTTAATTTTAAAACTCATCACACCACCAAATCCTCTTTTAAGGTATTTTTTAGCTAACTCGTGATAAGGACTTGATTCCAATCCAGGATAACTCACATATTCAACCTGATCGTGAGCTTCGAGCCATTGCGCTATTTTTAAGGCATTATCAACATGACGATCAACCCGTAGCGAAAGAGTTTCTAATCCTTGAATGAGCAAGAAAGAATTGAAAGGACTTAAGGCTGAACCGTAATCACGCAAGCCTTCTACCCTGGCCCTAATTGCAAAGGCAATGTTACCAAATGGACTACCTTCACCAAACACTTCCCAGAATTTTAAGCCGTGGTATCCTTCAGATGGTTCGGTAAATAAAGGAAACTTACCATTACCCCAATTAAAATTACCACCGTCAACAATTACACCGCCTATTGAGGTACCGTGGCCACCTATCCATTTGGTAGCGGACTCTACTACTACATTGGCACCGTGTTCCAATGGACGGAATAAATATCCTCCGGTTCCAAAAGTGTTATCTACCACTAATGGAATCTCATGTTTTTGAGCAATAGCAGCAATAGCTTCAAAATCAGGAATGTTAAATTGGGGATTCCCAATAGTTTCAATGTAAATAGCTTTAGTTCCTTCATCAATGGCAGCTTCAAATAATGAAGGATCATCTCCTTCAACAAACTTAACCTTAATGCCTAATCTTTTAAATTGAACTTTAAATTGGTTATATGTACCTCCATATAAGTAAGATGTTGATACAAAGTTGTCACCGGCTTCTAAAAAGTTGGTTAAGGCAATAAATTGAGCTGCTTGTCCAGATGATACAGCAACTGCGGCTGCCCCGCCTTCTAATGCGGCAATTCGCTTTTCAAACACATCGGTGGTAGGATTCATTATTCGGGTATAAATATTACCGAATTCCTTCAAGCCAAATAAGTTGGCAGCATGTTCCGAATCTTTAAACAGATACGAGCTGGTTTGATAAATAGGTACTGCTCTTGATAGAGTGGTTTCGTCAACGTCGTGTCCGGCGTGTAATTGCAATGTTTCAAAATGAAAATCAGACATTGTATTTAATTTTTATGGTTAATATTCCAATTCGTTCTTACCGCTGCTTAACGCACCGGTCTGTTTACTATGTCTATTTGATTTTCAGATACGATGCGTTGTGACAATTACATTGTCATCATCATACACATCATTGTACAAGCAGTACTTTCAAGTAATATTGAATTACCCGATCGGAAAGAAATTATATGAATGTTAGTGCTTTTCATATGCTAAACAAATTAAGACAATTTGGTATTAAAAAAAAAGACCTTGTAAAAATTAATACATTTTAAATTTATATGAAATCGGCTTGTGAGTGTCTTAATCTGTATATTATCAACACTATAGATGGTGTATGTATTTTTCTACTTCTCAAATAAAAAAGGGAAAAACTTAATATTTATAAGCAACCTTTTTAGATTTTACACGTCTAAGATAATTGAACCGGGAAAAAAGAATCTATTTTATCAAAGAAGCATTTATTTAAAATGCCTTAAATCATATTTTTATGAAGTTTTCACTCACATTAAAAAGAAGTTTTAAAAATATAGATATACCTGTTCGTTTTCTAATATTCCAGCTTTTTGTTCTTTCATTAGTGCTGGTTTTGATGGTTCTGTAGGCAGTATTAAAATATTGAATTATCAAATACTTCTAGCTGGATTCATTGATAATTTAATTCACTTTCTGCTATATATTATTTAGATTAATTCTAATCAAAAAGCTATTTTACTCAAATAATTGTTAATTCATTCGAATATTTACGTTATTAAATTCAAAAATTCACATATTTGAACCCGATTTTTGAATTTATAGAATAGCTACTTCACAACATGAATTATTCACTTTTTGATTTTCTAACTCTGATCGGCTCGTTGGGTTTGTTTCTTTTCGGAATGAAGATGATGAGCGAAGCCCTTCAAAAAGTGGCAGGATCGCGAATGCGTACTATCCTGTCAGCAATGACATCTAATAGGTTCTTAGGTGTTTTAACCGGGTTTTTAGTAACTACCATTATTCAATCCTCATCAGCAACAACCGTAATGTTGGTTAGTTTTGTAAATGCCGGGCTAATGTCACTGGTAGAATCCATAGGGGTTATTATGGGGGCCAACATCGGAACTACAGTAACCGGATGGATTATAACATTATTTGGATTTAAAGTTAAAATCAGTGCGTATGCACTACCTATGATAGGTCTGGGTTTACCTTTAATCTTTTCAAAAAAACCTTCCAACAGATCATGGGGCGAGTTTATAGTTGGTTTTGCCTTATTATTTTTAGGTTTAGAGTACTTAAAAGAGGCAGTTCCAAATATTAAGGAAAATCCTGAGATACTAAGTTTTGTTCAGAATTATACGAATCTGGGTTTTGGATCAACTCTTATTTTCTTGTTTATCGGAACCTTGCTTACGGTCGTTATTCAATCGTCGAGTGCAACCATGGCACTTACTTTTGTAATGTGTAATCAGGGTTGGATTCCTTTTCATCTGGCGGCAGCAATGGTAATGGGAGAAAATATAGGTACGACTATCACAGCTAATATTGCGGCTGCGGTAGCTAATGTTTCTGCCAAACGAACTGCACGCGTGCACTTGTTATTTAATATGTTAGGTGTTATTTGGATGCTTCTAATCTTTAACTCATTTGTAGGTGGTATTGATTATTTTATCACTCAAAAAATGGGAGTTTCACCAAAAGATTCAGTGGCAGCTATACCTACGGCTCTGTCTATTTTCCATACTTCGTTTAATGTTATTAATGTTCTGATATTTATTTGGTTTGTTCCGTTTTTTAATAAAGCTGTAATTAAGATGGTTCCATCATCTGAAAATGAAGATGAAGAATTTAGATTGAAGTTTATTACAACCGGAATGCTTTCAACATCTGAATTGTCGATAATACAGGCTCGTAAAGAGGTACATTGGTTTGGACAGTTAACACAAAAGATGTTTGTGATGGTTAAAAAGCTCATTCATCAGGATAAAGATGCCAAATTCACCAAGAAATTTGCTCGTATTGAGAAGTATGAAGGTATATCGGATAATGTAGAAGTTGAAATTGCCAATTACCTTGCTGAAGTTAATCAGGGACGATTAAGTGATTTAGGTCGAAAACGTGTACGCGCCATGCTAAAGGTTGTGAACGATCTGGAGAGTATTGGAGATAGTAACTACAATTTGGCTCGATCGATGGTTCGAATGCGTAATGCAAACATCAAGTTTTCTGAAGAAATTATGAAAAAGCTTGAATTAATGTTTAGCCTGGTTGATGAAGCTATCGAATTAATGATTAATAATCTGGAAGATAGTTCTGAGAATGTTAATCTTGAGAAAGCACAATTAATTGAGATGGAAATTAATAGCTATCGTAATCAGTTAAAGGTAGAACACCTTGATAACATTAAAAACAAAGTTTATACCTATGAGGCGGGCATTATCTTCAACGATATTTTCTCGGAATGTGAAAAACTGGGTGATTTTGTAATCAATGTAACAGAAGCATTGGCTGAAGTTAATCCTCAGTAATTAAAATATTTGAATATGAAGAACCGCAGCAATTAGCTGCGGTTTTTTTTGTTTCTATTCGATTGTAAAACGAGCTAGTATTTGAGCTTCTAAATTAATTTTCTGAAACTCAATATCAGAAATATACCCGCTTTTATCATTTGCGCTCATTTTCATTACCACATTACTTTCCATTGCTGCAGTACGAGCGTAAATATTGCGTGAAATTTCCTGAATATACAAAGCTTTTCCTATCTTCTGGTCAACTGCCTCCGTTAGCATTTTTGCCTTGTTTTTGGCAGCTTTAATAGCATCAACTTTTACTTGTTGTCGATAATCTTCAATTTTAGAATGATCTAATTTAGTAACTGATATATTTGAAATATCCAGTTTCTCCAATACCATAAATACCTGAGCAACCGTTTTGCCATTATAAGCTATTACTTCGTATTGTTTGGTGGTCATTATATTGGTTTTCTTAATCCAATGTTCCTGAAAATTACTTGAATAATCAATCACAGCAACATCTTTCTTAGTATCAATACCAATATCTGATAATGCTTTCATCATTCTCTGTTCCAATTGTTCCAGCGATACTTTAGCTTTATTGTCTTTTTCATCAATTATCACTTTCAGATAAATCATATCAGGTATGATTTCCATTTCAGCTTTACCGTTTACTTCAATGTATGGCTGATCGATAAAATTTTTGGCTGTTTGAGCTGTAATAGAAATGACAGCCATAAGGAGAATACCCAGGATGTATGTCTTTTTCATCATAATAAGTTATTAAAGATTAGTTGTTTTATTGAAAGTGTATAAACAAATTCTAATAAAATTACTTAGTTGCATTGAAAATTACAATACTTCCTGTTCCCTGGTGGGCATATCCTTGCGATAATTCAACTAATAAATGATCGTTTCGTGTAATTGTATATTCGTTTAATTGTTGTTGGAGGCTTTCTGATGTTAACAACCAATCTTTGTTTTTAGGTCCTCCACTGTTGTAATTTAATTGATCGGTATGAAAACCAACGATGAACAATTTCCCTTTTTCAGTTAATGATTGATGAAGCTTTTGCAGCATAGGATAGAATTCTTCAGAAGGCATATGTAAAAAACTAAGGGCAATACAATCGAAAGTATTATCCGGAGCCGAATATTGCGTAACATCTTTTACCAGGTAATCTATGGTGGTGTGATTGTTTTTAGCTAATAAAAGAGCTTTATTCTTGCCTTCTTCACTAAAATCAACTGCCGTTACCTGCCAACCTTTTTTTGCAGCATATACCGCATTTCTACCTTCTCCTTCTCCAAGAAGCAACAGTTTACCTGGTTTTAACTGATCAATAAATTCCTTGAATTCTTTATTAGGTTCAACTCCGTAAGCATATTCTTCTTTGCCAAACCGTTCATTCCACATTTCTTTCATGTATTCAGATCTAAATTCTTAAACAATTAACAAATAGAAGAAATAAGGGTTTAATATCAAAAAAGAAATCCGAACCAGTTTTACCTGATCCGGATTTTGAAAAAAAGTATTCGTCATTATTTAGTAGGCTGTGTCGCCAATTGCACTTCTAATTTAATTTTTGATGCTTTTGATTGAGTGTCTCTGTTCATATCAGGAGCTCCGTGGCCACCTTCTTGCATTCCACCTCCTGGCATAGTTCCACCACCCTGCATTCCTCCTCCAGGTGGTGGTCCTCCCTGACCACCGCCTGGCATTCCACTACCTCCTGGTCTTCCTCCGAGAGGGGGTGATGGATGGTTGTTTTCTTCATTTCCTAATGATAAAACAATATTGAATAGAGAATTTGATTGTATTAGTTTATCAGTATTAGGATTGATACTTTTATAGGGTATAAATATTTCACAGAAAAGCTGTTCCTTATCCATATCAATTGAATGAGAAGCTTTTATATCATTCACCTCTTCCATAGCCAGCATTACTTCTTTTTTATACCCCAAAAAGCCTTTTAATGAAATACTGTTCTGCTGCATTGGTTTTTCAATTGGTTGCGAAGTTTTTGTAAAGTCAGGCTGTTTTGTACCTTCCTGCGAAGGTGTTGGACGTCCACCTCGTGAAGGATATTTTAAAATGCATGATAGTGTTTTAGAGGATAAAGTATCCAACTCTATGCTTATTCCGTTTTGGTTGAATTGATGAATGGCATCCATTTCATTTAAACGAAATGCAAAGAAAATACCTTCGTTATTATTACTTATTTCGTAATTCAGTTTTGAATTAGCATCGAAAAACCGAAGAGGAATATGCCAGTCAGAAGACTCTCCATCAATTTTTATTTCTGATGATTGCCATTGGGTTTCAATGTGTACTTTTTTAGAACACGAAAGATTTGAAACCAGTATAAATACCAGAAGAAATTTAAAAACAATTTTCATATTGAAATTAATAGTTACTTATTCATTGATAAAAGTATATCAATCAAGAAGTGTGTGATAATATTTTAAATGTACACACCAATTTTAGCAACCAAAGCAACTATAAATTCTATAACACGAAATAATGTTTAAACCAGCAATGAAAAGAAGAAGCTACCAATAGTAAGGTAGATAAACATTCCAATAATATCGTTGAGTGTTGTAACAAATGGTCCGGTAGCTACAGCTGGATCTATCTTTAATCGATTTAAAAGTAGAGGAACAAAAGTACCAAACAGACTGGCAAAAACTACAACTGAAAACATGGCGGCTGTAACCGTTGAAGTAAGAGCTAAATCGGCACCTGCTATTTTATTATAAGCAAATATAAGTATTGATAAGATAGTTGCATTCAATAAAGCAATTAGTACTTCTTTCAATAGTTTACCAACAGTAGAGTCTAATCCTAAATTACCTGATGCTAATGATTGAACTACAATAGCTGATGATTGCATGCCCACATTACCACCCATTGCAGCAATTAGACCCATAAAAAAAGCAAGTTGTGGATGTTCGTCAATAATTCCTTCAAACCCACCTATAACTCTTGATCCAAGAATACCACCTACTAAGCCAATTAAAAGCCAAGGGATTCTGGCACGTGTATGACGGATAACATTATCTGATGCTTCAATATCATTAGTCAAACCTGATGCTAACTGGTAATCTTTTTCAGCTTCTTCTCGAATAACATCTACAACGTCGTCAATAGTAATACGCCCAACCAATCGCCCTACGGAATCAATTACCGGAAGAGCTACTAAATCGTACTTGTCCATGATGTAACTTACCTCTTCTGCTTCAACATCTTCTTTAACAGATTTTACATCTGCATTGTAAATGTCTTTAACAATGGAATCAACCGGACTAAGCAGCATTTTTTTCAGAGATAAGGTTCCTTTTAAAATTCCATCATTATCAACTACATATACATAATATATCTCATCAACTTCTTCAGCCTGGCGACGCATACTTCGCAAACAAGTTGGGATATTCCAGTTTTCTTTCACTTTAATCAGCTCTTTGGCCATCAAACCACCCGCCGAATTTTCGTCGTAATTCAGTAGGTCTGCAATATCGCCGGCAGTGTTTACATCATCAATATGTGAAAGAATCTCTTGCTGTCGTTCATCATCCATTTCTCCAATAATATCGGCAGCATCATCGGAGTCCATATTATCGATAAAGCGCTTTGCAATAATCTCACTTGGCAGGCTTTCAAGAAATCTCTTTCGATCATCTTCTTCAAGTTCAGTAAGAACATCAGCGGCTTTATCATCATCCATCAGGAAGTATAAAAACTTAGCTTCCTCAATGGATAATTCCTCATATATTTCGGCAATATCAGCCGGGTGAAGATCGGTTAACAGAGATGTTATAGTATTCTCATCCTTTGCAGAAATGAGTTCTTGTAAACGGTCTATATACTCTCTTGTTAATTCAAAATTCACCATAATCATTAAAATTTAATGGGTTTCAGTTAGCTAATAGGATTCTCCTCGATCATTTTTGTCAATTCAATAAAGTCCTGAACGCTCATTTGTTCAGGTCTTCTTGTTAAAAAATCATGATCGGCAATCGCTTCTTTGTTGAAATCGATGGTTTTTAGTGAGTTGCGAATGGCTTTTCTTCGTTGATTAAAAATGGCTTTAACAACTCTCACAAATAGTTTTTCGTCGCATTCGATTTTTTCAACATCGTTACGTTCCAGTCGAATGACAGCAGATTTAACTTTTGGAGGTGGATCAAACACATGCTCATCAACTGTAAATAAATAATCGATTTTGTAAAAAGCTTGTAACAAAACACTTAATACTCCATATGTTTTTGAACCAGGTCCGGCAGCCAATCTTTCAGCCACTTCTTTTTGCAACATACCTACCACCTCAGGTATCTGGTTTCTGTATTCAAATACTTTAAAAAAGATAGGACCAGAAATGTTATAGGGAAAGTTACCTATCAGAGCAAAAGGCTCGCTAAATAATTCTGTTAAATCAAGCTTTAGAAAATCTTTATAAAAAATGCGTCCTTCCAGCTCAAAGTAATGAGCTTTTAAATATTCAACCGATTCAACATCCAACTCAACCAATTTCAAGTCAATATTGTCTCTTTTAACCAGATATTGGGTAAGAACACCTGTTCCCGGGCCTAACTCTACCACTTTTTTTTGTGAAGGCGAAAGGCTCTCAACAATACGTTGTGCAATATCTAAATCGCGGAGAAAGTGTTGTCCGAGATGTTTTTTAGCTCTTACCATTATTTGAAATTATAATTTGTGAAACGAAAAAGTATTTTTTCAAAAACACTTAATTGTATATCTTTCGGCGCTTTTTCAGGCTGCAAAGGTATATTTTTAATACGATAGCTCTGATGTAAGGTACCCAAAAATTTAAATTCTTTCAAAATTGAAGACGCGACTATCTAAAATAATTCAATACATCCTATTTCCGTCTATTGGTATATTTATTATTTGGCAACTGTATAAAGATCAGAAAGCTGATGAAATAATGCAGGTACTAAAAAACGATATGGATTTTAGCTGGATTGGTTTATCTGTGCTTTTGGGCTTGTTAAGTCATGTTAGCCGGGCATTAAGATGGAGAATACTGATAGAACCCGTTGAGCGAAAACCAAGATTCAGCAATACTTTTTGGGCGGTTATGACAGGTTACCTTGCCAACCTGGTTTTTCCACGTATGGGCGAAGTTTCCAGATGTGGTGTGATAAGTAAGTATGAGAAAATGTCTTTTACTCGGGTAGTTGGAACAGTGGTTGTTGAGCGTTTATCTGATTTATTGATGCTGATCTTAATTACTTTTGTGGTTTTATTTCTTCAGTTTGATTTATTTCTGGTTCTTTTAAAAAACAATGTTAATACCTCCGCTATCACCAACTTATTAACGTCCCCTGTATTTTATGCCATCGTTGTTTTATTGGTTGTATGCGTTTTTGTAGTAATCCGGTACTCCAGTAGAATTAAATTCCTGAGACATGTTCGTAATCTTTGGAAAAAGTTCTCTGATGGACTGGGATCATTTAGAAAAATAAAGAATGTACCGGCGTTTATTTTCCATACTTTGTTTATATGGACAATGTATTTTCTGATGATTTATGTATGTTTCTTTAGCATGGATCAAACATCTGTTTTAACCATTGATGCTGGAATTACTATTCTTTTAACAGGAAGTTTAGGAATGTTGGCTCCTGTACAAGGAGGAATTGGACCATGGCATTTTATGGTAATTGCAACCCTTAAGTTATATGGTATTTCAGCTGATGCAGCAGGT
Source organism: Carboxylicivirga linearis (assembly GCF_018271995.1). Taxonomy (GTDB): domain Bacteria; phylum Bacteroidota; class Bacteroidia; order Bacteroidales; family Marinilabiliaceae; genus Carboxylicivirga; species Carboxylicivirga linearis. The sequence continues at coordinate 17,102 of NZ_JAGUCO010000012.1, forward strand.
GTGTTTGCTTTGGTGGTTCATGCTGCACAAAATTCCATGATTATTGTAGTCGGACTTATTGCTTTTTTGGTACTTCCGTTTATTAATAAGACTACAGATGAAGCCTAAATGGCCATATCTGCGATTGGGAAAGCGACTTATATTTATTTTAGTTTCGTTTGGAGCTTACTATTTTATCGTAAAAAGGTTAACCGAATTTCAGCATTGGAATGAATTGTTACAGTTTTCGAAGCCTGATAGGGAGACACTTTTTCTGTTTATTCTCTTCTTATTACTTTGGTTTGGTAACATTTTAACTGAAACTAAAAAATGGCAAATACTCATAAGGCCGTTTTTGAATGTACCCTTTAAAGAAGCGTTGATACAGTTTTTTGCGGGCTCGTATACTGCTGTGGGTTCTCCTGCCCGCTTAGCTGAACCAGGGGGAAGAATGGTGTTGATGAAAAAAGGGCAACGCCTAAATGCGCTAATGATGACCAGTATTGGCGGTTTTATTCAAAATATAGTAATTGGTGTTTTTGGGGTATTATCTCTTTATTTTATCGATTTTAAATTGAATTGGAAGATTACAAATAGTCATTGGTTAATATGGATTATGGCTTTTTTTTTAATCTCAACTATCCTCGTTATTATCTTACTTTCTTTCAAAAATAAATGGAGTCAATGGTTGAATCAACTAAGAAAAGTAAATATTCGCATTGTTTTTAAATCTGTATTGTACACAATTATTCGATTTATCATTTATAACATTCAATTAATTGTTTTAATGAGAATTTTTTATTCCAGTGTTGATATATCGCAATTGTTTCTACTTACACCTATTTACTTTTTCATCATCACAATAGTACCCTCATTTATTTTGGCTGATATTGGTATCAGGGGATCGGCAGCGTTTTTAGTTTTTTACAATTTAGGGATTAGTGAGCCTGTTTTACTCACGGTTATTCTTTTATTATGGTTTTTTAATGTGGTTATTCCAGCCTTAATCGGAGGGGCGATATTGCACATTAAAAAGGGATTAATGGGTTCAATAAGTTAAAATCATAAAAAAGAGGTCTTTAAATCTATTTCTATTTTTAGAAATCTCCTTATCTTTAAAACTTGAATATTAATCAATAACCTGATTACGCATCAATAATGGAAAAACACATACTTTCCCTCATACAAGAAAATAACCGTGTCATCATTCCTAATTTTGGAGCTTTTATAGTTGCTAAAGAAAACGGTTTTACCATCTTATTTAATAATTTCTTAAGCTTTAACGATGGTCTTCTAATCGATCATGTATCGTCTGCAGATAATTTAACCAATGAGCAAGCTACAGAGAAAGTGGATAAGTATGTGGAAGATGTTAAGGCAAAGCTTGATTCGGTTGGTGAATATCAAATTAAGGGATTAGGTACCTTCACAAAAGATTCTACTGGTATTTTACGATTTACGCAGGCTGATGAAATAAACAATGAGGAGGATTTGAAAGAAGAGAGTGAATTATTGGATTTGGATGGTGCGGTTAATGAAGAGGAGAAAGTTGAGGATAAACCTGAAGAGCCTGTTAAAACACCAGAAGAAACAAAAGTAAATGAGGAGCCTTTAGTTGAAGTGGAGGAAGAAAAGATTGAAGAGAAAATCGAAACAAAAATAGAAGAACCTGCCCCAACGGAAGAATCAAAAACAACGGTTACCAATATTACCAATCAGTATATTCAAGAGGATAAGAAAAGAAAGAATAGAGCTATCCTTATTTTTCTTATTGTTTTTGTGTTATTACCGCTTATTGGTGTAATTATCTATTTTTCATTCTTTAGCAAGGATGCAAAACCTGTTAAAAAAGAAGTTGCACAACCAGTAATTGAAAAGCCAAAGACTGAAGATAGCATTCATTTAGATGAGAAGTTACAGGGAGATGTGGTTGCAAGTCCTGAAGTTAAAGAAGAGGATAAAACAGCAGAAGTAAAACAGGTTGATATTAAAAAGCCACATCATATTATCGTAGGTAGTTTTAAAAATGCTGAATATGCTCAGAGTTATATAAAATCATTGGAAGCTAAAGGGTTTGATAAATGCACTACCTTGGATCATAATGGTATGACATTGGTTAGTATCGAGTCTTTCGACAGAGTGTATAAAGCACAGAAAAAGCAGGAAGAAATTTTAGAAAGCAATCGTATTGAATCCTGGATATTAACAAAGAGAAATTAATGAACTAAGAATAGTATAAAGTCAGGTGTCTGGTGGCACCTGGCTTTTTTATTGCCTAAATAATGCTGATAATTTTTCTCATTTTTACAGGATTAATTTTTTTTCTGTACCTCCTTCAAACAGAAAAATGGAGAAGAGTTTGGAAAAAAGAGCCTGTATTTATTACTGAAAATTTAGATCAACCACCTTTTATTTCTGTTGTGGTTGCTTATAAAGATGAACAAGATAACTTACCTAATTTGTTATCATCATTATCGCAGCAAATCTTTACAAACTGGGAATTAATTTTAGTTGATGATTATTCAGAAGACGAAGGCTTGAATGTCTGTAAAGAACTGGTAAATCGTTTTCCTTTTAGTATTCGCTGTTTATCTAATTCATCAGGTCAAGGTAAAAAACAGGCTTTACAAGTCGGAGCTCAAATGGCAAAAGGTGAATTACTTGTGACAACAGATGCTGATTGTTCTTTTGAATCCAATTGGTTACAAACAATCGCTTCCTTTTACAAAAAACATAACTCAGATTTAATAATTGCACCTGTTCGCTTGAAGAATGATTCAGGTTTGTTGTCTGCTTTTCAGGCATACGAGTTTACAGCTTTACAAATTACAGGTGGTGCAGCTGCACTTAATCATTCCCCCATCATGTTGAATGGTGCTAATTTAGGCTGTAAGCGAGATTTATACTTGAATGCTGATTTAATGAATACAATTGCTTCTGGTGATGATATGTTTTTACTGGAATGGGCTAAAAAACAAGGAAAGAAAGTTCATTACCTGAAGTCACCAAAATCAATGGTTTATACACCTTCGGAATCGACCTATAGTGAAGTGCTCAGACAAAAATCGAGATGGGCTTTAAAAGCAAAATATTACTCTGATAAAAAAATACTGGTTACCGGAGCATTGGTATCATTACTTACATTAATGCAATTGGTGTTGTTAGTAACTGCTTTTTTTAATCCCTTTTCAGCCTTTGTTTTTGTTCTATTACTTGTTAGTAAATCAGTGATCGATTTTCGTCTGTTAAGGGAAGGAAGTTATTTGTTTGGCTTGATGCCTTGTTTACGACTGTTACTGTTTTTTCAATTACTCTACCCTTTTTATGTTTTAAGTGTATTTGTGTACCCACTTTTTGTTCCACTTACCTGGAAGGGTCGAAAGATTTAACTTTCGTCTTTTTTGAGTTGCGAAGGTATTTGTTTGGTGTTTTTAGCACCTAATTCACGTATTTTTTCTGCCCGGCTAATAAGGTTTCCTTTTCCCGTACTAAGCTTATTCATGGCATTATCAAAATGACTTCCGGCTTGATCGATGGATTTACCAATCTTTTCTAAATCGGTAATAAAACCAACCAGTTTATCGTATAAATCACCACTTCTTTGTGCTATCTCCAATGCATTTTTATTCTGGTTCTCCTGTTTCCAGATGGAGGCTATGGTACGAAGGGTTGCTAATAAGGTAGATGGACTTACGGGTACAATTTTCTTCTCCCAGGCCGAAGAAAATAAATCATGATCGGCCTCAACAGCTGCTGCAAATGATGCTTCAACCGGTATAAACATCAAAACAAAATCAGGGGAGTTAAATGTTGATGAGGTGGCATATTTCTTTTCATGAAGTTCGTTGATGTGTTTGCGCACACTTAAAACATGTTCTTTTAGAGCGCTGTTTTTACTTTCTTCTGTCTCGGCGTTTACATATCTCTCGTACGCGATTAACGATACTTTTGAGTCTATTATAATATGTTTTTCATCGGGAAGATGAACAATTACATCCGGACGAATGGTTCTACCATCACTGTTTTTATCAACTACTTCTCTTTCGTATTCACTGCCCAATCGAAGACCTGATTGTTCTAAAACGCGTTCAAGAATTAATTCGCCCCAGTTTCCCATTTTCTTCACATCTCCTTTTAAGGCTTTGGTTAGGTTTCCGGCTTCAACACTAATTTTCTGATTCAGTTCATAAAGGCGTTTTACCTCTGCTTCCAGATTCAGCTTATCACGTAACTCTTTTTCGTATGTATCATTTACTTTTCGCTCAAACGATTCAATCTTTTCTTTAAAAGGTTGAAGAACCTCTGACAGACGTTTGTTTTGATCGAGGCTGATTTGATCTGCATTTTTATTTAATATGCGATTGGCAATATTTTCAAAATTTGTAGTTAAACGAACTTCAATTTCTTTCTTTTCCTTTCTTAATTCTTCTATTTGAGTTACCAAATGATTGTTCTCAACATCAATACCCGTTAAACGATTACTTAAATCTTCAGCTTGTAAACGATACTGTTCTACAGCTGTTTTCAATTGCTTGTTTTCGTCATTTAGCCTTTGATTATCATTTATCAGGTTAGTATTACTCATTTTTAGCTTATTGAGTTTAGCATTAAAAAGGAGGTATGTTATTACACTACCAAGTAATAAACCGGCGATTGAGTAAAGCACTATTGGATCCATCGTTTTAAATTAAATGATAAGCTAAAATAATAATTACTTATTACCTGAGTTTGCCCCGAACTTTATTTGCAATAAAAAAGCAGCCCGAAAGCTGCTTCATTTATCTGTATTTCTGAATAATCAGATATTTGGTGTAATTTTTATTTATGGCATTTTGTACATAAATGCGTTGATATTCATTCCTGCTCCAACCGATGTCATCATTACATAATCGCCACTATTTAATTCATGACCTTCCAGTTCTCCTTTAACAACTAAGTCAAGCAAAGTAGGAACTGTAGCCACACTGCTATTCCCCAATGTATTGATGGTCATTGGCATTACGCTCATGTCAACATCTTTACGACCATATAAACGGAAAATGCGTTTTAAAATGGCTTCATCCATTTTAGCATTGGCCTGATGGATTAATATCTTTTTTACATCGGATAGTTGTAAACCGTTTTTATCCAGACATTCTTTCGCCAATTGTGGAACGTTGGTAAGGGCATAGTTGTAAACCCTTCTTCCTAACATCTTAAGATATTGATGATCGCCTTTCAGCTCGGGATTAAAAGGTTCATTCATTCTTAAAATATCAATATGTTCTTCAGTATCAGTTTGAGCCGCATGTTTTAAGATTCCGATGGGTTCTTCACTTTCGCGAGCTTCCAGTACCACAGCTCCTGCCCCGTCGGCAAAAATCATGGAGTCACGATCATGTGGTTCCATAGCCCGGCTTAAGGTATCGGCACCAATTACCAAGGCACTTTTTGCATCCCCTGATTTGATGTAGTAATTCGCCTGAATCATGGCTTGTGTCCATCCGGGACATCCGAACGTTATATCGTAAGCAATGGTTTTATTGTTTTTTATACCCAACTTCTTTTTTACTCTGGAAGCCAGTGTTGGCAAAATATCAGGGTACATCGATCCATTTTTCATGTCGCCCAGGTTGTGAGCCACAATTATATAATCCAGATTTTCAGGATCGAAACCGGCGCTTTCCAGAGCTTTTTGTGATGCGAAGACAGCCAAGTCGGAAGTGACATGATTGGTTTCGGCACAACGTCGTTGGACAATGTCGGTTATTTGTTGAAATTTTTGCACAATTTCTTCACCTGGGGTTTCTATAACTGTCCCATCTTCGTTATAAAAACGATTATTGGCGAAATCAGCATTTTCCACAATGCGTGGAGGTATGTAGCTACCTGTTCCGGTAACCACGGCATAAGTACCTGCTTTCGGTTTCATTACTATGTCTTTCTATATCAAACTAAACTTAGCTATTGAAATATTTTAATTCCACACTATTATTTTCAATCACTGCATAACTGAAATGTTGTATCCAGTCTCCCAGAAAAATCAGCTGACTCTCCGGTCCCACACTGACCGTGCGAGCCACATGCCTGTGACCAAAAATAAAATAATCAATAGCTTGTTCCTTCAGCACATCTTTGGCATAAAGAACTGAATATTCTTTATCATCGCCCAAATAATGGCTTCCGTATATTTTATTGTTCTTATCTCTACTTTTACCCGACCAAAAATCGGCCAAACCAATACCAAAGTTAGGGTGAATCCAACTAAAAAGCCATTGGGCAAATTTGTTTGTGAAAACAGATTTTAAAAAATTGTAATGCTTATCGTAGTTTCCAAGTCCATCGCCATGAGCTAAAAAGTACTTTTTGCCATAAATGGTTTTAACAACCGGTTCGCGATGAACGATTACCCCACATTCAGATGAAAGGTAATTAAAAACCCAGATATCGTGGTTGCCGGTAAAAAAATGAACAGGAATACCACTGTCGGTAATTTCAGAAAGTTTACCCAAAAAACGGGTAAATCCGCGAGGCACTACCTTTTTATATTCAAACCAAAAATCGAAGATATCGCCCATTAAATAAATTTCAGCAGCATCATTCTTTACAGAATCGAGCCAACTTACAAATCGGATTTCATGTTCGCGATGATTTTTTATACCCGGTGCACCTAAATGTACATCGGAGGCAAAATATATTTTCTTCGAATTCAAGTGTTTATGTGTTTTCTTTGCCTTAATGGCCCTATTTAACGGACAAATATATCAGAAAATACCTGTTTCGACCAAATGTATTCTTCTATCTGTTGATGTTGTGGTCTAATTTAACATTCTTCAATTTTTGAATAATAGAAACATATGTTCTAATAGTTTATATTATTCTTTTTTAATCTTAAAGAAAAGGCACAAAAAAACCACCTTGTTGAAAGGTGGTTTGAAGAATATATTTTGGTTTGCTTAATATATTTCAGCTAGTCTTTCGGAAAGTCGGTTGCCAAATAAATCTTTACCTACTATCTCGCCTTTAGCACTAATTAAATAGTTTGAAGGAAGTTGTTGAATATTATATAACCTTGCTGGATAAGAATCGGTATATCGTAAATCACTTACGTTAATCCAAGGTAATGCATCAGCTTCAATAGCATTTTCCCATAGTACTTTACTTCTGTCGAGCGATACTTGGTATATCTCAAATCCTTTATGATTATATTTTTTATAAATCTTTTTCAGGTTTTTGTTTTCATTACGTGAGCTTTTATCCCATGAAGCCCAAAATGATAACAAGATGGTTTTCCCTTTCAAAGATGATAATTTAACGGTATCTCCTTGAGGTGTTTTTTCTTCAATATCGGGAAATCCACTCTTAGCTTCCTCCATTAATTTTTGGGTAAGCTCGTCTCGTTGTTGTTGTACTTGTACTCCTAAAATATAGTTGTATAAATGTTTGGCTCTTTCTGAGTCGGGATAATGTATATCTAAACTGGTAGCCAGTGTTTTAAAATAAACCTGATCCGATTTATCCATTACATTCAATACCGGAGAGTTGTCGTTAAAACGTTGAAATAAGGCATAATACCCGGCAAATGAACTTGGATTTTCCATGATGAAGTCTCCAACAAATGTTTTATGGTCGGTTATTAATTGACGATATTCTGTTTCTAAACGTTTTTTTCCTTCGGCATCATCTTCTTCAAGATCTTGAAACTCTTTTAGTATGCGGTCTATTTCGCTGTTGAGAATACGCATACGTTTATTAAAAATTTGTATGTAAGCCGAACCAATTGAATTGGTTAAACGATAGGTTTCTTCCATATTACTTGCATTAGCCATTACCTCAATATGTTCGGTGGTATCGGCTAATAAAGTGATGTAATTCTGCTCGCTCATTTTTAGCAATAAGAAAGTTGGCTCATTCAGGCGTTCACCGGCAAATGAAAAATCACCACTTTTCTTAAGTTTAACAGAATCTATTGTTGTTGTTTGGTTTAATTCCATCTTTTGCAAGTACAACATTTTACCTGCTCCATCTTCTATGTTTCCACTGATCTTGAATTTATCACCCGTAGAACATGCACTAATCAATAGAATTATAAGTAAAGTAAATAAACTTTGCTTCATCATTATTTTTAGGTTTAAACTTATCAACCAATAAGGTGGTTTATATGTGCTCAAATATAGGATTTATTTTTGTATTAGCTGATTCAAAGCTTTTGTTATGTCTGCCTTATCAGTACTCCGATCTATAATTATTCCTTCTTTATTAACCAGTATAAAAGTAGGGATGTTAGTAATACCTAATCCTGCTAAAACCGGTGAGTTTTTACCTTTCAAATCACATAAATGCCAAATTGGTAAATTATCTTCCTTAATAGCATTCTGCCATTTTTCTTTATTAGTATCGGTTGATATCAAACACAAATCAAGGCCTTTATAACGGTATGGACGAGTCCATCGCATAAGTTCTTTCGTTATTTTGCGACTTTCTTTGGATTCAGAATTCCAAATCATGTAAAGAGTGTTTTTACCTTTAAAACGCGATAAAGCAATGGGTGCATCCCATGCATTTGGAATACTAATATCGGGTAATGATTTGCCTGGTAAAGTTACAGAAGTGTAATATACCCAACTTCTTAGTGAATCAACACGATGAATAAAATTCTGAACCGGTTTGTAATTGGGGTTATAAGTTTGCAGATATTCGGCCACATCAAAGTATACATTAGCATCGTTGCTATAATCAAATAAGTGATGATTACCTGCTTTTAATTGCACAAGTAACAATGGTAGTAAGGTGTTTTCGTTGTGATTAATAATCTGTTTTATTTTTTTTTGAGCGTTGTCTTTATGAGTCTCTACCAAAGCAAATACTGAATCTTTATGAAGGTTAAAAGCATTGCTTTCCAAAGAATCAGGAAATGAATTGCCTAAGGTTAAAATGGATTCGTTTAATTCTTCCGTTATTTCTTGTGCTTTCCAAAGTTCTTTTGTGGTACTGTTACCAAGTATTGTAAGTTTATTGTTTTCGTATTGTACTGAAACGGGCATTGTACCTTCGAGTAGAAGGGTGATTGCTTTCCCGTTATCTGTGCGTAATTGATAGATTCCAACCGGCACAGAGTCTGAGCGGAAAGCCCATGTAGTTGATTCCGGTTCTCTTTCGGCCTGATCAAAAAGTGTAAATTCCTGATCAAGATGGTAAAGTTCCACTTTTGTAAGATTTAATGAATCAGGGGTATAAATTAGGTAAGGTGTGCGTTTGGGCTTAGCACACGATACTATTAATACCACTAGTATGGTGTAAATCAAAACTTTCATTTGGATGTGTTTTTTAGCAAAAATATAAAAATGCATTGGATATGGAGCTTAATTGTTCTCATTACAATTTATTGAAATCCTACGATAATTCATTAACTTTCTGATTCGGATACTTAAAATTAGACTATTCTATTGGCAGGGTTTTTGTTGAAAATGTGTCCCTGATATAGATTTTTAGTGTATTTTGGTCGATTGTTTTGGCTAATAAAATTCAATTTTATGATTGAAAACGGATATCTAAGTCTGGTTGAAACCACACTTAAAGAAAATACTGCGCTTAATGCATTTAGTGATTTTCAAGGTGAAACAATAACCTACGGGCAAGTGGGTGAAAGAATTCTTGGAACACATCAGTTATTTAAAGAAATTGGAATACAAAAAGGTGATAAGGTTGCCTTAATTGGTCGGAATATGACTAGTTGGGGAGTTGTTTATATTGCTACTATTACCTATGGTGCTGTCATTGTTCCTATTCTACCTGATTTTAATTCGGCAGATATTCACCACATTGTAAATCATTCTGAATCGAAGGTTTTGTTTAGTACCGATCTATTGTTTGATAAACTGGATGAAACAAAAATGACGAAACTAAAGGGAATCATGTCGATTAACCGATGCGCATCATTGGTTGATAATATGAGTGGCATGTTCTCAAAAGCCGTTGATAAAGCAAAGGAATGGTTGAAGGGTGACGGATCTAATTTTGATGTTGAAAAACTTAATTTCCCTCAGATTGGAGCTGACGATTTAATGGTTTTATCTTATACCTCAGGTACCTCAGGTTTTTCAAAAGGGGTGTTGTTGCCTCATAGAAGCATATGGTCAAACATTGTTTATGCACGCGAGCATTTAATATTAAAACCTGAAGAACGTGTTGTATCTTTCTTACCGCTTGCACATGCTTATGGCTGTTTGTTTGAATTCTTATGGCCTTTTACGGTTGGGTGTCATATTACCTTTTTAACACGAACGCCATCACCACAGATAATAACACAAGCATTCCGCGAAGTGAAACCTCATATTATTTTATCGGTACCACTTATTCTTGAAAAGATATTTAAGAAAAGGGTGCAACCACAATTGGAGGAATTTAAGGTAAAAACATTGACCAAAATTCCGGTATTGAATAAAGTGGTTTATTCTAAAATTAAAAATAAGCTGGTTGAGACCTTTGGTGGAGAATTCAGAGAAATGATTATTGGTGGAGCGGCTCTTAATAAAGACGTAGAGTTATTTTTACGCAAAATCGGTTTTCCGTTTACCATTGGGTATGGTATGACTGAGTGTGGACCGTTAATTAGTTACGCACCCTGGACTGAGTCAAAGAAATTTTCTGCCGGTCAGTTGGTTGATCGGATGGAGGTGAAAATAGATTCGCAGGATCCTTATAATATTGTGGGTGAGATATTAGTGAAAGGTGAAAACACTTTATTAGGGTATTATAAGAACGAAGAAGCTACAAATGAGATTTTTGATGAAGAAGGTTGGTTACATACTGGTGACCTTGGAGTAATTGATGAGGATGACTTCATATTTATCAAAGGACGTAGTAAAAATATGTTGCTGGGAGCTTCGGGCCAGAATATTTATCCTGAGGAAATTGAAGCCGTGATTAATTCAATGGAGTATGTTCAGGAGTGCCTTGTTCGAGATTATGAGGGTAAACTGGAGGCTTTAATTTATCCCGATTATGAAGTAACAGATTCGGAAGGATTAAACAAAGCTCAAATAGAACAGAAACTTCAGAATATTAAAAAACAGGCAAATGAGTTGTTGCCGTCTTACATGAATATTCAGAAAGCAACTCTGTTTCCGGAGGAGTTTGAAAAAACACCTAAGAAAAGCATAAAACGATACAAGTATATTAAGTAGTAGAGAGCAGCGATTTATCGCTGCTTTTTTATTTCTCAGCTATTGTTCACAAAGTAGATGTTTCTGTTATTATTACTTATCCTGTTACATTTTAAGCTATTAATATCAATTTGTTTAGTGTGTTTAAATGACACATTATTAATTGGTTGATTAATAAATATGAGTGGTTAGGTTTATGTAAATGTATCATATTTAGGGGAATGTGATATTATTCTCTATTTTTGTGTCTTAATAGTATTTCAAGGGGTATAATTATTTTCAAGTTGGGGAATTGAGAATTATTTAATTAAGATGGGGTATATTATTGGGGTTGTAGATGACCATCCTTTATTTAGGGAAGGTTTAAAAACTATTTTGCTACAAAATAGTAAAGTTATTGAAGTAGTTACGTTTTCTGATGGGGAAGATGTAATACATTTTCTGAAAAACGGTGGAAGAGTTGATGTTTTTTTTATGGATATACTTATGCCTAAACGCGACGGCTTGTATACTACCGACTTTATAAAAAAATATTATTCTGATATTAAAGTTTTGGGCCTATCGTCAATAGAAAAGGTTGAGTATGTTGAAAAAATGATAGCTGCTGGTGTTGATGGTTATTTGCAGAAAGATTGTAATTTTACAGATATTACCGAGGCATTAAACGCTGCCTTATCCAATAAAAATTATTTCTGCCCTAAAATGATTGTGGCTTTATCCGTTAATACAAAAGTGCGTTTACAAAACAAAAAGGATAGCCAGGTAATCACAGGTTTGTCTCATAGAGAATTAGAGGTTTATAGATGTTTATGCAATGGCATGGGACGTGCCGAAATTGCAAGTGCCTTATTTATTTCTGAAAAAACAGTAGATAAACACAAGGAGAATATTTATAAAAAAACCGGATGTAAAAATGTCATACACCTTGTTGTTAAGGGTATCAGGCAGGGAGTATTAAAATTAGAAGAACTCGAAAGAACATTACAATAATATCACTTTCAAAACATTTTTTTCTACTATTTAAAGCATTTGAATCCCTAAATGCTAAATAGTAATTCTACCTATATCAAATTAGGGAATTCTTATTCACATGTTAGAATATTTGTCTATTAAATTTAAATATTAAAAAGTTTAGGGCTAATGTATAGGTTAAAATACATTCAGTCGACAATGAAAATTGAGATAAATATTAATTAAATGGCAGTTTGTGAGAAAGTAAAAGGTTGTCCGTTTTTTAATGAAAAAATGAGCAATATGCCTGCTACTGCAGCAGGTTATAAGCGGAAGTATTGTATGGGAGATAATCAAAACTGTGCACGCTATATGGTGCTTAAAAAATTGGGGGGTGATAAGGTTCCGGTTGACTTGTTTCCAAATCAGGTTGAAAAGGCGAAAATGCTTATTAAAGAGCAAACTATTGTACAATAATCGGGGAATGGACCGAAGGGGTTTGGTAATACAATTGCCGGCCCCTTCTTTCAATAATTAGTTTGTTTGAGTAAATATTTTATTTAGTTCTATTGAAAATTCATTGATAGCTTCATCAGAATATCCTATTTCATAATAAATTAGTTCATTGTTTTTAATAATAATGTTAGTTGGGTATGATTGAGGTTTTTGACCTTTCTTGAAAGAAGGATCGGGGTTTAATTCAAATAAATAATTAAGTAAATCTTGCTGTTCAAATAGCTGAAAATACATGAATGAGTTCTTTTATTGGTCAGACCATTTTTCAACATATTTCGTTGTAAACCGATTGATATAAGAACCCTCTAACGTTATTCTTTATTTCAAGGGTTTTTCTTTTTTCCCAAAGGTGCACAAATACATTTTGTACTGCTTCTTCCGCTAAAGAATTATAGGGTACTATTGTCATGGAAAAATGACATAATGGAGTGTAAAATTCTCTAAAAAGTTTGTCAAACCACACCTTGGGATTTGTTAAATTACTGTTTGATAAGGTTATATGTTTTGTGTCTGAATTCATTCATTAGGATTAGGTTGAGTAAAAGTAAAAACTATTAAATAATTATCCGATAATTAAAGCTGTTTATGGAAGTCTTTTTACAGTTAGTCATATAGTACTGAAGGGATAGTTTTTTGCGTTACTATCTTTCCTATTTTTGAACCGTTGTTAGGAGAAGTTGAATAGTATTAAACGCTTAAGAGTGAAAAGCATAAATGCATATCATCAAATAGTTAATTGGCAAAAAGCCAATAATATCTGTATTGGGGATCAGATAAGATTTATGTATAAGGGTCGATTAAGATCAGGATATTTAACAGGTTTTGATATAGAGCATAACCCGTTAAAATTAATTGTTCGGTATGTAAGTACATGGGGGATGATGCAAATTGCTACCATTGAAAAGGAAGCGGTTACATCAAAATGCAAGCAAATTCAGGTAGTTTAAAATTTAATCTTTAGGTGCAAAAGAGGAGTGAATTTCATGGCTTCCTCATTAACTAATACGGTATTAAATTCATCAATTGGTAATAGTTGAAAACTATTGTACTTGACATTATCAGTGTTGAGTAAATTGAGTATTGACAGACCAATTTCACCACCAAAGTGTTGGCTTTTAAATTGGTATATTAGGGATATGTCTACTCTGTTGTAATCCTGCTCGTCATATTCGTATTTGATATTGTCGGTAAACAATGGAAAGCCTGAACCATAAATATAACTTGCCGATGCATGTATGGAACCTAAATTTAGCAAACCTGCTATTTTAAATTCATGTGTCTGGTCCTGAGGTGCTCTGCGGTAGGTTTCATCAGTATAGTAATCGTACCATTCTTCGGTTCTACCTAATGAATAGCTGGTCCATATAGAGTGACCATTAAAATCCTTTTTGACATAAACGTCTAAACCATAGCTTTTGCTTTGACCATCTGATATGTAGCTAGCTTGCGAGAATTGAATATACCGTGTGAGGTTTGAATTTTCTTTATAATAGGTATCGAGGCTAAATAAAAAATTGTTTGTAGTATAAGCTGCACTTAATACAGCATGTTGAGATTTTAATATGGGTACATTATTATAGCCACCAACATACCATGCATATCTAATGCGATTATCTTCATCCATAATTGAGGTGCGCACAATAAATTGATGATAGAAACCCCACGAAGCATTAAATTTGAATAAACCCGGTTTATAAGAAAGAGCTATGCGCGGATCAATATTAGTATTTTTAATATGGGTAGGATAATTCACCCTAATACCTGCAGTTAATCTTAAATCTTTCATCAGATTTACTTCATCCTGGGCGTAAAACACCACTCTTGATGCGTGACTAATTAGGTCTATATTGGTTGCGTTATTAAGCTGTTCCTTTAACATGGTGTTGTTCTGAATAAAGGATAAACCTGCTGTGATGTCATGATTTTGGTTAATCTGAAATAAATTTTGCCAGTCTCCTTTTATCTCCTGAATCTCGTTGGTTGCGTCTCTTGAGTATCTTAACCTTTCATTGTCCCTGATGGTTCGGTAAGAGTACACACTGTAATCGTTATCGTAAAATGAATAGCTTAATTTTAAAGATGAGGAATATGCTGAAGAAAATGTTTTACCATAAAAAGCTGATGCACCAACCTGATTTGTTTTTTCACTAACATCCAATTTTTCTCTAATAGATAAATTTCCGTTGGGTCGGTTATAGGTTGAATCGCGTTGGGCATTAATTTTTAAATCATCACCGCCTCCTAAAGCACTGATATAAAAAAGATCTCCGTTATCACCCTGAAATGTATATTTAATATTTAAATCTTTAAAAGTGTAATCAGGCCTGTTATAGTCCCAGTTAAATCTGTCGATGTTGTTTACCTCTTGAATATGAACATCATTTGAGGAAAGAAGATCGTAATAGTTTTGGCGGTATGCCGTTACCAGGCTTGATTTTTTTCCTATCGGCAGCTCCAGCATACTGTTAATGGTTTGATTATTTATAAAGAAATGAAATGAAGGTTTTAGCCGGTTCCCATTTCGTCCGTAAATATCAACAATACCTCCAATAAAATCACTGTAAGTAGCATCGTAACCACCTTTATTAATATCAATTGATTTAACCATGTATGGATTAACAGCGCTAATATTATCATTCAGGTTTTTAAGTCCCCATATGGTGAAACCATCAAATTGAACAATACTGGTTCCTTCCGAACTGCCCCAAAGTATTAAGTCGTTTGGGTTTTCACCCGACGCTGTAACACCAGGTTGTAATTTTAAAAGGTTGAACACAGAATTATCACCATTTCCGGGAAGGTATTCTGCTATTTGATGATTGAGTTTTATCAATCCTGATTTTTCACCAACCTGAGCTGATTTTTCTACTATATTATTAGTGACTTTTATTTCGGGCAAGCCAACAAATGATGGGGTCAATTCTATAGAATGAAAATGTGTACCAATTAATATGGTATCTAACTTATAATAACCCAAATGCGAGGTTTTTACGTAAAAAACACTGTCGTTAAAAGTGTTACTAAAAGTACCCTTAATATCTGTGATAGTTTGATATTCATTAACTTCTATATGAGAAAAAGGCAGAGGTTCCCCGGTGCCTTTTTCAATAACCTTACCTGATAAAAGGTAAGTAGAAGCGTGGACGATTATTTTCTTTTTAAATACAATATATGTGTTGTTGTTTTTTTGATAGGATAGAGGCAGTCCTTTTAAAATATCACTAATAGCTAAATCTGCCGATGCATAGCTTTCTAATTTAGTTATTAGAAATTGAGACAAGAGTTCATCATCAAATGAGAACTGCATATTGTATAACTCTCGCCATTCAATAAGCAGTTCATTTAAGGGCTTATCAGTACAATTAACTTCTATTTCCTCTTGAGCTACTATTTGTACTGAACTAAGTGTAATGAATAAAAGTAAGATAAACTTATTCACTCATTGTTTATTTACTCACCATATAACCATTATTTACCTTTTTATAGGTAAGATTTAATGCTAAACATACTGTATGTAATACATCTTCAATGGATTGATCTCTGGTGAAATTTCCCGTATAATTATAATTTAGTTTCTCTTTTGTTTTAATTATCACGCCGTATTGACGTTCAATCTCATCCAATACGTCAAGGATGGGTGCAGCCGTAAAAATAAACATACCATCTCGCCATGAAATTGTATTTTCTGTATTGGTTTTATCCTGTTTAATCACATGGCCATTATCAATCATAGCTTGCTGGTTCGGTTCAATATCGGCTGATTGTCCACTACTATTATTCACTACTCGAACTTTACCGGTGTAACAGGTTACCTTATATTCATCTTTACGTGAGTAGATATTAAAGCTGGTTCCTAAAACCATGGTTTTTCCTTTAGCAGATACAACTTCAAAAGATTTACCTTTTTGAACTTTAAAGAATCCTTCTCCTTCGAAATGTACATGTCTTTGCCACTTCCAATAATAGGGATGATACGAAATGGTTGAACCGGCATTTAATTCAATGGTTGATCCGTCTGGCAGTAGGGCTGTTATTTGTTGACCCATTTCTGATATTACCGTTTTAGTATAGAAACGGATAAAAACTCCAGTGGCTAACAATACTACAACAAGTGCTGCAACAGCATAAATAACCCTATGTCTGAAGGTAAAACGGTTTAAAGTAACAGTAGGAGGAATAGTGATCTTTTGTTTGTCTTCCATCAAACCCGACAATTCGTCCCATACTTCTTCTTTCGATTTAGAGAAAGAAGTTTCAATTTCGGGTAACGAATTTAGGAATTCATCATCTGAAATATGATTGTTATATGGTAGGTTCTTTTTCATAATGTTGTCAGTGCTTCTCTGAGATATTGTAAGGCATTTTTCATCCTTTTTTCAACTGCTTTTATGCTTAAATCCAATCGGTTTGCTATTTCATGATATTTTAAATCATCATTTCTACTCATTAAAAAAACCTCGCGTTGAATTTCCGGCATTTCTTTCAGGGCTCTTTCGTATCTGATTTTTAGTTCTTTGTAATTTAATTCTTCTTCTGGTGTAATACTCTTTGTTTTATCAGGAGGTCTTGTATTAAACTTCATTTCAACCTGTTGCCGTCGAAGTTTACTGATTAAATCATCTTTGGCTATTTTGTATAGTAGTTTAATTTGTTCTTCGGGTGGCTTATCAATCTGTTTCTCCCACAATTTAAGAAAGGCTTCCTGCGCAATGTCGGTTGCCAGATCAGCATCTCCATATCGATAAAAGAGATAATTTCGGAGTGCGTCAAAATGTGTATCAAACAGATTTTTAAAATCTTCCCGCCTCAAGATATTGTTTTTTGTTATAAGCTAAGTTACTAATATGCTTTGTAATTTCTTTTTAATTCCCGAAGAATAGCGTTCTAAACTCCGGGAATAATTGTTCAATTGGTGAACGGGAAATATTATTTATTACCATTTTGCTTTTGCTTATCTCTGACTTTTTGGCCAATGATAAATTCTATGGTACCATCTTCAGTTGTGTAGGTTGCAATGTTATCGCATGTTCCATCGCCATAATCAATTACTGCAAATATTACATCATCTTGAGTGAGTGTTACTTCACCTGAAACGATGTATCTACAATCACCGGTTTTAATTAAAGGTATGGTTATTTCTTTTTTGAATTCATTACCGTCTGAATCTGAGATTAAAGAATAACCAGTAATTTCAAAAATATCATCTTCGTGATTAAAAGGAGTATCCATTCCTTCAACCCATACTTTAGTGCGTTCTCCAACCATAGTAATTATGGTTCCATCAGCTAAAGTAAATGTAAGGTCTCGAGTTATGCTGATAGTATATTCATCCAACTCAAAAGTTTTAACTATTTCGCCATCTATTGAAACCGAATCAACAGTGAAACTATCAAAAGTAATTGTACGGGTAGCTCCACTTACAGTGCGAGGTGCTGAGATAACTATTTCAATGATACCGGAAATAATTCGTCCGTTGTTTAATTCTGTTGCATCACCATAGTCGAGTGTAATGGTTTTTGGGAAAGTACCATTTTCAGAATCAACATTTACATCAGGACAAACACCATTTCTATACCTGTATCTAAATGGATTATCTCTTCCGCCGAATTTAAGTTCTGGCGCATCTATATTTACATCAACCAGGGATACTATTTCGGAGGTTCCGGAATATAGTTCAACTTCATATTCGGTAGCTTCCACTACATCTTCAATTGAAGCATCTGTAGTAACTACCGACTCTGTTGTCATGGTCAGATCAACATCTGTAATGGTCTGATCAGGAACAAGATTTTCGTTTTTATTACAAGCAGTAAACGCTATTAATAAGCCTGCCGCAACTGCAAATAGTGAATTTTTCATGACATTAAATTTATGGTTATTTTCAACTTTCAAACACCTAGTCATTAGTATACCGTTTGAAATTTGTTTTACCCTACCTTAAATTTCAACTTTTTTTTAAAAAAAGAAGTCATGATAAATTATGGCATTAAAAAAGGCCGGGAAAACCGGCCTTTGAATTTCTTATGATGATTGAGAACCCTATTCTGCTTCCTCAGGAGCTTCTACTTCATCAGTTTTTAAGCTGTCTTTCTCACAGCAAGCTTTTGTTGAATCTTTTTCACAGCAGGCAGCTGTACTATCTTTTTCGCAACAAGCCTTATCTTCGGTTTCTGCAGCTACAACTTCTGTGGTAGTTTCTTCGGCTTTAGTATCATCCTGTGCGTTGGTTTTTAATCCACATGATGTAGCTACAAATGCAATGACGGCCAATAATAAAAGAATTTTTTTCATGTTAATTTTAGTTTGAGTTAATAAATGTATGTTGGATTTAAATTACAACTTCGAAATAAAGCTAGTGATTTTAACGAATATTGTAAGATTAGGTTACATTAAAATATGAAAATAAAACATTTATACGAAAAATCATTATAAAACAGAAGATGTAAATACTATATTTTTTGGACCTTACAGAGTTAACATGTCGTTATAACCCGTGTGTGTGAAGTTTTTTACATAAAAAGAGGCTGCCAGATATTTGACAGCCCCTTGATAATTATATTGAAGTTGTGTGAGTGCTAATTTTTTATTCTAAGCCTCTTTGACGGATTAATGCTTCAATTTTAGGTTCGCGACCACGAAAGTTTTTGTACATGGTCATAGCGTCATCAGTACCTCCTTTTTCAAGGATATTGGTACGATAAGCATTAGCTGTTTCCTGATCGTATAAACTGGTTTCTTTAAATGCCTCAAATGCATCTGCATCTAACACACCTGACCATATGTAACTGTAATATCCGGCCATATATCCACCACCAAAAATATGTTTAAAGTAAGTAGATTTATATCGCGAAATGATTTCTGGGATAAGTCCAATACTATTCAGGTAATCTTCTTCAAATTCAACAGGATTAATTTCTTTTACTTCTGTTTGCGTATGGTAGTTCATATCTAAAAGTGCCGCAGCTAAATATTCAACAGTTGCAAAACCTTGATTAAAGTGTCCGCTGTTTTGAAGTTTGTTGATTAATTCATCTGGAATTACTTCACCGGTTTTGTAATGACGAGCATACTCTTTCATTACAGCTGGTTCACCTGCCCAGTTTTCCATTATTTGAGAAGGAAGTTCAACAAAATCGCGAGGTACAGATGTTCCTGATAGCATATTGTAAGTACAATCGCTTAATAGCTGATGTAACCCATGACCAAACTCATGAAACAGAGTTGTTACTTCATCAAAGCTTAATAAAGCTGGCTTATCACCAATAGCCGGAGTGAAATTACATACGATATTAACTACCGGAGGAACATTCTCACCATTTACTTTATGTTGTTTGCGATAAGCTCCACACCAGGCTCCCTGACTCTTAGTTGCTCGTGGGTGGAAATCCATATACAATATACCTTTGTGTGACCCATCTGCTTCTTTTACTTCAAACACCTGGGCATCAGGATGAGGTTTTGGAAAATCATTTGTTATTTCTTCAAACTGTAAGCCAAATAACTTGCCGGCCAAATCAAAGGCTCCATCTCTAACATTGCTTAGTTCAAAGTAAGGACGTACTTCGTTTTCATCCAAATCATATTTTTCCTGACGAACTTTTTCGGCATAATACCACCAATCCCAAGATTGTAATTTAAAATTACCCCCTTCCCGGTCAATGATCTTTTGCATTGATGCACGTTCTTGTTTAGCAACCGGAATAGCTCTATCCCACAACTGTTCAAGTAACTCATATACATTGTCGGCTTTATTAGCCATACGCTCTTCTAATACATAATCAGCATAGCTTTCGTAGCCAAGTAAATGAGCTTTTTCAACTCGTAGATTAGTTAATTGAACCAGAATATCTTTGTTGTCGTGGTCGTTATTGTTATTTCCACGCATATAATATCCTTTGTAAAGCTTTTCGCGTAAATCACGGTTTTGTGCATAAGATAAGAAAGGTAACATACTTGGTTTTTGAGTAGTAAAAACCCATTTACCATCCATATCTTGGTTTTTGGCTGTTTCAGAAGCAGCTATGATTGAAGATTCTGGTAGACCAGCTAAATCATCTTTGTTATCAATCACTAATTTAAAATCATTCGTTTCTGCCAGAACATTCATATTAAACTGGTTGGTAAGATCTGACAAACGCATGTTTATATCGCGAAGCTTTTCTTTGTCTTGTCCTTCCAGGTTAACACCACTTCTAACAAAACCCTTATAGGTTTTTTCAAGTAACATTGATTGCTCCTTAGTAAGTTCCAGTTTGTTTCTTTGAGTATAAACTTCCTGAATTCTCTTAAATAAATCAGGATTTAAATTAATATCATCGTTATGCTTGCTGAGTTGCTTTAATATTTCCGGTGCTACAGCAAGTAAAGAATCAGTTCCATGTGCCGATTTCAATGAAAAGAATACAGATGAGACTTCACTCAATAGGTTGCCTGTATAATCCAAAGCTACAATGGTGTTTTCAAATGTTGGTGCTTCCGGATTATTGATGATTTTTTCCACCTCAGCTTTTTGCTCGGCAATTCCCTTTTCAAAAGCAGGCAGATAGTGTTTCACCTCAATTTTATCAAACGGAGGTACATTAAATGGAGTATTGTAGTCTGTGAAAAATGGATTCATATCCTCTTCTGTTTTGGGTTTGGTGTTGCACGCGCCTAAAATAAATGATGCCACCGTAGCTAATGCTAAGATTTGTTTCATTATAAATATTTATTGTTTATAGATTGTTGTTTTCCCAAAGAACCTGCAAGATAGATTATTGAATCTACATGCAACATGACAAAATTCAGGTTGTTAGCAGCATTGAATTGTTGAATTTAAAATCTTTAACTAATTAAGTATGAACATTGCATAATTTGTTGTGTTCTTCTAGCTGTAAGATTTACGGTTGAACGGTAAAGTAGTAATGCCGATATTATTCATGTTTTAAGAGCCAAAATTTAAGTAATATTGTCAATTCATTTGGCTTATAAATAGTTTGAGAAAATGGTGAAAATTAAAAGTAGAGTGTCCAAACCCGACTGGTTGAAAATTCAGTTACCTAATACTGCAGATTACAATTGGATGCACAAAACCATACGAGATAATAAATTACATACCATATGTACCAGTGGTAAATGTCCGAATGCTGCTGAGTGCTGGGGACGTGGAACTGCCACCTTTATGATTTTAGGTGATATTTGTACGCGAGCCTGTAAATTTTGTAATGTAAAAACGGGCAAACCCAATCCGGTTGATTTAAAGGAACCGCTTCGTATTGCCCGATCTATTCAAATCATGAAATTAAAGCATGCGGTTATCACATCTGTTGACAGAGATGATTTGGAAGATGGAGGGGCTGAGATATGGGCGGCTACCATCCGAAAAACAAAGGAGCTGAATCCAAATACCAGCATGGAAGTTTTAATACCCGACTTTAATGGATTACATCATTTGGTGCAAACAGTTATGGATGCTAAGCCGGAGGTAATTTCTCATAATTTGGAAACGGTTCGAAGATTAACTCCTGTGATACGTACCAAAGCTAAATATGATATTAGCCTGCGGACATTGAAGTATATAGCGGACGGTGGAATGGTTGCTAAATCGGGTATAATGCTTGGATTGGGCGAAACTGAAGAAGAGGTGTTTGAAGCTATGGATGATTTGTTATCGGTTGGTGTGAAAGTGATGACTATTGGTCAGTATTTGCAACCAACACAAAATCATTTGCCCGTTTCGGAATATGTTACCCCGGAACAATTTAAGAAGTATGAACAGGTGGGATTGGAAAAAGGATTTAAGTATGTTGAGAGTGGACCTCTTGTACGTTCTTCCTATCATGCTGAAAAACATATTAATGCCTTAAAGTAACAGATATGAAATCCGCCATTACAAAGTTTGAAGATTTAGGAATTAGTGATTATAAAGAAGTTTGGGACCATCAGGAAGAATTATTCACACAGGTTATAGATACTAAACTTTTTAACCGTGAACATCCAGAGGATTTAAAGTCTATCACCAATCACTTGATATTTGTTGAACATCCACATGTTTATACATTGGGAAAGAGTGGTGTTCAAAATAATCTTCTAATCAACGAGCAGTTTCTGAATAAGATTAATGCTACCTTCTATAAAATTAACCGAGGTGGAGATATCACTTATCACGGACCTGGTCAAATTGTTGGGTATCCAATTTTTGATTTAGAAGAAATGAACCTTCAGGTAAGGAGTTATATTTATAATTTGGAACAGGCAATAATTGATACAATTGCCGAGTTTGGGATTAATGGTGAACGTTTAGATGGAGCCACTGGAGTATGGTTGGATACAACGGTACCTAGCAAGGCACGAAAAATATGTGCCATAGGTGTAAAAGCTAGTCGATATGTTTCGATGCATGGTTTTGCATTAAATGTGAATACCGATCTAAGCTACTTTAATCATATAAACCCATGTGGCTTTGTTGATAAGGGAGTAACTTCTCTTCAGAAAGAATTAGGAAAGCCGGTAAATTTAGAAGAAGTAAAAGAAATATTGTTGAAAAAAATATCAAAAATATTTAACCTGGAATTAAGCAAGTGATGGTTAAATATATAACTTGCTAAATAAATTGTATAATGCGTAAATAACGTTACTATTTTTAAACGTTTTTTTGATTTAAGCATTTTTTTAGAAAAATTTGAGGTCATAAACGGGCTTAATATTAATGGAAAAAAGGTGGAGCATAAAACCCGAAAGTGACCCCGAAATGGTTAGTCACTTAGCTGAGGTTCTTAATATAAATCATGTGTTGGCCAATCTCTTGGTACAGCGAGGGGTCACAAATTATGATGAGGCCAAGGCTTTTTTTCGCCCAAAACTTACCGATTTAAATAATCCCTTTCTAATGAAAGATATGGAAAGGGCTGTTCACCGAATAAACAAAGCTTTTGATGCAAACGAGAACATTATGATCTATGGTGATTATGATGTGGATGGTACAACTAGTGTTGCATTGGTTTATTCGTTTTTAAAAGTTCATTACGAGAAACTTCAATTTTATATTCCTAATCGTTACGAAGAAGGGTATGGAATTTCTTATAAAGGCATTGACTTTGCTGCCGAACAAGGAATAACGCTTGTTATTGCTTTAGATTGTGGAATTAAGGCAGTTGAGAAAGTAGCTTACGCTAAAGAAAAGGGTATTGATTTTATTATATGCGATCACCACACGCCCGGTGACGAATTACCTGAAGCTGCTGCTTGTTTAGATCCGAAAAGAAGCGATTGTCATTATCCCGATAAGAACCTTTCAGGTTGTGGTGTTGGATTTAAATTGATGCAGGCTTTCTGTCGTTTCAATGATTTTAAAGAATCGGAGTTATACGATTTGATAGATCTGGTTGCAGTTAGTATTGCATCGGATATAGTTCCTATTATTGGAGAAAACAGGATTCTGGCTTATTATGGGTTGCAAAAGCTTAATTCCAGTCCGGGAATTGGATTGAAATCAATTATTAAGATTGCGGGCATGGAAGGACGTGAAATTACAATAAGCGATATTGTTTTTAAGATAGGTCCGAGAATTAATGCCGCCGGTAGAATTGATGCCGGAAGTGATGCTGTAGAGTTATTGGTTTGTAACCAGGAAAACGAACATCTGGTTAAGGAAATGAGTGAAAACATTGATGCCAGTAACGAAACGCGTAAGGATTTGGATAGAAGTATCACTATTGAGGCTCATGATTTGATTGCTAATAATGAAGAGTTATTAAAGAAAAAGTCTACCATCTTGTATAATCCTGATTGGCATAAAGGAGTAATTGGAATTGTGGCATCTCGCTTAACAGAGTCATTTTACCGTCCTACTGTGATATTAACCGAATCTAAAGGCTTTGCCACAGGTAGTGCCCGATCAGTGGAAGGTTTTGATCTTTATAAAGCAATTGAATCGTGCAGTGATTTACTTGAGAATTTTGGAGGTCATATGTATGCAGCCGGTTTAACTCTTAAAATTGAAAACATTCCGGTTTTTAAAGAGCGCTTCGAAAAATATGTTGACGAAAATATTCTACCTGAACAATTGGTACCTCAAATAGATGTTGATTCATTACTGCACTTAAAGGATATCAACCCTAAATTTAACCGTATTCTTAAGCAATTTCGCCCATTTGGTCCAGGTAATATGAAACCTGTTTTTGTTACTAGAAATGTATTCGATTACGGCACAACCAAAGCGGTAGGTAAAGACAAAGATCACCTGAAGTTGGAGTTGATAGAAGAACATTCTGCAGCTATTAAACAAGGAATTGCCTTTTCGATGGGAAGTGCTTTAAAGAAAATTAAAGAGAATAATGCCTTCGATATTTGTTATACAGTAGAAGAAAATTTTTACAACGGTGTAACAACTCTTCAGGTAATGTTGAAAGACATTAAGTTTCAGGATCGAAATAATTAATCGATTGTCTTTTCGTGTTTATGCAGCCATAATTTCCAAATTACTTATGTAGATTTAATATAAATAAAGAGTTTGTGAATTTTTATTTATATTTTTGCATAAAGGGGGTTGTTTGTGGATAATATACAAAATAACGCTTCGATTCCTTAAAAATAGGGGGTGTAATTTGGAATTTATTAAAATTCACCTTGCTATCATTAAAAACATAGGGGTCTATTTTTAAATCTGTAAATTTACAATTTCGTAATTGTTGTGATTTAAATATTGTTTTAACAATAATTTATTGGTAGGGATTAAAATTTATATATATTTAACAAACGGAAAAGATTACCCTTTCCCTTAAATCAGATAAAAATCCAAATGAGAAAAGGCTTTGCATTGCAAAGCCTTTCTTCGTTTGTGTATATACTTCAATATACTAATGTTTTAACCTATTTGACTTATTTCGGTGAGTTTATCAATGTTAGTAATTTCAATAAATTTGGGATGTATTATAATGAGGCCATCCTCCTTAAATTTTGTTAAAATCCTAGTGGTGCTTTCAATAGACATACTTGCTATTTCAGCTAAATCTTTTCGGGTTAGTTGTAAGGGAAATTTGTCGGTTTTATAAATTCTTTGAGCCAGGCATAATAATACATCAGCTAATCTTCCATAGGTTTGTTTTTTGGTTAAACAAAAGAAGCGACCATTAATAATCACTGAATTTTCAGCCAGCATGCTAATTATCTTACTGGCGAATAATGCATTCTTTTCTATCAGACTTTTAAAGGCGTTTATTTCTATCAATTTGATGGTGCAATCCATGTATGTTTGTGCACTGTATGGAAATACTGAATTTCCATCAAATAAGGCAGGAAGACCTATAATGTTAATAGCAGGTAATATTTTTAAAATCAGTGAATCATTACCATTTTCTAGATAAATTTTAGCTAAACCTTTTTTCAGAACCATTATATGAGAAGCAAATGAACCTTGCTTGCAAATGGTTTCACCTCGTTTGTAATTTACTTCAACACTGTTTTCTTCAAAAAAGGAGACTTCTTCATTAGAGAGTTCATCAAAACAGCATAATGGATTTTCACCAACGGAACAACCGTTAAATACAACTGACTTGGGCATATAGATGATTTTAAGGATCTTGTATCAAACATACGAAAATTATCAATAAAAAGATTGATCTGCATCATAAATAACCTTGATGAGTTACCCCTAAAATGCGTATGCGTTGCCAGCCTGTTTATTTAGAGAAAAATTTCAGCAAATATACATTTGTATCAAATCCAATTTAATTATGAAAAAATTCTCTAATACGCTAACGGCCTTGCTGGTAAGTTTGCTATTACCCATTGGTGTGCTGTTAATAACAGTAAAGGTTGCCAGCTTGAGGGGACAGCCACATAAAGTGAATGCTCAATTATCTTCAGAGCATATCACATCTGTTGACCACTCTCAATTTGAAATTTTACAACAAGATTTTGAATCTCCTCATAATGTTACTGAGGCATGTTTAAGTTGCCATACGGGAAGAGATGAAGAAATAATGTCAACTGCTCATTGGAAATGGGAGCGTGAAACTGAGATTGATGGAAAAGGAAAAGTTAGTATCGGAAAGAAGAATCTGATTAATAATTTCTGTACCGGAGCTAATGGCAACAATGGCTCGTGTATGCGTTGCCATATTGGTTTAGGCTGGAAAGATAAGTCATTTGACTTTTCGGATAACAGAAATATCGATTGTTTGGTTTGTCATGATCAAACAGATACTTATTTCAAACAAAAAGGACAAGCAGGAATGCCAGCTACCTCTGCTACAGCTAACAGTAGCTATCAGGTTCCGGATTATCCATATGTTGCTCAAAATGTAGGTTTACCCAAAAAGAATAATTGTGGTATTTGTCATTTTTACGGAGGTGGCGGAAATAATGTTAAGCACGGAGATCTTGAGGAGGCTTTACTATCGTGCACACAACATGTGGATGTACATATGAGTTATGATGGACCAGATATGGCATGTATTGATTGTCATAAAACAGAAAGGCATAATATAAAAGGGAAGTTGTATTCGGTATCATCAATGAATGTGAATCGAATTGACTGTGAACAATGCCATTCCTCAACCCCTCATAACGATGCTGTTATTGATGAGCATTATATTAAAGTGGCCTGTCAATCATGTCATATACCTGTATATGCTAAAGCCAATGCTACGAAATTGTACTGGGATTGGTCATCAGCCGGAATGTTGGATGAAACGGAAGAGCCTTACTCCGAAAATGATGCAGATGGCAATCATAATTACCTGTCGATAAAAGGGAATTTTGTGTGGGACACTGATGTTAAGCCTGAATATTACTGGTTTAATGGAACTGCTGATCATTTTCTTACCTCTGATACCATCACAGAAGTACCTGTTCAGATTAACAAGTTGTTTGGTGAATATCTTGATTCTACATCTAAAATTTGGCCTGTTAAAGTTCATAGGGGTAAGCAGATGTATGACACTGAATACAATACTTTAATAAATATGAAATTATGGTCTGCTCAAAAAGGAGAAGGGGCATTTTGGAAAGACTTTGATTGGGATGAATCAGCTCGTTTAGGAATGGAATACAATGAAAGACCATATAGTGGGAGTTACGATTTTATTTCAACAGAAGCGTATTGGCCCATTAACCATATGGTTTCGCCCAAACATGAAACGCTTCGTTGTACCGAGTGCCATTCGGATGATAGCAGGCTGGAAAACCTTACTGATTTTTATTTACCCGGTCGTGACAAATCAAAGGCGATTGATTACGCAGGTATTGGATTAATGTATCTCGCCTTGGCTGGAATAATTGCTCATCTGGCAGGACGCCTCATTGCATATTTTAAAAATAAGTAAAATGGAAAAAGTAAAAATATATAGTCGTTTTGAACGGTTTTGGCATTGGACACAGATGATGTTGATCATCACTTTGGGGCTTACTGGATTTGAGATACATGGTTCGTACCATTTGTTTGGATTTGAAGAATCGGTGCGTCTTCATTCTGCCTCGGGATGGGCATTTCTGGTACTCACCATTTTTGCCTTATTCTGGATGATTGTAACTGGACAAAGTCGACAGTTTGTTCCGGTTCGTAATAATGTGAAGTCGCAAGTAATGTACTATATCTCCGGTATTTTCAGAAATGAACCACATCCTGTACCCAAAACACCTGAATCAAAGTTAAATCCATTACAGCGTATCGTCTATTTTGGGCTGATTATTTTGGTTTTTCCAGTTCAGCTAATTACAGGTTTTCTATATCTATACTTTCATTATCCCGACAATCCGTTTGCGCTTGAAGGACTGGAGACTATTGCTGTATTGCATACGTTGGGCGCATTTCTATTGGTTGTTTTTGTAATGATTCATTTATATCTGATTACCACAGGACACACAATTGGATCAAACCTAAAAGCAATGATTACAGGTTATGAAGAATTAGAACAAACCGAAAATTAAAACTGCATATCATGAAGAAATTAGTTAGTTACTCAATCATATTATGGGTTGTAATCTCTTGCACTAACAGCCCGTCGAATCTTACTGTCGATCAGATGGTGGGTATGGCTTCCGAAGAAGTTAATATTATTAAGCCTGATGAAGTTATGAAGATAATGGATTCAGAGGAGGTGTATACAGTTATTGATGTACGCCAACGAGATGAATTCTATTATGGATATATACCCGGATCAGTAAATATTCCCAGGGGAAGTATTGAGTTTAATATCAATAATGAGCTTTTCTGGGAAAACGAGGGATTATATATGCCACTCAAGGATGAGACAATCATCTTATACTGTAAAAAAGGAAAACGTTCGATGCTTGCTGCTCAAACGCTTCAGCATATGGGTTATAAAAAAATACTGGTACTTAAAGATGGATGGAAGAACTGGGAGTTATCGTATCCTGATTATACCGAGAAAAACCTTGAAATGCTTGCCGGAGGAGGTGAAAAGCATGATGACGGAGGGGGCTGCTAATAATAATTATTCAAATCAATTTCTAATTTAAATCCAAGAGTTATGAAAAATCTATTTCGTTATTTTTTTATGGTTATTGCCATAAGTTCTATCGTATTTACCAGTTGTAAAGATGATACTGATCCTACTGCATCCGTTAATCCTGCTGAAACTTTAATGGATTATCTGATTGAGATAGATATGGATCTCAATCATGTGCTTAAAAATTCCGACGGCCAAAAGTTTGTTATGGCGGCGCCGGATGGTGGAGATGTAAGTGGAAAATATATTATTGATATAAGAAATGCTGATGCTTATAATACCAGTCATATAGCGGGTGCGCATAATGTTGCTTTTTCCGATATATTAACGGAGGCTGCTTCAGCTGATAAACCTATTTTAGTTGTTTGTTATACTGGTCAAACAGCTTGTTATGCAACTTCATTGTTACGCTTGTATGGATATCATGATGCACAAGCCTTAAAATGGGGAATGTCAGGATGGAGTGAATCAACTGCTGCTTCGTGGGACAATGCAATTGCCGACCTTAGTGATGGTCATTCAAACTGGTCTTTTGACGCTTCTGAACCTTCATTGGGAGTTTATGATATTCCTGAATTTTCAACAACAGCAACCGAAGGTGTAGATATTTTAAAAGAACGTGTTGAATACATCATATCTCAAGGCTTTAAAGGTGTAGAAGCTTCTGATGTATTAGATAGTCCTGCCAGTTACTTCGTAAATAATTATTTCAATACTACCGACTATAGTGCCTTTGGGCATGTTGATGGAGCTTATCGTTTAAATCCATTATTGGTAAGTCCTGGTTCAAGTGATGAAGCGGGTGTGTCTAATATTGATCCGGATAAAAAAGTAGTTACTTACTGCTATACAGGACAAACTTCAGCTGTTATTACGGCTTACTTAAGAGTATTAGGGTATGATGCATATAGCCTTAAGTTCGGAATGAACAAGTTTGCAAATTCAAGTACAGCCTGGTCTGCTAACCAGTGGAGAGGTGATTCCAATCCTAAAGACCTTCCATTGGATTAATAACCGTTTTATTAATAGCGGGTTGTTTTAAATGACCCGTTTTAATCAATAAAATTATGAATAAGCTATTTATAGTTCTTTTAACAGCTTTGCTGGTACCACTTCACGGTTGGGCTCAAGGCTGTGAGGGTACAGCAAGTGATGACGAAGCGCTGAAAATATTTGGTTTTCTTCAGGCTGAGTACGATCAGCAGTTCAAAGATGAAACAACCAGTTCCTTTGGTTTCAGAAGAGCTCGATTAGGTGCTACCGGTAATATACCTTACGATTTTTCATATTATGTTATCATGGAAATGAGTCCAATGCTTAGCAGTAATTCAAGTGCTTACCTGTTAGATGCATTCATTACCTATAATCGTTGGGAGTGGGCTAATGTGTCAATCGGATCATTTAAAAATCCGTTTAGTTTAGATTTAGGTGGAACAGCCTGTAGCGGATTACATACCGTTTTTCGCTCAAGGGCTGTTGATCAATTAGTAGTGCCACAGCGTGATATTGGTTTGATGATTCTGGGAGGAGACCGTAATACATTTCTTCAGTATCGATTGGCCTACATGAATGGAGCAGGATTGAAGAAAGATAACAATAACTCAAAAGATATTGTTGGTCGTGTGGTATTTCACCCCCTTGATTTTCTATATGTGGGAGGTAGTTATCGATTAGGTTACCCTACCACCGACGATGATAAACGAACTTCATATGCCGTAGAAGCGGAAGTAAATTATTCTAATTTCCGATTGATGGCCGAATATATTGTTGATGAAGGTGAATACGATCGTTCTCTTGGAGGAGGATGTGGAGGGGAATTGATTGCCCTCGGAGATGAAAGATCAGGAGCCTATGTTCAGGCAATGTATTTAACTAAGTGGAATATTGAGCCTGTGTTTAAATATGAATTTTTTGATGCAGGTATCAATGATTATAAGGAAGACATAATGACTTTTGGAGTTAATTATTTCTTTAATGACTGGACTCGACTACAAGTTAATTACTTATACCGGGCAGAAGATCCGGTGGAGATAAACGACGATGGTCTTTATGTACAACTTCAAGTTAAGTTTTAACTAAAAGATATTCATATGAAAAAGTTTATTATAATGCTGGCTCTTATAGCTTATTCGTTAGGGAGTTATGCTCAGGGAGATTTTATCTCTGTAAAAGAATTAGCTGGAAAATTAAACGATCAGAAATGTATTATAATTGATGCCAGAAAAAAGTCTGATTACCAGAAGGTACATATACGAAATGCAATTAGTGTTCCTGTGGAAGAATTATCTACTGAATCACCTGTTGAAGGAATACTTAAAAGTGAATCGGATGTAGCTACTATACTCGGTAATCATGGTGTTGATTTAAATAAAGAAATCATCTTGTATTGCAATAAAGGAAGTAATGCAGGACGAATGTATTGGGTACTTAAAATGATGGGTGCAACTGATGTAAAATTACTGGATGGTAATCTGGATGCCTGGAAAGCGGCTCGTAAACCAGTAACCAGAAATCCTAAGATGGCAAAGAAATGTAAAGTTGAAGCTAGTTGGGATAAGTCGTCCTATTTTTGCGAAAAGGATGTGAAAACAAAGATTAGTAATGGCAATGTTGTTTTGGTTGATGCCAGAGCTGATG
The DNA here is from genome assembly GCF_018271995.1 of Carboxylicivirga linearis. Taxonomy (GTDB): domain Bacteria; phylum Bacteroidota; class Bacteroidia; order Bacteroidales; family Marinilabiliaceae; genus Carboxylicivirga; species Carboxylicivirga linearis. The sequence continues at coordinate 48,780 of NZ_JAGUCO010000012.1, forward strand.
CATATTATAATGGAACAGATCCAAAAAGTAAAGGGCATATCCCTGGAGCTATCAGTATAAACTCTGATTTAATGCGTGATGAAAAAGGATTAATTAAATCTTCTGATGAATTGAAGAAGCTATTTTCATCAAAAGGAGTAACAAAGGATAAAGAAGTTATTCTTTACTGTCAAACCAGTACAAGGGCTGGATTGCTATATGCTATACTAACATCTACTCTTGGTTATTCCAATGTAAAAGTTTACGATGGAGCCTATAACGAATGGGTTACATCTAATAGTGTGGAATCATAACTAAGAATTGGTTTGTTTCATGAGGCGGTCTTACATAAAGACCGCCATTTTTATTTCATAAGTAGATTCATTTTATATTCGATTCAGTTACCCTATTTATTTAATAATTATATATATTGTATCGTTAACTAAATTCTAATCATATGACAATAATGAATCTGCAGCAGTGCAAAGTCTGTACCAAGCGAAAATTTAGCCCTTCTGTGGGGCTTATTTGTGGATTAACAATGGAAAAGCCAAACTTCCAAGATCGATGTGATGATGGGGAACTTGACGAAGCGGAAGCAGTACGGTTGGAGAAATTAAGATCAGAAGCAGAGGAAGAAGAAGTTTCCAGTGGCTTTTTTGGAGCAGAAAAGCAAGGGATGAAAAAAGGTGTTTTGGGAGGGGTTGTTATGATAACTATTGCCATAGTTTGGTTTTTTGGAGGATTAGCAGCTGGATATATCTTCTATTATCCACCAATTCTATTTATAATTGGGTTAGTTGCCGTCGTTAAAGGTATTATGGATGGCAATTTGGCAGGAAAGAAAAAATAATTCAGATTAATACTTTTTATATCCTATTGTATACGTGAATAATAGGTGTGGATGATGAAAAATATGCAACATTTAGTGTTATTTTATAGCTAAAGGCTTTTGATAATAACAAATTCCTTTCTATTTTTGCATCCGCTGAAAAGGTATTACACCTTTAAATGCCGGGCCTATAGCTCAGCTGGTTAGAGCACCTGACTCATAATCAGGGGGTCCCTGGTTCAAGCCCAGGTGGGCCCACCCTCTGTAAGAAGCAGTTACATCGATAAGTTGTAGCTGCTTTTTTTATTTGCACATAATTTGCACTTAACATTTGTAAGTGGTTGATTTAATAATTTTTAACACAATTTAATCGCTTTTGAATGGCCTTTTTTTCATAATTATGACATATTTCTGCCAATAGTCAGAGCTTCCTCCCAAAAGATAATTAATATGGCCCAACTATGTTCTTTTTAATCACTTTAATATTTCTGCCGTATAGTGTATCGCTCCTCCGAAAAATTGCTAAAATGGCACTTTTTGTTAATACAAGAGCGACATCATTGGATGGAGTTTATATACTCTTGCAATTCAACAGAAAGAGACATTAATTTTTGAAGGAGGATAGAGAAACGATCGGTAGAAAATGATATCTTATTTTTTCTACTTTTTTTCAATTGACAGCTATAAATATTCCTTAAGATACAGGATGTCATACTATTTGGTTGGTTTTGGCACATTTTATATATTGTAAAGTTAGAATCCATCCGGTAATTTAAAATTCTGCAATAAAGCAGGATTAAATTACAGACATATGATAATCAAAGAGATTTTTTTTAAGGCAGGCTTTTTTATCCATGCTTCAGCAAAGATGCTGTCGGCCATGGTTCCCTGCAAAAGCGTTCGGCATAAACCCGCCGAAATCAATCGAACACATTTTATTTGCCAACGCACAAGTCCGACAGCAAAAAGCTTGTTATTATTTCGTACCTCATAATACAAGCCCTTTGCTTTGTCCGCTCAAAATCTATTTGAATTGATTTCTCTTGCTCACGCAAGGGCTATTTATTCCGTTTCCTTTTGCGAAACCATGACCTTTTTAATAGGTGGCTTACGCATGTAAAAAAGCAGTAATGTATGTATATGAAGTTAGAAAATGGAATAGAATCTTATTAGGAAATTGTGGCTGATATGTTATCTGTTAAAAACAAATGCAAGATGTGTTTTTCAGTACCTGAAAACAAAATTCTTGCTCTCCGAGAGATGATGAAATTTATGGGTAGTTAATGAATATTATGAGACCAAAAATAGATGATGATAAGAAACGAAATGTGCAGTTAAAGGTGTATCTGACATTAGCTGATCGACAAAAATTGCAGAAAATGTTCTCAAAGGAAAGAATTAGTTGTGTAAGTGATTTTGTCAGGGAAAGAATATTTCGAAAACGACTGAGCAAACATATTGAAGTAAGTGATGAGTTTTACACTCTTTTCAGAACATTGGATTACGATTTAGTAAAACTGGGTATCAACTTGAATCAGGTAGCTCATAAACTCAATGCTTATAACACCTATATGCTGAAAAAAGAGGATTTGGAAATAATTCATTCTTGTTTTGATGTATTGAAAGAATGTCATGCAGTATTATCAAAACAGTTGATTTTATTGGATCTGAGGTAGAAGTTGGTCATTAGTAAGGAAGGTAGTGCTATATCTTCAAATCACCATTTACTGAGATAATTCTCCCCTATACATCCCACGCAGGCATTGGCAGTCTTAAAAAACTGGTTTTAATAATGTATCTCATGGGTTAACCTTAAAAGAGAAAGTTAGGAAAATTGGTTATGCAAGGGTATCTACCAAAGATCAGAATTTGGAGATGCAAATTGAGGCATTGAATAAAACAGGTTGTACTAAATCTTTTAAGAAGCAAAAAGCGCATTAAAGGCCTTAATGCTGATACTTTTAGGTCGGTTTTGTTTGATGAATATAAATGTAAATAGCGAGGAAGGTATAGCATTAATACGTGGCATTACAAAATAAATCCAACAAGATATAACCCGATTTCTTTACAATTGTTCATTTATTTTTATTGCTAAATGGATAAATAGTTTAAAAATAATTCTACTTTTGCTCAACATTTGGTGATTGTCGTACTAAATCGGTACGATGATGAAAAGGGAATCCGGTGAGAGTCCGGAACAGTACCCGCTACTGTAATCCCGTTAACACATACGTGTTAATTTGTTCTCATCAATCACAATCCACTGTTACCCGGCAGCAATGCAGGGTGTTCAACTAACGAACAGAAATCCGTAACGGACGAAAATGGGAAGGAGATGAGAATCGGGAAAGTCAGGAAACCTGCCATTTGGATTAATAATATTTTGCTTCCGGGAATAGAAGTAAGTAGTGATTCAGATGATTTTCCGAATTATTATCAATTAATTTCCAGGATGCATTAGTAAATTTTTTACAATGCATAAATTGTTATTTGTGGCACTCGTGCAGGTTGTTTTATTGCCTGTAGGTGCGCAAAGTGTGGTTTTACAAGGTGAAGTGTACGATAAAAGCAACTCGCAAAATGTTGACTTTGCCAATGTATATATCGAAAATATTAATCGTATTGCTTCGTCGGGTACCGATGGACAGTATCGCTTTGATGATTTACCTCAAGGTGAATATATATTGCAGGTTACTCATTTGGGGTATGAAAAATATAGTCAGAAAATTACTTTATCAAAGGGAATCAGTACAATCGATATTGCTTTAACACCAAAGGCCGAAACTATTTCGCCAATTGTTGTTACCGGTACCGGAACTTCGTATCATTTAGATAATGTGCCTGTTCAAACCGAAATTATTACCCAAAAAGATATTGCTGAAGTTGGCGAACAAAGTGTAGAAGAGGTTTTGGCAGGCGTTTCATCTTCGCTCGATTTTACTTTGAGTTCGATGGGAACCAACCTAAAGATTAATGGCCTGGGTAACGATTATGTTCTGATTCTGGTAAATGGCAAAAGGTTAACTGGTGGTTTGAGTGGATACACCGATTTAAGTCGATTAAATGCCAATGATATTAAGCAAATAGAAATTGTGAAGGGTGCGTCTTCAACCTTATATGGGTCAGATGCTATTGCAGGCGTTATCAACATCATTACCAAAAAAACACTGTATAAACTCAATGTTACCAATAACTCATCAATACAAAATTATGGTAGAGTTAAACAATTAAACACACTTAGTTTTAATGGGGATAAATGGGCCGGTAAAGCATCGTTTATTTACAGGCATACCGATGGATGGCAGTTAAACAACATGAAGCATAACAATGCCTGGCAAAGCAATCACGATCTTCCGTTTTTAGAAGAAACCTATTATAAGCCTGTTAATAAAAGTAATGCGTATACCATAACACAAGACTTAGATTATCACATCAATCAAAAATTAAAAGTATATGCTGGTGGTTCGTGGTACGAAAAGACCCTGTACTTCCCGTTTAAAGCCCAGATGCACAACTACTATTACAATAATAGGGGAGTATCGGCCGGAGGAGATTATATCATCAACCCAAACAGTAAAATAAATTTTAGTGTTGATTATAATAACTACCTGTATTATACCGAGTACCCTTATAAATATAACGAGTCGTACATGGTTGATGGTAGTGTTTTACGATTAACCTTTTATCCGGGAGATCGCTTTAAAAACTCCGACGAAAAAACACTGATTGCTCAGGCAAAAGCAGTGTTTAAATTAAACGATACTCACAACCTGAGTGTGGGAACAGAGTTTTTGTACGAAATGTTAGAATCGCAATATCGCCTTACGGTTGCCGATGCCAACGCCAGTACCTATTCGGTTTATGTACAAGATGAGATAAAATTAGCTGATGCTTTTAGTGTAGTAGCAGGTGTGCGAGCCATCTATTATAATAAAACGGGTATGGAGTATACACCCAAACTATCGGCTATGTACAACCTAAAGCCTTTTACCTTACGGGCTACTTATGCCAATGGATTTAAGAGTCCGACTTTGCGCGAGCTTTATTATTTCTACGAGAGCGATCGCATGGGAATGCATCGATTGTATATGGGCAATGAAGATTTAAAACCGCAAAAGTCGCATTATTTTTCATTAGCAGCCGATTATAAAAACAAATCATTTACAGCAGGAGTATCGCTTTACCTCAATAAGGTAAATGATATGATTGATTATTTGATTATTGGTGACGATGATTATACCCGTTTAACCGGCGATACTTTATCATACAATCGTAAAAAAGAAATTGAGGAGTTTAAATGGAGATATAATATCGACGAGGCGAGAACTGTTGGAGTTGATTGCCATGTGGGAATTAAACTGTTTAAACAGCTTAAAGTTAATTTGGGCTACAGTTATGTCGATGCCAAAAACCTTACCCAAAACATCCGTTTGAATGGAATTTCAGCTCACAGTGCCACAGCCAAAGCATCGTGGACAAAAAAATGGAAAGATTATAAATTAAACGCCAATGTATCGGGGGTTTATAAGTCAGATAAATTCTACCTCGAAGAAGATGATACTCGCTCTTATGCGAAGCCATATCAACTCTGGAAAATAACCACCAATCATACCTTTTATCATTTAAATAACTGTGACATAACAGCCGTATTAGGTATCGATAACCTGCTGAATTTTATCGATGATAGTCCTTACGGATCGCATTATGCCACACTTTCTCCGGGTAGAACCTATCTGGTAGGATTAAATATCAAATACCATAAATATCACGATCAGTTATAGAATTACTTATATAAACCTAGATTAAATGAAAAAGATTAACAGAACCGTAGCTTATTTTTTAATGGCCCTGGCAGGGTTTACAGCTTGTAGCGATGATGACGAAAATTCGTCGGTTGTTTTGGGCGATAAAGAAGGAATTGTATTGGTTACTTTCGGATCATCGTACGAAGCACCACAACAAACGTTTACCAATGTAGATACCAAAGCAAAAACTGCTTTCCCGGGCGAAGAAATCAGATGGGGATACACTTCAGATATTATTCTGAATAAATTACGTCAGGGTAATGGCGAAGGTAGTTTAAATGGTGTGATTATCGACAGAGATACCCCTGAGGAGTGTTTTGAAGTGATGGTACAGGAAGGCTATTCAAAATTTACCATCCAATCGTTGCACGTTATTCCGGGTGAGGAATTCGACGAGTTACAAGAAGCTGTTGAAGATCTGGAGACTAAGTATCGGGGTGTTGAGTGTTTGGTTGGTAATCCACTTTTAACATCAGATGCTGATATTAAACAAGTAGCCGAAATAATGGCTGATAAATTTAAAGAAGCAGTTGCCGAAGGTCCGGTTTGTTTTATGGGACACGGAACCCCTCATACTGCCGATGCACAATATCTGAAGTTGCAAACCGAATTGCAAGAAATCAATCCTAACTTCTTTGTCGGTACGGTTGAAGGCATCGGGTTTGAAGATGGTACAACTTCTATTGGCGGAATTATTAATGAGCTAGCAACTTTATCTCCAAAACCAACAAAAGTAACCATTTCGCCTATGATGTCTATTGCCGGCGATCATGCCAATAATGATATGAACGGAAATACTGGCGAGACAGATCCGGAAGAACAATCGTGGAGAGAAAGATTAGAAGCAGAAGGTTACCAGGTTACTGATGTAATGAAGGGTTTAGGTGATTACGATGAAATTGTTGCCATTTGGATGCAGCATTTATCAGATGCCATGAATGACTAAGAATAGTAGTGTTATGTTTTAATCTGCCACATATGATTTCAGCCTGGCTGTTTCCTCTCCTACTTTTTAAAGAATAGCGATGGCTGATTTCATATGTTTTTATGGTTTGTATTTAAACAGGGGAAATTCAATTAAGTAATTAAAGAGATTGGAAAGTGAAGTTTTTGATAATACACTTAATTCTATTTGCTTTTTTACCAATAGGTATTCAAGCACAAAATGTTTTTAACCTAACAGGAGAAGTCAGAGATACGGCTAATATCCCCATTAGTCAGGCAGTGGTTGCCATTGAAGAAACTGCAATGGGTACTTACTCCAACAGTAAAGGTAATTACTCTTTAAAAATTCCTTCGGGTAAATATACTGTAACAGTAATGGCCTATGGCTATCATACCCTAAAAAAAGATATAGAAATAAATAATAATCAAGTGATTCATTTTATTTTAAAAGATGAATCAAAAGAACTTACAAGTGTTGATGTGTATGGAAAAAGTGCAAGTCAACAACTACGTGAAAGTGCTTTTTCAGTCAATGCCATCAATATTAAAAAATTTACCAGTAGCTTAAATAATTTAAACACTTTAGTTGGCAGTAGTAGTGGTATAAAAATACGGGAAGATGGAGGAGTCGGGTCTGACTTTGATCTTTCTATTAACGGTTTAGCCGGTAACTCCATTCGTTATTTTATCGATGGAGTACCTCTTTCTTCCATCGGAAACGGTGTTACATTAGGCAATATACCTGTAAATATTGTAGAACGCATTGAAGTGTACAAAGGTGTAGTTCCTGCATTTCTTGGAAGTGACGCTTTGGGAGGAACAATCAATATCATAACTAAAAAAAACAAAAAAAACTTTTTGGATGTTTCGTATGGAGTTGGCTCGTTTAGTACTCATAAAGCCGATTTTAATGCTCAATATATATCCCCAAAATCAGGTGTTTTTATACAACCGTCTTTAGGTATTAATTATTCCAAGAATAATTATTTAATGAAAGGGGTAGAGGTTTCCGATTACAGTGGTAGATTTCATACCGTAGATGCGAAACGTTTTCATGATGATTTTTTCTCGGTTCTCTCTCAAATAAAGGTGGGAGTTGCAAAGAAAGAATGGGCTGATTTGTTTTCGGTATCAGCTTCTTACTTTTATTCTGATAAAGAGTTGCAAACAGGATCGCAACAACAATGGGTGCGAGGAGCTGCTACCCGTAGCAATAATTCGTTTAATATATCAGGGCAATATCAAAAACATAATTTTTTAGTAGAGGGTTTAGCGGCCGATTTAAGTTTAATGCACACCTGGGATAATAGAATAGTAACTGATACATCGTTTTATAAATATAAATGGGATGGTTCTAAATCTTTTGAAGGAGATGGCAATGAGCTTAGAGGTGGCCCCAAATCAATCAGGCATATTGATAGACCTGTAACCATTGGTAGGGTCAATTTTAATTACTTATTGAATGATCGACATACATTCAATTTCAACTATTTAATAAATTATTTATCAAATAAGCGCTACGACGATCTGGATGAATCCTTTGAACCATCTGAAGATGTGTTGGGGAAACAAATAATTGGAATCTCTTATTCCCAAAGTTTTTGGAATAATAAATTGAATAACACCTTTTTTGTAAAAGATTATATTAATCATCTTAAAATAGAACAACAAGATGACTATTGGATAACCGGTTCTGATGAAGTACCCAATTCATTTACTACCAATAATTGGGGCTATGGTTTTGGTTCTCGCCTGCAATTGAACAACCCCTTAGGTTTTAAAGTATCATACGAACAAAGTGTTCGTCTTCCTGTGGCCAGGGAATTTTTAGGGAATGGAACAACCATCGATGCTAATTTTAAGCTTCGACCGGAGAGTAGTGACAATATCAATGCAGGTGTTTTTGGAACACTTTATTTTACAGGAAAGCACTGCTTATTCTACGAGGGAGGCTTTTTTTATCGAAAAGTAGAAGACTATATCCGTTTAATTGCTGCTCAAAATGAAGGAAACGGACAATATGAGAACAATAAAAATGTTACGGTAAAAGGGGTTGAAGGCGAATTTCGCTACAGCTATAATAATGTCTTACAGGTAATCGCAAACATTAGTTATCTGGAAGAAATCAATAAAACAAAGTATAAAGACGATGGAAAACCTGATGTCTCTTATAATCTTCAGATGCCTAACCGTCCCTGGTTTTATAGTAATGTACAATGTAATTATAGGAAAAATCAACCTTTCGGAGCTGAGGATAGTCAGCTGATGATGGCATACTATTTTCATTATGTGCACTGGTACTATCTTACATGGAAAGAATTGGGGGCTTATAATAAAGATCTTATACCCACTCAATATTCGCATGATATCCGTCTAACCTACTCTATAAAACAAGAAAAGTATAATATCTCGTTAGAATGCAATAATATATTTGATCGTACACTTTACGATAATTTTAGAATGCAAAAGCCAGGTAGATCATTCTTTTTAAAACTCAGAATATTTATTAATTAATATCTAAATAGCAATGAAAAAAGTAAGTTTTTATTTAACGGCATGTATCGTATTAGCATTAAACATGATTTTTGTCTCATGTGATGATGAAGGTACAAATATTGATCCAAATCCTTTGGAAACAGCTCATTTTGATATTTGGGTTTCTATAGGAGGAAGTGGCGGAATGGGATCCGACAATACTCTTCTGGTACAAAATACCAAAGAATTGGATGATGCTGAGACTGTCATTGATTTTAAAGGAAGCGGAGTAGATGTAACTGCTAAACTGTTTCAGGAATCTATAACTAAAGGTCAGTACTATTATCAAATTCCTCAGGAAAAAGATCGCTTTGGTAAATATAGAATTGGATCTACCGGTATTGAAACGGTTAGTGAAATAGCTTTCTCTACTAACTCTTACAAAGACCGTCGTTATGCTCATGCCTGGATTGGTGAAACTACCTTAGTAATACTTGCTGCTAATGGCGATAAAGATGCCATTATTTGGACTAAGCTAAACACAACCGATATGACTATTATAGATGAAGGTACACTGGAAGGGCTAACTGATGATTTGGATGCATATAGTACTTCTGGTTTGGCTGATTATCGTGCCAGTGATGATATGATCTTGTATTCTTATTGTCATAGTAAATCAGCACAACGTGATAGAGTTTATATGGCATTTATTAATGCCGATGATATGAGTGTTGAACATACTGCTGTAGATAACCGTGTTGAGTTTATGGCCGGAACTGCATATGGCCAATTATTGCAAGATAAAGCTTTCTTTGATGAAAACGGTGACTATTATTTAGCTTGTAATACAAAAATTGATGGCTATACCAGTACTACTCAGCAGTATGGGTCATTGTTACGCATAAAAGCAGGTGAAACAGAATTTGATGACACTTATAGAGGATATACCACATCATCGGGTAAACAAGGAAAATTAGTTACCGTTCAATCATTAGAAAGTGGAAAAGCCCTTATATATGTACAAGATCCAATTTATACAGGTGCAGGAGAATGGGGAAGTGCATATAACTGCTACTATGCAATTTTGGATTTAACAACCGACGAACTTACAAAGTTAGATATTCCTTTTAGTCAAGGTACATTCTCGCAACGTTCTGTTATACTAGGAGATAAAGCGTATATCGGCATCAATCCTGAAGATTCAGAACCATGTGTTTATGTGTATGATATCAATAACGAAACCTTAACAAAGGGTATGACCATAACAGAAGGTTATGAGTTTGACAGAATTGTGGCTATTGATGATGCCGAATAATTAGTATAACCGGTAATGAAAAAGTTTTTCATTCAAATACATAAAATAACAGGTTCAGTAATGAGCCTGTTATTCCTTTTTTGGTGCATGAGTGGTATTGTGCTATGTTTTAAAGGATTTCCTCATGCCAGTGTACAAAGACGATTAGAAAATCTCGAGTTTTTTTCGGATGATGATTTTATTGACATTCAATGTTTATCAGAGTCATCGTCAGAAAAAGTGGAACTTGAAAAATATCAACAGAAAGCCATTTATAGAAATTATAAAGGAAGAAAAACACAGGTTATAACCGATGCTCATACGCTGCAAAAAGTAAGCTATTTTTCAAAAGCAAATGCTATCGAAGAAGCTGAGCGTTTTGTTAATGCTAATGTGGTTCGCGTAGATAGTATCAGTAAATTAGATTCTTGGCTTCCCTGGGGATATTATAGACCATTGCTTCCATTCTTCAAATGTTATTTGGATGATGATAAACATTCGGCAGTATATGTATCGTCAAAAACGGGAACGGTTATTCAGTACACTACACGTTATGCGCGATGGATGGCTCGTTTAGGGGCAATTCCACATATGATGTATTTTTACCAGATAAAACAGAATGGCAAACTTTGGCAAAATGTTATTCTGGTGCTTGGCCTGATAGGCATACTGGTATCTGTCTCGGGAATTATAGCAGCTTTTTTTAGGCTTAAAAAAAATACCTCAGGAAAAATAATTGGTATTACTGTTTATAAAAAATGGTCATATAAGTGGCATCATATTTTAGGTCTTTTTATTGGTCTTTTCTTTTTAACCTTTTTAGTGAGTGGTATCTTTTATGCAAATGACATTCCAGGGTGGATTTCTGCCAAACCTGAGGGGAAATCACCTCAAAAGGCTTGGAATCAAACCATAAAGCAAGATTCGGTGATGCAGCCTCAGCAAATCTGGAAATTACTACCCGAAAAGTCAGGACTACGTAAAATTGCATGGGGCACTGCAATGGGGGTGCCTGTAATCGAAGCCTATTACAACAATTATAAAAAGCCGATAGTATACGTTACGAATAATGATACACTAATTCCCTTTTCCATCAATCAAAAAGATATTGAAGCATATGCTTTGCAAACATTAAAAAATAAACAAGTATCTGTTGAACTGCAAGATAAATACGATAACTATTACAAAGCATACGGGATGTATTATCATCCTCTGCCGGTATATAAAATCTGTTTAAACAATCGCTTTAATTCCAGTTTGTATATCGATCCACAATCAGGAAAAGCTGTGGAGTATTTCAATAACAATAAAAAAGCCAGACGTATACTGACTCGTGGATTGCATAAGCTTGATTTTTCAATCTTTAAGAATTACTCATGGTTACGAATCACCATTTTAATTATTATTTGCCTTGGTGGATTAGTTGTGAGTTATACCGGGGTATTGTTAAGTTGGAAATGGTTAAAACGGTTGGTTAAATCCGGCAGAAGAAATATCAATTGCAAATAAAGGGCAATAACACTAGACTCGATACAAACGAAATACCGAAATAGTAATAATATGAAAACATTAAAAATCACGACGACACTGCTTTTTCTTGTAGCTATCTTTCAGTTGTCATACGCCAAAAAAGCGAACTCAATGGAAAAAAAAGGTATTCTTCTTGTAACGTTTGGTACCAGTTATGCCAATGCTCAAAAAGCATACGATAGAATAGAAGACAAGGTAAAAGATGCATTCCCTGATACTGAAATTCGTTGGGCATACACAGCCAACTTTATACGAAAAAAACTTCAAAAGCAAGGTAAACATGTAGATTCGCCTGCCGAAGCATTGGCTAAAATGGCTAGCGACGGCTATACTCATATTGCTGTACAATCGCTTTATATTATTCCGGGTGATGAATTTAATGCGCTAAAGCAAACAGTAACAGCTTTTAATCATATGCCTAAAAACGCCAAAGTAGTATTAATTGGTGAGCCATTGCTATATACGCACGAAGATATGTTGGCTACTCTCGATGCAATGTCTTCTGTTCTGCCTGAAAATATTGGAAAAAGTGAAGCCGTTGTTTTAATGGGACATGGAACAAGTCATCAATCTAATGTTTATTATCCCGGCTTTCAATATTATCTTTGGCAAAAATCACCATCCATTTTTTTAGGAACAGTAGAAGGATATCCTGAGTTAGGGGATATTATAGAAAAGCTGAAAGATCAAAAGATAAAAAAAGTATATCTACAACCGTTTATGTCGGTTGCAGGCGATCATGCTCAAAATGATATGGCTGGGGATGATGATGACAGTTGGAAATCGCAATTAGAGGCACAAGGTTTTGAAGTGAAAACGGTTCTAAAAGGATTAGCTGAATATGATGCAATAGTAGATGTTTGGATCAAACATTTAAAAGAGACCTTTGAAAAATTGTAGAACATTCAAATGATGGCTGATGGATATAATGAGAAACTTAAACATGAAGAATAAAAGAATATTCAGGTTTAGATTTATTGGGCAATTAACAATGCTTTTTTTGTTAGTTTGGTGTGCATCCTGCTCCAACGGAAAGATGTCTGATACCAGTTGTGACTATAGCAAAATGCAATATGCCAAAGGTTTTAGTATCGATACATTTGATAATAAAACACGCGTTACCATTTTTAATCCTAAAGACCTATCCGGTGTGTTGGCTCAGTTCTATTTGCTTCCATCTAATTATGAGGGCAAACTAAAACCCAACGAAATTAAAGTTCCTTGTCAACGAATTATTTGCTTGAGTTCAACTCAACTTGCTTACTTAATTGAATTGGATGCCATTGATGGCGTGGCAGGTATTAACAGCAGCCGCCATTTATTTAATCAGGAAATCAAGAATCGGGTAAAGAACGGAAAAATACTGCGTGTAGGTAAAGAAGGGGTGTTCGACACCGAAGTAATTGCTGCCATCAATCCCGATGTTATTTTTGTTTCGCCTTTTAAAACGGGAGGTTACAATATGATTAAAAATATGGGTATTCCTTTGGTTCCGATGGCTGCTTACTCAGAGCATTTACCTTTAGGCCGTGCCGAATGGATTAAATTCATGTCGTTATTTGTTGATCAAAAGCCCAAAGCTGATTCCATCTTCTCGGATATTGCCAATAACTATAACCACCTTAAATCCTTAACTAAAAATATTAAAACCCGACCAACGGTTTTTAGCGGTAAAATGAAGGGGAGTGCCTGGTATGTGGCTGGTGGTGATAGTTTTTTTGCACAGTTATTTACCGATGCCGGAGCTGATTATGTAATCAAAGATAATAAGACTGGAGCCTCACCAATGGACTTCGAATCGGTATATGCATTGGCGCATAATGCTCAATATTGGCGTGTTTTAACCAGTTCGCCTCATGGCTTTGGCAAAAAAATGCTTAAAGAAGAAGATGAGCGATATGCCGATTTTGATGCTTTTAAAACCGGAAATGTGTTGGTGTGTAATTTAAGAGATATTCCTTATCGCGAGGAATCAGGATTATGTCCTCAAGTTTTATTAGCTGATTATATTCACCATTTTCATCCCAATTTGCTACCTGATTATAAACCTGTTTACTGGAAAAAGATTGGAGAATAATAATTTAAAAACAAACACTACGCTACTGAAGCTTTTGGCTGGAGTGGTATTGGTAATCATTCTATTTTTGATGAACCTGGCTTGGGGCTCGGTTCATATTCCGTTTAAAGGAGTATTGCAGGTATTGTTTGATAGCGATACACCAAATGTTGTGTGGAGCAATATACTTATACGTACCCGATTACCACAAGCCTTAGTTGCTTTAGCAGCCGGATGTGCTTTAAGTATATCAGGCTTACTGATGCAAACGCTATTCAGAAATCCTTTGGCAGGTCCATCTGTTTTGGGTATTTCGTCAGGTGCCAGTTTAGGTGTCGGATTTGTAGTGTTGATAGCCGGTAATCTTTTCGGGTATTCCTTAAGTAGTGTTGGATTAGTAGGCGATATGGCAGTGCTGATTGCGGCCTTTGTCGGAGCGTTGGGTATCCTGCTTATTATTCTAATGGTTGCTCGTCACGTGGGTGGTACACTCTCCGTTTTAATTATGGGAGTGATGATTGGTTACCTTAGTAATTCGCTGGTTAGTATTATGAAGTTTTATAGCCTCGAAGAAGATATTCATTCGTATGTTATTTGGGGATTGGGTAATTTTGGTAAGTTGTCGTTAGATCGTGCCAACTACTTCCTGCTGTTTACACTTGCTGTATCATTGTTAAGCCTGTTTTTGGGTAAATGGTTGAATATGCTTTCGCTGGGCGATAATTATGCACGTAACCTTGGATTACGAATCGAACGGTCTCGTTTTCTGATTATTATGTTATCAGGAGTTTTAACTGCCACTGTAACTGCTTCTTGTGGCCCTATTATTTTTATTGGTATGGCTGTGCCTCATCTGGCAAAGATGGTTTCTAAAACTTCCAATCATTATATACTAATACTTAATAGTGCTATTCTGGGTTCGGCAACAGCTTTACTATGCAATTTAATTGCACGACTACCCGGATTCGACGGAGCGCTACCCATCAACTCAGTAACTGCTTTTGTGGGAGCGCCGGTAGTTATTTCAGTAATCTGGCGTCGTCGTCGCGATCAATTATCTGTTTAAATCAATTTGTATCGATGAAGCAATCCATCCAAATAGAAAACCTATCAACCGGTTATCGTTCCTCAAAAGGAGGTAAAGTTGTGGCATTTCAGCTAAATGCCGGGCTTAACAATGGCGAATTAACTTGTTTATTGGGAGCAAACGGAACCGGTAAAAGTACCTTGATCAAAACCATTAGCGGTTTCCTTAAATCGATAGAGGGTAGGGTTACCATTAATGGTTCTGCTATTGAAGCGATGAATGAGAAAGATTTGGCTAAACAGGTTGCAGTTGTTCTTACTGAAAAAATTAATGTACCAAACGCAACGGTATACGAGCTGGTAGCGTATGGGCGTAGTCCGCATACAGGATTTTTAGGACGATTAAGTTCTGACGATAAACAAATAATTGAGCAGGCTATTGAGCAATGTGGTATTGCTGATAAACGAAACAGATTGGTTAGTTCGCTTAGCGATGGTGAACGACAAAAAGCCACTATTGCTAAAGCATTGGCACAGGATACGCCTATTATTATTTTGGATGAGCCAACAGCATTTCTCGATTTACCTGCACGTGTAGAAGTCATGCAGTTGTTACGCAAACTAGCAGTACAAACGGGCAAATCCATTTTAATGTCGACTCACGATTTAGATTTAGCCTTGCAAATGGCCGATCGCTTGTGGTTGTTGCAGACGGAGGCTATTATATCAGGAACTCCCGAAGACTTGCTTCTGCAAAATGCTTTTCAATCGATGTTTAAGAAGGATAAGATTGAATTTGATAATAAAACGGGTATGTTTAAAGTGGCTCATCAATATAATGTAACGGTTCCGGTTGCTGGTCATGGGTTTGAGTACGTACTTTTGCGCCGTGCTTTAATGCGAAAAGGAATTAAGCCGGTAAAAGCTAATGAGATTGAAGATTTTCATATTCGCATTATTAACGATTCGGATCAACCTTTTGAATTTTGGTGTAATCAGTTAAAAGCAGTTACAACCGATAAGGTCGAAGATATCGTAACGGAGATAATGCGTGTTGTATCTCATCAAAACATTTACAATTAAAGATGATGGATACAGCTAAATCAACAATGAAGGTTGCAGCCGTATGTTCGTGGATGGAAACATTGGCCGCTGAACAAAACATCCGTTGTATTGAGAGCTTCTTACAAGAGTTAGAAAAGCAACATGTTGAGTATGCACTCTTTCCCGAACTTTCAGTCTCAGGTTATATCAATAACACCATTGATCTTGACTCATTCTTTTCTGTTGCTGATGATGCGATTTTACAGTTAAAACAACTTTCGAAGCAGTATTTATTGGCATTTTCGGTGGGGATGCCAATGATGATTGGTAATGCATCAACGATTGCACAACTAACTTTTTGGGATGGAAACATTATTCATCAACACAGTAAAACACATTTGTCGGTTCACGAAAAAGAAGTATTTGAATTTGGCAAGGAGTTGGAATTATTATCACTGAACCATTCTAAAATTGGGATGCATCTCTGTCTCGAAAGTCATTATCCTGAATTGAGTTTACAATATCAACAACAAGGTGCCAATTTGTTGGCTTTTGCTTTTGCATCGCCACGCGAAACACCCGAAGAAAAGATGGAACGCTTTCAGATGATGTTGAAATGCCGTGCCTACGACAATGCTTGTTTTGTGATGGCATGCAACGCAACAGGAACTACTCCAACAAAGAAAAATTACGCTGGTGTATCAACGATTATTTCACCGCGCGGTAAAGTATTAGCCCAATATAAAGGCATGGAACCTGGATACTGTATGGCTGAAATAGACTTTAACGATATCAGGAAGATCAAAGATAGTTTGATGTCTGATTTTCCATCTTATAGAACCACAACCCTAAACCTAACTTTTAAAGAAAAAATCGATGAAGAATAAATATCCTATAACAGGTGTGGCTTTAGGGCCAGGCGATCCTGATTTGATAACCGTAAAAGGGTTGAAGGCACTGCATAATGCTGACGTGATCTATTATGCTGCAACACCCAAAGGAGAGCGTACCATTAGCTTTTCTAAGCGAATCTTAGATCATTACAACCTTGATGTGGTTTGCAAGCCCTTGATGTTTCCAATGACAGGTGAAAACCGAGATCAGTTTTATCAGCAGGCTTTCGATATTCTGCAAGCCGATTATCAAACAGGATTGAAAGTGGTGATGGTAACCGAGGGAGATTTGAGTTTTTACAGCACCTTTGGTTATATCATGAAATTGGCTAAACAGAACGATGTTCCGGTGGTGTCTATAGCCGGAGTTCCTGCTTTTTTGGCTGGTATAGCGCAAACATCAATGCCTTTGGTTGATGGTAATCACAGCTTTCTTAACATTGCTCGCCCCGATTCATTTGAGCAGATTCAGAAATCAATAGATGAATCGAATGCAGTGGTTGTAATGAAAATGAATGTGCTGAAAGGATGGTATGACTTCTTAAAAAGAAATAATCGTTCATTTGTTTATGTTGAAAAAGTGGGAACAGATGAGCAATTTATATCTACCAATTTTGAGGATCTGGAAGAAAGAAAGATACCTTATTTTTCATTAATTATTTTTCCTGGCGTTGAATAACAGAGAATTACGAATAAAACAAAGATGAATAAAATATATAGTATTGGCATTGGTCCTGGTGGAAAAGAGTATATGACTGCTCAAGCCTTAGAAGCCTTGAATAAATCAGACGTAGTTATTGGATACAAGTTTTACATTCAGCTGGTAGCCGATTTAATTGCAGATAAAGAGGTTTTTGATACCGGAATGAAGAAAGAGCAGAAGCGTAGTCGCGAGGCTTTTCGATTGGCACAAATGGGCAAAACCGTTGCAGTAATTAGCAGTGGCGATTCAGGTGTGTACGGAATGGCTTCCTTACTGTGGGAGATGAAAGGCAAGGAAAACTACGATACCGAAGTGGAAGTAATTCCGGGTATTAGTGCCATGATGGCAGCTGCCGCTAAAATGGGAGCACCCTTAGGTCACGATTTTTGCTCGGTGTCGATGAGCGATTTGCTTACGCCATGGGAAACCATAGAAAAACGTATAAAAGCAGCTGCCAAAGGCGATTTTATTACAGCGGTTTATAATCCTAAGAGTAACGAACGCTTCTGGCAGTTGGCTCGTCTTCGCGAAGTGTTTTTGCAATACCGAAGCGCCGATACTCCGGTTGGAATTGCCCGTCAGGTTGGTCGCGAAGAAGAAAGCTATACAACAACTACCTTGGGTGCTTTGGATATTAGTGTTGTTGATATGTTTACCATCGTTATTATTGGTAACTCTCAATCGTACATTTATAACGATAAGGTAGTAACGCCGCGCGGATATTATAGCGGTAAAAAAGAGAGTACTCAAAAGATTGGACGCCAGATTATGAACGAGAGTTTCCGAACTATTCTTCAATCGCTCGATGCTGATAAATATTCGCCAGAACACTTGTGGGTGGCTTTGCATGCGGTACATACAACAGCAGATTTCTCTGTTGCCGATTTACTGGAAGTTTCAGATGGTATTGTTGAAAAACTAAACAATGCATTTTATTCAGGTAAACCACCGGTTATTGTAACCGATGTAAATATGGTGACGCGGGGTATTCGCAAAGCCTTGGTTCAAAAGTTGGGAATTGAAGTAAAGTGTTATCTCGATGATGAAAGAACCGAAGCATTAGCTGCAGAGAAAGGGATCACCCGCACACAAGCCGGTATTCGTATCGCAGTGCAGGAGCATCCCGATGCTTTATATGCTTTTGGAAATGCTCCAACCGCTTTGATCGAATTGGTCAAATTTATTCGTAAAGGAACGGCTAATCCAATTGGAGTGATTGGTGCTCCGGTGGGGTTTGTTAATGTTCGCGAATCAAAATGGCAGTTAAAGCATGGTTGTAGCCAAACGCCGCATATTATTGTTAGTGGTCGTAAAGGCGGAAGTAATCTTGCTGCAACTATCATTAACGCTGCTCTTTCGTGGAGCGATTTAAAAAATATGAATCCGGGAGAAGGACTCTAACTGAAAGTTATGAAACCTCAAAAAATAGTTGTAATCGGATTAAATGATCAGGCCTTAGAATTGAATGAAGAGCTGCAAAAAATTGTGGATTCAACCATTTGCTTCTGTGGAGGTGTGCGTCATTATAATCTGGTAAATAAGATCCTACCACTTAACGCTCAATGGTATAATATTACTGTGCCTTTGAGTGGTATATTATCAGTGATGAAGGAAAGCCATAATGATTGGGTGGTTTTTGCTTCAGGCGATCCTTTGTTCTTCGGAATGGCAAACACGCTTATTCGTGAATTTCCTGAGGCAGATGTACAGGTTTACCCAACTTTTAATTCACTGCAGGTTTTGGCTCATAGATTAAAAATTAACTATGGCGAATACAAAACAGTTACGCTAACGGGTCGGCCTTGGGAAGAGTTTGATAAGGCATTAATACATAACGAAGCCAAACTCGCAGTTTTAACCGATAGGAAGAAAACACCAGGTGTAATAGCTCAACGTATGGTGGACGCAGGAATTAGCTATTACAAAATGTTTGTGGGTGAATGCATGGGAGGCGAAAAGGAGAGAGTAACTAATTGGAATCTTGATGAAGTAGTTTTCGAAACTTTTGAAGTTCCCAACTGTCTTTTTCTGGAGCAAACCGAAAGCAAGCCTGTTCAAAAAGGAATTGACGAAAAGCAGTTAACAACGCTTCCTGGTCGTCCGAACATGATAACAAAGATGCCCATACGCATGGCTACTTTGGCTTATTTGAATCTTCATAACAAGAAGGTATTTTGGGATATAGGGGCATGTTCGGGTAGTGTATCCATCGATGCTAAATTAAATTATCCTCATCTTGAGGTGGTGTCATTCGAAAAACGTCCGGAGTGTGAGGAAATTATACAATCCAACATCCAAAAGTTCAGAGCACCGGGCATAACATTACGAATGGGTGATTTTGCAGAATTGGATAAAACAGATTTACCTCTTCCGGATGTAGCTTTTTTAGGCGGATATGGCGGGCGAATGGATGAAATACTTGATCAAACCAATAACGTTTTAGCAACTAACGGAATAATTGGATTTAACTCGGTAAGTATCAAAAGTGCCGATTCGTTTATTAACTGGGTGAATTCGCATTCATATACGCTGCTGACAAATACATTGCTAACCGTTGATGACCATAATCCTATACGTATTTTGGTTGCTCAAAAAATGAATTAAATGAAACACGAAAATATACATATCATAACTCACTCCAATGAAGGCGAAAAGTTAGCCCAACGTTTGGTTAAAGAAGGAATTCATGCAAATATTCATCGCAATAGTTCAAATATCGATGAGCTTTGGAAAACGGCTGATGCTTTGATTTATATTGGAGCTTTGGGTATTTGCGTTCGCACCATTGCACCTTTGTTGGTTGATAAACACACCGATCCTGCTGTTATTAATATGGATGCCAATGGAAGTTTTGTTCAGTCGGTGGTATCGGGTCATGTGGGTGGTGCCAATCAGCTATGCTCACAAATAAGCAATATTTTGGGAGCTCAGCCCGTCATTACAACTGTTAGCGATACTTCTGGCTTATGGGCTTTAGATATGTTGCCATCTCAATACAATTGGCAGATGGAAACAACTCAGCCATTAACTCAGATTATCTCCCTTTTTGTTAATCGTAAGCCTACTGCTTTGCTGCTTCAATCGCGAGATAGAGGAACCTTGGTACTCGAAACAGAAATACCTGATTTTGTTACTGTTTTTACTGAGGAAAAGGATATTAACGAGGATCAGTTTGATTTAATAATTGCGGTTACACCTTTTGTCCATCAGTTTACTAAACCAACTATTTTCTATCGTCCTCAAATGATAAATTTAGGAGTTGGATGCCAGCGAGATATTGATTCAGAACTTTTTTCAAAAGAGTTAGATAGACTATTGGAAAAGAATAAGATATCAAAACTATCCATTGCCAATATTGGAACCATTGAATTAAAAGCTGATGAAAAAGCATTGAATGATTATGCGAACAGTTTAAATCAGTCATTAAAAGTTTTTTCCGACCAGCAATTAGATGCTGTCACTATTCCTAATCCTTCCGAAAAGGTGGAGAGTGTAACCGGGTCATCAAGTGTTGCGGAAGCATCGGCCATGTTGTTATCCGAAAATAATCTTTGGCTTGAAAAGGTGAAAGCAAAGGCTGGAGACAAATATTTTACCTGTGCGGTGGCCATTAATGCTGTCAATCAACGAAAAGGAATGGTTGAGATTGTGGGTGCCGGGCCCGGTGATCCGGAGCTTGTTTCGGTTCGAGGAAAACGCTTGTTGCAATCGGCCGATTTGATTTTGTATGCAGGAAGTCTGGTTCCTAAAGAACTAACGTATTATGCCAAACCAGGCTGTGTGGTTAAGAGTTCTGCGGGTATGGATTTGCAAACGCAGATTGATACCATGAAACCTTTTTACGATCGTGGTTTGTTGGTGGTGCGTTTGCACACTGGCGATCCTTGTATCTATGGTGCTATTCAGGAGCAAATGGCTAAGATGGATGAGTTGAAGATGGATTATCGTATAACGCCGGGTATTTCATCGTTTCAGGCAGCTGCAGCAGCACTTAAATCTCAGTTTACCATTCCTGAAGAAATTCAGAGCATAATTTTAACGAGAGGAGAAGGGCGCACTCCAATGCCAGAGAAGGAACAACTGCATAAATTGGCTCAGTCGCAAAGTACCATGTGTATTTACCTGAGTGCTTCAATTGCAGAAAAAGTTCAGAGCGAGCTAATGGTTCATTATCCGGCAGAAACTCCCGTGGCCATTTGTTATAAATTAACCTGGAAGGATGAAAAAATATGGAGAACCACTCTTGAAAATTTGGCACAGACAGTGAATGAAAACAATCTGTCGATGACCACCATGATTGTGGTAGGCAAATCCATTGGTAACCGAAGTGGAGAATCAAAACTATATCACAAACAGTTTACTCATGCCTTCAGAAAAGGGGAGGAATAAATTTTTAGGTAATTTTTGACTTTGAATTTAATCCTTTTGACTTAAATTTATTTTGAAACAAAAAGCTAAAATACTCATATTCGGTGGTAACACCGAAGGGAAAAAAGCTGCATGGTTGCTCGATGCTATTGGTGAATCATATATCTATTCAACCAAAACCAACAGTAATCATACGGTAATGGGCAAACAGGTTAATGGTGCCATGAATTCGGAAGATATCGTTCGATTTTGTACTGATTATGAGATAAAATTGGTGATTGATGCGGCCCATCCTTTTGCCACCGAATTGCATCAGAACATACTGTTGGCTACTGAATCAATGAGTATCGAAACAATCCGTTTCGAAAGAATTTTTACTGATTTAAGTCAAAATAAAAATGTTCGATTATTCCATAGTTTTGAAGAACTAAGCAAGGTAGTTTGCGAATCTCAATTCAATAATATTCTGGCTTTGACCGGAACACAAACCATCGACAAGCTAAAAGTGGTTTGGCAACAAAAGCATTGTGTATTTCGCATTTTGCCAACGCAATTGTCATTAGATATTGCATTGAGGAGTGGTATCGATCAAGATAAAGTGATTCAGGGATCGCCAGAAAAAGATGTGGCAAGTTTTTGTAAGCTAATGTTACATACCAAAGCCGAATTGGTATTAACCAAAGAAAGTGGAGAATCTGGTTTCTTTAACGAAAAGCTAGAAGCTGCCAAGGAGTTAGGTGTGCCCGTTTGGGTGGTTTCCAAACCATCTTTTCAAGGCTATACTTATACTGTAGATTCTCAAGAAACACTTCAATCTTTAATCTATCAATTACGAAAATCGATATTAAAAGAAGGTACTGAATTAAAACATGGTTATACTACAGGAAGCTGCGTTACAGCAGCAGCCAAGGGTGCATTTTTAACCTTGTTCGATGAATGGCCACCACAGAAAGTAACTATTCAGATACCCAAAGGAGAGATTGTTGAATTTGTTACTTATTGCACTAAGATTTCA
Source organism: Carboxylicivirga linearis (assembly GCF_018271995.1). Lineage (GTDB taxonomy): Bacteria > Bacteroidota > Bacteroidia > Bacteroidales > Marinilabiliaceae > Carboxylicivirga > Carboxylicivirga linearis. The sequence continues at coordinate 71,745 of NZ_JAGUCO010000012.1, forward strand.
CCAACTGTAGCTGTTTGTTCTGTAATTAAAAATGCCGGAGATGATCCGGATATAACGCATGGTGAAGAAGTAGGATGTAGAATAAGTTTGCAGTCAGAAGCTGGAATAAAAATAAAAGGAGGTAAAGGAATAGGCGAAGTAACTTTACCGGGTTTGGCTGTTCCGGTTGGTGAAGCGGCCATTAATCCGGTACCCAGACAGATGCTAACTAATATTCTAAGTTATCTGAAGGGTGAGTATGAATATGATGGAGGAGTGCTTGCCGAACCGTTTGTAACCAGGGGAGAAGAACTGGCAGAAAAAACCTTCAATCCCCGAATTGGAGTAATTGGGGGCATTTCTATATTGGGTACAACCGGGCGTGTTGAACCCTATTCGAATGAAGCTTTTATAGCTTCCATCAAAAAGCAAATTCAGGTGGCTAAGGCACTTAATTGTACAAGTATTGTTTTAACATCAGGTTTGCGAAGCGAGAATAAGATGAAGACTTTGCTTCCCGAGCAACCTCAGCAGGCTTATATTCATTTTGGTAATCTGGTGGGCGATACGCTTGAATTGTGTGAGCAGGAAGGTATTGAAAAAGTATATATTGGTTTGATGATTGGCAAAGCTATTAAGCTGGCCGAAGGACATTTGAATACACACAGTAAAAAGGTTCAGTTCAATGCTGATTTTGCTTCTAAGTTAGCTTGTAAGGCAGAATATTCAGAACTAATAATTGAGCAGATAAAAGAATTTAAATTGGCAAATGCCATCACCGGAATTATTCCTCTTACTAATGATGAACCCTTTTATAAAGAAGTTATTGCTCTTTGTAAAAAGCACTGTGCAACCCGATTCAAGAAAGAGATACAATTTTATTTATTGCCATAATAAACAGAATTAAGTGTGGAGATGTACTTAAAATAAAAATGCCCGTAAGCAATGGCCTATGGGCATTTTGTTATGTTTGATTTGTCTAGTCCTGAAATAGCATCTCACAAAACACAGGTTTCTTTGATAAGCTTGATCTTTTATTTATAGCCAGAGAAAAGTACCATACCTTTAAGATCCAAAAAAAGTCCAGTTTATTTACTAAAAAACTGGACAAATATCTATATTTGCAATATAAATGTATGTATGAAAACAGCTGAATATATTGCTTATACGATAGACAGGTTTCCCAATGGATATGTATTCACCTATGCAGATTTTGTTACTGAGGTGAATAAAAAGGAAGCTGTTATTAAAGCTTTAAATAGAATGGTGGCATCTGGTAAGATTGAAAAACTGTCAAAAGGCAAGTATTATAAACCAGAAGCAACTCCCTTTGGTAATTTGCAGCCATCACAAAAACAGATTGTTAAAGATCTTTTAGAAGATAATGGGAAAGTAACTGGTTATCTAACTGGCTTTAGTATTTATAATACGTTAGGATTAACCACTCAGGTAGGTAATATTATCCAAATTGGGAAAAATGTAATTCGTCCAGATTTTAAAAGAGGAAGTTATAAGATTTCATTTATTCGGCAGAAGAATACAATTACTAAGGATAATATCCCGCTGTTTCAGATATTGGATTCAATCAGGTATGTAAAAAGAATTCCTGATACAACGATAGAAGCTTCAGCTAAACGGATACAGTCAATTATCAAAGAACTTTCAGACGCTGATGTCAATACAATTATAAGACTGGCTTTAAAATATCCTCCATCAACAAGGGCTTTACTGGGTGCTATATTGGAAAATATTCAGGTTGGAAATATTGATCAACTTTATAAATCGCTCAACCCGATTACAAAATACAAACTTGGTAGTTTAGAAAGCATTCTTCCAGGTGTTGATAAATGGAACATCGTATGAAGTTACATGAGAATAAAAAACTATTCAGGCAAGCAATTGAGTTTACAGCTCAAAAAAATGGGATATTGCCTATTTATGTTGAAAAAGACTACTGGGTTACATATGCCCTAAATCTAATATTCAAAGATGATATTGGTAAAGATACCGTATTCAAAGGAGGAACAGCACTGTCAAAATGCTTTAATGCGATAGAGCGGTTTTCTGAAGATATTGATTTAGTCGTACTCAAGAAAGGTGATGAAACTGGCAATCAGCTTTCCAATAAAATTAAAAAGATGGGTAGGGTTGTCAGTAAAGTTCTTCCAGAAGTAGATGTGGAAGGGTTAACTCATAAAATGGGAATGAACCGAAAAACGGCTCATGCTTATAGTAAAGAGTTTAAGGGGGAGTTTGGTCAAATCAGGGATACAATTGTTATTGAGGCCACTTGGCTTGGAAATTCGGAGCCATACACAAGTAAACAGATTTGTTCTATGGTTGGAGAGATGATGCTGAGTACTGGTCAGGAAATAATTGCACAAGAGAATGGTTTAATGCCTTTTGAGGTGAGGGTGTTAGATCCGAAACGAACGATTTGTGAGAAGATAATGAGCCTTGTCAGGTTTTCTTATGGGGAGAACCCGATTACTGACTTGAAGAATAAAATCAGGCACACATATGATTTGCACCAACTACTAAAGGAAAAAGAATTCTTTGATTTCTTGAACTCTCCTGAGTTTGATGAAATGCTTCTAAAAGTTGCGAATGATGATGTGGCAAGTTTTAAGAATAATAATGCATGGCTTGTTAATCATCCAAAAGATGCCCTAGTATTTGATAAGTTGGAAGAATCATGGGAAGAGTTGAGAACTGCTTATAACGGTGACTTTAAAAAATTGGTGTATGGTGATTTGTCAAAAGAAAGTGATGTATTAGAGACTTTAAAACTGATTAAAAAGAGGTTGGCTAGTGTGAAATGGAAAATAAATTTTACATAAATGACTTTGAAATTTCTAAATAGGTAGCTTCTGAAGTTAATGATTGAAAATCATATCATAGAGATAACCTTGTCATTGTAATTATCTATAACTTTTTTGTTTAAGCTTGCTAAGTAAATTTGAGTTGTACTTAACTTTTGATGCCCTAACATTTGACTTATAGCAGTCACGGGAATTGCTAAGTTATTAGCGAGAGAAGCAAAAGTGTGACGTGCTACATATGATGTTAACTGGGTGTCAATTTCAGCATCTTCAGCAATTAAACGTAGACGTTTATTGTATTTTTTCCTGGCTCTAACTATGTGCTTATATTGCTCTTTTGAGTCTTTGCTTCGAATGACTGGCAAGATGTAATCTTCTTTTGTCTTTCCTTGTGTGTAATAATCTAAAATAGGTTGAAGTTGCGGGGATATTTTAATATCGTAATGCTTTCCTGTTTTTTGTCTTTTATATTGAACTCTGCCATCAACTATATTTTTTAGTTGAAGGTGTGCAAGGTCGGTAAATGAAGCCCCCATTAAATAAAAACTCAACATAAAATAATTGCGAGACTTAAAAAGTGCAGAGCTAGGTTTATATTTAAGGTTAGCTATTTTTTGAATTGATTCTAAGCTTATTGCTCTTTTCTTTGTAGGTTCTGTTCTAATTGTAAATCTATCAAATGGATATCCATCTTTTTCAGCAACACCATCTTTGATTGCCTTATTGTAAATGGCACGTACTGTTCGCATAAATGAAGCAAAGCCATTTAGACTATATCCATTCTTTAGAAAATATGCTTCGTAGTTTTGCAGAAATCTATAGTTGAGTTCATTAAAAGTAAAGTCTTTTTGGTTACGAAATTTCTTTACAGAATTAACAGCTGTCTTATAACTACGAGCTGTTCCAATTCTGTTTTGCTCTATTAATGATTCAATTAGGTGTTCTGAATAACAGAAAAATGTTTCATAATTCTTTTTGGGAGAAAGCTTGTTCTTTATCTCCTGTATTGATAGATAAGCAAGTTCTTTCTTATCTTTTAATACGGTTATCTTATCTATATAATTTGCTTTTTCCTTCTCAAGGAAATTGTTTACACGCATAACATTTGAAATGCCCTTGTAACTGGATTTTATACGTCTGTTATTTTCATCCCAGTACTTTTTTGGAACACTATAGCCTGTTGATATGGGAATAGTTTTTTGATTGTGGCAAAGCCGAAAAATAATTGGGTAAGTACCATCTTTTTTCTCTCTCCGTGTATCCAATGTGATGACAATACTTGTATTCATAAGGCTCAAAAATTTGCACTTAATTTGCACTTACTTGTTTGATTTCATTTGAAATCATTTGAATACAAAGATAATGTAAAATACACATACACAGTATATATCAAATCAAACCAATTTAATATAAATTGTATTTTGGACAGCTCATAATCAGGGGGTCCCTGGTTCAAGCCCAGGTGGGCCCACCCTCTGTAAGAAGCAGTTACATCGATAAGGTGTAGCTGCTTTTTTTGTGCTTCCCAATAATAAAACCACCAATAACTGAGAAGCTATTGGTGGTATACTGCCAGGCAAGTGGCTTCAGTGATCTAATACTTATTTTTTATCTTATAATAACTTTACGAATTACTTCATTATTAATTTTAACAATTTTAATTCCAGGATTTAATTCAATTTCAAAATTCTCTTGTTGCAGATCTTTGCTCACAAGCAATCTGCCTTGTATATCGTATATACTGATAGTTGAATTTTTAGGTAAATGTTCAATAAACAAATGATTATTGATTGTGTAAGTGTTTATTATAGAATTATATGCGCCTGGTATAGCAGTTGCTTCAGATGATACTGATACATTGAAAACAAATACTACTCTCTTTTTATCTCCATCTTCCGGAGAATAGGTTAAAGCCTGCATTACTTTATAGCTTTCACTATCATGGCATGCATCAGGATACTGACCAACATAGAATTCAAAATTATTTAGTTTAAGCTCAGAAAAGATGTAAGAGTTATTACTCCATGTTGTTACGTTACCATTGTTATCAAACCAATGTCCAGGGTGTCCTGCAGTTGAATTTATATCGATGGTACCATTTCTATTAATGGCTGAATACTGGATCGAATTGTCAAAAAGTGAAGTTAAGTCTGCCTGACTGATTCCAAAGAATGATAATACACGTTGCAGATCAGCTTTTATAATATCATATGGATAGACAGTACTTGTTCCTCCAACAAATGGCTCTTGAGTTAAGTAATATGTAATGGTATCGTTTTCAGATATCGCAGCAGGTAATGGAGTTGCAGAATCTTTGGTGCGTGGAATCCAAACGGCCATTTCACCAATGCCTCGGTTATCCCATGAATAATAAGGAATGGCTTTGAGCGTTTCATCATTTAATATTACGTCACTTGAAGTTGTTTCTCTGGCAACTTTACCTTCAATATTTAAGCATAATACACCATTAAGAAGATCAGGTTCGTTTACAGTTGTAATAGTAGCTTCATCTTCAATTACCGAACTAAAAACTGAGTTGTTATCAGGCCATTCCATACAGTATAATAGGGGACCGCGTTCCAGTGCTACTTTTCCATCATTTTCAGTAACCATATCATTAGAAATGGTTCGATGAATATCCATTGGCAGATTGACAGTTATTACATCTCTGGGGTTCCAATCCCTTGATAAAACAATATAACCTTTGTCTGTTTGATAAGTAGAAAGCTCCTGTCCATTGAGCTTGATTATTACGTCATCAAATGTCGTTTCCAGATAAGAGTATAAATCTCCGGGAACCGGTTGTCCTTTAGCCCAACCCGGAATACGTATCAATACATTAAAATTTTGAGTAGATTCCGGATCAATGTTTATTTCTATATCACCATCCCATGGGTAATTGGTAGTTTGTGAAATATTTACAGAGTCTGTTCCAATACCCAATTTTGTCTCTCCTTCAACAAAAAGGTTTATATAAACGCTATCGCTTTTTTGAGCATAGATATACCCTGGCATGGATGGAATAAATCGACATAAATTACTTGGACAACAGGCACAACCAAACCATTCTTGGCGAGTATTAGAACCATGATTAAATAGATATTTACCATCGGACGCCAAAGGATTAGGATAAAAGAAATGGTCTCCAGACAGACTAATTCCCGATATTACACCATTGTATAGAGTTCGTTCGATAATATCGTAATACTTTGAATCACCTTGCTGTAAGAACATGCGATGGTTCCAATAAACGTTACCAATAGAAGCACAAGTTTCACAATATGCTGTATGGTTGGGCAATTCGTAGTTTACACCAAAAGCTTCACCATCATGCCTGGCCCCAATACCTCCATTGATGTAATATTTTTTATCTACTACATTGTGCCAGATGGTATCTATTGCATGCATATAAGCTTCATTCCCGGTTAAAGCTGCAACATCAGCCATACCCGAATACATGTAAACTGCGCGAACTGAATGACCGACAGCTTCATCCTGATATACCACTGGCTTGTGCGACTGACTGTATTCTTTGCGCATCACCCCTTGATTACCTCTTAAGTCAAGGAAATATTTTGCTAAATTTATGTAATCCTGATTACCGGTAACTCTGGACATTTTAACTAATCCCATTTCAACAATTTGATGTCCCGGTTCATAGGTTAAACCTTCTTTTAGGTAGACATCTACCAATAGATCAGCACTTTTTATTGCAATGTCCAGAAGGTTTGTTTTACCTGTTGCCTGGTAATGAGCTACAGCTGCTTCATATAAATGCCCGCAATTATATAATTCATGACTCAGGTCGGGTGTTTTTTCCCAGCGATTAACCCCTACCCATGAATGAAAATTCCCAGGTTCACCTGCAGTTCTGGCTGTGTATAAGTATCCGTCCTCTTCCTGCGCAAGACCAATGTATTCAATTAATTTATCCATTTCAGCTTCTAGTTCCTCATTAGGAAACATTTGAACAGAATAGGACATTCCTTCTAAAATTTTATATATATCAGTATCATCAAAAGTGTATTCGGTGTTAAAATAGCCATCCATCAAGCCGGCTGCTTTTAAAAAGTTATCTACCCTTCCGGTACTGTAGCATTGATCCAGCGCAATAGGAATGGTCACATCCTGGTTTTGCTGAATGCGGGGAGCCCAAAATTGATCTGAAAGCTTTACTTTGTTAAAGGTGATAGGTTGTATAGGATAATCTTTATTTCCAGTAGTTTCTGAAGATTGCATAGCTACATCATATACTTGCCAATTATCCAGATAAACTTCAGTTGCCGTTTTGCTTCTGTCGTTATTGATCCAACATACGCCGCTTGCCGAACTACCAACATTAAAACTATACTCAAAATACTGCCAAGCTCCGTTTGTATTAGGAATTAAAAAGTTAATTGAATTGCCACCGGTTAATTCTGCTTTTGATGTTTCAGAACTGCTTAAATTACTACCTGAATCATATACTCCTGTTTCAAAAGTGCCGTTGGTTTTAATCCATCCGGTAATTTTATACTCTCCTTTGGCAAAGAATCTGTTCTGCACTTCAATGCCTGATTTTGAACCTTCGAATAACAGACATGTTGCCCCACATTTAACATCAACTCCATCTAAAATGGATACTACTTTGGGGCTGGTCTCCCATATGCCTAATCCGTTTAAAGAGTAAAAGCTTGGGTCAGGAACTACATTTGCTTCCGCTTCAACCAGACATTCGGAGTCGCCAGAAATAGCAACATTAATACTTTCTGTTACGGAACCGCATATTAAAGTTATATTACCGGTAGATGTAGTGGCTGGCATAGAAGTTAATTCAATAGCGACTTCGAATCCATCTGCAGATTCTGCTTCATTTTGAGGTATTGTTGTTGTAGATAGCTTAACTTCGGTTAATTCACTCCCCAATTCAATCGTTATATCATCGGTCAAATTTACACCTTTCACTGTAAAATGGTCTATTCGTTTCTTCAAGTCCGACAGGATAATATAAGGACGATTCCATGAAATGATAGGATCACTAATCAATGAATAAACTTCCCATTCAGTAACTCCTAATGCTGCATAAGTTGCTCCATCGGTGGAAGCATCCATTACCACCTGCAACTTGGTTGTAGAAATATTATTAAATTCTACTGTGTTGGGAGCATCAATGTTGAGTGGGTAGAATTGACCATCCAGAAGAGTAACATCTACCCAACTTGACGTTGAATCGTCCCAATACTGAATTTTCCAGCTTGAAGGAAGAGCTACTCCATTACCAGCGGACGAACTGGCATTGTCGCACCAAAAGTAAATAGATACCTTATTAATGTCGTATTTGTTAGACCATTCATAAGTTAATGACTGAGATACCGGACGATTTTCACTCCAACTGCCCCAAGTCTCTTCATTCCCGAGTACAGGCGTACCTCCTCCTGCCAGACCATAACCAACCGTTTGATTATTGACAGCAAATAGGTTATTCCATGCTGCGGTGTAGGATGCCTCAACAGATGAAGCGTTAGGTGCAATATTAACAGCACTCTGAGCATTTGTAGTCAGAGGTATTATTGTTATAAATAATACCCACATACACTTTAATAGATTTTTTTTCATAGAATTGGATTTAGTGGATTTAATCTTCTTCAATTATTATTACTCCCCAGGGATTTATTTGAAGAGTTTGTTGTTTCTTTATTTTTGTATTTGTCAGCAGTTCAATGCCTTTCTCATAAGGGAAATTGAATTCTTTAGTGCCAGATGAATAGTTATAATAATAGTGAATGGTTTTGCCATCAGTATTAATACCTGATTTAGTTATTAATGGCCAGTGAAGTTCCTGATCGGGTGAAGTAAGTCCAAGTTCTTCTATTTCACTCATAAGTATCTTTTCCTGAATAGCATCAGATACCATACAACCTTCGTATATCAATTTTCCTTTGCCATAGTCATTGGATGTGATGGCAGGATACTCATCAAAATACCTGTAGTCATAGTATGCTAAGGGTTTGGCTGTTTCAGGAATAATATATTCGGCCCAGGTATGTACTATATTATTCCCTTCACCGACAGCAAATGGGTCTCCTTTTAATTTCATCTCCCCGATATTCGAAAATTCCTGGTAGTAAAATCCACAGGCCTCTCGCAGTGGCCCTGGTGCCAAAACCGGACGAACCATCGAATTGTCATCACAGAAACCACTCTTAAACTGTAAAATCACATGTCCGCCATTTTTAATGTAATTATTTATTTTCTCTAGTAATTCATCACTGGCTATGTAAAGAGAAGGAATGATAAGTAGTTTGTATTCATCGTAATCAAGTGTGTCAGGAAAGACAAAATCGACGCCTACATTATTTCGGTATAAAACATTGTGAAATTGCCATGTTAAACCCCAATTGTAATAGTTATTATGATCTGGTCCCCAGCCGTTGCCTCCTTTATTAAAAGGCATAAAATTAAGACCCGAGTTAGAATCATGGCTAAACAGAATAGCCACTTTATTTTCTTTCTTCAGATTAACCAGTTTCTTTCCAATTTTCTTGAGTTCATGGGCTGTTTTTGACATCTCACGATAGGCCCTGTTCGGTTTTAAATCGTGTGATAAAATACCTTTCCAGTAAGTTTCCTGGCCGTAATGAATAGAATGCCAGTGCCAATATTCCACCATATTAGCGCCGGAACCTAAATGAGCGTATACATTTTGCCTCAATTGTCCCGGGTATGGTGGGCGCTGGATGCGTGAATTCCAGCCCATTGTTTGGGCATTGGTTTCCATCACCAGGTAGTTTTGATGTTTAACCGAACGAAAATAATCGCCTGCTAAAGCAATCTCTCGGCCAGTCAGGTGATCTTGTTGATCGTGGTATACATTCACACCCATCACATCCATCAATTCGGAGCTTGTAGCCTGATCAACCTCTTCAAAAGCTGTCATGAAACAATGTGTGACAAATTGATCCTCTCTTTTATATTCGCGAACAATTGCCGATTGCCATTTAAGAAAGTCAGCTACCTCTTTTCGTTTATAACGATCCCACTCCAACTTATAACCTGTATTTGAAATTCCATCACGTGGGGGTAACTCTTCCCATCCGTCGATATTCATGCCCCAATAATTTAAACCCCAGGTTTTATTGAGATTTTCCGTTGTTTTGAATTTCTTTTTCAGATGATTTATGAAACCAACCTGAAAGTCATAATTATTAACTCCTCTGTCGGTGGTTTCATTATCTACCTGAAATCCGATTATTGCAGGATGCTGTACATAATGCTCCATCAGTTTGCGTATAATACGCTCTGAATAAAAAAGGTAGGTTGGATTGGTCAGGTCCATATTTTGTCTCATACCATAATAAGCCTTGCCTCCTTTTTGATATTCCAGCAATACTTCGGGGTGTTTATGCCATAGCCATGCAGGAATAGAATAGGTTGGAGTACCTAGTATGACTTTAATTCCAGCTTGGTGCATTTTATCAATGATACGATCCATCCAGGCAAATTCAAACTCACCTTCCCGCGGTTCAAAAAGGCTCCAGGTAGATTCACCCAATCTAACCAGATTGATTCCGGATTCTTTCATCATGCGGATGTCCTCATCTAACCGTTCTTGGGGCATATACTCATGATAATAAGCGACTCCGTATAATATTTCATCAAATTTTTGGGATTGACTTTTTCCAATTAAGGAAAATGAAGCTATACAGATCAGTGTAAGGATATATTTCATAGATTTTGAATTTGGGTATTGAACTAGTTAGAATTAAAGCAGATGGCTCTTGAACGGAAATTAGGACAGCTGTTAATAGCTGTCCTATTTTACTCCCATCAAAACCTATTTATTAAAAGAAGTATCATACAACCAAATTCCATAAGAGTATGCTTTCGAGTGCTTATCAGGTTTAGGACCGTCTTTTCTGTACCACTGGCCTATGTTGGCAAATGGAGTTAAATTTACTTTTACATCTTTACCTTTATAAGTTGCTTTTGCTTCATATACAGGGCCCAGCATTTTGTTATCAGGTTTACTTTCCATTGTTGGATGTTCAGATGTGTTTATTCTCAAATCATTTTCTAAGTTGATATTATCCTCTTCTAATTGAGGATTCCAAACCATATCAACTGCGTAAACTAACGGTCCACGGGTAAAAGCGGATGGAATTCTGTCTGTTGCTGTTTCTTTGTACATATGTTCACCACCAGGTAAATAGTACATAGAGTATTCGCTATGGTTTTCTCTTTTAATCCATTTTTCTTCCATTGGGAATGTTATATCAATAACATCGTGCTTCATCCACTTATTTGAAAGTGTAAGGTATGAACCCGGCTTTATGTCATTAATCTCTTTTCCTTTAACTTTAACTATTGGATGTTTACACCACGAAGGGATCCTAAGAAGTAAATCCTTTTTTACTGGTTTTTCAGTTGTAATTGTCAATTTAATATTCTCAGATTCGGGATATTTGGTTTCTATTGTAAACTGTAGATCTTTACCTTCATATTCCGATTCCAGATACTGGTTGATAAAGAATGCCGATCCATTTTCGGCATAAGCAAATGTTGGAATGAGCGAGATAATTCTATGACCACTGGCAGTACAGCAATCAGGGCCATGGAAGAAGCCTGCTGGCTTAGTTCCATTCGGAGCCGTATGATACCTGCAAAGTCCCTCATCAATATCTTGTGCAGCAAATACGTGGTTAATCATTAAACGTTCAATGGCATCAGCATATTTTACATCGCCGGTTATTTCAAGTAACATTTGAGTTAGTTGCATCCATGACATGGTTGCACATGTTTCCACAATATTACCTGACAGCGGTTTTACATATCCAAGTTCGTAGTGTTCTGCAACACTTACCCCACCTGTTATATACATTTGTCTTTCTCTGATGTCATCCCATGCACCTTTTACTTTTCGAAGCAAAGTAGTGTCTCCTGTAATGAGATAAAGTCTTAAAAAGCCCATGAAGTTCATATGGAAGGCGTGAGAGTGCACATAAGGTTGAAGTTCACCTACGCCCAATTTGCCATCGGCCACAGAGTCCAATCTTGAAAAAGAATCCCAACCACTCCATTTGTCAATGTTGCTTACTACCCATTTACTCCAATCCAGGTATTTTTCTTTTCCGGTAAGTTCATACAAACGAGCAACAGGATCTGCAAGTAATGTTCCTTCCCATGAATAATGTACACTATGACCGGCTGATTGTGAGGTGCCCGCTAGTTTCTTGTGTTTGTTTTGGGGATATCTTAGATCAGATGGCCAGAATCCCAATTTATCAGGACCAAAATATTCCAGAAAATAGTCGGCTAATTTCTCAACAGCCACCAAAGCTTTTTCATTGCCTGTTTCTTCATAAACAGTTATAAATGCATGAAATACAAAATACAACTCATAAGGATCCATACCTCTTACAGGTCTTTCGGGTGTGCGAAATGATTTTGATGTGGCACCAACATACCCACTTTCTTCCTGTGAGTCAATAATGCGATCTAAGATAGTCTGTGCTTTTGCTAATAATTGCTGGTCTTCAGCCTGAATGGCAGATAAATAAGCCGACTCTAACCATTTTCCATGTTGTTCAGCCTTTGTCCAGTTCCATTCTGTATGTTCTCGTTTTACAATAAAATCAACGTATTTGTCTATCGGGAAATTCTTGAGGTATTGATCACGGTTTACTTTCATTCTGTCTCCGAAAAATCCGGATATGTTTTTAACGGATGAGATCTTTACTGGTTTTTCGGTCAGCTTAATTTTTGTATGCTCTGTTTCCCCATTACTGCATGATGATAGACTAAAGATTAAACTCCAGATAAAAAAGAATAGATATTCTCTTTTATTTGGAAGTCGGCTACAAGAGACTGATGCCTGTAATAAATTCCTTTTCATAATTACGTAGTTTTATTTTTCTGTTTCTATATGTATCAGTACAAAAAATCAAATGCATGAGAACCCTTAACTTTGCTCTTTAAGCATATTTACAACAAAAGAAGGAATTTGTAAATAGTATTGATTTGGTATATAAATCAACTATATGGGGTGTTTTAATCTTAGTCAGATTGACTAAAAAAACCAATCATTTGAAGAAAAAAACTAACGAAATTGAGTGAATGGAATTATGATTTTGCGTTTTTCTGGTATTCACTGGGAGAAACTCCATAGATGCTTTTGAAAGAATTGGTGAAACTTTTGTAGTCATTATATCCTAAAGCAATCATTACATCGTTAATGGTAGCTGTTTTACTTTCCAGTAATTGACAAGCCTGATGCATTTTAATTTGTTTTATAAAATCAAAGGCAGTTTTTCCGGTGATCAGTTTTATTTTTCTTGATAAAGTAGAGCGTGACATATTCATAGATTCTGCCAAAGTTTCAACATTGAATTTGGAGTCGCCCAAATGCTCCAATACAGCTTTAGTAGCTTTGTCAATCAACATCTGATCCAGTTCTTTAAATTCATGTGATTGCTGATTCTTATTTTGTTCCAGATATTGGTGCATTTTAACTAGCTCAGCGCTATCTGCCCACTTTTTTCTACTTTGAAGTTCAATTCGTTTACGATTTATATAAATGATATAACCCAATATTGCAGTTGCTAGAAAGATATATATTAGATATGCCCAGCTCGATTCGTACCAAAACGGAAGGCGAATAATGGTTAGTTCTGTTATCTCATTACTCCATAATCCATGTTTGTCGGTAGCTTTTACCTGAAATGTATAAGTGCCTTTTGGCAGCTTGTTATAAAAAGCAGTATTTTTTCCTTCGTTCAGAATTACCCATTCATTGTCTATACCCTTCAGCCGATATGCATAACGAACTTGTTCCAAATTATGAAAGTCAAGAGAGGAAAAAGCAATTTCAATATTCTGATCTTGTGGATCAATAACGATGCCATTATTCGTAAATTTTGTTTTTGTAGTATCGTTCAAAATGCTTTTATCCATTACTTTAACGTCGGTAATATATGTTATTACATGTTCCGGTATTCCTTCCAATTGTTGTGAAGGAGAAATAGAAACAATACCTGAAATACCTCCAAAAAAGATCTTTTCTCTTTGATTGTAGAATACCGCCTTGGGGAGTAAACGGTCTAATAAAAAATCAGGGTTTCGCGTATTAAATACTCGATAAGCCGAGTTATTGGGGTTGTATTCTTTAATAAGCTGATTCGTTATTATCCAAAGGTGGTTATATTCATCAACTACAATGTTGTTAATGATATCACCTTTCATTCCGCAAGGTATGCTATAGTCTTCTATATTTCCATTCTCAGAATTAAATTTCAGAATTTCACCTTGAGCAGTGCCAATCCAGAGTATTCCATCACTGGTTGCATCGATGCAAACAAAATCTTTGGAAGCAGGATATATTTTGGTTTGTATTTCTGAGTTGACATGACATATCCCTTTATTTTTAATGGCTACCCAAATATTTTCTTCACTGGTTTGTGAAATCCCGGAAATATACCCCAGATCCTTTGATACAATGCTTAATTTCTTTGAAGGGATATGATATTTAAATAGACTGTTAGAGGTGCCTATCCAGAGGTTGTTTTTGGAATCTTCATAAAGAGTAGTTGGCCTTCCTGCATTTTCAATTGCATCATGAAGCTGGATTTTAATATCAACTTTTATATCCATATTTTCTTGACGCAAACCATAGATGGTTTCATTCATTGCAATTGTCCAAACCCTGTTTGAGGTTTTAGATTGATTAAATGCTATTACATCCCAGAAAGGAAGGTTCTTCGTGTCTTCACATTGTTGATAGTGTTTAATTTTATTTTCTTTTAGGTCGTAAGTGCAAAGACCATAACGTTCTTGTGAGAACCAAAGCATATCTTTTTTGTCAAAACATAAGGCGGTAACCGATGGATTTGCCATAATTTGTTGACGTAAGGCAGTAAGGGGGTACTCCTTAGTTATATGTTTTCGGATATCAACTATAAAGCTCTTATTGTCAAATGCTGAAACCCAAAGTTTACCTTCTTTATCTTTGATTATTTCATATAGTATTTTATTCTCTGCGGGAAGAAAAGGAGAGGTGTCTACTTGTTCCAGATTTCCATCTTCTTTGATACGGAAAGCAAAAAGATTCTTCTGAGTCGTCACCCATAGATAGTTTAATACATCATCCTGCACCATATGGAATAGGTTGCCTGTTGGATTTCCAAGTATATCAACAGGTAATGGTTGAGGTGTATATGGTTGATTTTGGTTTGTTGGGTCAAAACGAATAATTCCATGTCCCCATGTTCCCAGCCAGTAACAGTTGTGTGTCTCATACCATATTATTCTTTCAATATATTTGTATTGCGGATGAGGAAAGTATGGTTCGAAAGAGTCTTTTTCTTTATTGAATTTATAGAGTCCACCGGGAGGTATCGAGATTAGTAAATCTCCGGCTTTATCTTCATATACTAAATAAACAAAATCGGGTTGGTTGTTATACTCAATGATATGCTTCCTGATTAATGTTCCGTCGGATTTAAACTGCAGTAAAGCTCCTTTTACACTAATCCATATAGAGCCATCTTTTGTAACATTTATGGTGAATACGTTTTTATCGGTGATGCCTTCCAGATTAACCGGGGTGATATGGAAGGTTGACTTATCAAGAATATAAGCTCCTTTTAAAGTTCCAAACCATATATGTTTTTCATGATCCTCAATAATATAAGTAATGTAGTTGTCGGCCAGTAAGTTGGGGTGCTTAAAGTCCGAACGGATTGTTTTAATGTTATATCCATCATATCTGCATAAACCGTTGAATGTTCCGTACCACATATATCCATCACTATCCTGATAAATACGGTGAATAGCATTAACGGGTAATTTATCTAATGAGGGTATTTCTCTTAAATTAATCTCTTGTGCAAATGAGTTTACATTAATAATAACTAATAGAATGATTAGTAGTAATGAGCGGTGCTTTTTATGAATTTGCAGAGATTGTAACATAGAAAATGGATATCAGCTGATCAAATATATAAATTATAAATTTCTCACTTCACAGAGGTTACAAGAGTTTATCTTCCCAATTAAATGGATTTGAGACGATGATTACAGAACATGCATTTGCATGTAGGATTATTGGGCAAAAAAAAGCAGCTACTTCATTAAGTAACTGCTTTTTGTAATTCAACTATTCCTATTTAGTTAATCTAATGACAAATCCACCACCTTTTTTCATGGTTACCGTTAGTACATCTTTATTTGTTGCATTCTTTTGAATAGATTGATAATCTTCGGCATTTCTGTTAGCATTTACTCCGTCAATTAGTAAAGAAGCTTTGTAATTATCCTCATCTAGTATCTGGGAAAGATTTATTTTAACTTCACGTTCTGTCCAGTTATTTAAACCACCTATATACCAATCTTCACCTTTTTTACGAGCTATTACAACATATTCACCTACTTCGCCTTCAATGGCTTTTGTTTCATCCCATGTGGTTGGAACTTCACTCAGAAATTGCAGAATATCGGGGTATTTCTCATAAGCCGTTGGAGCGTCGCATAACATCTGTAGAGGTGCATAATAGGCAACAAACATACCCAATTGGTGGCATCTTGTTCCCATACTTTTGGGATTATAATAACTCACATGGTAATCACCTTGCGTTGAATTACTCATTGCTCCGGGGGTATAATCAATTGGCCCGGCCATCATACGTGTAAAAACCAAATCAACATTATGTGAAGGTGTTTGCTCATTATTGAATTTGTTGTATTCGCCACCATGAACCCCTTCATAATTGATCAGGTTTGGATAGGTACGATGCATTCCGGTTGGTTTGCTGCATCCATGATAATCGATTAA
This sequence comes from Carboxylicivirga linearis, assembly GCF_018271995.1. GTDB lineage: Bacteria > Bacteroidota > Bacteroidia > Bacteroidales > Marinilabiliaceae > Carboxylicivirga > Carboxylicivirga linearis. The sequence goes on from NZ_JAGUCO010000012.1 coordinate 88,350, forward strand.
TAAATGATGTTTGGCGGCTTCTTTTACCATACGTTCGTAGAACTCAATGGCAATTTGATCATCGCGATCGATAAAATCAATTTTAACTCCTGCTATTCCCCATCTTTCAAAGAGTTCAAAAGCTTCTTTGTATTGTTTATCAATAGTGTGCCAAACAGCCCATAATATTAATTTAACACCTTTGTCCTTCGCATATTGAGTAAGATGTTCCATATCAATCATAGGTGTAGGAAGCAGAACATCAAACTGATCGGACCAGCCTTCATCCATTATTACATACTCGATATTGTTGCGAGCCGCAAAATCAATGAAGTATTCATATGTTTTATCGTTAATACCGGTTTCAAAATCAACTCCCTGAAGATTTAATGCATTCCACCAATCCCAGGCTACTTTACCTGGTTTCACCCAACTGGCATCAATCTGTGAAGGACGAGCCAATTTGTACACTAGATCGGAGTCGGCCATTTCAATGTCCGATCTGGCAATGGAAATTGCTCTCCAGGGGAAAACTCGTGTTCCTGTTGTTTTGGCAATGTAGTTGGCACGTTCAGTAATTTTTAAGCGGAAATTGTTCTGAACCCATTCGGTTGGGTATTTGGCAAATTTTGCTGTTAAATAAGAACGATGTGCATGATTGATTGACTTGGAAAGGTACATTCCCGGATAATTGAAAAGATCTGATTCCAGAACAGTTAGCCTAATATTATCAGCTATAATAGCACTTGGCAAACTGATCAGATTATCCGGTGTAACTTCTCTTAATGTCTGACGGGTATAAAGCTTTTCAAAAGAGGTTGTATACGAATCAACAACATGACTTAGCATCTTATGATTTTCCCAGAAACGGTATTCCACTTCTTCGTCATACACAATTAAATCTCCTTTCAGCGATGTTTTAAATCGATAAGCAATTCCATCGTTGTACATTCTGAAAATAAGCGAGTAGCCGCCTTTAAAATCAAGGGTCAACTCATTATATTGATCTTTCACTTCGGAGCGAATACCCCAAACCGTTTTAATGGTTTTGTCTTCTGATGTGGTAGATTGTTTTAGAAGAGTAGGATTGTGACCTAAAATACCTTTGTCAGTCGTCATTGAGATAGGAGAATACCACATGGTTTCAACTCCATCAACCACTAAATCGTAATATATACGATCGGTAATTTTTACATTTACTTTTATAGATTCATCGGGTGATGAAACGGTGGCAACCTGTGAAAGCATGTTCGCAGAGAGTGCGAATAACACTGCAAAAAGAAGCTTAATTTTCATTTATGTTTTAATTAATAGTTTGTTGTTCATTAAAGATACTTGTTCCAGATAGGCGAATTTGATAGGGCCATTGCTCATCATTTTCTGGTTTAAAATCCATTTCATGAATCCAATGCTCTGTTGGAGCTCCGCAAACCATCAACCAAAGATTAGCTGTATTATCTGGAACTGTAAATGTAACAGTATCTGTGTTATTAGAGAAGATTGGACTATAAATACGCTCATTATTTTTTAGTTCAGCAATAAAACCATATTTCCATCCGGCTTTATCTGATTGAATATTATTGTAGCCATCTGCATCAGTTAGTCCTTTAAACTCCATTGATATTTCTGTTTCTGTGCTAGGAACATTTAACCGTATGCCATTATACCCATAGTTTTGAGGACAATTCTCTTCTGATATTTGATACCAGCCATTCTTCTTTTCGATCAATTGGGAGGTATGTTTATTGGCAAATTCACTCGCAATTGTTCTAATACGATCCATGTCCCAGGTCATAAATTTCAGATATGCATCAGCTATTTCATTATTGAAGGCTTCTTGATCCATTTCCTGAATGCGTTTATAAGTCATTACCGGATCTTCTCCCTTTTTTGCATTTCTCCAAAGCTTGCCAATAAACTCTCTTCCGTATTTATTCGACCAGTACTCCAAAACATAAGGGGAGCAGTACATATTATCTTCATGCAAAAATGCTTTATGTGTATTCTTCATAAAGTTATCAAAATGATAGGTTTCCAGCTGCATCCAGTTCGGATAAAATTGAAAAAGCATGTATTGCGAAGTCATTTCATAGATAGATCCCGGATCGAAACCATCATTACCGTCGGCCGCAACCTGATACTGAAAAGCATGTCCCATCTCATGAGCCATGGCTGCATATGGTTTTTGTTGAATGCGGTTGGGCGATAGCCACATAATACCAATTGAGTCTTTTTCACCTCCGCCATAAACCGTACCATCATCGTTGTGATAGGCAAAAATCAGCATTCGAATACTATCGGTTAGAGATTGTCCTTTTTCTATGAATTGTAAGCTATCGCGATAAAACACAAACATCTTTTCACTTTCTTCCATCAAATCATGCATCTGAAATCGATATTTCTCATCGCTTGTAGTTGACGGATCTTCACCAAATGCCTTCTCCCATAAAATTGCCAGGTTAGCAGTTTCTTTCATTCGATATCGGCTAAGTTGAGCCAGGCTATCCGAAAAATCATTCCCTTTTTCCACCTTCCATATCTCGGATGGGAAATAAGTTATTTTTTCAACATCACTTATATTGTTGTTGATACAAGAAACAAGTAATGCAGAAGAAAGGAGGCCGGATAGTATTTTAGAAATTCTATTCATGCTGGTTTTATTAGTACAGTTTATTCCAACATAAAGAAAGCTAAAACACGCTCGAGCGTTTAGTAGTAATGTTTATAAAACCAGCATAAATGTTCATTACTACACATAAAACAACTGAACTTTCAATATTCATGTTAGAAAACCTTTGGCCGAGTAAAGCAATAGGGCACTTCTGTTTTTTTAAGTTAAATCACTTTCCAAAGTACTCACGTGGTGATTTGCCATAGAATTCGCGGAATCGACGGGTGAAATAAGTTGGACTTGAAAACCCAGTTTCGTAGGCTGCTTCAGAAAAATTGCATTTACCACTGGAAATTAGTTTTACCGCCTCTTTTAATCTGATAGCCCTGATAAACTCTGTACTTGAACATCCCAATAATCCTTTCAGTTTTAGATGAAGAAGTGATCGGCTTACACCCATTTGTTTCATTATGAAACTCACATCCATATCAGGATTGCTGATGTTTTGCTTTACAATTTCGGTTAGTTTTTCGATGAATTGTTTATCTGATTCGGAACAGGCGATGTCCTCAGCTTTAACATCTTCATCGCTTTTAAATTTATCAATTAAAAGCTTACGAGTATTAATGATGTTTTCAACATATTTTTCAAGAATGGCCGGATAAAAAGGCTTAGCCATATAATAATCAGCGCCACAATTTAGTCCATGAAGTTTATCCTCAACGCTATCTTTGGCTGTAAGCAATATCAATGGAATATGTGAATAATTAATATCCTTCTTTAGGTTTTTAGTCAATTCAATGCCATCCATTACGGGCATCATAATATCGCTGATAATCAAATCGGGGCGATCTTTTTCTAAAGTATCAAGTGCCTCTTTACCGTTAAAAGCTGTTATTACGTTATACTTTGCTTCCAGATTCTCTTTCATAAATTGAACCAGTTCCACATTATCCTCTACTACCAAAACAGATGGCTTGGATGATAGAGCATCGACATTAATCAAATCGGCTTTAGTGAAATTTGACTCGACTTCTTCTTCAATTATATATTGTGATTGGGGGGAGTTAGCTATGGTTGATATTTCTTTATTATTGTAATCATCACGACTGACAGGGATAACAATCTTAAACTTAGTTCCACTTCCGATCTCACTGTCTACTGAAATTTTACCTTTATGCAATTGCACCAGACTTTTTACATAGGCTAATCCAATACCCGATCCGCCTTCATTCTTGGATTCATCTTCGATTTGGAAGAAACGATCGAATACTTTATTTAGTAGTTCAGGTTCAATTCCTTTACCTGAATCAGAAACCTTGATAATCAAATCATATAGCTCTGGTACATGCTTCCCTTTTCTTTTTTTTGTTTTGAGCGAAAACTCTATCAGTCCACCTTCAGGAGTGAATTTGAATGCATTGGAAAGAAGATTACAAAAGATTTTATCCATTTTGTTTTTGTCAATCCAAACAACTTCATTTGTTGAGGTTAAGTGCGTAGAGAGTTCAATACCTTTTGTTTCGGCAATGCTGTTGAAAGAATAGGTTACATCATTTATTAATTCTTCTAAACTAGTAGGGGACACTTCCAGTTTTTCTTTACCTGTTTCAATTTTTCTAAACTCCAAAAGTTGGTTAATAAGTTGGAACAGTCGATTAGCATTGCGTTCAATACCAAGTAATCTCTTCCTGAAAGCTGGTGTTATTTGCTCTTCACTCATAATTTTACTCAAGGGGCCTAAAATAAGCGTAAGAGGTGTTTTAAGCTCATGCGATATGTTGGTGAAGAATTCGAGCTTTACGCGATTGATTTCTTCGGCATGCACCTTTTCGCGATGCTCCATTTGAGCCAGGGCTTTTGATTTTTCGATGTTTTTACCAACACGGAATACAACCAAAAAGATAATGAGTACAATAAATACATAAATTGCATATGCCCAGCCTGTCAACCAAAAAGGAGGTAGTACTTCAATAAGTAGTTGCCGCTCTTCAATATCTATTTGTCTTTCGTTATAAACAGCCTTTATGTGTAAAGTATAGGTTCCGGGACTAATATTAGTGTAAGTAGCAAAATTTCGATTACCCACATTGTTCCAGTCTGTTTCTAAACCTTCTAAATAGTACTTGTACTGGCATCTTCCGCCGGTTGAATAACTAAAAGCTGAGAACTCAATAGTAAATACGTTTTGGTTATGTTTTAATCTAAGTTTATCTAATTTATTAATGGATTGATTGAGTACTTTACAACCAGGTTGAAGTGATTCGTTAAACAGTTGAATATCGGTTAAGGCAATGGGTAGATGCTGCTTTTTAGGAATATCAATTTCTTCGTTAAACGATACCATACCACTATTTCCGCCAAAGTAAATATTACCGTTACTATCTGTAAACGAAGCCCGATAATTAAACTGATTGAAAGGTATACCCGAATTACTATCAATAAGTGTAAATATCTCTTGTTCGGGTGAAAAATGAATTAATCCTTTATCTGTACTTACCCAAAACCAACCGTTTAACCCTTCTTCTAAACTAAAAATCCATGAAGCAGGAAAATGATTTGATTTATTGAATTTTTGAATAGTGCCATTCATGGGGTTATACATGCATAATCCATCGTAGCAATCTCCTATCCATAATCTGCCTTTAGAATCTGTTTTGACAAAATTGATGTTTGTGTAATCCGGGATCTGATCAAAAGTATATAACGAATCTTTTTCCGGATTATATTGATATATCTTACTTGCGGAGGAGAACCATAGAATTCCATCATTGGTACTTGCTATACTTTCAAACTGAATGGATCTTAGTAAATCTGGTCTGAGAGCAATAAACTCTTTTTGTTTGATATTATAATAGGTAATCCCTTCAGAAGTGGCAATATAAATGGTATCACCTACTTTTTTAAATTGATAAATAACATCAGAAAGAGTCTCATCCTCATCATTGCGATGGTAGTAGCTGAAAGTGTTTGTTTGGGTATTTAAAACATTAATACTTCCGGTATAGGTGGCAATCCATAATTCATCGTCGTTTACAAAAAGTAAATCATGAAGGTTATCGTAGGATAAACCTTTTTGGCCTGATTCTGATGAATAGTGCACCATTTTACCGGTCTCAACATCTAATTTATTTAAACCTTTATCTTCAAACCCTATCCATAAATTACCATCCAAATCTTCCTCAAAACAACTCACTACACGACCATTAATCTGCCACTTTCTAAAACCAGGAGTCCATGTTCTGAAGAATTTTTGTTCACCACTCCAAAAGTTAATTCCGCCAAAATAAGAGCCCAGCCACATATTTCCTTCCATATCACAAAAAGCATCGTAAATAGGGTCGGTGTTTAGCCCTTGGGGATTTGATAGTCTACTCTTTATTAACCTCAGTTTGTCCGATGTTGGATAATAAATGGCTAAACCGGCTTCTGTTCCAAGCCAAACTCTTCCTAGTTGATCTTCAGAAAAGGCATGAACAAGGTTATGGGGTAAGCGGTAGGCATCATTGCGGTTGGTTGTATAATGACTGTAATGTTTATTTACAAGGTTTAAATTCGCAATTCCAGATGTTGAAGTAGAGATCCACAGGTTATTGTGGCTATCAATAAATCTTAAATCATAATCCTCAACATTAAATACCTGTGGTAATAAAAGTTCGTTTATTTTTAGTGTTGATTTATTATAAGAATAGATAATGCCTGAGGTGGTTGAAAAAACAAGCCATTGATCATTTTCAACCAGATCATGAAAAACCGTTTTTCTATCTATGTTTTGGATTTCTAGTTTTGACAGAATATCCGTTTTATTGCCGTTTGATTTATCAACAAAATAGATGGTATTATTCTTACAGATCCAAAATCCATTATTGGATGGAGTAACAGAAGTTGTTGTACCTAGCGATGTCAGTAAATCATAGGGATAGAAGCATTCCAGATTATCATCGTAATAAAAGTATTCTTCATCATTGGTTCTACAAATAAGCATTGAGTCTTTTGTGAAGAACAACTTATTACAATACATCTGAACCAATTCGTGATTATGGTTATAACTCGGGAAATCACGAAAAGTCTTTCCATCGAACCGAACTACCGACATGCGGGTTGCCGCCCATATAAATCCATCAGCATCTTGAACAATGCTTTTTACATAAGTTGAGGGCAATCCATCCTCATTGGTATAATGACTAAAATAAAGTGGTTCTTCTTCAGAAATTTCTGCCTGAATAGTTGCGATACCGATTATCGATACCAGAATATTTATCAACAGATACTTAGCTAAAAACACTTTATTCATAGATTCAATTTTATGAGAAACGATTTAGCCAGGGATGATTTTAAGGTTTTTGAAAATATATAAACTTAATCAAAATTTAATGTATTGAAGTGAATTTTTATTTAAGCCCTTTGGGTTTTGATTGTATAAAAAGGTTTGAAATCTCTTCAGAATTCATGCTGATATCATACAGCTGTACTTTGGCAATGAATCCTTTAAAGTTCTCCATTTCAAAGCCTGAACTACCAATAAGCACCGTGTCGCTTTCAACAAAAAGCATTAGAGGCAACTCTCTGTCCAGTTTACCATCAACGTAAACACTTTCTTTCATACCATCGAAAGTGATGGCAATATGATGCCATTGATTGGCTGAAGGAGTTTCTTTGAATCCCATATCAACCGATCCGTCTCCATGAGCGATGGCACCAAACGGGCCGCTTCCGAACATCATTGCTGCGTAAGAAGATTGTAGCATATTATCGCGTGAGTTCCATTTAAGAATACAATCACCATTTTGTAACTCAGGTACGTTCACCCATGCTGATGCCGTAAATGGAGAATTCCAGTTCAGACTTTTGGCAGGTGAGGCAGTTAATTCATAATATCCTTTTCCCTCCAATTGAACGGCTTTAACACCGTCTATAGTGGATAATGAAGCATCTCCATGTAAGACAAAATCACCATCCATCAAACCTTTATTTTTAAACTGCTTGATCTTCTTGGCTTTTAGCTTTTGAACATCAAAATCAACCAATAGTCCCTTTTGAGCGGTACTGCCGGCTTCAATTGTTTGAATATGATGATTTAGTTCTGGTGTTTCAAACAAATCATCATATACTTTTACATTCCAAATTGCTGCATACATACCAGCTTTCTCGGTTCCGGTTACTGTAATCTTAACATATCTGGCATCGGCATTATTATCATCGATTATTGGACATCCACTCTGTTTGTTTTGAGTTCGATCAGTGAATATATTCCAGTTAATACTATCAGCCGAAGTCTCAATTCTATATTGATAGAAATATGTGGAATATTCAAACTCAGTCATTACTCTTTTGATGGATTGTTTCTTGGCTAAATCGATTACCAATGATTGAGGTAAAGAGCCGCTTGAAGCCTTCCAAATAGTTCCGTTATTATCGTCGGTTGCCAGTAGAGGAAGGTACTTGTAATCCGTTTCTTTTTCGGTATATCGGTTGACTTCAGCTTGTAAGTGGTAATACGAAGTTGCTGATGCTTTAGCCTCCAAAGCCAGGTTCTTAGGTTGCTTTTTATTTTTATTGACACATACGCCTTCGTGACTTGCATCAATCTTTTCAATGGTATAAGGATCGGAAAATACCATTCGATCCATACATGTCTGGCGGAATTCGCCTCCTGAACTGTGTGGGTTATCATGGCGGTGATAGAAAATATAGTACTCACCATTTTCTTCTAACACAGAATGATGTCCGGGAGAATGGATCAGGCCATCTTCAGATGTTTCCAAAATAGGATTATTCTTTCCATAGTTCCAGGGACCTTTTGGTGATCGTGACCATGCATAATGAACTGAATAGGTACTTAAACGACAATCGCCGGCCGAATACATCAAAAAGTAAATGCTATCTTTTTTAAGTGGATAAGCTGCTTCAAAAGCATGCGGAATCTGTTCAATGGGAATAAATCCTTCCTCCTCAATGGTGAACATATCATCCTGATTGATTTTAACCCATCCCATGCCTTTAAACGATGTACACCAAGTTCCGAAATAGCTATATAGTGATCCGTCATCATCTTTAAAAAATTGTGCATCCAGAGCTGGTAAATACTCTTTACTGGTTCCAACAGGAATAACAGCTTTACCATCGTTAACCGGTTTCCATGGTCCGGTTGGCGAATCAGAAACATAGCCATAGATATTACATCCAAACTGGCAATTACCCATGTAGTAGTAATATTTTCCGTTATCGCCTTTAACCACATCCGGTGCCCAGCAGTTGGTTAATCCTTCCGGCAAATCCAGGGTCATCTCCTGATTATACCAATTAACTAAATCCTTACTTATCCAAACCGATGGCTCGCCCGAAGCCAATTTTACTCCATCGCTGGTTGCATAAATGTAATAGGTGTCATCAAACTTTTTGATGGTTGGATCGGCAAAATATCCGGGTAGGAGAGGGTTGCCATTTTCGGAGTTCATATGGGGTGATTGCGCCTGAGCAACAGCCGAAATAATTACAAATACAATAAGTTGGATGAAGTGCTTATTCATATGCTTTGGATGATTGATGATTTTTATTGGTTAATTGGCGATTATGATCTAATGGTTCTAACAGCAAAAACCGGTCCTGCTCGATGCCCATCGTGAGGCAACAACTCTACTTTGATTTTGCTTTTATTCTCTATCAGGTTCTCCGGAAGATCATAGGTTACATTGATAAATTTCCCAGGAGCCATATTGGTAATGTTTTCGGTGGCAATAATAGTGCCTTCTACTGCAATATCAAAGGTGTGACTTCCGGCAAACCCACCCCAATATTCAAAAACCAACGAATTGGTTTGCGATGGATCAATAGCCATTTCAAACGAGGCAAAACCTTCCTTTGGTATTTCGCGGTATTTTCTCGATTTATATTCACCTACCCACGATGCTTCTTCTTTGAAGTTATGGTCGCGCTCCGGCTGCATCTCTCCCAATCGAAACAGATCAATGGTTTTTAGTTCCAGTTCTTTCTTTTTAGCCTGTTCTTCTTTGTATTTCTTTTGCTGATGCTTCCATTCGTTTGGTGTGTACGAATCCCAATAAACAGTGTAAGTGCAATTATGGGTGCGATAGAATGGTTGCAATTCCACAGCTCTTGGCTGAGCTATATCAGTTAATTTAAATGCATTAAAATCCTTTTTTGATTCTAGTAACCAGCTGGCAGGATCGGCATCTTTGGTCATTAAAACCGGCACATATAAAGGATCTGCAATTTTTGGATCATTCTCAGGTCCAAGAACTCCAGCTAATAAAACAGGTCCATTGAAGATGGCAATTCTGTTTTTGTTGTCCGGCATCGATTCGGTATGCAAGTTAAATGGCATATCAATTTTAATCAGGTCGCCATTTTTCCATGTATCTCCCAAATTAATAAATGATCCGGGTTGAGCTTCAATTGCCAATGTCTTGCCATTAATGCTGATATTAAATCCTTCAGTTGCCCATGCAGGGTAACGAACTTTTATTGAAGTGTTTTTAATTTCATGCTTATCAGACAGTATCTCTAATGTTGTTCCTTCTTCCTCAGGGAACAAAGTAGATTGTTTTAAGCTAAAACCTTTTTCCTTCCAGTTAACTTCCGAGGCAATGAATTGTCCAACAAATAATTCATCTTGAGAATGATAATAAATATTTTGGGCATACTTGGCATGATTCTCCATTCCTGAACCTACACAACAAGTAAAACCATGTGGATCTTCGTAAACCTTATAACCTCCCATGTCGAGGGATAAATGGTAAATAACGCGTCCATCCTCAGGATTTTGTGATGATAAGATGTGGTTAATCAAAGCTCTTTCGTAGTAATCAAGCACCTCGGCTGAAGGGTTCCATTGGAAAAGATGCCTTGATAACTTAAGCATATTGTACACACAGCATGTTTCAGCTGTATTATTACTTAACTGATCGTTTAATTGATCGGGCTCGTACAAATATTCGTAATTATCAAAATCACCTGCCACATATGCATGATGATGAACCATCATATTCCAGAAGTTGACAGCTCCACTGTAATCGTTGGTATCGCCTGTTAACTCATAGCTTCGAGCCAAAGCCAAAAATTTAGGTATTTGTGTATTACAATGTTTACCGGCTAATACATCGTGGTTTTCGATGATTGGATCAACAATGGCTTTATGTCTGAATTTGTTTGAATACTCAAGATAGGTAGGATCGCCAGTTTCGCCATACAAATCAAGAAATGTTTCAGGGATGCCTCCAAACTCGCAATGTAGCATCTCTTGTAATTGCTCATCATTTAATTCTTTTACGATTTGTCCAACCCATAGGGCTAAATTTTTATCAATTTCAAGAGCTTTCTTATTATCACATAGCTTATAAACATGAAACAAGCCATCCATTATTTTATGAATGGTGTAAAATGGCGACCATAATCCGTTAAGGTTAAATCCCTGGGCTTTAATTTTCCCTTTGGCAACTTCTTCTGTTAATACCTTCTCGGTATCTTTAAAAGCTCCGATAAAGCCGGTTGAGCTTTGAGCCTGGCATAAAGCCAATTCATCCACAATGTAATTAGCGCGATTCAAAAACTCTTCGTCGCCGGTGGTCTGATACATTTGACTTAAAGCTGTCATGTAATGCCCCAAACTATGACCAGCCAATGATTCTCCTTCCCAGCCTCCATAATGATCCGCCTTAGGTTCTAATCCTGCATTGGTTCTAAATCGGGCCAAAAAACGATCGGGTTCATAAGCCAACAGAGTCTTTTCTCCCAATTCAGTAGCTTTATAAAAAGGACCATCCAGAAGTTTTACATCTTTAATTGAAAACAGCTCAACTTTAGGTTTCACAGTGTCTATCTCTTTGGTTTTTTCATTATTGCAAGACATCATGATGAATGTTAAAAAAGTAGCAGTAAGCAAAGATGACTTCTTAATTATTTGGGTTGGCGAAAATTTGTGCATATGTTCTTGTTTCCTGGATTACTGATTTTTTCTCAATGTGAAGAAGAAAAATTATTCCGGTAACGGCTGTCATTAGCGTTTAAATAACTTGCACAAATGTTCAGACTAAGACAACCGTTACTGATAATGAGTTAAGAAGCTGTTAAATGACTTGAGTTATTTCTTTCAAAAATGTGCTTTCAGCTTCATTCAGTTCAGGAGCAAGTTTATCGTAGCATTGCTGATGATATTGATTAATCCACTCAACTTCGGCATCGGTTAACAAACTTTTCTCAATTAATTTTGTATCGATGGGGCAGAGGGTGAGCGTTTCAAATTGTAGAAAGCGTCCATATTCATTTGTCACCCATTCTTTACAAACCATCACATTTTCTGTTCTGATGCCATATAAACCTTCACGATAAAAAGCCGGTTCGTCAGACATTACCATTCCGGGTTCAATAACTCGATCGTTAAATTCCTGACGGATGCTCATTGGGCCTTCATGCACATTCAGGAAAAAACCAATTCCGTGCGCAGTTCCGTGTCCGTAGTTTCTTGCTGTTTGCCACATAGCATGACGGGCAGCTAAATCGAGGTTGCAACCTAAGGTATTGGCCGGAAACTTCAACTCTGCCAGACCAATAGTGCCTTTTAAAGTTATTGTAAAATCTTCCTTGGCTAATTCAGTAGGATTCCCCAAACAAACAGTACGAGTTATGTCTGTGGTACCTTCTAAATACTGACCTCCAGAATCAAATAATAGAATACCATCATTGGTGATAGAAGCAGCGGTTTCTGGAGTTACAGAACGATGAACTACCGCTCCGTTTCCGTTAAAACCAACAATGGAATGAAAGCTGGCCCCCATAAAATTTTCTTGCTGAGCCCTGAATTCTTTTAATTTCAAAAGAACATCATATTCAGTAATATTCTCAACACCTGCTGTTTGATTGAGCCAGTAAAGAAACTTCACCATGGCAACACCATCTTTTTGCATGGCAATTTCAAACATTTTTATTTCTTGTTCTGATTTAATGGCTTTAAGGATAGCTGCAATTGATAAGGTGTATTCAACTTTGGCGTCTTTGCTTAATGCATTTTTTAAAGCGTAATTAATCCGGTCGGGATCAATTAGAATTTTACCTTTAATATTACTTACATCGCTATAAATATCCTGATAAGGTAACAGGTTGATGCCTTCGCTTTGCAATTTATCTTTTAATGAATCCGATAGTTTAGCCTGATTGACAAACAAGGTGCACGATGTTTTACTGATAAGTGCAAATGATATAAAAACAGGGTTGAAGTCAACATCGTTTCCACGAAGGTTAAAGGTCCAGGCAAGATCATCCAGGGCACTTAAGAGAATAGAGTCTGCTTTCTTTTCAGTCAGATGATTTCTAATCTGATCAATCTTTTCAGCGCGTGAATAGCCAGCATAATTAACCTCGTGTTCAAATATTGGATTCATCGGTAAGTCTGGGCGATCCGTCCAGAAAGAAGAAAGTAAATCACCACAATCAGTAAGCTTAATTTCATATTCTGATAGTTCCGCCTGTAATGATTCAAAAGCAGATACTGAAATACATGTAGCATCGGTTCCAGCCAATTGATCGGATGTTATTTGACTGCTGATCCATTGTGCAGGGCTGGGAGTACCTTCAATCCTGAATTTCATTAATTGAATACCGGTTCCTTCCAGTTGGCTTGCAGCCTGTAGAAAATATCTCGAATCGGTCCATAAAGCGGCATCATTTAAAGTAACTACCATAAAGCCCATAGAACCATTAAAGCCACTGATAAACTCACGAATCTGCCAATGGTTGGGCATGTATTCGCTTTGGTGAGGATCGTAACCCGACATATACCAGGCAGCGATTCCTTTGTTTTTCATTTCAGTTCTAAGCTCTTGCAGACGAATCTTTATAATATTTTCCATGGATCAAATACTTATCTTGTTAAAAAAATAAAAGTCAAAGATGATACTTTGACTTTTATTGAATCTAATTTAGCACTAAATATTAACTATAAACCTGTTATCTTTTAATGGTACGAACACTAAATACAGGTCCCGCTCTGTGACCTTCGTGAGGTACCAATTTTACTTTTACTTTGCCGCCGTTTACCGTTAAGTTATCCGGAAGTTCATATATCTGATAGAAGAATTCTCCCGGACGTTTATTCTTCAGATTTTCAGTAACCAGTTTATGGTCATTTACAAAAATATCGAAGGTTAATGACCAAGGGAATCCGCCCCAGTATTCAAATACCAATGCCATTGGCTGGCCCGAATAAACAGTCATATCAAACGAGAACCATCCGCCACGATCGGCCTGGCGATATCTTCGTTGTTTAAACTGATCAACAAACACTTTTTCACCATCGTAATTATGATCTCTTTCCGGCTGCATCTCGCCCAACTGGAAGAAATCAATCGTCATGTTATCAATCTTCTTCTTTTGCTCTTGCTTTGCACGGTATTCAGCTTGTTGCTGATCCCAGTCTGCCTGATCAAATAAGTCGAAATAAACAGAGTATCTTCTTTCGTGAGTTTGATAAAATGGTTTGAAAACCACATCGCGAGGACGACCCACATCATGCGTTTTAAAAGTATTTGGCTTACCAGCAACGGGCTCCATCCAGTCAGATGGACTGCGCGATTCACTCATTAAAACAGGAACATACATCAACTCACTTACTTTAGGATCGTTTTCAGGACCTAAATCACCTGCCAACACCAAAGGACCATACATAATGGCTACTCTGTTTGAATCATCAGGCATGGTTTCTAAGCGAAGGTCAAAAGGCATTTTCAGCTTAACTACATCACCATCTTTCCAGTCGCGATTGATGCTTACAAAGCTTCCCGGCTTTTGATTTACTGTAATGGCTTTATCATTTACAGTAATTTCAATGCCTGACTTTGCCCAATAAGGATAGCGCAATAACAGATTAAATTGCTTGGCTTTATCTGCTTTGATTGTTAGTTGAGTGCCTTGCTCATCAGGATATTGAGTTTTCTGAATGATTTTAACGCCTTGATCTTTCCAGTTTAATTCCGATGCTATGTATTGACTTACATATAATTCATCGTTGTTATGATAGTAGATATTGCGACCATACTTCGAGTGATTCTCCATACCCGTTCCCACACAGCAAGTAAACCATTGAGGGTCCTGATAAATCTTATGACCACCCATCTCCAGCGAAAGGTTATAAATTACCCTTCCATCCTCGGGATGTTGAGAAGATAGAATATGGTTGAAGAGAGCACGCTCGTAAAAGTCTGCCACTTCAGGTTGTGCCTCCCAACTAAACATATGGCTCGAAAGCTTAAGCATGTTGTAAACATTACATGTTTCGGTGGTTCCATCACTCAGTTGATCGCGTAACGAATCCGGAGCTCCAAAATACTCGTGATTACAATGTCCTCCGGTAACGTAGGAGTGATGATTTACTACTCTGTCCCAGAAAAATTCTGCAGCATCACGGTCCTTTTGATTCCCTGTTAATTCATAGATACGAGCTAAACCAACCAGTTTAGGAACCTGCGTATTGGCATGCTTTCCAGGTAAAATATCTTCATGGTTGGACAAAGGATCTAATATTGATTTATGATAGAATGCATCGGTCATTTTCATGTAAGTAGTATCGCCTGTAACGGCATATAATTCAGCCAAAGCCTCGTTGATACCACCATATTCGCAATTCAGCATTTTTTGTATTTGCTCGTCATTCAAATCTTTCACAACGGTTAGCAACCAATCGGCAAACTTTTTATTGATCTCCAAAGCTTTTTGATTGCCGCATAATTCATAGGCATCCATCAAACCCATCATTACTTTATGCTGAGTATAATAGGGAACCCAGATTCCATTCAGGTCGAAACCCTGAGAGCGGATATCACCTTTGGCTACTTCCTCTTCCAGAATTCTTTTCCCATCGGGGAAAGCTCCAATGTATCCTTCTCCATCACTATTCTGACATTCTTCCAATTGATCAACAATGTAGTTGGCCCGATTCAGAAATTCTTCATTGCCGGTTGATTTATACATCATACAAATGGCAGAGAGATAGTGGCCCAAACTATGACCAGCAATGGTGTTATCTTCCCAACCATGGTAATGCTCAGCTTTGGGTTCTAATCCAGCCTCAGAACGAAATTTGGCTAATAGACGATCTGGTTCATAATTTAAGAGCGATTGTACATTTAGCTCTGTAGCATGTTTGAAAGGACCGTCCAACAGTTTCACATCTTCCAAAGGGAAAGTGAGTACTTTGAAATCAACCACTTCACGACCGTCAGCCTCAATTCTTGATTCTTTAGGTGAGCAACATGCCATTACGGAGCATGTTAGGCCTAAAACAACAGTGTTTTTTATAAGGGATTTTAATTGCATAAATATCGTATTTGGTTACTCTGTATAAAGATTTTGAGCACTATGACAGGAAGGGCTTTCTTTGAAATCGGAAAAATACTTACTGACCAGTTTATAAAGATCAGGGTCGTACTTTTTCATATCCTCACGCGTATTCACCCAATTGTGCTTACCATCCGGCTCAGCTACCTCGGCATTAACATTAAACCAGTTTTGAACAGCTTCAGCCCAGTATTCATATAGATTAGTAGCGGCATAGGTGTTTTTGTATTTACCTTCGGCCATTGCTTTATCTAACATTTTTTGAAGCGTATCGTTAAAAGTATCATCAATTGGAGCAATACCAATCAAGTGAATTGCATGAGCAAATTCGTGAATGGTAATATCCTCGGCATGATACTTATCAATCTGATAGCAAAGCAGATTTTCTTCAGCACAAGTGGTTAAAGGTAAATTCATATCACCACCTAAACCCCGGGCACGAACATCCCAGTTTATGGTTGTGTCGTTAGCCAAATCGGCATGTTCCGGTATATCAGTTGTGCCTTCGTAACGAGCCATAATACCTAAACGAGCACCTACTTTTACCATTTGATTTAATACATCATCAGGTAAATCACCTGTCATAAAATCGATGATTTCACAAGCCTTGACAAAAGCTGAATCGGGCACCCGCCACGAACTCATAATTTGAATCCCATTTACATTGGCATATTTCTTATAAAAAGGATCGCGATTTAGTGATGCGGGTGGCGCTGTTATGGTATATTTATTCGAAGCGCATTCACATTTCTTTTTGTTATTAGCACATGACGATGACACCAAAACAGTCATCATCACACCTAAAAGTAAAATCGATTTTATATTCATTCTTCTCTACATTAAAAATGGTTAGTGATGTTGCGTTGTACTAACTATTTTATTTTCCACTCTAAAATACCGCCTGATTCGCCTTCCTGTAATTGTGCTTTAATGCGTATTGCAGTTGTTTTAACCGGTTTAAAGTTGACTGTATTATACTGATCTAAAGCCACACCATATTCGTCGCTTGTTTCAACATCAGCCCATTCTCCTGCTTTGTTTTTATATAGCAAACTCCAGTGCTCAGGTACACGGTAATTGCCATCGTAATGATCCATATTTAACCAATAAACAGAAGATTGAGCAATGGTAACAGGAGATTCGAATACGTAATCAACGGTTTCTTCACTTCCTTCTTTCAGCCACCAATAGAAATACGACTTATCTACATCGCCCGAATTTTTAGGTTCAAAACCATCGTTTAATCCCGGAGCCCATCCGCTTGAAGCTTCAGGTGTTGCTTTTGAAGCCAATGATGCTGCTGGTTTTGCAATAGCTGTTTGCTTGTTGTCTGGTAACCAAACCAACATGTTGGATGTTCCTCTGTTGTTCCATGCATAGTAAGGTATTGCAGTTAATTCGGTTGGTTCAGTCGATTCTTTCCCGTCTTTTGAAGTTACTTGATTTGCTCCCATGGTAAGTTTAACCACACCACCCAATAATGAAGCATCAAATTCGTCTGTTACTTCAGCATCTTCCGGTGCATAGTTGTTAAACATGAAGCCATCGTTGTTGTCTTTATCTTCGAAACAGAATACAACAGGTCCTCTTTGATAAGCTATCTTACCCTGATCGTAGGTGGCTTTTTCATTGGCTATTACTTTTCGAACCGGCATTGGAAAATTAATGGTGATTTTATCACCAGGCTTCCATGTGGTATCTAATACAACGTAACCTTCATTGGTTTTAACTGATTGTTTTTTGCCATTGATACTTATTGTGTATGCATCTTTTATCTCTTTGGCAAAATGATATAAATCAGATGGTACAGGTTGGTTATGTGCCCATCCCGGAATTCTGATTTTAAGTTCCATTTTGGTTGATGAAGGCTCATCAATGGTGATGTTAACCTTGCCTTCCCAAGGGTATTTGGTTTCCTGACTAATACCTACTGTTTCGTCTCCAAAAGGAATTTTGGCGGTACTTTGTGCGAACAGGTTTACGTAAACCGTATGCTTATCTGTTGCATACATATATCCTGGAACAGAGGCCATAAAGCGAGTGATATTACCCGGACAACAAGCACATCCAAACCATGGAGCTCTGTCGTGGTTATGAGCTGATTCCAACGGATTATCGTAAAAGAATTTATCACCACTCAACGAAACACCGGAAATCACTCCGTTGTAAAGAGTACGTTCCAATACATCGTAATATTTGGCATCGTGTTCATTCAAGAACAAGCGATAATTCCAGTAAACATTAGATATTGAAGCGCATGTTTCGCAATACGAAGTCATGTTGTTTAACTCGTAATTAGGGCCAAAACCTTCGCCCTGAGCACGAGATCCAATTCCGCCTGTGATGTAAAGTTTTTTAGTAACCACATTATCCCAAACTCGTTTGGTGGCTTCCATCAAATGTTGGTCGTGCAGCAACGAAGCCACATCAGTTACACCCGAATACATGTATCCTAAACGAACAGCATGACCTACAGCTTCTTCCTGTTCAACAATTGGCTTGTGATCCTGGCTATAGGCATTTAATTTATGACCATCCGTTCCTCTACCTGTCTCTTCCACAAAATAATGAGCCAGATCGAGATATTTTTTATCGTTAGTTACTCGGTACAATTTAACCAAAGCCATCTCGATAATAGGATGACCTGATGGAACATGTTTTTGTCCTTCATTAGGGCCGAACTCCTCATTTACCAGATTGGCATTTTTAATGGCAATATCTAATAAACTTCTTTTACCAGTAGCCTGGTAATGTGCTACAGCGGCTTCGTACAAGTGGCCGCTGTTGTATAGTTCATGACTGTTTAAACGATCCCAACGACCTTTTCCGTACCAACCGGTTAAACGCTCGCATTTGTTGGTTACACAGGTTGTAAGATATCCGTCATCCTCTTGTCCGGCAGCAATTAGGGTAATTACACTATCAAGGTAATGATCCAAATCGGCATCGTATTGAGCGGCCAACGAGTAAGATGCTCCTTCCAATACTTTGTAAATATCGGTATCATCAAAAGGAAAATCGCCCTGATGCTCGCCTTCTATTAAACCGCCGGCTAACGCAAAATTGTCTAATCTGCCTGTTTCTTCACATTTACCAAAAGCCGATGGAATTGAAACGGTTCTGTTTGTCTCAATTTTAGGAGCCCAAAAGCTATCGGTAAACTTAACAGAAGTAAAAGGCACAGGGGTTAAAGGTTCCTTTCGACCTTCTTTACTGGTGCAAGAGAAGGCCAAAAGGGTAAGAATTGAGGAATATATTAAATGTCTTATTTTCATTATATTCTGTTATTGAGTTCTATTTGTTCTATTCAATCTCCCACTCGAAAAGACCTGCAGCATTATCATCAGGAAGTTGAACTTCAATTTTTACTGCGGTTGTTTTAACGGGTTTAAACGTGATGGTATTAACCGTTCCTTTTTTAATTGGATATTCGGTGTCGTTTTCTACTGGAGCCCAGTTTCCATCGCTGTTTTTGTAGTAAATTTTCCATGCTTTTGGAATTCGGCAACCACCCCATGGAGCATCATCATACCAAATTACTGAAGAGCTTGAAACAGTATTAGCTTCAGGAAATTCGTAAGATATAAACTCGGTAGTGCCTTGTTTAGGCCACCAGTGGTAATAAGGTACTGAACGGTCGTTTTCATTTTTTGGAAGTAAACGGTCGTTAACAGCACTGATGGCTTTTACCATATGCGAAGCTTCAACTTTACTTTCGGAAGCTAAGGTAGGTTGTTGAACTGCTCTAGTTGAACGCAGTTCGTTAGAGAACCAAACAGCCATTTCGCCACTTCCACGATGAGCCCATGCATAGTAAGGAATCAGGTTCAGTTTTACATCTTCAACATCAATCTTACCTTGTTTATTGTAAGCTAATAATTGAGCATCTGTCTGAATCATGTTGATTCCGTATAGCATATCAGGCTTTTCAGTTACTTTAAATTCAGGTTTTTGAGGAATAAAAGCGCTCAATACACTAAAGTCATTATCAGGCCACTCTGCACAATAAACAATTGGCCCACGCTCGAATGATACTTTACCTTGATCAGCTTCCACCAATGGATGCGCTTTTACTACGCGGGTTTCCATATCGAAGTGAACTTCTACTTTATCACCTTTCGACCATTTTCGAGCCACGGTGAAATAGCCATTCTTTAATTGACTTTCAACAGGCTTACCATTTACAGTAATTTTGTATGATAGACGTTCTTTGTCTGCGAATGAATATAAATCACTTGGAACGACATCTCCAAGAACCCATCCCGGAACGCGGATTTTTAAGTTGAAGTTTTGTTTTTTCTCTGGATTCACTTCAATGGAAATATCGCCATTCCATGGGTAAGATGTTTTTTGCGTTAAGCTTACTTTTTTATTGTTTATATCTAAAGTTGACGTGTTAGACATAAACAGATTCACGTATAAATCGCTGTTGTGCACGGCATAAATATATCCGGGAACCGAAGGAATAAAACGTGAAACATTTGAAGGACAACAAGCACATCCGAACCATGCCTGACGTTGATGCTGACCGATTGATTCCAATGGGTTAGGGTAGAAGAATCCGTCACCTTCTAACGAAACACCACTTATTAATCCGTTATAAAGGGTACGCTCCAATACATCATAGTATTTTGATTCTCCATGAAGAAGGAACAATCTGTAATTCAAATAAACATTACCAATGGCAGCACAAGTCTCGCAATACGCCGACATATTCGGTAATTCGTAATTCTTACCGAATGCTTCGCCATGGTTGGTAGCACCAATTCCGCCCGTTACATAAAGCTTTTTGCCAACAATATTGTCCCAGATTCGATCAATAGCATGTATGTACGAAGTATCACCTGTTAAGGCAGCCACATCAGCCATGCCTGAATACATATAAGCTGCACGAACAGCATGTCCTACCGCTTCATCCTGCTCTAAAACAGGCTTGTGCGATTGACTATATTCTGTTTTGATGGTGGTATAACCTCTCTTATCCAATAAAAATTTGGCAAAATCAAGGTATTTCTTTTCGCCTGTTACCACATATAATTTGGCTAATGCCATTTCTGCTATTTGGTGACCCGGAACAACACAAGTCTGATCGGGACCATCACCTACTTCGCGAACAGCACAATCTGCATAAGCTTTAGCAATATCCAGGAAAGAAGTTTTACCTGTTGCCTGATAATGAGCAATGGCACCTTCTACCATGTGCCCCAGGTTGTATAATTCATGGCTTAAGTCTTCCACTTTTTCCCAGCGTTTCGAACCAGCCCATTCATGCGGATGTTTCGGGTTCATGGTGCGGCTTGTATACAAGTAACCATCAGGTTCCTGTGCAGCTTTTACAATCACTAAAATGCTATCGATGTAATGATCTAATTTGGCATCGGGGAAAGTCTGCATTGAGTAGCTGGCGCCTTCAATGGTTTTATACACATCAGTATCGTCAAAAGATAAACCACCCACCTTGATGGTATCACTTGGATGGGCAGCATTGATAAAGTTTTGATAACGACCTGTTTCTTCGCATTTACTAAATGCCAATGGGATGGTTACTTCGCGGCTTGCTTTCAGGCGTTGACCCCAAAAAGCATCATTTACTTTTACTGAAGTGAACGGAACCGGTGTAATTGGATATCCGCTGTTTTTATCTTGTGCAAAGCTTGAGATAGCAAAGCAGGAGAGGAGTAGTAAGGCAATTTTCTTCATTGTATTTAATTTTTGATGATTCAAAGTTTATGAAGGTAAAAGTAGATGAGGTCTGGTATTTTTTATGTCACGTTTTCATTATTATCTAGTACAAATGTTTATTTGATGCCTGCAGGATAATTGTTTATAACATCAGATAGGTAATTGACTCTCTTTTCAATCCAATTTTCCATTCTGTTAATTTCAGTAATGTTATCCTTATCAATTGGCCATCTTTCATTTTCTCTTTCCATTGCAATTTTAAATTCGTCAGCATAGAGAAGGGTACTTGCCCAATATTCAGAGATGATTTTATCTTTAATTTCAAGCCAACGCTGTTTGTATTTATTTACAAATTGTTGGTTTTTGAATAAGTCTGTGAAGAATGAAGGCACATGGTAGCCTCCCGTGTGAGAAACAGGTGATGTTCCTAACACCAATTCCTGATAGCTATTAAAATAATTATGACCGGTGTACATTGTTCCCCAATCAAAGTCAAAACCAGCATCAAAATCCCAGAGTGGACCCATCGTCCATTTGCCATTTTTATTTTTATGGATGTAGATACTTCTGGGAGCATCAACTTCCACATTGTAAACAAGTTCTTGTATTATCATGAAGTCAATAAACGACGCGATATCTAAGAGAGATTCAACCTCTGAATAAACAGCATTATTGATGGCATTTTCAAATAGGGCAAATTCATTTTTGATTTCAAGTAGTTTATCTTCGGTGATGATTTTTGGATTTTTAATGCACACTGGCATATGGTATTTTTCTGACCAAAAGTTATCAGTTTCATCCGGCGCAAGATAGGGGCCGTCGTCTGCATCAAGCGATAGTAATATTCCTTCATCCTCCAGAATGGCTACCCTGTTTGTTCCTTGTTCAATTTGCTCGGTAAGTTGATATAATCCTATATATTCATCATTTAGAGTTACTTCCACGTAACGGGAGTGGTTAGGGAATGGTATTCTCAGGTTTTTGCCAACGGTAAATACAAAAGTATTCATTAGGTGAGTGGGGTCACGGTAGTTGGATAATAGGACCCAATCTTTATCAGCCGGTAGTCCAAGTATAGGAGCTTTTGTGTTAAGCTTAATACGGTAAGGTTTTTTGGGGTACCAAAGCCAGGTAGAGTTTCCTCTGCCTCTTATTCTTGCATCGGCTGTGTAATTCCAATTTTCATTATCAGATTCGAATTGAACAATACAATTTAGGTACCTTTCTTTGGAAGTTATTTCAGTTTGATTTTCTGTGGTAATATAAAGCTTAGCAACCTGATAGTTTTCTTCCACAATCTCATCATCCTTTTTTTGCTTCAAAGGAATATCATCTTTTCTGCAACTCGAAAGAATAAAGACTATCGTGCAAAAGAAAACTATCAGGTGTTTTAGCTTCATCAATCTTTTATTGAATAGTAATATTAAATACAAATGTTATTATATACTCA
This sequence comes from Carboxylicivirga linearis, assembly GCF_018271995.1. Lineage (GTDB taxonomy): Bacteria > Bacteroidota > Bacteroidia > Bacteroidales > Marinilabiliaceae > Carboxylicivirga > Carboxylicivirga linearis. Next base: position 111,419 of record NZ_JAGUCO010000012.1, read on the forward strand.
GTTCCATCCTTTGTATAAACAAAAGCTTCTTTAATAGTATAAGTATCATTAGCAGAACTTTTACCTGGGAACTGACCGATAGAGAATTGCATGTTAGCAGGATCAAATTCCGAAAATACCTTACTATCATTATCTGATCCCCATCCAATGACAGCACCATTACTGTCGAACCAGAAACCATATCCATTGGCTGTGGTTTCGTAATTCAATGATTCATCAGGTTCAATGGCAGCAAAAGCAATTTTACCTTCAGCTGGAGTTGATTTAGCATCTAACATATTAGAGGCAATGGCTGAAGGTTGCATTGATAGAGCCTGAGCTACCTTTGAAATATCTCCGTTGGTATTCAGGTTAACAGTTGTTCCGGTGTAATTAACGCCATCGGCTGGAAACTCAACATTATATGTCAATGTGATACTTTCCGGATCTTGATTTGGATCTACGGTAACATTGCCTAATAAATCGGTGTTGGTAAACTTAACCTTGTAAGGCCATTGATCATCATTGCTTTCTTTTTCATCCCAAGGATGCGCCTCGTAAGTGGCCGGTGCTCCTAAAACAACTAACCAGAGTCTTTCGCAATTGGCAGGTACCACAAATTCAATGTCAGCAGATGTTTTTCGGTTCATATCACCGTATACTCTTGTACCATCAGACAATAACGCAACATAGCCATATCTCCAACCAGCTCTTGTTTGAGAACTTGCATTATAGTTAGTTGTGGTTAGTGTTGTTTCTTCATCTGAGTAGGTACCTGGATCATCAGGAGCTAAAGCTGAACCTGGTGTTAAGGCTGTAAATGAAGTAACAATGGTTGTGCCTGCTTCGGGTACATTCAGAGGTACTACATTATAGCCAGTTGAACCCGGACAGTTACTATAGGCTACCTGATAACTTCCGTCATTTAGTTGGTAGAACTTATATTTAAACTGACCTATAAAGTTTTCACCATTGGCTCGAATTGCATCAATATCCCAGGTTACCATTTTGGCTGCAGCTTCATATAATTCTGCATTTAAATCACTTACGCTTAATCCATAAATTCGCATATATGCTTCCAGTGGATCTTCCGGACTTGCCGATTCTCTCCATACTTTGGCCAAGGCATCAATACCATGTTTATCAGTCCAGTAATATTGCAACCAGTAACTAGCATACCGTTGGTGTTCATGACAAAAATGGCGATGATAATTTTCAGAATAGACAGAGAAATTATAGGATGTAAAAGCTTCCATAGGATAACTCTGGAAAGATTGCCATTGAGCACATTGTTCCCAAAATGCATTACCTCCATTACCTCCAAATCCATATCTGAATCCACGTGTAAAATCGTTGGTGATACCACCATAAGCCAATAAATCGGCATACACCTGATACTGGAAGCTATGACCAATTTCGTGAGCTATAGTTGAACCAACAGGTTTACAAGTAGAAGGATTGACCCAAAGGGCACCTATTACATCATCGTATCCGGCTCCATATGCCATCCATTCGGTTGTATAATGCAAATAGATCTGCATTTTATACTTATCCAGATTGGATGTTGAAGTTCCGAGATCAGCAAACTTTAATGTATTAATATTAATGGCAAAAAACTCTTCGGCCTTTTCCAATAAATCATCTACATCAATTCTTAAAGCTGCTTCAATATCTGTTGAATTAGGATTATCGCCAAAACCTTCTTCCCAGAAAACAAAGAAATGTTCAGACTGCTTGCTTCGCACAAAAGACCATTTACTGTCGCTGCGCAACATATCCATATTATTGAATTCATTGGGCTTATAGTATTTGTCGAAATCTGCTACATCGTCTTCCGATAAGATGATTACATCCGATGTAACATCCGTTGTATCTGATGGTTCAGGTTCGGGATCGGGTGTTTGTGCAACAATGGAATTGTTCTTTCCACATGACGCAAATAGCAGTAAAATTAGGATTGTAGGTATGAAGCAAAAGCCGGCATACACCGGCTTTTGTTTATTTAAAATTTTGAAATTCATATGTTTTATTCAAGTTTAGCATTTATAATAAACCTAAAGAATTTGGTATCATCAGTTGTATCTCTATAACCAACGCAGAGATTGAATTCAAGTCCTGAAGCAAGTTCTGGAGCTCTACCAATATATAGAACTTTATCATTTAAGTTTGTTTCTGCATATAGTGAGAAACCTGCATCTCCCCAAAAGCAAACTTTCATTTGATCATCGAGCCAGTAACCAGGAGGATTGGCAGTGTAATCACTTGTTAAATCCCATATTGGATTTGCTGCGTCAGTAATATCAACCATATTCATATGCATTGTGCCGCCATCATTGTGATCAAAACTATTAACGAAATCATCCAGTGGCATTCCGATATTGTACTCTATAATATCGGCATATTGAGTTAAGTCAATTCCAAAGCTAGCATAGTCTCCTGTAGGAATACTAATTGAGGTGATAATTATGGATGGATCTGTTACAGAAACATTAAAAACAAAACGTACGTAATTATCGTAATCAGGTCCATCAACCGCAAAACCAACATTAACTTGAAAAACTGTTCCTGCAGTTGCATCATCCATTACATCAACGATTAATGATTTGGAGTTGGTGTCTATTTCTACTGAAGCTGTTAGTCTTTCATCTCCTTCTGAAGAAATTACACCAGAAGTATTATAGTACCAGCCGGTTGAGCCTTTTGTTTTAGCTGCTTTATTCCAAACATTTTTACTTAGATTAATATTGTAGAATAAAACACTTCCATTGTTTAGACCACTAATAACCTCATCGACTGTCATTCCCATTTGAGATTCAAATACTTCAGCGTAATCTTCGAGTGGTATAGTGTAAGCTTCAAATCGGCCGACTTCAAATTCAGTTTCAGTTGTAATAGTGGCATCTCCATCCACTCTTAAATAGGGATTTTCATCAGCTGTATAGACATGTTTAGATGAAAAATCATCGTAGTCTTCGCAGCTATATAGGCCTATTAAAAAGCAGGTTATTAGAAAATATATATTTATCTTTTTCATGTGTTACTTTTTAAATAAGAATTAGTATCCAGGATTTTGAACCAACTTAGAATTTGAATCTAGGAAGTCTTGCGGAATTGGGAATATATTTTTTTGAGGATTGTTATGTGCATCAAAGCAGAATCGTGATTTTCCAGTATACACATTATTCCCGTTTGTTAATTGGAATCGAATCAGATCCTGACGACGATGATGTTCACCAACAAACTCCCAGGCAAGATCGTCTAATAAACCTCCAAATTCGATATCAGCTCCACCTTCTTCTGTAATGATCCAGTTATCATCTTCTCCTTCTAAAGCTGTATTTTCCTGATGACCGTAATTATAGACACTAGGACCTTTTAATTGCTCTACTGTACGTGTTGCTTTTTCTGGGTTTGATTTAAAAGCTCTTTGGCGTATCATGGTTACAATTTCAGCTGCTGTTTGTTCCGTTTCTCCATTGTATCCCCCCAAGCGTAACAGGCACTCTGCTTTAATCATGTAAGCATCTGTAAGTCTAAAAAATGGTACATCATCTCCATAAGTTCCTTCTTCACCAGAAACAATTTCATATTTCTTGAAGCGTGCGCCTTCCATTTGGTATGCGCCAGGGTTGTCAATACTGTGTACACTCTGGCTATAATTCAATGGAGTACCTTCAATTGTTATCGGAGAACCTCCCTGATCAACTTGAGGTCCCATTAGCCATGTATCAGTAAATCTGGAATCATCTGGATCGTAAGTGTCGATAAATTGAGGAACACCACAACTACCATTCCAAGGTGCTGCTTTCAGGCCAAAGGTGGCACTACTTGCACCATGAAGAGCTTTGTTAGATAAGTAATTACCGGTAGCTCCATATTGAAAGCTATAAACAATTGAATAAATAACCTCAGGGCATGATGATCCATCAGCCATAAACGGTTCGGTGTATGATGCTGAAAGAGAAAATGCTCCATCGTTAATTATTTCACTTACTTCTTCGTAAGCTTTTTGGTAATATGTATTATCATCTGTTCCAAACCATGCATTATAGTTTAAATACATTTTTGCCAAAACCATACAGGCAGCATAATAGTTAAACTGACCGTATTCTATTTCCTGGTCCTTAAGAGCACTTTTTACAAATTGCATTTCTTGTTCAACAAAGTCAAAAACAACTTGTGGATCCTCTTGGTCTGGAATAAAACCTGGCTCGTGTGTAAAAACGGTATCCATAGGAACGTTTCTGAAGTTATCTAAAAGAAGGTAATATGCTAACCCTCTAACTCCCCTTAATTCAGCCGATGAGGTTGCAGACTCTTTTACTAGATCATATTCTAATAATTGATTACAACTACTTATGGTACGGTACGAATGGTTCCAAACAGTCCAAAAGTGACCTGTTGTTGGGGTGTATGTATGTTTATGCATAGTTACATATAAGTCTCCCCATCCAACCCCAATACGAAGAGGTGTCATTATTAAGTCTGAAGATTCCTCATATATATCAAAAGTACCGTTCCATCCCCAGTATAACCATCTTAGTTCTTGGTAGACAGAACCAAACATGGCTCTTATATCTTCATCCTGAAATTCATAATCGTCTTCAGGAATTTCGCTATATAGTTTCTCATCCAAATTGGTACATGCAGTAATGCTTACCAAAATAAGTATCAGAGAAGCTAAAACTTTGTTGATTTTAATATGTAGTTTCATGTATTATCTTTTTTAAAGTTTTTAATTACCTGTTATTATTAGAAGGTAACATTAAGTCCTACCGTAAATGATCGGATAGAAGGATATTTATCTCTATCATCCATTCCAGCGCTAAAAAAGTTTGTTGCTAACTCAGGATCCAATCCTGAATATTTAGTTAATACAAATGCGTTTTCAACTGAAGCATAGATTCTCAGTTTAGATAAATATTGGTTAGGAGTAAATGTATATCCTAATGTTATATTATCCATTTTCATATAATCTCCATCTTCAAGATAGTGGCTAACGAAGGTTTGAGTTAAGTTGCTAGCCAGTGGAGCTACTCCATATACATCATCGGCAGCTGTTTTTAAGCGGTTGTAAGCAATAGAGTTGTTTTCATAAAACATACGTTGTCCGTTTAATATTTTATGACCAAATTGACCACTCATTTGCATTACTAAATCAAGCTTCTTGTAAGTAAAAGTATTATTCCAACCAATACTTACTTTTGGTAAACCTGATCCAAGGTATTGTCGATAGTCCTCATCGGCTTTAACGTCATCATCAAATTTAACTGATTCTCCTGTTTCAGGATTTTCAATTAACCAGAAGCCATCCTCTGTTAATCCTACAGATTTCATACCCCAGAATTGCCCCATTGACATGCCTATTTCAACTCTATGTGTTGGCAGTGAGATAGGATCTGTTGCATAGTTCGTAAGAAGGAAATTTTCTGATTCGTAAAGGTCATTTGACAAACTCACAAGTTCGTTTTTATTATGTGTAGCTGTCACTATAGTTTGCCATTTAAAATGTCCTACTTGAACAGGAATAGCATTAACAGAAATGTCGAATCCTTCGTTTTTCATTTCACCAACATTCGCTAATGTTTGAGTAAAGCGGTTTGGAGGAACTGGAACATTATACCAATACAACATATCAGTTGTTGTTTTCCAATAATAGTTACCGGAAACACTTAAGCGATTGTTAATAACAGATAGATCAAGACCTACATTATATTCCTTCGAAACCTCCCATTTTAAATCAGGGTTTGGATTAGATTTAATTGCTAATCCTTTAGCCCAGTCAGTACCATTAAAATAGCTACCTCCATCATATCCGTATCTAACTAATGATTGATAAGGATCGTTTGGTATTACACCGGTTACACCATAACCAGCTCTTAGTTTCAGGTTATTTAACCAATCGAATGATTGCATAAAGCTTTCATTACTTAATGTCCAACCTAAAGAAACAGATGGAAAATTACCCCATTTATAATTATCACCAAACTTTGATGATCCCTCATGACGGATACTGGCTAGTACATTATATTTGTTTTTGTAGCCATAGCTAACTCTTCCAAAAAATCCAATCAATGTATCTTCTCTTTTGTCGCTATCCATCCCGGCATTACCATCGTTTAAAGCTGTACCAACACCCATTCTGTTGTATAAATAGTAATCAGTTGGAAATCCATAGTTAGATGCCCAGAAACTTTCTTGCATATGGTCTTGATAACTATAGCCACCTAAAGCTGATATACGATGTTCATTTACATTTTTTTCATAGTTAGAAGTCAGTTCTAAATAATCGTTTTGATCATTGTATGAACTTTGATAAGCCTCTCCAACACGGTTGTTTGTTTGTGCTGTATAAAAGCTTGATGTTGTATAAGTCTTATTATTTGAAAAACTTCTGTGGGTGGCTAACATTAAGTTTGTTTTCCATCCCTCAATAGGTTCAATTGTTATATTACCAGTAAGTCGTGTATATTCACCTCTGTTTTCGCCAATTTTTTCATCTAAAATAGCAACAGGGTTGTAATATTGAAGTACTGTGAAATCCTCTCTATAAGAACCATCTTCATTGTAAACAGGTAAAGTTGGATTTCGTATTAAAGCTTGACGATAAGCGTAGGAAGGATCAGAAATTTCATTTGATCTAAAACCTTTAACTAGGTTTAAATTAAGTTTTAACATATCATCCAGAAAATACTGATTGATATCAAAATTAACTCTTAATTGATCGTTTCCAGTTGATTTAATAATACCTTGCTCTTCTCGATAGGTGATATTTGCAGCATATGTTGCATTATCTGTTCCACCTGAAACGCTAACGCTATGGTTTTGAGTAAAAGCATTTTGAGAGATTCCTTTTAACCAGTCGGTATCGTATCCTGCATCTTTAAAGGCTGTTAATCCATTTCTAATGTCTTCTGGACCCATAAATTCAGCCTTTTTATAAAATTCAGAAGCAGTATAATAACCATCATAAGTTACGACAGCTTTGCCTTGGCGTTGGCCACCTTTTGTAGTAATGATAATTACGCCTGCTGCACCTCGTGTTCCATAGATCGCTGCTGCTGATGCATCTTTTAATACATCAATTGAAGCAATATTTTCAGGAGCTACTGTGTTCAGGCTTCCCGGTATACCATCAACTAATACTAAAGGTGAAGAATTACCTTCTAAAGATACCATACCTCTAATATTAATACTTGAAGAAGCATTCGGATCACCAGATGCTTTAGTGATTACTAAACCAGCTACCTGACCTTTAATTAAATCAGCTGCATTCTGGACATTACCAGCTAAGAAGTCTTCTGATTTAACACTTGAGATGGCACTTGTTACATCTCCTTTTTTCTGTGTACCGTAACCGATAGCAACAATTTCATTCAGACCAACAGATTCTGGTTCCAGATTGATGGTAATAAAGGATTGATCGCCGACTGTTATTTCAAAGTCCTCGTATCCTATAAAAGACACCACTAAAACATCGGTTTCACTAACATCAATACTAAACTTACCTTCGATATCGGTAATAGTTCCGTCTGAAGTTCCTTTAATCATTATTGCCGCCCCGGGCAATGGAGTTTTGGTCTCATCATAAATTACACCTTCAACTCTATTTTGAGCAAATAGCGTTGATGAAGTAAACAAGAAACCCAGTACCAATAAAATTGATATAGGGTTACAACATGACCTTGTAGATCGTTTGATTTTGTCATTCATAAATTTGGTGGTTTTTTGTGAACAATCATTTAAGCTCAAATTTATGGCAGAAGAGGTTATTTGGCTTTCACATATGGTTATTATACTTGCACAAATGTTTAATGTTAAAAAGTGCTAATGAGCGGAAAAACAAGCATTAAGAAGTATTTAGGTGAATATTTATATGCTTAATAATGGTGTAATTAGTGTAAATGTATAAAAATGTAAAAATACATTAATTCAACCTTAGTCTTTTGTTTTGCATTGTTTGAGTAATGTTTTCATTATGTCGTAAAGAATTATTAGTAATTTGTAACGAATTAAATTTTCGGTCGTAAACATTTCGGAAAGAGAAAAATGCCTGAATTATTCTTTTAAAAATTTAGATGCGGACCTTTGTATACATTTTACTGTTAGTTTTTGTAGTGCCCAAAGTTAGTGCTATGGGGCAGTATAATGTTATGGTCAGTCACAACTATCCACCCTATCATTTTTATAACTCAGAAGGAGAAATGGTAGGTTTTAATATTGATATTATAAATGCAATTAATAATATCTATGATGATAGAATTAAAATATCGGTAGGAAATTGGGAAGAAATTGTACAATCTCTGAATAGTGGAGAAATACAGGCGGTTGCTGGAGTACATTATCCAGGTACGTCAGATGAGAAATTTTTTTATACCCGATCAGTAATTAGCACCAGCCATTGCTTTTTTTATAATAGCGATATTCATTCAAAGCTTTCTGTTGAAAAAATTAGAACCGAACAACGACCTAAAATAGTTATTTGGGAGAACGATGTGTTAGAGCACTATATGTTAACGTTGAACCCCAATACCACTTTTATTTTTGTAAATAGCTACGATGAGTTATTTAAGGCATTAAAGCAACCGGATGTTACTTGTGCCATTGCTCAAAAGATCGGAGGAAAATATTACATCAAGCAAAATGGTTTTGACTTTGTAGAATCTTTAAATGAGGTGTTTCTTGAGCGGAATATGGGATTTAAAGTCAGTAGTGATTTTCCCGAGTTAGCAGAAATACTTAATAATGGTCTTGAGATCATTATGGCTAACGGATCTTACCAAGATATTTATGATAAGTGGATAAAAGAATATGATGAACCACCACACAATTGGCGTTACTACCTCAAAGATATTCTTGTATGGGGATGCATAATTAGTTTGGTTATTGGTATTCTTTTGTTTTTTAACCGATTATTAAAAAAGCAGATTCGGCAGAAGACAAAACATTTACAACATCAGCTTGAGATTAATAATATAATTCGTCAGGAGTTGGAAATAGCTAAAGTTCGTGCTGAAGTAAGCGATCAGATGAAATCGGCTTTTTTAGCGAATATGAGCCATGAAATTAGAACCCCAATGAACGGGATTTTAGGCTTTTCTGAATTACTTAAGTCGGCCGAATACGGATCTGAAGAACAAGAATATTACATAAGCCTGATTCAAAAGAGCGGTTCAAGAATGCTTTCTACCATTAATAATATTATCGATATTTCAAAGATTGAATCCGGAGCTGAAAAGTTGATTCTGAAAGAGGTTGACCTGACAAAAATGATTGATGAAATCTACGAGTTTTTTAAGGTTGAAGCCAATGAAAAAGGAATTCAACTGTTAATGGAGAAAGGAGAATGCGAAAATCCTTGCGTTATAAAATCAGATGAATACAAGTTACATTCCATATTAACCAATCTTTTAAAGAACGCAATCAAATTTACCTACAATGGGAGTGTTACTATATCATATTCCATAAGCAATTCGTTTGCTAAATTTGCCATTAAAGATACTGGGATTGGTATTAATAAGGACAAGCAAGATGTAATTTTTAATCAGTTTGTACGTGCCGATATTTCTTATTCAAGTGAATTTGAAGGATCGGGATTGGGTCTATCTATCTCAAAAGAGTATGTGAAAATGCTTGGAGGTATTATTTGGCTTGAATCGGAACCAGAAAAAGGCAGTATTTTTTATATTGATATTCCTTGCAGACAATTGGATGCAAAGCAGGAAGAGTTAGAAGTTAAGATGCAGAACTAGCAAAGATTAGCTATCCAAAGAATAAATAAGCCAACCAGATAGAAGCGATTATACCAGCTAAATCGGCTATTAATCCACATCCAACCGCATGCCTGGTTCGTTTTACTCCTACTGATCCAAAATAAACAGCCAACACATAAAAAGTAGTATCAGTTGATCCCTGAATAGTACTGGCCACTTTACCAACAAATGAATCTACACCGAAATTTGAGTTTGATAATATTTCTACCATCATTCCTCGGGCAGCACCTCCACTCAATGGTTTCATAAAGGCTGTTGGAAGAGCATCAACAAATCGGGTATCAAATCCAAAGAATGCAACAACATTTCTAATTCCATCAACGATAAAATCCATGGTGCCTGATTCGCGAAAAACAGCAATGGCAACTAATATGGCTACTAAGAAAGGGATTATTTTAATAGCTATACCAAAGCCTTCTTTAGCACCTTCAATAAAAGCATCGTATACGTTTTCTTTTTTACGAAGAGCCATTACAATAAATGCAATAATTATCGAGAACAATAGCAGATTAGCGCCAAGTAATGATATGGTATTAACCATCTCTCGTGATAAGGTTGAAAGATACCAGATGAAGCCACCAATAAGAGCCGTAAAACCTCCAAGATAGGCCAGGATTACTCTATCAAACAAATTAATTTTCTGAACAATTGAAACAGATACAATTCCTACCAGAGTACTAAAGAATGTTGCCAGAAGTATTGGAAGAAAAATATCTGATGGGTTAACAGCTCCTTCCGTTGCTCTTATGGCCATTACACTTATAGGTATAATGGTTAGTCCACTGGTGTTTAATACCAAAAACATTATTTGGGCATTGGAGGCAGTGTCTTTATTGGGGTTTGATTCCTGCAACTCTTTCATTGCCTTAAGCCCTACAGGTGTTGCTGCATTATCTAGTCCCAGCATGTTGGCTGCTATGTTCATCATCATACTTCCGTAGGCGGGATGATTTTTGGGTAACTCAGGAAACAAACGGCTAAAAAATGGACCAATGGCTCGCGACATCAACTGAACCATTCCACCTTTCTCACCAACTTTCATTAATCCCATCCAAAGAGTTAAGGCCCCTGTTAAGCCTAAAGAAATATTAAATCCTGTTTTGGCACTATCAAATGTGGCATTCATCATATCCGGGAACACTTCTAAATCGCCGAATACAATTAAGCGTACCAGTCCGACAACAAAAGCAATTAAAAAGAAGGCTATCCACAAATAGTTAAGTGCCATAGAAAGAGATTAGAATATGGTTGATGAGTTTTTGGTATAATCTGTGGCCATCAGTTTAATATTATCAACTTTTAATGCACTATTGGTTGAACCAAACCCAATATAACCCGATGTGATAGAATCTTCATTGGTTTGAAGAATTAGTTCATCGTTAAAATATACTTTCAATGATTGATTACTTGTGTTTCGAACCACTTTAACTTTATGCCACTCATCAACTCCCCAACGTATTCCTTTGTCTTTTTTGTCGCATAAGCGTTGAGGTTTAGCAGCATCCACCTGAAAAATATTATGTGTGCTTTTATCGGCATGACCGGCAATTTGGGCATATGAGTAATGCAGACTATCCTTAATTCCGTAAAAAATACAGAAATCAAGTAAGTCGAAATTCTTACCATTTTGCTGCACCAATAGCTCAAGTTCAAAATCCTTGACCTCAATATTTTTTAAAATGGCCATAATAGATGGTCCACCATTAACATCGATATATTGTCCTTTACCCAGGCATTTTAGTGATTTACCTGATTTACCTTTTTTGCTGATTAACCATTTAGAAGCATCAGAATATTCAAAATCACCGGTGCTTTTATCGCTATTAAAGCCTTGTGAGTAAATGGTTTTTACTTTGCTCTCTTTTTTAGATTGAGCAAAACTTACAAAAACAAAAATAGAAACAGATAACAACAAAAAGGCTTTCTTCATAAAGCGTAACTCTGAGGTTTGTAATTCAAATATAAAAGCTTGGTTGATCTAAAACAAATAGCTATTACTTGTTTTTAGGATGGTTCTTCAACTCATCGATATTACGTTTTAGGCGATATTCGTCATGAGGAGCACCAAATTCTTTACAGGATACATTGTCCATTGGTACCTTCCAGATTTTAACATTACGCACAGCAGGATCGTTGTATTTGAACTCTTTGTCGCTGTATGTCTTCATTAAAATGTTAAGTGCTTCGCGCTTTTCATCCATGTCATCAATAAACTCAACCTGTCCTTCAATAACCACACTTTTTGATTTCATGCGATAACTGCATGCAACTTCAGGGTGTTGAAAAACCAACTCATTATCTGTTGAGAAAGTGATGCATATGTGATTGTTATTTTCAATAATATCGATTAACCTTCCTTCGGGAGCAGAGTGCAGATAAATGGCTTTGTCTTTATAGCCATAGTTCATCGGAAGCACGTATGGTTTATTGTCGGCAGTTACTACTCCGATAAAACAAATATCGCATTTGCGTATAATCGCTTCAATAACTTCAATGTCTGTGTGGTTAAGTGTTTGCATTTTATATGTGTTTTAAACGATGGTTCTTCCGCCTAACTCTTTTGATATATGAGCCAGAACTTTCTGCCAGGTATTAATTTCCTGCATCAGTTCCATTAATTGTTCTTCATTTCCATTGGATCCGAGCTGTTGTAACTGCGCTCGTTTTTCTTTTAATACAATTTTTACCTTCTTCCACTTTAGCTCAGCAACAATCTTTATTACCAGTTCCTGATAAATTTCTTCCTCGTGAGTTACCTTACCAAATTTTTCGTGGATGCGGCTTAGCTGATATTCTTTTCCAATAAGATCGGATGCCAATTGGCTAAGGTCAGTGTTGGCATTATTAACGAAAAACTTCTGAGACACCACATTTGCATCGTGACAAACGGGTTCGTAAACCTCCATCATCTTATTATAAAGTGGATTGATACTCAAAAGATCATCTTGCTTCAATTCATGAATGATATATTGACCGACAGTAACTTGTTGGCCGTCTTCAGTTAAATCAGAAAGCAACTTTTCGCCATGTTTAACCATAAACCGAAGTACTTCTCTTTCTTCCAGTTCAAAAGGATTTGCTGTACTTTGGTTTTGTTGAGGTGCAGATTGTTGATAATTAACTGGTCGCTCATTACTGGTAGTATTACGTCGGAAGTTTTCTTCTGACTTTTTCCGTTGAAGCTTGCCAATCTCCTGCACCAAAACACGCTCATCAACTTTAAGCAAACTACTACATTCTTTCATGTAAACAGAACGAATAATAGAGTCGGGGATGGTGGAAATACTTCGAACGATATCCTGAATGAGCTGGGCTCTTTTAATTGGATCGTTTTGGGCATCCTCTAAAAGCAAAGAAGTCTTAAACTTGATAAAATCCTTTTGGTTATCCTGAATATATTGAGTCAGCTCTTCTTCACTACGTTCTTTGGCAAAAGTATCCGGATCTTCACCATCAGGTAAAAGTAAAACTTTAACGTTCATCCCTTCTGCCAAAACCAGGTCAATTCCTCTTAATGATGCTTTAATACCTGCCGGGTCGCCATCGTATATGATGGTGATGTTTTTAGTGAATCGGGCAATCAGTCTGATCTGATCTGGTGTTAATGCTGTACCTGATGAGGCCACAACATTACTGATGCCTGCCTGGTGAAACGATAGTACATCGGTATAACCCTCCACCAGGTAACACATATCATGACGTGTAATCTCTTGCTTGGCCTGAAAAATACCATAAAGAACACGGCTCTTATGATAGATTTCCGATTCCGGCGAATTCAGGTATTTGGCGGTTTTTACATCTGTCTTTAGAATTCTGCCACCGAATGCTATTACCTTACCGGCAAGGCTGTGAATCGGAAACATCACACGTCCTCTGAAACGATCGGCTTTGTAATCATCACGAACAATGGTTAGGCCGGTCTTTTCAAGATACTCGAGTTTATATCCTTGTTTAGTGGCTTCGTTCGTTAGAGCATCTTTTTTCTCCGGCGAATAACCTAGATCGAACTTATGAATGATATCGTCGCGGAAACCACGACTACGGAAATAACCTAAGCCAACCGATTTACCTTCATCTGTTTCGTTAAGCATTTTGGTAAAATACTTACCGGCAAACTCACTTACCAGCATCATGCTTTCGCGCTCGTTTCTCTGCTTTTGCTGTTCGGGAGAATACTCTTCTTCGGCAACTTCAATGTTGAACTTTTTACCTAGAGCTTTGATTGCTTCAACAAACGAAAGCTGATCGTGCTTCATAATAAAGTTGAGCGCATTTCCTCCTTCGCCACAACCAAAACATTTAAATATACCTTTGTGGGGCGAAACAGTAAAGGATGGAGTTTTCTCGTTATGAAACGGACAATTACCTAAATAATTGATACCGCGACGGCGCAAGGTAACATAGTCTGATACCACCTCAATAATTTGGCTATTGGCGGTTTCAAGGACTTTATCTATGGTTACCTGATCAATCATTAATAATGGTATTATTTTTGAATACTAGCAGAAGCAGTCGTCAAAGATAACAATAAAACGGGTTTGATGGGAATAGAAAACCTTTACAGGATCATTTAAATATAGGTTTGGATCCTGAATTATCGCTACGATCTTATGCGTCAATTAAAAAACAAATCATATAAAATAAAGGATGACTTTTAAAAAGCTTATTAAGAATTTAGGATTTCAGATTTTAGTAGCCATGAGTATCGGGGTGGCTGTTGGAATATTCATGGGACCAGATGCCTCCATTTTCTCACCATTAGGCGATGTTTTTATTCAACTAATAAAGATGTTAGTGGTGCCATTGGTAGCAGTATCAATTATTTCAGGGGCGGCATCGTTGGGGGCTACCAAATCGGCCGGTAAGATCGGAATAAGTACAATCGTGTATTTTTTAGCTACTACTATTGTATCTGTATCGTTAGGCTTGTTTTTGGGAGAAGTGTTTGGCCCGGGTAAAGGATTAGAACCGGAAAAAGTATTGGCGATGTTCCCGCAGGAAGCTTCTCCGGAACATACATCAGCCGGATTTTGGGATATTATCATGAGTATCATACCAGAGAATCCTATCGAATCATTAGTAAGTGGTAATATACTTCAGATTATCTTTTTTGGTTTGTTTCTGGGAATTGGTATCTCAACATTACCTCAAACAAAGAAAGATCCTCTTATGAAAGGGATGAACTACCTTATTGAGGCTTTAATCTGGATGATTAAGATTGTAATGTGGACGGCTCCTGTGGGAGTATTTGGTTTGATGGCTTCATCCATTGGAGCTTTTGGTTTCGACTTGTTGTCGATGGCACTTGATTTACTTTGGGTGAATATTCTGGGAGGTATCATCATTTTATTTGTGATGTACCCGCTAACACTTAAGTTATTCTCAAAAGCATCTATCAAAACCTTTTTTTCTAAAATGACAAAAGCACAAATTGTTGCTTTATCAACCAGTTCATCAATGGCCACTTTGCCTGTAAACATGGAGATATGTGAGGAAGAAATGGGAGTATCAAAAGCTACTTCCGGTTTTGTATTACCTCTGGGTGCAACCATTAATATGACAGGGAGTGCGTTGTATTATGCTTTGGTAGCCGTATTTTTTGCACAGTTATTTGGTGTTGAATTAACCTTAACACATTACCTGGCAATTATAATGACATCCACGGTGGGATCTATTGGTCAGGCGGGTGTTCCGGGACCCTCTTTATTAGTGATAGCGGTTTTGGTGGCAGCTGATATTCCTATTGCAGGATTACCTTTATTATATGCTCTGGATCGTGTGTTTGATATGTTACGCACCATGTTTAATATAACCGGAGATGCGGCCTGCGCAGTGATTGTAGATAAATTCAATAAATAATCTCTGAAAGAAAACTCCATTTTTTTTGTTACGCTCGCTTCTTAATTGGTCATTTACAAAGTAAACCCCCAATTAATTAGCTACACAAGCCCTGTTTGCCGACAGGCAGGCTCAAAAATGAATCTTTCTTATCAGAGATTTGTTTTTCTTTTAGAATGAATTTTTCTATTCATAAATAGAAAAAGCCATTAGCTATCAGTCAACAGCTAATGGCTTTTTAATTAAATTCTGTTGCCAATTTCCAATAAATAGTTGAAATTTATTCATTAGTGGAGTCTGTATCACTATAAAAACGAGGCCGAACCGAAAAGCCTTACGAGTAGGACCACCCAAATTATGAATTATGAACAAATATTTTGCTGAATTCTTTGGCACTTTCTGGCTGGTATTAGGAGGCTGTGGAAGTGCTGTACTGGCTGCTGCCTTTCCGGAAGTTGGAATTGGGTTAGTAGGTGTTTCCATTGCTTTTGGATTGTCGGTTTTGACCATGGCCTATGCCATCGGGCATATATCCGGTGCTCATCTTAACCCTGCTGTTACCGTTGGATTATATGTTGGAGGCCGTATGGATAAAAAGGATGTTCTTCCATACATTATTGCTCAATGTATCGGTGCTATTGCAGCAGCAGCTGTTTTGTTTGTTATTGCCACAGGAAACGGAAGCGAGATAGGAAGTTTTGCTGCTAATGGTTACGGTGAACATTCGCCGGGAGGGTATAGCATGACTGCAGCTATTGTGTCGGAGTTTGTGATGACAATGATTTTTTTGATTATTATTATGGGAGCAACCGATGATGCGGCACCCAAAGGATTTGGAGGAATAGCCATTGGTTTAACATTAACACTGATTCATCTGATTAGCATTCCGGTTACCAATACTTCAGTAAACCCGGCTCGTAGTCTTAGTCAGGCTGTTTTTGTTGGCGACTGGGCATTGGCCCAATTATGGCTTTTTATTTTAATCCCCATTGCCGGAGCTGCTGTTGGAGCTTTGATTTATAAAGCTATTAAATCATAAAGTAAAAAGAATTGATATTTGAAGGGATCTTGTTTTTACAGGGTCTCTTTTTTTTGAAATGAATCAAAATTTCCTGTTTTGCAACAAGTTTACATTAAGCTGAATTCAAATTGCAAGACATGCAACATGTTTTAAAAGACATTTGTATTGCAAACTTTAAAACATGTTGTTATGAAAGAATTAGGTAAATGGACAATGGGCGTTTTATTCTCCTTTTTGATGGTGATGAATGTTGGAGCTAATAATCCCGAATCGAATAGTAAGGCTTATGAAATGCCTTTTGCTATTGATTTTTATTGTATGTGTGCGGGAGAACAGCTGGTTGGTACAGTTGTTTTTCAGGTAGTTGAAAATGGTAATGTAACTCACTTTAGTGTTAAGAAAAGTGACGTATATGGCCTAACTACTGGTAAGCGATATAATTTTGTGAGGGTTGAAAATTATGTACGTATTGGCCAGGTAATATTAATGAGAGTTGTAGGCGAAGAAGGTTTAGTAACCAATCTGCAATGGGTTTCAATGAATGGAAATTTCAGGCCACCGTGCGAGTGATCTCATATCCTTAAAAAAGATTGTCGGAAGGCAATCTTTTTTTTCCACAACTTTATTGGAACGAAATCTGAAGCAGACAACTATTTTAAGTGAAGTAATTTATTGACTTCATGTCTGTAGGTTCGGCCTATTGGTAATTGTTTGCTATTTATTTTAATCATGTTACCTGTGATGGATTCAATACGTGAAGGTGGAACCAGGTATCTTCGATGTATACGAATCAAATTTTTATTCAGTTCCTCTTCCATCTGGCTAATGCGATTGCGCGATATTATTTTACCACCATCATGGTAGATAATGATATAATCAGCCATACTTTCTATATATTGGATGGTACTGACTTTTAACCGTACTGTTTCCTTATTGCTTTTGATATGGATGAATTGATCGGCAGAAGTATGATTCTCATCTTGTTTGTGTGATGTGTGTCGCTCGTGATAACGACTAATGGCACGTCCTATTCTTTCTAGGGATATAGGTTTTACCAAATAGTCAATTACATCCAGATCGTATGCTTCCACCGCATAGTTACGATAGGCGGTAGTTAAAATAACAGCTGGTTGAACCTTACAAGACTTCAAAAATTCTATACCCGTCATTCGTGGCATTTTAATGTCAAGAAATAATAAATCAACATGGTTCTCTCTCATGTAATTTAAAGCGTCGGTGGCCAGGTTAAATGTTGCTATAATCTCGATCTCCGAAAAAATACTCAGGTGCTTTTCTAATATTCTGATGGCAACAGGTTCATCATCCACAACTATGCATTTGATTTTATTCATTGGCTTGGGTAAAGTTTATTTTAAGAGAGGTGATGTAATAGTTATTATTCTCTTCACATTTTAATTGGTGTTGACCGGGATACAATAGCTCCAATCGTCTCTGTAGGTTGGTTAATCCAACACCACCATTTCTTTCTGATGAATAAGATTTTTGATCAATAGAATTAGTTATTTGCAGTTCTAATGCATCAGAGCATTTTATTTTAATATCTATGATAATTTGGTTATTTTCATCGGGTTTAGCATGTTTAAATGCATTCTCAATCAAGGTAAACAGAAGTAAAGGGGCTACGTTTCTATCCGTCTTAATGTTTGCATTAAAGGTATATTCTAGCAGCTTGCCAAAACGTTCCTTTTGAATGGACGAATAGTTTTTTAGTTGCTCTATCTCCTTACTTATCGGTACATCTTCTTTGCATTGATAAAGAATGTAATCAAGTATAGATGATAAACGCAAAATAACATCCGGTGTTTGTTCCGATTTTTCGAGACTTAAGCCATAAATGCAATTCAGTGAATTGAATAAAAAGTGAGGGTTTATTTGACCTCTCAATTGTTCCAGCTCTACTTCTTTTAGTGCTAATAAACTCTCGATCCGTTGTTTCTCTTTTTCTTCTTTTTGTTTCATCAAGAGGAATGTTTCGTTGATAAACCTGAGTGCAATACCTCCAAAAACAATCATATTTACTCCCCCAATCTGCGTTCTGAAAATCCTGTTTTGCGAAAACGAATGGTTTTCGGTTAAATCCAGAAAGTAAAAGTGAAGAATAAACGAAGCCATGGCTTCCAGCCAAAAAGCTACAATAAAGAGAAAAATCGAAAAAAGAATAAAGCGTTTGTATTCATGTTTTTGAATGTTCGGTTGAGTAATAAATCGATGGTGAATATCAACACTTATAAAAGCAATAATCAAATATATTAATGTATAAGCAATGGTTTCGTTTGTTGTAGCGACATATCCACCATAGAAAAGTTTAAAAAATACAGCTGCACATACCCAGTAGAGGATAAACAAAC
Organism: Carboxylicivirga linearis; assembly: GCF_018271995.1. Classification (GTDB taxonomy): domain Bacteria; phylum Bacteroidota; class Bacteroidia; order Bacteroidales; family Marinilabiliaceae; genus Carboxylicivirga; species Carboxylicivirga linearis. The sequence goes on from NZ_JAGUCO010000012.1 coordinate 130,399, forward strand.
TATTGAATACAACACTTTGCTTTGGATATGCTTTTATACTTTTCATCCTGAAATGTACATAAAATATGAGCTTTTTTAATATCTCGTTTATAATATGCGACTAACAACTATAGTTGTACGATGAACTACTGGATTGCGGTTAAAAGATTTACGAATGTTGTTGAGCTATCTTTTACGACCATTGGTCGCATTTATTTCGGGCAGAAAAGATTGATAAGTAGGTTTGAGCATTATTTTTGTTAAACTAAACTTTATCAACATGGATAATAATTTTTTAGTGCATGGAGGATTACCGGGTATGATACCCATTACCTTATTCGGATTGGCAGCTATTGTTTTGGCTATAATTGTTTTTTATAAACTGATGAGGAAAGAAGTAGTTTCTAAATTATTAATTAATTCTGTGCTATACCTGGGAAGTATGGCCTTTTTTGCATCGCTTTTATGGAATGCAATGGGTTTATATGAGATTCTTGATTTTATTCAGCGCTACAAAGAAGTATCAAATACAGCTTTGGCTGCCGGCCTTAAAGCAGCCAGCGTTTCAGTTCTTTGGGGTGGGGCATTGTTTTTTATCTCCTATGTATGTTGGTTTATTATAAGAGCAGTAAAAGGTGATTAAGTTGAATTATATGGTTTAAGTTACGCAGCCGGTCATGCAAAATGACCGGCTGCTATGTTATATGTTATTTCGAAAACATCTTTACAATCCAAAGTATTAAATAAAGTCCTACTCCTGTTCCAAAAAACAAGGCTGCAATAACAAAGGCAATACGTAATGCCTGCACCGACCACCCCAGTTTTGAACTAAGCCATCCGCAAACTCCTAAAATCATAGTAATTGGTTTTTGATTAATAAGGGCTAAATGTAATAAAATAAGCAACTAATTACTAAAACATAGTAATTGTTGTCACGATGTAAGAATATTAGTATTTCATCTGAAATACCGTTTTACCCCCTTTAATCGATTCTAAAATTTGAATATCATGAATCTCTGTCGGTTCAATTTTAAGAGGGTTTTCATTCAGAATTACAAAGTCAGCTAGTTTGCCAACTGTAAGGGTACCTTTGCTTTCTTCCTCGAAATACTGATAAGCAGCCCATGCGGTTAATGTTTTCAAACCCTCGTAGGTTGTTATTCTTTGTTCAGGGCCTAATATTTTACCACTTCGGGTAACTCTGTTAACAGTAGCATCTAAAACACGCATTGAATTAGGGAAGGTTACTGGTGCATCGTGATGTGATGTGATGGTTAGTCCTGCATCAATAACATCTCTGCATGGTGAAATGTACTCAGCTCTTGGTTCACCTAATACCGATTCGCGATGCCAGTCTCCCCAGTAAAACGTATGCATAGGAAATAAAGAAGGCAGCATTTTAAGCTTAACCAGTTCAGGAATCTGATCATGACGCAATGTTTGACCATGTACCATCACGGTTCTGTGATCATCATAACCATACTCCTCTTCTGCTGCTTTTACTGCAGTAATATATTGGTCAATGGCCGCATCTCCATTCGTATGGGCCAGTATTTGCCATTTATTTTTAAAGGCTGTTTTAACAAAACCAGTAGCTTTATCATCGCTCATAATAGGGTAGCCTTCATAGCATCCCGATCTGCCTTCGGGGTTTACATGATAACATTTTGTTAGCCATGCTGTTTTTCCTTGTGGTGAACCATCCAGCGTAAGTTTTACACCGCCTACTCTAAATTTATTTTTATAAATGTGTGTGGGAATATAAGTTCCTTCTGTAATAAATTCTGTACCAAGGGTCATATCCGGATAAGCTACTACATCAATATAATAAATGCTGTCATCTGCAGCTGCCCTAAGGGCTGCAAGCTGTTCAACGGTTGTTCTACCATCTTGTGCAGTTAAATAACCTTTTTTGGCATATTCTTCCTGTCCTTTATTAATACATTTAATAGCTAATTCCTCATCCAATTTTCCTAATAGCGGGAAAAGAATATTAAACATTGCGGCTTCCTCTAGTACACCGTTTGGATTTCCGTTTTCATCTCTTCTTATAACACCTCCTTTGGGGTCTGGTGTTTCTGAAGTATAACCGGCAAGCTCTAGGCCTTTGCTATTAACAACGCCTAAGTGTCCCGATTGATGAAGAATAATTACAGGAAAATCAGTACTTATTTTATCCAAATCACTGGCTTTTGGATGGTTTTTTTCAGCCAGCTGTGAATCATCATATCCATTACCAATAATCCATCCCAGTTTTTCTGCCATCAATTTTTCATCTTCAGTACCTTTATATGCCATCATTGTCTCCACAACAGACGCAACATCTGCACCCGGGCCGTCAGGAGGAGGTAAGAGATTGGCACACAATGCAGTAAATCCAACATTAAAAAAGTGTCCATGCCCATCTAAAAATGCCGGAAGCAAGGTTTTTCCATTCAGATCAACCTGCTTTGCTAAGCCATATTTTTGCATGGCTTCTGCTTTAGTACCTACATACACAATATTTCCATTTTCCTGAACTACTGCTTCTTTGTACTGAGGTTGATCACCTTCCATTGTAATAATATCACCATTGTAATAAATGGTTTGATCCGGAGTGTTAGTGTTGGTTTGGCAGGCTATTGCTATCCAACAAATAGTAGCAATTACTAATAATCGTGTTTTCATAGTAGGGTGTGTTTAATTATAAAAGTTAATTCAGAGATTGAATGCATTATAAAGTGAGATAAATGAAAAGTATAAGTTACAGATTTCTTACTTTAAAAAGATTTTGACTAACTAATATATGGATTTAATAATGGTTATTGGTTCTAAAAACAATTAAAGATTGATTAAAGTTAAGACAAGATATTAACATGTTCCATAAAAAGTTATTCGAGCCATGCTTTATTTGCAGCGTGTTGAGTTGGGTTATTTTTTATTTGAATCATTTCTTCAGTTATGGCCATTGAATATGTTGCATCCCATTTTGATGAAGATGAATAAGTCCAATTTTCAGGTTGCCACAATTGTTTTTCTAGCTTAACTCCATCTATATATGTGTTAAAAACTAGTTCCTCAAAATAAGTCATTCCATGTACATTTAAACAATCATGGGCTGGACTATTCAAAGGAGCATATATAATTCGAATAGTTTTTTCTTCGTTAGGTTTAACAAATACAGTATCATTAAATTCTTCGGTACTTGAATAATAGGTGTTTTCATTTTCAAATATTAATCCAATCTGATAAGAAGTCTCATTTTTAACCTTAAATGTAAAAGTACCTTGATAATCGCAACTAACTATCAAAAAACTAAAAACAATAATGTATAAAATTTTCATCATTAGAATTAATCAAGTTTAATTGTCTCTTCATTGATATTGAGTATATAAATAGCACTCTGATCCACAAGGCCTGTCTCAAATGTCCAATATTTTCTTGTGGAAAAATCAATGTTAGATTTTACATTATCTATATACAAATCAAAAGATTCGATTTTGTCTCCATCTTCATATCGATCGACTATTTTTTTGTCATCATTATATTCACTTAAAGTACCAATAATTATCTTTTCTCCAGGAATTACAAGAATTGTATCTGCTGACAATAACCAAAAATCAGATTTTGTCAATGGCACTAACTTTATTGTCGATGTTGTAAGTTCATTATTTATTTTGAAATCATAAAACTTTAAAGAGCTGTAATCTTTCTTACAACTAATTACTATTAAAGTAATTAATATTAAAAATTAGAATTTCTTCATATTGGTTAGTTTGCGTTGCAACGCTCGTTTATGCCACTCAATCTTTACCACATTCTCTAATACTTTCATTCTTGAAGTGCAGTCAATCTAAAGTTAAAAAAAGCCGTAGGACGAGCAAAGTAATTCATACTATATATCCGATGGATGGGCAATGTTTTCAATCATCTAAAATAATCTTATCAAGATCTAAGACACTTCTGTCAGGCTCATTATCTTTATACCGGATTACAAACTTCTTAACACCTAAATTCTTTTTTATTTCCTTAATACGGTGTGAGTTTTTTACATTACTTTTTATAAAAGTTTGCCCTCCATAATTAATGCTATCAACCTGATAATTATATTTTGCTATATACCCAAGTAATATATGACTCATCCCACGGAAGCTTTGCGAATATGTTGTTAATTCAACCAACTCATTAATTGTTCCAATGGTTCTTTTTGAATATTCTGCATTGGGATCTCTGAAAGTATAATAGCTAACTATTGAGCTAATTATTAATAAGCTAATTGAGAGCTTTAGATAATTAGTTTTCTTGTTTGGCTCATTTTGTTGTTTAGAAAAACTAACAGGATTTGATAATTTTTCAAGTTCTTTTCTAAGTTTTAATTCTCTTTTTAATCGAATGATTAAGTCACCTTGTTTTACCCTGGTATCCTCAATAAGATCCAGAAGTTCTTTGTCTGTGAGATTTTTAAGGTCGTTTAAATCTTTCTTAACCATTTAATCTTTTTTTCAAGATATATTTTCAATTAGGATGAGCCAACCTAGCCATGCTTTATGCCAGCGGGTTGGCACACGTTTTTATATTGGATTGTATTCAACAACAATCCTACTATCCTTATTCAAATCAACGTAGTAATAATGCAGCATATCAGATTTAGTAAATTCCCCGTTTTTGTCGATATCTTCTGAGGTTATAAAATAAATTCTACTTTGGATTTTAATTAGTTCCCAATCAATTAGTTCTTCAAATTCTGGTGTAAGTTTTATAAAATTTAGTCCATTGACATCGCTAATATAAAGAGACTCAATATCGTCATCATCTAATTTCAGATCTCTATTAGTATCTTTGTCTGTAACTCGGTAAATAAGAACCTGAACATCACAAGATGTTCGTCTTTTTCCTAAAAATGAAAACTCTCTTATTTTTAATTGATTGGTTGTTAATTGTGAAAATCCAATTGAGTCAATATGTTGAAACTTTAAGTTGTTTAAGTCACCAGAAACAGAGTTCTTACTTTTGTAAAAAAATGCTGCCCCACTTGAACTTGAACTATAAGAACTCATAAACACTTTTCGACCATTTGTTTTAGGTTTATATTCACCAATAGGATAAATAAGATATTCTGTGCTATCAAAATGAATTGGAAGTCCCGCAACCTTAATTGCCAAAGTATCAATAATAATTTGATTAGACATTGTGTCTAATTGGTCATTATAAACAACTTTAGGATTAGAATCAGAACAACTTGAAAGTATTAAAAAAAATAAGGTGAAAGCTAATATATTTTTCATAGATGTTGGGTTTTAATGTGTGCCAACGTTTGCCGAATGAAGTCTAGCCTCGTTAGTCGTATTGTTGTGCCTCCTTACAATAGAGAAAAGCCTTAGGACGAGCCAACCGAGCCATGCTTTATGCCAGCGCGTTATTGCAACGTATTTATTCTTTCAATTGATTTTGTCGATAATCCATATATGTCTTAAATTCTTCTTCCGACATTGTTATCCTATAAAATTCAATTTCTTTTTTTATTCTTAATTCTTCATTCTGAGGATCATTTATATGTGCTTCGTAAATATTAATATATTCCGGATAGTTGCGAAATTTGAATTTCACAATGGTTAACTCAGATATTGAAACTAACATTAGTCCAATGCCGCCAATTATCATGATCCTTTTTAAGATCCTTAGGTAGTAATTGTCATTGATTCTTAGGTGTTTTATTAAAATAACAATAAATACAACTAGGTTTGTTATTAATCCTATATTTAAGACTATTGTTGCTCCAGGATAATGTATTAGTTTAAACATTATACCTGCATAGGTAGTTGATAGTACAATTCCAGCTGCAATGGAACCAATAATGCGCAATTTAGAAATTCCTTGATATGTGTACCTGTTTCCTATTTGGTTTAAGTCAATTTTATTAAATAAAAGAAGGCTAAATGCATAATAAAGAATAGTCAAAGTACCTAGTGAAAGTAGGATTAGTAAACTACTACCTGGTACAAAAAATAAGTTCATGATAAAGGCTGTTGTAGCTATTATTCCAAGTATTATTTCGAGTTTTTTCATAATTATTAGGGGGTTATCAATATGCGGCCCAACGATTAGCAGGATGAGCCGACTGTGTCGTGCTTTATGTCCGGCGGGTTATGGCGCATAATTTATTCATAATCACAAAGTCTTTCAATTAATCGCATTAATTCTTGATGTTCTTTTTCTGATGCAGTCAAATAATCAGCATAACTCCAAAAAAGTTCAATTTTCCCAACAAAACAATAGCAGTAATCATCTCCTCTGTTTTTATTTTCTTTTAATTTGTCACTAATACAATTACTTACAAAAGTCTGCTTTTGTTCTTCGGTCCAAGGAACAAGGTTTCTATTCCGTTTTGCAAATTCAGTCAATTCAGAGTCAATCTGTCCGTTTTTTAAATAATGGGTGCTTTCTGTAATTACGTTAAAACTATATCGACCGCTTTCCATTAATTCTCCCGTTTTAAAGTACATTTTATAATCTCCATGACGCAATCCGTTTTGATATGTTCCTTCGCTTGACTTTACGCCATTTGAATAGTAATAAATCCAATCACCCACTTCTTTTCCATTTTGCATTTTTCCAGTTTTCCACAATTCTCCATTTGGGTGATAGTACTTTAAATTACCCTTTCCACTGGCAAATACTCCTATTGATTTTTGAATTCCATTTTCATAAAAATCAAGTAGTGTGTCAACAAGTAGTCCGTTGTCATATGATGCTTGTTGCCATAATTGACCATTGGGATACCAAAATTTACTTTCTCCATGAAACTGATCATTTTTGTAGTTAATTTTATATTTAATCTGACCATTCTTATAAAAGAATTTAGACAATCCGTTTTTCTCATTTTGAAAGATTGAATAAACAAAATTTGTATCTCCTGAATTATAAAATGCAATCAATCTAATATTTGTGGTGTCTTTTGGATTGATATATTCAATCATGGTTTTAATCTTATCATCAGAGTACGTCTCCAAAACCTTAGTATTGTTATTTTGACAAGACGAGTTTATTATAGTCATTAACAATCCTATCAATAATAGTTGGTTCTTTATCATGTTGCTGTGTCTTTTATTTATGCACCATAACGTTTGCTGGATGAAGTCGTGGCGCATTAGTCGTGGTGTCGTGTCACTCGATAGGGGGGCTAAGACGGTAGACTAAGGTGTCAGGACGAGCCGAACGAGCCATGCTTTATGCCAGCGTGTTGTGGGTAGTTATTTATTGCTCAAGTTCATTCATAAATTCCAACACTTTGCTGAAATATTCTTTTAAGTTTTCATAAGGTTCCTCTCCAGGAATCCATGCGGCAAATTTCCAATACCTCCAATTCTTATACTGGTTATCTGGTGGAATTAATAAGAAAGACTGTTCCTCCATTATTCCCCCAATAATGATGCTTTTTTCTAATGTTTTCCCAATATCATATGTTCCAAAAGCTTTCCATATTTCTATTAAATTGGTGTCTACATTTTTTAAATAATCTATTTCTCCAATTGAGAAAAATGTTGGTTCAACTTCATTGATCTTTTGAAATCCATTTGAAGTTAATATGAAGTCACGATAATCATTGGGTAAATTAATTCGCAATCTATCTTCTGTTTTCTTAATTTCTTCAGGTGTCGCTCCTCGATTCCCAATCCAAATAGATTGAACTTGATTTTCTGTAAAATCATATTCTGCAAGTCGAATCATTTGTTTTGAGATTGAAGTCAAATTTGTTTTATAGAAGCTTGAATCTTTTGGAACGTAATCTTCTAGATCGCTTACATAAGTAGATTTATTGCTTTTGCTTATACAACTAGTAAGTAAGCTTATTAATATTATAACTAATGATTTTGCCATTTGTTTTAATTACCCACAACGTACCTGTAAGTACTATTGCGTTTATATTTTTATTAGTTATTTAAAAAGGTGATCTTTCCAAGCCTATATGGTATGGAAAGCACACCTTATTATGTTGAATTACTAAAAATATCGTCCAACTGATTTCTAATCTCTAGTAAATTTGACTTATATAACTGCCAGGAGATATCTTTTAGAGCCTTCAAACTAATTGGCAGTTTAAACTGATGCCGGTGTTCGGCAGCTTTGATTGGTATAGTTCGATTTAGTGTCACAAATAGGTTTTAGCTTATTGTTGGTTAAA
>NZ_JAGUCO010000130.1 GCF_018271995.1 Carboxylicivirga linearis
AGGCACAGATTCAATTTTATGCTTCAGATGTATCTGATAAAATCAGGCTGGAGATTAATGGGATTTCAAATGTTGGAGAAACAGGTAGCCTGATCTATCAAACTGCGGATTCCCTATCAGATGATAATCAGACTACTGCATCATCAGTAGTTCAATCCAATATGTCAGGTGGTGATCCAAAATATATGACAACTGTATTGTTGCCCGATGGTTTACCGGCTGATTCTGAAAAGATTAGTTTTGCTGACAAAAATAGAAGTTCCATTGCTTCTACTGATGGATTGTCTAGTTCAGAAGATACAACCCTTAAGTCGAATAGTACAGAAGGACAAGTTATAAGTGGGATTGTAATGGATGCAAATACAAAAGAAACAATACCTAATGCAACTGTTTATTACGATCAGACTTTCGAAGGTACCACAACTGATCTGTATGGAAATTTCAAAATAAACAGGATTAAAGATAGGTCGCTTGTATTCAGTTCTATAGGATACTACTCTGCCTCAATTTCTGATTATTCGAGCTTAGAAGATTTAAAAATATTTTTAAAACCTAAGAATTATGAAGTTGGAGAGGTAACCGTTAATTCAGAATCACTTGAAAAGCAAAGGGCTAAAAA
>NZ_JAGUCO010000131.1 GCF_018271995.1 Carboxylicivirga linearis
AAGATTGCAAACATCGTTGGCTTATGCCTTGACAAAGCGGAGCTGATTAATAAAACCCTCCTGTTCCTGAACCAAGCCGTGAATGGCATATCAGAGCAGGAACCGGGGAATGCAGAGTTTGATAACGAGGATTTAGATAACGATTAAAACATACGATTATGAGAAAGTTTAAAGTAGGAATCACAATTGAAGCTGACAGTACTGAAGTAGTTCAGCAAGTAGGAAACCTTTTGCAAAATGCAGTCAATAAGGTTGAGCAGCAGGACATGATTAAGCTTCTGACCAAGGTTGCCAAGAACCCGAAGATTGTAAAGACCGCATTACGATACATCTAAAAAATTCAGCACCGTGCAACAGTTACCACCAGTTAATAAAGCAACATTAATAGCCAATGGTATTAAATACGGATTGCCCATTTTGGGCGTTGGTATCGGTATTTATGCTGTTAAGAAGCTATTGTTTAAGAAGAATCCTGATGGCACTTCATCAAGGGTTGCTCCATCAATAAAAGATACGGTTATCGACAGGCAAAACCTGACGATTTCTGCTTCTGATGCTGCTTTATATGCCAATACGCTGTACGGTGCAATGCTCGACTTTGGTACAGATGA
>NZ_JAGUCO010000132.1 GCF_018271995.1 Carboxylicivirga linearis
TCATCTGTACCAAAGTCGAGCATTGCACCGTACAGCGTATTGGCATATAAAGCAGCATCAGAAGCAGAAATCGTCAGGTTTTGCCTGTCGATAACTGTATCCTTTATTGATGGAGCAACCCTTGATGAAGTGCCATCAGGATTCTTTTTAAACAATAGCTTCTTAACAGCGTAAATACCGATTCCAACCCCCAAAATGGGCAATCCGTATTTAATGCCGTTGGCTATTAATGTTGCTTTATTTACTGGTGGTAACTGTTGCACGGTGCTGTAATTTTAGATGTATCGTAATGCGGTCTTTACAATTTTTGGGTTCTTGGCAACCTTGGTCAGAAGCTTAATCATGTCCTGTTGCTCAACTTTGTTGACTGCATTTTGCAAAAGGTTTCCTACTTGCTGAACTACTTCGGTACTGTCAGCTTCAATGGTGATTCCTACTTTAAACTTTCTCATAATCGTATGTTTTAATCGTTATCTAAATCCTCGTTATCAAACTCTGAGTTCTCCGGTTCCTGTTCTGATATGCCATTCACGGCTTGGTTCAGGAACAGGAGGGTTTTATTAATCAGCTCCGCTTTGTCAAGGCATAAGCCAACGATGTTTGCAATCTT
>NZ_JAGUCO010000133.1 GCF_018271995.1 Carboxylicivirga linearis
GCCTTTGATAATGTCACAACAGCGTTAACTGTAACAGCTCAGTATACCATCAATAGCTATGAAGTTAGTTTTGTAGATTGGGACGGAGAGGTGTTAAAGACAGAAAATGTTGATTATGGAAGTTCAGCCACAGCCCCATCAGATCCAACACGCACTGGTTATAGCTTTACCGGTTGGGACGTAGTCTTTGATAATATCACAACAGCGTTAATTGTAACCGCACAATATACTATCAATAGTTATACAGTCACTTTCGTCGATTGGGATGGGGGAGTATTAAAAACAGAAAATGTTGATTATGGAAGTTCAGCCACAGCCCCAGTTGATCATGTTCGTATCGGTTATACCTTTACGGGTTGGGATGTGGCCTTTGATAATATCACAACAGCCTTAACTGTTACCGCTCAATACACTATTAATAGTTATACAGTCACTTTCGTCGATTGGGATGGAGGAGTATTAAAAACAGAAAATGTTGATTATGGAAGTTCAGCTACAGCACCAGCTGATCCTGCACGTACTGGTTATAGCTTTACGGGTTGGGACGTAGCCTTTGATAATGTCACAACAGCGTTAACTGTAACAGCTCAGTATACCATCAA
>NZ_JAGUCO010000134.1 GCF_018271995.1 Carboxylicivirga linearis
TTGTTGCCAACTGAGGTTTTTGTAATTACAAAATATCGTTTCATTGTCGGGAGATTTTAGCGTTATTTCTTTTTCTCTACCTCGGCAAGCAGATACACACGTACATTGTAGCTTTCATTAACAGCCAGGTTCTCGCTGTCGTCTTTGTAAATGACACGCACAGGGCTGTTCTTGGCTTTTTCATCCACAGGGAAAGCCACATCCTTTATACTCATGTCATCGTTGTGGTGAAGCAATGCCACTTCGGTATCATCGGGGATTATCTCTGTATCATCAATCCAAACCCGAAGTGTGGCACCGGGTAATGCCTGTTGGTTGGATAGGCGTAAGAAAATGCCTTTGATACGGTCATGTTCCGTTTTGGTATTGCCGTTAAACTCAAAAGTCTGACCTTTTTTGACCTCGAATTTCACGACCTGTAATTTGCGTATGTTATTGTCTTGTACTTCCATTTTTGAAAAGATTAAGAAGAAAAAAGGGGCGGTTAACAACCGCTGACCGCCCCCAAACGATTATGACATATCAAGCTCTTATGCTTTCTCTGTGATAGTTCCCAATAGCGTTACCTTAACGGCAGGGTGGTAAATCTTATCACCTGATAC
>NZ_JAGUCO010000135.1 GCF_018271995.1 Carboxylicivirga linearis
GTTGTAGTAAACTAAGATATTATGGACGTATTAACACTCGAAAATAAACGCGACTTTCCGATGACTACCAATGTGCTGAAGTTTATGCAGGATGCGTATTCAACATTGGAAAAAATTGCAGCCATTGGTGGCGAAAATATTATAGTTAGCGGTTGTACTGTAATAGGTTCAAGTGTATCGGATGGTTATATGTATTTAAAAGGAATTTTAATGCCTTTTAAAGCTAGTACTGTGGACACTAATGTAAAGATTGTAAAAACGGTTAGTCAGGTTACGGTTGATACAGGAACCCGGGAACAGACAACTTATTACGCTAAGTTTGGAACCAGTACTGATCCTACTATGAATGTGCCATGGGCAGACATTGAAGCAATACCTACTAACTCAGAATTAAATGAAAAGCTAAATACATTACTTACCAATCTTGGGGATTTTACGGCAGCTATTGATGCGTTAGGATTAGGTTTTGATTATTTGGACGAGTGGATATATGCTGTTAACTACATGATGAATGATAGTGGATGGATCCAATGTCCATTAAGTTCAGGTACGCTTTTAGGTTCCAACTGGGTTTATGCGCGTCAAAAAGGCAATCATGTA
>NZ_JAGUCO010000136.1 GCF_018271995.1 Carboxylicivirga linearis
GTTGTAGTAAACTAAGATATTATGGACGTATTAACACTCGAAAATAAACGCGACTTTCCGATGACTACCAATGTGCTGAAGTTTATGCAGGATGCATATTCAACATTGGAGAAAATTGCAGCCATTGGTGGCGAAAATATTATAGTTAGCGGTTGTACCATAACCGGATCTAGTGTCTCGAATGGTTATATGTATTTAAAAGGAATTTTAATGCCTTTTAAAGCCGGTACCATAGCCACTAATGTTAAGATTGTTAAAACGACTAGCCAGATTACTGTTGATACAGGAACCCGGGAGCAAACAACTTATTACGCTGAGTTTGGAACAAGTGCTGATCCTACTATGAATGTTCCATGGGCAGACATTGAAGCAATACCTACTAACTCAGAATTAAATGAAGAGCTAAATACATTACTTACCAATCTTGGGGATTTTACGGCAGCTATTGATGCGTTAGGATTAGGTTTTGATTATTTGGATGAGTGGATATATGCTGTTAACTACTTGATGAATGATAGTGGATGGATCCAATGTCCATTAAGTTCAGGTACGCTTTTAGGTTCCAACTGGGTTTATGCGCGTCAAAAAGGCAATCATGTA
>NZ_JAGUCO010000137.1 GCF_018271995.1 Carboxylicivirga linearis
GACTTTATGGATGAGTACCGCTACCAGGTATTCACCGATTACATAGACATCAAAACCCAAGCGGAAAACTTTAAGCCTTACCGATTGGAGTTTGTGAAGATTATTCCCCACCGAAATTAATACAGCTATGTTGGATTACAGAGAGCAAATACAAAGCATATACGAATTTATAAAGCGTTCGGAGGACGAACAAAAGTACCCTTACGCATACGAAATATACCTGGTTACCGCAGCACAGGAAACGGCACTCACTTCAAGAACCTCCGGAACGGACAAGTTTAATCGAGACATTGAAAGTGCCATTGAAAAAGCAAAGCAGTCTCACGGTTCACTCAGGGTTGATGTGTTTGGAGGCAAAAGCCCCAATGCCAGAAGCCTGAACAGTTATACCGTAAATATCAGCAAGCTTTTAAACCCACCCAAAGAACCCATTGAGAGAGCCGAGATACAAACTATTATCCAGGAGGAAATGAAACAGAGCCAAATCCAAAACAATACCAATGGATTGGGAGAACTGGATTCCTTGTTAGGATTATTTTCAGGAGATAACCCTGCTGTAAAATCTAAGCTTGACGGTCTGTTTGGTGTGTT
>NZ_JAGUCO010000138.1 GCF_018271995.1 Carboxylicivirga linearis
TTCAGGCTTTCTTCATGTTTGAATTTGGCTTCATCCCAATTGGTGCTTTTCTTCCATTCAAAATTGAGGTTCAAAAGCTTTGCACCAATTTCAACGGCTTCTTTAAACTCAACATTTTCATGCTCCTTAATAAACTCAATGGCATTACCGCCTTTATCACAACCAAAGCATTTGAAAATTCCTTTTGCCGGGTTAACGCTGAACGAAGCCGTTTTCTCATTGTGAAATGGACAACAAGCTTTGTAATTAATCCCAGCTTTCTTTAGTGTGACAAAATTGGAGACAATCTCGTAAACTTCATCATTGATTTGCTCTATGACCCTTTTTGCATCCATCGGCTACCAATCTTTTCCTGTCAATAACTCACGGTTGCTGCTGTCAAGGCTCATAAAGAACTCATAAACGTTACCCCTGAAATCATAAAACTTATCTAACAGGTGGTAGCCCATATCTGAACCCCAAATTTTGTAAAAGAGAGCATTCAGCTCCAACTGTGAATCTTCAATCATTTTTTGAATTTTATTGCCATCAAACGGAATATTGGTATAGCCGTTTTTTTCATAGAAACTCTTTATGCGGTTATCGA
>NZ_JAGUCO010000139.1 GCF_018271995.1 Carboxylicivirga linearis
TCTTTTAAGGTGAGTATTTGGAGGTAGAAATAAAAATGAGAAGTATCGTTCATTGATGGTAACATACCTCTTGGTATGCTTCATCCGCTCCCTGATAATAAGGGCTTTTTCAATTATACTATTTATATCTTCCGATTGTACGAGAAAATCATAATCAAAAAGTTTCATTAACTCAGTAGGGAATGGAGCAGTAGGTAAATGTGTTAATTTCTCTACAAGGTTATCCATTTTAGATTCCCATACTGTCGATTCTTTCGCCTTCCTGTAGCCTTGCAGTAAATTCTCAAATACAGCAAGGCAATCCTTTTCAAAGTTCTCCGCAACAATTTTCTGATTTATCATCATAAGCTTCTTTTAAAATGTTAAAAAATAATGGCTTATGATTATCCTCAAGCTCAATCGAAAGTTGTGTTATTTCATCATATTATAAGTCTTATTTTTTGAATAAGTTTATTTCTGCCGTTCTCCGTTGTACCAATGAGTTTAACCATAAACAAAAATTTTGTGGTAAATAATTTTCATCGGCTGCAAAACTAATTTATTAGCAGAAAAA
>NZ_JAGUCO010000013.1 GCF_018271995.1 Carboxylicivirga linearis
GTAGTAGCTGCATCAAAACCGTCAATTAAAGTACCGTCAACGTTGATTGCTGATAATGTAGCAATGTCTGAAAGAACCGTAATGTTAACGGTGTAGATCATCTCAGTACCATCTTCAGCCGTAACGGTAATTATTGCGGTTGCACTTCCTGATGTTACATCAATAGTTCCACTGTTTGTAATGGCAACAGAAGCTTTAGCGTCGGTTGCTGTAGCAGTAATGCTTATACTTGTTGTGTTCGCTGCAGCAGTAACATTGTAAGTTGTTGTAGCCGCATCGAAACCGTCAATTAAAGTACCGTCAACGTTGATTGCTGATAATGTAGCAATGTCTGAAAGAACCGTAATGTTAACAGTGTAAATCATCTCTGTACCATCTTCAGCCGTAACGGTAATGGTTGCGGTTGCACTTCCAGATGTTACATTAATAGTTCCACCGTTTGTAATAGCAACAGAAGCTTTAATGTCGGTCGCAGTAGCAGTAATGCTTACACTTGATGTGTTTGCGGCAACAGTAACATAGTAAGTTGTTGTAGCCGCATCAAAACCGTCAATTAAAGTACCGTCAACGTTGATTGCTGATAATGTAGCAATGTCTGAAAGAACCGTAATGTTAACGGTGTAAATCATCTCTGTACCATCTTCAGCTGTAACGTTAATGGTTGCGGTTGCACTTCCAGCTGTTACATCAATAGTTCCACCGTTTGTAATGGCAACAGAAGCTTTAGCATCGCTTGCAGTAGCAGTAATGCTTACACTTGATGTGTTTGCGGCAACAGTAATATCGTAAGTTGTAGTCGTCGCATCAAAACCAGAAATTAAAGCACCATTAATATTGATAGCGGATAGTGTAGCATCATTCGAAAGAACTGTAATGTTAATAGTGTAAGTCATAGATGAACCATCCTGAGCTGTAACAGTAATTTCGACTGTTGCGCTTCCGGAACTTACATCAATAGTCCCATTATTAGTAATTGCCAAAGTTGCATCAACATCATTAGCAGAAGCACTTACTAATACACTTGTAGTACCTGCAGCTACACTTACGTTATAATTAATTGTAGCTGGATCAAAACCAGCAATCATATCTCCATCGATGTAAAGGGTTGATAGTGTCGCATTATCAGAAAGAACAATGATATTAACCGTATAGGTGAGTTCAGTAGCATCTTCGGCTGTAACTGTTATGCTTACTGATCCGCTACCTGATGTAAGATCAACCACTCCATTATTAGGAATAACTAATGAGGCATTAGAATCATTAGTTGAAGCAGTAATTGTTGCACTAGTTGTACCTGCTGCAACCGTAATATTATAGCTAGTTGTATTAGCAGAAAAGCCGGTAATTAAAGATCCGTCAACGTTGATGGCTGATAAGGTAGCATCATCAGAAAGAACTTCAACAGTGATATTAACAGTATAAGTCTTTGTAGTTGCATCTTCAGCAGTAACGGTAATTTCAACTGTTGCACTACCGGATGTTAAATCAATTGTTCCATTATCAGTGATTGCTAAACTGGACTTAGGATCATTAACAGAAGCTGAAACAGTAGTGCCACTTGTTCCTGCAGGAACAATAATATCGTAGCTTGTAGTTGCTGCATCAAAATCTGCAATCAAGACTCCATCAATATTAATGGCAGATAAAGTTGCGTCATTAGATAGAACTGTGATGTTAACAGTGTAAATCATCTCAGTTCCATCTTCGGCTGTGACAGTAATGGTTGCCGTTGCACTTCCGGAAGTTACATCAATAGTTCCACTGTTTGTAATGGCAACAGAAGCTTTGGTGTCGTTTGCAGTAGCTGCAATACTTACACTTGTTGTATTTGCAGCAACAGATACATTGTATGTTGTTGTAGCAGCATCAAAACCATCGACCAAACTATCGTCTATATTAATAGCCGATAGAGTTGCGTCATCAGAAAGAACTGAAATATTAACAGTGTACGTTACTTCGTCTCCGCTTTCAGCAGTTACTGTAATTGTAGCTGTACCACTTCCTGAGGTAAGGTCAATATTACCGTTGTTAGTAATGGCAATGGTTGAATTTGCATCGTTGGTAGAAGCTGTTATTACACTGCTTTCGGTGTTAGCAGGAACGTCAATGTTGTAATTTGTAGTTCCCGAAGCGAACTCATCTATAAGGCTGCCATCAATATTAATAGCCGATAAAGTGGCATCAGATGACACTTCGTACATTTCCCAGTTATCGATATAACCTACGTTTCCACCTATTCCGTAGTTATTAAAATACATTAAACCATTATCGCCATATGTATCAGCTGTGGTAAAAACAAAACTAATTTCTTCCCATTGGTTTGTTGTAGTGGTGCGTGTTTCTATAGGGCTGCTTGTTACATTATCAACACCAATCTGGAATTGACCTTCGTTCTCCACATAAATCATTGCTTTCACCATGTATGAGGTACTAGCTTTTAGTAATCCAGTTAAATCAACATTTAATGAACCACCATTTGAGCCCCATACATAACCGCTAACTGCACCGCAATAAACAAAATCTTGATTGTAATTTAAAGCTCGATTTCCCCAACCTGTATAATCATCTATAGTTGACATATATGGATCAGGAATAAGATTAGTGCGCCCATCATTAAATAATGGAACCAAACAGCTGTGATCATCAACTACAACGTTAATAATATAATCGTTTGTAAAATCAGTATCTTCTGCTGTTACAGTTATAGTTGTAGAAGCACTGCCTGATTGCAGATCAAGCGTTACTTCACCTGTTGATGTTGCAGCAGAACTGGTTGTTGTAGGTGTAATGGTTACACTTGTGGTTCCGTTTGGAGCAATAGCTTTGTATTCGTAGGTTTCAGAATCAAATACAGGTACAAGGTAAGTTGCATTGTCAAATGAAATTGCAGACAGACTGGCATCTTTCGAAACAGAAGAAATAGAGACCGTATATGTCATTTCTCTTCCACTTTCAGCAGTAACTGTTATGTTAGCAGTTGCCTCGCCATTAACCAATGTAATAGAGCCATCGCCAACAACGGAAGCACTGGCATCACTTAATACCGCACTTAAATTAACGCTGGCAGTTCCCTCCGGTACAATTAATTCGTATTCGGTGGTTTCGGTTGCAAAAGCAGGAGTAAGACTTCCTGTATTAACTGTTAAATCAGAAAGATTTGGATTGTTGTTTACCTCATACAATTCATAATTATCAATGAATGCATTGTAGCCTGTTGCTCCTTGGTCAAGGTTATTAATGGTTATAAATGAAGCTGCCGGTGATGCAAAAGTTGTGAAGAAAGTATCCACCTGAACCCATTCATTATTAGTGTCTATTAGTTCCATTCCAAATGGTGAAACACCGCTATTAGTTATAATACCCAAGCTACCGTCTGTAGTTTTGTATACAAAACGTACACGATAGGTTGTATTGCCTTTCCATGCTGGTGTGAAGTCTAATGCTGCACCATCAGGCCAGCTATGAGTAGTTGCTGTGAATTTACAACTAGATGATCCGCAATAAACTTCAGTAGGATCAGTTGTGACTGATTTGTGTCCCCAACCGCCATAATTTCCTATATCAAAGAATAAAGGGTCTGGTACTAGGTTTTCCCTGTCGGTAAAGAAAGGCTCATAACAGCTAGTGAAAATGATTGTGTATTCTTTGGTAGTAACTCCATTTTCGGCTGTAATAGTTATAGTCTCAGAAACTTCAGATGTAGATACATCAATAGCGCCACCTCCATTGGTAATTGTAGCATTAGATTCGTTTACTGTTGGAGTAACATTTATTGAAGTAACTCCATCAGGAATAGATACAATGTAGCTTGTTATTTCCGGATCAAAAGCAGGAGCCAGGGTACCGTAATCTAAAGCAATGGCTGATAGTGTGGCATCCGATGAAACAGGTTTAATGTCGTATGTCAGGTAAATGTTGGCATTGCCATCAGTAACAGTAACATTTTCAGTTGACGTTCCACCATAAGTGTAAGTTACCTCACCAACTGTAAAGTCTGCTTTGTCATCTGTTGTGGCAGTATAGGTTTGTCCGGTTATTAGACCATCTAGATGTACATTAGGTAATTTTAATTCATTGGCATCTCCGTCAATGTAATGGATTACTACAGCCTGAGCTTCGGATAAAGCATATTCACCATTTCCGTGATTAGAGGCTTTGTCACACCATAGCCTGTTTCCACTGGTATTGTTATCTGTAGCAATGTAAGCACTACTTAAAACTCTAATTCTACCAGCTGTAAAATAATCACCACTTAAACCCCAGGTTGTATTATTACCATCTAAGGCAGTGGTGTAAGATGTGGTCCAACCACTTCCGCGCAAATAATTACCATCTCCATCTAGTATGCTATAAGTTTCATTTGCGCCAATAGCATCAAAACGGAAGACCTGACTGGCATCAGCCTGATCAATGGTCATTACTGCAGGATTATCGCTTCCATTATTACCAACGTAAAGAGAGGATGCAATATGACCAATGTGATAGTAAACACCTTCTGCAATACCACTTTTACATGAGATTGTTTGGTCAGCATAATCAGGAGTTGATATTACGATGTCTCCATTTATGCCTGACTGAGTTGTTGCAGTTGCTGTAATGGTTACTGGGCCTGCATTGGCTTCAGCTGCTGTAATGCTTGTTTTGTCTAAGGATACACCAGTTGGTGGTGTTAGTGTAATATCGCTTATTAAATCAATACCATTGATGCTAAAAGTTTGGGTCAGATTTTGGTAAGAAAAAATAAATGATGAAACACTTTTTGTCAGCATAACATTATAATATGAGCCACCATTTATTGTTCCAGTATTAGCATTCGATGTTAAATCTGTAGCTCCACTACCACTCATGTCATCAAAGTTATAATAAGCAACTAGTCCTGTTTCATTACCATTTAGAACAAGGCTTTTGTTGTCTTCCAATTCTTGAGCTGTTCTTTCTGTATTCCAAATACGGACCTCGTCAATCAATCCTTTAAAGGCTCTGTTTTCAGCTCCGCTGTCCCAACCTAAATACATATTGCCTGTTGAGAAATCATATGTGCTATAACTCCCATCTTGTTTGTATTCTACTCCATCTAAATATATAGTTCTGGAGGTTGAGGTTAAGGTCACAGCAATATGGTGCCAAGTGTCGGTTGTTACATTGTCGGAAACAACTCCATAATCACCTCCAATATTTGTCATGAAGCGGAGTTTACCAGATCCCTGCCATGATGAACTGTACTGAATACCTGTATTGCCAGTTCCTCTATGGTAAATTATTCCGGTATTATCAATTTGAGTTCCATCAGGCTTAATCCACATTTCTATTGTGTAAGGTAAGGTTGTGATGTTTAATCCTGAGATATCTACATTACTTGTGCTTCCGTTTCCGCCAGGTAATTGTAATGCATATCCGCTTTGGGCGCAGATGAGATTTGGTACCATTAATGACAATGTCATTAAAATGGTTAAAAAAGAAAATAAACTTCTTTTCATAGATAATGATTTAGATTAAAAATTAATTAATAAAATGCCCCCAAGGAGGCCAGGTTAGAACTATAAAAACACCTTTAAAGGTTGTTAAACAAAGTTAATTGAGGATGGAGGACTTGTTAGAATGTATTAATATGATAAATGATATTTATTTGATAATTATAGAACGTAATCGACAAAAAATATCATGAAAACAACAATCGATATACTTACGTGCATTAAACGTTATTTGTAATGTTGAAAAGTTGTTAAATCCATCAATATTGACATTTGAATAAGATGTTGATGTACGAAATGACAGTATTCTGCATTTATCTACTATTAATATTTTTTAAAAGTGATTACCTTTGAAATTGTAAAAATGAAATTAAAACATAAATTAAAATGATAAGATCTATTGTAAGCTCCCTGTTTTTAGTACTGTGTTTGGGGGTAGGAGCACAAGAAATGAGTGATGAATTAAATGCCATTAAATCTACTTTTTTGGATGAAAAGTATGATGAGGTAATTGAAATGAGTTCTAAAGTATTAAGTGCTGAGGGAAAGGATAGTGTTGATATGGCAATGGCATATAGCTATGCCGGACTTTCGTACGAAAATTTGAATAAACCTGCAAAGGCAATTGAGAATTACAAGGGTGCTATTAGTTATAATGTGCCTCGATTGGATATTTACGATCAGTTAATAAATTTAACAAAAAGTGTAGATGATTCCGAAAATTATGAATGGGCTCTTCATGCAAAAATGAAAGCTTTTCCAGATTTTAAAACCGAAATATCGCAAAGTCTGGCTAGTCATTATTCTCGTACTAAGCAATACGAAGCATTGCTGAAAGAAGCCGCAGCTTTAAATGAGATTTACCCTGAGGATACAAAATATTTGTATTATCAAGGTATGGCTTATCAAAAATTGAAAGATGAAGATAAAGCTTATGAAGTTTTTTCTAAGATTTTAGAAATCGAGCCTGAGCATATTGGAGCCAACATGGGAGCCGGAATTTACTTGTATAAGAAAGGTTCGATCATGTTTAAAAAAGAGAAGGCAAAATATGAATCGAAAAAATCACCTAGTAGGGTAGACTATACTAACTACCTGAATTCGTTGGATAAAGCAAAGGGCGTATACAGTGAAGCCTTAAAATATTTGTTGGTAGCTTATAATGATGGTGGTAAAACTAGTTTAAAGCCAGCTATATCAAATATATATACGCGCCTAGGTGAGAAAGAGAAAGCCGAGCAGTTTAAATAAAAAAACGAATAATAAAGAAAAGCCGGCGGATTAAATCTATTATTTCGCCGGCTTTTTAATGCGTTAACTCTTATCGTTTAAAAGATTCTTGTAAATAATATCAAACAATACTTATTAACATTGTTTTGCTTGTATACAATTGAATGTGTTTGTGTAAAAGGCAGATGTTGAGGATTTAATGAGGTTTTGAAGTTTTGTTGTTGATATTAAAAAAGGAAAAATTTATACTATTTTTTTGATTTGTTAAAAGTTATTAAATGTGTGGAGTGTAATTTGCACCCATGATAATTTTAAAAGAGTAAGCATTTTTAATTGACTTAGTCTGTTAATTGTATATGTTATCTTTAAAGATAAGGTAGGGAAGATAAATTAGTAACTAAAAACAAGTAATAATTATGAAAAAACATTTACTGTCTGTTTTATTATCAACATGCATGTTGTTTGTTGGTAATAATATGGCAACCAGCCAGAATATAATATCCTCCTGGGATGGTGACGGAGTTATCGGAGCTAATTCCAAGCCAAATGATGTTAGTTGGGATAATACCGATGCAGATATTATACCTTGGGAAGTAGCCAATGGTAATGGAGGATGTCGTTTTCGCGATTATGATGTTACCGGTGGGCATACCGGCTATACCAATGAAGTTGATGGAAGCACATCAACTACGCGTCAACTAATGTTGCGATACGATCATGATACCTATATGAATTCGGTATATAGCTATCCGGTTACATTGGAGCCCTGTACTTTCTATACTTTCTCATTTGATTTTTTAATAGGAGGTAGTGGCACTGCACCACAAAACTTAAAAGCTGGTATCAGTACTACCAAGGATGAGACTGGACATATAGCCTCACAAACCTTTACAACAACCAATAATACAACGGTGTATCGAAGAGGTGAATTGTCTTTTACTACAGATCAAACCGGAGGGCTGTATTACATTACTTTCAGTGGAGCAAGAGTATGGTATGGTATAACTAATTTATCCATTGAAGCTAACACAGAAGAGTCACTATCTGTTTCAGTGGCTGAAATAGAATTTTCAGCTTCAACTAAGACAAGTTCTTTTGTTGTAACAGGAAATTCTCTTCAGAATAATATCTCATTAACAGCGCCGGATGGAGTAGTGCTGGATGTTACATCGATCAGTGCCGCTGATGCTCAGTGTGGAGTTACTGTTACTGCTACCTATGAAGGTTCCAGTGATGTAATTGATCAGGATATTGTAATAACTAGTGGTTCATTATCGAAATCAATTTTCGTAACATACGATTATCTTGCACCCAATGTTGAGACAGTAGTTCAGTTGGTTGATGAAGATAGGGTTTTGACAGATAATACGGAATTGCACATAACATCAGAAGATGCACCTTTTGTCAATAGTACTGTTTCGTTAGATCATGAGGATGCCTGGTTGTTTTTCGATAATATAAAACCGTCAGTTGTGGCCAATAATTATTTAGGTAGTGTATTGGTAAATGGTTCTCCTTTTGTGAACGGAACCAATGGAAGAATTGCCATTTATGCGCATGGAGCTGTTTTGATGCCGCATTCATCTGTTTTTAAGCCGTTAACAGTTTATACCGGTGAAGAATTTACCGGAGAGTCAAATCAATACAGTATACATACCTATCATAATATCTTAGGTGATTTTGATAATGCCATCAAATCTTTCAAGTTAAAAAGAGGGTATCAGGCTACTTTTGCAAATAACGCAGATGGTTCAGGGTATAGTAGAGTTTTTATTGCTCACGAACAAGATCTTGAAATTGATATGCCTCAGGAGTTATCTGGTTCTGTTTCTTTTATACGTGTTTTTAAACACCAATGGGTAACTAAAAAAGGTAAAGCAGGATGGAATCCTAATGAAATAAACGGTACAGCTTATTACGATTGGAATATTGGTGGTTCAAGTTCTTTAGATTATGAATATGCCGCTATTCGCCAGAATGGTGGATGGCCGGGATGGGATGCCATTAATAATAAGCAGGATATTACTCATTTATTAGGCTACAACGAGCCTGATCAAAGCGATCAGTCGAATATGACTTATACCGATATGATTAATATCTGGCCGGGTATGTATGGTTCAGGTTTACGAGTTGGATCACCGGCTTATGCTAATGCCTGGTCTGGTAATACTGGTAAAAACCTTTTTGATTTTGTTGCAGCTTGTGAAGATTTAAATTATCGTACTGATTTTATTGCGGTACATAGTTATTGGGAGAATTCAGCATCAAGTTGGTATAGCTCATTAAAAGATTATCATGAGAGATGTGGAGGTCGTCCGATTTGGATTACTGAAATGAATAATGGGGCTAACTGGACATCTGAATGGTGGCCTGATAACGATACTCGTTTGGCAACAACTAATAATGTAAACAGACAATTGAATAATATGAAGGAAATACTTCATATGCTGGATACAACTTCGTTTGTTGAGCGCTATTATTTATATGACTGGGTTCAGGACTGTCGTGCAATGGTTGTAACCATTAATGATACCTATTTAGGATGGGTAGAATCTGGAGATCAACGTGGAGATTGGATTGCTGATGCTCCGGTATTATATCAAAATGGAGATGGATATGATGTGGTTTTAACTCCGTTTGGAGAATACTATCGCGACCATAATGCTCCAATTGCTTATAATGGGAAGTATGAAATAGTTCCAGTCTGGAACTACGTTTCACCTTCGCTTGACTCAAGACATTTATCTCTTTCAAATTCAATGCGTTTAGATTGGGATGATCCAAATGGAGAATTGAGTAAGGCATATAAAGTAGAAAAGAAGGTAAATGATGGTGCTTATGAAGAAATATATTACAGCGAGGATGTTAGTGTTACCTATTTTATTGATCCTGTAAATCCGGATAATAGAGGTAAAGTGACCTATAAGGTAAGCTTGCTTAAAAGTGATGGGGCATTTTTGTCATCCAATGAAGTTGTATATTTCCAGTCCGGTGGAACGGAATCTCTTCAAATTGGTCAGATGAAATTAAACAATTCAGACTGGACAACTTGTTATTTTTCAGAGAGATTTTCAACAACACCGCATGTTATTATGGGAGCTACATCATACAATAATGTACTTCCTATGACACAAAGAGTAAATAGTGTGTCTACTAGCTCATTTAAATTTCACTTTGAACCGTGGTCGTATTTGACAACAGGCATCTCAAAAAGTGATGATGTAGCATTACTGGCAATAGAAGAAGGCACCTATGATTTTGGCGGTCTGAAAGGTGAAGTTGCACAGGTTACAGGTGTGCGTAGAGATTGGGTTTCGATTGAATTTACTCAAGCCTTTGATGTGGTACCTGTAGTTTTCTGCACACAGGTAAGCAATGGAACCATCTTTCCAACAACAGTAGGGATTCAAAATGTAACCACTACCGGATTTGAGGTCTGTTTATTGAGTGAAGAAAGCATAACTTCAACACCTTTTGGCGAAAAAATTGATTTCCTTGCCATTGAGCCTGGTGAAGGAGCTATTGGAGAAAAAAGAGTTACTGTTGGAGCTACTGCTGAAGGTTCAGGAATTGTTACTACACCAGTTTCGGTTGAATATGATGAAACATATGAGGAGCCTGTTGTATTTACAACATTATTATCTGTTAATAACTCTTTCGCATCAACAGTTAGATATACTGCGGATGATGTAGCGAATGAATTTAAATTATCAAGGGTTCGTGAAATGTCAGCAGGTTTATCATCAACTACTCAAGATCAATTGGGATGGATGATCATGGATCAGTCCGACAATCAACCAACCGGAATAAATACAGGTGCAATTAAGAATGTTAATATTTATCCTAATCCAATACAAGACATATTGTATTTCGACTTGGAAAAAGAGGAGCTTATTGAGGTAATGAATATTTCAGGTCAAACAATAATGCAAGTAAAAGCGATGCGTTCTGTTAATCTGTCTCATCTTGGTAGGGGTGTTTATTTAATAAAAATTGGAGATAGTACTCCGATCAAAATAGTGAAAGAATAAAAATAGATAACTTATAGATTTTGGATGTAAGTTGAAACTTTCTGAAATCTACACCTTATAAAAAGAAGAATTAGCTTAATGTTAATTCTTCTTTTTTTTATAGAATAAATATGACTGCTAGTGGCTTCAGTGTAGATAATCACTTTCAAAAAATGGTAATATGAAGAATTTGTCGGTGTTAATGACGAAAAAATGACAGTTGTTATTTGGCGAAACATCTAATATTGCTTTAACAAAAAATAACATTTTTAAACGCTGTATTGCATTGATTTAAAGGTTTTGAAGGAATTAATTAATAAAAATTAAATAAAAAATGGGTATGTGTATTAAATATTTTATTTTTGCATCCTACTCAATTCTATCATTCAGATTGTATGGATGATCCAAAAGTGAAGAAAATCAATTAAATACAGTTGCTCCTGTAGGGTTGTTGAAAACATTTGTTCATCGAATTTTCAAATTTAGATTAGTAAAAATCGAAAAAATGTAACAAATGTTAACAGTCTTCGGGTAGTTTTGTTTTTGTTAAAATTAACAAAGTAAGCTGTCGCTTAAAAAAGTAAGAAAATTAAATAATAGTCGTGTAATAACTGTCCGTAATTTTATGAAAGTGTATTATGAAAGTAATTCAAAGGATGAAAAATAGATTTAAAAAATGGCAGTTCAGCAAAGCAGTGTTTTCTGCAATAATGTTGCTGATAGCCGTTAATTTTATGTCCTGTAATGATGACGAGCTCTTTTATGATAAAAATGAGCCCGAGTGGTTAGGGGCGAGTATTTATCAGTATTTAGAAGACGCTGGTAACTATGAGACATTTGTAAAGTTGATTGATGATGTTGGATATGATGAGGTATTGTCAAAAACAGGTAGTAAAACACTATTTGTTGCAAACGATGAAGCCTTCAGTCGTTTCTTTCAAAACAATCCTTGGAATGTAACTTCTTATAATGATTTGTCATTAGCTGAAAAGAAGTTGATTCTAAATTTTGGTATGATTGATAATGCTTATTTAATAGAAACATTATCTAATTACAATGATGGTGGTACGCTTGTATATGGTACTGCTATGAGAAGACAAACAGCTAATACTGCCAGTGATAGTATTCTGTTTGATTCCTACCAGGATGTACCTAAATCTGGTCCTCTAGGGAATGTTTGGGAAAATAATTTTAGAAATGGGATGTATGTGGTAAAAGATAATTCCGCATCTCCAATTGTGTATTTCTTCCAAAAGATGCTAACTACTAATGGTATTTCAAATGCCGATTATAAGGTAATCAGTGGTAAGGATCGCAGTGGTGACGATGCTGATGTTTTTGATATCAGGGTGGTTGAAAGAGATATTGTTTGTAAAAACGGATATATTCATGTGTTGGAGGATGTAATGATTCCTCGTGATAACATGGCAGAACATATTCATAAAAATCCAGAAACAACTATTTTTTCCGATTTACTTGATCGTTATACGTGGTATCAGCCTGATTACGATCTTACAGAGGAATATAGTCTGGTTAATCCTGGTTTCTCCGATACCATTTATGTAAAGAGTTATCTGCAAAAGAATTTCTCTTACACGATGAATGGTCAACTGCTTGATTTAGATGATTATTTATTAAATTTTTCACCAGGAGCGAATGATTACTCACAATCAAGATTGCAAGCCGATATGGGAACCATGATGGTACCAACTGATGCTGCAATGGATGAGTACTTTAACGAAGGTGCCGGACGTATTCTTAAAGAGAGATATGGTTCATGGGAAAATATTCCGGATGATATTATCACTCTGTTTATGAACCGTCATTTAAGAAATTCTTTTATGGCTAGTGTTCCAAGTCAGTTTGATGACATGAAAGATACCGAGAACTCTGCAGTGCCTATTACAACAGGTGATATAGAGAGTAGCTATATTGCGGTAAACGGTTTGGTGTATCATACCAATAGAGTTTATCCTCCAGATGATTATGTATCAATTTATGGACCGGTTTTATTTGGTGAAAAAGCCAAAGTGTTTAACTGGGCTATTCGTCAAAATGACTTTAGACTATACCTTAACTCTTTAGAGAACTTATATTCATTCTTTGTTCCTTCAGATGATTTCTTCTCAAGGTATATCGATCCGTTTGCATTTGCTAAAGATGTAAAAGGGGCATTAAAGTATTGGTATAACAATGAAACAAACACTGTAAATGCAACTGTTTATGCTTACGATGCAGCAACTGGAGAATTTGGTGATTCAATTAATGTAATTACCAATGCCAACTTCTTATCTAATCGTCTGCTTGATATGTTAGATAACCATATTGTGGTAGATGATGTTGAAAACGGAAAGAACTTTTACTTCACTAAAGAAAACAATGTTCTTAAGATTTCGGGTTCCGGAACTAATCTTAAAGTTCAGGCAGGTAATGATTTGGTAAATAATACAGATATTAGTGTACTAAGTGTTTTTGAACAGGCTAATGGTAATACTTATCTAATTGATAAACCATTACAAACGCCACTTCGATCAGTTTACAAAGTTCTTAGTGAGACACCACAGTTTAGTAAATTTTATGAATTATTAAACGGATTTCCAAGTACATCTAACTCGGTTGTGTTTGTTAGAAGAACTAACTATTATGGTATTGATTATAATATCCGATTCTTTAATACCTTTAATTATACAGTTTATGTTCCAACAAATGAAGCTATTCAGGAGTTAATCGACTCTGGCGAATTGAAGACATGGGAAGAGATTAATGCTATTGAAGATGCAACAGAGAAGTTGGCTGAGATTGAAAAAATGGAACGTTTCTTAAGATATCACTTCCAGGATAATTCAATTTTTATTGGTGGTCCTACTGTTAACAACACTTATCAGTCATCAACCATTAACTTGGATAAACCAATTTATGATACCAGATATGGTACATACATTAATAAGTACTTCAAAATTGGGGTTGTACAAGATGGTAATGATTTGTTCTTAACAACTGAAAATCTTGATGATAATGAAAGTACAGCACAAGTTAAGAAAGATGAAGGATTATATAATATAATGGCTCGAGACTATGTTTTTAATGGTAATCCAAGTGCATATAGAGAAATAGACGGTTCAGGATCGGGTAGCAATAGCTTTACCTCTTCTGAAATTATTACCTCTTCTACTGCTGTTATTCACCAAATAGATAGAGTCTTGAAGTTTGAATAAATCCAAAATGAATATGAAAATAAACTATATAATTGTCATATTACTGGCAATCGTGATGTTTCCATTCAATTCCATGGCACAAGATATTGTGGTTAGTGGGAAAGTAGTTGATGCTGATGGGGAAGGCCTCGTTGGTGCCACGGTAGTTGAAACGGATAATCAACAAAGAATTATTGCTGCTACCATTACCGATTTTAATGGGCAGTATGTGCTACAAGTTAAGAATACCAATAATTCTCTTGTATTTTCCTTTATTGGTTTTAAGAGTGTTACACGTGCAATTGGTAATGAAACGGTAGTAAACGTAACCATGCAGGAAGACAAGCAGACCATAACTGAGGTGGCTATTGTTGCAGAAAAAAGGCATAGTGAAGGCTCTTTCTCTATTCCGCAAAGAGAGATCTCTGGTGCTGTACAGTCTGTTAGTATGGAGAAGTTGGAAGGTATGCCTACTACTTCTATTGATGATGCGCTACAGGGACGTATTGCTGGTTTGGATATTGTGGCCAATTCAGGTGACCCTGGTTCAGGTTCTTCTATGCGTATTCGTGGTACTACATCTATTAATGCCAACTCTGAGCCTTTAATTGTAGTTAACGATGTGCCTTTTGAAATGGATGTAGATCCAAACTTCGATTTTGCCAATGCTACAGAAGATGAATTTGCTACCTTATTGAGTATTAATCCAGATGATATCGAGGAAATTACAGTATTGAAGGATGCGGCATCAACTGCTGTTTGGGGTGTGAAAGGTGCCAACGGTGTTTTGGTTATCAAAACTAAAAAAGGGGTTAGAGGACCTACCCGTTTGCAATATTCATATCGCTTAACCGGTATTGTGCAGCCACAAGGATTAGATATGCTAAATGGGGATGACTATACCATGATGATGAAACAAGCTTTGTTTAATCCTTATCAAAGTGAGATAGCAGCTAATGTAAGAGAGTTGGCGTATGATCCTAATTTTTCAGAATATCAGAACTTTAATAATAATGTTAATTGGGTTGATGAAGTAACACAAATCGGATTTAAGCACGACCACTTTTTAAGTCTTAGTGGTGGTGGCGAAAGAGCTCGTTATCGTGTATCTGGTGGTTTCTTAACTCAAACAGGTACTGTTATTGGTCAGCAGTTAGATCGTGTTTCTTCCAGGGCATATTTCGAGTACAATGTGTCGAACCGTATTAAATTTAGCTCTGATATTGCTTTTACCTTTACCGATAACGATAGAAATTATAGATATCCTGAACGTGATAGTAGAACTTCAATATTAGGGTTTGCCTATCAAAAGATGCCTAATGTGAGTGTTTATGAGCAAGATATTTATGGTAATAACACTGGTAGTTATTATAATATTGACCCTAATTCTGAACTAAATTCACAGCAGAAGAGTTTACCCAACCCGGTAGCTTTGGCTCGATTAGGAAAGAATAACCAAAAGAATTATCGTATTATTCCTAACTTCAGATTGTTCTACGATATTTTAAATCCGGAAACACAATATTTGAGATATGATGTAATTATGTCTTTCGATATTAATAATACCAGAACTAATATGTTCCTCCCAGGTGAGGCTACTAACTCAGTGTGGTCGGATAACCAGGTGAACAGAAGTTTTAATGAAGATTCGGAAACCATTGGTGTGTATCTTGAAAACAACATAACCTGGCAGTCACGTTTTTCTAATCCTAATCATAATTTAATGATTCAGGGTAAAAATCGTATCAGAACAGGTAACGGATCCAGTCAGTCAATAGGTAAAACCAACTTACCAGGCGACTTTGTTAGTTCAACTATACCCGGATATTTTTTGCCAGGTGCTGACTATAATAGTTCTCGTTGGGCATACCGCAGTGTGTCTTTCTTAGGTAGGGCTCACTATACCTTTAAATCAAGGTATGTACTATCAGGAACGATTACCAGTGATGGTAGTACACAGTTTGGTAAAGATCGTAAATTCGGTACCTTCCCTGCTGTATCGGCTAAATGGATTATCTCCGATGAGCCTTTTATGCAAAGTACAAGCCGATGGCTAAGCTTCTTGGCATTTCGCCCAAGTTGGGGTATTGGAGGTAACACTCCGGGGCGTGAGTACTTGCACTATAGTATTTACCAAAATTATGGCAACTATATGGGAGAAACAGCCAGCCGCCCGGTTAATATGCGTTTAGATGATTTAAGATGGGAAAAAACAACCCAATACAACCTGGGTATGGATATAGGTTTATTGAATGATAAGCTTGTATTCGACTTAAACTTATATAAGCGTCATACCGAAGACTTGTTGTTTAAAGATTTGGCTGTGGCATCATCATCTGGTTACACAGGAGTAAGTTATCAAAACGTGGGTACAATGGATAACCAAGGGTATGAGATTAATATTCAAACCAATAATCTTATTAAAACACAAGATTTGCGAGTTGATTTTAACTTCAATATTGCCAATAACCGAAATGTAATTGTAGAGCTGCGTGACGACATCTTAAACAATACTAATGCAGACTTTAATTATGCTAACGGAACTTATTTGACTCGTATACAGGAAGGTCATGCTTTTGGATCTGTTTATGGATTTAAATATAAAGGGGTATACCAATACAACGATTACATCGAGGGTGTTCAGGAAAATGCTCCCGTAGCTCGTGATGGTAATGGAAATGTAATTACCGATTCTAGAGGTAATCCACTGCCAATGTATTATGCTTATGGCCAGGAAGGAATTCGCTACCAGTTCCGTGGAGGTGATGCTATTTACGAAGATGTAAACAACGATGGTACTATTGATGAATTGGATATTGTGTATTTAGGTAATACCAACCCTAAGTTAACCGGTGGTTTTGGTACAAATATCACATTTAAACAATTTGGTATGACGGCGTTCTTTAATTTCCGTTATGGTAATAAGGTAATTAATAAAAACCGTATGAATGCCGAAAATATGTATAGCTACAATAACCAAAGTACTTCGGTAAACTGGCGCTGGCGTAAAGACGGTGATGTTACCGACATGCCACGTGCATTGTATCAGCATGGTTACAATTGGTTAGGTAGTGATCGATATGTAGAAGATGGTTCTTTCCTTCGTTTTAAATATTTAAGCTTTAACTATTCGTTTAAAAAGCAAAAGCTTGAGAAGCTGAATATCGAAAACCTGAGACTGTTCTTAACATTTAATAACCTTTTTGTTTGGACCAAATACACAGGTGTTGATCCTGAAGTGGGTTATGGTGCTATGGATATTAGTGAAGATTATGGTCAGACACCAAGATCCAGAGATTGTATGATAGGATTATCTGTAACCTTTTAAACAATGACAGAATGAAAAGAAGTAATTGTAAAAAAAACAGGTTAATGAAGATGAAAGAACCACAATATAAAAGAACAATGAAAATACGAACAATCTATTCATTGTTATGGGGATTGATTTTATCAGTTAGTTTTACGTCATGTTCTAATTGGTTGGATTTAAAACCCGAAAGTGATCAGGTACTGGAAGATTTCTGGAAAACAGAATCTCAGGTAAACCAGGTGATGAATGCTTGTTATCGTTCAATGCTTGAATACGATTATCTTGACAGAGCCATGGTATGGGGTGAATTGAGAAGCGATAATGTAACTTTTGGATCGCAAATGGAAGTGAATATGTATTTGATGATTAATGTGGATATTACATCATCAAATGCATATGCAAGGTGGGCTCCTATGTATCGTACTATCAACTATTGTAATAACTGGTTGTATTTCGCGCCAGGCGTTATGGATTTAGATCCTAACTTTACAAGTGCTAAATATCAGTTTGCCAGAGCGGAAGTGTTAACCATTCGTGCTTTGTCTTATTTTTACCTTGTTCGAACTTTCGAAAATGTTCCTTGGGTAGATACACCTAGTATTGACGATACTCAGGATTATAATGTACCACAATCGACAGAGGACGAAGTACTGGATCATATAACAGCTGATTTGGTAGATGCATTAAGAACGGCTCGTGAGTCATTTGATATTAGTGCTCAAAACAAAGGACGAATCACAAAAAATGCCATCAGAACTTTGTTGGCGGATATAGCGCTTTGGAGAAACGATTATGAAAGCGTTGTGAATTACTGTGATGAAGTAATTAATACTGAGAGGTATGAATTGGTTGAGGCAGAAGATGTGTTACAAGATGTATTTTATATAGGTAATTCACAAGAAAGTATATTTGAACTTCAATTTCGATCATCCAACCTTGAAAATGGACCTGTAAGGACTAATATCGGATGGAGTGGTGCAGAACTTGGATCGTGGGCATTTCCTTTTAACTTAATGCAAGATGGTGGTCCGTTTACTTTTCAGGTTAGTGCCAATACAACCGAAGGAGAAAAAGATATACGAAAGTATGATTACATGATACAGAGATCAGCCGAAGCGTATTATCCATTTAAATATGCTGGATATAGAAGTACATTTGGAGATGACGAGGATGTTTCAGTCAATGATTATTACTATACACTAGACTGGTCGAATTGGATTGTTTACCGTTATTCTGATGTATTATTAATGAAGGCTGAAGCCTTGGTTGAAATTGGTGGACGTGAGCAAGAAGCTTTAGATTTAGTGAATGAAACATTTTTACGTTCTAATCCAGAAGATGATCCATTGACACTTGCCAATTATCAGGGAGGTTTACTAAGAAATCTCGTATTAAGAGAGCGTCAGCGTGAGTTTATGTGGGAAGGTAAACGTTGGTATGATCTTATGCGTTTGGCACGAAGAGCAGATTCAACAGACCCATTATTAGGGTATGTTATGAATAAATTCTCAGGAGATGGAAATTATGCTGCTAAAATGTCTGTGATGGATGCGTTGTATATGCCAGTGCATATTAGTGAAATCAATGCGAATCCTAATCTTGAGCAAAATCCATTTTATGAAATTAACTCTGGAAGTTCATCCGGTAATTAAATCAGTGAGTTATGAAGAGTGTAAGGAAAAACAAAATGAAATTATTAAAGAGTAGCAATACTATTTACTTAGGAATACTTTTCCTGTTTACAGTAATGTTATCCTCTTGTTACGATGATAATGTAGGTAATATATATACCAACGAAGGACTTACAATTGGTCAGTATATTACTCAAAACCCTGAGCAGTTTTCAGAATTCTCTAGACTGCTAGATACAACTAAGGTTAAAGGTTTGTTAAATGCTTATGGTGTTTATACATGCTTTTTACCCGATAATGAGGCAATGAAAGCGTATTATCAAATGAGAGGGCGTACATCATTAGATCAGTTCCCTTTAGATAGTTTGCAAAAAATTGCTTACGATCATATTATCCAAAACTACGATATTCAAACCAGTGAGTTTGGGGTTGGATTTTTGGCGAGGTTAACCATGAGTGGCCGTTATTTGAAAACAGATGTGGAAACTGGAGGTGGAAGTTTTGACTTCTATATTAATACCGACTCAAAAATTACTGAGAAAGATGTTGAAATGCATAACGGTATTATTCATGTACTCGACAAAGTATTAAACCCTACTGAAAATACTGTTGTAGAAGCTATCTCAGAAGATGAAAACTTTACTTTATTGAGCGAAGCTTTATTGCTTACCGGTGTAGCTGATCGATTAACTCCTATTAAAGATGAATCATATGTTCTGCCAAGTGATCTTGAAGAGCGTGAAGGTACAACTGGGGGTAATGGTTCTATTAACCGTGTACCATTTGAGAGAAGATATGGTTTTACCATTTTTGCTGAGAGCGATCAAACCTATCGCAATAATGGTATTAATAACATTGAAGATCTAAAGACTTTAGCAAGTACTATATATGATGCTACTTACCCTGAAGATGCCGGTATTACGGATGTTACAAATCCACGAAATAGTTTATATCGTTATGTAGCCTATCACTGTTTAAATAAAAAGGTACCACGTGCTTTCTTAATTGAAAGATATGATAATACAGGATCTACCTATGCAACAACCGGAGAAACACACTCGGTAAAAGCATACGATATGTTCGAATATCTCGAAACCTTGAATACAAATACTTTAATTGAGGTTAGAACTGACAGAACCCGAATTCAGGATCCTTATAATATTTTGAATCGTACCGCACCGGGTGTAGAAATTAATCTGACTGATAATTACGATAATGATGCAATTAACGGAGTTTATCACGAGATTGATAATATTCTAGTTTATAGTCAGGAAGTTCGTCGATTGCTTTCAACTAAGCGTTTACGTATGGATGCGGCCAGTTTCTTCCCTGAGTTAGCCAATAACTCAATGAGGGTAGGACATGCAAGGGATGATTATCCTTACGAAAGCTGGAGGTTTACTGATGATTATATCGACAGAGTGAAAGTAGCTCCGGGTACCAGCTTCGGATACTTATCATCTGACGATCGTTTCCTGGATTACCAGGGAGATGAAGTGTTTTTATCAGGATTATATGATTTTGAAATTACAACTCTACCGATTCCGGCCGGAACATATGAAGTTAGATTTGGATGGCAGCCAACCATATGGAGGGGAGCAGCTCAAATTTACTGGGATGGCAAACCTTGTGGTATTCCATTAGATTTGCGTTTAACTGCTGATGATCCTAAAATTGGTTGGGAGAAACCTGGAGATAACTATAGTGACCCATTAGGTTACGAGAACGATAAAATGATGCGTAACCGTGGTTATATGAAAGGTCCTGCTTCGTTCAAGGTTATTAAAGATAGTCAAAATGGTGGATGGTATAACGGACCAGAAGCACGTAATAGTCCTAACTTCTTACGTAAAATCTTAGGTATTTTTACTTTTGATAAGGATACAACCCATGTAATGGGGGTAAAAGCTGCCAGAGAAGGAGAGTTTATGTTTGATTTCTTAGAGTTTGTACCAATTGAAATTATAGAATCAGAAGGTATTGACTAACAGCTAAATTCAAATTGAAGAAAAAATGAAATATACAATTTATAAAAACGCTTTAATCCTGTTAATATCTGTCGGGTTTGTATTTACTGCCTGCAACGATGAATGGGATAGTCATTATCAAGAAGATATCTATGACGGAGCTGAAACTTCTATGATGGAATATCTGGAAGCTAACAGCGATTTAAGCACCTTCACATCTCTGGTTAAACAAACCGGTTATGATGATATTTTAAATACACCGCAAGTCTTTACTGTATGGGCCCCTAACAATGAGGCCCTTGCAGGAATAGATGTAAACGATGAATTGTTTGTTGAGAATCTGGTTAAAAACCATATCACTCGCGGTAGAATCGGAACATCTGGTATAAGCCTTGACGCTATTAAAATGCAAAGCGGTAAGAATATCGATTTTGAAACCAATGGCGGAGGTTATATGTTTGGAGATGCTAATCTTACACAGCAAAATGTACCTTTAAACAATGGTTTAGTGCATAAGTTGGATGGTTATGCTCCTTATTTGTATAATATTAAGGAATACATCGGAGAGACTGAAGGATTTGATTCTTTAAAAAATTACATTTTTGGTAAAGATAATTATGAATTTGATCCGATAAACAGTGCTGAAATTGATATTGATGAAAATGGACAAGTAGTTTATGACTCTGTTTTTATTTATACCAATGAAATTCTTAGTTGGATTGGAGAAATTTATAAAGAAGATAGTGTGTATACTGCTATTTTACCTACTAATACTGCTTGGCAGGAAGCTTATGATCGTATTAAACCGTATTTTAATCTCCCTATTGATTTAGGAAGTGAGAAGTATGCTGATGAATATACTAAGAACAGAATTGTTGAGAACATGACCTTTATGGGTAAGATTGATAATCCTGCCCAATACGATTCTATTCAATCCAGAGCCTGGTACTATACTCCTTACAGTGTACCCAATAGTTATGCTTCAACAACCATTAAGAAATTTTTTAATGTAGAGGATTTATTTGCCAATAAAGAGCAGGTAGAACTGAGTAATGGTTTGGTATATATTGCAGATCAAATGCCGTTTTTAGACTCTGTTTTTTATAAAAAAATACAGTTGGAGGCAGAATATTCTGATTCCAGAGAAAACTCAAATAGTGAAGTATACTATCGAAGTAGTTACGAATCTGATTTAGATATTTCTAACAATTACTATTTATACGTTGAGCCTATCAGTACAAGTGCCAAGCCTAGCGTAACCTTTATGCTGAATGATATTTTATCAGCATCTTACGATATATCTTGTGTATTTGTACCGGAATCAATTGCTGGTGATACTTTAGAGACCAAGGTCTCTTTTGTACTAACGTATATCAATTCAGAAACAGGGCGTGTACGTCGTCAAAGAGTAACTCCTGAAGATAATGTGGTAAAAGCGGATGGCCTGACAAAGATGCATGCTTTACGTTGGGACTTTGAATGGGCTAATGTTCGCAATACCTATGAAAATATGGAGTTGCCGGTTCAGTTAGAAGTTATTAATGAAGTATCTGATGCAGAAGCTTCGGATCCGGAATTAAAACTAACAAGAAGGATGCGAATTGACTGTATAATGTTAGAACCAGTTACAGAATAAGGTATGAACTGTAATATGAATAGAATGAAACAAATAATATCGTTAAAAACAGTACTATATAAAGCTCTTGCCGTGTCGGCAATGGCTGTAATATGTACCTTATTTGTAGGTAGCCCGGTATATGCTCAGGACGATCTGAGTGAAATGCTTGCAGAGATTGATGAGGTACGTTTTTTAACCGGTGTGGTTAGAGATGCTCAAACAAAAGAACCGATTGTGGCAGCTCAGTTATCAACACTAAACTATGAATCGGCAGCCACAACGGATGCTGAAGGTAAGTTCTCAATAGGTATTACCGAAGATACAGAAGTAATTTTGGTAAAAGCTTTTAATTATAATGCTCGCGAAGTTGCTGTTAGAGGTAATAACGATTTAGTTATCGAACTATACTCAGATAAATTTAACGAGCTATATTTCGAAAAGGAAAATCTGACTAAAAAAGAACGTACATCAAAGGTGACTAATTCTGTTAGTACAATGGATGTTTTTACACCTCCTTCATTTGCTTCTGTTGATGAATTACTTCAATCGAATTTAGGCGGTGAAATGCGTTCCATTGGTCGTTCGGGATTAACCGGTATTGGTAATGCTATGTTTATACGTGGTTTAAATTCAGTAAATGCCAATGCACAACCACTATTTATTGTTGATGGTGTAATCTGGAACAGTCAATATGATGTAGAGTCGCTACATGCCGGATATTTTGGAAACACATTGATGAATATTGATGTGAGTGATATCGAAAGTGTGAGTGTTGTCAAAGATGGTACTTCAATTTATGGAAGTAAGGGAAGCAACGGTGTGGTTATCATTAAAACCAAACGAGGAGAAAGTATGGCAACCAAAATTGAAGTTAATTCAATGTATGGTTACATCGATCGTCCCAATACCTTGCCGGTTATGAATGTAAATCAGTCGCGAAATTATGCTTCAGATTTGGTTTCTTCTATGACTGAAACCGAAATGCGAAGCCGATTTGGGTTAAAACCAACGGAAGGGGCTAATGATTTACCTTTCCTGGATATTAATCCTAATACATCTACTTACGCTGACTATAATAACAATACCAACTGGGAAGATCAGGTTTATCAGGAAGGTATGTACCATAGTAATAAAATTAGTGTAAACGGTGGTGATGATAAAGCATTATATAATTTCTCGGTAGGATATACCGGAAGTAATGGCGTGGTTAAAACTACCGATATGGATCGTTTGCATTCTCGTTTTAATGCTGATATCTCAATATTAAATGATGTTGATTTAGGTTTAAATGTAGGTTTTACCAATACCAATCGCACTTTATTAGACGATGGTGCTGTGTTTCATACTTCACCAACCTATGCATCTTTAATTAAATCGCCTTATCTGTCACCTTTTTTATATACTAATTCAGGAACGCTTACTACAGATCCTGCTGACAGTGATATTTTTGGGGTTACCAACCCAACTGCA
This sequence comes from Carboxylicivirga linearis, assembly GCF_018271995.1. Lineage (GTDB taxonomy): Bacteria > Bacteroidota > Bacteroidia > Bacteroidales > Marinilabiliaceae > Carboxylicivirga > Carboxylicivirga linearis. The sequence continues at coordinate 23,902 of NZ_JAGUCO010000013.1, forward strand.
TTAATTGAAAATGCATTAAATACCAATAAGCAATATCGTTTTAACATGGCGATTAAGCCTACCTGGAGAATAAATGATAAATTAACTGCATCATCTATTTTTGATTACAGCTACGAAAAGGCCAGTGAAACTTTTTACCGTCCTATTAATGGTGTAGCTGATATTTATCTTGATAATGTAGGATGGTCGCAAAATATGTTCCAAGGCCAGCAACTGCGTAACATTTCTATGTATAGCGATACCCGTTTAGATCATCGTTATAAAAAAGGATTGCATCGTGTTAATTCTTTATTAGGTTTCAGATACCTTTCAACAGATTACGAATCTACGTTTGGTGAAGGTCACAATACAGGTACCGATCAAAGAAGGGATTTATTACCTGATATGATTGACAAAAATACCGTAGGTATTCATGATCAAATCAACTATCTGTCAACATATGCTAAGGTAGATTACAGTTTCGATAACCGTTATTTTGTAGGTGCATCAGTTGCTGTTGATGGATCAAGTGTATTTGGAGCTGAAACACAAGAAGGATTTCAATTAGGAGATCATAGTTTCGGAGTATTTCCATCAGCAGAAGCAGCCTGGTTAATTTCATCGGAAGAGTTTATGAGCAGTGCTTCTTTTGTAGATCAGTTAAAACTACGTGCCTCGTATGGTTTAACTGGTAATGATGATATTGACGCATATGCCGGGCGTACTTACTTTTCTTCAATACGTTATTACGAAAGAATGAATGGTTTGGTATTTGGTAATATTGGTAATAAAGAATTACAATGGGAGACAACGTCCAGAGTAAGTGCCGGGTTAGAAACTATTCTTTTTAACGATCGTTGGGCATTAAATGCTGACTTTTACAGAGGTTATACATCTAACCTGTTAATGTTAAAAGATTTACCTGAAGTGGCTGGTAATGGAATGTACTGGTCTAACGAAGGAGAGATGTCAAACATGGGAGTAGAAGTATCAACCAATATAAAAGTATTGAACTTAAGTAGTTTTAAATGGGAAGCTGGTGGTTCGATTGGTCATTACCAAAATAAAATTGAAGCCTTACCGGGTGGAGATATGATTACTTCTATCTATGGAGCTGATGTATTAACGTCAGTAGGTAGCGCAGCAGGTGTTTTCTATGGTTATAAAACCAATGGAGTTTTTGCCACAGAAGCAGATGCTACTGCAGCCAACCTTAAAATGGTTGATAAAAGTGGTACAGAGCATTATTTTGGTGCCGGTGACATGCATTTTGTTGATAATGGTGATGGTATTATCGATGAGAATGATAAGCAAATAATTGGAGATCCAAATCCTGATTTCTACGGATCTTTCTTTACCAATTTTACGGTTAAGAATTTTAGCATTAATGCATTGTTTACCTTCTCTTACGGAAATGATATTTATAACTATCAAAGAGCGATGTTAGAATCGGGTAGCGATTTTATTAATCAATCTACAGCCATGACTAACCGTTGGTTCTATGAGGGACAACAAACCGAAATGCCAAAGGCTACATACGGAGACCCTATGGGGAATGCCCGATTCTCTGACAGATGGATTGAAGATGGTTCTTACCTGCGCTTTAAAACCTTATCACTTAATTATAAGGTGCCTATTAAAAGTAGTGTTGTGTCTGGTTTAAATTTCTGGGTTTCGGCCAATAACCTTTTTACCTGGACCAATTATCTGGGAGCTGATCCTGAATTCTCTAGTTCTAATAGTGTATTATATCAGGGAATTGATACTGGGTTGCTGCCGTATTCAAGAAGTTATTATGTGGGTGTTAAGATAAATCTATAATGGAAAGAATATTAAACATGCTACATGTAAGTGAAAAGATGAAAAGTATGAAAAAATTATATAACATAGTGGTAGGTATCGTAATGATAGGTATTACGCTAACCAGTTGTTTAGATACAAAGTCAGATCAGATACTACTGCCATCCGATTTAGATTTAAATTCTCCGGATAAGAATTTTTATTCGATGAATGGAGTTCTTAACCAATTGGAAAAACTAACCTTGCGTTATGTTATTTTGGGAGAGTTAAGAGGCGACCTTATGGAAACCACTTCCTATTCTGATGAAGAACTAAATGAAGTATATAACTTTGAGGCAGGGCCTGATAACAAGTTTAATAATGTAGGTGATTATTATTCAGTAATCAATCTTTGTAATTATATGATTGCCAATATTGATACTGCTATAACAATGAAAAACGAGCAGGTTAATCTGAGAGATTATGCTGCTGCCAAAGGAATTAGAGCCTGGACCTATATGCAGTTAGCTTTAAACTATGGAGAAGCAAAATACTATACCAATGTAATTGAGGATGTATCTGATGCCAATAAAAATTATCCAAGTTATGGTATTGAAGAACTGGCTGGTGAGTTAATTGATGATTTAATTGCCTGGAGAGATATACAGGCTCCGGATAAATATGAATCAGCCAATATGTTTTTTTCAATTCGTATGTTGTTGGGAGATATGTATTTGTGGACCGGGCAATATGAAAGTGCGGCCAGAGAATATTATCATCTGATTAATAATAATCCTGCTACAACTCAAAATGCCTATTATATTGATGTAGATTATAATAATAGGGCATATTTAGACAATAATACCATTATAGGTTGGAGAGCTAGTTGGCATAATTTATTTAGAGGTTTGGAGCACAATACCATTACATTGGTAAATGGCTCTTCAGAGTATAATGCCGAGGGATCACCGTTAGATTCATTAAACCAGTATATGAATGAATTGGCCCCATCTGATATTGCTCTGAATAATTGGGATAGTCAGATATATTATGTGACTAGTACCATTACTGATGAAGGTGATTACAGAGGTGAAACAGGAACCGCAGGTTCATACTCGCTATTATCGTCCAACACAGAAAAAGGTCAAATAGTTAAGTTTCAAAACTTGTCAACAGAAACCCGAAGATCGGTGGTGCTTTATCGTGCAGCACACTTGTATTTACGCTATGCTGAGGCAGTAAACCGTTTGGGTAAGCCAAATTTGGCATTTGCAGTATTAAAGAATGGATTAGGGCCTTATACTTTAGCAAACGATAACTTGGTGCCTCGTCACGAAAAGTATAGTACCTATACTGATACTACCGGAACACTGATTGGTTATGTTGATTTTACCGCAAGCAATTATATTACTACCATAGTAGATGATGATGAAGTAGAACGCACCGTTCAGCGTAATATTGGTGTACATAAACGCGGTTGTGGTAATGTTGAACTAAGCGAAACTTTTATTATCCCAGAACAAGCTTCGTTAGAAGATTCAATTCAATATGTTGAAGATAAAATTATTGAAGAACTAGCTTTGGAAACAGCCTTTGAAGGTAATCGTTTTCATGACCTGATGAGAATTGCAAAACGCAGAGGTAGCAATGCCTATTTAGCCGATAAAGTGGCAGAAAAATATACTAATGCAGACGCGATTCGTGCAAAATTGATGGAAGAAGCTAATTGGTACTTACCAACTAAATAGTAGGTGCTATATAGTCTGTTTATAATAGTTGAATAATTTAAAGGGGCCGTTTGGGTCCCTTTTTTTGTTGTATTGGCAGTTAGCTATTGCATGTAAAATCGTTTTATAGCTCTTAAACCGGCTGTTTCAAAACATGGATAGCCTATTGATTGGAAGTTTAAAGTGTTGTATATGGTATTACAAGCCTTTTTTATTCGTGCATCCTATATTTCAAGGGTATCTTTATCTCATATGTATTGGATGAAAATAAGTTATTGTGGTTATGTCAATCGATTGGTTGCAATGCATTACTAGGCTTTACACGGTGCTTCGCAAATTGAAAGCACAATAAAATACCCGTATCAAACTGACACGGGTATTAAACAGTTTTGATTATTATCTGTCAACGCTAACTTTTAGGTTTAATAATGGCACTGGAAGCATCCGCTTTTGCCACTTTTTCAAGAAAATCTCTAAACTCATTGTATTTTTCCCGTGGATAGGTACCCTTATTTATTACAAGGTATCGATGGTAATAGATTGAATTTTCATCAATCTCAGTATGACTTTTATAAATGCCAAAATCGGAATTTATTTCTACTGGATCAGGGATAGCTTCAATTGCCATATCATCCTGAATTAAATATTGAATACTGTCTTTTTCACTATAATTACGTCCAATAAAAAGAGGTGTTTTTCTACCTCTTGAAAAAGGAGGGATATAAGTTTGTGTATTCAAAGTGTTAAGCTTAAACAGCATTCGTTCACCCATTTTGGTTACAAAGCTGAATAAATAAATATTTAAATCTTTCTGTAACTCAGGATTTCGGTCAAATTTGACTTTAATATCAAATGAATCTAATTCAAAATTAGGAGCATTAATAGATTGGGTAATCCTTTTTTTTCTGTCTTTCTCATCAAGCAGAGTTAGTGCAAACTGATCGGGGTACTGAGCTCCTTTATAGTTATAACTAATGTTGGCAATAGCATCTCCATGAGATCCAATCAGCACCTGGCCTTTTAAAATCTGTTGGTTATCATCAGATGAATACGACGGTGTTTTAACTATTTCAGATTGGTCTTCTTTTACAACTAAAACATACCTGTCATCAGTAAAGTCGCCTATAAATCCGCAAGGTGAATGAGAGTTGGTGCATTCTACCCATAAGGTATCCGACTCATTGGGAATAGACAAGAATACATGATTAAACCTATCCATCGGAAAATCAGGTTTTACGCTGGATGTATTGCCTGCCTGTACTAATGTGTAATTACAATTAATATCCAGCGCTTTCAATAGCGACATAGTATAGTTTGTTAAAGCTTTACAGTCGCCATACGACAAACGATCCACTGTTTCTGCATCAAAAGGCTTAATACCACCTATCCCGGCCTGAACGCTAATGTATCGGTTTTTATTCTGAGCGTATTTGTGAATGGTACTTACTTTTTCGTATATGCTCATTGAATCTGTTAGAAGCGATCTAACCTTGTTAACCGTTTCTTCAGGTATATTATTCTGACTTTCATTTAAGTGATAATAAAAGGATCCAAAAGATTCCCATGTACTTAAATCACCTTCATAATTATCGATTGAAAAGCGGGCAGGTGCAGTTAATACATGTGGAACCCATAAATCAGCAGGAGGAGACAATGGTTCATATTTAAACGCCTTAAAATTATCAACTTTCCATGTGTATATGTTTTGTCCTTCAGTATTTGAATGTTCAACTGATACGGGCATGTTGTTTTCACGATACCTTAGTTGGTAATCACTGGGGGTGATAACTATAAATTCTGAATGTTCAACTGATAAATTAAAAGCATCAATAACATACCAGTTGGGAAAATGGTATGTTGAATTACTCTTCCTTGTGTAAGAATATTCTACAGTAAAAGGATAAGTTGAATATTTAGGATCGGCTACCTTTAGACGACTGTCTTCGTATATCGAAAAACCCGATATGGCACTTCGGTCGTAAATATCTTCATTCGAAATTTTCTTTACTTTGTTACCCTCCTCATCATAAACCACCATTTCGATGTCAATAATCTTAGTAAAACTGTCGTAGTATTCGCTAAAAACCGACCTGTCAAGGGCACTTTCTTTAAGAATGGTAATAGCCATACTATATCTTTCTTCAGCTTTGTTTACAGCCTGATACTCGTATGTATATGACGCATTTCGAATAACAGCATCAGCATTGCCAATTAATTCCTTAGGTATTTCGGCAACAGGATATTTAGTTTTAGGTTTGGCGTAAATAATTATAACGCTAAAACATAAAAGAAATAGAAAGCTATAATGACGCTTCATTTTGTGCAGGTTTTAGAATAATAGGTTCAGCTTGTTTTTTAATAATCTCGCTATATAAAGCTTTAAGCAATGGGTATTCTTTCGCCATATATCTCGATTTGGCAAGATTAAGTTTGTAGGTAACATTTATGTTATTGCCAATTACACTATAGTTTATTAGAATGTTTGATTTTTTATCGGGTAGAAAAGCCTTAATAGGCTGAGGAGTTGATTCTATCTGGTACCCTTCGGGTATGGTTATTCTTGTAATAAGATACTTTGTTTTACAATAAGCAAAATCAACCGGATACTCTCGATTTTCAAGTTTGAAAGGATTCTCTTCTACCTGTTCAAATAAAAAAGGATTCACCAAAATCATATTGTTTATCTTCTCCACCTTATTGCTTATTTTTATATCATATTTTTCTTTGATGGGTTGATCCAGGTTAGAAAGGTTTTCAAGGTTATAGTCTTTGATTAATAAACCCGGGTTGCTCGCTTCAATAGCGGTTAAGAAATCATCTTCGCTGGCAAATTCTTTATAGTTCTTTCTAAAATCATATGCAGCATAAGAATATCTGGCAAAAGATACATTTCCTTCCAGGTTTAATTCTTCATCTAAGGTTAGATTGTACAATATGGTTTCCTGGTCTTTTTCTGAGGCTTCTAAATCTATCCATTTACCCGATTCGTTAGTAACCAACCGGCCTCTTTCATTCAGACATCTTTTAGGAAGCATACCTAAAGGCAACAATTCATCTGTAGCATCCAATAAGTATTGTTTACCATCTATTTCAGTCCAAACAATCACATAGTTTAGCTTTTCAAGACTTGGGTATACAATATGTAACATTCCATTATCCCGGGTGCTTAAAACAACAGGTAATGCAGGAAGATCTAGTTTTAGAAGGAGCTGCATCAGCATCAGGTTGATGTCGGCAGAATTTGCTTCTCCTTCTTTGTAAGCCGAGCTTAGAGCTTCAGTAGATGTATAAACCGATTTATATTCATTCCATCTAATTTTTTTGATGGCATCATAGGCTGCCTGAACTTTTTCTAATGGCGTTGTATAATCTGCTTCTATGTCTTTTTTGATGGATGATAAGTAACCAGAGCCACTAAAAATAGCATGTCCAAAAAAAGTATGTGAAGCCAGTCGATTGTTTACTGCTTCCCACGATGTGGTATAACTTCTGTAGTATCCCGGAACACTAATGTTTAAGATATCAAATTCAAACTTTGTTTTGTAATTTTCAGCTGAGTTGATAAATGGTTCTGGTTTGAAAGCTTCCATATTATCGCAATAATAGGTGTTCTTTCCATCGGATTGAATAGGCAGGAATCCCACTTTCCTTTTTCTGAATTCGATATAAGGCGATGTTTCAAGGTACAGTTCACTATGTAACACCGGTAAATCTTCCTGAAAGGCAAACTCTCCAGGTAAAAATTCATGGGTAACCTGAATGTCGTAAACAGTTCCTTCCTTAACATTAGGAAGTGCCACTCTTATTCGATAGTAGTCATCCGTAACACGTTCTTTAAAAATAGATTCTCTTTTTAGCTTGTCTTCAATAATTTCTCCATCAATAAGTTTGAAAACCTTGGCTTTAACCATTGTTCTGTTATCGCCGGAAAAGGTGAATTCAGAATATTCAGTACCTGCCTTTTTAAGAATCTTCACTCTGCGGGTTTCAGTAAAACTTAAGTCAGTACTGTTTAATTGACCATACTTACATAAAACAACCGCCACTGCAGAAGTGTCAAGGTCGTATTGTGTCATTTCCAGTTCTTCCTGAGTTACTTTTCCGAATTTAATTGGGGCTTTGGCATAGGTAATGGCAGTATTACAGGCAAGAATAGCCAGCAATAGAAATATAGATTTTTTCATAGAGGTAGGTTTAAATATTCACTTATAAATATATAAAAGAATAACTATGTGTTATGTATCTTTATAAAGATATTTATCTATAGGATCTTATTTAGATTGATTTTACTTATTGCTTTTTGATGGATTTATGTATTATCTACCTGGAAATGAATGCTAAAATAATTTGGCTTTAGTATGTTGGTGTTGATGCTAGAACGTTATGATAGATGTGAAAGTATAATTGTTACAGTATAAAAGGTAGTTCTTTGTGTATCTTTATTTCGTGGGGCGATACTGTAACCTGTAAGGGTATAACCTCTACACCGCTCTTATAGGCTTTTCGTAATGCACGTGCATATGTAGGATCAATATCTTCTGCCGGACCAAAAGTGTCAACGTCCATTCGTTGAATGATGTACACCATTACAGCTCTAATTCCTTCCTTTTTTAGTTGAATTAATTCGTCCAAATGTTTTTTGCCACGTGTTGTAACGGCATCCGGGAATAAAGCCATGTTCTGTTCTTTCATCGTTACATTCTTAACCTCAATAAAGCAAGTTTCGTTGTTGCTCTGCGCCATAATATCAATGCGACTATTACCAACTTTTACTTCTCTTTGAACATGTTCATATCCTTGTAACTGTGGTATCTCATTATTTTTAATTGCTTCGTAAGCAATACGGTTTGGATGCATGGTGTTAATGCCAACCCACCGGCCGTTTAATTTAATCATCTCCCAGGTGTAACGTGTTTTTCTTTTTGGATCTTTAGCGGGTGATAGGTAAACTTCGGCATTTTCTTCCAAACAGGTTTTCATCGAACCACTATTGGTGCAATGGGCAATAACTATTTCTCCGTTGTCAAGTTGTATGTCAGACAGGAATCGTTTATACCTTTTTACTAATCTACCATGAATAAGAGGTGTGTCAAATATCATTTTTCGTTAGTTATTTCTTAGTGTGTGTACATCACTAAATTAATCAAAGCCACATTCTATTTTAACAGATATTGTATGATATAAATGATTAAGTGTTTATGTTGGTTCAGATCAACACCTGTTTTTTAATAGTAAGAAATTCAGTATTTATATTTATTGATTAAATGTATCTGTTTGAGTAGTTATTCTCTATTTCAGTTTGATAGGTTGGTGGTTTTTTTAATTGCATTTGTTTAAAATAGTCTTTATTCGTCATTATGGACTAATCTTCGTCGAAATAATTACAAAAATTACACTGCACTTTTGTTTAGTTTGTATACAAGAATTAACATTTATCTGTTCATCGTGTTTAACTGGTAAATGAGTTTTATGATTTGCCTTGAAAAGTGTTGTTTTAGGTAATTTCATTTGGAAAGGGGATCAACACAAAGATTATTAACTTTATTTTAATTGTATATGAAAATATCTCGACTTTATTTGATTCTTATGGGGCTGTTTGCTTTTGTGGCAAATGGCTATTCTCAAGAACAAGGAGATAATGTAAGTTACGGCGGTGCAACTTATGTGCTGACCAGTGACAATTTAATTTCAAATCCTGGATTTGAAGAAGGTTATACAGGCTGGACTGATGCAACTTCGTCGGCTGCAGAATTATCATCTAGTTATTTTTCACTTATTCAATCAGGAGGAATTGATGATTCGCAATACCTGGTTGGAACTACAAACCAAGGTTCTTCATCAGCCGGCTCTATCGGCACAGGATGGAGTATTGAGGCAGGTAAGACATACTATTTGTCTTACCATGTGAAGTATCTGGATGCAGCAGCAACGGCTGGATCAGAAGATTATCTTCGAATAAGTCTTACCAACGATAAAACAAGTGCTGAAGAACCATTAATTCTGATTGGTTCAACTTCAGTTAACGGAGGTGGAGCATGGACACAGAATGCGGTTTGTTTCACAAATACATCTTATTCATATGTTGTTGCTCGTTTTAGGTGGTTAAGCAATCGGTTTGGATTTGATAATTTTGCATTGCATGAGGCAAGTGAAGTAGCCGATAATACAGCTTTACAAGCTCTAATAGAGGAAGCTCAGCAATTATATGACGAAACAGCAGAAGGCGCTACGGAACTTATGGCGGCAATTACCACTGCTCAGAATTTTCTGGATAGTTCATCAGCTGCTGAAATAAGGCAGGCAGAGGAAGATTTAAAAGGTGCAATCTATGATTACATGCTATTAAATGCTACTACTGATAATCCGTTAGATATGACCAGCAACATTACCAACCAAAGTTTTGAAGATAACTTTGAAGGGTGGAACAATAATGGTATGCAAACACAAACCAATTCTGTTTTTACCGGAAAAGAAGGTGGTATATACATTGAAAAATGGGTAAACAGAGGATCTAATGTTCCAAATGTAGATGTTAGCCAGCAATTAACAGGTCTGCCTAACGGAGCATATGTTTTAACAGTAGCTACGGGTAATATTCAGCAAGTAGCATCCGGAAGTACAGAAAATAACTCTTCTACACCTCAAACGGGTGTATACATATATGCTGGTGATAATCAAACAGCGGTTGATACCTTGAAAGATCGTTCAGTTAGTTTCGCTGTTTTTGACGGTGAAGTAGAAGTTGGATATAAAGCTGAAAATGCAACCGGTAACTGGGTAACTTGTGATAATTTCAGATTATTTTATCTAGGTTTTGATGTTGACGTAAGCAAGGAATATTTGGCTTCTAAAATTGATGTAGCAAAAACGCTTGCAGAGGGTAAGTTACAAGATGTTGTGAGAGCTGATCTTACAACTGCCATAAATGCTGCCGAACAAGAGTATGCTGATGAAGCAGCCACAGAAGAATCGTTGGCGGGTGTAATCACTCAAATAGAAAATGCAATTAAAGAAGCTGAAGTATCTCAAGCTGCATATACTGAACTTCAAAACGCAATTGATGAAGCAACAGAACTTCTGGGAGATGGTCTTGGTAACGATGCTGCATCGTTATCCGATGCTATTGATATTGCCAATGCTTCTGCAATAGATTATACTCTTACATTGGAAGAGATTAATAATGCAACTTTAGAATTAGAAAAGGCCATTTTTGTTTATCGTTTAGCAAATGCTTCAGGTACAGCCCCAACAGTAACAACCAATACTAATTATGCACGTGGATCAACCATGATTTTTGGAAGAAGTACAATTTCCGGTGTTATTATTGGATCGTTGCAAGAGCATGGATTTTGCTGGAGTACCAGTCCTGAGCCAACTATATTGGATAACCGTAGTACAAAATACTATTCTAATTCAGGATATGTATATGCAATAGAAAATTTACTGCCTTCAACAGAGTATTATATTCGCGCATATGCTTTAACTGCCGGTTATGATGTAGGATACGGTGATGTGATTAAGGTAATTACTTTACCTAAAGGAACAGTGAGTTATACTATACAGGATAATGTTACCGGTGATGATCGTGTACGAATTGGTGCAGCTATGGAATCAGCTGTTAACTATTTTAATAATCTTACAAGTATTAAAGGTCTATGGTTAAACGTTAATTTTGGTTCGGGAACGCCTACTGCAGAAGCTTCATATGGTGGTTACATGCGATTTGGTCCAAATGCGTCTTATCAGCAAACCGGAACAGCTCTTCACGAAATGGGACATACCATTGGTGTGGGTACCCATAGTATGTGGTATGGTCCTTCATCGCCACTAAGAGAAACCGGATCAAGAGGTCTATGGCTTGGTGATCGTACCAAGAAATTAATGGAATTTATTGATAATGATCCGAATGCTTATTTAACAGGCGATAATACACACATGTGGCCTTACGGTGTTAATGGTGCTAATGAGGATACTGGTAATGAATTTCTGTATATGGCAAATGCATTAATTCATCAGGCACTTGGTGAAGATGGATTACCACCAACAAGTGGATTTGCAACTCCAGCCTATAGTTTTGAAATAGCTGATGATACCAAATACTATATCAAAAGTGAAGAGGAACAAACAGGTTTATTAACATCATTTATTGTGCCTAGTGCTACAGGTGTTTTGATGAATAGAACTATGACTCCGGAAGAGGCATTGGCTAATGATAGTGCTGCGTGGCAGATAGATTTTAATCCTGCTAACTCTTATTATACCATTAAAAATGTGGGAACAGGAAGATACTTCACTTATGTGTCGACCGGACTCAATGGAATTAGAACTGTTTCAAGAGAAACACCAAGCAGTTCAGAGTACTTCCATGTGATGAAAGGGCGTGTTGATGTTGACCTTGAACCAATGACTAAAAGAGGTTATTGGATTATTCATCCTGAGTCTAAAAGTTCACCAACCTGTTTTTATGCAAGTTCTACAGCCACTACTTTAACAAGTAGTTTTAATATTGCAAACTCTTCAACACGACAAAGGTGGTTGCTTTTAACTGATAATGAAGTAGGGCAGATTGAATTGCCAACTTCAATTGATGCACCTGAGGATGTAAAAGATGCTTCAAGTATTAAAGTGTATAGTAATAACATGCAAGTAACTGTTGATAATATTACAGCAGTATCGGATATAACATTCTATAATTTATCAGGTATGGCGGTGGCCACAGTTAAAAATGTTGTTTCAACATACTCTCATACACTTCCTAAAGGAGTTTATCTGGTAAAGGTTAAGTCAGTATCGGAGCAGGTAGTTAAGAAAGTAATTGTACAATAAGGATTGATTCTGAATAAAAGTTAAGCCAGGTTATTTATTTAACCTGGCTTTTTTATTAATCAATGGTTCTGTTATTCTTTTACTGTTGAGTGAAGAAAATCGATTTTCCATTCTCCATCAACCTTCTTAAATGTTGCACTTTCAATCCAGTCATAATTATCCTCAATGGTATCATTTAGTATCATATCCATATGATTGATGTAATACAGATTACCAATTTTATCATCTATACTTATTTTTAGAGGTGACAACGAAAAAGTGGCTGAATAGGGAGGTAAAGAATTTAGGAAATTATAAAGACTGTCGTTATTCCAGATCTTGCCATCTTCGAATAGGACAAAATCTTCTGATGTTACAGCATTCATTTTATCCAAATCTTTGTTTTTAATCCCATCAAAATAGCTGATTAATACCTTTTCTAACACTTCAGGATTATCCAATTTTTTTTCACTTTGGCAGCTTAAAAGCATAGCAGTACCAATGACTAATAGAAGATTTCTTGCTTTCATGACGATTTACCTTTTTATGGTTAATTAATGAGAAATATCTATGGCTATTATTAGAATTTATCCAGTCAACAAGCATATGAATTAAGTGATTTGTTCATCTTGTTTAGTTAGGCAGTTTATCGATCATAAACAACATCAGATAGTATAGGCATCTAAAATCATATTTACTGCATATGATTTGAATGAGGATCTTTTTTGCTAATATTATCACTATTCAATTAATTAGTGACAGTATCACCAAGTTAGGGTAATAAAATAATACATTCAAGTACTATTCAACCCCAAAAGAAGTGCTATTTGTGTGCAAAATGCTCAATACTACCTTATAAGTAATATAATATCCATGGAGCAGATTTTGAGTTAGTCAATTATCACTTTCATTACATAAATGAGGATTGTTAATGAATAGGTAGAGCCTACATGATAAAAAAAAGGAGAGAAATATTCATTAGAAGAGCAGAAAGCATGTATTAATGTATTTATTTTGCAATGTGTTTAATCGTTTTTTGATTCAAATGGAGTGCAGAAATAATTGTGGGGCCTGTTGTATTGTGCCGAGTATATCATCACCTATTCCTGGTATGCCGGAGGGGAAACCAGCCGGGGTGCGTTGTGTAAATCTCCGCGAAGATTTCTCCTGTGCTGTTTTTGGACAACCGGAAAGACCTGCTGTATGTGGAGGTTTTGCGCCAGAGAAAGTCATTTGTGGCGATAAACAAGAAGATGCCTTTCAAACCCTTGCCGATCTGGAAGGTATTGAAGTAAATGTAAATGATTTTAGATAATGTTCACCTCAGGATCTTTTCGGTCTATTCTGTTGATGTATTTGTTTTTAGGATAGCCCATTAAGATAGCGCCATATATGGTGTGATCTTCAGGTATATTAATTATCTGCTTTAACTTTTTATTTCTTTTGGCTGCATTTATAATATATCCATTAGCACAGGTTGCTAAATCTAATGTTTGAGCGTATAACATTGCCATTCCAAGCCATATGTTAGCATCGCATTCAGGCATATTTGTTGGCGATTTTTTGGCATGTATCATTACAAGGGCAGGAGCATTATAGCAAATCATATTCTCATCCATGGCTGCTTTACGAAGAAACTTTGATTTGGAGGTTTTCATTTCTTTATAAGTTGATTTGCCTAAGAATGAATTAATAAGATGTTTGGTTAAGGGATTAATAATTTGAAAGGTTTTGGTTAAGGTTTGAATGGTAATGTCATTCACGGCTTTAAGAGCCTTTTTATCTTTAACAATAGTGAATGATAGTGGCTGTGTATTACTGGCCGTTGGACTGAAACGCATTCGGTGAATAAATTCCTCGAGAAGTTCGGTTTTAACATCTTCATCCTTAAATATCCTTACACTTCTTCTTTGTTGAAGTAAAAGCTCGAAATCGAATGGCTGAACTCCATTTTGAAAATAGGGTCCGATTATTTCCACATCCGTTTCTTCGTTTCTAACCTCGCAAACAGATAGGCATTGGTAGCACTTGATGCAATAATCTCCTTCTGTGTTATTATCAATATCAAGAGTTTGTGTAGGGCATACTTTTTCGCACTTTTTGCAGGAAGTACAATTTTCGGGAATGATGTTCATTGTGTTTTTATTAATTCATCACAAAAATAGTGGAGTTGATTAAAAAATACTAACTAACTTTTTAATAGAATGAAATTGTTGTGGCCAAATTTTTATTTTTGTTCATCGTTTTAAGTTAAATGTTGTTCCGATAATTTGAATCTTATCCTGTTAAACAAATGAAAAAAATTGGCTATTGGCTTTATCAACCTTATAAGTTTTTAGTTTTTATACCTTTATTTCTTGTTTTTAGTATTGTCTTTTCGTTGTTTGCAGCAGGATTCTCTATTATAGTAAATCCCAAAGTGGGGAGTTTTTGGGGGGCCACATGGGCTCGCTTTACTGGCTGTATTACCCCAATGTTCGTAAAAGTTAAAGGGCGGGAGAATATTAATAAGAAACAATCTTATGTGATTGTAGCCAATCATCAAAGCGGGTACGATATTTTTACTTTATATGGTTGGATAGGTATTGATTTCAGATGGATTATGAAGAAGGAGCTGAGGAAAGCACCTGCAATAGGATACGCAAGTTATAAAGTAGGACATATATTTCTTGACCGTTCATCACCCAGAGCAGCTATTGAGTCAATTAATGAAGCCAAGCAAAAGTTAATTAATGGTACTTCAGTAGTAATTTTTCCCGAAGGAACACGCAGTGGATCTAATACAATGGGAAGTTTTAAAAAGGGAGCTTTTAAAATAGCATTTGAGCTTGAGCTACCTATTTTACCTGTTACTCTCGTTAATACGCATAAAATCTACCGTAAAGGATTTCAACTTTTACCGGGTACTGTAGAAATGCATATACATCAGCCTATTAATACAGTTGAGTATATGAATAAGCAAGATGAACTTCGTGAAAAAACAAGAAATATTATAGCTTCATCGTTACCTCTGGAAGAAAACAGCTAACAGTTGTGTATTAGTGCTATGGTTTAAGAGTATAAGTTTATACAAGTGCTATTCTTTTATTAACTTTGATTAGATGTAACAGATTTTAAACTGCAGATTGTTGTAGTTACATTTTAAGTTTCGTTGAATGAAAAAGAGTATACTTTACCTGATACTGAGTTTTGTATTTATTTCCTTTACACAAGCTCAATCAGGTAAAAAAGGTAAGTGGAGTTCACATACAAAATCAAAAAAGGCAGTGACTTTATATACTTTGGCTGAGGATGTATATGCAAAAGATGATTTGGAAGCCGCTATTGGCTTTTTAGACAAAGCCATTGCAAAAGATGATAATTTTATAGAAGCCTATCTTTTAAAAGCAGATATCTATTTTCGAACCTCGCGTCATGAAAACGAAATTGAGTGCATTAAGAAAGCACTGGAGGTTGACAGTATGTATTTTGTTCCCTCATATTACAATATGGGCGTTGCACATTTTAATATTGGGGAGTACAACGCTGTTAAAGGATGGATGAACCGATATATTGAAAAAGTTAAAAGTGAAAAGTCGAAAGATAAGGCCCAGGTTTATATCAAAAAGGCAGAATTCGCAGCCAAGGCGGTGTCAGATCCGGTTGAGATAACTCCGGTTAGCATGGGTGAAAGGGTGAATAGTATATATGATGAGTATTGGCCCAGTATTAGTGCCGATGGTCAGAAGTTGGTATATACCGTTTTAGTGCCCAGAGATACCTTAGCCTTTAAGAATAGAGATTTGCAGAAGAATTCCCTGAACTTTAGAGAAGACTTCTATACTTCGGAATATGTTGATAGTGTATGGACTATTCGTGATGCTGTTTCATCGATCAATACCGATGGTAATGAAGGAGCTCAAACACTCAGTGCCGATGGGAATTGGATGTTCTTTGCCGCTTGTAGTCGTAAGGATAGTAAAGGAAGCTGTGACCTGTATTTTTCAAAAAGAACGAAGGATGGATGGTCTACTCCGGTTAATTTGGGTTCACCCGTGAATACACCTTATTGGGAGTCACAGCCAAGTTTTTCTGCCGATGGACAAACCTTGTATTTTGTAAGTAGTAAACCAGGTGGTATAGGTAAAAAAGATATCTGGAAAGCATCACTTATGGGATTTAAAAAGGATGGTACTCCCTATTTTGGAGATGTACAGAATTTGGGTGACAAGGTAAATACTACAGCCGACGAAAGTTCGCCTTTTATTCATCATGATAATAACACTTTGTATTTTTCATCAGAAGGATGGCCGGGCATGGGTAAGATGGATCTGTTCCTAACTCGTCAGGATGAAGATGGCGAATGGTCTGATCCGGTTAATTTAGGGTATCCTTTAAATACAGAAGGAGATGAGACTGGGTTAGTGATCAATGCCAAAGGTGATGTTGGATACTTTTCATCAGATGGTGTTATGGATGGATATCAAAGTAAAGATTTATATCAGTTTGTAATGCCAAAGCGTATACGTCCCATTCCTTCGGCATACGTAAAGGGAAGGGTGTTTGATAAGGAGTCGAAGGAACAATTAAAGGCATTGTTGAAAGTTACCGATTTATCGAAAGGGAAAGTAGCTGTTCTGTCAGAATCAACAGACTATTCCGGAGAATTTCTTTTTTGCCTGCCATTGGGCAAAGAATATGGATTAAATGTTGAGAAAGAAGGGTATTTGTTTTATTCGAGTTATTTTGATGTTAACAATATTAGTACAGTTGACAATCCTCAAAAACTTGATATTTATTTGAGTCGTATAAAATCTGGTGAAAAAATAGTTTTACGAAATGTCTTTTTCGAAACCGATTCTTATGTGTTAAAAGAAGAGTCACATACCGAATTGGATAATGTGGTTCGATTACTTAAACTGAATGACAACGTTAATGCAGAGATTGGTGGACATACCGATAATGTAGGAACATTGAGTTACAACAATGATTTAGCCCAAAAAAGAGCAAAGCAGGTGTACAATTATTTAATTAACAATGGAATTGATCCTGCTCGACTGAGCTATAAAGGTTATGGCTATTCTCAGCCTATTGATACTAATGATACAGAAGAGGGAAGGGCTAATAATCGTAGAACAGAGGTAAAGGTGTTATAATAAAAAAGCTGCCCTAAGGCAGCTTTTATTTATTTAAATATTTAGATAGCGTATCCATTAATATCTGGAGTCGAATGGGTTTGGCCAGGTAATCATCGCAGCCGGCTTCCAAACATTTTTCTCGCTCTCCTGACATAACATGTGCTGTTTGGGCAATTACCGGTATTTCAGAATTAATTAATTTAATCTCACGGGTAGCCGTATAGCCATCCATAATAGGTAATTGAAGATCCATTAATACTAAATCTATCTTATTCTCCTGAAATAGGGTAATGGCTTCTTTACCATCTTTGGCCCATAAAATTTTTGCATTGGTTTTACGAAGAGCAGCATCGAAAAAGATTTTGTTTGTATCAACATCTTCAACAACTAAAATAACTTTGTCTCCCCAGTCTTGAACCAACGAATTGTTTAATGCATCCGTACTCATAATGATTTCGGAATTTTTGAGTTTAGAATTCTAAATTATGGTTTGTTTGTTTATTTTCCAAACATGTTTCTTAAAAAGAATCAGGGAGTAAATCTAGTAATTAATTTTCAAATACGGGTTATTCAAAGCATAGTAAAAATATTTCTTGGTTTGCACCATGGCATAGTGTATGACAAAAAAAAGTATGATAAAATGTATAAATGGATTATGTTTTGGTTATAGCTATTTCATTTAATTCAAATAGTAGGTTTTATAAAATAAATTCTAACATAATTAAGAATAATCCATTGCCATTATTAATTGCATTTCTTAAATTACATAAGATTTAAATGAAAGCACTATGAAAAAAATTGTAATCTTAGCTTTGCTCGTATTTGGAGCAATTAGTATTTCTAATGCACAGGAAGTAGGTATACGTTTTGGTGATGTTACCGGGGGTAATGTTGCTATTGACGGAGTATTTTCGTTAGGTGAATTTACACGTGTTCATGCCGATGTTTCATTTGGTGATGGTTTAGGTATTGATGCCCTATGGGATTTCTTGTATCGACCTTTGGGCGGAGAAGCATTTAATTGGTATGTAGGTGCCGGACCTTACACGTTTATTGGAAGTGATTTTAAATTAGGTGCAGTTGGTGAAGTGGGACTAGAATATCACTTTAATGGTGCACCTCTGGCGATAGGAGCAGATTGGCGACCTTACCTGGAAATAATTGACAATACTAATTTTGGAGCCAATTCCTTTGGACTCAATGTCAGATTTTGCTTCTAATACACTATAAACGATATATTAAAAACGGGTAACTTTAGTTACCCGTTTTTAATATAAATCTTCGTGAAGAATTCCATTTTCTTGCATACGTACAATTTCTTGATTGGATGCCTGTTTAGAAATACCTTTCTGATTCATAATAATGTTCGATAGAGCATCGCGAACATCGTGTCCCATATGTGTATGTCCGCATAAATAAATATGAGCTCCATTCATTATCCATTCATAAATTTCAGCTTGTTTTTCCATTACTATATTCTGAACATACCTTTTTTCTTCTTGATCTCTGGAAAAACTAGTGTCAAGATGATATAGGTATCCATCATCTTTGAATTGTTTCAATTCTTCTTCATAAATAAAGTCTTCATTTTGTTTTTTGTCTCCCCAAATTAGCCAGGTTCGATCCTTAATGTTTTCAACCATTCTATCCTGAAGAAATCCTCTGTAAGGAGCAATTCCGGTTCCCACACCAATTAGGATAACAGGGGTATCTTTGTTTTCTGGTAAATGGAATGTGGGACTTGGGATAAAACGAAAATTAATATTGGTGCCTACTTTTAAATATTCGTTTAAGTATGTTGAAGCAGCTCCTTCGTACTGTCTTTCGCGGGCAGCAAATCGAATAGTTTTAATGGTTAAATGTATTTCATCAGGAAAAGCTTTATAGCCGGATGCAATGGAGTAATATCTTGAATTCAGTGGAGCAAGAGTCTTAACAAACGATTCTCCATCAATGCTGGATGGATAATCTGTAATTAAATCAAGTACATCCTTATCGGCAATGTATTTATTTAATTCATCCTGATTGTTAATTAGCTCTAATAGATTGGGCTGTGATGTGGTTGTTTGATAATTTCGAACAACTTTTCTTGTTAGTTTGGTAAGTTCGTAATGATATTTTAGCAGGTCGAAAAGTGCTTTGCCACCACCATTAATGGGTTGTAGTGCATCAGCTTTTAGTACATTCAAAACTTCTGTTACTAACTTATCTGGGTTTTCCGGGATAACCTCAATGCAATCACCACTTTCGTATTTAATATTACTATCCGAATTATCTAAAACAATATGATACGTTGCAGTTGAATTCTCACCCTTAGTAATAATCTCTCGTTTGGTGAGTGTTGCCTCATCCAAATCAGGTAACTCGAGCTTAATGGTGGGTGTTTGATTTTGCGATTTTTCTTTTGAACCTTCACTTAAAAATAAAAATACTTTTTCTATCCAGTTCAGTGCGTCATCCTTAAAATCCACATCACAATCAATGCGAGGAATGACAGATTGAGCTCCTAATGAATTTAACTTAGTTTCTATCAATTTACCGGCACCACAAAAATATTCATAGCTGGAATCACCCAAAGCTAAAATCGAATAGTTAAGGTGTGGTATCTGAGGAAAGTCCTTATGATTTAAATAGCCATAGAATTTGCGGCTATTGGGTGGTAATTCACCTTCTCCATCTGTACTCATTACAATCAACAATAAGTTCTCTGATAAAATACGATTGATATCGTATTTCGAGATGTTAAAACATTCAGAGTCTATGTTATAATCTTGAAGTGTTTTATGTAGTTGTTGTGCAACTATTTGAGCATTACCTGTTTTGGTTCCATATACAATGGTGGCCGATGGGCAATTATATTTCTTTTGAATATCGAGTTGTAATGGTTTGGGTTCTCTCTTAAATATTGATGTTAAAAATCCCATTTTGTAAGGCTTCTTGTGTGTGCTTGTTTATTAAATAACTGCTTTAAAACGCAGATGTTTAAATTTAGTTTAAAAATATGTTTTAAATGCCTGAATAGCCGATGTATAAAAATACTTTTCAGGAATAAATATTGGCACTAAAATCTGATTTCTGGCAATAACCTTCGTTTTTATTACATTTTGCTTTCATCATATTTTCTATTTTTGATTAAAAATTAGTTGACAGATGAGAAAATTTATAAGTTTCGCACTACTTGTTTTATGTATTAGTTCCTATTTATCAGCTCAGAATATGATCAATGTAGCTGATGCCTGGGCTAATAATTCAGTAAATGCAGTTGTGTTCAGGCAAAATTCATTGGTAACTATGGCTGACACCCAGTTTATAGCGTTTTATAATCCAGAAGGTAAACTTACATTGGGTAAACGTCACATTAAATCAAAACAGTTTGAAGTCCAGGTTACTCAATACACGGGCAATGTAAAAGATGCTCATAACTGTATAAGCATTATGGTTGATGGTGAAGGTTATTTACATGTTGCATGGGATCATCACGGTCATCCCTTAAGATATGCTAAGAGTACCCAACCTTATGGATTAGAGTTAGGGCCTAAAATATCAATGGCAGGTGTTAAGGAGGATAACGTAACCTATCCTCAATTCTTTAAAATGCCTGATGGAAACCTTGTGTTTATGTATCGCGATGGAATGTCGGGAAGAGGAAATCTGGTTCTTCAGAAATATGATATTCAAAGTAAAAGTTGGAGTGTATTGCACGATAACCTTATTGACGGGGAAGGACAAAGAAATGCTTATTGGCAAGCTTGCATCGACTCTAAAGGTACTATTCATGTATCGTGGGTTTGGCGCGAGACCTGGGATGTTTCATCGAACCATGATTTATGCTACGCTCGTTCCACAGATGGAGGAGAAACCTGGGAAAAGACCAGTGGAGAAAAATATAATTTACCAATTAATGCTTCAACAGCAGAGTATGCTTGCCGAATACCTCAAAAAAGCGAGTTGATCAATCAAACATCAATGGTGGCTGATGCTAAAGGACAGCCTTACATTGCTTCATACTGGAGAGAGCAGGGTTCAGATGTTCCGCAGTTTCATTTGGTAAGTTTTCAAAATGGTGAATGGATGCATAAAAACCTTGGATTTCGTTCGACACCATTCTCTTTAAGTGGAGGAGGAACCAAACGAATTCCTATTTCTCGTCCGCAGATAGTAGCAAAATCAAAAGGGAAGAAAACCAAAGCTTATGTAATTTTCAGAGATGAAGAGCGAGATTCTAAGGTTTCGATGGCGAAAGTAACCTTAGGCAAGAAATCAAAAGTGGAGGTTTCTGATATTACAGATTTTGGGGTTGGATTATGGGAGCCATCGTTCGATACTGAATTGTGGAAAGAAAAAGGAAAGCTACACTTATTTGTGCAAAAAGTAGATCAGGTAGATGGCGAAGGAGTAGCTAAAGCTAAGCCTACTATGGTTAAAGTATTAGAGGTGAAGGGGCTTTAGTTTATTGGATATGAGTTTTTAGCTTATAGTTTTAATTTCGATTTTTTATCAATATAAAAAAGGCTGAATCAACGTTCTGATTCAGCCTTTTAAGTAACTATCAAATTATTCAACCATCATTGCTTTTTTGTTGATAACTGCCAAAAGCGCAGGCCACTTCCTGTAAAAAATACAACAGTAAGCGCCCATAGAGCAGTTATGTGATTTTGGACTTCGGAGAGATTGGCTCCAAAAATCTGAATTTTCATAATTCCCTGAATTCCTTGTGTGCTTGGTAAAAGCTGCGAAAGCCACTTGAAGAAAGGAGGGAATGCTTCTACAGGCCAACTTATTCCGCTCAAAAACAAAAAGATGAAGGAACTAAACAGAAAAAGCATCATCGATTGCACTCTGAAGTAAAAATAGGTTGATAACCACATGGCCAGGAAAATGGATGCTAACACCATCGGTGTCATTAATATCAATACATCTGACGGATTACCGTGAATAGGAAATTCAAACCATTTAAATGTCAGAACAAACAGGTAGTAAGTTACCAACATGAAAATGATAAAATAGCTCAATGCTCGTCCCAGAAACCAATTGTCCCAACCACGTTCTTTTATTTCCTGCGAGATAATGTATTTACCGCCGTTGTTTTCGCGGTGTGTTCCACCAATCATTCCTATTCCAATCAAAAGTAACTGTTGTATAACCAATACCATAATGGGTGGCATCAGGTAAGTTCCGTATCCGCCAGTTGCATTAAACAAAGGTTTTGATACCAGGTTAACAGGACTGATTTGTGCCATCAACTGCGATTTGGGAGTTCCTTTCATTAGTAGTTTTTTGGCTTGTACGCCCGCCCCAAATGTCAGACCTGTTTTTGTTGCAGCTGTTAGCACTGTTTTATAGTGCATAATGTAACTGCCGTCGCAATATACACCCAAATGTGCCTGTTCTCCTTTTAAAACTTGTTTCTCAAAATCATTGTCAATGGTTATGATTCCGTAGATTTTCTTATTCAGAAAAAGCTGTTCAGCCTGCTGAAAGTCGTTAATTTTTTCAGTAACGGATATATCCGATGAAGCATCAAGCATAGTAACCAGTTTTCGGCTGGTTTGAGTATTATCATCATCAATAACAGCTACCGGTAGTGCGTCAATTGCCTCTTTCTGATACACAAAAGCATATAAGGCAGGATATAAAAGTGTTGCAACAAAAAAGATAAGTACAACACCCGAATCCTTCACAATATTGAGTAACTCTTGTGAGGCAAAGTATATGATCTGTTTTAATTTATCTAAAATTGAATTCATAGTACTGATCTTTATATCTACAAACGACCGTAGAATTTTGAATCACTCATTACTTCCTTCATTCTGCGTATGGAAACCAATGGCAGAATAATAAAGCCACACATAATCCCCAATCTTGCCAGACCGGATATGGCAGGTGCACCATAAAATGCCTGGTTTAGAAAAAGCTCCAGGTAATGGGTGAATGGAAACATGTGCGTTAGTGATTGAGCTATATCGGGCATTCCTGAAACAGGAAAAGTGAGACCTGAAAAACTAAAAGCCAAGGCACCAAATATGGCTGAAATACTAATAGAGAAACGCATATTTCTCGACCACGCAACCAGGGTGAAAGAGATACCAAAATAAGCTAATATCATAACTATCTGACCTGCTTCAACAATTAATCTGCTTCCGTTCATTGGTACATTCAGATAGTCGTATAGAACGCTATTGTAAGTAAATCCAACAATTGTGAAAATGGCTACGTAAGGAGTCATTTTACCGATAATTGCCTTTATAATGCTATTATCTGCATAAGTCAGCCATTCTTTACCTGTTCCGTTTCGTAGTTCTCTTCCGATTACAAAACCGCCAACCATCAAAACAAATATTTGAAGTAATGCCGGTAATATTCCCGAAACCAGAAAGTATAGGTAATTAACAGTTGAGTTAAACATTACCTGTGAATCGATAATTATAGGTTGGGCTTTTTTCAGTGCAGCATCGTAGCTATCACCCTTCATCATATTGCGTTTAATGTTGATACCTGCTCCCATAGTGGCCGTTACTTTATTAACCGCTTTGCTGACTGTTCCTGCAGGAATCAGCAACTCGTTATTATATAACATAACCACATCAGCCTGTTCGCTTTTCATAACCGATCGTTCAAAATCATCGGGGATAGCTACTACTCCATATACAATACCTTGCTTTAACGCAGATTCAGCCGACTTCAAATCTGTATATTTACGCACCAGTTTAAGTTCGGATGTTGCATCCAACATATTTACCAGTTTTGATGAGGTAGCGCTGTTATCTGTATCGATAATGGCAACAGGTAAATTCTCTGGTTGCTGAGCCTTAAAAAACCAGGTAAAGAAGATGAGTGCGAGAAGTGGGAAATAAACCAAACACATACGGAGAGTGCGGTTTTCTAGTATTTCGTGCCACTCGCGAAGTATCAGCCCTTTAATTCCTTGATATTGTTCTTTATTCAACAAGGTAAATTCTTTTATTGAAACAATTCTGAATTAACAATCACACTCATTCCCGGCAATAAACCGTCGATATTTTTAACCGGTTTCATGCGCACCTCAAAGGTTTTTAAATCGTAATCTCCTACTGATTTTGTTGCTGTATTGGTGGCAAAACTTCCCAATGAATTGATGAAAGTAACTTCAACCATCACATCATTCATACCTAAAGCTGGAATAGTAACCGGAAATTGTGATCCTTGCTTCACTTTGGGTAACCAGTCTTCGCGTATGTTAAAAGTCACCCATGCATCACTTAAATCGGTGATAGTAACCACTGGTAAGCCCGGTGTTACTAATTCACCTTCGTTAGGGATTACGGTTGAAATTTGTCCATTTATGCCTGCAATAACCTCGGTTTCTTTAATGTACGATTCTACTTCGGTAACAGCACCGTCGGCCTGATTTACTAATGCTGCAGCTGCAGATTTATCTTCGGTACGAGCTCCGTTTTTAGCCATCACATATTGCGATTCAGCTGCTTTGGCTGTGAGCTGAGCTGCTTTCATTTGTGTTTCCACTTCATCGCGTTTTTGAGCTGGTACTACACCTTCTTCGTATAAGGTTTGTATGCGCTCAAAGGTTTTCTCCATCAGGTCTGAAGCTGCTTTGGCTTTCTCCCAAACGCTTTTAGCAGCTTGGATTTGTTCGTCACGAGCTCCTTTTTGGGCTTTGTTACTTTGGGCTGTTGCAGCTGCTTTAGCTGCTTCGGCTTGCATCAATTTAGCATACACCTCAGGACTGTCAATAATCATCAGTGTATCACCTTTTTTTACTTGTTGACCTTCTTCCACATCAAGACGTGATACACGACCCACAATTTTGGTCGCTACACTTACTTGTTTGGCATCTACTTCGCCTCGAATTAAAACCGGATCGGGACTAACAAAAAACCATCCACAGATTGTTATTAAGAGTAGTGCAGCTAGTATGATTAGCAGGCTATAGGCTTTTTTATTCATGATACTTTAATCTTTTGGTGTCAATAAAAGAGAGGGACATGTACCATCTTTGATTGACGTTATGTATTTTACTTTTTATTTCAGTTATAAGTCGGTAGTCAGTAGTTTCTTCGACAAGCTCAGAATACCAATTTCAACGTTTTAATTTTGCCTTTTGACTTGTTATCGGTATTGTTCAAATGTGTTGCTGGCTCCGCAATATTGAAGCATTGATGCTAAAGCTACATCGTAAGCGTATGCGGCTTGCAGTTTTGCAATTCGTACTTTCTCCATATTTAGTTGAGCATCCACTACATCGGTTGAAGTTGCCAATCCGTTGCTAAATGCTTTCTGACGAGCATCAAGATATTCAGCAGCAAAAGCTTCGGTTGTTGTTAACGATTCATATTCATCGAATGCTTTCTCCATGGTTTGATACAACTTTTGAACCACCATTTTAATGTCGTCAGATGCTTTATCGTAATAATTATCAACCTGCAGAGCCTGACTCTTGGCGGCTTTTATTTTGTTACTTCGATCAAAACCATCGAATAGAGTGAATGAAACTCCAACTCCAACAAACCATTGAGGAGCCATTTCTGTAAGCTGGTAATCCAATAGGTTGGCACCTCCCATTAAAGCTACATCGGGTAGGTATTTCGATCGCTCTACTTTAAGTTTTTCATTTACCAGATTCTTTTTAGCATCAATCTGTCCTAATAAAGGACTGTTTTGTAAAGCCATTGATTGATAATGATCTAGAGGCTGTATGTTCTGCGGAATGAAAAGCTCATCCATCGGAACTATTACCTGATCAGTACCTAAAGTGTTTTGAAGTCCTTTTTGAGTCATTTCTAAATCTTTGGCCGAAGACCTGTATTCGCGCGATGCATTGGCATACGCCACTTCAGCATGAAGACGTTCAACATGGGCTATTTGACCTTGCTCTTCCATCTTTTTTGCATTGTTCAGGTGATTTTCAATGTTGTTTAAAGCTTCGCTTCGAATATCCATCACTTTGTTGGTTAATTGTAAACCAAAATATCGTGTCACCAATTCAGTAATCTGTTGGTTAGTCACTTCTCTCAGGTTCTCCGACGCTTCAAATACTTTAGCTTCTGCTGCTCGATGGGCTGCGTTAATTTTACCACCTGTGTAAATAGGCATCGAGAAGGTTCCCATTAATACGCCCAGTTGTTGCTCCTGTATGGTCAGTCCCATGCTGTTTGGCATACTAATAGAAGGAAGGGATCCTGGAGGTAGCATTCCTCCTAAACCTTGAAGTAACTCTCCCAATGGTTCGGTTATACCAGATAGATCGGCATGCATCTCTATGTCATCATCCATGATGGCATAAGTACCCGTAATACCAATGTGAGGCATACGATGCGAATTAGTAGCTTTTTTCTCGTGCTCGGTAGCTTCTTTCTGGTATGATGCAACTTGTATAGATTTACTGTTGCTGATTAAATATTGCAGTGATTCGTTAAAACCAAAATACAATGTATCAGCAGATGTTGCTTCCTGTTGCGCAAGTACATTTACTCCGAGCAATGGGAGTAGCATTAAGATAACGTATTTGTTCATATTATAATTCATGTATTTTCATTGTATTTTTTTATTCAAATTAAAGGGCGGTTTGGTTAATCGGGTTGGTTAGAATGATATGAGATTGAATATGGTTTTCTTTACCTTTTAGTAGTTCTATTTTTTCAGAAACAATGTAAGCCAGTTGATTGCTTCCGAAAAACTTATATTTGATTCGTTTGCGAAGACTACAATTTATTTCCAACTCAAGAATGCGTTGAATTGAATAAGCTGCATCTTCAGGAACCGATGAATTATATTTTATAAAATGAAGAATGAATTGTTGGTGAAACCGTTTTTGAAACGATTTCAATTCTTTTGAGAAGAGGATGTTATCAACTTTCTTATCATGTAAATAAATTACACTTACCATTGGAAGTTTTAATAGTAACTTCTTTTTTATTTCGTTGAAATGAATATGTAATCCGCTCTCATCAACAACGAAAATGTAATGCACACGGGGATGAAGGATCGTTTTAATTACCCTTTTAAATGTGGATTTAAGTGCATTTGTTGATGTTGATTTCATTGTATCCCGTTTGTTGGATACAAAGAACTTTAGAAAAAAAGGGATATTTTTTGACCTAAATCAAAAAGTGAGATTCACCTCTAAAATATGAACGGCGGAGTTGGATTTAATGAATAAGACTATTGTAAAGATTTATTTAGTGCGGATACGACTCAACGTTTCTTGCGTAATACCAAGATAAGAGGCAACATGACCCAGAGAAACATGGAGTAATATGTCAGGATATTTTTCCATCATTGAATTATACCTGTCCTGAGCCGACTGAAACTGGATAAGATAATACTTATCGCTAAGTTGCTTAATGAATTTGGCCATTTCTAATTCGTATAAATGTGCCATTCGTGGGATGCGTTCCAGCATTAGCAATAAATCGGAATATTTAAAAGAAGTAAGTTGAAGATCCTCTTCGGCTTGCAAGCCATATTTTGTTGGGGCGTTAAAATATACCGCATCAACAGGCAGTGTGAAAGAGTTATCTTTCAGAAAGAAATAGGTAATGTCTTTCCCGTTTTTTTCGTAAAAATTACGGGCGTAACCTTTGTGTATATAATGTATTTTTTGCGATTTGGTGTGAGGAGCTCTTATGATATCACCCTTGTGATAGAACTCCTTTTGTGTATGGGAATTAATAAAAAGCACATCTTCATCAGTTAAAGAAATATGTGACTTAATATAATTGACTAATTCCATTGTTGATAATAGATTAGGTTTTAATGAATCACTTATTTAATCGATTAATATAGGATGAATAATCTATGATGGCTGGTTTGTAATCTTTATGGAATAGTTCACTGGAGATAATAAAATCAGCGGTTGATCTGTTAGTTGCAGTAACCACATTGTAAAGAGCACAAATTCTTAACAGGGCTTTTACATCAACATCATGAGGCTGTGGTTGCATTGGATCCCATAGGAAAATAAAGATGTCTACTTTTCCTTCAGCTATTAACGCACCCAACTGTTGATCTCCACCTAATGGGCCTGATTTAAACCGTGTAATTGATGGAGGTATAAGGTTATTGTCTTCACACTTTTTATCCATCACTTCTTTAACCATAGAGCCAGTGGTTCCGGTACAAACCAAATTATGCTGAAATAATTCCTTCCAGTTGTATTCAACCCAGTCGATGAGGTCACTTTTTCTATTATCGTGAGCCACCAGGGCAATTGTTTTCTTTTTTCTCATTTAGTATTATTTAAAATTTTGATTTTAATGATTTCAAATGTAATAAAACACTTGAAGTATTCGCTGCCTGTTAGGAACTATTACAATCATTTTACATCATTTATAATAATTGCAAAGTTATAGTAGGGGGTAAAGTGATTAAATTATGACTTTGAGTGGATTTTAGTTGTTACTTTTGAATGATTTCATTCTAAAATAGTAAAAATGCCATTTCCAATATCTATACATTCTCATTTGTTGGGCGAAGTTATTGTTGATGAAAATCAATATATCGTTATACATACCAAAGATACGCAGTTGATTAGTGATTTTCTATTGTGGATTGAAGGAGCAAAAAGATTTGAAAATGATCAGGTGATTTATCAAGGGGAAGCAGGTAAAAGTTCAAGTCTGTATAAGTTGAAGAAACACCTTAAGGTACTTCGGTTTCAATTAAAAAGTAAGCTTGTGGGCGACTATTATCAGCAAAGGTACCACGCCACTGAAAATGATGATTTATTGTCGTTGGCTGAATTCTTAGGAGAAATTTCAGATGTATATCTGATATCGTTAATGCATAAGTTTGGCTTAGATAAACTGATGGATGAAAAGATAAATATGCTCTCGACGGGAGAGTTTAAAAAAGCACTGGCTATAAAGGCTGCTTGTGAGAATACTAAATTACTAATAGTTGAAGAACCAGGTATAGGTGTGGATTCAGGGAGTAGAGAGCATCTGCATGAATTATTCAGACATTTGGCTCAACATGGAAAATCAGTAATTGTTTGTACAAGTACATCTAAATGGTCATTTAAATCAGATCAATTGATCGAACGCAATAGTTTACCGGAAACACCAAATACAAATTCAATTAATCATATCCATATTCCAGAACCTTCAGCTATAGCGGATTATACTAATGTTTTTGAGTTAAAGGATATAGTAGTGACATATAATAATAGAAATGTACTTGATGAGGTAAATTGGGCGGTTAAGAAGAATGATAAATGGGCCTTGTCGGGTAAAAACGGAGCTGGAAAATCCACTTTGTTAAGTGTTATCTATGCCGATAATCCGCAATCGTATAGTAACGAAGTTTATTCTTTTGGCAACAGAAGAGGTGCCGGGCAAAGTATATGGGATGTAAAAGAGCGTATAGGATTTTATTCTTCTGAATTACATCGTTATACTAATAAAAGGCAAATGGTAGAAGATGTTATACGTTCATTGGCAATTCAAAATCCATATAAGAAAAGACCTTTAAGTGAAGAGGAATTAAAATTTAGAGATCAACTTCTAAGTTATTTTGGTATAGAAAAGTGTTTAAATGAGATGTTTTATGAGCTAAGTGTTGTGCGTCAGAAATTAGTTATATTATGTGGTGTGCTGGTGAAAAATGCTCCTCTTCTTATTTTGGATGAACCTTTTCAGGGATTTAGTGATGAACTGGTGTTAAAAGCACAATTATTAATAGAAAAATATACATCAAACCGTACTTTTATAATGGTTAGCCATGATAGGAGTTATCCTAAAAGTATTAACAGATGTTTTCATTTAGAGAATGGAGTAGGGAAAGAAATTTGCCTGCAAGAAAAATAATTGAATGATGATCATATCAGATAGAAAAATATTGATTTATAGCCTATTCGCATTGTTAGTCTTTGTTTCATCATGTAAAGAGGTGAAAGAAACTAAATTATTCTATACCAAAATGGTTGTTCCAACTGTAGATACCGAAAACTCACGATGGTTTTTCTTTACTTCTGCATCAAGGCCATTTGGAATGGTAAATTTAAGTCCTGATACCGAAACAAAAGGAGCCTGGGGAAGTGGTTATCGGTATCAGGTTGATACTATAAAAGGTTTTAGTCATATACATGCCTGGCAACTGGCAGGCCCAAGTGTTATGCCAGTAACAAGAGATGCTGATTGCAGTGATTATTACTCTCCTTTCAGTCACGATAAAGAAGAAATTACTCCGGGGTATCACAGGGTATACCTCGAGAGATTTGGCATTACTGCAGAACTAACATCTACCAAACGTGTTGGTTTTCATCGTTATCAATTTAAAGCAGACGAAAATCCGGTTGTGCTTTTTAATCTCAATGGAGAGTTAGGCCCAAGCTTAATGAAAAATGGCTCTGTTGTTCTAAAGGATGGAATGCATCGAATGATAGGTGAGGTTACCAATGAAGCTACATTTCGGCGTCCTAAGGATTGTAAAGTATTTTTTATTGTCGATTTTAGTGCTCCTGTTGATAATATTGAAAAAGATACAATTACAGGAAACTACCGTGTGTCGTTTCAAAGAATAAATGAACCACTTTTAATGAAGGTGGCTATTTCATATACTTCCAATGAAAATGCTGCTAAAAATATGGAAGAAGAGCTTCCCGGATGGGATTTTGATAAGGTAGTTAAGGATTCGCAAGAGGAATGGAATAATATGCTTTCCAGAATAAAAGTGGAAGGTGGAACAAGCGATCAACAAAAAAGATTTTATACCGATTTATGGCATGCATTGCAAGGCAGAAGAATCATCAGTGACGTAAATGGCGATTATCCCGATAATACAGGTGAACTATTCAGAATAGGTCACTTGCCTGTAGACGAGAATGGCAAGCCATTATTTAATCATTACAATTCCGATTCATTTTGGGGTGCTCAATGGACTATTAATACACTTTGGGGGTTGGTTTATCCCGAAATTGCTGATGAGTTTGTACAATCGTTAATGCAATATTACAAAGATGGAGGTTTGGTGCCTCGCGGTCCATCTGGTGGCAATTATACCTATGTAATGACAGGCGCATCATCCACTCCGTTTATTGTAAGTGCTATTCAAAAAGGTATTGTTAAGGATAATATCAAGCCAATATATGAGGCTCTGAAAAAGAATCATTTGCCTGGAGGAATTATGTCGAAGTCAGGTTATGAGCATAATACAAATATTGGAGGAGGATTAAATAACTATATAAAGGAGAACTATATACCTTATCCTCTTGCAGAGGTTGAATATGGTGCTCATCAGGATGGTGTGAGTCAAACATTAGAAAATGCATATCAGGATTGGACATTGGCTCAGTTAGCACATAAGCTACGATATGTCGACGATGAAAGGTATTTTACTCAAAGAAGCTTCAACTATCAGAATGTGTTTGATAGTATTAGTGGTTGGATGCGTCCCAGAAATAAATGTGGCCAATGGAAGGCAGATTTCGATCCTTATCAGATAGATAATGGATTTATTGAAGCCAATGGAGCTCAGGCAACCTGGTTTGTGCCTCACAATATTGAAGATTTAGCGACTTTGATGGGAGGAAAGAAAAAAGCAGCAGATAAACTACATCATTCTTTTATTGAGGCTGAACAATTAGGGTTTACTGCAGGAACTTCTCACGATAGAGAAACCCATCCCGAGTTCAGTCGCATTCCTATCAATTATGGAAATCAGCCTTCGATTCAAACAGCATTTATCTTTAATTATCTCGATAAGCCTTGGTTGACACAATATTGGTCGCGTAAAGTGGTTGAGACTGTTTATGAGGGAATTATTCCAGCCAGGGGCTACAATGGAGATGAGGATCAGGGACTGATGGGATCTTTAGCCGTTTTAATGAAGATGGGTTTGTTCTCAATGAAAGGAGGATGTTCTCTGGAACCACAATTAGAAATTGGTTCTCCAATATTTGATAAAATTACCATTGAGCTTAATTCCAAATATTATACAGGCAATAAATTAATTATCAAAACAGAAGATAATTCGGATCAAAACGTTTTTGTGCAATCTGCAGAATGGAATGGGAAAGAATTAAAGAATTGGTCATTACCGCAGAATGATTTGGTAAAAGGAGGTACTTTGATTTTAAATATGGGATCAGAACCCAATAAACAGTGGACTTCTGAATTAAAATAATGCAAGTATACAGTTTATGAACGGCAATCAGATTCTTATAGTTTGTTTAATGTTGATCATAGCTTGTACTTTTCAAAAGAAAGAAACTACATCTGATAAAAATGATATTGACAGCAATCCAATAACTAATGGTTTTTGTCAGTTCGTACATTATTTAAGAAGCAGAAACCTTTTATGTCTATTAAAATGGTTTGGATAAATGCCATCGGGTAAAACTAAAAAAAAAGGAGGTGTGAACCTCCTTAAATATATTCTAATTAATTGCTTCGTCCAGAGCCTTACCTGGTTTGAACTTTGCTACTTTCTTTGCTGCAATTTGGATTTCTTTTCCTGTTTGTGGATTTCTTCCGGTTCTGGCTGATCGTTCACTGATGGAAAATGTTCCAAAGCCTATTAATTGAATGCTTTCTCCTTTTGCTAAAGCACTTTTAATGGCTTCTGTTGTTGCATTAAGAGCTTTTTCTGAATCAACTTTTGATAATCCACTTTCCGATGCAATTGCACTTACAAATTCTGCTTTATTCATTCTTTTTAAATTTAGATTGAGTATTATTTATCAATGCAATTTAGTTAATTAATTTCTCATCTGTATTTTTCTAGGTATTAAAATATATTAAATTGGTTTTTAAATCTCAGGTTAGATTAGCTTACATATGTTATTAGTGGATAATATTGTATTATAAGTACTCTCCTTTCTAAGCAAGTTAGTTGATGATTAGTAATCTATGAAACTTGCTTTTATATGTTCTTTAATGATGATATTAGGTTGATTGGTGGTTTAGAATTGGTAAATGTATATTGACTAAGGTGTCAGTACAAGGCGACTGAGCCATGCTTTATTCCTATTATTACAGGTTGTGTTTTATTTTAAGTATACCCTACAGCTTTTTCTTGTTGTTCACTAAATTTTCATTACGGACTATTAACTTTTTATTCTGTACGAGTAATTTATTGTTTGTCACCAACAATTTTTAATAAATCACTGTTACTTAGTTAAAAGTTCATGGGGCGTAGTCATAATTTTATGGGGTAAAATAAAAAGTTGATGGTCCTGAAAAAAAATACAAGGTACTTAATGAAAAGAATTTGGTAACAATTAAAGGCAACAGTCCGGTTGTAATAAAATCATAACCATCTGGAGTAGCAAATGCATTGGGTTCAAGTTTAGGAATTAAATGAAATTGATATTCAAAAGAATTTATTGAAGTTAACTGAAAATAAAGAAAGCGCTTAAAACGAATGTTTTAAGCGCTTTTGGTTCTAGATGAATCCAGTTTGGTACCCGAGGCGGGACTTTATTGAAGTCCACAACGCTTATAATTTCAGTGAGTTGTATTATCTCGTAAAATGTGTTCATCACTTGTTCACTCTTGAACCAAATGACTACAATCAAAGTTAAAATGATTTTAATTAGAAAACAATAGAATCTTAAATTTATAAGGAGTTCTTCCTTGGAAAAACTAAGTAACAAGGAAGCCTAAGGTGTTGCATGTGTGTTTTATAAAGGGATTTGTGTTTTTGTGTTAGTAATTGCAAGTTGTAGAGAATAAAATAATAGAAATCAGTTTGACTTTACACATGATAAATCGACTAATAAAATTATATTAAGGCTGAATGTACTATTCTGCTTAAAAGATTTGATGAAGCTGCTATAGTATTACAATCGATATAACTATTCTTATTAATTAGAGCTATTTATTAATTTATAGAATGTAAATTAGAGAATCCATATTACTAGGTCTGCTTTAAATTATTAAGAAAGTTGTTATGAGATATGTTAACTTTAGATATTGTTTGATGGATAAATGTGCCATAATACCAATGTGTTAACTTTATTTTGAATGAGATATTGTATTTAGAAAATATCCCAATTTACAACTACAATATTCAAAATATTAACTCAAATTTGGCTTGAATTAGTTAATTGCAATTTTAACTAAGATTCATCATCTATGAAATTATTCTTTCTTGGTACATTTTATTTTATCGTCATCGGTTTGTATGCGCAAGTTGATTTTTATCCAGCACCACTTGACTTTGATACCTTCAATTCTAATATTAATCACGGTAAAATTGATACAATCACTTATCATTCTAAAACGGTAGGTTCGAATCGGAGGGCATTAATTTATACACCTCCTTATTATTCAAAGGATAAGAAGTACCCTGTGCTTTATCTATTACATGGTATTGGTGGAGACGAAAAAGAATGGTTTGCACATGGACAACCACACACTATACTTGATAATTTGTATGCTCAAAACAAAGTAGAACCGATGATAGTTGTTTTGCCCAATGGACGTGCAATGAGTGATGACAGGGCTATTGGTAATATTTTTGATAGTATCAAAGTGGCAGCTTTCTCTACCTTTGAGAAAGATCTGTTAAATGATCTTATTCCATATATTGAACACAACTATCCTGTTCTCACAGATCGTGAGCACAGGGCTATAGCAGGCCTTTCAATGGGTGGCGGACAGTCGCTAAACATTGGATTGGGTAACCTTGATCAGTTTGCCTGGGTTGGCGGTTTTTCATCAGCTCCTAATACCAAAGCACCTGAGATATTGGTACCCAATCCTGAAGAGACAAAAAAGCGACTGAAATTGTTATGGATCTCTTGTGGTGATAAAGACAATCTTATTGCTTTCAGTAAACGAACTCATGATTATCTTCAAAGCAGGCATGTTCCTCATGTTTATGAAGTTTTACCGGATGGTTATCATGATTTTAAAGTCTGGAAAGATAATTTTTATCATTTTTCGCAATTGTTGTTTAAGACTAATAGCCATTTAGTTAGTGAAGCCAGTTTAATAGAGGAGGTCAGAGCCGAAACAAATATTCGTTCATCTCAATATCCCAAAATACTGTCTAATAGTCGTGCCATTTTCAAATTAAAAGCTCCGAATGCAAAAAAAATACAACTTGATTTAGGCAAAAAGTATGATATGCTTAAAGATGAGAATGGTATTTGGAGTATTACTACTGATTCGTTGGGCGAAGGATTTCATTATTATTCACTTATTGTTGATGGTGTTGCAGTAGCAGATCCGGCTAGTGAAACTTTCTATGGAATGGGGCGCATGGCCAGCGGAATTGAAGTTCCGTTTAAGGGTGATGGTTATTACCAGGTAAAAGATGTTCTTCATGGTGAAATCAGAGTAAAAAGGTATTTCTCGCATATCACTAAATCATGGCGAAACTTTTATATGTATACTCCTCCCGGATATGACCAAAATGCTGGTAAGAAGTATCCTGTATTATACCTGCTTCATGGAGGTGGTGAGGACCAACGAGGATGGGCTATGCAGGGTAAAGTGGATCTGATATTGGATAATCTTATTGCCGAAGGTAAAGCAACACCAATGATGGTGGTAATGATTGATGGGAATATGCCCTTATCGGGGTTGGGAGAAGGTACTCTTCAATTATTTGAAGCTGAATTGAAAGAAGTAGTTATTCCTTTTGTTGAAAACACTTACAGGGTGCTTACCAGTCCTCAGTCACGTGCTTTGGCAGGATTATCGATGGGAGGTTTACAAACACTTTATGCCGGTCTGCATAATACAGATCTGTTCAACTATCTTGGTGTCTTCAGTTCAGGTTGGATTCATCCAATGCAAGATGATATAGCTGGAAAAGAATATGGTTTTATGAAACAAAACGCTGATTTGCTTAATAAGAATCTGAAAATGTTTTGGTTGTCGATGGGAGGGAAAGAAGATATTGCCTGGAAGAACTGCCAGCGAATGTTAGAAAAGTTTGATGAAATGAAAATTAAATATTCTTATGATGAATATCCGGGTGGCCATACATGGCCTGTATGGCGGAATAATTTGTACCATTTTTCACAATATCTATTTAAATAATGATTAAGATGAAAGTAAGAATCTGTTACCTGTTAGTAATATTTGGCCTACTAATATTTGAAAACAATATAGCTCAAAATCCAATCATTCACTCAGATGTGCCTGATATGTCTATGATCAGAAGAGGGGACACCTATTACATGAGCAGTACTACAATGCATATGAGTCCGGGAGTGCCCATTATGAAATCGAAAGATCTGGTTAATTGGGAAATCATCAATTATTGTTATGATGGACTGGATGATGTTGACGCGTTAAATTTAGCGAATGGAAAGAGTGCTTATGGAAAAGGATCATGGGCGAGTTGTATTCGGTTTTATAAAGGAAAATATTATGTGTCAACTTTTTCGGGCACAACAGGTAAAACATATATTTATTCAACAAAAGATATCGAAAAAGGCCCATGGAAAAAAAAGGCATTTCAACCAATGTTGCATGATCATTCCTTGTTTTTTGATGATGATGGAAAAGCATATATGATTTATGGAGGAGGTAAAATTAAACTAGTTGAGTTAACCAACGAACTTGATGGAATTAAACCGGAAACAGAACAGGTAATTATTGAAAATGCAGGTGCTCCCGCCGGAAAAGATTTGATGTTACCTGCTGAAGGTTCGCAACTATTTAAAATAAATGGAAAATATTACCTTTTTAATATAACCTGGCCGCGGCAAGGTATGCGCACAGTAATTATTCATAGGGCAGATAATATAACCGGTCCTTATGAAGGACGTGTTGCATTGCAGGATAAAGGAGTAGCTCAGGGAGGTTTGATTGATACAAAGGATGGAAAGTGGTTTTCATATTTGTTTCGCGATTATGGTTC
Source organism: Carboxylicivirga linearis (assembly GCF_018271995.1). Lineage (GTDB taxonomy): Bacteria > Bacteroidota > Bacteroidia > Bacteroidales > Marinilabiliaceae > Carboxylicivirga > Carboxylicivirga linearis. The sequence continues at coordinate 61,124 of NZ_JAGUCO010000013.1, forward strand.
GGTTGGTCGTATTCCATATATGGTGCCGGTTGAATGGAAAGATGGATGGCCGGTACTGGGAGTTGATGGCAAAGTACCCGATCAGCTTGATTTACCAATGGCTAAAGGTTTGATACCGGGAATAGTAAATTCTGATGATTTTGACAGAGAAAAGAAAGATCCTGATTTACCTTTGGTTTGGCAGTGGAATCATAACCCTGACAATTCATTATGGTCAGTCAGGGAGCGCAATGGTTATCTTCGTTTAAAAACCGGAATGGTGGTGAATGACTTTGAGTTGGCTAAAAATACCCTTACTCAACGTACAATTGGACCCATATGCTCCGGATCAACATTGATTGAAATCGCAAATATGAAAGAGGGTGATTTTGCCGGTTTAGCCTTATTACAGCAAAAATATGGTTTGGTGGGTGTGAAGTATGACAATGGAGAGAAAAGGATTGTGATGGTTAGTGCTCAGAATGATAAGCCCGTTGAGATGGAAAAGATTCCTTTGAATCAACAAAAGGTGTATTTAAAGGCAGAGTGTGATTTCAGGAATAGAAAAGATAGAGCGTATTTTTACTATAGCTTGGATGGTGAGAAATGGAACGCAATCGGATCAGAACTAAAAATGCAATATACCTTATCGCATTTTATGGGATACAGGTTTGGACTGTTTAACTATGCAAGTCAATCGTCTGGAGGTTTTGTTGATTTTGATTATTTTCATGTCTCAGACACCATCTCGGCGGCTAAGAAAATGTATGTTTTTCTTAGCTTTGGACAATCAAATATGGAAGGAAATGCACGTTTTGAGCCGCAGGATACGGTAGGTGTAGATGAGCGGTTTAAGGTGATGGCTGCTGTGGATTGTCCCGATTTGAACAGGGTGAAGGGCTTGTGGTACAAAGCCGTTCCTCCTTTATGTAGATGTTATACCGGGTTAACACCGGTTGATTATTTTGGAAGAAAAATGTTGGAATATGTGCCCGATAATGTTGAAATCGGTGTTGTCAATGTCTCCGTTGGAGGTTGTAAAATAGAATTGTTCGATAAGGACAATTATCAGTCCTACGTTGAATCATCTCCTGATTGGTTGAAAAATATGGTAAAGGAATACGATGGCAATCCATACAAACGGTTGGTTGAAATGGCCAAACTTGGAAAAAAGGATGGTGTTATCAAAGGAATTTTGCTGCATCAGGGCGAATCCAATACAGGTGATACTCTTTGGACAAAGAAGGTAAAGGTGGTTTATGATCAGCTGATGGCAGATTTAGATCTGAATCCTGCTGATGTGCCACTAATTGCCGGAGAAGTTGTATCAGCTGAAGAAGGAGGTAAATGTGCCAGTATGAACCCAATAATTGCAACGCTTCCTGAAGTGATTGCTAATGCTCATGTGGTATCGTCAGCAGGCTGTCCCGCAGTTGCTGATCAGCTGCATTTTTCTGCTGAGGGGTATAGAATTTTAGGTAAGCGTTATGCTGATGTTATGATTTCTCTTATGAAGAAATCTGAATAATATTAAAATTGAATGAATTTCTGTTTAGATAGTAAATACTAATAAATGATGAAGAATATTTTGGTACTATGTTGGGTGTTTTTTTCAATAGTAAACCTTTCTGCAAAAGAACAAATTGTTAAAGGACCTGATGGTAAACTGATTGTTTCCGTTGAAATGAAAGAAGGTCAGCCTTATTATAGTGTCAGCTATAATCACAACGTATATCTCAAAGCATCTCCACTCGGACTTAAAACCACCTGGGGAGATTACACAAGCGGATTAGTAATGATGGACGAAGTGATTACCAACGAGCTTAGTGAGAGTTATGAGCTGCCTAATATAAAATTCAGTAAAGTGGATTATAAAGCCAATGAGGCTGTTGTGTCTTTTACCCGTGATGGTAAGTTGGTGTATGATGTTATTTTTAGAGTGAGTAATAATGATGTTGCATTTAAATATAAACTGTATCCGTCAGGTGATCACTTAAGTTGCATTGTCGAGAATGAAGTTACTGGTTTTGTTTTACCGGAAGGAACCACTACCTTTTTATGTCCACAGAGTAAGGCAATGACTGGTTATGCCCGAACTGCACCCAGCTACGAAACATCTTATAATACAGATGAATCAATGGGGCAAAATGGCTTTGGAAACGGATACTCATTCCCATGCTTGTTTAAAGTGAATGATGGTTGGGTTTTAATATCCGAAACAGGTGTAGATAGCAGGTATTGTGCCAGTCGATTGATTGGACATAAAGAAGGGTTATACACGATAGGATTTCCGCAGCCTGAAGAGAACAATGGAAACGGTACCGCTTCTCCTGGAGTTTCTTTACCCGGAGAAACCCCGTGGCGAACGATTACCGTTGGTGGGTCATTGAAACCCATTGTTGAAACAACCGTGCCATTTGACGTTGTTAAACCCAAATATGAAGCATCTGGAAAATATAAATTTACCAAAGGATCGTGGAGTTGGATCATGAAGATGGATAGTCATACCACCTTTCAGGTTCAGAAAGAATACATTGATTTTAGTGCAGCAATGGGCTATGAAACTATTCTGGTTGACGCTTTGTGGGACACACAGATAGGGAAAGATAAAATAGCAGAACTGGCTGCCTATGGGAAATCAAAAAATGTGGGTTTGTATCTTTGGTACAATTCTAATGGATATTGGAATGATGCGCCTCAGGGACCACGAGGATATATGCACCTATCTTACTTCAGGCGTAAAGAAATGGAGTGGATGCAAGGTGTTGGTATAAAGGGAATAAAGGTTGATTTTTTTGGGGGAGATAAGCAGATAACAATGCAGTTGTATGAAGAAATTCTGGCTGATGCGAATGATTATGGTTTACAGGTTATTTTTCATGGATGCACCCTCCCAAGAGGATGGGAGAGAATGTATCCTAATTTTGCCTCCAGCGAAGCCGTTTTAGCTAGTGAGAATCTTCATTTTTCGCAAGGAAGTTGCGATGCCGAAGCGTTTAATGCCTGTTTACATCCTTTTATCCGAAATGCAGTTGGTAGCATGGATTTTGGCGGTAGTGCACTGAATCAGTTCTATAATGCGAATAATTCTCCAAACAAAGGTTCAAAGAGAATCACCTCAGACGTATTTGCATTGGCAACGGCTGTGTTGTTTCAAAGCGGAGTGCAGCATTTTGCTTTGGCACCTAATAATCTTCATGATGCACCCCAATGGGCTATTGATTTTATGAAAGAAGTGCCCTCAACATGGGATGAGATACGTTTTATTGATGGATACCCGGGTAAGTACGTTTTAATTGCACGTAGGAGTGGGTCAAAATGGTATATTGCTGGCGTTAATGCTCATTCTGAAACGATTAAAACAAAGTTAGACTTGTCGATGTTGCAAAAAAATGCAAAAGGCATCATGTATTTTGATGATCAGAACCTGAATGGAACCTTCACAGAATTTAAACTAAATAGTAAGAAACAAGTGAGTATTAGTATTCCTTGCAATGGAGGAATTTTAATAGTGAGCGAATAAAGCTGTGTCATTTAAAGGAAGAGCTGATTATTTTTGAATGGCTGAAAAGTTCATTGTTGAAGATGGTCTTATTAGCCACCTCGAAAATTCTGAATGTGAATTTTATTGGCCTCAATCAAATGCTAAAAACAAGCAAGCTATAGAATTTTGGCTTTTGATATTCATCACTACAGTTGAAAACTATATGCATTTTTTGCTTATAGTAGGTAGAATAGTTTGAACAAGATTAGCACGGTAGAGTGATTAGGATGATGAATCTTAAAAGTAATATTACTTTAGTTACAATTCATTTTCTATTTGTTACTTCTTTTGCTTTTAGTTAGTAAATATTTATTTTTTGAAGTCAAATATCTATTATTAAAAACTTGAATCAATATTTATAACTTATCTTGTCGCTTGCGTTTAATTGTCGATGTTATCGCTGGTTTTGATTAATGGCATAACCACATTTTTTATCATTTCAGGAACAAGTTTTCGATATCCTGATAAGCTTTAGAAATTCGATTGAAAACAATCTATAATATGAAAAAATCTACTTTTATACTTTTAGTATTCTTACAATTTTTTACAATTAATCAAAATATTCTTGCTTGGGATGGAATGCCAACGCCTCGTCTTCATGTTGAGGGGCGTTACCTCAAAGATCCTCATGGTAATATTGTTAATTTACATGGTTTTGCCCAAACTTATAGCCCATGGTTTAACGAACGAGGTAAATACTGGAACAACTACGATGTAGATGGGTGTCTTACATATAATAAACGAATTATTGACGGGGTTTTGGATGCTGGATGGAAAGTTAATTTCTTACGTTTGCATATGGATCCATATTGGAGTAATCAATCTGGTTGCACACCTGACGGGCATGAGCTTCCAAATTGTTTTGATGAAGCTCGTTTTAGAAAGTATCTCGACGAAGTTTTCATCCCTATGGCTGAATATGCCATTTCCAAAGGATTATATGTCATCATGCGACCTCCGGGTGTGTGTCCTGAAGTGATTGGTATTGAGGATGATTATAATTATGCAGAGTATTTAATGACGGTTTGGGATATTGTTTCGAGTCATCCTAAAATTAAAAAGCTTGATGAAATTATGTTTGAGCTGGCAAATGAACCCGTGAAAATAAAACTGGCGGACGGATCAATAGGCAATAACACACAGGCTCATTTCGATGTACTTAAAGAAATATTTCAGCCTATTGTGAATAAAATTCGAGAGAATGGATTTCACAATGTATTATGGATTCCCGGATCTGCATATCAGGCACAATATAAGGGTTATGCCATTAATCCTATTGAAGGCAAAAATATTGGTTATGCTGTGCATATTTATCCAGGATGGTTTGGTAGTGCCAACGGATACCAAGAGTTTCAAAGCGAATGGGATAAGAACGTTAAACCAGTAACCGATTTTGCACCAATTGTTATTACAGAAATGGATTGGGCAGATGAAAAGTATAATTCATCTTGGGGAAAAGGATATACGGGTACTGCTGGTGGTGATGGATTTGGAGCTAATTTTAAAAAGATTACCGATGAGTCTGGTAATGTTAGTTGGCTGTTGTTTACAGATGCCAATTTACTGGCTGATTTTGATGGAGTGCCTCCGGCAGAAGGCGAAGATTATACGTTTCTTAATGATCCGGAAGCTTGTCCATGGCCAGTTTATCATTGGTATCAGGATTATGCAGAAAAGGAATATCCAAGGCCAGATTTTGAATATAAATCATCTGCGGATAACGGTGATGGAACTTATACCAATCCATTGATTTTTGCTGACTTTCCCGATCCGGATGTAATTCGGGTGGATGATGTTTATTATATGGTATCTACAACCATGCATGTATTTCCTGGAGCTACCATATTAAAATCTTACGACCTTGTAAATTGGGAATATTGCAGTAATCCTTTGAATAAAATAGAATCTACTGATTGCTATAACCTTGATGGATGCGATAATTATGGTCATGGTCAGTGGGCATCAAGTCTAAAATATAATAATGGTCAGTTTTATTTACTATTTACAACATTGGATGAGGGTAGTTATCTGCTTACGGCTGAGTCTGCAGAAGGGCCTTGGACAAAGAGAAAGCTATCAGGATCTTATTATGATCCTGGACTATTTTTTGATGAAAATGGCAAAGTTTATGTGGTATATGGAATAAATACGCTGAATATAGCAGAGCTGGACGAAAATTTTGAGACCATTGCTGGGACTGCTAAAGAAGTATTCACTTATAAGATAAAAGAGGGGCTGGAGGGCAGCCATTTATACAAAATTAACGGCAAATACTATATTTATGCTACATATGGTGGATGGCCGGCTTATCAAGTAGCTTTGCGATCAGATGATATTTATGGACCGTACGAAGAGAAACTGCTTTTGGATGATAATAATATCCATCAAGGAGCTTTAATTGAAACACAAACGGGTGAGTGGTGGACAATCTTGTTTTATGACAGGGGTGCATTCGGAAGAATGCCTAACCTTCAACCTGTGACTTGGGTTGATGGTTGGCCTGAAATTGGTATAGAAGGAAAAGGCGTTACTACATATACGAAACCCAATGTGGGGAGTGAGTATCCTGAGACCATTTTACCTACCAATGATAATTTTAGAAATTATAAATTAGGAATGCAATGGGGATGGAATCATAACCCTGATGACTCAAAATGGTCTTTAACTGAAAATCCTGATTATTTACGATTGAAAACCGTTAGTGTGGTGGATGATTTGACTTCCGCCAAAAATTCTCTTACACAACGTATTTTTGGTTATCATCACGCTCCAATTCCATCGTATGGAACCATTAAAGTGAATATTGATAATATGCAGGAAGGTGATGTGGCCGGTTTAGCTATTTTTCAGGATCCATATGCTTATATCGGAGTCAAAGTTGACAACGGTCAAAAAGTATTGGTGCAATTTAATAATGGGACAGAAACCATCGGAGATGCCGTAAATGTAAGTGATATTTATTTAAGAGCAATTGCCAACTATTCAACAAGTAAAGCAAGTTTCTATTATAGCACTGATAACGAAACCTATACTCAGTTTGGTAGTGATTTGGATATGCAATACAATATGTCAATTTTCACAGGTAATAAATTTTGTTTGTTCAATTATGCAACAGAAGCTATCGGCGGATATGTGGATATTGATTGGTTTACAACCGAAGAATTGTTTACCGAAGATGCCTTTTTTGATGATTCTTTTGTAGGTTATTCAGAAGATGAGTTAACCCTGTCGGACCTACTCGTTGATAATGGCGATATTGATCTGCTAACCGGAGCTATTTCATCATTTTCGGTAACAGCCTTATATCAGAGTGGTCGAACAGAAGACGTTACATTGTCAGCTATTTATGAAAACTCCAATCCCAATGCTGTAGAAATTGTTAATGGAAAAATAATCGCTTATGCTAATGGAGAAGCGGTTATCACAGTAAGCTACGAAGGAGAATTGGGAGATAGATTGTCAACCCAGTTCACTGTTAGCTCAAGTACTTTTCCTTTAACGGATAGTTTATTTAATCCTTCGATATGGGAGACGGGTACTTTTAATGAAATAACACAAACGTTAATTACCGGTCAATATGGTTTTGGTGGTTGGGAATACAGTGCCGGTGTTGACCTTTCGGATTATAAATATCTGGTGGTTAAACTGGCGAGTTCCGGGGCTTGTGGTGCTTCTTTCCGATTGTTTGATACAAATAACTATTGGAGTTCCCCAGCTACTTACGAATTAGCAGGCAGTACAATGCAAGTTGTAGATCTTGCTAATATGAGTAATTCTGATGGCGTTAAGGTTGATCCTTCTCACCTTTATATTATTGGTTTTTGGTCGTATGGCAGTTGTTCCATCGAAATTGAAAAGGTATATGTAACCAATTCTGATGATTATGTAGAAACGGGGATTGAAGAAAATGTTTTGTTGCAATATGACGAGAATGAGATCGTAGATGTATACTCGATTACAGGAGTATTATTGCGTAAATCAATCCGTAGAAGAGATGCAATTATTGGTTTGCCTTTGGGGGTTTATATTGTTGGAGGTGAAAAGATTATGAAGTGTAGCTGTTATTAAAAGGATTGATAGAACTGTTAGTGGACATAACTAAACGTAACATTCTAAAATAAATAAATCAAGAAAATATTTAAATCTGTTTCAAGAATTGTTATTTGAGAATAAAACTAAATTCATATTGATAATAATAAATTATTGATATTGTTTTTGATCATTAGTAGTTAAAGGTATGAATTGCCTGTTGATGGCAGAAAGTTATTCTAAAGTGATACAAATTTTTATTTTCTTTTAATAAATTAAAGTTGATATTTATTACTTAATAAATGACAATTGAATTAATTCAAATTAAATGATACACCTGTCTATTATTGACGTAATTTTAAATAGGAAAGGACTTATTTCAATAGTTTTCCTTCTTTTGGGTTATGCTTCTTTTGCCAATATTTTATCAAATATTGAGTTTGTTAACTTAAATAAGGAGTATAATATTTCTATTAGGGAAACCTACCAGGTATGCTCTGATGACAATGGTTTTATTTGGATTTCTTCAAAAACGGGAATTTTAAGATATTCTCAAGATGATATTAGGATATATTCTCTACCCTATGAAACTGGCGATGTTATAACTGTATACTTAAGTTACAAAATGGGGCAGTTATATGCCTATAGTAACAATGGTCAAATTTTCAAGTACAATTCTATATTGGATAAATTTGAGGTAGTTGTTAATATCTCTCAAATGCTAAATAATCCATATCTTATTGTGTATAAGATGTTGATTGATCAAGAACAAACATTATGGGTGGCCAGTTCAAGTGGATTATTGTCTTATTCGAAAGCTGCCGGGTTAAAAAAAATAATTTCAGACACGACTATTGAATATATTGAATGGAAGGACGAAACAAATTTTTTTTATTGCCAAAAGGGTGTGGTATATACATTTAGTTTAGATAATAGAAGTCAAAAAGAATATTGTTATTTTCCAATTGAAATAAACCCTTTTGTATCATGTATTTATTATAACAAAGAATCATCTGATTTTTGGATCGGGACATTAGGTAATGGACTATTTCGTTTAAATAAGAAAGACTCTTTAAATGTTCTGAAAAGTATTTCTTCAATTCCAGATCAGCCAATCCTCGCAATTGAAATAATTTCTGACTCAATTGTGATGGTGGGTTTTGATGGAAAGGGGGTTTGGAGTTTGGATAAAAGTGATGAATCGGTTATCGAGATATTCAAAGAAGATTTGGATAATCCCAATTCATTAAAAGGCAATGGTGTTTATGACATTCAAGTAGCTCCAAATAATAATGTATGGGTTTGCACATATAGTGGAGGTGCATCATATTTTAGTATTGAAAAGCCAGATATAAATAAAATAGCACACATTATCAATGAAGAGAATTCATTAGTTAATAACGATGTCAATTCATTAATAGAAGATTCACGAGGAAACTTATGGTTTGCAACAAACAATGGCATAAGCAAGTATAGTCCGAAAAAAAATAAGTGGCAATCATTTTATCATGATAATGAGGAAGAAGGACAAGTGTTTTTGTCAATATGTGAAGATGATTATGGAAGAATCTGGGCAGGATCATATTCTTCAGGAGTATATGTGATTAAAGCCTCAACTGGTAAAGAGGAAAACCATTATTGTAGGCAGATAGATGGTGGTTCGTTTGCGTCCGATTTTGTTTTTGATATTATTAAAGATTTAAATGGTGACATTTGGATTGGAGGTGTACGAGGTGATTTAATTCGTTATGACCAGTCGGAAAATAAATTTAGTTCCTTTAAAGATGTTACTGTTAATGTTCTATATGAGTATTCTGAATCAAAGCTTTTAATAGGGACAACTTATGGGTTAATTATGTTTGACAAAATATCAGGAGAATCTGATGTTTTGGTTGATGGATATATTGTTTATGATATTAATGTAAACAATGATAATGTTTGGTTAGCTACCAGTGGTGATGGTATTGTTACTTATAATCTAAATACGAATGACACTAAACTTATTAATACAGAGAAAGGACTACCTTCAAATTTCGTTAATAGTATTTCGTATGTGAATGGATATTATTGGGCTGGCACAGAACAAGGACTATGCAGAATTAATGAAGAAGATATACAAGTACAAACATTCAACTCAAATTTAAATAATGTATCATTTAATAGAAATGCTAATTATCAAATGAAAAATGGCAATTTGATGTATGGTACCAATAAAGGCGTTATATTATTCAATCCGAAACAAATAGAACCTATAGATCAAAATGGGCGCTTATATATTCAGGAAATTGCTGTTTCTGGTAGATCAATCCGAGAAATTGAGAAATTAAGACCCAATATCCCTTTAGATAGTTTGGAATATCTTCGTTTACCATATGTTAATAACACTATTGGTATAGAACTTTTACCTGTGGGAGGATCATCATCTGGTGTAAAATATTCATGGATACTTGAAGGATTAGATAATGATTGGAGTAAGCCTGGCAATAATAATGTATTTTCATATTCAAATATTCCAAGCGGGTCTTATCGTTTGAAGATTAGAATGTATGATAGGTCTTTAACATATATTGTTAATGAGAGAGAATTGCTACTCAATATTACTCCACCTTATTGGGAAACTTGGTGGTTTAAGCTTTCTGTTATTTCTTTTGTAAGTCTTTTAATCACCATTTTTGTATTCTATTACATAAGTCGCCTACGCAAAAAACATTCAGAAGAAAAAATACGTTTTTTCACAAATACTGCACATGATATGCGTACATCTTTAACCCTCATTAGTGCGCCTATTGAAGAACTAAGAAACGATGAGTCGCTTAGTGCTAAAGGAAAGAACTATTTAAATATGGCGTCTGTACAAGCTAAGAGGTTGACCAATGTGGTTACACGATTAATGGATTTTCAAAAGGTGGATATAGGCAAAGAAAGTTTGAATTTATCCAATGTGGATATAGTGAAATTTGTGGAATCACGAATAATGATGTTTGCAGCATCGGCCAAGCGTAGAAATTTGGAAATTGTTTTTGAATCAGAATTAAAAGAGTTTGATACATTAATTGATGAAATTATTATTGAAAAAATTATTGATAATTTATTGTCAAATGCCATAAAATACTCATATGATGAAAATATAATAAAGGTGCGTTTGTTATTTGGCAATAGTAAATGGAAATTTGAGGTAACAGATAAAGGTATTGGTATAGAAAAGAAAGCTCAAAAGCAATTATTTAAAGAATATTACAGAGGCGATAATGCAATTAACTCAAAAATTGTTGGATCAGGAATTGGCTTGCTTTTAGTGAAGAATTACGTACTCTTACATGGCGGTAAAATTACTTGTGAGAGTTATCCAGAACAAGGTACAACCTTTTCGATAAATATTCCAATTCTAAAAGGGGCAGAAACACAAACTCAGAATTATATCTCTAGCTCTAATGATTCACAGTATAAAATAAATAGCGAAGATACCGACATTCATATAGAAAAGGTGTTGGATGTAAATAGTTCGGGTATGAAGGTAGTTGTTGTAGAGGATAATGATTATTTGAGAGAGTTTCTGGCTTCTGCATTAATGGATACATATCAGGTGTTTTTAGCTGAAGATGGCAATGAAGGGTGGAGTGTGATCAACAAACATTCTCCTGATATGGTGGTATCAGATATTATGATGCCAGGCATGGATGGCTATGATTTGTGTAAAAAAATAAAATCTACCTACGAAACATCGCACATACCGGTTATATTATTAACTGCTTTAGGAGGCAAAGAACAACAACTTCAAGGCTTGGGGTTAGGCGCTGATGATTATCTTATAAAACCTTTTGATGTTAATATATTAAGACAGAGGATAAATACTATTATTCAGAATCGTGAATTAATAAAAGATAGAGCCCTAAAAATAATTAAGCATTCAGATGTAGACGAAACTCTCTTGCGTAATGAGCTTAATGATAAGTTTTTAAAGAAAATGGTTAAAATAGCTCGCGATAATATTAGTAATTCCACATTTTCGAAGGATGATTTTGCCTCGGCAATGAATGTCAGTTCTTCTCTCTTATATAAGAAGGTGAAATCTCTTACCAATCAGTCACCTACGGATTTTATTAAGGTAATTCGGTTGGAGTATGCTCTCGAATTAATTCAATCAAGAAAATACACAATAACAGAAGTTAGTGAAATGTGCGGCTTTGCTAGTGTTGGTTATTTTAGTACGGTCTTCAGAAAACACTATGGAAAATCTCCAACACAGGTAAATTGAAATAGATAATAGAATAATATATTTAAAAGTCGATCAAAAGGTATTTGGGTCGACTTTTTTGTATGTTAAAAAATGTGTTCTATTGGTTACATGTGTTGTGAAAAATAAATAATATTCAACATTTATGTTATGAAAGTACTATGAATATTAAGTTGTGATAGGTGTTTAATTTAAAGATAATGAGTGTGATATGATCGTTGTCTATATTCGAAAATCAAATATCTAATATTAAAACAGCTCAGATAATGGATAGTCTATTTTTGATTTGTGGTTGTAGTCATTTTTAAATTCAATATTGGAAGTGGGTACAATTCAAAATCAAAAACTAACAAATCCATTTTAAGAGTGATGAAAAAAAATCTAAACATATATTTAGTAGCCTTTTTTATAGTTGCTATTATTTTGTCATTAACAAATACTTCATGTACACCACCTTTCAATTCACGAAGTGTTAATTTAGATTCAGATAGTTTAACAGCGCATTTCGATTACTTCAGGTATAAGGGTGATGATGATTTCTATAAAAACAATCTCTTACCAGGAGATAATTACTATTATAATCCTATTCTTCCAGGGTGGTATTCCGATCCAAGTATTTGTACTGATGGTGAGAATTATTTTATGGTAACTTCAACGTTCTCATTCTTTCCGGGAGTTCCCATTTTTCATAGTACTGACTTAATGAATTGGAAACAGATTGGGCATGTTCTTGATCGACCCGAGCAATTACCTTTAGAAGGTCAGCGTACCAGTAGGGGTATATTTGCTCCCGCAATTAGTTATAACCCGCATAATAAAACATGGTACATGATTACAACCAATATGCAGGGCGGTAACTTTTTTGTAAAAACACAAGATCCGTTTAGTTCATGGTCCGATCCTATTTGGTTACCCGATGTTCACGGTATCGATCCTTCTTTTTTGTTTGATGAAGATGGAAAAGCTTACATTGTTAACAACGATGAGCCTGATGGAGGATCTACTTATGAAGGACATAGAGCTATACGTATTGTCGAGTTTGATGTTGAAAAAGATAAGACTGTTGGTCCAAGTACAATGTTAGTGAATGGTGGCGTCAATTTAGATGAGAAACCAATTTGGATTGAAGGACCGCATCTATATAATATAAAAGGTGACTATTATCTGATGTGTGCCGAAGGAGGAACTTCGGTGGATCATCGAGAAGTTATTTTTAGAGGAAAGTCACCTATGGGCCCATTTATACCTGCTGATGTTAATCCTATTTTAACACAACGTCATTTACCACGCAACAGAGAGTTACCTGTTACTTGTGCCGGACATGCTGATTTAATTCAGGATAAAGATGGAAAATGGTGGTCGGTATTCTTGGCTTGTCGTCCTATTGAAAATAATTTTGAAAATCTTGGGCGCGAAACCTTTTTAATGCCTGTTGGCTGGAGCGATAGCGGTTTTCCATACATAACAAAAGGAGATGAGTTGATACCACGAATTGTACAAATGAAAGGTGTCAAACGTGATGAATCAGCTTTCCCATTCGGTAATTTTGAGAAAACGGACGAATTTGATTCACTTAAGCTGGGGATGGATTGGTTAACACTTCGTGGTGATGCCTCTGAATTATATTCACTGCAGACAAATCCTGGTTATTTATCATTAAAAAGCGCTGATGTAGCTTCAAACGAGGTAAAAGAGCTAGCCTATGTTTGTCGTCGACTACAACATCATAAATTCGAGTGTGAAACACGTTTGTATTTCGAGCCAAAATCGGAAGATGAGATGGCAGGTTTGCTTCTTTATAAAGATGAAACACATCAATATTTAATGGGGATTAAACATTTGGCAACTGATTCTATTGAAATTAATTTAATAAAAGTAAAAGAAGAAGGAGCTGAAGTACTTGCTTCACAAACGTTAGCAAAAACCAATGGACCTATTGATTTAAAAATTAACTCTACCGGTAAAGAACTAAGCTTCTATTATGCAACAGATAATAGCTGGTCGACTTTAGCAACTAATATTAATGCCTACTATTTATCTACCGCTCAATCATATGGTTTTACAGGTACTGAAGTAGGCTTATATGCATCACAAAAAGAATATTAGAACTTAAATAAAAGATTCATCCTTTAAACTGGCTGAAGCTTTGTGAAATCTAAAATGTTAAATATTAACTAAAAATGTAAATCTATGATTAAAAGATCTTTGAATGAGAGCCTGCAAAGTAGCGAGCTTCTCTTTCACATTCTCAAAAGAGTTTATGATAATCGGTTCTGTATTTCGAATGGGTACAGTGAATTACATTTCTAATCGAGTAGAATACTCACATGCTATTTAAATTTTGAGAATAAAATGAGAAATCCAAATTATTTATTAAGCAAAAAACTATCCCTATTTAGTTTTGATAGGATAAGCGTAGCAAGATGCTTAGTGTTTTTGATGTTTGTCATGTTTACAGCTTCTGTCTTTGCCCAGAATACAAGGCAAATTAGTGGAACAGTTTTAGACAGTGATGGACTGCCTGTTATTGGTGCAACAGTTATTGTAGATGGTTCTAGTGGCATTGGAAATATTACCAATGTTGATGGAGTGTTTTTCTTAGATATACCAACTGGAGAGCAAACATTGGTTATTTCTTTTATTGGAATGGAAACTCAAAAAGTTACAGTTACTAATGAAAGTCAAATTAGTGTTACCTTAGAAAATTCTACAACTACACTAGGTGAAACGATTGTTGTTGGTTATGGTCAACAAAAGAAAGAAAGTGTTGTTGGTGCAATAACACAAACCTCAGGAGCTGTTTTAGAACGTGCAGCCGGTATTACAAATGTTGGAGCAGCTTTAACCGGAAATTTACCTGGTGTTACAACAATGGCTAGTTCTGGTATGCCAGGCGAGGAAAATCCACAAATTATTATTCGATCAGCCAGCTCATGGAATAATAGTGAGCCACTAGTTTTGGTAGACGGAATACAGCGTCCTTTAAATACAGTTGATGTTGCATCGGTTGAATCAATTTCTGTATTAAAAGATGCATCGGCAACAGCCGTATACGGTGTGCAGGGTGCAAATGGTGTTATTTTAATTACCACAAAAAGAGGTAAAGAAGGAAGTGCTAAGATTGATGTATCAGTTAATTCAACGCTTAAGAGGCCGTCGAAATTACCAAATAAAATGGATTCGTATGATGCCTTAAGGGCAAGAAATGAGGCTGTTGAATATGAGCTGGGAATCAGTCCTGATTCTTGGAAATATATTAGACCTCAGTCTTTTATTGATATGTATCGTAATCAGACAACACAAGCGCAAAAGGAAAGATATCCTAATGTAGATTGGCAGGATGCTATTTTTAAGGATTATGCTATGGCATATAATGCTAATTTAAATGTATCAGGAGGTACCAAGTTTGTGAAGTATTTTGCATCTGCTGATTTTACCCATGAAGGCGATTTATTTAAGATATATGATAACGGGCGCGGATATGAAGGAGGATATGGATTTAATAGATTGAATGTTAGGAGTAATCTAGATTTTCAATTGACTAAATCGACTGTCTTTAAAATGAATTTAGCTGGTTCTACAGGATACAAGAAGACACCTTGGGATCAAACGGCTTCTAATGACTGGGCAGTGCAACAACAATGGGCAGGTGTATATAATATAGCACCTGATGTGTTCTTACCTCAGTATGAAGATGGTTCATGGGGTATGTATCCTGATATATCGAATGTTAGTAACTCAGCGATGATAATAGGGATATCCGGAGCAATGTTAACAACTACCACCAGAATTAATACTGATTTTGTACTTGAACAAAAATTGGACTTTATCACTAAAGGACTTGGATTCAGAGGAACTGTTTCATGGGATAACAACTTCGTTGAATATAGACGAGGGATTGAAGATTTATATAATTCACCACAGCAGAAATACATTAATCCGGTAACTGGTGCCGTGACTTACGAAGAGGCTTTCAATGCTAATAATGGATTTGATTTTGCTCAATCTGTGATGTGGAAGACAGAAGGCGGAGAGGTGCGTAACGATCAAACATTAAGAAACCTTGATTATCAATTACAAATAGACTGGAATAGAACCTTTGGGAAGCATAATATTACTGCAATGGGACTATTTAGCCGTAAAGAGCGAGCTATTGGAAGTGTGATCCCAATTTATCGTGAAGATTGGGCTTTTAGATCAACATATAATTTGGCTTCAAAATATTTTCTCGAATACAATGGAGCTTATAATGGTTCTGAAAAGTTTAGCAAAGAATATCGATTTGGTTTCTTTAATTCAGGTGCAGCAGGTTGGATGATTTCAGAAGAATCATTTATGAAAGGATTATCCTTTTTGGATATGCTTAAATTAAGAGTATCCTACGGTGAGATTGGTGATGATTATGGTGATCGTTTCTTGTTTATGACCCAATGGGCTTATGGGGGGAGCACTCCAATTGGTTTAGATCGAAGCGATAGTCCTTATACATGGTATCGTGAGGCTACCATAGGAAACCCAGATGTAAGGTGGGAAACCGTTAAGAAATTAAATGCCGGTGTTGATTTCGCATTTTTTGAAGGGCTGGTTGCTGGTAATTTTGAATATTTCCAGGATAAAAGGGTAGATATCCTTATTAAAGGTTCGGATAGAGCTATGCCTCAGTATTTTGGGGGTAAGGCTCCAACAGCAAACTTGGGAGAAGTTCATACCAAAGGTTATGAACTTGAATTAAGATTAAATAAGGTCTTAAGTAATGGATTGCGTTTATGGGCTGATTTAAATATGACTCATGCTGAGAACGAAGTTATTAAAAGAGATGATCCAGCAATGTTTGAAGATTATCGCAAACAACAAGGTTATAGTATTGGTCAGTCTAGGACGTATGTAGATGCAGGTTTCCTTAATAGCTACGATCAACTATACGGTAGTCCGAATTATGATGCTACCAATAGTGAAAGGCTTCCTGGTGATTATTACATCTTGGATTTTAATGGAGATGGTATAATAGATGCTAAGGATCAAATACCTTATGGTTATTCAAATGTGCCACAGAATACGTATAACGCTACATTTGGTTTTGAATGGAAAGGATTTAGTGCTTTTGCACAATTGTATGGAGTAAATAATGTATCACGTTCAGTCCCACTGAATAGCTTTCCTTCAACCTTAAATACTGTATATGAATCTGGAACATGGTGGTCAAAAGAGAATCAAAATGCAGATATTAGTGTACCCCGTTACTTATCTACTCCAAACTCAGCGTATAATCAAGGGACTCAGTTTTTATATGATGGTTCATACATACGACTTAAAAATGTTGAGTTGGCTTATACGTTAAGAGCTATGAGCTTAGACCGTATAGGTCTGTCTAGTATGAAAATTTATATTAACGGTAATAACCTTTGGGTAAAATCCAAAATGCCTGACGATAGGGAATCTAATTTTGCAGGTTCTGGAGGATCAGGTGCATACCCAACAATGAAGCGTTATGTTTTAGGCGTTAGATTTACACTTTAACATTTTGAACTATGAAAAATATATATAAAATACTTCTATACAGCCTGGTTATTTTTTCGATCGGATTAGGGAGCTGTGAAGATTATTTAGATAGGGATCCCGAATCAATAGTTTCAGAAGAAATAGCCTTTAAGAATTACATTAATTTTCAAGGTTTTATTGATGAGATTTATAATTGTATACCTGATAAACAAAAGTACTATTGGGTAACATCTTATAATTGGGGTGATGACGAAATATTCAACGTTCCAGCTAACTTTGTGATGGGACATCAAATGGACATTGGTAATTTCTGGGCATGGCAAAATAACGATCAAAGCTGGTTAGATGCTGGAAGAGCTGATCCGACCTCGGGAGATAAGTTTAATCATAGATTATGGTCTCATGCCTGGTATTGTATTCGCAAGGCCAATATGGGGTTGGAAAACCTGGATAGAATGGTGTCGGCAACAGCTGAAGAAAAAAGACTTATAGAAGGGCAATTGTATTTCTTCCGTGGATGGTGGCACTTTGAGTTGATGCAATGGTTCGGTGGATTGCAATACATTGATAGAGTGTTATCCCCAACAGAAGCATTTGATTTACCTCGTTTAAGTTATCAGGAATGTGCTGATAAGGCAGGAGCCGATTTTAGGAAAGCGGCAGATTTGTTACCAATTAACTGGGATAATACATCAACAGGCAATAATACCAGTGGAAAGAACCAATTGCGGATTAATAAAATAGCGGCTTTAGGATATCTCGGTAAAAATTATTTATGGGCAGGTAGCCCTTTAATGAAAAATGGAGCTCAAGTTGGTGGATCTAAAACTTATGATTATGATCAAGCCTACTGTCAACAAGCAGCAGACGCATTTGGTGAATTATTAAAATTGATAGAAGGTGGTGAAACTCAGTTTAAACTAGCAAGTTTCGAATATGACGATATATACAATCACGTTAAATCGGGTACCGAGAAATCATATACTGAAATATTTTATACCAGAGGCCAAAGCTTCTTACAACCTGGGGCCGATGAAGTAATCTTTAGGGGCAGAACATATGACTCAAATGGTTCGGCATGGAACTTTCTGAAAACGTGGGGGCCAAAAGTTAATGGGTTGGTGGATCATGATAATGTTATACATCATCCAACGGCTAACTATGTTAGGTATTATGGAATGGCGAATGGTTTACCGTTAGATGATCCTAATTCTGGATTTGATCCAGAGTATCCATTTAAGGATAGAGATCCACGTTTCTATCATGACATTATAGTTGATGGATTTAAATATGTAAACTCAGCGATGCTTGAGGAGGATGAACATTTAAGGTATACTGGTTTACATACAGGTGGAACGATGAGAGATCCTCAGAATGGAAGCCGTACGGGTTATTTTACGCAAAAATTTGCTCCTCATGAATGTAATAAGTATGATAAGGCCTATGATTGGGGGGATGGAATTCAGACATACCAGCCTTATATGAGGCTAAGTGATGTTTACTTAATGTATGCCGAAGCTTGCGCAGCGATTGGAGGGGCTCAAACTACATCAGCTACCTATCCAAAAACAGCAGAGGAAGCCATTAATACAATCCGAGAAAGAGTAGGAGCTGGTTTTGTAGATGCAAGTTACGTTGCAGATAATAATAAGTTCATTGACGAAATTAGAAGAGAAAGAGCCGTAGAATTGGCTTTCGAAGGATTTAGGTTTAATGATTTACAAAGATGGTTATTGTTAACAGAGTATCCATATAATGTAAAAACTTCTAATGAATTTGATCGGATTGAATCTTTGGATTGGTTTAAAGAAAATGATTGTAAGGATGCCAGAGTTGCTAATTTTAGAGAGGAAGTTATTTTAACACGCAATTTTAGTAAGAAGCATTATTGGCTACCTCTAAAAGTTTCTGATGTCTCACTTTATCCTGAATTTAATCAGAATCCTGGTTGGTAGTACAATCTAACTAAATTATACTGTAACAATAAATGAATAAGCAATGAAATATATACAATTAAGATTCATTTGCCTGGCATTATTTATCATGGTTCCGTTATTTCTTATTGAGTCCCAGAATAGTGAAGGAAATGAAGCTGATACGTTAAAATTAACAGAGGACCCACTGGTGCAGGTTGCTTATAAAAAGGTCGCGAAAGGTGAGCTTTTAGGTGGAGTTTCTGTGGTTGATTTAGCCGAATTAACAAAAATGAATTATACGACATATAGCCTTGATAATATGCAAGGTTATATAGGTGGATATACAGGTAATTCACTTTGGGGGATGGGTGATTATTTGGTTTTAGTAGATGGTATTCCCAGAGATGCTAATAATGTTTTACCTACTGAAATAGACCAAATTACCTTTTTAAAAGGGGCCTCGGCAATTGCCATTTATGGTAGTAGGGCTGCAAAAGGCGTCATCTATATTTCAACTAAAAGAGGTACTGATAGTGATCTGAAAGTTAATGTTAGGGCTAATACCGGGTGGCATGTTGCTAAAAGTTATCCAAAATATTTAGGTTCTGCCGAATATATGACACTCTTTAACGAGGCTTCGTTAAATGATGGGAAAGATGTTGTTTACAGTGATGAAGACATCTATAATTATGGTTCAGCTAACAATCCTTATCGTTATCCTAATGTTGATTTTTATTCATCTGATTATATTAAAAAATCATATAATCGGACAGATGTAATTACAGAAATTACGGGTGGTAATAAAAGGGCGAAGTTCTACTCTAATATAGGATATTATACTGAAGGTGATATGATTAACTTTGGTGAAGCTAAAGATAATAACACTAATAGATTAAATATACGAGGTAATGTAGACGTTAATATCAATAGTAATGTTAGTGCTTATATTAATGCAAATGCCACGTTCTATAATGCAAGAACTGCAAATTCAAGTGGAGATAATAACTATTGGCAAAATGCGGCTAGTATGAGACCCAATCGTATTTCACCTCTGATTCCAATTAGCTTTTTAGATCCGAATGACCAGCAATCGTGGAATTATATTAACAGCAGTAGTAATATAATTGATGATAAATATTTTTTAGCCGGAACGCAGAGTGAACCAACCAATATTTTTGCCGACTATTATGCAGCAGGATATAATAAATGGACAAGCCGACAATTTCAGTTTGATACAGGCATAGATTTTGACTTGCAGAAAGTATTAAAGGGTTTATCATTTCATACACAGTTTGCTGTTGATTACTCTACAACATATAGTACATCATTTAACAATTCATACGCTGTTTTTAATCCGGTTTGGAGAGATTACAATGGAGTTGAGTATGTTCAGATACCATCAAGAATTGGGAACGATGAGAAATCGGGTAACCAAAACATATCTAATAGTAGCAGTAGGCAAACCACTTTGTTTTCTGGAAGATTAGTATATGAAAATACTGTAAATGATGCTCATAATTTTAATACTATGCTTATAGCATCTGGATGGCAGCAAAAAGTATCAGCTGAATATCACGCAATAAGTAATGCAAATTTAGCTTGGCAACTAGATTATAATTTTAAACATAAGTATTATGCAAGTTTAAGTGCAACTGCAACTCATTCTGCAAGGTTAGCAGAAGGTAACCGAACGGCTATTTCTCCTTCTGTCACTCTGGCATGGAGAATTAGTAATGAGGATTTCTTATCAGGTTCAAATGTTATTGATGATCTTTTGTTAAGTGCATCGGCCAGTACTTTGAATACAGATATTGATATTGAAAATTACTATATGTACAGTGGTAGCTACGATAATGCTGATGGAGCGTATTGGGGATGGTCAGATGGAAGGCCTGAAAGATCTACTAATGCTAAAAGAGGAGCCAATGAAGATTTGGATTTTATCAAACGCCAAGAATTATCGGCCTCAATTTATGCTTCTTTGTGGAATAGAAAAGTTGAAATAAATACGTCTGTATTTACCAATAAAATGGATGGAGGGGTCATTATTCCATCAACTATTTACCCAAGTTACTTCTCAACTTACTATCCTGAATCAACTTTCCGTCCTTATCAAAACTTTAATGTGGATGAAAGAAATGGATTTGATTTTAGTGTTAATTTTAATAAGCATGTTGGTGAGGTTGATTTAACACTAGGATTGAATGGTGTTTATTATATAACTAATGCAGCTAAACGTGATGAAGCTAATGAATGGGGATATCAAAACCGTCAAGGACAGCCTTTAGATGGCATTTGGGGATTGGAAAACGATGGATTCTTTAATAGTCAGGAAGAAATTGATAACTCTCCGGAACAACGATTCTCCGGAACAGTGAAGCCTGGTGATATCAAGTATATCGATCAAAATGGTGATGGTATTATCGATGAGCAAGATAATGTTTATCTGGGTAGAGGAGGATGGTCCGGTGCTCCTTTTACTGCTGGTGTAAATTTAGTTGCAAAATGGAAGAATCTGACCTTTTTTGCTTTGGGAACAGGTAGTTTTGGAGCTTATGCTATGAAAAATAGTTCTTATTTTTGGGTGTCAGGTAATGGTAAATACTCAGAGGCAGTGCGTGACAGATGGACAGAAGCCACCAAAGAAACAGCCACTTATCCGAGATTAACTACCGAATCAGGTGATAATAATTTCAGAAATTCAGACTTCTGGTTGTATAAAACGGACCGTTTTAATTTGGCTAAAGTTCAGATTACCTATGATATCCCTAAAAATGTCTTGCAGAATTTTGTTTTCCAGGATATATCAATGTATATGAGCGGGTCGAATCTATTAACCATATCAAAAGAACGTGAAATTCTGGAGATGAGTGTGGGAAGTGCTCCCCAAACGCGTTTTTATAACTTTGGTATAAAAGCCGTTTTTTAAGGTCAGTAAATCAAAAAGAAAAGCTATGAAAAATATATTTAGATTTTTGGTTCTTCTACTTGTAATTACCTCGTGTGATGATGTGTTTGAGCCCGCATTGGAAAACATACGTGATTTGGATGTTATGTACAAAGAACCAGTATATGCACAAGGCTTGCTTGCTAATGCTTATATACTACTTCCATATTCATCCAATCCAACCAGTGAAGTTGCTACAGATAATGCAGTAACTAATGATATCTCCAATGATTATCTGTCGATGGCAACCGGATCGTGGAGTTCTGATAATAATCCAACTTCCCAATGGGATACTAGGCAAAATGCAATTCAATACATTAATTTGTTTTTAGCTAATACTGATGAGGTATTATATAGTAAGAATGAAGCTATCAATACAATGTTTAATGATAGACTCAAAGGTGAAAGCTATGCATTGAGAGCATTACATACATATTATCTTTTAATGGCTCATGGAGGTTGGTCGGAAGATGGACGATTATTGGGAGTAACTATTCGTACTGAACCAGAAACTGTAGAGTCAGATTTTAATATGCCCCGTAATACATTTCAGGAATGTCTTGATCAGGTTTTTGATGATATTGATCAAGCATTAGAATTATTACCGTTAGATTATGGAGATATTAGTGATGCGGAAATTCCTGAAAAATATAAGGCTTTGGGTGTTACCAATGCAGGAGATTATAACAGAGCTAATGGAGATCATATTAAAGGTCGTATTAGTGGACGCATTGTTGAAGCAGTCAGAGCTCAAGTTGCACTATTGGCTGCCAGCCCTGCTTATTCTGCTGGTAATGATGTGAATTACGAAGAAGCTGCACAATTTGCAGCCCAGGTATTAGATCGAATTAATGGAATAGCCGGAATTGATATGAATGGTGGAACTTGGTATGCAAATGCTTCCGAGATTGATAACCTGGGAGCTGGAGTTGTACCTGCAGAAATTATTTGGCGAAGCCCAATAGAAACAAACAATAATCTTGAGACAGATAATTTTCCACCTTCAATTTATGGGAATGGAAGGATCAATCCAACACAAAATTTAGTTGATGCCTTCCCAATGAGTAATGGATATCCCATTTCTCACAATAGCTATGATCCTGAGTTTCCTTATCAAAACCGAGATCCCCGATTGGAGAAGTATGTTGTGATTAATGAGAGTGTACAAGGACCTAATGATTCGCAAATTATTACAGGTACATATGGTGATAATAACGATGGTATTAATAAAGATAACGGATGGTCAACAAGGACTGGATATTACCTGAGAAAGTTGTTAAGAAAGGATTGTAATCCGGATCCAACTTATAATACCGAACAAAAACACTATACGGCCCGCATTAGGTATACCGAATTATTTCTTATTTATGCAGAGGCGGCTAATGAAGCATGGGGACCAACCGGAACAGGTGGAAATGCTTATTCAGCATATGATGTAATTAAAGCTATCCGACAAAGAGCAGGTATAGATGAGGAAGATCTTTACCTTGAATCAATAAAAGGTGATAAAGACCAAATGAGGGAGCTTATTAGAAACGAGAGGCGCTTAGAATTATGTTTCGAAAACCATCGTTTTTGGGATTTAAGAAGATGGAAGGTCTCTGATTTAAATGAAACTGCACTCGGAATGCAAATAGGAGACGTTGATGGAACCAAGGTTTATACTCCTGTTGAAGTAGAAATAAGAAACTATAAACCACACATGTATTATGGACCTATTCCATACAGAGAATTACAAAAGTGGAGTGCATTAGTTCAAAATGCGGGTTGGTAATTTAATTGAAAAAGTGAAAGCTATGAATAAGATGAAACAATATAAAGGAATTTGGGGACTGAGTATTTTATTATTTGGCTTCTTGATTACATCTTGTGAGAATAAAGAAGTCATTTTTCCAGACTTTGAGTATACGACGGTGTATTTTGCTAATCAATATCCTGTGAGGACTATTGTTTTGGGCGATGACATCTTTGATAATACATTGGATAATGAGCATAAATGCAAGATTTATGCAACCATGGGAGGTGTTTATAAAAATGATAAAGACATAGAAATTGATGTAAAAGTAAGCAATGAACTATGTGATAATTTATACTATTCCAATGGTGATGAAGTGTTACCAATGCCATCAGAATATTATTCATTGGCTTCTGATAAGATTTTATTAAAGAAGCAAATGCAAGGTGGTGTAGAGGTGCAATTGACGGATGCTTTTTTTGCAGATGAAAATGCCCTCAAAAACACTTATGTAATACCTTTGGTAATGACGAATGTAGTAAATGCTGATTCAATTCTTTCAGGTGTAGCTTTGGGTGACTCGCCAATTAGGCCTAATGGAGCAGATTGGGATATCGTGCCAAAAGATTATGTAATATATTGTGTCAAGTATATTAATGAGTGGGATGCAATTTACTTAAGAAGAGGAACAGACGAAATTGAGACTGGAAATGAGGTTGAGACAGTAATTCGTAGAGAAGAGAATGTTGAAAATGATGAGTTGGCTACTTGCTCAACTGTTTCTTTAAATTCTATTGAAATGCCAATCACTATTCAGAATTCGATTAGTGAAAATGTTACATGTACTCTACTTTTAACTTTTAATCAGGATAATAATTGCACAATTTCATCAGCTGATAGTGATTTTACGGTTGCTGGTTCAGGTAAATTTGTCATTAATGGAGAGAAGAATAGTTGGGGTGACAAAGATCGCAATGCCTTGTATCTTGATTATACAATCAACATGGAAGGTAAAAAATACTCAACCAAAGATACCCTTGTTGTTAGAGACAGGGGTGTTAAACCTGAATATTTTACTCCTGAATATATAGTATTGTAGTATTTAAATCCATAAAATAATGAAGTATTTAAATAGAATAGGATTAGGAGTCATTGCCGTTTTATCAATGGTTTCTTGTGCCGATGATAGTTTACTTGACTTTGAAGTCAAGAAACCGGAGAGTATTCAAATGTATGAATACCTGAAAGACTATGATTTATTAAAGACGTATGTAGATCGCACTGAGAATCCTGATTTCATTTTAGGAGCAGGTGTCTCGCTTAATGATTATATTCAAAAAGATTACAGAAATAGTTTTATTTCTTCCAATTTTGATGAAATGACTGCTGGTTATGCAATGAAGCACGGAGCCATAGTAAAAGATAATGGTAGTATGTCTTTCGTAGGAGTCCAAAATTTTGTTCAAACTGCACAGGAAGATGGTATAACCATTTATGGACATACTTTATGTTGGCATGCTAACCAAAATTCAACTTATCTGAATAGCATAATTGCTGATCGTGAAATTGAAGTTGATCCTGAGGATGCCAACAATGCATTAAAAATTACAACTCCAGAGGCAAACGCCAATATCTGGGATTGGCAGCTAGAATACACAATGCCTACTCCATTAACTGAGGGAGTGGAATATACATTAACAATGCGTGCAAAAGCTTCAAGTGCATATACTGTTGGATTTTGGCGAACAGATGGAGCAACAACCGATTATGGTCCGGACATTGCCTTGGGTGAAACTTGGGGCGATGTTATCGTAACATTTACACCAAGTATGAATGCTACCAGATTACAATTTTGTTTCGGAACATTTGGAGGTGATTTATTCTTTGATGATATGGTTCTTACCGCAAGTGGTTCTGAAGATAATTTAATTGAAAATGGAAACTTCGATGCAGATGATCTAAGTCAGTGGGGAAAACCGAGTTGGCATGCTTACACTTATTTGATTGAAGCTATTGCAGCAGGGCCAACTACCTATTGGACAAACTTGGTAAACAACAGTGATATCGAAAATGATGATGTTTCCAGTTTCTTTGCCACAGAGGCAAATGATGGTCCAAATCCCGCCACAATTGGTGATGCAGGAACAGGAGCAGATGGTGTGGGGAGAGCAATTGTTGTTAAATCGGGAGATGCGCCTAGCAATCCATGGGATACTCAGTTCTTTATCAAAGGACCCCAGCAATTGGAAGAAGGTCAAGCCTATCGTTTTAGCATGAAGGTTAAAGCGGATAAAGCTGCAAGCACCGAATCTCAAGCGCATAATGAACCGGGAGGCTATTTACATTGGTCAATGGTTGGTAGTCCAAACGTTACTACCGAATGGCAGGAATATTCTAATTCTGGAGTAATTTCAGAAGCTCAGGCAGGTATGAACACCATTGCTTTTAATCTTTCAGTTTTTGCGGAAGCCAATACGTATTATTTTGATGATATTGTATGGGAAATTGAGGAATCGGGAAATTCAATACCTCTGACACCTGAAGAAAAAAGAGATACTATTTCATATGCTTTAGAAACATGGATGTCTGGTATGTTAGAAGCTTCAAAAGATTATGTAAAAGCATGGGATGTGGTAAACGAGCCAATGGATGATGGCAATCCTTATGAACTAAAATCAGGCTTAAATAAAGCTCCTGAAGATTTTGCAAGTGATGAATTTTACTGGCAGGATTACCTGGGTAAAGATTACGCAGTAATGGCTTTTAACTTGGCTCGTCAATATGGTAATGAAAATGATATTCATTTTATTAATGATTATAATTTAGAGTATAATTTAGATAAATGTAAAGGTTTGATTACCTATGTTGAGTACATTGAGGCTCAAGGTGCCAGAGTTGATGGAATCGGAACGCAAATGCATATTAATGTTGATTCCGATAAAGATAAGATTGCTCAAATGTTTGAACTTTTAGCAGCAACTGGTAAGCTAATTAAAGTTTCGGAGTTGGATATTGGCATTAATAAAAAAACATCAGAAGCAACAGAAGAAGATTATCAAGCTCAAGCTGAAATGTATGCCTATGTAGTGAACAAGTACAAGGAATTGATTCCTGTATCACAACAATATGGGATAACCGTTTGGAGTCCTACGGACAGCCCGGCCGAATCTTCATGGAGAGGTGGAGAACCTATTGGGTTATGGACATTAAATTATTCACGCAAACACTCTTATGCAGGCTTTGCAGATGCGCTGTCAGGCAAATAATTAGTTGTTGAATTATATTAAAATAAAGGAGGTTTTTATCGAGTAAAACCTCCTTTATTGTTCATTGTTAAAGCGTACCCTAAAGGTGGATACGAAGCCTGTGATGTGCGCGAATATCTTATGTTTGAAGCAATATACTCAAAATTAAAAGACCTTTTATTCAAGTCAATTTATATTTGATTTGAGATGAAAAAAACAAAGCTGTTTCATTGAAAGGCAATCACATTGATTCGAAATTATAATTCAAAATTAGCCAAAAAGAGATTTATAGAACCAAACCCTTAATCAAAATTAATAGAATACTAAGAACTATGATTTTGCATAAAATAATTTTAAAGTTGGTTTTTACAGTTACGTTGTTAAGCGTTTCGTGGCAATGTAATCTAAGTTTGGCACAAAAAATTGATACTCATGTGTCATTTAAACAGGTTGATGAAAGTTTTGCTCTGGTATCAGAGACTAATCAAGTGGCATCCCTAGTTGTATGTGATTTAGATTATCAAGGTGTTAATGTTGTTGCTAATTGGTTTGTTAATGATCTGAAAATGGTATCAGGCCAGGAGGCAAAGATTTATCAATCTGAATTACCAAAGTCTAAACACGTAATTTTAGTTGGAACTATCGGTAAAAATCGGTGGATTGATCAATTAGTAAAAGAAGGGAAAATTGATGTTTCGGATTTAAAAGGTCAGTGGGAGAGAAGTCTTAGCCAGGTTGTTGATAATCCGTTTCCGGGCATCGAGAAGGCATTAGTACTTACTGGAAGCGATAAACGAGGTACTATTTACGCAATGCTTAACTTATCAAGGGCTATGGGTGTATCGCCATGGTACTGGTGGGCAGACGTACCTGTTGATAAACACGAAGCGGTTTATGTGAAGGCAGGGCGTTATGTTACCGAAAGCCCTAAAGTTAAATACCGTGGAATTTTTCTGAATGATGAAGAACCGGCCTTAGGAGGTTGGGTTCGTGCAACCTTTGGCGGATTTAATTCTCAATTCTACAGTCATATTTTTGAGTTAACCTTGCGTTTGCGAGGTAACTTCTTATGGCCTGCTATGTGGGGTAAAGCGTTTTTTGATGATGATCCTGAAAATGGTGTTTTAGCCGATAAGCTTGGAATTGTAATGAGCACCTCGCATCACGAACCCATGGGGCGTGCCCAGCAGGAATGGCACAGGTATGGTTCCGGCCCCTGGAATTACAACGAAAACAAAGACGTTCTTTCTGAATTTTGGAGAAAAGGAATGGAGCGGAATAAGGACTGGGAAACAATTGTAACAGTTGGAATGCGTGGCGATGGGGATGAAGCCATGGAGGAAGGTACAAACATTTCTCTGTTGGAAAAGATTGTGAAAGATCAGCGCATAGCTATCCGTAAAGTGACAGGTAAAAAAGCGGAAGAAACACCGCAGGTATGGGCTTTGTATAAGGAGGTGCAGGATTACTACGATAAAGGTATGCGTGTTCCTGATGATATTACTCTGCTACTTTGCGACGATAATTGGGGAAATGTTAGAAAATTACCCGATGTGAATGCTCCGGTTCGTAAAGGCGGCTATGGAATGTACTATCATGTGGATTATGTTGGAGGGCCGAGAAGTTACAGATGGATTAATGTGAGCCAGATTCAGCGGATTTGGGAGCAAATGAGTCTGACCTATAGTCATGGCGTGGATCGTATTTGGGTGTTAAATGTTGGCGATTTAAAACCAATGGAGTTTCCGATAAGTTTTTTCCTTGATATGGCATGGGATCCAACTGTCTTTAATGCTGATAACCTA
The DNA here is from genome assembly GCF_018271995.1 of Carboxylicivirga linearis. Classification (GTDB taxonomy): domain Bacteria; phylum Bacteroidota; class Bacteroidia; order Bacteroidales; family Marinilabiliaceae; genus Carboxylicivirga; species Carboxylicivirga linearis. The sequence continues at coordinate 90,057 of NZ_JAGUCO010000013.1, forward strand.
TACCGTTATACTGTTAATTGGTGTGCGGAGCAGTTCGGTGATAAATATGCTGAAGACGCAGCACGCATTCTTAATTTGTATACCAAATATAACCATCGGGTTACGCCCGAATTGCTCGATCATAAAACATACAGTCTCAATAACTACGATGAGTTTGAACGGGTACGTAATGATTATCGTGATTTAACACTGGATGCATTGCGCATTTATAATTTTTTACCTAACGAGTACAAGGATGCTTTTGATCAGTTGGTTCTTTTTCCAACCAATGCCAGTTGCAACCTTTACGAAATGTACTTTGCTGTGGCAAAGAACCATAATCTGGCGGCCGAAAATGATCCGTCTGCCAATGATTGGGCCGATGTGGTAGAAGAGTGTTTTGAGCGCGATTCGCTGTTTACTGTACATTACAACAAGCAAATAGCCAATGGCAAATGGATTCATCAAATGGATCAGATACGTATTGGTTATAAATCATGGGCAGAGCCCCGCCAAAGTACAATGCCGGAAGTTGTTCGGATTGAAGTGCCTATGAAATCTAACTCAGAACTCGTTTTTGTTGAAGCTGATGGATATGTTTCAATTGAAGCAGCTAATTATCAACATGCAAATGGAACCAATAAAATACGATGGAAGGTTATTCCCGACTTGGGCAAAACTGATTCAGGCATTACAACGTTCCCGCAGAATCTTTATCCATCTAAAGGAGATTCCGTTTACCTGGAATATGCCATTGATTTTAAATCGACCGGAACATTTGATATACATATTTGGGTTTCACCAACATTGAATTTCAATGCAAATAAAGGATTGCGATATGCAGTTTCGGTTGACGGCGGTAAAGAGCAGGTGGTCAATTTTAATGGTGCATATCGGGGTGAACTTGGAAAATGGCAGGCAGAGAGGATGATTAAATCGACTATTCAACAGTCAATAAGCGATGCCGGTGTACATCTGCTTCGCATCCGGGTTCTGGAACCAGGTATTGTATTACAGAAAATAATGATTGATACCGGAGGTTTAAAGCCTGCTTATTTGGGTGCACCTCAGAGCAAACAAAAAAAAAATAAAAAATGAATCGATATAAAATGGGGTTACGATTAGTATATATGCTATTGCTTGCGGTAGTTTCACTTCCTTCGCTGGCAGCAGTAAAATTACCGCGCCTCGTGAGTAATGGCATGATTCTCCAGCGGGATGAACCTTTAAAAATATGGGGATGGGCCGATCCCTCAGAGAAAGTCACTGTTAAGTTTTTGGATAAAACCTATAAAACTAAAGCTGATAAAGCCGGCAATTGGCAATTGGAATTGGCTCCAGCTTTAGCAGGTGGACCGTATACAATGAAAATAAACGAAATCGAATTAAGCGATATTTTGGTTGGTGATGTGTGGTTATCATCAGGACAATCAAATATGGAATTGCCTGTTCGAAGGGTAATGGATTTGTATGCCGAAGAAATCAATAAGGTAAATAATACTAATATCCGATTGTATCGGTCTTCAACCCGAAAAGATGAAATAATGGCACAACCCGACTATCCAGATGGATCATGGTTGTCTGCAACACCAAAAAATATTGGTAACTTCTCCGCTGTTTCTTGGTTTTATGCCAATAACCTGTATCAAAAATACCAGGTTCCAATCGGTATTATTAGTACCGCAATAGGTGGTTCACCAGCCGAATCGTGGTTAAGTAAAAATAAAGTTGAGAAGTACCTTGCTGACTGGACTGTAAAGAAAGCGCACAGCGATTCAGTTCGGGCAAAGATGAAGGAAGAAGAGCCTGAAAAACTGGCTTATAACTGGAGTGTCGAAGTAAATAAAAATGATCCCGGTATCGGTAGATGGTCAAAGGATGATGTTGATGTTACGGATTGGAACCAAATTTCCTTACCCGGATACTGGACTGACAAAGGAGTTGAATTGAGAAATGGATCTATTTGGTTCTGCAAAGAATTCAATGTAGCAGATTCCGTGGCTGTAAAAGAAGCTATTTTGCGTTTGGGATGCATTATCGACAGCGACTCTACATTTGTAAACGGCATTTTTGTTGGAAACATAACATACCGTTATCCACCGCGTATTTACAACTTGCCCAAAGGTGTGCTTAAAGCCGGAAGAAACAAGTTGATGGTTCGCGTATTTTGTCAAGGCGGACGTGGCGGTTTTGTAGAAGAGAAACCTTATGAAGTTCGAGTTGGATCGCAGGTTATTGACCTTACAGGTGACTGGAAATATCATATTGGTGCAAAATTAAATCCTCCGTTTGGTCCTTCGGGACTATCCTTCATGCCTGGTGGTTTATTCAATAGTTTAATCAGTCCTGCACTTAATTACAAAATCAAAGGAGTGATATGGTTTCAGGGAGAATCGAACACCGGACGTGGAAAAGAATACGAAGAATTGTTTAAAAGTATGATTCAGGATTGGCGGTCACAATTCGATCATCCCGAACTACCATTCTTGTATGCTCAGTTGGCCAATCTGGGTGTTCCACAAAAACAAACAGTTAATAGTGGTTGGGCTGAAGTTCGTGATGCACAGCGTCGCACATTAGAACTGTCAAATACTGGTATGGCTGTTACCTTCGATATTGGAGAGTGGAACGACATTCATCCATTAAACAAAAAAGAAGTAGCACGACGTTTGTTTCTCGAGGCTCAGCGTGTTGCCTATAACAATAGTACAATTGTTAGTTCAGGGCCTTTGTATGAATCAATGAAAACCGAAGACGGAAGCATCATTCTTACATTCAAATCAGTCGGGCAGGGCCTATATGCCAATAGCCTCTTAGAAGGATTTCAGATTGCCGGAGAGGATGGTGGCTTCGTATGGGCTAATGCAGTGGTGATGAGCCGAAATACAGTAAAGGTATGGAGTCCAAAAATTTCTGATCCAAAAATAGTACGATATGCCTGGGAGGATAATCCTGAAGGTGCAAACCTTAAAAATAAGGAAGAGCTCCCGGCTTCACCTTTTTCAACTGAAATTAAAAACAATTAATCAATTAAATGATGAATACAAGTTCTCATAAGCTCTCTGTTGTCGAAAAAATCGGGTATAGTCTCGGTGATCTGGCAGCCAATCTGGTTTTTCAAACCTTGATTACCTATTTAGCTTATTTCTATACCGATATTTACGGTCTTGAAAACAACGATGCCTCAGTAATAATGCTTGTTGTTGGTTTGGTTGCAGCCTTTATGTTTAACCCGATCATTGGTGCATTAGCTGACCGAACAAATTCTAGATGGGGAAAGTTTCGACCATGGATTTTATATACATCGGTTCCAATGGGAGTAGTGGCATTATTAGCCTTTACAACGCCCGACTTCTCATACCAGGGTAAACTGATTTATGCTGCAGCAACCTATACTTTATTATTGTTGTTGTATGCGGGGAGCAATTTACCCTATTCAGCTTTGAGTGGTGTAATTACAGGTGATATGGGTGAGCGTAACAGTATCTCTTCTTATCGTTTTGTGGCGGTGATGTTTGCTCAGTTTTTCGTGCAGGTTTTTATGTTGCCAATTATCGAATATGCAGGTGGTGGCGATAAAGCAGCAGGAATGGAGGTAGTAATGACCTGGTTGGCTATTACTGGAACTATTATGTTGATTATTACCTTTTTTACAACCAAAGAACGAATTGTTCCCAAACCCGAACAAAATTCAACTCTAAAAGAAGATATCTCGGATCTTGTAAAAAATAGACCTTGGATCATTATGCTCACGGTGACCATTCTTATTTTTATCACCCTGGCAATGAAGGGAGGAGCGTATGTTTATTATTTTAACAACTACGTTGATGCAATTGCGTTAGAAAAATTCATTCAACCCATTCTGAAGGTTTTATCTGCTATCGGACTCAACTTCTTTGGCTCTGATCCAACTTCTGCAGGTTTCGGACTATTTAATGCTGGTGGTATCATCTTTATGATTGTGGGTATTTCTTTTTCTAAAAAACTGGCCGACAAATATGGTAAACGGGATGTGTATATAAGTGGATTGTTTGTTTCAACCTTGTTCATTCTTGCTTTTTATGTTTTTCCCGCACAAAGTGTGGTACTAATGTTTACATCTCAGATTTTTCACGGTTTCTTTTACGGTATTACCATTCCAATTCTTTGGGCAATGATTGCCGATGTTGCAGATTATTCCGAATGGAGAAATAACCGCCGAGCTACAGCTATTATATTTTCTGCCATGATGGTTGGTTTAAAAGCCGGATTGGCAATTGGTGGAGCATTGGTTGCCTGGATTCTTGGTTTGTATGGATATGTGCATAAAGAATTGTTGGATGCTGGTAGGGAAATTATTCAGCCCGAATCGGTTAGTGTTGGAGCAAAGATGCTGGTTAGTGTTTTCCCATCAATTCCTTTCTTAGTGGCTACCGGATTGCTTTTCTTTTATGTAATTAATAAAAAAATGGAAGTGCAGCTCGAAAAAGATTTGATGGCAAGGCGAAATGAAGAATAAAAACAATAAAATAACAGTAATTCAATAAAACACAGACAAAATGAAAAAAGTGAAATATAAACCCTTATTACTTGTTCTTGCAGCGTTGCAATTGATTGCATGTAACGGACCACAGCAAGTAAATAAGGAAACGCTGAAAGATGCTTTTGCTGGTAAATTCTATATTGGTACAGCTCTTAATGAATGGCAAATTACGGGTCGGGATACTGCTTCCATAGATGTGGTGAAAGAACATTTTAATGCCATTGTTGCCGAGAATTGTATGAAAAGTGCTGAAATACAGCCGGAAGAAGGGGTTTTTGATTTTTCACTGGCCGATAAATTTGTTGATTTTGGTGAGCAACACAACATGTTCATCACCGGTCATTGCTTGATATGGCATTCGCAGGCTCCTAGATGGTTTTTTACCGATAGCTTGGGAAACGATGTTACACGTGAGGTTTTAATTGGCCGTATGAAAACGCATATTGAAACAGTAGTGGGGCGTTATAAAGGTAGAATTAAAGGTTGGGATGTAGTTAATGAGGCGATTGTTGAAGATGGCTCATTTCGTGAAAGCAAATTTTATCAGATTGTTGGAGAGGATTTCATTAAGCTGGCCTTTCAGTTTGCCCACGAAGCCGACCCTGATGCAGAGTTGTATTACAACGATTACAACGAATGGTACCCGGGAAGGCGCGATGCAATAGTGGCAATGATTAAAAAGTTTAAGGCTGATGGAATACGTATTGACGGAATAGGCATGCAGGGACACATTGGAATGAGTGGTCCATCTATCGAGGAATATGAAGAAGCCATAATGGCCTATGCCAATGAGGGCATGAAAGTAATGGTGACAGAATTGGATATGTCTATTCTACCCAATCCGAGTTTTGGCGATTTAGGTGCTGATATATCCACAAATTTCGAATATCGCAAAGAAATAAATCCATATGAAGATGGAATAGTTCCACTGGAAAAGCAAAATGAGTGGGATTCGCGCATGGTTGAATTTTTTAATCTGTTTTTAAAACATTCTGATGATATAACAAGGGTAACGCTTTGGGGTGTCAATGACAGAACATCGTGGAAAAACAATTTTCCAGTTAGAGGACGTACAGATTATCCTTTGTTATTTGACCGGGAAAATCAACCAAAATCCATAGTAGGAAAACTGATTGATTTGGCTAAGCAGACGAAGTAAGTATAAGAAAAACTTTAAAATTATACAGAATGAAAGAACCAAGATACCTTGTACCTCATTTATACACTGCCGATCCGGCTGTACATGTGTTTAATGGCAAGTTATATATTTATCCTTCACACGACGTTGAGTCGGGCATACCCGAAAACGATAATGGTGATCACTTTGATATGCGCGATTATCATATCTTTTCGATGGATGATATTGAAGGAGTAGTGACTGATCATGGGGTTGGTCTGGATGTAAAAGACATTCCATGGGCAGGCCGCCAGTTGTGGGATTGTGATGCAGCCTATAAAAACGGAAGATATTATCTATATTTTCCGTTAAAGGATAAAACCGACATTTTCCGCATTGGAGTGGCAGTTAGTGATAAACCTGAAGGTCCTTTTATTCCCCAGGAAGCACCAATGAAAGGAAGTTATTCAATTGATCCTTGTGTATTTGAAGATGAAGATGGTGTGCATTACATGTATTTTGGTGGTTTGTGGGGCGGACAATTGCAGCGATACAGAAACAACAAAGCCATTGAATGCGGACATGAGCCAATTGATGATGAACCGGCATTGCCATCGAGGGTTGTGAAGTTGAATGATGATATGCTCGAGTTTGGCGAAGAACCCAAAGAAGTGATTATTCTGGATGAAAAAGGTGATGTAATTTCTGCAGGTGACCACGATCGCCGTTTTTTTGAGGCATCGTGGATGCACAAGTACCAGGGTAAGTACTATTTCTCCTACTCAACCGGAGATACTCACAAACTGTGCTATGCCATCGGTGATAATCCGTATGGGCCATTTACCTATCAAGGGGTTATTTTAACACCGGTAGTTGGTTGGACCACACATCATTGTGTTGTTGAGTTTAAAGATAAATGGTACTTGTTTTATCACGATTGTGTTCCATCTGGTGGCAAAACCTGGTTACGAAGCTTAAAAGTCATTGAACTGCAGTACGACAAAGATGGTCAGATTGAAACTATCAATGGAATGATCTAGTTTTATCTATGCAATGAAATTAATAAAGGAGTAAAACAGAAACCTTCTAATCTAAGCGACTTTTATTGGTCGTGGATTGGAAGGTTTTCTTATATCATAAGGTTTAATTGGCATCGTAGCTTTATTATACTCTTTCTGATATGTGTGCTTCTTAATGATTCTTTAGCAATAACTGTACGCGGTCATTGTTTTAAAGCGAACTTCAAACGAAATATCCGAAATTATAGATGGAATATCTAAGATTTAAATAGTAACCTTTTTCTATCAATTAGTTTTACTCCAAATGAGGTTTGTGTATTTGGTAAGATAGATATTCAATACTTCAATTAATAGCATCGGCCAATGTGGCTTTATGAATAATAAATTGTATATTAAAAATATTGTAGACAATGAAGAATACCCGGCAGACAATATGGACACTAATTGCATTACTAATAACTTTGAATGTATATGCGAAACAACCGATAAAGAAAGATAAAGTGACGAATGCGCCAGTCTTTTCAGCCTTTATTTATGAGGGTACAGACGAGGTGTATAGTAACAACCCCTTAAAAGAGAATGAGTTTTATAATCCAATCCTGCAAGGTTGTTACCCCGACCCGGCCATAGCTAAAAAAGGTGACGATTATTTTATGGTTTGTTCATCATTTGCCATGTTTCCGGGGGTTCCGATTTTTCATTCTAAAGATATGGTCAACTGGACAGACCTTGGTGGAGTGTTAAACCGTGAATCACAACTTGATGTATCCGACTGTGGTATTAGTGCCGGAATATATGCCCCTGGTATTACCTATAACAGCTATAATGATACTTTTTACATGATAACAACCGGATTTACCGGTGGATTGGGTAACTTTATTGTAAAAACCAAGGATCCTTTGAAAAAGAATTGGAGTGATCCTATCAAATTAAAGTTTGACGGTATTGACCCATCGATCTTCTTTGATGATGACGGTAAAGCCTATGTTGTGCACAATGATGCTCCTGACCAGGGTAAAGAATTATATGTTGGTCATCGTGTCATCAAAATTTGGGAGTACGATATTGAAAATGATCAAATAATTGAAGGAACTGATAAGATTATTGTAGATGGAGGTGTTGATTTGGCTAAAAAACCAATTTGGATTGAAGCACCGCATATTTATAAAAAAGATGGCAAATATTATTTGATGTGTGCCGAAGGTGGAACCGGAGGTTGGCATAGCGAAGTTATATTCAAAGCAGATAATCCCAAAGGTCCCTACATCCCGGCTCCTAATAATCCAATTCTTACACAAAGGTATTTTAATAGAGTTCGTGCAAATAAAGTGGATTGGGCTGGTCATGCCGATATTATTGAAGGTCCGGATGGAAAGCACTATGGGGTGTTTTTAGCAATCCGCCCTAATGAAAAGCAGCGTGTAAATACTGGTCGTGAAACCTTTATCTTACCCGTTGACTGGTCGGGTGAATGGCCTGTTTTTGAAAACGGATTGATTCCAATGGAGCCTAAATTACAACTACCAGAGGGAGTTGAGAATAAAACCGGACAAAGTGAATTCTTTCCAAATGGTAACTTTACTTATAAAGAGGATTTCTCAGGCGAACAATTAGATTACAGGTGGATTGGATTAAGAGGACCTCGCGAGAATTTCTTAGAAAAGGCAGCTAGTGGAATTCGAATTAAACCATTTGAAAACAACATTAAAGAAGTGAAACCTACTTCCACATTGTTCTATCGTCAAATGCATAAGAATTTTTCATATAGTGTTACCATGAGTTATAAGCCTAATAATGAAAAGGATTTGGCTGGTATTGTTTGTTTGCAAAACGAACATTCCAATTATGTTTTTGGTGTCACAAAGAAAGGCAATGATTACTATCTGCTTTTGCAAAGAAATAGTAAACAACGTTTTGCAAAAGAAGTAAATTCTGAAGTGCTTGCTTCAACAAAAATTGACATATCAAAACCGATCGGTTTACAAGTTTCGGCAAAGGGTGATAATTATGATTTTTCGTATTCAACCAACGATAGTGATTTTACAAACTTAGGTGGAGTTGTATCGGGAGATATTCTATCAACAGATGTAGCCGGTGGGTTTACCGGTTGTTTGTTAGGCTTGTATGCAACATCGGCTAATGATGCCATTGTTGATTAATGTTTGTTTGAGAAAGAAAGGTGTACTTAAATAATTATCAATGAATAACATTAGGCGAATTTTAGTGGCGGCTATGGTTTTCTCTGCTTTGTCAGTGAAAGCCCAGTTTCCATATCAAAATCCCAACCTGAGTTCTGAAGAACGGGCAAAAGATTTGATTTCCAGACTAACACTTGAAGAAAAGGCATCCCTGATGTGCGACCAATCAGATCCGATTCCTGAATTAGGAGTAAAACGGTTCAACTGGTGGAGCGAAGCTCTGCATGGGTATGCGAATAATGATAGTGTTACGGTTTTTCCTGAGCCTATCGGCATGGCAGCCTCTTTCAATGATAAATTATTGTACCATATATATGATGCAGTTTCGGATGAAGCGAGGGCAAAGTATCATCAATGGATACGAGCCGGTAATGAAAATAAACGTTTCTTAAGTCTCTCGGTTTGGACGCCTAATGTTAATATTTTTCGCGACCCTCGCTGGGGGCGTGGACAAGAAACTTATGGGGAAGACCCATACCTTACTTCACGCATGGGGGTTGCAGTGGTAAAAGGATTACAGGGACCTGAAGATGCAAAATATAGAAAATTGCTGGCTTGTGCAAAGCATTATGCGGTGCATTCAGGTCCCGAATGGAGTCGTCATGAGTTGAATTTGAATAATGTTAATCCGCGCGAGTTGTATGAAACATATATGCCCGCTTTTAAAGCTTTGGTTCAGGAGGCTGATGTCAGACAGGTGATGTGTGCCTATCAGCGATTAGATGATGAACCTTGCTGTGGAAATACGCGTTTGTTGCAAAGAATACTGCGTGATGAATGGGGATTCAAATATTTAGTTGTATCAGATTGTGGTGCAATAACCGACTTCTTTACAACTCATAATGTATCTTCCGATGCTGTTCATGCTGCTTCTAAAGCAGTTCTCTCGGGTACCGATGTTGAATGCGTATGGGAGAATTACCCATTTAAGAACCTTCCCGAAGCTGTTGAGCGTGATTTGATAAAAGAGGAAGATATTGACAAAAGTCTGATGCGTGTTTTGGTTGGCCGTTTTGATCTTGGTGATTTCGATAATGATTCGATTGTACCGTGGGCGCAAATTCCTGCATCAGTTCTTAACAATGAGAAACATCGTCAGCTAGCCCTTGACATTGCAAGGCAAAGTATGACTCTTCTGCAGAATAGGAACAATGCGTTACCTCTGTCAAAGAAACATAAAAAGATAGCTGTTATTGGTCCTAATGCGAATGACAAACCTATGTTATGGGGAAATTATAATGGTACCCCTGTGCGTACCATTTCTATTCTCGATGGAATACAAACAAAAATTGCAGCAGACAAAATATTATATGATAAAGCTTGTGACCTGGTTGAAGATAAGGTAACCGTTAGTTACTTTGGTCAGTGTTCGGTTGATGGTAAACCCGGATTTAAAGCAACTTATTGGAATAATCCAACCCGGGAAGGTGATATTGTAACAACTCAGCAAATTGTAAATCCGATTAAAATGACCACTGCTGGTCAGCACGAATTTGCATCCGGTGTGAAGTTGGAGGGCTTTTCGGCCATTTACGAAACTGATTTCGTTCCAAAGGTCAGTGAAGAAATTGTTTTTAAGGGTGGCGCAACAGGTTATTTTGAATTATTGGTTAATGGAGAAACAATCAAAAAGTATAACAACTGGAGAACGTTGTCATCACGAATACCTTTTAAGGTTGAGGCCGGACAGAAATATAAAATTCAAATTCTCTATAATCAGTCAAATAACTGGCAGGCTAATGTTGAATTTGACTTTGGTAAAGAAATAGATGTTGATTATACAAACCTGATCAATAAGTTAAAAGGAGTTGATGATGTAATTTTTGTTGGAGGATTATCCGGTAACCTTGAAGGAGAAGAAATGCCGGTTAATTATCCGGGTTTTAAAGGTGGAGACCGAACAAATATCGAACTACCATCGGTACAGCGTAATTGCTTGAAGGCTTTGAAAGAAGCAGGCAAAAAAGTGATTTTCGTGAATTGCTCAGGATCGGCTATTGCATTGGCTCCTGAAACAGAGAGTTGCGATGCCATTTTACAGGCCTGGTATCCGGGCGAATCGGGTGGTCTAGCGGTTGCTGACGTGTTGTTTGGCGATTATAACCCTTCAGGAAAGTTACCTGTAACTTTCTATGAAAACTCTGAAAAGCTGGGTGATTTCGAGGATTATTCAATGAAAGGAAAAACCTATCGTTATACAACTGAAGCTCTGTTTCCGTTTGGGTTTGGTTTAAGTTATACTCAATTCAATATTGGAGAGGCTAAAGCCGACAAAAACAGTATTCAGCCCAATGAATCGGTTGAACTGTCAATTCCTGTATCCAATGTGGGGCAACACAGCGGAACTGAGATTTTGCAGGTTTATATACGCAAAGTTAACGATATGGATGGACCCCTTAAAAGCCTGAGAGCTTATGAACGGGTTGAACTGGCAAAAGGTCAAACAGTCAATGCTAAAATAGTATTACCTCCATCATCATTCGAGTTCTACGATTGGTCACAGAGAAAAATGACAGTTACCAAAGGTGAGTACGAAGTTTATTATGGAAACAGTTCAAAGGAGGCAGATCTAAAGAAAATTAGAATTACCATTTTATAAGTAATCATATTAACTTAACTGTTTTAAGTACCGCGATGAGACCTTTAAATGCCTTGATTATTTTTTTACTTCTGGGTGTTGTTAATACTTCTGCCAGTGCATTTGTTATTAATTCTCCTGACAAGAAACTTCAAGTTCAATTAATAAATGACCAGAAAAGTGACTGTTGTAAATGGTATTTAAAGGTCGAATATCTTGTTGGAGAGTATTATAGCGAAATAATTCCCCGCATTGATTTGGGTTTGGTGCGAAATGATCAGGTATTCTCAAAAGAATTAAAACTGGTTAAAACGAGTAAGATACATAGCTTGTATGAAGACTATCATTCGATGCACGGAAAGCGTTCTAATAGAACAAATGAAGGTAATGAGGTACTTGTGACTTTTGTGACTCCACAGAAATCGAAAATGAATCTGTTTTTAAGAGTTTATAATGATGGGGTTGCTTTTCGGTATGAATTTCCTGATAAAGAAGGAAGCTATATTATAAATGATGAATTAACAGCTTATTCTGTTTCAGATAGTACCAAAAGGTGGTTAGAGAAATTTAATCCGGCAAACGAAGGGCTTTATTCCTGCCAGATGGATGGCAGTATACAACAGGATTGGTGCTATCCGGCACTTTTTCAGTGTCAGGACAGCGATTGTTGGTTTCTGATTCATGAAGCAGATCTTGATCGAAACTACTGCGGAACCAAATTAACAAATTTTGGAGATGGAAATGTTTATAAACTCACTTTTCCTGATGATTGGAATGGCAGAGGTACAGGCCACATACATCCGTCAATAACGTTACCCTGGAAATCCCCCTGGAGAAGTATTATTGTTGGTAGTTTGGCCGATATTGTTGAATCAACCCTGATTGATGACATATCATCTCCTTCAGTCATAAAGGATACAAGCTGGATTAAACCGGGTTTGTCTTCCTGGAATTATTGGTCGGATAATCATGGCACCAAAGACTATCAGGTTATATGTAAATTTGCTGATTTGGCTGCTGATATGGGATGGCCTTATACATTACTCGATTGGGAATGGGATGCAATGAGTAATGGAGGTGATCTGAATGATGCATTGACTTATATTCACTCTCTTGGTTTGAAACCTCTGATTTGGTATAATTCTGGTGGCGATCATACATGGGTTGGTGCAACTCCTAAGGATAGGATGCTTACTCACGAGAACCGAATGGCTGAGTTTAGGAAACTGAAAGAAATGGGAATTGCAGGTGTAAAAGTTGATTTTTTTGAATGTGAAAAGCAAAATATGATTAACTATTACCTGGATATACTCGAAGATGCAGCCCGTTTTGAAATAATGGTGTATTTTCATGGATGTCTTGTGCCACGTGGATGGCAGCGAACTTATCCACACCTGATGACCTATGAGGGAGTTCGCGGTGCCGAATGGTATAATAATGGTCCGGAGTTTACTACAACAGCACCTGAACACAATACTACTTTGCCATTTACGCGAAATGTTGTCGGTTCAATGGATTATACTCCGGTAACTTTCACCAATTCACAATATCCTCATATCACTTCTTATGGACATGAATTAGCTTTAAGTGTGATATTTGAATCCGGTATTCAGCACATGGCTGATCGTCCTGAAGGGTATTACCGATTACCCTATGCTGTTAAAAATTTTCTGAGAACTGTACCTTGTAGTTGGGACGATACTAAATTGCTGGATGGCTATCCGGGACAATTTTCCGTTTTAGCACGCCGCAAAGGTAATGATTGGTATGTGGGGAGTATTAATTCTGATTCGAAGGAAAAAAATCAAACTGTTCAATTTGATTTCCTAACAATTGGTAAAACATACAAACTAACACTAATCTCAGATGGAGAGCACGATCAAGCTTTTTCTATAAAGCATCTGGTAATTGACAGTAATTCGGTTCTTAATGTAAATATGCTTCGAAGGGGTGGTTTTGCTGCCAGGATTATCCCCTTAAATTAATAAATAAAGCTATGAAGTACCTCAAGTCATATTTTTAATTGTAGTTTTTATCAAGTAACGATTGATTGAACGTGTAATTCAGAGCGACAGTTTTAACTAGGTGCTCTGAATTATTTGATTGGAATTCAATGGCTTCAAAAAATATAATGTATGAAAAGGATCTTACTCAATATCTTAGTCACTATACTATTGATTGGTTGCAATAGTTCATATTCTGATGACGACTTAAAACTATGGTACGATAAGCCCGCTGTTCACTTCGAAGAGGCTTTAGTTATCGGTAATGGCAAAACAGGAGCAACAGTATTTGGTGGGGTTCATACTGATAAGATTCATCTTAACGATGCTACTTTGTGGAGTGGGGAACCAGTGGATAGATATATGAACCCTGAAGCTTATAAAAACATTCCTGCTATCAGAGAAGCCTTGGAAAAGGAAGATTATAAATTGGCAGAGCAACTAAATAAAAAAATACAGGGTAGATTCTCCCAATCATATGCTCCTCTTGGCACAATGTATCTTGAATTTAATAACCAAAAAGAATTTGAAGACTATTATAGGGAGCTTGACATTAGTAATGCTATTGCTAAAGTAAATTATAAGTGCGACGGGGTGACTTATTATCGCGAATATCTGGTATCTAATCCCGATAAGGTGATGGTGATCAAACTATCAGCTGATAAGAAAAACGCACTAAATTTCAATCTGAAATTTGATAGTCAGTTAAAATATAAGAGTGTCGCCAACCCAAACAGATTAGAAATATCAGGATATGCTCCGTATCATACTGTACCAAGTTATTGGGGAAGCGATAATCCGGTTCGTTTTGACGAAAAACGTGGTACAAGATTTTCTGCTCATTTCAACGTTTTGAATGAAGGTGGTGAGGTTATTGTAAGTGATAGTGGTATTCAGGTTAATGAGGCCAATGAGGTTATCTTGCACATTTGTACTGCTACAAGCTTTAATGGTTTTGATAAGAATCCAGCTAGTCATGGATTAGATAACCAGTCTATTGCCAGTCAATTGCTCAGGCAGTCTACAATAAGAAAGTATGAAACCATAAAAACAGATCATATAAAGGATTATCAGTCGTTTTTTAACAGAGTTAAACTTCAACTTGGCGATTATAATAGACCTGATTTGCCCACAGATCAGCGCTTAATCAAGTATACTGAGGGAGCTGAGGATAAAGGATTGGAAATATTGTATTTTCAGTATGGGCGGTACTTGCTTATTTCCAGCTCTCGTACTGATCAGGTTCCGGCTAACCTGCAAGGTATCTGGAATCCGTATATTCGTCCGCCCTGGAGTAGTAACTATACGATGAATATTAATGTAGAAGAAAACTATTGGTTAGCGGAAGCTGCCAATCTTTCTGAAATGCATCAGCCATTTTTACAATTTATTGGAAATCTGGCCGAAACAGGTGAAGTTACGGCTAAAACATTTTACGGGGTTGATAAGGGCTGGGCTGCATGTCATAATTCTGATATATGGGCAATGAGTAATCCGGTTGGAGACTTTGGTTACGGAGATCCCATGTGGGCTTGCTGGAATATGAGTGGAACTTGGGTAGTTACACACCTTTGGGATCATTATTTATATACGGGTGAGAAAACATTTCTTAGTAATTATGCCTATCCGCTAATGAAGGGAGCAGCTGAATTCTGTCTTGATTGGTTGGTTGAAGATAAAAATGGATGGCTTATTACTTCACCATCCACATCACCTGAGAATACTTATATTACCCCTGATGGTTTCAGAGGTGCAACACTTTATGGGGCTACTTGTGATTTGGCTATGATTCGTGAGTGCTTGAAACAGACAATCCGAGCTTCTGAAGTTCTTAAACAGGATGCTTCCCTGAGGGATAGTATGAATAATGTCCTGACCAAATTATACCCTTATCAGATTGGAAAAAAAGGCAATCTTCAGGAGTGGTATCACGATTGGGAAGATGCTGAACCTCAACATCGTCACCAGACACACTTGTTTGGATTGTATCCGGGTAATCATATAACTCCTCTAATTGAACCTGAATTAGCAAAAGCTTGTCGAAAATCACTCGAAATTAAGGGAGATGAGACTACCGGATGGTCAAAAGGCTGGCGAATTAACCTTTGGGCCAGACTTTGGGATGGTAATAGAGCCTATAAGCTTTACCGTGAATTGCTGACCTATGTGCCTCCCCATGGAGCCGAAAACGTGAACTATGGTGGTGGCGGTGGCACTTATCCCAATTTATTGGATGCTCATCCACCTTTTCAAATAGATGGTAATTTTGGTGGTGCTGCTGGTGTGATAGAAATGTTATTACAATCAAATGAAGAACAGATACTTTTATTACCAGCTTTACCCGATGTATGGTCTGACGGTCAGGTGTGCGGACTTTGTGCCAGAGGTGGTTTTGAAATTTCAATGAAGTGGAAGAATGGTAAGCTGACAGAAGTGGAAGTTTTTTCTAAAATTGGTAATAGATGCTCTTTAAGGTACAATGAAAAAACGATTGGATTTGATACCAAAGTGGGTGGTAAGTATTGTTTTGTATACAATAGAGGAGAACTAAAAAATAGAATTTAACTTTACAATCAAAATTCTAATTCATAAAATATGAAAGTAATTAACTCCATGCTGATTCTGGTTCTTCTCATTGGTATAGGTTGTACTCCACAATCGTATGTCAAGACAGAAACTGGTATAAAGACAACTATTGATTCGATGGTAGTTGAACTAAACTTTTATACGGCTGACATAGTTCGGGTCACCAAATCTCTGTCAGGGGAATCTTTTGAAAAGAAAAGTCTTTCTGTAGTTAAAGAACCAGAAAATGTGCCTTTTAAAGTAAAAGAATCAGGTATCCATATTTTGTTGGAAAGCGAACTATTAATGGTACAGATCGATACCCAAACAGGGGGCATATCCTATCTGGGATCAAATGGTGATACTCTTCTTCTGGAAAAAGCTGCAAGTGCAACTTTCACGCCATTTAACGATGCTGGTAATGAAACATATTCTGTTAAGCAATCGTTTATCCTCGCCCCAGACGAAGCTATCTACGGGCTTGGAATCCTTCAAAATGGGATGATGTCTCAACGCAACCAACAAGTACACATGGTTCAGAATAACACCTGGGATTTTTCTACATTTTTTCAATCGGTAAAAGGGTACGGTCTATTTTGGGATAACTATTCACCAACTGATTTTACGGACGATGAATCGGGTACCGAATTCGCTTCAGAAGTTGGCGATTGTATCGATTATTATTTTATGTATGGCGGAAATGCTGATGGAGTGGTTGCTGAAATGCGCAACCTGACCGGAAAAGTACCTATGTTTCCTCTTTGGACCTATGGTTTTTGGCAAAGTCGCGAGCGTTACAAAACTCAGGAAGAAACTGTTGGAGTAGTTAAAAAATACCGTGAATTAGGTGTTCCGTTAGACGGTATTATTCAGGACTGGCAGTATTGGGGTGATAATTACCACTGGAATGGCATGTCTTTTAAAAATCCGGGGTTTCCAGATCCTCAAAAATTTGTCGATGATGTTCATAATTTGAATGCACACATGATTATTTCAATCTGGTCATCTTTTGGTCCCAAAACTCCACAATATAAAATTTTGAAGGATAAGGACATGTTAATGGATTTTCAAACATGGCCACAATCAGGGAAAGAAGGTTGGCCTCCGGATATGAATTATCCATCAGGAGTGCAGGTCTACGATCCTTATAATCCCGAGGCTCGAGATATTTATTGGAAATATTTGAGTGAAGGGCTTTTCTCGTTGGGAATTGATGGTTGGTGGATGGATTCGACTGAACCAGACCACATGGATATTAAACCAGAAGATTTTGATAATAAAACCTATCTGGGCTCTTTCCGCAAAGTGCGCAATGCATTCCCACTTGCAACTGTTGGAGGTGTTTACGATCATCAGCGCAAAGCCTCTTCTGATAAAAGGGTATTTATTTTAACACGTTCTGGTTTTGCAGGTCAACAACGCTATGGTTGTAATGTTTGGTCTGGAGACCTTGGCTCCTCATGGGATGCCTTGCGGAATCAAGTTCCGGCCGGACTGAATTTTACCCTGACCGGAAATCCGAATTTCAATACCGATATCGGTGGTTTTTTTGCAGGTGCTTACAATAAATCGTGGAATGACGGAACAGCTTCGAAAAATCCACTATTCCAGGAGTTGTATGTACGCTGGATGCAATATGGGGTATTTACCCCAATGATGCGTTCGCACGGAACCGAAATGAAACGGGAGATCTACTATTTTGGTAAACAAGGCGAGCCAATATACGATGCCATTGCAAGTGCCATCAACCTGCGTTATTTATTGTTGCCATATATTTATACTACTTCGTGGAATGTTACCAATGCCAATAACAGTTTTATGCGTGCTTTAGTAATGGATTTTCCGTCAGATAAGAAAGTATGGGACATGAACAACGAGTATATGTTTGGCCAGTCGCTTCTTGTAGCACCGGTACTGTCAGCCCATTATACTCCTGAGAAAATGGTGAAGGTTGATGAAGCAACAGGTTGGAACAAAGGAGGTGCAAGAACTAAAGAGGGTTATCCGGTAGTTGATTTTACAAAAACGAAATCCTCCACTGTTTATCTACCGAAAGGAACAACCTGGTATGATTTCTGGACAAATGAAAAGTTTGATGGAGGTCAGGAAATTTCAAAAGAAACCACCATAAATACAATACCGTTGTATGTAAAAGCTGGAAGTATTCTCCCTATTGGTCCAAAAGTTCAATACGCAACCGAGACGAATTGGGATAATTTAGAAATCCGCATTTACACAGATGCCGATGGTGAATTTACTTTTTATGAAGACGAAAACGATAATTATAACTACGAAAAAGGTGTATATTCAACTATTCCTTTTGAGTGGAATGATGCCGAGAAAACACTAACCATTGGTGAACGTAAGGGTGATTTCCCAGGCATGCTCACTGAAAGAACATTCAACATTGTACTTGCATCTAAAGACAAAAATGTTGGCACATTGAATAAAGTAGTTCATTATTCAGGTGAAGAAGTTGTCGTCAAATTGTAATAAGATAAAACTAAAAAATAATAACTTTCTTCTGTATTTTAATCAACCTGAACATGTTTCAGGTTGTTTGAAATTACAATGTTTTAGGTATTTGCGAAGGCTAATGTCTTTCATTTTAATACATTCAGATTAATAATATGAACTCGACCTCTAAACTAAACAGTATAGTAGTAGCTGTAATTCTGCTATTCTTATTTATTTCCAGGAATACTTTTGCCCAAAGTCCTGAAACGGAAAAAGGAGATAGCATTTATCTCGATTTTAAAATGGAACTGATGTGGAAGGCTAAGGTCAAGATCGGAAAAACGATTAATGTTGGAGAGAGTAAACGAGGTTCAAGGCATATGATTCCCATTATCGGTGGTACATTTAGAGGGCCAAATATTAACGGCGAAGTTTTACCATATGGTGAAGACTGGCAGCTAGTACGTCCTGATGGTGATACAGAACTTAATGCGCGATATTTGCTTCAAACTGAAGATGGTATAATTATTCGCATTGCAAACAAAGCCTTAATGCATAAGCCAGCCAAAGATGATGAAGGTGGTTTTTATGTGAAATCTGTGGTTGACATTGAAGCTCCTTCTGAAAGTATTTACGACAATTTAAACCATGCTGTCTTTATAGGAACGCTCGAAATCCCGCAAATAGAGCCAAACGAAGAGCCATATGTTGTAATTGGCGTTTATAAAGTACTATAGTTTAAGGTCAAATTTGATATTAATTATCATTGTTAGTTTAATATTAAACTTTTAATTTCTTCTTTTTATTGAAGAGCTTTAGATTATAATATGTCTTTTGGGGGATTGTTGAAATTTTTTACAAAATTTATCAACTAAATAGTAAATATCAATAATTTTGCCTTTCATTAGAACTGAGTGTATGTATTTAAATATCAAATGTATAATTCAGTAAAATACTCATTTCTTTTTTGTTAGTTATCAGGTTCTTTTATTGAACTAAAGTTAAAGTCATAAATATGAAAAATATAGGGTTAATAATTATAGCTGTTCTACTTAATTTGAATCTAATGGCGCAGTCGGATAATCAAGTGCTTGTAAATACAGATAATGAGCCAATTAAGACTGGTAAATTTGAGCCAACTTGGGAATCGTTACAGCAATACAAGGTGCCTGAATGGTTTCGAAATGCAAAATTTGGTATATGGGCACATTGGGGACCACAATGTCAACCGGAGCAAGGCGACTGGTATGCCCGATTTATGTATGATGAAGGTAGTAGACAGTATAATTGGCATTTAGAGAACTATGGGCATCCCTCAAAAGTCGGATTTAAAGAGGTTATTCATGACTGGAAAGCCGAAAATTGGAACCCAGAAAAATTAGTAGCTCTATACAAACGTGCAGGTGCTCAATATTTCTTTGCAATGGCTAATCACCACGACAACCTTGATTTGTGGGACAGTAAATATCAAGAATGGAATACGACACGTGTTGGCCCCAAACAGGATATTATCGGTGAATGGGCCAAAGCAGCTAAAAAATATGATCTTCCTTTGGGATTAAGTGTTCATGCTGCACATGCTTGGACGTGGATGGAAACATCTCAGCGTTCGGATAAAAAAGGAAAATTGGCAGGCATATCTTTTGATGGTAAGCTAACAAAAGAAGATGGGAAGGGAACCTGGTGGGAAGGATTGGATCCTCAAGAATTGTATTCTCAAAATCATCATTTAAGTAAAGGCAGTGAAAGCGTAGGTCGTATTCATAGTCAATGGGCATGGGGAAATGGGGCTTCTATTCCTTCTCAGGATTACTGTGATAAATTCTACAACCGTACTATGGACCTGATTAATCAGTATAACCCTGATTTGTTATACTTCGATGATACAGCACTTCCTCTTTACCCGATCAGTGATGCAGGACTTCAAATTGCGGCCCACTATTACAATAACAATATGGCTACTCACGAAGGGAATCTTGAAGCTGCTTTGTTTGGAAAAGTACTGACCGATGACCAGAAAAAATGCATGATATGGGATGTGGAAAGGGGCGCACCCGATAAAATTCAGGCTGATGTCTGGCAAACATGTACCTGTATTGGTGATTGGCATTATAACAGGTCAACATACGATCATAACTGGTACAAATCAGCAAAAACAGTTATTCACATGTTAGTTGATATTGTCAGTAAAAACGGAAATTTGCTTTTAAATATTCCTGTTCGTGGCGATGGTACCATTGATGAAAAAGAAATTGAAATACTTGAAGGTATTGCTGACTGGATGGATATCAACAAAGAAAGCATTTACGATACCCGTCCATGGAAAAAATTTGGAGAAGGACCAGTAGCTGATCAGGATAATCCAATTAATGCCCAGGGATTTAATGAAGGAAAAATTAAATTTTCTGAAAAAGATATAAGGTTTAATCAGAAAGGAAAAATTCTGTATGCAACAATTCTTGGAATCCCAACAGAAGATATAGTCATTACTTCATTAGCCAAGGAAAATGTAAAACAGAAAATAAAAAAGATTGAGATGTTGGGCATCGATGAAAAACTCACATGGAGTCAAACGAATGATTCTCTCGTTATTCGTAAACCAGAGAATTGTCCCAATGATATTGCTGTTGTTTTTAAGATGTTTTTCAAATAGTTTGATTATCAATTTTTGTGTATGAATGTCATTGTTTAAACAATATTTTTATGCATAACCATATTTTTTTTTGAGATTGCTTATTGAATTTCAATACCAGATTTCAGCCTTGGAATTCAATCATCCCGGTATTTCATAGAAAAAAAGGATTTTGAACTAAGTCAGATTTAATTATAGAAGTTTTAGAAACCTAACCTTAATTTTTATTTTCATTTAATAATAAGGCTGTCCATTTTCTTAAAGACAGCCTTATTCATTTGGGGGAGAAGGGAAACTTAAAAGTTTATAAATATTTTACAGATTCAGTATATTGACCACGTCAAGTGTACAATAAGTGAAAAAAGTCTGAATGATACATGTTTTAATGAAATTATAAATAGCTAATAACTTTGTAATTAATTAAAATGGCTCACCATTGAATATGGTGTTAAATGTTGAAAATTTGATGTCTTAATTATTAAGACTTATAATTTCGTAAATTTCGTCTATCTTATTTTTACTGTTTCCCTTATTCTTATCTCAGCTCTCATTTTATAAAACACAGTCATTCCTCGATATATATTTAATTCAAATAACACTTCGTTACATATGTAGGCTTTCAGTTTCCTATTTTTAAGATATTATTCCTAGAATCTATCTAATAATGTTAGAGCTCAAATATCTAAAATCTTAATAATTATATCGAATATTAAAACTAAACAACAGGGGAATAGTATACTTTGCGATTTTAATTAACATTTGTTAATAATAATTGACAAATCATTACTTGATAATTAAAGCCAAAATTCTATGAAAAAAAGAAATCTCATTTTGCTTCTTTTTTTGTTTGTAGGCTTTGCTGCATTTGCCCAAAAAAAGGTGAGCGGTACTGTTTACGACAATGAGAACATGCCCATTCCCGGGGTAACAGTTCTTGAAAAAGGAACCTCCAACGGAATTATTACCGATATGGATGGAAATTATTTAATAACAATTCCAGGAGACGATGCCATATTAGTATTCTCTTTTATTGGAATGAAAACTCAAGAAATCACAGTTGGCACTCAAACTACCGTTAACGTTAACATGATACCTGACATGGCCGACCTGGACGAAGTGGTGGTTGTTGGATATGGTGTACAAAAGAAGAAACTGGTTACAGGAGCCAACCTTTCCCTTGGATCGGATGATTTACAACGTCAGAATTCGACACAGGCATTAGATGCTATTCAAACGATGTCTCCAGGGGTGAACATTACTCAAGGATCGGGTATGCCAGGGGAAGGTTTTAAAGTGAATATTCGCGGTTTGGGTACTATTGGTGATTCAAATCCGCTTTATGTGATTGACGGTGTTGCTGGTGGTGATATCAATACCCTTAACCCTTCGGATATCGAATCGATCGACGTATTAAAGGATGCGGCTTCAGCTGCCATCTACGGTTCCAGGGCTGCCAACGGTGTTATTTTGGTAACCACCAAGAGTGGTAAAAAAGGACGTACTTTGGTGACATATGATGGATTTTATGGTGTGCAGAATGTTTATAAAATGCCTGATTTATTGAATGCTCAGCAGTTTATGGATATTTACAACGAGGAACGTGTGGTTTCAGGAAAAGATCCCCTTGATTTCGCTTCAATCATTCCTGGCATATACCAGGATATTCAAAATGGATGGAAAGGAACTGACTGGATGAAAGAAACCGAAAACAAGAATGCTCCCATCCAAAACCATTCTATAAACATTACCGGAGGATCTGAAAGCTCAGTGTTCGCAATTGGATTTTCTTATTCGTCAGAAGAAGGTACTTTGGGAAAACCTGTTCAACCAAAAAGCGATAGGTATACCTTACGTTTGAACAGCGACCATATTTTATATGAGAAGGACGGATTGGACATCATTAAAATGGGTCAAACTTTAAATTAC
The DNA here is from genome assembly GCF_018271995.1 of Carboxylicivirga linearis. GTDB lineage: Bacteria > Bacteroidota > Bacteroidia > Bacteroidales > Marinilabiliaceae > Carboxylicivirga > Carboxylicivirga linearis. The sequence continues at coordinate 113,053 of NZ_JAGUCO010000013.1, forward strand.
AGTTATCGTGAAAGAAGTGGTATTGCCATTGGCGGTATGTATTCTAACGACATCCGTAATATGATGACAGGAAGTCCCTTGCTACCAGTATACAATGATGAAGGTGAGTATTATGCCAGAACAGATGCTCAGGCCTCAGGTCTTGAGGCATTATCATCACGCATATACAATCCATTGGCTTTGATGGATTTAAATCGTGGTCAAAACGAGACCATAAATTACAACCTCAATAGTAATGCCTATCTTCAAATTCAACCAATAAAAGGGTTGATTTGGAAAACTAACTTTGGGTACAGAATGCATTCTGATTCATACCGAAGCTACCAACCTGAGTATTTTTTAGCTGGGGATGCATTTATGACCCCCGGTCGGATTACCCAAAATGCAGGCAGTGGATATCGTTGGACTCTTGAAAATACATTGAATTATAATTTTAAAATGAATATACATTCATTTGATGTGTTGGTGGGACAATCTGCGGAAAAATGGGGCTATGGGACCAATATGAGTGCTACCAATGCCAATCCTACTTTTATTGGTTATGATTACGCATATCTTGACAATACCGATGGGTTAACATCAGGTATAACAAGTATTGGAGGTGCACCCAATGAAAGGGGGGCTCTTGCTTCATACTTTGGAAGGGTCAATTACGACTTCAACGAGAAGTATCTACTTACCCTGGTGATGCGTGCTGACGGATCTCATAATTTTGCTCAAGGCAATCGTTGGGGATATTTCCCATCAGTTTCGGGCGGTTGGGTAATGACCGAAGAACGCTTTATGGCCGACAATGGCGTTGTTGATTTCCTAAAATTACGAGCTAGTTGGGGACAAAATGGTAATCAAAATGTTGATTCTTACCAGTATTTGAGCCTTATTGGCTTTGACGCTGAAAACAATTATAGATTCGGGAACGATCGCTCTAAAATGCAACTGGGTGGTTATCCTTCTGTACTCCCAAATACTGCTATTACTTGGGAAACTTCTGAACAATTAGATATCGGTATAGATGTCCATTTCTTAGACTCAAGACTACAGGGGGCATTCGATTATTATGTCAAAACCACCAAGGATTGGTTGGTTCGTCCTAATATTTCTGATGTTATGGGTCCTGATGCTGCTTTTGCTAATGCTGGTGATATCGAGAATAAAGGATTTGAACTAGGGTTACGTTGGAATGACAATGTGGGTGAATTTACTTATGGTGCTCAATTTAACATTTCTAAAAACAAAAATACAGTTACCAAATTTGGCGATAACACTGGTGCTTTCGAAAGTGATCCAAGTGTTATTTCACAAGGTACCGACCCGGTTTGGCGAGTTGAAAATGGAATGCCTGCGGGCTATTTCTACGGATACAAAACTGAAGGTGTTTTCCAGAATGAACAACAAATTGCGGAATGGACTCATGGCTTCCTTCAAGCTGATCCACAGCCAGGAGATGTTATTTTCTCTGACGTCAATGGTGACGGTGAAGTGACCACAGAAGATAAAACCATGATTGGTAATCCTCATCCCGATATTAGAATTGGTTTTGGCCTTAACTTCGCTTACAAAGGATTCGATTTCTCATTGAGTGGTAATGGAGCATTTGGCCATCAAATACTGAAGTCTTATCGTTCATTTGGTGACAACGAATTTCATAATTATACTACTGACATTTTGGGGCGTTGGCATGGTGAAGGAACTTCAAATAAAATTCCTCGCATGACTCCAGGCAATGGAACTAACCGGTTAAATATATCAGAGTTATACATTGAAGATGGTGACTATGTTAAAATTCAGAATATAACCCTTGGTTATGACTTTAAAAAACTGTTACCTAAATTACCATTGTCGCAAGCTCGCATGTTCGTGGCAGGACGTAACCTATTTACTTTTACCGATTATTCTGGCTTAGATCCTGAAATAGGTTATGGTGATGGACAAGGTTTTGTACAAGGTATTGATCTCGGTTTTTATCCTGCTCCCAAAACTTATATGGTAGGATTTAATTTGAAATTCTAATAAACTTAATTTTAGATGATTATGAAAAAAATAGTATATTTAATCATTGTTGCTGCGATGTTGGGTAGCTGCTCAGAGAATTTTCTGAATGTGGAGCCACTCACTCAAAAAACTTCGGATAACTTTCCTCAGACAGCAGATGATGCAAAGCAAATGATGGCAGGTATTTATACAACCATGAATAACGAACAGCGTAACGTAGACCAAAGTTATTTGTTTGTATGTGAAGTGGCCAGTGACGAAAAATTGGGCGGCGGCGGCGTTAATGATATTAAAGCTCAATCATACGAGGCCATGATGTATTCAGATCCTGAAATGCTGTCTCATACGTGGGATGTAACTTACGAAGGAATTCACCGCGCAAATTTTGCCATTGAAAATATGGACCTGCTTAGTGATATTGTTGTGAGTCCCGAACTGAAAAATCAATACAAGGGAGAAGCCCTTTTCTTAAGAGCTTTCTTTTTCTATCGTTTGGCGACCCTTTTTGGAAATGTGCCGCTAAAAATAACCACGGAAGAAGCTAATTTGCCCGCTGCAAGTACGGAAGAGATTTACGGGCAGATCACATTAGACTTAAAAACAGCTATTGAACTATTGCCCAAAGTGCCTTATTCTTCAACAGAGGAAGGTCGTGTAACTGTTTGGGCAGCTCAAGCCTTAATGGCTCGTGTGTGGCTTTTTTATACCGGTTTTTACCAAGAGGCTTCACTGCCTGGTGTTACAAAGGCTGAAGTTACTTCTTGGTTGGGAGAATGCATCAGTGCCAGCGGACATTATTTGGTTGACGATTATCACGAACTTTGGCCTTATACAAATTCTTTGACAATCAACGACTATCCTTACATGACTGATTATATGGAGCAAACAGACAAGGATCTTCTATATGCTGCTGATAATGGTGCTGTAAGCCCTGAGACAGTATTTGCGCTTAAGTTTTCGAACTTTGCCAATTGGGACATAAGACGAGGTTATAGTAATACGTTTCAATTGTTCTTCGCATTGCGAGGATTGCAATCGGTAGCTAATACATTTCCTTTTGCAGGAGGTTGGGGACAAGGTAACTCTATCCCTAAACATATTGTTGATCAATGGCAGATTGATGAACCTAACGACATCCGTCTTTGGGCTTCTGTAATTGATATTGAATCTGAGCTTCCTAATTACGCAAAAGGTCAATGGGATTTTGTGATGGAAAGTAATTATTGGGGTAAGAAATATAATGGTGTCACCGCAAAAGACGCTGATGGCTCAATTAAGAATGATTACAGCGTCATCATGTACGGTAATCAAGACAATAATCAGTTATCGCATGGTGATGATTTGATTTTCATCCGTTTTGCCGATGTGTTACTGATGATGTCTGAGTTAACTGAAGACGCTTCATATATGAATGAGGTACGTGGTCGCGTTGGCCTTGATCCGGTAGCATATTCGTTGGAAAATATTCAAAAGGAGCGTCATCATGAGCTTGCTTTTGAAGGATTGCGTTGGAACGATATGCGTCGTTGGGGTGCAGATTATACCAAAACTGCCCTTGAGACTCAGATGGGAACACCAGTATATAACTTTGGTAGTCCTGAAGTATTTAACGGGCTTAATAGCAAAGGTTATAGTGCTCGTTATGATGAAACCAAAGGCTTCTTCCCTATTCCTCAGAGACAAATCGATCTTTCAAATGGATTATTGGAACAAACTCCTGGGTTTACTAGTAATGATCTTTATCCAGGATTTAGCAATTAAACTACCCTAATAGTATCCTGTATTCAGGACAAAAACCGGAAGAAAACTAGATCCTTACTTCCGGTTTTCCTTTTGTTATCTTAAAATTCAGAAAATCCGAGTTTCTGTTTTATCCTGTTCAATTAACCTGTGTTCGATTTAAATTTTAATATTCAAATTTTATTAAGAAGATGATTTGCAAGGTGAATTTTTGAAGCTGTCAAAACTATTAATGAAGATCCTAAATAGAAAGTTGTTTTACATTTAATTAAATACTATTTGATTTGAGATATTACTTCCATTATATCATATCTGGTTCGAAATCTAAAATCAAATATCTAAAATCAAAAATATCAATGCATCAAAATTTCTAAGTTTGGTTAATACTAATAGATTGAAGTGCCGCAATATCCAAACCTTGTTAGTTTTTCTTTAAGCTTTTCTCAGACATTTGGAAGCAATCACCAGAATAACTTTATGGGGCTTTAACGATAATAAATCATGAGAAAAGAAATAGTCAGTTAGCGGAAGAAAGGATCATCTATTGTTCTTTAAATATACATTAATAAACAAATCGATAAGTGAGAAGAATAACTCAAAAAACAATGAATATCTTAAAGCGATTACTGTTTCTGCTAATGTTTACTATGGTTTTATGCCAGACAAGTGCCCAGGAAATTATTAAACTTTACGACGATGAGCAAGATTATCTTGAGGTTGTCGAAAACCTAAGTTTGGATAATGAGTCATCGGATGGACTTATCAGAAAAGTCATATCTCCAAGTATAGAAATGTATTCACCAGAGGAAATTAATACTTTTCGACCTGCCGTAATTATTTGTCCAGGTGGAGGATATAGTGTAATTGTTTACAAGGGAGAAGGAGTTACTACTGCAAAAAAGCTAGCTGCAAACGGAGTTGTCGCATTTGTTCTTAAGTACCGACTGCCCGATCCCTCTTCTGATAGTAGCACTATGATCCCTCTGCAGGATGCGCAGAAAGCGATAAAAATAGTTAGGGAAAACGCGTCAGAATGGAATATAAACCCTGATAAAATTGGGATTATGGGTTTTTCTGCCGGGGGACACCTGGCTTCCACATTAGCTACGCATTATGATCCCGTAATCAATAATCCCGAAGGCACAAATCTGCGTCCCGATTTTCAAATATTAGTTTATCCAGTCATTAGTATGAGCGACAGTCTCACCCATATGGGATCCAGAACCCAGCTACTTGGAGAAAATCCAGATCCTGATCAAATTATTCAATATTCATCGGAATGGCAGGTAACTAAAGATACTCCTCCAGCTTATATTACTCACGCTGCTGATGACAATGTGGTAGATGTTGACAATAGCATCTTCTATTTCGAACAATTAAGACACCATCAGGTACCTGTTGAAATGCATATCTACCCCAAAGGAAATCATGGGTTTATCTTTAAGCAAGAATCCTGGATAGATCCTCTTTTTCTGTGGATGAAGAGTTCAGAAATTCTCTAATTCTTCTATTATGAAACCGTTGTTTATGGACCCTAAAAGCAAGTATAAGACTATGAAATTGCAATTCAAAAAAACAGTTACCTTTTTAATGTTTACCTTTTCTTTAATGCAAATCTCCCTTTTTGCGCAGAACCACTCATCCGGAAGTTACCGAAATCTCTTTCTTGAAGCCGGGTACAGTCAGAACGAAATTGACAAGAAGGTTGAAAAAGCTTATTTCGATCTGTTTGAAGGACCAGATCGCATCTATTTCGAAGTTGGTGATTCATTGGGGTATGTTTCTGATATAAAAAATAAGGATGTACGCACCGAAGGTGTTTCATATGGTATGATGGTTGCCGTTCAGTTGGATAAAAAAGATGTTTTTGATCGTATTTGGCGTTGGTCAAAAAAATATCTACAACATCAGGATGGTCCGGGAAAAGGCTATTTTGCATGGAGCTTTGATCCTGAAAAGATGAAGATTAATTCTCCCGGAAGTGCTTCCGACGGAGAATTATATTTTGTCACAACTCTGTTGCTTGCATCTAACCGTTGGGGTAATGACACCGGCATCGACTATTATTCAGAAGCCAGACACATACTCGATGCCATGTGGGAAAAAGACGGGGCTGAATATGTGCGACCTTTTATAAATCTTGAACACAAGCAAATTTCTTTTGTTCCGGGAGGACACGGATACAATTGGACCGACCCCTCTTACCATGTCCCTGCGTTTTATGAATTATGGGCTGAGTATGCCAATGACGGTCACGAACAATTTTATCGTGATTGCGCCGATACGTCTAGGGTTTTTCTGCACCATGCATGTCACCCTGTTACCGGTCTTAATTCTGACTATACTGAGTTCAATGGTGAGCCTCATCCTACTCCGTGGATGAAACCCGGATTTCGGTATGATTCATGGAGAGTTCCAATGAATATTGCGATGGACTATTTGTGGTGCGGAAAAGATAAAGAATGGCAGGAAAGTTATGCGGAGCGATTTCAAAACTTCCTCAGATCGAAAGGAATGAATTCGTTTAAAGATCAGTACAATTTAGATGGTTCTGAGCCAGAATGGATACTTCCGGCAGGTGATTATGAACCCAAATTAAGACATTCGTTGGGGTTAATATCTACTGCAGCCACAGCTTCACTGATTAATATTAACAACAACGATACTAGTATGGATTTTGTCTATAAACTCTGGGATGCAAAATTGGAACCTTACGATGATGGGTATTTTGATCCCTATTATGATGGGTTGCTATACTTGTTCAGTCTTATGCATCTGAGTGGAAAATATCAGATCATCCTTCCTGATCAGAATTAAAAGCCTTTCAAATGTGCGCAATATTCTAACCGAGAATTAATGATGGCAAAGTTTTATGAAACCGACTCCAATTATACCTGTTTTGCTTATCCAGGAGGCCAAGAATAGGTAGGCTGGTGCAATTACCTTTATCATTCCTCTTAATTATTTTACCCTTCAAATACCTAAATCTATAACAATGGTTTTAAAAAACATATCCAATCCTTATAAGTTCCTGTTAAGCTTATTGTTCTTAATTAGCACTTCGTCTTTTGCACAAAAACTGACACTCAACGAAAAAGAGTATTTCGAGACAAAGGGTCTAAACGTCCTGGTTTTTAACAACCAATACAATGGTTTCTTTTTTGATGAAAAAACAGCCGGTATAGAGCTCATCCATCATGGAGTAAGAACATCTACGGGAGGAGCAGTAAGGCTGCAAAATACACCCGAACAATGGGATTTAATCCCAATCCTCATCGAAAAAAGTGTTGACAAAGCCAGTAAAAGTATTGAGTTTACACTCCGATATGAAGATTATGATTTTGATTCAAAGATCACAGTATCTCCTGAAGGAAATGGTTTTCAGATTGTAGTCTCTTTAGATCAACCGGTGCCTGAATCATTGAAAGGTAGGGCCGGATTCAATCTGGAATTTCTACCTTCTGCCTACTTCGAAAAAAGCTATCTGGTTGATGGCAAACCATCCTATTTCCCCCTTTACCCTTCTGGAAATACAACCATTCAATCATCAAAAAGCAAAATTCCTCAGTTTGGAGGGCACAACACCTTTGATGATCGGGGACTTGATGAATTTATTATACCCAAACCACTTGCGCAAGGGAACACCCTGGTATTGGCACCCGAAGATCCTGAGAGATATGTGAAAATAGAATCAGAATCGGAAATTATGCTTTTCGACGGTCGCAATCTGGCACAAAATGGTTGGTTTATAGCTCGAAGTATTTTACCCTCGAACCAAACCGGAGAAGTCCTTGAATGGCATGTTGAACCCAATACCATTGAAAACTGGGTGCGTAAACCCAATATAGGTTTCTCACAAGTAGGATATCATCCTGATCAAAAGAAAGTTGCTGTCATAGAACTCGACAGGAATGACGTTACACTGAAAGAAGCCTTCATCTACGAAGTAACAGTATCAGGAAAGAAAATAAAACAGCTATCGGTAAACACTGAAGAATGGGGAAATTATCTGCGCTACAACTACCTGAAGGTGGACTTCAGCTCAATCACTAAACCCGGATTGTACTGCATTCAGTATGGCGATCAAACCACCAATACTTTCTCAATTGATCCCAATACACTTAAAAATGTCTGGCATCCTACATTAGATGTCTTCCTACCCGTGCAGATGGATCACATGCAAGTAAATGAAGCTTACCGTACCTGGCATGGCGAACCTTTTAAGGATGATGCATTGCAGGCTCCTGTTAATATCGATTTTTTTGATGGTTACAGCATGGATTCGGTAACCGATACCAAGTATAAGCCTCTGGAGCGCATACCCGGATTGGCTGTTGGTGGCTGGTTTGATGCCGGTGACTATGACATCCAAACAGGCACTCACTGCCGCACTATTCAAAGCCTGGTTGATTCATGGGAATACTTCAAAATCAAAAGAGATCAGACTTATATAAATCAGGCAACTCGCTATGTTGATATCCATCGTCCTGATGGCGATGCGGATATTCTTCAACAAATTGAACACGGTACACTAAATCTGGTTGCGCAAATTGAAAATATTGGACACCCTGTACGCGGTATAATTGTTCCCACGTTGCATCAATACCATCATTTAGGAGATGCTTCAACTGAAACGGATAATTTACCATACAACCCCAATCTAAAACCATACGAAAGCGATGGAGTTAGCTCTGGTACCTTGGATGATCGATGGGCTTTCACAAATCGGAATTATAGTCTCGACTTTTCAACAGTTGCTGCCTTTTCTGCTGCCAGTAGAGCATTAAAAGACTACAATAGTGAACTGGCAGATAAATGCCTTCGCCTCGCAAAAACTCTTTATACCGAAGCCAGGGAGATTAAGATTACAGCCAAAACCGACAGGTATTCTCGATGGGGACGATTTAATGAAGTACTGGCAACATTTCAGTTGTATATTTCTTCTGGAGAGAAGACTTATGCAAAACGCTATGAAGAATTAATATGGCCAGCTTTGGATGAATCATCCGAACGGACACTCTCTATGGCTCTTCGTGCAATTCCTCACATGGGCGAAGAGTTTAAGGAAAAACTTAAAAAATACGTAGTTAAACACAAAACTGAAATCGAAGAATTAGGAGCCGAGAACCCTTACGGAGTGCCTATTTCAACGAGAGGATGGGCCGGGAATGCCGGTGTTATAGAGTGGGCAAGTACCAACTTTATGGCTTATAAAGCATATCCGGAAATCATCGAAAAGGAAGATGTGTACAAAGGTTTAAATTACTTGTTTGGGTGTCATCCAGATTCTAACATCTCCTTTGTTTCGGCAGTGGGAACTCGTTCGAAGAAAGTTGCATATGGAAGCAACAGGGCCGATTTTAGTTTTATTGCCGGAGGAATAGTTCCCGGTGTGCTGATATTGAATCCGGATTTTCCAGAGAACAAGGAGGATTGGCCTTTTTTCTGGGGAGAGAATGAGTACATTATCGATATTGGTGCAGCCTATATTTACCTTGCTAATGCAGTCAATGAACTTTTAATAAAAGAATAGACATCACTCTTATTTTATCAAAACTAAAAACCAAGTATAAAATGAATTACAAAATCAAATCACTTTTAGCAATATTTCTGATTGTTGGTAACTATTGTGTTGCCCAATCGAATGATCAAATAGTGGAAGATTTTGAATCTTCGTCGGTAAACCAACCAGGCCATGTATACCCCATGGTCAATTCCGAGGGACGTGTACGTACACAAGTTTTTGCTCCCGATGCCAAATATGTAAAACTCGACATTGGTGGTGTTAAATACGACATGGTTAAGGATGCAGAAGGAATGTGGACTGGAGAATCGGCTCCGCAGGATGTAGGTTTCCATTACTATCAACTTAATATTGACGGAGCTTCGGTTCCCGATCCGGGAACATTGTTGTATTTTGGTGCTTGTCGCTGGGGAAGTGGTATCGAAATTCCTTCAGATGACCAGAATATTTTTGCTGTAAAAGATGTTCCACATGGTCATGTTCATGAAATTCTTTTCCCATCAGAAAGTACTAAGACATGCCGTACGGCATTTGTTTATACACCACCCGGGTATGAAAATCAAACTTCAAAAAGTTATCCTGTTTTGTATCTTCAACACGGTTACTGCGAAAATGAAACATCCTGGCCCGCACAGGGAAAGGCCAATTTAATCATGGACAATCTAATTGCCGAAGGAAAAGCCAAACCTTTCATCATTGTAATGACATATGGCATGACCAATGATATTGAATTCGGAAAATTGCGTGAATTCGATATCATTCCTTTTCAAACTGTTTTGGTTGATGAATTAGTTTCTTATGTTGATGAGAATTATCGAACGCTTTCCAATCAGGAAAACCGTGCCATGGCCGGACTTTCCATGGGATCGATGGAGACAAAAGCCATTACAACCAACAGGCCTGATGTGTTTTCGCACATTGGTCTTTTTAGCGGTGCTCTTTATGCTCCAGAGGAAGTTAAAGAGCAAAGTAATGTGAAACTTATTTTTCAAAGTTGCGGAAGCAAAGAACGTCCTGAAGCAGTACAAAAATCCACCGAAGCATTGAAAGAAGCTGGTATTAATGCTGTTTGGTATGTATCGGAAGGTACGGCCCATGAATTCCATACATGGAGAAGAAGCTTGCATGAATTTGCTCAATTACTGTTTAAATAATCATCTATAGTGTCATTTTTAGTCAACTTCATTGGTGCACTGCCGATGAAGTTGACTAAATTTATGGGTAAAGTGGCATCGAGTATGCTGAATGCTTTTTCAATCACCGATGTCATTTCAACGCATTGACTTTTTCATTTTTTTGCAATCCCCAAGGCACAACAATGAATAAATTAAAAATTGGTTGCTGATTTTATCAGTAGCCCATCATAAACCCACTTAACAATGAAAAATTTAAAAACCTTATTATTTCTGCTTTTTGTTTTGGGGATGATCTCATGCAATAGTAAACTTCAACCAGGCCAGTTAAAGGTTGAGGGCGGCATCATCCAGGGAACAGTCATGGAAGACATGAACATTTATAGAGGTATCCCATTTGCTGCTGCTCCTGTAGGAGATTTACGCTGGAAAGCCCCACAGCCCGTTAAAGAATGGGAAGGAGTTAAACAAACCACAGATTATGCTCCAGCCCCAATGCAGGGAGGTAATCCTCCTTCAGGCAAAAGCGAAGATTGCTTATACCTGAATGTTTGGACACCGGCAAAGTCAGCAGATGAAAAACTACCTGTTATGGTTTGGATTTACGGTGGGGGCTTTAGTTTTGGCTCTACATCAGAACCTGTATCTGATGGACAAGCCTTGGCTGACAAAGGAGTTGTTTTAGTAAGTATTGCTTATCGTGTTGGGCAACTTGGATTTCTGGCTCATCCTGAATTAAGTGCTGAAAGTCCGGAAGGCGTGTCTGGAAACTATGGTTTGCTGGATCAGATAGCAGCATTGAAATGGATTCAAAATAACATTGCTGCTTTTGGAGGTGATCCGGACAGAGTGACCATTTTCGGCGAATCAGCAGGTGGAATATCAGTTAGTATGTTGTGTGCATCGCCATTGGCGAAAGGTCTTTTTCATGGTGCTATATCTCAGAGTGGAGGCTCATTTGGACCATCGCGTCCGACTACTTATCCAGGTGAAAATATGAAAACCTTAAAACAAGCAGAATCCGATGGTATTGAATATGTGAAACAACATGGAGGAACATCAATTGCCGATTTACGCAAGATAGAAGCTGAAAAATTTATACCTGCCGGGTGGACAATGCCTGGAGGATGGCCAATTGTAGATGGTGTTGTTATTCCAGACGATCAATATAAGTTATATGAAAAAAACCAATACAATGATGTACCTGTCCTGATCGGTTATAATTCCGACGAAGGCGCCAGTTTTATGCGGGAGAAGAATCCTGAGGATGTTAGAAATAGTGTGATTCAACGTTTCGGGAAGCATGCTGATGCTTTGTTGGAAGCTTATCCGCTTGCTGAAAATAGTGTACCAAAAACAGCCCGTGACCTTATGCGCGATGTAGCCTTTGGCTGGCAAACTTGGATTTGGGCAAGGCTTCAATCTCAAACTGGCAAATCTAATGTGTACTATTACTATTTCGATCAACATCCTGAATTTCCAGAAGATTCACCATTGTATGGATATGGCTCACCACATGGACAGGATGTGGCATTTGTTTTTCAACATTTAGATCCGAATAACTCTTCGCAATCGGATATTGATATTTCTGAGGCAATGGGTACTTATTGGACAAATTTTGCAAAATATGGTAATCCCAATGGTGAAGGTATTCCACAGTGGCCTGCCTTTAGTAATGATAAGCCGGAAGTAATGTATTTGCAGCAAAAAACTCATGTAGGTCCTGTACCAAGTGAAGAATCATTAAAAGTGCTTGATGAGTATTTTAAATGGAGAAGAACAGATGAAGGAGCTGAATGGGCTAAGTGATAAATACTTGTTGTTTAGAGAGATAAGCGTTGTAAACTTTTGATGAATAATCGAAAATGATGAAATTAATTGTTTTTGAAAAACTCATTAATTCATCTACCCATGAGAATATTGAAAAACGACGTTTTCGTTACCAGGTCTTCGATTTGTTTTGGAATATTGAATCCATAAAATAATATCAATCCAGAAATTACAATAATGCATAGAAAAGTAATATTATCAATTATAACTGTTTTTTTATCGGGGATGTCGGTTTATGCGCAAAACCCCATTGTCCAAACCTACTTTACTGCCGATCCGGCACCCATGGTTTATAATGATACAGTCTATGTTTATACCTCTCATGATGAGGATAGTACAAAGGCTAATTTCTTTACCATGTACGATTGGCGTTGCTACTCAACAGCCGATATGGTTAACTGGACGGATCATGGCGCAGTTGCCTCATTAAAATCTTTTAAATGGCTTGAAAAGGATAATGGGGCATGGGCACCTCAATGTATTGAACGAAATGGTAAATTTTACTTGTACGTACCGATTCACGGAACCGGTGTTTGTGTTTTGGTGGCCGATTCGCCCTATGGTCCTTTTACCGACCCTTTGGGTAAAAAACTGGTTGATAGCGATCATTTATGGCAAGATATTGACCCTACTGTTTTTGTCGATGACGATGGGCAGGCTTACCTGTATTGGGGTAACCCTAGTGTATGGTATGTGAAATTGAACGAAGATATGATTTCGTACGACAAAAGCATAGGAGACAATGGGGTTGTGTCTGTAGAAATGACAACAGAGTCTTTTGGTGAGAGTGTTAGACCAGATGGCACACCAGGTACCAAATATGTTGAAGGTCCATGGTTTTATAAACGCAACAACCTGTATTACCTGCTTTATGCTGTCAATGGAATCCCAGAAAGCATTGGGTATTCAACGTCGCATTCGCCAACAGGGGCGTGGGAATACAAAGGTTTAATTATGGAACGTCATCCAAAACTTGCGTTTACCAATCATTCAGGAGTTATTGATTTTAAAGGCAATTCCTATTTCTTTTATCATAACGAAGCACTACCAAACGGTGGTGGTTTCAGACGCTCTACTTGTGTGGAACAATTTGAATATAATGCTGACGGTTCTATTCCCTCAATAGCACCAACGGTTGAAGGTATTAAAACTGGTGTTGCTTGCTTAAATCCATTTAAACGAAATGAGGCTGAAACAATAGCTTGGTCCGAAAGTGTAAAGACTAAAGGGGACCGTAAAAAAGGGGTATATGTCTCACAAATCAATAACGGTGATTATATAAAAGTCAGAAGTGTAGATTTTGCCAAAGGTGCTAAAATGTTCCAAGCAACAGCCGCTTCAATTGAAAGTGGAAAAATTGAAATTAGGTTGGATACTAAAGATGGTCAGTTAGTGGGTGTATGTGAAATTGAAAACACCGGAAGTATAGATAGCTGGAAAACATTCACTACCAAGGTTGATAAAGTAGAAGGAATACACGATTTGTATTTCGTGTTTAAAGGCAATGAGGGTGAACTGTTCAATTTCGATGCCTGGCAGTTTTGTGAATAATTAGGCAATTACAAAAGAAACGGGTAGTAAGCGGGATTTGGCCAGGCTCGCTTGCTAGTTTCATTTCTTCAGATAGGCATCTGGTCATTGGAGGAAATTTATAAATGAAATATCTCAATGTTTAATAAATTAACTTTTATAGTTTATGAAATATAGTTTTTGGAGTTTACTTACATTGCTATTTATTTCTTTTGAAGGATTGGTAGTACAGGCACAGGATGTTGGGGGTATTGAAGATTTTAAACCGTCTTCTGTAAATCAACCCGGCAAGCAGTACCCTCAGGTTAATTCTGAAGGCCGTGTAAGGGTGCAAGTTTCAGCAGCTGATGCAAAGATGGTTCAGCTTGATATTGGTGGTGTAAAGTATAATCTGGAAAAAGATAGAGAAGGCATTTGGACGGGAGAATCAGCTCCTCAAGACGAAGGCTTTCATTATTACCAGTTAAATATCGATGGCGCCTCGGTTCCGGATCCTGGTACAAAATACTATTATGGTGCCGGTCGTTGGGGAAGTGCCATAGAAATCCCGGCTGTTGACAGGGAATTTTATGCTTTAAAAGATGTGCCACATGGCTTGGTTAGTCAGGTTCAGTATTACTCTAAAATAACTGAGGCATGGCGAAGATGTTTTGTTTACACTCCTCCAGGTTATGAAAAAGATACGCAAAATCGTTATCCGGTATTGTATCTTCAGCACGGTAGTTTTGAAGATGAAACAGGCTGGTCGTCGCAAGGAAAAGCGCACCTAATAGTGGATAACCTTATTGCCGGCAATAAAGTGAAGGATATGATTATTGTAATGGATAACGGTTATGCTTTTAGATCTCAAGACAATGAAACTACCGGTAAAAGGTCTCAAATGATTTTTGAAGAAGTGCTTGTTAATGAGGTAGTACCAATGATTGATGGCCGTTTTCGCACTATTGCTGATAGAAAAGCCCGTGCAATTGCCGGGTTGTCAATGGGAGCAAATCAAACTGTGCGGATTATTATGAATCATTTGGATAAGTTTGCGTATTACGGAGGTTTCAGCGGTACGGCTAATTATCCAAATTCCAACGAAATAGATCCTGCGAAATTCCTTGATGGTAAGTTTAATGATGCTGATGCATTAAACAAGCAACTAAAAGTGTTCTGGTTGGGGTTAGGAACTACCGAGCCTGCACCTTTCCCGGGTTCAGTTGGGGCATTTTGTAAGATGTTGGACAGGCAAAAAATCAAATATATATACTACGAGTCTGAAGGAACAGCTCATGAATGGTTAACCTGGCGAAGGTGTTTATATAAATATGCACAACATTTGTTTCAAGAGGATTAAACCTCTGCAGCAACTTTAAAAATAAACTAAGTAAATATTTTCCGGATGATAGTATTATCCCAATTATTAATTTGGAAATAGCAAGAAAATAAAATTTAAAAAAACATAGCAGTGATAGCTTTAAGCTTAATTCTAGGTGTGTTGATATTCAGGTAGAAACTTTGCTTCATTGTTCCTGCTAATGATATACAGTATAAAAAAAGAATCCCTTTTTATGGGGTTTAATTAGCTTAAATATCCATTTTTTACTTCTATGTGTTCAATGTTTGATAAAATTAAATCATATCTAAAATGAAAACAACTGCTTTTTTTATTTGCCTGATACTTGCAGGGAATCTTCTCGCGCAAAACAAGTTGATTCTAAAAACAGATTCAACGGGCATTAAGATCAATAAAGAAATTTATGGACATTTTTCTGAACATTTGGGAACTTGTATTTACGAAGGAATTTATGTCGGTGAAAATTCAGACATACCAAACATTAACGGCTATAGAACCGATGTGGTTGAGGCTCTAAAAGCATTAAAGATTCCTGTTTTAAGATGGCCAGGCGGCTGTTTTGCAGATACCTATCATTGGAAAGATGGAATTGGCCCTAAGGAAGATCGTCCGTCAATTGTTAATGTTTTTTGGGGTGGTGTAACCGAAGATAACAGCTTTGGAACACATGAATTTCTGGATTTTTGTGAATTAATAGGTACCGAACCCTATTTAAGCATAAATGTTGGTTCAGGAACTGTTGAGGAAGCAATAGATTGGGTTGAGTATGTTACTTCATCTAATGAAAGTCCGATGACAGAATTACGTAAGAAAAACGGAAGAGAAGACCCATGGGATGTTAAGTTTTGGGGTATAGGCAATGAAAACTGGGGATGCGGAGGTGACATGAGATCAGAATATTATGCTGACGTGTTTAGAAACTTTTCATCATACATAAGAGGAAATGGTTTTCAAAAAGTCATTTGCGGTCCAAGTGCAGATGATTTGGAATGGACAGAGAATATTCTTGAAGTAATAAAAGATAAGCTAAATCTGGCACAAGGTCTGTCAATGCATTATTACACCTTACCAACAGCAAATTGGGAAGGGTCAAAAGGTTCTTCCATTGATTTTGATGAAGATATGTGGTTTGCAACCATACGAAATACAATGTATGTAGAAGATTACATTCGGTCTCATTTGGCGGTTATGGACAAGTATGATCCTGATGGTGATATCAAACTAATTGTTGACGAATGGGGAACATGGTACGATAAACTGGAAGGTACTAAAGAAGGTTTTTTACAACAGCAAAACACTTTACGCGATGCTTTGGTAGCAGGTATTAATCTGAATATATTTAATAACCATGCCGATAGAATCAGTATGGCAAATATTGCCCAGATTGTTAATGTATTGCAATCTGTAATCATGACAAGAGGTGCCCAAATGGTAAAAACACCAACTTATTATGTTTTTCAAATGTATAATGTTCATCAAGATGCTGAATTAATTCCAATTGAATTGAAGTCAGAGAATTATGATTACAATGGGGAGCATATCCCTGCAATCACAGCATCAGCTTCGCATAAAAATGGAATGACCAATATAACCATTACCAATTCAAATCCTAATCAATCTTTACCTGTTGATTTGCTGCTTGGCAAGGCTTATAAAAACGTTAGAGGGAATATAATAAATGCGAAAGCCATAACCGATTATAATGATTTCGGTAAAGATGAAAAAGTTGTAATGACAGATTATTCAATAGGCAAAGTAAAAAATGGAGAATTGCATGTTACTATGCCTGCACATTCTGTAGTCTTAATTCAGTTGGAAGAATAAAGGTATTTCAAGGTGTTTGATAAAGATTTGTGAGTAAGTAGAATGTGTGTTAATTCTTAATTTACAGAGGAATTAATTAAGTTATAGGCTTGTCAACCATTTAGTTCTTTGGTAATTAATTACGATGTTTAAGCAAAACTTTTAGTTTATACAACTTCATCATCTTACTCAGTATACTTTATAGTTAATTTAATTTATTTGATCATATCATATTAAGCTATAAAATTGGCGCCCTGGAAGGCGCCTTTTTATAGCTTATTAATGTGTTTAGACGTTTTGGGGCTAAGATTGCTATCTGTTTGTATTGGGTAGGTATTCAATAATGTAGTTTTATTTTATTCATATTGAAAAATTAATTTCACGTTTGTTTCCTGTAAAGAGTATAAAAAGATTAAGCTATTTTATAGTGTTAGATAGTTTTAAAGCTGGTTTATTCATCAACTTCATTGAGTATTATCGTTTTTTTACCAAGAGATCATTTATAAGTCGAAGAATCTATGATTAATACCGACTCTCCAATCAACTGTTTTTTATATAGTAATAACAATAAATGTCCTTTCTTTAATGGTTTAAAATTTCTAAGCCATAGTATTACAACTTACCTAAAGTAAATCCCAATATTGCGAATCTTATTTTAGCATATAAGTATATCTAAATTTAAATATGATATATCTTATATTAATAATAATATAACTGGTTTATTGTAATCTTAGTGTTATGAAAAAATCCTTAAATATAATTCATCTATTTATTTAGAATTTTCCAAAGAATAATGTGTTGAGGTAAAGGTATTGAGAGCTTACTAGCGTCATTTTTTTTATTAAAAAGATATAAGTAATTCATTAAATGTGTGTTCCTATGATAAAGAACTCATTCTGCAAGAGAATCAACCAAAGATGAAGTACTTTTTACTATTATAAATGTTGTAAAAAAATATCATTGGCGATGAACCACAGAGAATATACAAATAACTAAAACAATAACTATTTATTATTCTAAAATATATAATATTATTATTAACTATTTAAATCTTTTTTTATGAAGCAAATTCTAAGTTTAACGATGGTGCTAATTCTTGCATTGTATTCTTGTGAGGAAAAATTAGTGGAAGACATGAAGCCGAAGCTAGAACTTCAATTGAAAACCTATGAATCTGGAACAAATAATGATTATTTCTGGTCTCTTTGGAAAAGCGATGGGCTTAACGGTTCTGTTAACTATACCAATGGTGAAGGAGGAAACTACAGTGTATCATGGGACATGTATGACGGCAATTTTACTTGCGGGAAAGGATGGAGTTCTGGTTCAAGAAACAGAGTTGTGGGATACAATTGTGGTTCATTTTCGCTTAACGGTGGAGGTGGTTCAATGGCCTATTATGGTTGGACAAGAAATCCTTTAATTGAATATTATGTAAATGAAAAGTGGGGGGCTCACAGACCTGCCGATGGGGCGAGTCTCGGTACAGTTTATAGTGATGGTGGTACATATAATATTTATACATCATGGCGTTCCAATGCTCCTTCAATTGATGGTACTCAAAGCTTCCGACAAGTTTACAGCACGCGTACATTACAGAACTCTTCAGGTGAAAACCATACTATAACTTTTGCAAACCATGCAAACGCATGGGCTGATGCTGGTTATGGTTTAGGGGCTGATATTTCACCTTCAGCCATATTATTAACTGAAGCATGGGGTTCTAGTAATGGTTACTGTAATGTAACAGTTTGGGATGGAGGTAGCAGTAGTAATACTGATCCAATCGCTGGAGTAAAACGACTAGTTAACAGAGGATCTGGTTTGTCGATTGATGGTTTAGGCAGAACAGCAAATGGCGAAGAAGCAGCGCAATATAATTCGAACTCTACCAACGCTCATTGGAATATTGTTTCTGCAGGTTCGGGTTTTTATTATATAGTTAATCAGGGGACAAATATGAAATTGGACGGCTATGGCAGAACAACTAATGGTGATGCTGTTGCTCAGTACAATAACAGTACAACTCATGTAAATGCACAGTGGAAAATTATCTCAGCAGGTTCAGGTTATTACTATATCCAAAACCGAGGAACCAACATGAAGATAGATGGTTATGGAAGAACTTCAGACGGAAGCGCTCTTGCTCAATATGATAGTAGTACAACTCATTATAATGCTCAATGGCAACTTGTTGACTAAAATCTATAAGATGTATCAATTCGATCTTAGCAAAATGCCTATTAAAAGCTATAACTATTTTATTTGATACTTATCAATATACTAAAGCTGTCTGATGAATGATCGGGCAGCTTATATTTCTATAAAACCGTTACATTTATTTTCAAAGATTTTTTATGAGAAAATTTTTCCTATTGATTATTGCAACAAGCCTTTTTAATACTAGCTGCCAACAAGAGAATGATTCGGATTTTGTCTTGGTTAAATGTAATGCCTTTTACAATAGGGTATCTAAAATCTATAAAAAAACAATTCCGTTGGCCGATTTTTATATAGGTAAATATGAAGTAACCCAAAAAGAATGGATAAAGGTAATGGGAAACAATCCTTCAAACTTTAAGGGCGACAATCTACCCGTTGAAATGGTTACATGGTATGATTGTGTGGTATATTGTAATAAAAGAAGTGCAATAGAAGGTTTATCCCTTTATTATAATATTGATAAAACTAAAAAAGACATCAATAATAAATCAAACTTAGATACAATGAAGTGGATGGTTTCTATAAATAAAGAATCTAATGGTTATCGTTTGCCAACAGAAAATGAATGGCAGTTCGCATCATGTGGTGGAATCGTGAGTAAAAGTTTTAAGTATAGTGGAAGTGATGATTTGAATGATATTGGATGGTATTGGAGAAATGCAGGAGATATTATCTTAATAGGATCGTGGAAATGGATTAATATAGAGAATAATAATAGTGGTACAAAAGCTATTGGTTTAAAAAAACCTAACGAGTTAGGTATTTACGACATGTCTGGGAATGTTAGAGAGTGGTGTAACAACTGGTATTCAGATGGTGAAATAGGTGTTGGACAATATCGAGCTTGGAGAGGAGGAGGATGGATAGGTGGTGAACATGCTTGTATTCCTTCTTATAGGGGTAAATTTGAACCTAACGGTAAAGGCCCAGATCAAGGGTTTCGTTTATGTAGGTCATATGTAAATAATAATTAGAATATCAGAGTAATAATCAATAATCATGTATGTAATTCTTTTTAAGGTAAAAAAAAGGCTTACATTCATGATTCTACTAATGTTTTGCCATAACAACCAATGCTGTTGTAGTTATCTCTCCCAGAAGTAATAAAAGTCTTTGTTTTAAGCATGACTGCTGCGGGGCAGTAGTATTACGGATAAATGACTGCAATAGTTTTGTTAGTTATGTATCTGGTTTTTTGACTGATCGTCTGTGATAAAAGCGAATCGTTATATTACGTTTGGTGATGTTTGTTGTAAACTCAGATTTGTTTATTGTTGGTATTAGATTTGCATATTATCTTACTTTGATGATTATTTCAGTAGCAGCACTGGAATTATATTTCTTGAGAACCAATTCTGTCAGCTGAAAATACTGTTAAAACTATACCATTTAAAAATAAGGGTTGTTACAAAAGAAAATAGCTTTATAATAGCCCTTACTTTCATCTTTAGGACTCTTTTTTTTATTCTAAAAGTTTTTTAATCAAACACTCTTTCATTTTATCCAAAAACACAGTAGGATTCTTCTTTCGGTATTTTAAATCTATATAAGATCGATAAATATCCAGGTCTTCAACATGGAATAGTTCGCAAAAGGTTTTTGTCAGTTCTTTTATGTCAACATTACCGTTGTTGATGCATCCGGAATAAACAATTGCATAGATTAATTCAACCAGAGCAATTTTAGTTTCTGACCAATTGTATGGTGATGCTTTTAAAATTTCAAGCTGAGATTTATAACGAATTTTCTTATTGACTTTTAGCTTAATTAATTCATTCTCCAGATATACGATCATCTTTTCATGTGCAATAAAATTTGCAAACAAATAATCTTTGCTGGTTGCAAAATCACTGTCAACCATAGAATAAGGATGTGAATGATAGTCTTCAGCCTGAAGATTACATCTCACAAAATAAAGTTCATCATATTTAGTACCCTTATGCTGATAATAGGCGTAATCTTTATGGTTCTTACGAAGGTATTTATTAAACCGTTTTAGCTTTTTAATAAGATATGTCTGAAGGGTAAATTCTTCAGATAAAGGTTTTTGTTCAAATATCTTTTGTAAGTAGTTGTAAAAAAGAAGATGTCCCAATACGTGAGGTTTG
>NZ_JAGUCO010000140.1 GCF_018271995.1 Carboxylicivirga linearis
TTGTTGCCAACTGAGGTTTTTGTAATTACAAAATATCGTTTCATTGTCGGGAGATTTTAGCGTTATTTCTTTTTCTCTACCTCGGCAAGCAGATATACACGAACATTGTAGCTTTCATTAACAGCCAGGTTCTCGCTGTCGTCTTTGTAAATGACACGTACTGGGCTGTTCTTGGCTTTTTCGTCAACAGGAAAAGCCACGTCCTTAATACTCATGTCATCGTTGTGGTGAAGCAACGCCACCTCGGTATCATCGGGGATTATCTCTGTATCATCAATCCAAACCCTAAGTGTGGCACCTGGTAATGCCTGTTGGTTGGATAGGCGTAAGAAAATGCCTTTGATACGGTCGTGTTCCGTTTTGGTATTGCCGTTAAACTCGTAGGTCTGACCTTTTTTAACCTCGAATTTCACGACCTGTAATTTGCGTATGTTGTTGTCTTGTACTTCCATTTTTCAAATGATTAAGAAGAAAAAAGGGGCGGTTAACAACCGCTGACCGCCCCCGAACGATTATGACATATCAAGCTC
>NZ_JAGUCO010000141.1 GCF_018271995.1 Carboxylicivirga linearis
ATTCACCTCACCTCGGTCCTCTCCTCAAGGAGAGGAAGATGTTACACTTAACACACCGCTTGAAAGTATAGTCTCCTTCTCCTGACAGGAGAAGGCCGGGATGAGGTGTTTAATGATAAAATGGTATTACCGCGAAAAGGAAAACGATAAACATTCAACCCTCTTCGGGGTTGGGTAACCAATCCCTTGATACCACGGGTTTCACCCGCGGCTATTATTGTTAATGTCCTTCAGACATTTTTACAAACTGAATACTAATATTGTAGATTGAGAGGCCCTCCCACAATCCATTGATAGTTTCTGTCATGGTTAAAGAACTACAGTACTTACCTTGGAGAGGTGAAACAGTATAGCCCTAGGTGATGTGAGTCTGTCGAAATATAGAAGCAGCTCGCTGAGCCTGTCGAAGCGGCGGTGAACTATTTCGGAAAGGCAGCATTCGTGGTGAATTTTCTTTGTTACCTTTCTTTGTTTGGCTGACAAAGAAATTGGGTTTGAATTTATTCACCTCA
>NZ_JAGUCO010000142.1 GCF_018271995.1 Carboxylicivirga linearis
GCGGCTTAATAGCCTTGTTATTAAATTGATTAAATGTTATTTAGTGAGAATCAGGATGCCATCATATCGCCCGAAAAGATGTCATAGTCCATGCTATCGGGGTCGAGGTTTTGGATTTTACCAACAGGCTCATCGTCATCATCTGAACTACCAATCGGTTCATCGCTCATTGCATAATCATTGGCTGCACTACCAATCGGGTCATCACTCATTGAATAGTCCGATGCTGCACCTGATACCGAAGCCTGAATTTCACGCTCGATGTCAATGTCTGCTGCCGGGAGAGCTTGTGTGATTGGGTTTAAGGCACGTAGTCCGTCCATTTCGTTCACATCGCTATAATCTTCATCACCGATAATTCCCTCTAATCCTTGAAGGATGGTCTTACCTGTGGCTTTTTTGATGATGGATTCAACACCTGCACCTGCTGCACCTACCAAGCCCAGCTTTACATACTCGTTTTTGGTAAACTGCGTACCAACCAAACCGCCCATAGTAAC
>NZ_JAGUCO010000143.1 GCF_018271995.1 Carboxylicivirga linearis
GCGGCTTAATAGCCTTGTTATTAAATTGATTAAATGTTATTTAGTGAGAATCAGGATGCCATCATATCGCCCGAAAAGATGTCATAGTCCATGCTGTCGGGGTCGAGGTTTTGGATTTTGCCAACTGGTTCATCGTCATCATCTGAACTGCCAATCGGTTCATCGCTCATTGCATAATCGCTGGCTGCATTGCCAATTGGGTCGTCACTCATCGAATAGTCCGATGCTGCACCTGATACCGAAGCCTGAATTTCACGCTCGATGTCAATGTCGGCTGCCGGGAGAGCTTGTGTAATTGGGTTTAAGGCACGTAGCCCGTCCATCTCATCCATATCGCTGTAATCTTCATCACCGATGATGCCCTCTAATCCTTGGAGGATGGTTTTACCTGTGGCTTTCTTGATAATGGATTCAACACCTGCACCTGCTGCACCTACCAAGCCCAGCTTTACATACTCGTTTTTGGTAAACTGCGTACCAACCAAACCGCCCATAGTAAC
>NZ_JAGUCO010000144.1 GCF_018271995.1 Carboxylicivirga linearis
GCATCTGTCACCTTTTCATCAAGCAAGTTTTGTAGTCCATCAATACTGGCAGCCGGAATTTGTTCATCTTTATGCCAAAACGAATCCATCCAATGCCAAAATTGTTCCTGCAAAGGTTTTAAACCTCTTTTAAACCAGTCTTTAAGTGTATTTATAGGTTGTTTTGCCATGTTAAAAAGTCTATGCTCCAGTGTAGTAACTCATATTAAATGCATACTGCCCACTAACAGCTTGTATTTGATTTACTAAAATTCTTGGATCACCTGATAGAATTGCCATTTGAGCCAAATTAAAGGCTGCATTAACAGCTGTACATCCAATATTAATAGATGGTGGTGTTATTTCTTCCGGAAGATCCCATATTAAAGGTGATGATGTGGGTGAAAACAATCCAGATATAACTACATGATTGCCTTTTTGACGCGCATAAACCCAGTTGGAACCTAAAAGCGTACCTGAACTTAATGGACATTGGATCCATCCACTATCATTCATCA
>NZ_JAGUCO010000145.1 GCF_018271995.1 Carboxylicivirga linearis
AACACACCAAACAGACCGTCAAGCTTAGATTTTACAGCAGGGTTATCTCCTGAAAATAATCCTAACAAGGAATCCAGTTCTCCCAATCCATTGGTGTTGTTTTGGATTTGGCTCTGTTTCATTTCCTCCTGGATAATGGTTTGTATTTCCGCTCTTTCAATGGGTTCTTTGGGTGGGTTCAAAAGTTTGCTGATATTCACCGTATAACTGTTCAGGCTTCTGGCATTGGGACTTTTGCCTCCAAACACATCAACCCTGAGTGAACCATGAGATTGCTTTGCTTTTTCAATGGCACTTTCAATATCACGGTTAAACTTATCGGTTCCGGAGGTTCTTGAAGTGAGTGCCGTTTCCTGTGCTGCGGTAACCAGGTATATTTCGTAAGCGTATGGGTACTTTTGTTCGTCCTCCGAACGCTTTATAAACTCGTATATGCTTTGTATTTGCTCTCTGTAATCCAACATAGTCGTATTAATTTCGGTGGG
>NZ_JAGUCO010000146.1 GCF_018271995.1 Carboxylicivirga linearis
GATAGTAATCAATTTGGAGGAGTTAGCATCCAACATACCGGATCTATTCATGCAGCTGCTACTTTAATTAAAAATATAAAGATAGAATGGAAATAATACTATTCTTGACTTGATAAGACTTTCCCCTCATTTTAAGCTATCATTTAAGGCATTTCTTAAATCCTCCCAACAAGTTCTGAAATCTTCTATAAAATGCAAGAATTAAAGCCAAAGAAAAACATTTCAGAGAATGCTAATAGTAAATATTTGTATCATCATTTACAACCATAGATGAATTAACCCATCCAAAAACTGAAATAACAAAAGGCATAATGGAAGAAGAATGCAAAGAGATTATTCAGCGATTTTTTAGAAAGAAACGGTAAGCTATTAACAAAAAAACCCGTTGCTCATGATTGAACAACGGGTTTTCCTAAAAAAGGGCGGCGACCTACTCTCCCACTTCTACGCAGTACCATCGGCGCTGC
>NZ_JAGUCO010000147.1 GCF_018271995.1 Carboxylicivirga linearis
AATGGATTGGGAGAACTGGATTCCTTGTTAGGATTATTTTCAGGAGATAACCCTGCTGTAAAATCTAAGCTTGACGGTCTGTTTGGTGTGTTTAATGCCTTATCAGGCAACAACAAAGAGGTGGAGCGAATCAGCTACCAAAAGCAGTTGGATGATTTTAAGTTCGAGACACGCTACAATACTTTGGAAGAAAAGTATGAGCGTTTACGAAACGAGAACGCAGAACTACGTGCAGAGAAAGACCGCTACCAAAGCGAGAACAGGGAACTAAAAACCGATAAAACAGACCTTGAAAGTCGTCTTGCCGGGTATGCTCCCAATGAAGTGATGAAACGAGTTGCCACAGGTGCATTGGTAGGTATCGGTTCACGCTTGCTTACCAACAGTCCGAAAACAGCAGAGTTATTAGGGTTATCAGCAGAGGAACTCAAAGGTGCTTTGGGAATGCTTGA
>NZ_JAGUCO010000148.1 GCF_018271995.1 Carboxylicivirga linearis
TTTTTGTAATTATCCATATCAATACCATTTACCACACATAAAAATCGGGCAAGTGTTGAGTTTCCAACATCTACCCGGTGTTTTAAGCCCAAAAGTCGAAATAGAAAGTAAGCCCAAAGCACCTGCTGGGCACTAGAAAGCTTTAAGATTGCATCGTGCGTTCTTGGCTTGATTTGTTGGAGGTTTGGAAACGCTTCAATGTTTCCGTTTGATTTGAAATACTTGAGGAACTGAAGTTTCCCAAAATAGTCGCAGAAAAAATTATAATAGTCCTGGGGATTTGTTGACGAAAGGTCAACGAGAGGTGAGTAATAATAAATCTCTAATGCCTTTATGTAAAAGGTCTTTTGCCTGAAATTTATTACATCTTGAAATTTGACTTGTTTGTTGCCGGGTATTAGCCATTGGAGTATTGCTTTTGGCTTTATTCGGA
>NZ_JAGUCO010000149.1 GCF_018271995.1 Carboxylicivirga linearis
TTTTTGTAATTATCCATATCAATACCATTTACCACACATAAAAATCGGGCAAGTGTTGAGTTTCCAACATCTACCCGGTGTTTTAAGCCCAAAAGCCGAAATAGAAAGTAAGCCCAAAGCACCTGTTGGGCACTAGAAAGTTTTAAGATTGCATCATGGGTTCTTGGCTTAATTTGTTGGAGGTTTGGAAACGCTTCAATGTTTCCGTTTGATTTGAAATACTTGAGGAACTGAAGTTTCCCAAAATAGTCGCAAAAAAAATTATAATAGTCCTGGGGATTTGTTGACGAAAGGTCAACGAGAGGTGAGTAATAATAAATCTCTAATGCCTTTATGTGAAAGGTCTTTTGCCTGAAATTTATTACATCTTGAAATTTGACTTGTTTGTTGCCGGGTATTAGCCATTGGAGTATTGCTTTTGGCTTTATTCGGA
>NZ_JAGUCO010000014.1 GCF_018271995.1 Carboxylicivirga linearis
TGCTCTCCCCACTTTCTGCCGCTGTAGCTCAGCTGGCTAGAGCAGCTGATTTGTAATCAGCAGGTCGGGGGTTCGAGTCCCTCCAGCGGCTCTATTTTTTTTAGAGCAGTAGAAAGTAAATTGCACAATGCGGAAGTAGCTCAGTTGATAGAGCATCAGCCTTCCAAGCTGAGGGTCGCGGGTTTGAGCCCCGTCTTCCGCTCTTTATTCACTTGCAAATGGCAAGTCGAATGCTTCAAAAAATATTGAATACAATGGGGAGATACCAAAGTGGCCAACTGGGGCGGACTGTAACTCCGCTGACTTATGTCTTCGTAGGTTCGAATCCTGCTCTCCCCACTCTTTTCTTTTAGCATCCACTTTTCTAAAAAACAAAAACATTTTTTTTTACTTCTATCAGTAGATAGGGACATTTCTATTCTTTTAATTATATCTATCCAAAAAATAAATAAGGGCTATCTCCTTATATACAGAAACAGCCCTTAGATATATTATTTATAACCTCTTATTCTTTAATTATTGTTTTATTAACAACAGATATTCCGTTAGAAATTATAACAAAATAGACTCCATCAGCTAATTCATCTAAATTAATTTGAATTAACTGGCTATTATTGTCGGATTTGCGATAAACCACTTGCCCAAGAACATTCTTTATAATAATCTCAGGATTATTAAATAAATCATCTGAAATTTTAATATTTAATTCGCTTTTTACAGGGTTAGGATAAACTATTATACCGCTTATTATTTCCTCATCTATAGAATTGTCATTTATTGAACTCTTTAGAACACCTGAACAAGTAACATTGTTGAGAACCGAATTATAAACGAGATTGCTATGAGTAACATCATCAACGCAAAACCCAAAATCAATATTACTACCTTTTTTGGAATAACTAGTTTCCATTATAACAGATCCATCTGAACCAGTGACACCTGATAAAGTTTCATTTAAAGAGCCATTAAAAGTACCAGATACTGTTGCATTAGTAACAGCATTGCCATTATTATCAACAATTCCAACTGTTGCTGTTCCTGTATATTTGCCTTTCCCTTGACTTATCAGACCAAGTGTGATACTCTCAACGTACATTGTATTAGCTATACCTCCTGAAATAGAAACCAAATTCTGAACTTCACCTGTTGCACCATCATCATCTGTTACGGTTAGTGTTACAGTGTAATCTCCACTATTAGAATAGGTATAACTTGTTATTTGACCGACACCAGTATTACCATCACCAAAAACCCATTGGTAATTTATAATACTTCCATCACTATCAAAACTTGCTGAGGCATCAAAATCAACAGTCAAATCATTTATAGAGAAGGAGAAATCAGCAGTAGGTGAGACATTCGACGAATTAACAGTTATATTATAAGTTACACTACTCTGCGCACCACATGATGAAGTATTTGTGGCAGTAGCTGAACAAGAACTTGTTGGGTAGATAACTTGTTCCCGCGAAGTTCCTGAAGTACCACATCCGGTCCAACTCCATGTTCCCTCAAACGGCTGTGGTCCGAATCTGATTTCATCCCCTGCATTCACAACAACATCTGTGGTTGCATTCCACGATCCTCCATTGATCTGAACCCATGGATCAATAATTGCAGGTTCACAATCGTTATAATAATCTTCAGTATATGCCATTGAAGACTCTTGATCCCGATAAACAATACCGGCAGGTTTCAAGGTACCATCATAATTTGTCATTCTCAGAGATTCATTACATCCATCCCATACAAAATATCGTTCCACAAACGGAGCATTTTCAAGCATCGTAATAAATTCCTGAATAACAACTGCATTTTCTTCCTCTGAAGGTTCATTACCGTCGTAGGTCCAATTGCAACCGTTATTAA
The DNA here is from genome assembly GCF_018271995.1 of Carboxylicivirga linearis. GTDB lineage: Bacteria > Bacteroidota > Bacteroidia > Bacteroidales > Marinilabiliaceae > Carboxylicivirga > Carboxylicivirga linearis. The sequence continues at coordinate 1,870 of NZ_JAGUCO010000014.1, forward strand.
ATTCTGTAATCCAGATTGGGCGCCCGGTACGTTCATGAATTGCTAACAATTGATCATATAGCTGCTGAGCAGTATAATTGGCTCTGTAAAAATGCCACGCCACAAAATCAACCCTATAACCTAAGGCATCACACTGATCCATAAAATCATATAACCACCACAATCCACCATCAGTTGTGGCCGGTGAACCTACTCGTAATCCTGAAGCCAGCATATTTGGATAATTAGCAATCGCATCGGCAACAGTACTATATCCGTCATCCACTGAATTATCAGGCTCATTATAATAAAGAGCATGTGTACTTCCAAATTTATCAAGGAAATTGCTATATGCATTCCAGTTTGGATTATGACGCATAGGTACAAATTCCAAATCCGGTGTCCCGTAACTTGTATTATTGTAATCATAGTAAGAACCACAGTTAAATCGATCGGCATCATACGAACTACCTCTCCATCCTTTTTTCATCGTCCACCGCCATTGCCTGACTACAACCATTGAAACAGTATTAGATAGCCCTGTAGGCATTAGATCAATAACTACATCACTATCGTCAGCAATAAACACACGACTGCTTCCTGTTCCATCCTCATTACTGGCAAATGTGGCCATATATCCTCTTTTCAGTACAAACGACTCAATATTATCAACCATAGCCCCTAATTCCACAGACTTATAATACTGATTAATATAAAGATCCATAGAAGAACCACTTTGATTAGAACCATCAAACACAGTTAATGCCGCATAAGTACTTGAATGAGCTATTACCATTGCTCCTTTTAAATAATTTATTATTCTAATATTGGTACCAACTACCGCATCTTCACCATTTGCCTTAATTCTGTTTAAGTAATTAGAAATAACCTGAGCCGGACGCATATTTTCAAAATATACCCATGCATCTGGCGAAGCCAAATCAATGGCACTATTAATCATTGGACTTGTAGCTGATGTTAGTGTAAGCTGGCCCGAACCTGTTAGTTTTATGTTTTCATCTACTAGAGAAGAATAAGTCGCAGTATAATTATTGTAAGTCGTTAAGGTTGCTTCAAAGATATCTGAATGCACATTTGCAATAGCATACATTAAAATATCTTCATTTGTTAAAATTGCTTCTACTGAAGAGGCCCCATTATCTAACACCAGATGAGCATCATCCATTGCTGTTTGCAAATCTTCGTAAACAATTGATCCTTCCGGCACAGGTTCAGGATTTAGAAGCATAACATTTGCTGAATCCACCAAAAATTGCAGCTCTGTTTTATCAACCGGTAAACTGATCAATTTTATAAAATCAACTAATACTCTGGCATTAGATGTTGATCCTGATTGATAAGGTCTCATTCCTACCTGAATAATGCCAGTAGTTTGAGATACAATGCGGATAGGAACAGTATCTATTTGCCAGGCACCTAATACAGCTATTGTATGTAATCCTGAAAAAGAATTATTTCCATCATTGCCAATCCAGCCATTCAGGTTAGCAGCAATACCATTAGCTCCCATAAAAGCAGTAGCAAATTGTATTTCATACAGACCAGGAGGCAATATTACTTCCTGATTGTAAACAAGATCACCACCCCAACCAGCAGTTAATCCTATAGCTCCCTGACCTGTTCCATTGGCACCATCATAACCAGAAGATGGTATCGTTACTCCATTGAAATCACCACTCCAGCCAAATTCAAATGTAGCTGCAGCACTCCAGGCTGAAGCCGAAGTTAATGACCATCCATCAATTGAATGTGTATTTGCAGGATCTGCTGTTGCTACAGTTTCAGTGCCTCCCACAAGGTAGTTACAATTAATATTAAATCCTGCATTGGTTAAATACAGGTCTGTTACATCATTCTGTGCAATGGTTTCAGGTTGCGCAAAACAAACAATAAGAAATAGAAAGCTAGCTAATAGCTTCAAATTTAATTCCCACATAGGAATTTTCCATCTTAAATTGGATTTTAATTTCATAAGACTTTTGATTTGTTAATTAATTTATAGAAGAGGCAGGGTAACCTCTTTATCAATACTTAAGTTAAGAAATACTTTTTATAATAAACTCATTAACAAACGCATCAATCGATTTTAAAACATTCTATTTTAATTAATTTACAATTGAAAAAACAACACATAATAACTATTTAAAAATTTATATTAATTGTAGAATTCGTTTCGATAAGATATTTTTTAAATAATACTTTTGTATTTTTTTAATTTCTTTAGAAAATAAAATAAAAAAACCGCTGTACTATATTAGCACAACGGTCTTAGAAAGCTAAATCTAAAAAAACTATCTTAAAATTAATTGATCTTTATTTACAGTATCGTCAACCTTTGTAACCGATTTTACTTCCATACCCACTTTTTTATTAATGCTTATCTCGCTGGTTAATGTTCCCATAATACTAATGGCTTCCACATCGCTTTTAGTAAACTCAAAACCATTAATATCAATAGATTTTCCATTATAGATGGACAAGGAGGCCCCCTGTTCAGCTACTACTTTAACATTTTCAAATAACATACCCTCAGCATCAACAATGGCAATTCCCTTATTTCCTCGTAAAACAGCATTCTTCAGATGCACATTCTTCAAATTCATTTCGGGTAATCCCATAAAAAATGCCGCATTACCAAAGCCATTGGCCGTAATGTTTTCCATAAATACATTTTTAAATGAAGGCGTTTCTTCTGATACTGGAACAATCTCTGGTTGATCTTCTTTCTTAACTTTTTTGTTTTCATCATCGGGTATGGGCGACATACCGCCATAAAACAAGTTGAAACGAATGGGTTCTGCCGGTATATCAATCATATCGATATTGGATATATACACATTTTCAACTACTCCTCCTCTCCCACGTGTACTTTTAAAACGCAAGCCTATATCGGTGCCCATAAATACACAGTCGGAGACATGAATATTTTTAACACCTCCCGACATCTCACTACCCACAACAAAACCTCCATGCCCATGGTACACCACATTGTTTTTGATAATTACATTTTGAGTTGGTATTCCCCTGTCTCGTCCGTCTTTGTCCTTACCCGATTTGATACAAATTGCATCATCTCCTACATCAAAGCTATTATTATAAATCAAGACATTTTTGCATGACTCCAAATCCAATCCGTCACCATTTTGCGAGTACCAAGGATTACGTACATTTAAATTTCGGATTATTACATCTTCACTCATTAAAGGATGAAGATTCCAGGCTGGTGAATTCTGAAAGGTAGGACCATCAAACAGTACTTTCTTGCAATTTACCACACTTACCAGTACTGGTCTTAAAAAATCGCGAACTGCCTCGTATTCCTCCTTCGTATCAAATTTAGTAACATTAAAATTATCACGCGAATCACCTGCTTTTGATTTAGCTGAAGGATACCAAATACTGCCATCATCACTCAATACTCCACCCGATTTCAACAATCCATTCCACTGATTAGCCGTCATCTTGCTCCTTTTAACCGGCCTCCAGGCATCACCGTTACCATCAAAAGTTCCACCTCCTGTAAACGCAATATTTTCAACATCTTTAGCGTAAACAGGCGACATGCACCGATACGTATTCAAACCTTCAAAACTGGTTTCTACCAAAGGATAATCATCAAAATTACGACTAAAGCGTATGACTGCTCCCTCCTCTACATGCAAATTAATATTGCTCTTCAATACAATAGGACCAGTGACAAAAATACCTCGAGGCACTATTACTTTACCTCCGCCCTTACCCGCAACTGCATAAATTGCATCAAAAAAGGCCTTTGAATTATCCGTATAACCATCCGACACTGCCCCAAAATCAAGGATACTAACTGAGTAATCAGGAAATGTTGCTTCTTTAACTCTGGGCATTTCAAATTCCAGATTGCCATAAATGTCCAATTCCTTACAGACTTCATTATTTTCTTCGGCATTGCAACACCCCGTAATACTCACTGCTAATAAACCTGTTGCAAGTAACAGATATTGAATTCTCAACAGTAACTTATAAGATTTCATATTATTAGTTTTATTTTACATCCTCTAGTTGTGAGAGATAGTTCCAATTATCAGCCCCTTTTAAAATATTATCTAAAGAATACTTTTCCATATCCATCTCTGATAATTGATGCGACCACTCAACTCTGTTATTAGTATTTGAACCCGGACCTATGGAGCTATACTCAGCATAAAATGCAGTCTTCTCTTTCTCTTCGCTTCCCCAATTATGCCATCCTTCTGGTTTTATGTGTTTATCTAAATAGCAGTTGATAAAAACGGTTTTAGCATAAGGACGCCAAGGTCTTCCTAAATAAAAGCTCTCTTCAGAACCGTCTCCCAATATCTTACAATCCAGAAATACAAAGCCATATTCCTGTTCTTCAATAGTAGATGCAGCCGTAACATATCCCTTTTCTTTACAAAAGATCTCACAATTGTCGAAAACAGCAATCGACCAACCAAAGATAAAATCCACGGTTCCTTCTATATAACAGTTTTTATAATACTGACGACTTCCTTTTCCATGCGGATACAGAGTATCTTGATTACCCAGAAAACGACAATTATCAAATATCACCCTGTCACCATCAATGCGAACCGCAACAGCTTGCCCTACCGGTCCGGCAGAATTCTTAAAAGTTATATTTCGGGCAGTAAAATCGTTACCAAACACAAAAAATCCTGATGAACCAGTTGTTCCCATCTCTTCACCAAACGAATTCTTTTTTGAAGCATAATCGTCGTAAGTAATGATGGTTTTTTTGTTGTCTTCACCAATAAAGGACACATTATTTTTTGAAGCAGGTAGAACTAGCTTCTCTTTATAAACACCATTTTTTATAAAAATAGTAGTGCACTTTTTCCTAAAGTCAGGAACAGCATTAATGGCATCCTGCACCTTAATAAAATCTCCACTGCCATCAGTAGCCACAACAAAATCGAATTGATTAGCACATCCAAAAACGGATTTAGCAGAAATGAAAAGTAAGAATACCAAAACTGCTCGAATCTGAATTGTTTTAAAAGTGAATTCTCCTTGTTGAAGGTATGTAAAGTTGTTATCCATATTTTTCAAAGTCGGGAAATCTAATTTAAATATGGGCAAAAATCATCTATACTTCCAAATATGCCTTTTTACGCTTTTACTCTGTATATCTTCACTTTAAGTATTTTTAGATAAAATTTTCCACCTCTTTTAGTTAATTTACCCCCTATAATTCTTTGCTAAATTGAACATTTACTATTCATCCTTAAGAGTTATCAAACTAAAAGAAACTGATAATAAGATCTGAAGTGTAATTTTTTCATTATTCAATATCACAAATCTGATGCAAAAGAAAAATTCATTCTCTTGACAAGTCAACCACATTATCATATAATGGTTATCTTTGCGATATGCGTCAACTTGTACTTTTTTCACTTCTTTTATTAGGGACTTTAATTTCTAAAGCACAACCTGATTCCTCGAACGAACATAGTATCAAACAGAAACTTATTAACAAAGCTGATTCTGCATTGAATGTTTCTGACACAGCTTTGGCAAAAGCTAGCTATTCATCTGTTTTAAACAGCTATAAAAATGGGTTAACAATAGATGAAGGCAACCTTTGTGGCTATGCTGCATTAAAATTAAGTAAGATCTATTTTGGTGAAGGCAACTACAACTTATCATTAGATGCATCTATCAAGGGCATAAAAATTATTGAGTCCACCGATTATAATGCTGATTTGCTTTCAAACCTATATTTAAATGCCGGCAATATATACTCTGTATTTGAAGATCATGAAAAAGGATTTATCTACTATAATGAAGGCTTAGAATATGTAAGACAGACTAAGAATGTAGAGTTGGAATCGTTCTTTTTAAATAATCTCACAGCCATGTGTTGTTATACAAAAGATATACCTCAGGCAAAGGTTTATAACAATATGGCAAAGGAGCTTCCTTTGAAAGACACCATAAAACAACTCTATTATTACTCGTTAAACAATGGTTTTATTACTCTGGCTGAAGATAAGTTACAACAAGCTATTCTTCATTATAAAACATCTATCGAGTATGCCCTAAAACCTGGAATGAGCCCTAAATTTTTAGCTGCATCATATTCTGAGATTTACAAAATTTACGAAGAAACTAACGAACTGGATTCGGCCATTTATTACCTTGAGAAATACAGAGTATTATCGGAAAAAGAGCAATATACTTACATGCAGGTTGACAGTTACAAAACCCTGTCGCGCCTGTATAACAAAACCAACCAGCGAGATAAAGCCCTTTCATATCAGGAAAAATATGTACTTCTGGCTGATTCAATGATGAATAATCGCGAATTCAATCGAATCAGAAGCAAACAATCAGCATATGAAAAAGACAAAAGCAATAGTTATATTAACGAACTTACAACAACTATATCTGAGCAAAAACTCATATTAACTATCATCATTTCATTTTTAATTATACTAATTACTTTATCTGTTCTGTTATTAATACAAAAAAGAAAACTACAAGGCGCTTATCACGATATATTTGAACGCAACAAAGAATTAATCAATATTGAAGAAAAGTACCTTAAAGCCAATAAGATAATTCTGGGACTTAAAGAACATGGCAGAGATATTGAAGATCAGAACAAAACAACCGGATTAAAAGAAGAACAAAGAAACGCATTGCTCCATAAGATTAATCACATAATGGAAACCTCTTCTTATTACTGCAATCCCGATTTTAGTTTGGCTGAATTGGCTAATCTGGTTCAATCCAACACCAAATATGTGTCGCAAATAATTAATGAGACCTACAATGTTAATTTCCGGACATTTATCAACGAATACCGCATTAAGCTTTCGCGAAAACGATTAATCGACACCCAAAATTACGGAAATTATACTATCAAAGCCATTGCCGAAAGTGTAGGATTTAAATCGCAATCAAACTTTATACTATCATTCAAAAAAACAACCGGAATTACTCCTTCCCTTTATCAGAATATGGCACAAAAGGAAAAAAAGTAATAAACCATAACCCACACCCCCCTATTTTAATTGTTTTGTTTCACCGATTCAAGAATCAGAAACGATTATTTTTTTATAAAAGTCAGGCACCCTCTATTTTCGCATAAATCTATTTCTGAGTTAAATACCGAATTAATCCACCTAATTACACAATTAAACATCAAAAAATTATGCGAAAGAATCTACGTATGTTGATGATAATTTGCCTTGCCATTTTATCATTTAAATCTTTCGGACAAAAGTTAGATAAGAGTTCACCCGCTCTAATCAAATCTGTTCGAGAAGGAAAGCAGATGGTACCAGTATCACCTGAAAAGATGAAAGGGAAACCTCTTGATTCGGAAATATACCTGAGAACCTATAAACCTCTTCCTCCATCACCATTTGAACAGGCTCAAATAGGTTTTAGAAAAATGCAAAATGATGTTTCGTTACAACTTGCCGAAGAATTGGGTGACGAAATATTGTATTCAAACATGATTTATTCCGATACATGGTCTGATTTGGCGATCTATGATATACCTTACGGGATTTATTCGTTTTCTGCAAATGAAAATACTGATTTCACAATACATTACGAAAACATAGGATTAAACTGTAATGCAGGGGTATATGCCAACAATAAGTTTTATGGCATCCATCCTATAACGTTATTTGGTGCATTGAATGGCATTGGTTATTTCGTGGTAAATACCGAAACATGGGAAACAGAGCGAAATTACATTGTTGACGATGCCGGATATGAAGACATGGCCAGCACTATGACTTTTGACCCGACAACCAATAATATTTTTGCTCTTCGATACAACGAAGAGCTGACTGGGTTTAACTGGGCAACTTTGGACACTGCATCATTTACATTTAACAACTTAGCCGATTGGTCAGGTTCTTTTACTCCGCTTACGTTATCAACCACCCCAGATGGAACAATTTATTGTATTGGCATTAACGGTAATCTTTACACCCTTGATAAAGCAGATGGTACACCAACTTTAGTGGGTGCCACAGGTGTTTATCCGGCCAATTACTCTCAATCGGCGGTATACAATGGGCACACAGGTCAGCTATTATGGTGTGCCATGACCTATACAGGATCACATATGTACACGGTTGATTTAAGTACTGGTGAAGCCTCGCGCTTATTTACATTTGAGAATAATGAGCAAATGGTGGGCTTATTCACTAAATCAACATCAGCAATGGATGAAGCACCAGCTGCCATAAGTGATTTGACAATTACGCCCGAATATGATGGTGCTTTAACCGGTACAATCAATTTTACAGTTCCATCGCTTACCTACTCTGGAATTGATTTAAATGAAAACCTGAATGTTATTACCAAAATAGATGGCATTGTGGTTGATGAACAGGAGCTAGCTCCTGCTTCGGTAGTTAACCTTCCTTACACATTAACAAACGAAAATCACACATTCTCTGTAATTACATCAAACAGTGTTGGAGTAAGCCCAATATCATCTATTACTAAATACATTGGATACGACACACCTGATCTTGTTAAAAATTTAAGTTATAGCATTAATGAGGGAACTAGCTCATTGAGTTGGGACACTCCAACAGAAGGAAGTCATGGAGGTTACATCGATCCATCATTACTATATTATACTGTGGTTCGTTTACCGGATAATGTAACTGTTGCCAACCATCTCACTACTTCTTCTTTTTCTGAAACCATGCCATCGCTTATGGCTCGTTATTCATATCAGATTACAGCGTACAATGGATCTGACAAGATGGGTTTAACTGCTACCACCAATGAAATCATTTACGGTGATGGCTTTAAACCTCCTTATACGCAAACTTTTGAAGATGCTAACTCATTAGAGTATTTCAACATTATTGATAATAATGGAGATGATAACACATGGCAACTTCTTTCTGATGTAATTGCTTACTGGCCTAATTATAATGAGGATATTGATGGAGATGATTGGTTAATTACTCCTGCTTTTGAACTAAAAGCCAATGTAAAATATAAACTTACATTCTCAACCAAGGCATTGTGGTCGCCTTCAATCGAAAGCATGAAAGTTGCTATTGGAACATCTCCATCTGATATTGAAACATTTACCAATGAAATTTGGAATAATGCTGAAATCAACTTTTATGAATACACTGATCAAATAGTAGAATTTTCAGTTGCTACCGATGGCAAATACCACATCGGTTTTTATGCTTTTTCGGCTAAAGTAACCGGTACAGGATTGTATATCGATGATATAAGCTTGGATAAAATTGGAGCCTTTGAAGCCCCGGCTAAAGTGAGCGATTTAACGGTTACACCTGATGCCAATCTCGACTTAAAAGCAACCATTTCTTTTACAGCGCCATCGGTTAACCTGAATAATGAAACTCTTTCTGAAATTTCTCAGATAGATATCTACCGAAATAATGACTTTTCGAATAGTATACATACATTCACTAATTCTACTGCCGGCGAAACCTTAAGTTGGTTAGACGAAAATGTGCCTTTTGTTGGCTACAATACTTATACAGTTGTTCCTTCAAATGCTTCCGGCGAAGGTGAATACGAAAGTACTACTGAGTTTCTTGGTATTTTTACACCTCCTTACTCTGAGACTTTCGACACCAAGTCATCAATGGATATGTTTACTTTCCTGAGCCTGGCAACAGAAACCAGCAACTGGAGTTATAATGATTGGTCACAGTGTTTAGAAGGTGCCAACTGGAGCAATATAGCGAACGAATGGGTATTCTTACCAAGTATAAAACTGAAGGCAAATACGGTATACGAATTTTCGATGGGTTACACAACATATGGACTGGGATCATTTGAGCTAACTCTAGGTACGGCAGCAAGAACTCGCGGCCAAAATGTGGTCGATAGTTTCTCTACTGAACCAGTTTATTCAATGACTAATGGCAAAGTTCTTTTCTCAACTGATTCGGAAGGAAACTTTGTTCCAGCTCTTCATATGACTCCTGGTGAAGACTATTGGTATTTCTTTGTTAATATTTTTAATATCAAAATAACAGAGATGGCTTCAACCATGGCTCCAGGTACAGTACAAAATATTGTATTAAAAGCTGATGAAAAAGGTGAGAGAAGTGTATCCATTACTTTTAATGCTCCAACTGAAGCATACAATGGAGGCCTGGTTGAATCTATTTCTAAAATTGATATCTTCCATGAGTCAGAGGCAATGCCTTTTAAATCATTTGAAGCACCTTCTCCGGGCGAACAATTAACATGGACTGATTCAAATGTACCTTTAGGTTACGTTAAATATGCATTTATTACCCAAAACGAATATGGAACAGGAAAAACTGTGTTAGATTCTGTTTTTGTGGGTGCTGATTTACCAGTGGCCTTAACTGATGTCAACATTAAAGCCGATGCCAACAATGCTAATTCAACAATAAGTTGGACAGCTCCATTAGGACAAAACAATGGTTACATCGATTACAACTCATTAACTTACAATATTTATTTATACGATGCTAACTCAGGTGCTTTCAATCTTGTAAAAGAAAATATTTCAGATACGTTCTGTAGTATGGAAGAAAACATTACTGATGAGTTGCAACTATTTTATTATGCTGTTAGCCCTGTATTAAATGGTTATGAAGCCGAAGCAGTAATAAATCATGTAGTGCTTGGAACTCCATACGCTGTACCTTATCATGAATCTTTCAGCCAGATGAGTTCAACAACTTCACCATGGGTAATAGCTGGTACTACTTATTCAGAGTGGACATCAACCAGTCAGGTTGGAACCTTAGATGGTTTAACGGTTAATCCACAGGATAACGATGAAGGCATGCTGTTTTTCCATAATCCATATGGTAACGGAACTGGATATGCCGAATTACCTAAAGTAACTTTATACAAAAAGAATGTGGCAAGTAACAAACTACGCTTCTGGTTATATCAAAGCCCTGAATTAGCGACCGAAAATTCTGTTGTCTACCTCGAAATTTCTGCGAATGACAATGAATTTGAAATGCTTACAGAAGAAATTCCATTAAATGATGGCGACGGTTGGACACCACATACCTATGATCTCGATGCTTATAAATCGGCTGAATACATTAAGATTCGCATTTATGCATACATTTATACCAACGCCGAGGCACTATTGATGGATAACATTAATATCTATTGCGTATTTCCTGAAGACATATCAGCCACAAGTGTTTCTGGACCAGAAACTTTAGTTGCTGGTGAAGAAGCTGAATATTCAATAGGTATTCAAAATGTTGGCTCAAATGCTATTGTTGGAACCAACTACACTGTTTCACTATACAATGGAAGTAAGTTAATAGAAACCAAAGAAGGTGTTGATCTGGCATCAGAAGAAGCTGCAAACATCGCATTCAAACTAACTCCATCGGTAACCGAAGCTGGTAACACATGGGACTTAACAGCTACTGTCAACTACAGCAACGATCAGATTACGTCGAACAATACCAGCAATCATTTAAGCGTAAATATTGACGTTACAGATCTTCCTTCTGTTAACAATTTAAGTGCAATGACATCTGGTGATGTTGTACTTAACTGGAGCGCACCTAACCTCGATTACCTGGTTCCTGAAGTAGAAAGTTTCGAAAACTACACCTCGCTATCCATCAATAATTTTGGTGATTGGAAAAGCGTTGATCTCGATGGTCAGTATACCGCTGTTTTAACAGGATTAGAATACGAAAATGCAGGTTCTCCTATGGCTTTCCAGATTTGGAATTATGTTGATGCAGGTGCTGAAGAATACAGCCAATTTTTATCGGCTCATTCGGGTGATCAGTGTATGATCAGCTGGTCGTCGGCAGGTGTTTTAGCTTCGGATGAATCTCCTGTTGATCCGGAAAATAACGATTGGCTAATTTCGAAAGAAATTACTCAAGGTTCGCGTTTAGGCTTCTGGGTAAAACAACCAAGCACCAATTATGGCAACGAAACATTTGAGGTTTGGGCATCATCCACATCTGATGCTGTTGAAGACTTTATTTTAGTTGATAGTCAAGAACTAATCACCATAAACTGGACCTACTATTCCGTTCAATTACCAGCAGATGCTAAGTATTTTGCTATTCGCCATACTTCGGCTTGCTTTGCATTGATGATTGATGATATTGAATTAATTCCGTTAAATGCTGAAGTACGTCAATACAACTTATTAGGCTACAACGTTTATCGTAACAGCGAAAAAGTAAATAGCCAGTTAGTAACTGAAACAACATACAATGACACTCCAGCTACTAATGGTTCTTATTCTTATGCTGTAAATGCAAGTTACGATAAAGGAGAATCAGCCATATCAAACATTGTTGTTGTTGATTATATTTCAACCGGAATCAATCCTGAGGCGACTCAAAAAGGATTAATTATCGGCGGAAAAGGTCAAATAACAGTAAAAGATCTGCAAGGTAAAAACATTCGAATTTACACGGTCGATGGAGTACAGGTTGATGCTTTTGTTTGCAACAACAATCATGAAATACGATACTTATCAAAAGGTATCTATTTAGTTACTGTTGAAAACATGGAACTTTCTTCAAAAATAGCTGTGTACTAATAATATCGAAGAGGCTGACTGAGAGCAGCCTCTTCTCTTCCCTAACTACCTTACTTTTAAATAGAAAAAAAAAATAAAAGATAGATGAATACATTACGAAATATGCTGGTTTTTGCCTTTCTGATTCAGTTCTCTTTTCTGAGTCAAACTAACGCACAAATTAGCTTTGGTGGGACACCCATTAGTTTCAGTCAATCAAAACCATTGCCTGAGATTACCAATGTAAGCGTTAACCTGAATGTTGAGAAATTAAAAGCTGAAAATCGAATCAGCCGCAAAGAGTCTAATACCCCTCCTTGCATAGCAAAAGCAATTCCTGTATCATACGACATGGATAATTCAGGTACCTGGACATCATTAGACAACGGTGGCGAAATGTGGCAGCTTCGTTTAAAAGCCGAAGGTGCCTTAGCCATCTTATTATCCTACGATAACTTTTACATTCCACAAGAGGCCGAATTATTTATTTACAATGCAGATAAATCGCATGTGATTGGTGCCTATACTTTAGATACGCATCCTACTTCAGGGGCTTTTTCGACCGAAATGGTAGCAGGAGACGATATTATTCTAGAGTATATATCGCCATACAAACACAATCAACTTATCGAAAATGACGATTTTGATAACATACCAGTAATTTCTATCAACAATATCGGGTATGTTTTTGATAATGTAGTTATCAAACGATTTCCTGCTTCAGCTGGAATGCAAACCGAAGTGGGTGAATCATCTTCTTGTATGATAAATATTAATTGTAGCGAAGGTGATGATTGGCAAACTGAGAAAAAAGGAATTTGTCAGATGTTGATGTATAATTCAAATGCAGCTTCGGGTCCCGGATGGTATGTTTGTTCGGGTAATGTGGTGAATAACACTGCTCAGGATTTAACTCCTTATGTATTATCTGCCTTTCACTGTTACGAAGGATCAACAGAGCAGGATTTATCAACCTGGCAGTTTACTTTTAATTATGAAGCATCGGGCTGCGAAGATGAAGAGCCTGTTAACACCCATACTATTACCGGTTGTTATTTACGAGTAGCCAGTCCTTTAGAAGGTGGTTCAGATGGAATTTTATTAGAGTTATCAGAAGATATCCCTTTAGACTGGGATGTTTATTACAATGGATGGGATCGACGTAATATAGTAACTGAAGGTGGAGGTGTTGGTATTCACCATCCAGCCGGCGACATCAAAAAAATATCAACTTTCGAAACATATTACGAAGGAACTTGGCCCGGAGATGTTTACGGTGCGACCAATGCTCACTGGAACCTACAGTTTATTGAAACCGAACACGGACATTCTGTTACTGAAGGAGGATCATCTGGTTCATCATTATTCAATAGTGATCATCTTGTAGTTGGAACTCTTACAGGAGGTAATTCAACTTGTTCTTATACATCGGGAAGCAACTACTATGGTAAATTATGGTATCACTGGGATCAATATGGAACTGATGAAACCACACAAATGAAAACCTGGCTCGATCCTTTGGATTTAGGTGTTGAAACTCTGGCTGGTACAGCTCTTAATCCATCATCACCACGCATTAGCAGTGCCTTTCAAAAAATCGAGCTGACTGGATCGGATGTTATTGGTGTAGCAGGAAGTGCTACCAAAGTAATTATCGAAGGACATAACCTGAATGATATTATTAGCATAACTGCCGACAATGAGTTTGAAGTTTCAACCAACAATGAAACTTGGGCACAAACAGCTACGCTGCCTCAAGACGGAGGAGCTTTGTACGTGCGTTTTTTGCCATCTACAATAGGTCATCAAACAGGATTAATTTCGTTAACTAATCCATTAGCTCCAAACTTTTACCTAAGTGTTATCGCATCTAGTTGCCCAGAATTTATTTTTGATAATTCGGAATTACCCATTGCCACTTACAATGAGCCTTATTCTGTTTGGGCAACCATTAGCAATTCAACAACAGATGCTGCTCACTACGAAACAACAGAAGGGCAATTTCCATTAGGAGTTGACTTGAATAGTGAAACAGGAGAAATAGCAGGTACCCCATTGGAAGCTGGCACATTCAATATTACTTTATTAGTAACTGATGAAAATGGATGTTTTGCTTCCATTGATTACCAGTTATATGTACAATGTGTTACCGTTACAAGTTTTCCATTTATTGAAAGCTTTGAATACGGCTTCCCTTCATGTTGGTCTGAAGAAGTAGAATCTGGTAAGTTTAAATGGACAAATCAAACCGGAGGGAACAATGGTAGCGAGCACCCTGACACTTCTTTTGACGGTGAATTCAATATGATATTCCGTACAGAAGATTACAACCCCAATGTATCATATCTGGTAACTCCAACAATGGATATTACATCACTTTCAAATCCTGTTTTATCCTTTGCTCATGTTCAGGAAAACTGGTTAGGTGATCAGGATATGCTAAGCGTTTACTATAAAACTTCAAACAATGAAGAATGGAAAGAATTGGCATCTTACACTGAAGATATTACAGAATGGCAAATGGAAAGTATAGTGTTACCTGAATCAAGCGCAGAGTTGGTAATTGGTTTTAAAGCTACTGGAGGATACGCCTATGGTGTTGTTTTAGATAATGTAATGGTCGGAAGTCCGCTTATTACTCCTTCTGAAACAACTCTTGCACTTAGCAAATTTGCCCAGGTTAATAATCAACCGGTAGCCGAAGTTAATATTACAACATCATCATTAGCTGAAGATATTACCGTTACTTGCTCCGAACCATATTTAGTATCATCTGATGGTATAAACTGGGGAGCTACTTGCCAGATTGTTAAAGAAGGCGGCATACTTTATATCACTTACACTTCTGCTCCTTCTATGGGTGCCGAAAGCGTAATTAACTTACAAAGTACAACTACTGAAACAAACATCACTATTACTGATACATCTACAGGTATTGATGATATTTCTGATGAAAATTCTAATTTCTCAGTTGTAAATCCATTTACCGATGAATTAAAAATCACTTGGACTGCTAAATACAACTTTTTAGAAATTATAGATTTGTCAGGACGAAAAGTGTATGATTCTTCTACCATTAGTGAAGTACAAAATATAAATATTCCTGCATCGTCATGGGCACCTGGTCTATACTGCGTGTATCTCCGGGGCGATAGCCAAACAGATATTATAAAAGTGATTAAGAAATAATTCTTCAAGAGGTTGTCCAAAAAGTAATTCTGCAAATGTGGAACCTTTCAAATTGTAATTTTATTTTCAATTAACCCCACCAAACCTCCCCTAAAAGGGAGGCTTAAGTCCCCTTCAGGGGATTTAGGGGTGACATAAAGTGATATTTTATTACAGATTGAAACTAACGTGGTTTTTATATTTAGTTTTTGGACAACCTCTTTTTTATTCAATATCAAACCCAAACTATTTATGTTATCTTTTGTTTTGAATTATATACATTTATGGTATTCATTTAAGATAACTGCTATGAAAAATGTTTTAACAATACTAACCGTACTTCTTTCTTTTAATATACTATCGGCCCAAGATCAGATTCAAACTCAAAATGGTTCATTCACCATTCATCTTATTGGGCACGGAACCCTTTATCTTGAATACAAAGGAACCATTATTCATATCGATCCATGGTCGAAGCTAACTGATTACTCACAACTACCAGATGCCGATTATATATTTATTACGCACCAACACGGTGATCATTTAGATAACAAAGCCATTTCGAAAATAATTAAAGAAGACACCAAAATATTCGCACCTAAAGTTTGTGATGCTGTTTTATCTGACTTTAAAAATGTTAGCTACCTAAAAAATGGAGACTCTTTCAAAACTACTTTCGGAAGTATAGATGCTGTACCTGCCTACAATATTCAGCACATGCGCGACGATCAAACTCCATTTCATCCTAAGGGACAAGGAAACGGGTATGTTTTTACAATTGATGGTTCAACTGTATACATTGCCGGAGACACTGAGAACATTCCAGAAATGAGGGATCTAAAAGGTGTTTATATTGCATTTCTTCCTATGAATCTACCTTATACTATGACACCAGAAATGGTAGCCAATGCATCTGATATGCTTCAACCAAAAATACTCTATCCTTATCATTTTGGTAATACTGATACAAATGTACTGTTAGACCTGCTAAAAGACTCAGATATTGATATTAGAATAAGAGATATGCAATAGAGTCTTAGTTTTTTAATATTTAACTTTTAATAGTTAATATCGTATTTTTTGAATTATTTAAGAAAGATTTTAAAATCCATTCCACAATCCTTAAACAAAGTAAATAGATTCTACTTTTACCAAACAATCCATTTCTTATAAGCCTAACCATATGCTTATTATCATTTTTTCGATAGGATAAACAATAGATAACATTTGAAGTAAAATCATCTGAAACCAAGAGAAATATCAGACTAGTAGCCTAAGTATTAAAACATTTCTGAATTTTAATACTATTTTTGTAGAAATATTTTTTTTTGCAAACCTTCATCACCTCTCGAATGATAGTGAAACTTAACAACAATACTTTACCAAAAGTATTCATCACTCTGATATGTATTATTGGCTTATACAGCTGTAGTCAAAAAGAAGAAACACACCCAATTGTTATTGTAGAAAAACCTGTTAAGCAAGACATTGAAGTATTCGGCGAATATGTAGGTCAGCTAACTGCCCGACAAAAAGTTGAAGTTAGAGCCAGAGTTGATGGATTTCTTGAAAGCATGCATTTTCAGGAAGGAAAGTTGGTTAAAGAAGGTGATGTTTTATTTACCATAGAACCATCTCCTTATGAAGCAAGGGTAAACCGTGTTAAAGCCCAATTAGCTCAAGCAAAAGCTGCTGCTGCAAAAGCAAAAAGAGATGTTGATCGATTAAAGCCATTATATGAGCAAAATGCAGCCAGTCAGTTGGATTTGGACAATGCAATTACTTCATTGGAAAATGAGCGTGCCAACATAATGATGTATGAGGCTGAACTTTCGCAAGCAGAATTAGAATTAAGCTTTACCAAAGTAAAGTCACCTCTAACTGGTTATATCGGAGAACGTCAGGTTGATATTGGAACCCTTGTGGGATCTAAAGGAGCTTCACTACTAACATCCGTTTTTCAAACTGATACCGTTTTTGTTCATTTCCACATGACGGCCTTAGATTATTTGAACAGTCAGCAAAGTAATGTAAACCTAACCAAAATGGATACGACCAGAAGGTCGTTTCAGCCAACTGTAATGGTTACCAAAGCCGACAGGTCGGAATACCCATTGAAAGGAATTGTTGATTTTGCAAACCCTCAGGTAGATTCCAAAACCGGAACGTTTACTTTGAGAGCTGAAATACCAAATCCAAACCGGGAATTATTACCCGGACAGTTCACTCGGGTTAAGGTACTTTTGAACGTAATTGAAAATGCAGTACTCATACCAAAGAAATCAATTATTATCGAAAAAGGTGGTGAATTTGTTTTTGTAATGAGATCTGATAGTATTGTTGAAAAAAGGTTTATTCAAACAGGTGATGAATTAAAATCGTCTGTTGTAGTAAACAGAGGCCTGCTTTCATGGGAAAAAGTTGTAACAGAAGGACTTCAAAAACTACAACACGGAATAAAAATAATACCTACCACCCCAACGGATTCAATTTGGATAAACAAACCTAAACTGGAGGATTAAGAATGAAATTAGGATTGTTTATTGATAGACCTGTCCTTTCGATGGTAATTTCTATACTAATTGTCATTTTAGGATCGATAGCTATATTTATACTTCCCATTGATCAGTATCCGCAGATAACACCACCATTGGTTAAAATCAGTGCCAGTTATCCGGGTGCCGGAGCAACCACCGTTGCGCAAGCCATAGCCACACCTATTGAGCAACAATTGAACGGAACTCCCGGAATGATTTATATGGAATCAACCAGCTCAAATTCCGGTTCATTAAACATCAATGTTACCTTTGAAGTAGGTACCGATCCTGATATTGCTGCCGTTGACATTCAAAATAGAGTTAAACTGGCAGAATCACGATTACCGGCTGAAGTTGTTCAGAACGGTATAAATGTTGAAAGACAAGCTGCTTCTCAGCTCCTAACCATCTCATTAACATCCGAGGACCCAAAATTTGATGAAATATATTTGAGTAATTATGCTACCATCAACATTCTGGATGTAATCCGAAGGGTGAATGGTGTTGGTAGAGTATCTAATATAGGTAGTCGTTATTATTCAATGCGTATTTGGGTATACCCCGATGCGATGGCCGGATTTGGATTAACGGTAACCGACCTGCAAAGTGCCATTCGTGATCAGAACCGTGAATCGGCCGCCGGCGAATTAGGTCTGCAACCTATCTCAGATGCTGATATCACCATTCCGCTTCAAACTTCGGGACGATTAGAAAAAGCTGAAGATTTTGAAAAAATTGTTATTCGTGCTAATCCCGATGGATCAATCATACGCTTAAGAGACGTAGCCCGGGTTGAACTGGAAGCTTCGAGCTACAGTCAAGAGTCGGGTATGGATAATAAAAATGCTGCTATTTTAGGTATTTATCTCTTGCCTGGCGCCAATGCTTTGGAGGTTGCTCAGAATGTAAGAGAAGCCATGGAAGAAATCAGCCTCAACTTTCCTGAAGGCATTACATATGATATTCCTTTTGACATGACGGAATATATTTCGGCATCCATCAAGGAAGTTTATACAACCTTATTCGAAGCTCTTTTCTTAGTTGTGTTGGTTGTGTTTCTATCGTTACAAAATTGGCGTGCTACATTGGTTCCAATCATTGCCGTACCCATTTCACTTATCGGAACATTTGCCTTTATGCTGGCCATGGGATTCTCAATCAACTTACTAACCTTACTGGGATTGATATTGGCTATTGGTATTGTGGTAGATGATGCCATTGTTGTGGTTGAAAATGTAGAACGCTTAATGGCTGAACGGAATATTTCAGCCCGTGAAGCAACCCACATTGCAATGAAAGAACTGGCCGGAGCATTAATTGCTACATCACTGGTTTTGGCTGCTGTATTCGTACCTGTGAGTTTCCTTTCTGGTATTTCAGGTCAGTTATACAGACAGTTTTCAGTTACCATTGTTGTATCAGTATTGCTGTCAACAGTTGTAGCCATGACTTTAAGTCCGGCATTATGCGCCTTACTTTTAAAGCCCGAAACCAAGAAGAAAAACAAAGTATTTCAAGCTATCAATAATTGGTTAACAACCGGTGTTAATCAATATTTGAAATACATCAATTTATCTATAAAGAACCCCAAAAGAGTGTTAGGTGGATTTGGGATGGTTTTGATTCTGATATTTGTGCTTTTCCGCGTTGTACCTACCTCATTCATTCCGGAAGAAGATCAGGGTAAATTTACGATTGAAATAGAATTACCCGAAGGAGCAACATTACATAGAACAGCTGATATTACTCAACGAGCTGTTGATTATATTCTGCAAAACCCATATGTAAAGAATGTACAAAATGTAACAGGTAAAAGTCCACGTTTGGGAACTTCTCAAAGTAGATCTGAGTTAACTGTTTTATTAAAAGATTGGGATGACAGGGATGATGCAGAAGGTAAAATCAATACGATTATTCAGTCATTAAAAGATGAATTTTACTATTATCCCGAAGCACAATTCTATCTTTCAAAACCTCCTGTAATTCCAGGATTAGGTAGCTCCGGAGGATTCGAGATGCAACTACAGGCAAAAGGTGATGCTAGTTTTGATGATTTGGCAGCTGCCGTAGACACCTTGATTTATTATGCCAATCAGCAAAAAGAACTGCAAGGAGTTTCATCCTCATTACAGGCTGAAGTACCACAACTCTATTTCGATGTAAATCGTGATAATGCTAAATTTTTAGGTATTCCTTTAGGTGATATTTATACCTCAATGAAATCGTTTTTGGGAGCCATGTATGTGAACGACTTTAACATGTTTAACCGTGTATATAGAGTTAACATTCAAGCCGATGAACAATTCCGTCATCAAAAAGAAAACCTAAATTTGTTTTTTGTACGTGCTCAAAATGGTTCAATGGTTCCGGTTACTGCGTTGGGAACATTCGAATACACAACAGGACCTGGTAGCATTAAACGTTTTAACATGTTTACAGCAGCAGTTATTCGAGGCGAACCGGCTTCAGGTTACAGTTCTGGTCAGGCTATGCAACTAATGGAAAATTTAGTCAGAGATAAGCTGCCTGAAAATATTGGCTTGGAATGGAGTGGTTTATCATACCAGGAGAAACAAGCTGGCGGACAAACCGGATACATTATGCTATTAGTTATTGTTTTTGTATTTCTGTTTTTAGCGGCTCAATACGAAAGCTGGAGTATACCAATTGCCGTAATGCTATCTTTACCTATTGCTGCATTAGGTGCTCTATTAGGTATTTGGGTAACAGGACTAGAAAATGATATTTATTTCCAGATTGGATTGGTTACTTTAATAGGATTAGCTACTAAAAATGCTATTTTAATTGTTGAAGTTGCTAAACAACAAATAGAAAATGGCGCAACAGTGCTTGAAGCAACCCTCAAAGCTGCTGAGATGCGTTTCAGACCCATTGTAATGACTTCTCTGGCCTTTGTATTAGGAATGATTCCATTAGTATTTGCATCAGGGCCTGGTTCTGCCAGTCGTCATTCCATTGGTACAGGAGTATTCTTTGGTATGCTTGTAGCCATTACAATAGGTATTGTATTTGTACCTTTCTTCTTTCACCTTATCTATTCGTTTAGAGAAAAACGTAATAAAGAAATTGTAAGCAAATGAAATTAAATCATATCATATTTATCTTTCTGATTTTCATGTTTATTGGCTGTAAAATTGGCAAACAATATGAATCTCCAGAGATAAACATGCCTGACACCTATCAATCCAATTTATCGGATACCAGTACGGTTGCCGATATTGACTGGTGGGAAGTGTACAACGATTCATTATTAGTCAAATACATTAATCTGGCTATTGAAAACAATCAGGATCTAAAGATTGCTATTTCAAGAGTTGAAGAATATCGTTCACTGAAACGAATATCTGAAAGTGACTTACTTCCATCTATCAGCATTTCAGGAGAGCGCGAACATGAAGTCAGTTCCGGAAGCATTAATGAAACAGATAATGAATTGGTTGCAGAGCTATCGTGGGAACTTGATTTATGGGGGCGGCTGAGATGGCAACGCGATGCAGGTATAGCCGATTATATGGCAACCGCTGAAGATAAAAATGCTGTCTATCAATCGTTAATTGCCAATGTTGCTACAACTTATTTTGAGTTAATGGCAGCCAAACGCGAACTGGATATTATACAACAAACAGCTGTATCGCGCGAAGAAGGTGTCAAAATCGCGGAGCTTCGTTACAAGGGTGGATTAACATCAGAAACCCCTTTACAACAAGCTGAGGTTGAGCTAGCGAAAACACTTACCCTTGTTCCGGAAGTTAAGTACACAATTCGCAAAAAGAATAACCTATTATCAACATTAATGGGGCAATTTCCAGAAAACACCTTAATATCAACCTACCTACTAGAACACAAATTACCTGACAGTGTCCTCGTTGGAATACCTTCTGATTTATTATCACGCAGACCTGATGTTCGTAAAGCAGAACAAGAAGTTATTTCGGCTAATGCTAAAGTGGGAATGGCATTTACCAATATGTTTCCCCGAATTTCGTTATCGGCAGAATATGGTTACGAAAGCGAGGCTTTATCTGACTTATTCAGCTCACCTTATAATTATTTATACGGACAACTTTTAAGTCCCATTTTTAATGCCGGGGCAAATCGTGCACGTCATAAGGCAGCCAAAGCTGTGTTGGAGCAAAAGGCTCTTACCTACGATAAAGTGGTTTTAAAAAGCTTCGAAGAAACCAGTAACGCATTGGGGAATGTTCATCGAGCTAAGTCTGTCCGTAATTCTTTAATCAAACTTGAAGAATCATCCCGCACTTACCTAAAACTAGCTAACCTTCAGCACATAAACGGAGTTGTAAGTTATATTGACGTACTAGATGCGCAACGCCTTTTGTTTGATGCCGAAATAAGACTAAACAATGCAATCCGAGATGAAAAAATATCCTACGTTAATCTTTACAAATCACTGGGTGGTGGCTGGTAATGAGTCATAAACTAGTTATTTGGAAGATACAAACATTAAACGTACATTTGACGTTATTATATTATTCAAATGAGCGAAAAAATCATCAATTTATCGGTAGACTGCGCTATATTTGGCTATGAAAATGGCAAATTAAAGTCACTATTGATCAAAAGAGATAAAGAACCATGCTCCAATCAGTGGTCATTGCCTGGTTCTTATGCTTATTTTGATGAAACAATTGATAATGCAGCCCGCCGGGTACTTTTTGAACTAACAGGTATCGAAAATATCTACTTAACCCAGGTAAAGGTATTTGGTGAAGTTAACAGATACCCTTCTCATCGCGTTGTATCCATACTATACTGCGCACTAATTAAATCTGACCTTTTTGAATTAATCGCCGGTTCGCACGCAAAAGAGGTTAATTGGTATGATGTCAATGAGGTTTCAGAACTCCCTTTTGATCACAACCAAATGATTAATACTGCACTACAATGGTTAAAGGAAGAAATTTGGCGTAAACCAATTTCAATAAACCTATTACCTGATAAGTTTCCTCTAAACCAATTGCAGGATCTGTTTGAAGCTATTTTACAAGAGGAGATTGATAATCGGAACTTCAGAAAGAAAGTCATTAATATGGGCTTGGTTGAAAAATTGAATGAGAAGACCAAAGGAGGTCAGCAACGTCCGGCATTTTTATATCGACTCAAAAAATCAATCTAAAAAAAATTTACACAAAATAGTTAACGTACATCTAACGTTTATGAATAATCCAATGTTTGATTTATCAGGAAAAGTTGCCGTTGTTACTGGCGGCGGCGGTGTTTTAGGCGGAAGTATCGCCCGCAGTTTAATTGAAGTGGGTGTTAAAGTTGCCATCCTTGATATCCGCGAAGAAAACCTCAACATACGGGTTGAAGAATTAAAACAATTAGGCGGCGAAGTAAAAGGTTTTGTATCCAATGTGCTTGATATGGATATCCTGAAGAATACGCGCAAAGAAATTCTGGATGAATGGGGACGCATTGATATACTTATCAACACTGCCGGAGGTAATCTACCGGGTGGAACTTTGGAAGAAAGCCAAACCGTATTTGATATGAAGATTGAAGAATTCCAACGTGTAACCGATCTAAACCTAAACGGAACCGTTTACCCTAGTTTGGTATTTGGTAAAGCAATGGCCGATCAGGGCGAAGGAAGCATTATTACCATCTCATCTATGGCAACTTATTCAGCCATCACAAGGGTTCCGGGATATTCTGTTGCCAAAACAGGTATCAATATTTTCACTCAATGGATGGCCATGGAAATGGCCTTGAAATTCGATGAAAAGATTCGTGTTAATGCTATTGCTCCAGGATTCTTTATTGGAGATCAAAACAGAAAAGTATTGATTAACCCGGATGGAAGTTATACCGAGCGCAGTCAGAAAGTAATTGCACGTACACCTATGAAACGTTTTGGTGACATCAAGGAACTAAACGGCGCCGTTCAGTTTTTATGTTCCGATGCGGCCTCATTTATTACAGGTGTAATTCTTCCTGTTGATGGAGGTTTTAGCTCATTTAGTGGAGTCTAATACTAGTACATAGTATCAAGATTATTTTCAGAGTTTAATAGATGTCTTGATACTTATGTCTTGCATCATAATACTCATTTTAACTTTCTTCTATTAACAATGAATAACAATCTAATAATATGGCTTTAGAAAAAACCTGGAGATGGTTCGGCGAAAAAGATCCGATAACTCTTGATATGTTGGTGCAAATGGGTGTTGAAGGTGTAATTACGGCTCTACATCACATTCCAAATGGAGAAATCTGGACGATTGAGGAGATTATGAACGTTAAGACTCAGATTGAAAGTCGTGGGCTGCGATGGAGTGTTGTTGAAAGTCTGCCGGTGAGTGAAGGAATTAAAATCTGTAACGACGATCGTGCGCGTTTAATTGAAAATTACCAGCAGAGCGTTCGTAATTTGGGAGCGTGTGGCATCGATACCATCTGCTATAACTTTATGCCTGTGCTGGACTGGGCTCGTACCGATTTACATTATAAACTTGCAAATGGAGGCGAATCGATGTATTTCGACTTCCCTACTTTTGTGGCTTTCGATGCCTATATATTAAAACGTCCCGGTGCTGAAAACGATTATCCTACTGAAATAATAAAGAAAGCCAAAGAAGTATTTTCTTCGATGAGTTCCGAGGAAGCAGAGGAACTGGCTTATAATATTATTGTGGTTACTCAGGGCTTTATTGATGGAGTGATAGACGGAAGTGTGCCTGATCCGAAAAAGTTGTTTCTCGAATTTATCGATCGTTATAAAGGCTACGATAAAAACAAAATGCGCGAGAACCTAAAGGCATTTTTGGATGATGTTATTCCGGTAGCTGAAGAAGCAGGTGTAAAACTGGCCATTCACCCCGATGATCCTCCTTTCCCGGTACTGGGCTTACCTCGTATTATTGGTCAGCTTGATGATTACGAGTGGTTATTTAACGCCAATCCCTCTCCTAACAACGGCATTACTTTTTGTGCCGGATCGCTTTCTGCCCGAAAGGAAAATAACCTGGTGGAGATAATTGAGAAATGCGGTGACAAGATTCACTTTGTGCATTTACGTAACACACAACTTTTGCCCGATGGCAGCTTTTTTGAATCGGGGCATTTGGCAGGTAGCCAAAATATGGTTCAAATTATGACAGCCCTACTAAAAGAGCAGAAGAAGCGCATTGCCACAGGACGAAAAGATACTCGATTGCCTGTACGCCCCGATCATGGTATTAAAATATTGGATGATTATAAAAACAAATACAATCCGGGATATCCGCTTATTGGACGATTAAAAGGTTTAGCCGAGTTAGATGGATTAATGGCCGGAATCAGTAGCTTTATTTAAACTTTGCGACATGAGAAGCATCAGATTCATCTTGTTATTACTTATTTGGTCTTCACTTTCAATTACCGCTCAAGTACGATTACCCAAACTAATAAGTGATGGAATGGTATTGCAGCGCGATAAGGAACTGACTCTTTGGGGTTGGGCCTCACCTAATGAAAAAGTGGAAATTGATTTCAAAAATCATCAATACAAAACCATTACTGATTCGGATGGCAAGTGGCAGATTCAACTCCCCTCCCAATCTCCCGGAGGGCCTTTTAAAATGAAGATCTCAGCTTCGAATCAAATTCTGATTAATGATATATTAATTGGAGATGTTTGGCTTTGTTCGGGGCAATCCAACATGGAACTTCCCATCAGCCGTGTGGAACCCAAATATCGTAAGGAGATTAAAAGAATTAATAATACAGGTATTCGTCAGTTTAGAGTGCCTTATAACTGGGACTTTAACCAAAAGCAGGCTGATTTAAAGGGTGGGAAATGGTTAGCTGCAACGCCCGAAAACATCATGAGCTTTTCAGCAGTAGCCTATTTCTTTGCCCAAAAAGTGCAGCAAACACAACAGGTTCCCATCGGCATTATTAATGCAAGTATGGGAGGATCGCCGGTTGAAGCCTGGCTGAGTGAAGATGATTTAAAACCATTTAAAGATGCATATAAGGAGCTTCAAAAGTTTAAAGATTCCACTGTTATTAACGCCATTGAAGCCAGCGACAAACAAAGATCGGATACATGGTTTAGCCAATTAGCTCAAAATGATAAAGGCCGGAAAAACGCAGATTGGACTACTACTGATTTAAATGATAACGACTGGCAAACAGCCATCGTTCCGGGATATTGGAAACAAGATGATCTTGAAAACCTGAATGGAATTGTTTGGTATCGAAGAAGCTTTAGTTTATCCGAAAAATCAGCTAATCAACCTGCCGAACTGGATATGGGACGCATTGTTGATGCCGATTCTGTTTTTATCAACGGATCTTTTATCGGAAATACAACTTATCAATATCCTCCTCGCAGATATAAGGTACCTGAAAACACATTGAAATCAGGCAAAAACACCATTGCTGTTAAAGTAATTTCGCAGATTGGAACCGGAGGTTTTGTACCTGACAAACCGTATGAGTTACGCACTGGTTCCGAATCAATCAACTTAAGCGGTACGTGGAAATATAAAATAGGAGCATCGATGGCACCACTCGAAGGTCCCACCTTTATCAGATGGAAACCCGCAGGATTATACAACGGGATGATTGCCCCATTAACCAACTTATCAATTAAAGGCGCTGTTTGGTACCAGGGAGAATCAAACGTTGATAATGCCAGCCAATACAAAGAGCGATTATCTGCTATGATACAAAACTGGCGCCGCGAATTCAACGAGGGAGAGCTTCCTTTTGTAATTATTCAGCTGGCAAACTATTTAGAACCTGATAGCTTGCCCAAAGAAAGTGATTGGGCTGTATTAAGAGATGCACAATTTAAGGTTGCGCAAAAAACAGAGCACTGCCAGAGTGTTAACATCATCGATTTAGGAGAATGGAATGATATTCATCCTCTTAATAAAAAAGAGGTGGGTAGACGCACTGCTTTGGCTGCTGAAAAAGTAGCTTATGGTAAAAAGGTTGTTTGTAGCGGCCCTGTATTTGACAGTTATTCAATCAATAATTCAAAAGTTGAACTCAGCTTTAAATATGTTTATAACGGGCTTCGAATAAAAGAAGGAAACAGTCTTAATGGTTTTGCCATTGCCGGAAAAGATGGGCAGTTTATTTGGGCGCATGCCGAAATAAAAGGTAATAAAGTAATGGTTTGGCACGAAAGTGTTGATAAACCAACCGCAATAAGATACGCCTGGGCTAATAATCCGGATCAAGCCAATCTCTATAATACAGAAGGATTACCTGCCGTTCCGTTTAGGTTAGAGATACGAAAGGCAAAGTAATCCCTTTAAGAGATTTTGCAAAAAAATTGCTAATCATCATAAAAAAGTAAGTACCCAAGCTAAAAGAATTGACTGCGCGATCATTAGGATAGTATGAGAGCTTATCAGGATGGATTGTCATTGCTTCAGGATAGACTGAGAGCTTATCAGGATAAATTGTCTTGGCATCAGGTTAGATTGGGAGGTTATCAGGATAGATTGTCACTGCTTCAGGATAAACTGAGAGCTTATCAGGATAAATTGTTATTACATCAGGATAGACTGAGAGGTTATCAGGATGGATTGTCATTGCATCAGGAAACCTTTAATACAAAAGAAGCTGGTCCATCGACCAGCTTCAAACACTACTGTTTCCAACACAATAACCCTCTCGGTTATATTATTATATTTTAATTTATGACTTCCTGCGTTTTATCAGATCCTGTTCAATCTGCACTTCCATCGACTTATTAATTTTGTAAAAGAAAAGCAACACAACCCCTAAAAAGAACGGAATAGCAGCAAAAACACTGATTAGCATTTTTGCGCCATGCCTTACTGTATCAGGCTGAATTAATTCGCTTCCACCACTAGCAGCAATATTCACATAACCGTATAATCCCAAAATCCAGGCTACCAAAGCTCCGCCTATGGATAATCCGGCTTTAAGGCCCATCATCATAGCAGAGAAAATAATGGCAGTGGCTCGTCGGTTGTTTTTCCATTCCGAGTAATCGGCCACATCAGCAATCATAGCCCAAAGAAGTGGAGTGGTAATTCCATAAAAGAAACCATGAAAAACCTGAGACAAAAACATCAGACCTACACTTTGAGGTGGGAAAAACACAAAGGCCAGTATAAATAAGGTTGATATAAACAAAGCCACACCAAATACATCGCGCTTACCAAACCTGTCGGCTAGTTTTTTAGAAAAACCAATACCTATAAGCATAAATATGATACCACCGGCATTAAATAAGCCAAAGCCAGCCGAGGTAGGATCTGATCCAAAGAAGTTCATACCCACACTATTGAAAAACCGTAAAATAGGATCGATAAAAGAAGCCAAGGCCGCTTCATCAACATAGTAATTGAAGTAATAAACATACGACCCACCTTTCATGGCAAGGGTAACAAAAACCAGAATGGTAAGTGTTAACATGATGATCCATGGTTTGTTGCGAATCAAATCCGACAAATCATCTTTTAACGAAGATTTCTGCTCGGGCGATGGAATCACCCTTTCTTTAGTAGTGAAAAAAGTTGTTAACAACAGGATGGTTCCAATAATGGCCATCCAGGTAAGAACCTTTTCGATACCCACGGCTTTATCGCCTCCACCTGCATACTCGATGATAGGCAGCATAAAAACCTGCACAAAAAACTGGGCAAACAAAACCGCCACAAAACGAATGGATGAAATACTGTTTCGCTCGGCCATATCACCCGTAATCACACCACTTAAGGCCGAATATGGTAGATTATTACCCGCATACATCATTAATAGCAATGAGTAGGTAGCAACCGCATAAATTAATTTGCCTTTGTACGAAAAATCGGGAGTACTAAAAGCCAGCAAAGCCATTAAACTCAATGGTAAAGAAGTATATAAAATCCACGGACGAAACTTACCCCATTTCGATCGGGTTCGATCGGCCAAAATTCCAATAATCGGGTTAAAAGAAAAAGCGGCTACCAATCCAACCGAAAGCATAATGATTGAAGCATCATTAGGATCCAGTCCGTATATATCGGTATAAAAAAAAGCGAGATAAGTTATAAGGGTTTGGAAAACAAGGTTGGCAGCCAAATCGCCCAAACTATAACCAATTTTCTCTCCCAATGAGATTTTTTGTGATTCTATATTCATTATTTTTAAAATTTAGCTCTTCAATAGTTATATAACTTTAGTTTTTGGATGGAATACTCATACATGGGTATTCTCAAATGTCGTCCCTGATGACTTTGATCTCCATTCATCCTGCGTTGCGGCACCCACTTACCATCTATGTAGCTTCCTTCATCAATGGATTCAATTCCAGCTTTTGCATTTTTTTGTTCACTCAAAAAATTAAAAACCAAACCCGATCCGGCCACAATGTATTCGCCAGGCCCCGTACAAATGATCAATCCACCGGCATAGGCCCACTCCTCGTTTTTAGCTTCGGCGCTCCAGCCCAAAGTATAATCATGCCTGGCAATTAAGGTATAACCACCCAACGAAATGGTATCTGCCAAAACTTCTTTATTCAAAAGAAATCCAGCCATCTGGTCTTTTCCCTGATGCTTTAAAATTTCGTACTGCAATTGTTGAATCAAAGCATAACCTTTAACAACCGGTTCATTTTGCGGATCGTTAGTTGATTCAATGGAGAAAGGACAAAACCCCATGCAATCGTGCTCTCCAAAAGCATACAACATTTTAGCTCCTACATCTTTCTCGAAGCGTGCTTCGGGAATAAACACAGCATTGCCACCCCTATTATACAGCTTTATCCATTTGGAAAAATCAGGAAAATAAATATCGGGTGCTAAAAAATCGACAGACGGTGCTCCCGCTCTCCAGATATCCATTAAGTGAGGAAGCGGACCAGCACTTGGATATTCGCCTGGCGCATATCCAATACGATTAAGCGCAGCATTAATATACATGGGCAAGTTGTATTGCGCCTTGCCTCGTGCCGTAATTTCATTGGTGTACTTTGCAAAGTACCAGGCTTGAAAAACCTCTTCGGTTTGTTTGGATGAACCAAAAACCTGCTCCCAGGTTCCTTTGGTTTTTCCTCCCTGAGTTTGCCAATAATCCAGAAACTCAGGCATTAATTCTTTTTTATTTTTTTTGAGATAGGATAGTAACTCTTCGGGTACATCTGTCTGGTATAATTTTTCGGCGTCCTTTCCGTAATCACGGGCATCGGGCAACATTCCAATTTCGTTCTCAACCTGAATCATTACCACCGTATTATCCTTCTCATCAAATGCTTTAACATGTGCCATTAAGGCTTCGAAAGCCCTGGCATCGGATTCGAGATTATTCTTACTGAAAGGACTTAATATTTCAACCCTTTGGCCAGCTGTATTTATTGCTCTGGGAAATCTGTCAACATCCTTTTTCACCCAAGAAGGAACATAGCACGACATGCTGTTTTTCCAGCTCCCAAACCATAGCAATACTAATTTTATCTTACGTTGACGGGCGCTTACAATTAAGGAATCGACCAGTTCGAAATCAAACTGACCTTCCTTGGGTTCAATCAATTCCCAGTAAACAGGAACCAAAAGAGTATTCAAATTCATTTGCTCCAATGTTGGCCATATCTGATTCATATAAGCCATGCTTGATGAACTTGAATTACCTAGTTCACCTCCCATCATTAAATAAGGCTCATCATGCACATACAGCTGAGTTGCT
This sequence comes from Carboxylicivirga linearis, assembly GCF_018271995.1. Classification (GTDB taxonomy): domain Bacteria; phylum Bacteroidota; class Bacteroidia; order Bacteroidales; family Marinilabiliaceae; genus Carboxylicivirga; species Carboxylicivirga linearis. The sequence goes on from NZ_JAGUCO010000014.1 coordinate 32,791, forward strand.
TTCCCTTGTTTTTTAAGATAGGGAATTGAATTCTGAGCAATAGATTTAACAGGACTAAAAAGTAGTAGTATTAGCCCTATATATATTATATGATATCTTTTCATTGAAGATTGTTGTGTGAGGAAAAAGTAAGCTGCCGGCATTAGAACCGGCAGCTGAAACAGACTAATATTCTAAACCACCTTTAAAATCCTCACTAACATCTTTACCAGCCAAACCATCGGCTGCTCCTTTATAAGCATGCTTACGCTCATAATTTGCATTCCATAAATTGGGTGATTCATCCGGAAGCCAATATTCATGCTCCTGAGGATGATCGGCTATTCCCCAAATAGTAATTCCGTATTGCTGAGCTGCCGGAATATATTGCTTATACATATCAATTACATAACGATACATATCTGCCTGTGCAGCCATTTGCTCATTGGTTGGATTAGCAGTTCCTAAACGAACATCTAACTCCGATACCTTAATAAGTTTACCTGTTGCTGCAAGTTTTTCAAACATCTGGGCAATTAAATCTTTATCGGTATCGGCCGAAATATGCATTTGTGTACCTATACCATCCACTTGTGCTCCATTCTGCTCAATGTATTCAACATAGCTGATTAATCCATCCAGCTTAGTCATGTTTATTTCCAGATTATAATCGTTGATAAACAAAACATCAGTTGCATTACCATACTGACGAGCCAGATTAAAGGCTGTAACTGCATAATCTTTGCCCAAATACTTTTGCCAGTAAAACTCATCATCAGCTAAATCAGAAACATTACCATCACGAACTTCGCCATTCTCGCGCATTGGTTCGTTTACTACATCCCAGGCAAAAATTTCTGTCTTATAATGGCCTACCATTTGCGAAATCCAGTCTTCCATGGCATCACCAATTATTTGAGTCTTTTCTTCATCTGTCTTTTCAATGATGGTTGGACCGGATCCACCACCAGAAGAGCCATCTGTTAATACAATATCATCGAAATAATAAGTAGCTGCAGTACCTCCAAAATCGATAACAAACTTAGTGCGATCAGCTGTTGTTGGTGTCATGGTTAATGATACCTGAGACCAGGCCGCTCCAACTTCAATACCCCCAAAATAATTGGCACTGTAATCGTCGCTTTGTAATTGTATTTGAATAGATGCTGCCGAAGTAGCTTTTACCATAAAGGTACAAGTGTATTCTTTATCTTGCTCCAATGGTTCATCAAAAGTATAAACTTGTTGTGCACTCCATAAGTCTGCATCTGATGGATTAGTTAATACCATGCTGTAACCGGTATCGCCAAATCCTTCACCTTCTGATGAAACTTCACGGGTTGAACCATTACCCCATCCACCCCAAGGGTCGAGTGTGGCATTTTCGAAATCTCCATTTGAAATGAAGTTAACAACCTCTGAAGGGGCATCTTTATCAATAACTTCTATCTTATCAATAGTATAAGTTCCCGGAACAGCTCCAATATCAATACTTAAGCCCGACTCATAACCGGCTCCTACAAAATCAAATGTATAATTCTGCCATGCTGCTCCCGTTGCTTGATCTGCAAAGTAATGAACATCGCTATAGTTACCTTCTTCAAGGTTGGTTGTTGAAAGCCGGAATGAACCAACTCCTTCCGAACGCACATAAATCGAAATCTGATAATTGGTACCTTCTGTTAATACATACGGAAATTCTGTTTGAGCTTGAGTCCTCCATTGTTCAGAAGCATTATCGTTGGTATTTATAATCTGAAAAGCACCATCTCCTTCTAGTGCAGCATCTGCTCCTACCTGAGCAAACTCACCGCTTCCCCAGTAAGACCAACCATCCAGACTTTCATTAAAATCACCATTGGTTAATATGTTAGAACCTCCAGAACCCGGTATAACAGTTGGAGCAATCAATCCATTTAAATAACTGGCATTTTGATTAGTGTGCCACACCAAGGTATGGCCATACACGCTTTTACCGGCTTCCTGCGACTTTGCCATAAAAGCATCGGCTGCCGTAAAATTAACTTCACCCGTTGAGGTTACCATTGGCCCATGCTTCATGGCATAACCAACCGTTAACTCATCAAAATTCTCGTCAGCAATCGCTCGGTAGGTATCGTCAGTCATATATAAATTCATACCTACTCCTACTCCAAGGGTAAAATCGGTATAGGAATTTAATTCCTCATAACGACTAATTTTTTCAGCGAGCTCCAACGGAAGCTCATCAACCGTTACATCGCCGTGCGAGGGATCTTTAGACCACTCCATAATTTGGTCATCACATGCTCCTAAAAGCAATGACGATAAGGCGATAAGTGTAAATATCTTATTGTATTTCATTATTCTAAGTTTAGGAACCATACTTCTAATTCTTCAATGTTGTATTGTTCTTTTATTCCTCATCAGGAAAATCGCTGTATGTTGGAGTATCAAGAGATACAATTCTCCAGTTATCGGTATATACATTTACTGAAGTTTCAAATGAGGTAAATTCGGTTTCACTATCAGACTCACTACCGGTAACCTGCCCCAGGTTAAAATCCGAGTTCTCGAAATAGAAACCAAAGTTTTTCCAATCGGCACCTTCTCGGGCTGCCAATACATCTTCAAAAGTGAATTCACCATCAGAAAAAGCATATAATTGATTTAAAGGAACTGTAACTGTAGTCCATCCGGTAGTTTGGAATGAAACCACTTCTCCACCTTCAATCCAAGGTACATAGTTGTAACAGTTACCAGCCCACTCTCCACCATTGAATCCATTGACCAAACAAATTTTTAAATAACCTGATTCTTCCCAAGCTTCAGGCACATAAATATCGAATTGAAAGGCAACCTGATCAACTGTAGTTTCTGCTGGAATATACGGAGTTAACTGTCCACGCCAGTCATCCACATCATTCCCTGCCGTCCACACTTCAGAACAACGAGTTGAAGCAGCAGCAAAACTTGCCAAACGTGCAGGACGGTGAGGAACATAAATACCTTGCGAAATATTTTCAGTACCAATGGTTGATGATTCTAAATCTTCATCATTAATCATACTACCATCTTCACTCCAGCTCCAAAATCCTTGAGAACCATTCCCATCGAAATCAAGAATAACACATGGCTTACAATTAAAATAAGCAGGTGAATAGGCACCTCCGTTGGCACAATCGATAAATATTGAACCTCCTTCGGTAGAAACACCTTCGGGCATTGCTACCGTAAAAAACTCACCTTCTTCATCTGATGTTATACCGGTTGTTACTTCCACATCGCCCGGAAATACGACTCTATCAACTTCCAATAATCCGGTTCCATAAACAGTAATCATCTCACCAACTAAAGGAAGAGTATGCGATATATTAGTAATGGTTGGAGCGGCTGCTCGTATCTCAAAATCAATTTTTGCCTCACTTCCATCGTTTGCTAAACGAATTGTATTTCTAACTTCAGGATCAGCTTCAATAATGGGTGTCTCTCGCGAAACAGCCACCAACATTGAATTATCCGAAACCATTACCGGATTAAAATACATGGATGCACCATTGATATACACTCTTTTTAAATCGGTAAAACCCGATCCTTCAATACGAATTAACTGACCCAAGCGAGCAAATTCTACTTCACGGTCGGGTACCGACGACGTAGCATCCTGCAAGTACACTTTACTAATGGTTATTGGACCACTATAGGTTGAATCGTCTTCGCAAGAAGTGAATAACAGCATAAGCGTCATCACACCTATAAAAGCTAAAGACATCCAACGATTTATATATTTTCTTTTATTCTTCATGTCAAATGATATTTTACAATTCTAACAGCTTAGAATAAGTCTGTAATTCTATCTTCGGTAAACTCATATGGAACGGGATCGGCCTTTAATAAAGGATTTTGAACCACTTCCGACTCAGGATAAGGAAGTAAAAAGATGCTTTCATCGATATTTCCTATAGATCGTGAACTTCTGTCACGTTCGGTATCTTCAGTTGCAGTATTGGTTTCAGTATCGTACGTAATAGGAATGATGGTTCCCCTATCCTGCCCGATGATGTAATTGATCACTTCTTGTTGCTGATAATAGGCACGACGAACCAAATCGTACCAATACTGACCTTCCATACACAATTCAACCCTACGTTCGTGAATAATATCCTGATATGTAATGGAACTTTTAGTTTCAACACCTGCCCGAGTACGAAGCTCATTGAAATACATTAAAGCGGTTGCATCATCGGTACTACTATTATTACCCAAAACTGCTTCTGCATAATTCAAATAAACCTCAGCCAAGCGCATCATATAAGTGTTCAGAGCCGAGTTCATACGTGAGACATTCGAATTGTCTTTGTTAGAACCAACCACACCTTTTTTTACGTTACAAGCCTGATCGGTTTTATCGTAGGTATAACCACCATTGGCCACATTAATTTCGGGATAGAAATCATCGTAGCCCATCCAGGTTGCTTTACGGCGAATATCAGTGGTTTCGTATTCCATCAATATATCGTACGAAGCTCTGGTCCAATAGCCCCAGGCTGCATCATCACCGGTTATTTCCGATCCTGCAGCAAAATAGGCCTGTTGAGTATTATTATATCCATAATCGCCATTAGGAACCCATTGCAATGCAAACATCGATTCTGAATTATTGTTATTCTCAATGGTAAAGAGATCGGCATAATCTTCCATTAACTCGTAAGGACCTTCTTCAATTACCTTCATGGCGGCCTTTTTAGCCAATTCTAAATAATCGACATCGCGTGTTCCACTGTTTGGATTATCGCTATAACCGGCATACGAAAGATAAATGCGTGATAACATTCCATAGGCACTGTAAGAAGTCAATCGCCCTGCCTGGCCTGATGATGATGGTAAATATTTAGCTGCATATTCCATATCGCGCATTACAAATTCATACACATCATCTAAAGAATTTGTATTAACAACCGGGTTTGAAACCAATTCATCAGGATTTTCGCAAATAATTACGTTACCCCATAATGAAGCCAGATACCAATACGCTGTACCACGCATAAAACGGGCTTCGGCAATATATTGTGCTTTTAACTCTTCATCAACACTGCTTCCGGTAATACCAATAATTACCTTGTTTGATTGTTGAATTACATTATAAAACGACTGCCAGGCAGACACCAACGGACCTGTTAAGCCGGTTTCTGTCAAATCCGAAAATGGATAAATATAATCGGAATAAGGAGCATATAAATTATACGAACGACCATCGCCTAATCCGTAGTAAAACTTATCATTAAAGTCGAACCAGACAACATTATACAAAGCTGCTGTTGCGGCCTTAAAATCATCTTCAGTCTGATAAAAATTCTCCTGTGTAATTAAATCATTGGGTTGAACTTCCAGGAAATCCTCACAACTTGTTGCTCCCAACGAAAACACTACCAGCAGAAGTATATATATAATATTATTTCTTTTCATAATCTTATCTTATTTTCCGTTAGAATGTTACATTAACTCCAAAAGTGTAAATACGAGGAGAAGGATAACGTGCATTATCAATACCTGTTAACAACGCATTTTGATCCATAGAACCTATTTCAGGATCGTATCCTGAGTATTTCGAGAAAGTATAAAGGTTTTGAAGATTCGTGTAAACTTTTAGGTTCTCAACACCAAATTTAGAAATCCAACGGCGGGGAAGATTATAAGCGAATGATATGTTCTGAATTCGCAGATAAGAACCGTCTTCTACAAACTTATCGCTATACCTGTAATTGGAAGTTGATGATGCCGATGATGCTCCGATACGAGGCATATAAGGATCGCCACCAACAATATGAACGTTTCTATAGTCGTTAGGTCCATTTGGATCAATCAATTCTAATTGAGCATATCCCAACGCATCTTTCAACAGATTGGTATTTTCTCTAGGATTTTCTAACCAACGACGCTGATAATTGACCACCTCATTTCCATATGATCCGGTTAAGAAAACATTCAAATCAAAACCTTTATAGCTAAAGGTATTACCTATACCAAAAATAAATTTAGGCTCTGGATTACCAATATAAGTACGATCTTCTTCGTTGATAACTCCGTCTTTATTAATATCTTCAAACATATAATCGCCGATCCAGACACTGTTTTCGCCAATCTCCATATCTTCAGGTAATGCCGTTGGAATAATGTTACCACTTGCATCCTTATAATAGAAATCGGTAGCAGATTCGAAACGACCAGTCACTTTATAACCATAAAACTGACCAATAGGCTGATCAACAGCTGTACGGGTAACAATAGTCGTTTCCGAACCTTGACTTAAGGTTTGATCAATAATACTACTTTCTGTGTTTAGCGATAATACTTTATTACGGTTCATCGAATACACAAAATTCGAACGCCACATAAAACCGCCTTTATCAATATTAACGGTATTCAATGTTAATTCAATCCCTTTGTTTTCTAAAGAACCAATATTCACCCATGGCGCAGAGGTTGATCCCTGACCTGACGTTCCCACATAAGCAGGTAAAGGAAGCACTAGCAACAGATAGTCTGTTTTCTTATAATAAACATCTGCAATAAACTCAATCCTATTCTGAAATAAGTTAATATCAACACCAGCATTGCTCGAGTAGGTTGTTTCCCATTCTAAGTCGGGGTTAGCTGTATTTAAAGCTCGTAATGATGTTCCCCAGTTGGCGGTAGCTCCCGATGTATATGTTGATGTATAAGCATAAGCTGTACCCGGTATATTTTCGTTACCCACTGTTCCCCAACCTAATCGAAGTTTCAGATTATTAATTACAGCATGATCTTTTAGGAAGCTTTCGTTTGAAACTTTCCATGCAAAGGCTGCAGACGGGAAAAAGCCCCATCGGTTGTCTTTATGGAATTTGGAAGATCCATCGTAACGAAGAGTGGATGTAAGCAAGTATTTATCGTTAAACGAATAGAACAAACGGCCGAAATAAGAACTAAGCGATGATGTATTACTACTGTTATTATTACGTGCAGTTGTTGCATCACCCATATTTAAATCGGTTGAACTGTTAGTTAGATAACCAGAACGGTATCCATAGAGGTATTCCCAATGTGATTCCTGCATTTCCTGCCCCAGCATCACATTTAAGTTATGAAAACCAAATTCCTTATTATAAGTCAATATATTCCTCCATGTCCAGAATTTACTATATGACTTTGAACGTGATCCTTCACGAACTTCGTTAGAAATAGCACCAAAATTATACGACGGATTAAAGGTGTAAGTATTGCCTACTCCATAATCTAAAGCATATTCTGTCTTAAATTTCAGGCCGGAAATAATTTCTGCCTCAGCATATGTATTGGCACGGATATTCATATTCTCGTTATCATTATCCTTAATCATAGCCAAACCAACAGGATTATTCTGGACATACTCATCAGTATCAGGTCCATCAAATGTTCCATCAGCATTGCGCACCGCCACGTTAGGTGTTTGCTTTAATGCTGTTATTATCAGGTTATCATCAGATACTGTAGTGTTTTGTTTTGAATTACTAAAAGCAAAGTTAATTCCCATCTTAAGGAAACTCTTTACCTGAGAATCAAATGTACCTCTAAGGTTTAAACGTTCGAAACCTGAACCGATGGCAATACCATCCTGATCGAGATATCCGATACCCATTGCATAAGTACTTTTTTCTGAACCTCCAGATACGGATAAGTTATGACTTTGCATCATAGCCTGTGTAAACATTTCATCTTGCCAGTCTGTTCCACTGCCTAATAAATCAGGACGAACAAAATTATTATCCCATTGAACAATACCCATTTCGGCACGGGTATTCTTATGAATTGCATATTCCTGCAAATTCAATAATTCTAATTTCTTTGGCATTTCCTGCCAGCCCATATAACCATCGTAGTTAATACGGGCATCTCCTTTTTCTCCTTTTCGTGTAGTAATAATGATTACTCCGTTGGCTGCACGCGAACCATAAATGGCAGTAGCCGAAGCATCTTTTAAAATATCCATCGATACAATATCAGCCGGATTAATAGATGACAAAGCATTAGAACCACTCGACCCTGTATTACCATCAATAATAACCCCATCAATTACAAATATTGGTTCATTAGAACCATTTAACGAACTGATACCACGAATACGAATAGAAGATCCTCCACCGGGCTCACCACTGTTTTGCTGAACCTGAACACCGGCAGCTCGTCCTTGCAGCACCTGTTCGGCAGAGGTTGTTACTGACTTCTCAATTGCATCACTGGCAACAGAAACAACTGAACCGGTTAGGTCTGTCCGTTTCATCTGGCCATAGCCTACTACTACTACTTCATCGAGCTTGGCCATATCATCTTTTAGCGTGATATTAACCTCCTTTTGATCTGTAATAGTAACTGTTTGTGTTACAAAACCAATAAAATTAAATGTAAGCCGACTCCCTTGTGGAACTGTCAAACTATAGATACCATTAATATCTGTTATTGTTCCCTGAGCTGTGCCCTCTATTACAATATTAACACCAGGTAAAGGTTCTCCACCAGAATCTGTTACCTTACCTTTTATTGTAATGTTTTGTGCCCATGTTGCCAGAGGCACTGAAATTACCAGGAAAAGCATCAAAAGAAACCTTTTCCTTCGTCCATAGATTATTTTCATAAATATTTAGATTTAAAACAGATTTGTCTTATAATTTTTGGCACAACAACTCATTTACAAACTACTGTCTGCATTAATTTTAGCTGATAATAAAGAACCAACAGATCAAAAGGCTACCAACCACTATTGGCTGGCAACCTTTTGGTACTATGAAACTTCAAAGATTAGTTTTTAATAAACTTAACGGTACTATTTGAGGTTTGAATAAAATACATTCCTTTAGCTAATTCTGATACATCAACCTGTATTGATGTATTTGTAATTACCTCCGTTTTGATCAATGCTCCTGTCGAACTATAAATCTTAATTTTTTCACCCAATTCTGCTCCTTCAACTGTTAACATATCTTTTACAGGATTTGGATAAAGCTTTAATTCTTTATCTTGATTAGAATCAATACCTGTAGAAGTCGAAACAGTTACATCAATCAGAGTATTGATGCTAAGCCAGTTCCATCCTGCTTCAAACAAAGTAGCTTCAAAAACATATCTTTGGCCTTCAGCTAATTCTGATGACAACTCTAAATCGCCAGGAATAGTAAAAGTAAAACTGTCATTTGTTTCATCTAAAATACCCTGAACCTCAGGATAAGTTGAACAAGCTTCAATATCTTTTATTTGAGTATAACCTTCATAAACAGCTAAAGCAATCTTGGCTATATAACCTTTTTCTTCAGCTAAAGAGTATTGATAATTTAAAGTAACTTCTTGCCCCTGTTCTACCATACTTGGAGGAGTTGAAGTAAATTCTAATTTATTGACGATGCTTGAGCTTTCTGTTATTGTTAATAAATTTCCTGTATTAGACCATGCAAAATCGCCAGAAGCAGAAGTATTTAAAGCCAGACATAATATATAACTTAGCCCATCACCTAAGTTATCTGAGTTAAAATTTCCTGGAATTGCCACTGTAATATCTGCCGTTCCGTCAGTTGCTGCTGAAACAGCTGTATTATCATAACCTTTTTGCCATGTGTTCCAATCAGGCTCATTAGTACCACTAGATGTTAAAAATATTGCACAGGTTATTTCACAATCAACATCAGAGGTATAGGTAACTGTAAAAGATAAATCAGTACCTGCCTCAATAGTATAAGGATAATCTAAATTTGTTGTTAACGATCCTGTTTGAGCCATCAAATTTGAAATTGATAAAATGGCTAGACTTACAATAATTAGTAAATGTTTTTTCATAAAAAATAGATTTTAGGATTTAAGAATATTGTCGATTTGATTTATGCGATCTCACCAACACCCCTAAATTACTATCCCAATGATATTTACATTTTACTCTATGTTACAATAATTTTAACACAGGTAACAATTAACAAAAGGCACATATTCTATTATCATTTTGATACAAGGAGGAAAAAACATGTAACAGAGAGTAAAAACATAGAATTATAACATTAAAAAAGCCGATAGAAAACTTCTACCGGCTCAATATTTTATAGATTTCTATTATTTCTATAACTGGGTCTCTAAAATCTCTTTAACTTTTTCAACAGTAAGATCTCCCTTTTCTCCCAAAGCATTTACTCCTCTTTGTTCAAATCGCTGACAAACTTCGCTTACTGTATCTTCTTTTAATTCGTAGTCAGCTCCTCTGGTTTGAATACCCACCGATTCGAAGAAATCAACAGTCTTTTGAATCGTAGCTTCTACTTTTTCATCTTCGGTACCTTTGGTAACATCCCATACTTTAGCACCATACTGAAGAATCTTTTCTTTTTTGTTGGCTAACATCACTTTCATTACTCCCGGAAGAACGACGGCTAAGGTTCGTGCATGATCAATACCATGCAAGGCTGTTAATTCATGTCCAATCATATGCGTACTCCAATCCTGAGGTACACCCGTTGCAATTAATCCATTTAATGCCATGGTAGCAGCCCACATAAAATTAGCAGCAGAATCATAATCAGTAGGATCTTTCAACACTTTAGGTCCTTCCTCGATTAAAGTACTCAAAATACCTTCGGCAAAACGATCCTGAATAGGGGCATTTACCGGATAAGTCAAATATTGTTCCATCACATGCACAAAAGCATCAACAATACCATTGGCTATTTGTCTTTCGGGTAAAGAAGCAATTACAGTTGGATCTAAAACTGAAAACTGGGGCATCACTAAAGGCGTTCCGAAAGCCAATTTTTCTTTGGTTTCAATTTTCGAAACAACTGAGTTACCATTCATTTCGCTTCCTGTTGCAGGAAGAGTTAACACAGCTCCTATTGGAAGTGGATTTACAATACCAGCTACATCTCCTTTTGCAAGAATATTCCATGGATCACCATTGGGATAATGAGCTGCAGCTGATACAAATTTAGTTCCGTCAACAACAGAACCTCCACCCACAGCAAGTAAGAAATCAATATTCTTCTCACGAACAACCTCAACAGCTTTCATTAATGTTTCGTACTTTGGATTAGCTTCAATTCCTCCAAATTCAGTAACATCAAATCCGCTTAATTGCTCGGTAACTTTATCGTAAACACCATTCTTCTTAATACTTCCTCCGCCGTAAAGCATCATTACTTTCGAACCGGCTGGAATCTCATCTTTAAAATTAGAGAGTTCACCTTTTCCGAAAAGTATTTTTACAGGATTATGGAAATGAAAATTATTCATGATTGATCATTTTTTAGTTTACTCTCAAAGATACATTAAATTGATGAACGATGTGTCGATGAATCGATTACTAATTATTCAATTGGTCAATTATCAATTCATTGAAAATTGAATTATCCAACTGTTATTTTGACAATTAAGACATTTAAATACTGACCACTGACAACACACCATTAACTAATCCTGCATTCCCTCAATGGTTTTGATTGTACCATCTTCGTTGTATTCCAGTTCAACTACTTTCAGGCTTCGTAACCAGGTTTTACCTCCGGATGGAACGCAATCGTGATGAAACAGATACCATTTGCCTTTGAATTCAACAATTGAATGATGCGTTGTCCAACCTACTACTGGTGTAAGAATTACTCCCTGATAGGTAAACGGACCGTATGGATTATCACCTATAGCATAACACAAAAGATGAGTATCGCCGGTTGAATACGAGAAGTAATATTTGCCTTCGTATTTATGCATCCATGAGGCTTCAAAAAACCTACGACCATGGTCTCCAGCTTTTAAAGGTTCTCCGTTTTTATCCAAAATAACCAAGTCTTTAGGTTCTTCGGCAAACTCCAACATATCGTCACTCAGCTTCACTACTTTTGCACACAAAGCAGGTTCTGCATCTGCAGGTTCTGCACCACACTCCTGTGCTTTGTTGTTACGGTAACGTTGTAATTGACCGCCCCATAATCCACCAAAATACATGTAATGATCTCCATCTTCATTGTCAAACACACAAGGATCGATGCTGTAACTTCCTATCATTGGATGAGTTTCAGGAACAAAAGGTCCTTCAGGCTTGTCGCTAACGGCTACTCCTATATGGAAGATATCGTTTTTATCTTTTACGGGAAAGTACAAATAGTATTTTCCATTTTTATACGCTGCATCGGTATCCCACATTTGCCGACCTGCCCATGGCACATCTTTAACATCTAATACCACACCATGATCTGTTACCGGCCCTTCAATATCATCCATCGAAAACACATGGTAATCGCGCATATCAAAATGATCGCCATTATCATTTTCTGGTATTCCTGATTCAATATCGTGCGATGGATAAATGTATAGTTTATCGTTAAAAACATGCACTGCCGGATCAGCCGTGTACATATTATCAACTAAATATCTTGGCTTTTTCATAGACTTGATTTTACTATTTTATTTAATTCAATGTATATCTTTCTAATTATTCAAACCATCAGGCTTTTGATTCACTTTTTCAATAATCTCTTTAACAATAGGTTTTGCCTGATAATTTCGATCGAACAACAAAGGATAATCTGTACGACCTTTGATAGGCCAATCATTCTTCCACGAATCGGCATCGGTTACTCCCCAAAGTGTTACTCTTGAAATATCTTTATGATGCTTCAAAAACAACTGAAAGAAATCCATATATCGCTGATTGAAAACCTGAGAGATTGAATCGGTTAATCCATTTTTATACGGATCCATACTTTCGCGATAGGCAAAACGATCGGCCACATTGGCACCCATGGTTTCGTAGGGTGATGGTAAAATGGATAAATCCAGTTCGGTAATCATCACTTTAACACCCAACCCGGAGAAAAACGAAATGGCTTCATCCATTTGCGATAACGACGGATAATTCAATCCATAGTGAGCCTGCATTCCAGTGGCATCAATGCGAAGACTATCTTCTCTAAGCATCTTTATCAATCGTTCCACTCCTTGCTGACGTCCTTTGTGAAACATTGAATAATCGTTATAATATAATTCAGCATCCGGATCAGCTTCATGTGCAAACTGAAATGCCAGTTTGATATAGTCTTCACCAATAATTGTGTAAAATTTACTTTTTCGCCATTCGCCATTATCTTCAATGGCCTCATTAACTACATCCCATCCTTTTACTCTTCCTTTGTATCTCCCCACAACCGTATGAATATGCTTTTTCATTCGTTCAATCAACACATCACGACTTACATCATTTCCTTCATCATCAACAAAAAACCATGCTGGTGCTTGTGAATGCCAAATCAATGTATGCCCAATGATAAACATGTTGTTTTGCTCACCAAACTCTATAAATCGATCGGCTTTTGTAAAATTGTATTCATCTTCTTTAGGATGAATGACCTCGCTCTTCATGCAATTTTCGGCAACAATGGAATTAAAGTGTTTTTTAATAATGGCCACTCCTGCTGAGTCTTTACCAAAAATATGATTAGTATTTAAAGCCGTTCCAATAAGAAACTGACTATTTAAAGCATCTTTTAAACTCACTTCCTTAACTTCTTCTGTTTGGCAAGAAAATAGCCAAAGACTCAGAATAGATAATAATATGGTTTTAGCTGAATGTATTTTCATGGTTTTTATCGTTTTCTGATGTATAATATTCCTAACAAATTGGGAAACTTAAACTTCAACAGGATGCAAATCAGTCTAGTTGCTATAAGTCTAATAATCTAGTTTCTTAATTATGATGTTTAAGGTCAAACTTTAATTTCTTCAATTCTTCTAATTTATGAACAGGCTCTTCAACGCCCTCTGGAAATGGCTGCTTCGAAAAGGTTTGAAAGTATAGAATACAAGCATCTTTCCACCAAATAGCTTCTTTAAGCTGAATAGCTATTTTTTCCTGAACCTCTTTAAATTGCTGTTCATCAATGTAGGTTTTCATCTTACTCCAAACTTCCTGTGATTTTTTCACCTCATCAACCCCTTCCTGGTATTTAAGGCATAGTTGATTCCACAAAGTCTGCCCATTTTCCATTTTATGATTCCATGGCACATGATGAAACCACAATAAATATTCTTCCGGACAAGTAGCAATATTATCGAATTCACTTCTTAAAGGCTCAAAATACTGTTTAACAGCATTACTTCCTGTTGATGAACGATCAAAACCAATTCCAATCGAATCAGCTTTATGATAGTAGGTAGGTAGCCAATCAGGTCGAGCTCCTTCCACAACACACCAAGGTTCAGGTCCGTAATGATGATCCCATCCCATGAGATGATGCAAACCCAATGGCGTCATATAATTAACCGTTGCTTCACGCGAATTCATCATCACCTCAACAATTGAACTGACTACTTTATCTTTTTGAGTCAAAGTTTGACGAACCCATTCTTCCGCAATTGTTTTAACATCAGCATCGGGATTCCAGGCCAATCGACCAAAAACATACCAATTAGCCTGTGCAAAATGATGACCGCACCAGTTGTTGTCCTCTCCTATATTGGCCACACCTGCAATTCCACTCACAGGATGATTATAAATCGATCCATCCGTTACTTTTGCTACCGTCGATCCTTTGCCTTTGGCATAAGTATCCGATTGCAGAAACTCTTGATACAATGTTCCGAGGTAAACCAAATGATCGGAAAAGCCCAAATATTCTTGTGTAATTTGCAATTCGGGCATTACTTGTGTTTCCTTCATGGCTCCAAACATTGGGCTTAAAGGCTCGCGCGGCTGAAAATCAACAGGTCCGTTCTTTACCTGAATCATCACATTATCTCTGAATTGCTCATCCAACGGCAAAAACTCCTCGTAAGCTTGTTTTGCTCTATCCCAGCCTTTGGGATTATAAACAAAAGCCCGCCACATTACAATGCCTCCATATGGCTTTAAAGCATCGGCCAACATATTAGCACCATCAGCATGCGTGCAACCGTAATCCATGGGTCCCGGCTGACCTTCGGAATTAGCTTTTACCAGAAACCCTCCAAAGTCAGGTATCAGTTCGTAAATCTCTTTCACCTTGTTTTTCCACCAATCTTTCACCTCTTCTTTCTTAGGATTAGCATCATCCAAACCTCCTAAAACAGCCGGTGAAGCAAAATTAACCGATAGATAAACCTGTATTCCATAAGGACGTAACTCTGACGCAATCACCATTACTTTTTTCAAATATTCGGTGGTTAAGATATGAGGATTGGCATTTACATTGTTTAAAACCGTTCCGTTGATTCCAATGGATGCATTAGCACGCGCATATTTCTTATATCGGGGACTTACCTTTGTGGGTAATTCATCCCATTTCCAAATGGATCGGCCGGCATAACCCCGCTCAACTGATCCATCCAGATTATCCCAATGATTGAGAATTCTAACTTTGTATTTTGGAATCTCAGTAATATTCAACGAATCCTTATCTATAGCAACTGTTTGCAGCAGTCGTAAATAATGAAACACTCCATACAGAACCGCTTTTTGATTATTCCCGGTTATCAAAACTGATTTCTTTTCATCTATATATTTAATGATGAAACCATCTTCACCCAAAGCTTTTAATTCTTGTGGGTCTATAAATTGAATAACCTCTGAATTATTAGTCAACGATAGCCATACACTGCCTTTTGACACCCTCGATTTTTGCTTTATTGAAGTCTGAAAAAGCTGATTCAAACCATTTAATAACTCATTTGAAGCTAAAGTTAACTTGCCATCCATATCTGTCACAACTAGTGATTTTGGTTGCAAGGAATGATTATGAGAATGAAGCTGAGATTGCGCAAACCATAAATTACTTCCATCAATTTGAGCCTGCAAAGACATTGAAATCAATAAAAAATAAAATACGGTATTAATAATACGTGATTGATTTTTCTTCATGCTGTTATTTAAGTACAAGAACTTCGTTATCTATTAATTGGATATTAACATTACTTTCGATGGTTTTTTGTTGGATAATTGCTTCTTCGCAAGGCTGGCAGCCTCCAACACTAACTTTCAATGGCGCACCATCAATGATGTATTGATAATCATCATTCAAAACAGCCATATCTTCAGGCTGAAGTGTTAATGTTACCGTTTGATGTTCTCCTGCCTTCAAATGAATTCGTTTAAAAGCTTTAAGGCTTCGGATCGCTACTTTATAATCCGAATCGGGATGTGAAACATACAATTGAACCACCTCATCACCATCGTATTTACCGGTATTAGCAACATCTACAGAAACGGTTAATGCTTCTCCGGCAAAAACCTCAGAAGGTACAATCAAATCGGAATATTCAAAAGTGGTATAGCTTAACCCGTGACCGAATTGATACAAAGGCTCGCCTTTGAAATAACGATATGTACGACCTTCCATATTGTAATTTTCAAAATCGGGCAGCTGATCCAATGATTTATAAAACGTCAATGGTAAGCGTCCGGCCGGGTTATAATCGCCAAATAACACATCAGCAATAGCTTGTCCACCAGCCTGGCCCGGATACCATGCTTCCAAAATAGAAGAGATATTCTTATCTTCCCAATTAACAGCCAAAGCACTTCCGTTCATCAGCACAAGTACAGTAGGGCGATTCAAAGCTACTATCTTCTTAATTAATTCTTCCTGAACTTTGGGTAAACCAATTGCAACCCTGTCGCCTCCGGAAAATCCTTCCACTTCTACCTTCATTTCTTCACCTTCCAGTAAAGGACTCAAGCCCATGCACAAAACAATGGCATCGGCATTGCTGGCAACATCAATGGCATCTTTCTGCAAATCATCATTTGGAACTTCCCACAATAATCTGGCAAGAGCATACTCCGAATTCTTATGTTTAAAACTACATCTTACCTTATATTTCTTTCCTGCTTCAAGATACACTTGCTTATATTTTCGGATTGGATCGTGTACTCCTCCTCTTTCGCAAACTACTTCATCATCGATTTGCACACTAAAAAAGTTAAATCCCTGTCCTCCAACAGTGTATTCTCCAGTTTTGTCAGGAACCAAATAACCGGTCCAAACAGCACTAAAATCATCACCATTTACCGGTTCTCCCGGGCCTTTATCCCACCATTTAAAGTTTAGTTCTTCATCAATTCGGCTTAATACAGCATCTCCTACGAAAGTCGAATCTCTATAATATTCAGCCTTTAAACCATGTTTTGATAATGTTTCATCAGTATATAAAAACTCACCCGGAATCACTTCAAGATAAGGCAACTCTTTTGCATGTTTGCATCCTAAAGCATAAGTTATTTTCGCATTAGGTAGCTTTTCTTTTATTCCTTCTAAAGGAGTGATGGGATGAGAAGGATATCCGTTATAATTACCCAACAAGGCTTCAATATGTTTTGCATTGGGCCCGATTACAGCTACTTTTTTCAAACTCTTTGGGAAAGGCAGCAAATGATCATCGTTCTTTAGCAATACCATTGATTTACGAGCAGCTTGCAAAGCCAATAAGCGATGCTGTTCCGAGTCAATCACATCCGATGAGATAGATGCATATGGCACTTTTGCATCAGCATCAAACATTCCCAACTTCATACGAGCCAGTAAAAGTCTTTTTACCGAAACATCTATTTCCGATTCGCTCACATAACCTTTTTCAACAGCTTCAACCAATGCAGGATACGAATCTCCACAATTTAAATCAGTACCTGCTTTTACCGACATTGCAGCCGCTTCGGCCTTTGTGTTTACAACCTCGTGGGCATTTTGCTCATAAAAGTCTCTTACTGCCCAACAATCTGAAACGATGTAACCATCAAAACCCCAATCATCGCGCAACAAACTACTTAACTGACTATTGCCACAACACGGTAGATCATCCAAACGGTTGTAGGCACACATCACCGAATAAACATCTGCTTCCAAAACGGCCATTTTAAATTGTGACGAATACGTTTCAAGAAAATCATATTGAGAAGGTTTTACATTAAAACTATGACGGTTTGATTCCGGACCACTATGAACAGCAAAATGCTTGGCTGTTGCTACCAATTTAAAATAAGTGGAATCATCGCCTTGCAGTCCTTTTATATAAGCAACTCCCAATTCGCCCGACAAATAAGGATCTTCCCCATAGGTCTCCATACCTCTTCCCCATCTCGGATCACGAAAGATATTGATATTTGGTGTCCAGAAAGTTAAACCGTGATAAATACCTCTTTTGCCTTCTTTATGAAATTTGTTGTATTTGCCCCGGGCTTCATCCGATACCGCATCAGCAATAGAAAACATCATTTGATCGTCCCACATAGCAGCCATTCCAATTGCTTGTGGAAAAACGGTTGCTAAACCAGATCGGCCCACACCGTGAAGACATTCATTCCACCAATTATATTCAGGTATATTCAAATGAGAAATAGCGGGAGAGTCATATCTTAATTGACTTACTTTTTCATCTAAGGTCATTTTGGCAACTAAATCATCAACTCGCTTTTCAAAAGATAACAAATTGTTTTCTGATGATTTTGATGTATTGCATCCCCAATACAATAATGACATCAAAGAAATAATAAACAGCACAATTTTTAAACGCATAACACAAACATTAAATATTTGTTAAAATCAATAATACAAATGTAACATGTTTAACCTTCTCTAATATTTCAAAATCGTTACAACATGTTTACAATTAGTTAAGACACTTAAATGTCAGTTACATTTTCTTTTCTGCACGTTACATTTCATCTGTATAGCTTCTAAATTATTGTGTTTACTTTATTGGATGTTAATTTTTGTTACCTTAGTTGCTCAGTTTTCCAAAATGGGATTATGCGATCAGCTCAAATCTGTCTATTACTATTTTTATCTACAATTTCATTATCTACATTGGGTCAGAAAAAAAGACTTTTCGACTATAATGAAGGTTTATCCAATAGTTTGATTAATGAAGTCTATCAGGATCATCTTGGCTTTATATGGGTGGCTACAGAAGATGGCTTAAACCGTTTCGACGGAATCAAATTCAAATCATTTGAAGGAGTTAACAACGAACATTCCAGTCTGAAAGCGAATTTTGTTACTTCTATTTATGAAGATAACCAAGGACATCTTTGGGTAGGACAAATAAATGGCCTACAGGTTTATAATCCTAAAAAAGAATCATTTGAAGAAATAAAGATCTATATCAATGATAAACAAATACATCCTTATATAAGTGGTATTGCTGAAGCAAAAAATGGTGATATATGGGTAACCACCTCACGTTATGGCCTGATTAAAATTGATCATGAGACTAAAAGACCTAGATATTCAACCCGATTAAATAAGCAGTTAAGTAGTTTCTACCTCGAATGTATTCACATTGACCACGAGGGACTTATTTGGATAGGATCTGATAACAATGGATTAAACACTTTCAATGCAGAAACTAATGAAATACACACCTTTGCTGAGTATCAGAAAATTCCCTACTTCATACCTGGAAATGACATAACTGATGTATGTGACGACAACAAAGGAAATATTTACATTGCTAGTTTAAAGGCCGGATTAGTGCGTTATAATAAATACACCAAAGCTATAACTAAGATCCATGCTGTTACCAAAGAAAAAGATATACCTGTTAAATCTCTTTTATTCGACTCAAAAAAAAGACTTTGGGTGGGAACTGATGGCAAAGGATTACTAAGGCTGAATAATAAAACAGATCTGCTCGAACCAATGAATCCGGGAAGTTCATCCTTTGATTTTTCCAGAAGTAAAATACATAGTATAATCGAAGATAATGTTGGTAATATTTGGTTGGGCATTTTTCAGAAGGGCTTATATCTCTTTCCTGAATCACCTGAAATGTTTAACCATTATGGATATCGGGCTTTTGGTGAGAACAGTATAGGGTCGAGCTGTATAACTGCTTTACATGGATCTAATAATATTTTATGGATTGGAACAGATGGAGATGGTATTTATAAGATGAATCGATCTGATCAATCTGTTCGGCAAATTAAATTAACTAATACTAAAGGAAACAGTGAAGGTAACAACGTCTTAAGCCTGTACGATTCAAAAGATAAATATTTATGGATTGGTACTTTCTTTAACGGTTTACTTCGATATAACTATGTAACCGGCCAATATAAAACCTATAAGAACAATCCAAATGATTCTCTTTCGTTAACAAACGACAAAATAACATCAATAAAACCTCTAAATAACAAAGAGTTGTGGCTGGCCACTTTAGGCGGTGGAATCTGCCGATACGACATTAAAAATGAACTCTTTAAATCAGGACTCAACTGGTCCGATTCCCTAAATCAACTCATTCCTAAATGGATTAATGATATTCATATTTCTGACCCTAATAATATTTGGATAGGAACCTATGATGGTTTGGTTTATGCTCAAACAGGCACCAACCAGTTAACTTTATTTACCACCGATGACGGGTTTCTTCCTCACAATATTGTTTACAGCCTTATATCTGATTCCAATGGATATATCTGGGCCGGCACTTATGGCGGTTTGGTTCGCATTGACTCAAAATTACATTCCGAAACATTTACCACCCAAGACGGATTAGGAAGCAATGTTATTTGTGGCATCACCGAAGATGACAGAGGTCAAATATGGGTGAGTACTCACAATGGATTAAGCAAATTTGATCCAATCGACACAACATTTACAACTTACTATGCTTCAGATGGATTACAGGCCAATGAATTTTCTCGCAATGCTGTTTATAAATCTCAAAACAATGAATTGTATTTTGGTGGCATTAATGGTGTTACAGAGATAAAAAAGGACTATTTTAATTATAACCGAAGCATTAGAGATGTGATGTTAACCGAGTTTCAACGTTTTAACAAACCGGTTGAAATTGGTGAAAAATCGGGTAAGCACACAATTCTTAACCGCTCTATTGTATTGGCCGACACTGTAAAACTCATGGAAAGCGACAATGTGTTTTCAATAGGTTTTACATCTGTTGAATTAGCCAACCAAAGCCGTATTTCGTATGAATATAAGATGGAAGGTTTTGATGAAAACTGGAATACCAGTAACTCATTAAGTCGTTATGCGACCTATACCAACCTCAATCATGGCACTTATCACTTCTATGTTCGGGGAGTTGATAAAGAGCAATATTCAACTCCAAGGAAGCTTACCATTATTATATATCCTCCATGGTATAAAACTGTTTGGGCAAAAATCCTTTGGATAGCATTGGCTTTTATATTTCTATATGGCATTATTATTTTTAATAAAGAAAAGGTATTACGCCTGGAAGCTGAGCGCACCAATGAAAACAAAATGCAGTTTTTCATTAATATTTCTCACGAGATTAAAACTCCACTTACCTTAATTATTGATCCGCTGGAAAAACTTTTAAGTAAGAAATCTAACGATGAAACCTCTCGCTTATATCAAACTATGCACCTTAATGCCAATCGTATTTTTCGTTTGGTGAATCAACTTCTCGACGTACGTAAGATTGATAAAGGACAGCTACTTATTAAATTTCAAAAAACCAATCTTTACGATTTCATCACCGAAGTGGCACGATCATACGAATTACTGGCAGAAAGCAAAAACATTGATTTTAAAGTGGATTGTAATCATCCGAAACTGGAGGTTTGGATCGATCCTCTAAACTTCGAGAAAGTAATTCTCAATTTGCTATCCAACGCATTTAAATATACAACCAGTGGAGGATCTGTTGAAATTTCTATTCAACCAAAGCATGGAAAAAATTCAAGAAACGGCGATTTTAAATCTGTTGAAATCAAGGTTTCCGACACCGGTATTGGACTAAAAAAATCAGATTTAGAAAAGATATTCAATCGTTTTTACCAGGTTTCATCCAAAGAAAATCTTCATAATACAGGCACCGGTATTGGATTACATTTATCAAGGTCGCTGGTTGAATTGCATAAAGGGAAACTATTTGCTGAAAACAAAACTACCGGAACTGGAACTCAATTTGTTGTTGTTTTACCACTTGGGAATAGCCATCTGCCCAAAAAAGATCTTATTCTGGAAGAAAACTTCATTCCGGCGCCGGTAAATATATTCCCTTTTGAAGAAAAGAATTTAAAAGAAAAGGCAAACAAAATAAACCCACAATCTAACTATAGCGTTTTGATTGTGGAAGATGAAGACGAAATTCGTAATTACCTGCTGCACGAACTTAGCCTGACCTATTCTGTATCGGCTTGCGAAAACGGCTTGCAAGCGCTGGAATCCATTAAAGAAAATAAGCCTGATTTGATTATCAGTGATATTATGATGCCTGTAATGGATGGAATTACCTTATGCAAGAAGATTAAAGGCAAAATAGAAACCAGCCACATACCGGTGATTTTACTTACAGCCCTATCGAAAGATGAAGACAGAGCCGAAGGAATAGAAACCGGAGCCGATATGTACCTTGTAAAACCATTTAACAGTGGTTTTTTAAAGAAAACAATTGCTAACCTACTCGAAAACAGAAGAAAAATTTACCTGCAACTTTCTCAGAGGAATGATAACAAGCCCATTGAAGCGATTCAAATGAAGTCGCATGATGAAATTCTTATGCAAAAGATAATGACTCTGGTGAAAGAAAATATTGCTGACGGCAATCTAAATGTTGAGATGCTAGCTGATGCTGTTGGTATAAGCCGGGTACATATGCATCGAAAACTGAAGGAACTAACCAATCAGT
Source organism: Carboxylicivirga linearis (assembly GCF_018271995.1). Lineage (GTDB taxonomy): Bacteria > Bacteroidota > Bacteroidia > Bacteroidales > Marinilabiliaceae > Carboxylicivirga > Carboxylicivirga linearis. The sequence goes on from NZ_JAGUCO010000014.1 coordinate 55,381, forward strand.
CGGCTCGTGATTTTATCAAGAATATTCGAATGAAACAAGCAGCCTATATTCTCACCAACAAAAAGCTTAATGTAAGCGAAGTTGCCTATGCTGTAGGCTATTCAAACCTATCGCATTTCTCCAGTTCTTTTAAATCATTTTATGGTGTTTCTCCCAAAGAGTATGTGAAAAACAATGCAACAGAAAATTATTCATAGTTCATATTCGAAAGATTATAGTACTCTTTCCTCCCTTTAACACTGTTAAAAGCACAATTACTTTAAACAACTTTATCACAAACAACTCTTTATAAAAACATTACACCATCAACACATTCATCTGATCATACTCCTGATTAGTGTGTTCAAGTAGTGGTATATTATTAGTTCTACCGAAGAATACTTAACTTTAGTACTTGTAATACACACAATTAATCCAAATTAAATGAAAAAACCTCTACTAATACTACTCTTTTTTATATCCCATTTAATAAGTCACTCACAAGATCAGCTAACAAATATTCCTACTCTTTATATTGAAACTGAAAATCAAGCACCTATTGTTAGTAAAGAGGAGTATATCTCAGGATTTGCAACGTTGGTTAGTTCGGATTCGAGTGAAGAATTCATAGATAAAGAAATTGAAATACGAGGCAGAGGGAATTCAACCTGGGGGTTTGAAAAAAAACCATATCGTTTAAAATTTACAAATAAATACAATTTCTTAAATCTTCCCGCTCATGCAAAAAGCTGGGTTTTATTGGCTAATTATTGTGATAAATCATTAATCCGAAACGGAATTGCTTTTGAAATTAGTCGTTTTATAGAAATGCCATTTACTTCGGCAGCACGTTACATTGATGTGGTTATTAATGGTGAATATCTTGGTAATTACATGGTAGCTGATCAGATGGAAGTACGCACCAATAGAATTGATGTTGAAAAACTGGAACCGGAAGACATTGAACTACCGGAAATAGCCGGTGGTTACTTATTAGAAATGGACGGATTTGCCTATACCGAAGAAAATTGGTTTAATACTACCAGAAATAATCCTGTAACCATTAAGTACCCTAAAAGTGAAGATATTAATCAACAACAAAATGATTACATCACCCATTTTACGAATACATTTGAAAACAGGCTATTTGAATCATCGTTTGATGATGAAGAAAACAGCTACCGATTAATGGTTGATACATCATCACTTGTAAACTGGTACATAGCCTGTGAATTAACCGGAAACTCAGACTCGTTTTGGAGTACATACATCTCAAAGAAAAGAAATGAAGATAAATTCTATTTCGGACCTCTCTGGGATTTTGATATTGCCTTTAATAACGACGACCGATTGGGAGATGCAACTGAGAAATTAATGCGAGAACATGCTCATTCTCTCGTTTATGGGCAAACACTGTGGATCCAGCAAATGTATAAAGATTCGTGGTTTGTAAAAGAAGTGATAGACCGCTGGCACACCTTGATTGATGAGGGATTAGAAGAATACATACTGGATTACATAAATAATACCGAAGAATTGCTGGAAGCATCCCAACAACAAAACTTTATTAAATGGGACATTCTCGATCAAAAAGTATATCGAAATCAGTTCTGGTTCCCAAGCTATGCTGAAGAAATAGGATTTCTAAGAAACTATGTAATGGATCGAATTGAGTTCTTAAATTCTGAATTCTCATATAACAATATGCCATCTCAGCCTTTTGAAGTGGAAGATTATTATTATCATATTTTGAATAAACGAACTAGTAATTCTATTGATGTGCAAAACGAGGGGTTATATAGTGAGTTAGAGTCTTGGGAAGAAGATGATAATAAACTAACCCAAAACTGGCAGATAAAACAAGTTGATGAACTATATTACCAAATAATAAATAAAGTAACAGGGTATGCTATTAGTGGAAATGGACGAGTAAATGCTATTATACAAGCAGAACCTAATACTAACGATGACAATCAATTGTGGAATTTTGTTCCGGTATCAACTGGTAATATGTATGGAATAATAAATAAACAAAGTGGTTTTGCTATCGATAATAGTGGAGGATCATATTCTAATGGTAATCCTGTTATTGAATACGATAATGAAATTAACAACAATCTGAATCAACAGTGGTATTTTGCAAAAACTACATCTCTGGACGGAATTGGAACATCAGTTGATATAGATAAACAAATCACCATTAACGCATGGTATGATAGAGCAACAGCCATGGTTAATTATACAACTCATGATGAACAAGTTAACTTACAAATATTTGATATTACAGGTAAAATGGTATTATCTATTAAAGTATCAGGAAACGGAATGATTCCGGTTAATAGTCTTGTCAATGGCGCATATTTAATCAAGATTGGAGATCAAACATTTAAGTTCATCAAATAACTTAAAATTCAGATAAATAAAAAATGGGATCTAAATACATAGGTCCCATTTCTGTTTAATAAACTTAGTTTCTATAACTCAATTATATCATCATCTTTGGTTTGAGCATCCACAACTGTAATGGAAGCCATATCAACAATCTCGCGAACCGACGCCTGCATCTGAAGCACATGTATTGGCTTGCGAATCCCAAGAAGAACTGGTCCGATTATTTCCACCTGACCAAGCTGTTGCATCATTTTATAAGCAATATTTCCGGAGCTTAAACTAGGAAAGATAACGGTATTCACTTCTCGGCTACCCAATTTGGTAAAAGGAAATTTCTTCATGCGTAACTCAGCATTAAAGGCATAATTCGCTTGCATCTCTCCATCCACAATCAGATTCGGATAATTTTCATGCAGGTATTGAACCGCTTTTCGTACTCTCAATGGACTTCCCTGACGAGTGGAACCAAAATTAGAGTATGACACCAAAGCCACCACTGGTTCAATATTAAATTTCTTGACTTCATTAACCGTTAACAAAGTTGTATCTGCCAAGGTACGTGATGAAGGTTGATAATTAACAGTTGTATCAGCAAAGAAATAAGGCCCTTTCTTAGTCATTACAATGTACATACCAGCTATGTGATTCAAAGTATTATTAGAACCCACAATCTGTAATGCCGGACGAATAGTATCGGCATATTTACTGGCAAATCCGCCTAAGAAACCATCTGCTTCACCTGCCTCTACCATCATAACTCCAAAGTAATTACGATCGTTCATCAAGCGGCAAGCATCTTCTTTATTCAAACCTTTACGCATACGCTTCTCAAAAAGCATTTGCGCATAGTTTTCTTTTCTGTCTTTTTGGTCTTCTTCTTTAGGATCGATGATTGGCAATCCTTCTACATCTATTTTATTTTCTTCGGCAAGCTTCAATATAGCTGTTCTGTCACCAAGTAAAACCGGATGTGCAATGCCTTCGTTGCGCACTATATCCACCGCTTTTAAAACTTTAAAATGATCGGCATCGGCAAAGACAATCTTCTTAGGATCGGATTTAGCTTTCACACTAACATCGCGAACCAATTTATTATACAAGCCCATACGTTTCATTAATTCAATACGATAGGCTTCCCAATTATCAATGCTTTTACGGGCAACTCCTGTTTCGATGGCTGTCTTTGCTACAGCCGGAGCCACCACCGTTATCAATCGGGGATCAACGGGTTTAGGTATCAGATAATCTCTGCCAAATATTAAATTCTGACTTTTATAGGCCGCGTTAACCTTTTCGGGCACATCTTCTTTAGCCAGTTCAGCTAAAGCATAAACCGCCGCTTTTTTCATCTCTTCATTAATCGCCTTAGCCCTTACATCCAAAGCACCTCTGAAGATAAAAGGAAAACCCAACACGTTATTAATCTGATTGGGATAATCAGAACGACCTGTGGCTATTATCACATCCTCACGGGCCGCCTTGGCATCTTCGTAGCTAATTTCGGGTACGGGATTAGCCAATGCAAAAACAATGGGATTATCGTTCATTGAACGCACCATTTCTTTTGTAAGAATATTACCTTTTGATAATCCCAGAAAAACATCTGCCTTTTTAATCACATCTTCCAGATGCACTAATTCACTATTCTGAGCGAATTCAATCTTGTATTTATTTAAATCGGTTCTCTTTTTTGTTATCAAACCTTTACTATCAAGCATAAATACATTCTCGGGCTTCACGCCCAACGACATATACAGCTTGGTGCACATAATAGCCGATGCTCCGGCTCCATTCACCACTACCTTAATTTGAGTAATGTCTTTATCAACAAGTTCAATGGCATTGATTAATCCGGCTGCAGAGATAATGGCTGTACCATGCTGATCGTCGTGAAAAACAGGAATATCTAATTCTTTCTGCAGTCGTGTTTCTATCTCGAAACATTCCGGTGCCTTAATATCTTCGAGGTTAATACCTCCAAATGTGGGGGAAATAGCCTTAACCACTTTCACAAAGTCATCAACATTGGTTTCGTCAACTTCAATATCAAACACATCAACATCGGCAAACACTTTAAATAAGAGCCCCTTTCCTTCCATTACCGGTTTTCCGGCACTTGCTCCTATATTTCCTAATCCCAGAACTGCCGTACCGTTTGAAACAACAGCCACCAGATTACCTTTGGCAGTATAACGATAAACATCATCGGGTGTTTTTTCAATTTCGAGACAAGGATCAGCTACTCCGGGAGAATAAGCAAGTGACAGATCGTGCTGAGTACTGTAAGGTTTTGTTGGTACTACTTCGATTTTTCCAGGTTTACCACTCTCATGATAGTCAAGAGCGTCCTGCTTTGTAAATGAAGCCATAACAGGTGTAATTTTCAGATTATTATTGGGTAAATTATTAATACAAGTTAGGTATTAATACTACAGTAACCAATAACATATATCAATTGCGATTGTTCTTTTATAAGACGTTTTACTTCTGAAATAAAAAAAACGGACAGCAAGATAAAACTTACTGTCCGTTGCATTCACTTATAGTTTATCTCCTAGTAAATCTCTGGTAAATCCGAAGCAAATACGGTTTCATCTTTCTCGTAAAACTCATTGAAGTTATCAGCACTGGCTTCACCCGGATAGGTAAAATAGAACTGAGTTTCTTCGAGGTTTATCCAAACCAACGCCCATCTGATGCCCGTATCTTTAGTATACTCCAAAAGTGAATCGGTCCACCAACGCTCAGGCTTTTCATTTAAATAACCTGTTTCTGTTAAGGCATAAGGCTTGTTCTTTTCTATTGCTATTGATTTCAGAATGTCGAGATTTTTAGGTAATACTTCGTCATATTTAATTCCGTAGTGCGGAAAATCATATACATCAACACCTAATATATCAACCCATTCATCCCCCGGATACTTGGCCAGGTATTCTTCTGCTGATCCTACAATATTAGGTGAATAGGCATACAGCACATTATGCACATTCATGGTATCGCGCAAATAACTAACTGTATATTTCCAAAGCTGTGTATATTCTTCAACCGAACACAAATCATCGCCCCACCAAAACCAACTACCATTATGTTCATGAAACGGACGAAAGATAACTGGCACATTATTGCCTTTTGAATCTTTCAGATCGGAAAAGAAATGACCGATGTAAGTAATCCATCCGTTAAATTTATCATTCAATGCTCCGCCGGGCAACAATTGATTAACCACTACTGTAGTGTCCCAGGTAGTTCCTCCTGTGGAAGGATGTACCGGGTGCCAGCTTAAGGTATTAATAGCCCCCATCTCGTGAGCCTTTACAATAAACTTCTTCATATGTTCGAAGTTGACTGTATCGATATTAACAGGCGAACCTGTTTCGATATGCCCTAAATCCCAACCAAAGACTGCCGGGAAATCACCACTTATTTTATGAACATCCGAAGTATATTCCTCTCCATCAAACTTCCAGCCATGGCCATAAGCAAAGGAGTCTTCATGACCAAACATGATTCCTAAAGTATCGCTCGTTGCCAAAAAATCGTAAAGCTTCTTTACATTTTCGTCGGCTTTTTTATCAACTACTTTAATTACTTCTTCAGGAGGTGTGCTACATCCGGTATAAACAGCCGCAAAAACAACTAAAAACCAAAGATTTGTATAATATCTGAATTTCATAAAAATTAAATAATACTAATTTATAACTCCTAATATACATCATTGAACCTTGTGGTAGTATAAATGAGTTAGAATAGTATTATACTTTTATCAGATTGTATCAATTCTTATTCATATTCGTTCAGAATAGCATATAATTTAATTTCAAGTATATCTTGTATCGTATTATAATGATATATTCGCGCACCAAAAATCACACATACTTAATAGAATTCATCACGGGGATGAGTGTTGAAGATTAATGAAAATGAATTCAATTATAGCCCAACCTAAGAGTAACACTAAGGTACATAAAGTCAATTGGAATGGATTAATTGTATTCCTTATTCCATTCTTTGTAAGCATCTTCTCGCTATTGATTTATAATCTTTACCAATCAACAGATGATTTGTCGGTTTCTTTCATCAACGAAAACAGTAACGAAATAAGGGAGATGGTACAAAATTACGTTGATGATATGAACAGGCTGGTTTTAAACAATCCTACAACAGGATACGAAAGTTCAAAAGACATATTGCAAGCCGAAGAAAATAACAAATACTTTATGCCTTCGATGGTATATTCCAATAATGTTACCTCTGTGGTTGTAGCTTCATCCAATGGTAATTCATATATGCTGCATCGAAAAGAAGGCCAATGGATGAACAGAATTACTTATAAGGAAAGCAGTAAGAAAAAAGAGATTCAGACATTTTGGAAAGATCAATTTTCAAAAAACAATCAGATTACAAAAGTAATAGATGACTCCACTGTTTATAATCCTTGCACAAGACCCTGGTATACTCTATCCATAAAGCAACAATCCAAAGTGGTTACATGGACAAAACCTTATCAGCTTCAAACCGATCATAAAAATGGCATCACCGCTTCAACCTATTGCCTTGCAGCGAATGGTGACACCATTGTTACCGCTTATGACATTCTTTTGCGAAACTTTAACCGCATCATCCAATCTGTTTCGCTTACTGCTAACAGCTACGGGTTTATTGTTATGGCTAACAATATGGAATTAATTGGCATTAACGACAATCAAACTAAAAAGAATACTGACTTTTCATCTAATTTTCTTCTTCAAAATATTAATACTATTGATTTAATACCGCTAAAAAAAGGTATCAACTATTGGAAAAAATCTAAAAGCAACGCCCCCTTTGAAATGAGGATTAACAATAAACACTGGTGGATTAGCTTTCAGCCCATCTATTCAAATAAGGATAACATCTTGTTTTATTCAATAATTATTGTTCCGGAAAAAGATTTTAGAGCAACGATGAACCAGACTTTGAATATTACTACCGGAAGTTTTATAATAATTCTGTTGTTGCTCATTTTTATTCTATCCAACTTCCATAAAATTAACTCACAAAACAAATTATTGCAAAAGAAAAGAATACGAATTGCCCGTCAGAAGAAATTTATACAAGAACGTAACAAAGAAATATTAGACAGTATACATTATACAAAAGCAATACAGTCATCGATGCTACCCAAAGATGAGCAGTTAACTAATGCTTTCTCTGATCATTTTATTTTGTATATGCCCAAGGATATTGTTAGTGGCGATTTATATTGGCATCAGCCTTTTGATGACTGTCAGATGATAGCAGCCATAGATTGCACCGGACATGGTGTACCGGGTGCTGTCTTATCGATGATTGGGTATGGAGGCCTGAAGAGTGCAACTATCAGTCAAAGGCTAAAACAACCTAATAAAATTCTTGAACATCTTGCAGATGTGGTTACTTCCTATTTTTTAAATACCTCTAAACATCAAATCAACGATGGAATGGATATTGCTTTTACTACTTATTACCCAAAAGACTCACTCATTAAATATGCTGGAGCAAAAAACCCAATTTTGATAATTCGCAATAATAATACTCCTCTTATTGTAGATAATACTATTCAGAAACCTCTTTTACACAATCAGAACAGATACCTGTACTTAATAAAGGCTGATAGAAAGGGCATTGAAGCCTCGTCCTCTTCTTACAATTATAAATGCCAATCTATTCAAGCAGAAAAAAACGATATGATCTACTTATTTACCGATGGTTTTGCTGATCAATTTGGAGGTGAGAAAGGCAAAAAGTTAAATATGAAACGCTTTAAAGAGTTGATTTTGGAGACATCAAGCTATCCATCAATGGCGCAACAAAAAGAGCATTTACAAAACTTCTTTTTAAGATGAAAAGGCCCAGAGGAACAGGTTGATGACGTTCTTGTTATTGGATACAGAGTTTAACTCACAGTTTATCCGATTTCTGAGCTTAAAAAACCGCATAAGATAAAGTTATCGACCACGCACTATAGTCAGTTGGACCACTATTCAACTCTGACATTGATAAGATGTTTCTTTTAGGTTCAAATAAACAACCTATTTTAAGCTTATTATAAGAGGCACCAAAACCAATAAATGCCAGTGCTGTTGGTTTTATTTTTGATTTTTCGGAATATAAAACATCATTATAATCAGTATACTTTGCCACATATGAATTAATAGCCAGATCTAAACTATAATTAACATCAACATACAATCCGAATTGATCTGTAATTCGTTGCTTATAGCGTATACCGGCAGGCAGGCGGAAAGTCTGATATCTAAGTCGGCCCTCTATTGTCTTAAACCTATCAGAAATATCCCATCTTTTATCAGAACTATAGAAATGCATTTGCGAAACAATAGCCCAGGTATTTTTCTTACCAACGCCCAATTCTATATCTATGCCCAACAAAAAACCGCTCCCATTAACAGTCATTGCTTCATCATCCCACTTTCCTGCTGGTCGCGTCATCGTATAATTCGACATCCCCACAAACGGACTAAAACTGAATTTTTGGGTTGAAGATGGAGAATGCTGAAAATAAATATCCGGATCCTGATTAGCGCAGTATTTATTATAGTTTGTAAAATATTCGGTTAATGCCTTAGATGTATATTTAAGACTCAGAATATCCTTTAATGAAATATCATCACATTTTATATCGGCTTGTATTTGTGACTTATACGAATAATCTTCCATTTCCTTCCCATTCGCACTTTGATACGTTCTATACTTAAGCAAATTCAGTTTTTCTTCATTTAACGAATACCAAAACAATACTCCATCATTATACACTGCCTGATAAAGACTGGCTTTACCCTCAACTAAAACTTTTACAAGAATTTTATTATTCCTTACCAACTTAGCTGTATGGTGCGTCACATATTTATTATCTATCTCTGCTTCTACAAGTTTGAATTTTGCAATCCCTTCAATTATCAACTCACTTATATCTTCAGATGATAACTTCACTTCTTCACTATTTTCATTTGCCTTGATATAAAACCTGGATGGTATATAATTCCACTTTTCTACCTTTACAAAGCATTCTTTTGTATTATTATCTTTATCTGCGTACTGTCCTCTTACAAATTCTGACTGAGCTAGTAGGCTTGTTGAAATTAACAATCCCAAAAGGAAAAATAAATATTTAGGCATTAGTATTGAATTAAGTTAGTTGATTTAAGGAATTTATTTCATAATAACTGTTAAATATAATATTTCATCACAAAATGAACATATACCTTTATGCAAAGTTTAGATATAAAAAACTGATTCTATGGATATCATCACTCACGGATTAACAGGTATAGGCTTATCAACCACCGTTGCAGCAGCCACACCATCGAGCTGGAAAAGTAAACTATGGATGGGGGTAGCAGGTGGCTTTGGTGGAATATTACCCGATGTGGATGTGATTTCGAAATGGGGTAGTTTTGATGCTACTTTTGGTAAGTGGTTTAATCTGCAGCAAAGCGGCAATGATATTTTTTGGGATACTCACTGGTATTCGCATCATGTGTTTACCCATTCGGTTATAGGGGCCTTGTTTTTTGCTATGATGGGTGCTGTATTGTATCTGGCTTACGGCAAACTAATGAAACTATCAAACCTAAAAAGGGTGAAGTGGTATGCACTGGCCTTTTTTATGGGTTATATGGGGCATTTGTTTGAAGATATGATTACACCCGGAGGATCGTGGGATGGTATTGCCTTTTTTTGGCCATCAGCACATTTTACAGGTGGATGGGGCAAAGTTTGGTGGTGGAATAATTACGATTTATTTCTGATTGTAATTTCGGCTCTGGCCATTAATATGGCACTTATTATGGCCCGATATAAAGCGGCTTTATTTACAAAGATAACTGTTGTGGCTGCGGTAATTGCTTTTATAATACAGATAGAACGTCGCAATTATGATTTTAACCATGGCAGTAATAAAGAAACGGTTTCAAAAGAACTGCAACAAAAATACCTGGGTAAAAACATTTATATGATTATGCGCAAGGTAGATGGAATTATTCCGGTGGCGTTTTAAAATAGCTCTTAGCTGCTATGACTCAAATGCCTCAACTATCAACTCAACCGTATTAACAAATAAATCATTCAGATCATCGATTGCTTTAATTCTAACTTCAGATTTTAAATAGTCATACGTAAAGCTAAGAGAACGAATACCACCTTTTCTAACATCTTTTATCTTATTTCGTGGACTCATTGGAGATATATTATGAATTAAATCATTTCTATTTTCAATCAGGTCTTTGTAAGATATAGATCCGATAATTTCTGATTTAATTTTAGCCTGCAATTCGATGCATTTATCTCTTTTTTCTATCCCAAAGTGACTTTTAATAGTTTTTTGATTTAACTGGTTTACAGCTGATGCAAAGTCAACTTCACTAATATTTAATCTTAAATGAAGATCCAAACAATGACCAACTAAATCAAACAGAGACTTTATTTGAGCATAATAGTTTTCTGTAAAATAATCATACCAACCTTTTAGTAGATGATCTTCTTTTTCATATCCAGGAAACTCTCTAAAATCCTCACTGATCCATTCTTTATCATCCTTAATATGTTGAAAATAATACTTACTCATCAATTCAGACTTTTGAACGTGAAACATTTTTTGCAACAAAGCCTTATAAACATTAGTTTTTTTTAATATTTCAATCATCCCATCTGGAATATTTTCATCCTCTCGAAAATTCTGATCTAATGTCTTTTTCATTAATCTAATGCTCTCAAAGCCATTTCTCTTACTAAATCTGGAATCATTTAGAATTCTTTTAGATTCTTTCGAATCAGGAACTATCAGCATATCCATAAAATAAATTTGCTTAAAAAATCACAATCACCTAAAAAATACAATTTAAGAACAAACTTCTCACAAACAAAAAGCACCGCCTCTCGACGGTGCCCTTCACTTAATCGAACATTTAAACCTATATCTTTTCGTATTCGGCAGCTTTCATCACCTTTTTTACTTCTGTACTCATTTGGTAACTCACCTTATTACCTTTAATCAGATCTGATTTAAAATCTTCAGGCGTATCGGCTCCCGAACTACTAAGAGTTACCATCAAACGCCCCAAATCGCCTAACTCAACGGTGGCTCCATCAACCAAATACTCAGGCAACACCTTTGTAAAAGCAATTAATACCGATTTTGTATCCAGCTCGTTAACCGGCGAAATTTCGGCAATTCGCTTTGATAATGTATCGAGGGTAACATTTTTGGGTCGAACAATGGAAGCATAATACTTTTCTGGTTCACTCGGTTGTCCGGGAATTTTTCTTCCTATTACTTTATAATCCATTCGTTTTAGGTATTAGTTTATAAATATTTTATGGTCTATAACCATAATTATAAAAATATTAAACTTCGGATTACAGGCAAATTTATTTGATATATTTTTTATACTATGCCTCTTATTTATAATCAGTATAATTATATATTATAATTGTATGGTCGAAATACAAAAGGACTCCTGGTCATTCTTGAAAATGATCGGGATAGTTTTTAAAAATTACCGTGACAATTTTTGATTTTCATCAGGAGAGTTTTTAAAAATCATCAGGACAATTTTCAGTTTTTATCATGATGATTTTTCGCTCCATACAAACATACACCAAAACACAAACACTAATTATTGATTTATAATCAATTACACAAACGCTACAACTTAAGAAATAAAACTAACCACAATTAGTTTTTAAACAACACAGGGCTTACCGGGTGGATAAAATAATTCCCTCCCATTCGTTTTATGATATACGATAATATCATCACATATAAACTAGGGCTAAATTAATATTGATAAATATATAATTCGAATCAATAGTTCAAATTGTTTTTATAGCAAAGTTCAACCCACTTTCGGGGTTGTATCTATAGTCAAATAGTCACCCCGCGCTCCGCACGAGGCTATTATTGTTAATGTCCTTCAGACATTTTCAAATCCTGAAGGGATTTAATATGAATAGCCACGGGTGGAACCCGTGGAATATGAACGATTTATAAAGAAACCCCAAAGTGGGTTCAACTGTTGATTCGCATATACAGTTACTAGGTCATTAATACTTTTAAATATTAACAACATAAAAAACCTCCCAGGTTTTGAAAACCTGGGAGGTTTATATCATCATAGTTACAATTTTATCGATAAACGCCCTCTCCCAAAGTAGAAGGATCATCGCTTAAGTAAACAGCCTCATTGTCGGGAGCGGATAGAACTAACACACGTCCATAGGCCTCCGGCAGCCCTAACTGATCAGCTTCTTTCCAGCGACCTTTACCATACACTGCCACTTGCTCTCCGTTTTCGAGAATGCCTTCGCGGTATCGAATGGTTTTATTCATGCCCAGCAGATTTTCACTCGTCTTGCCATGTTGCTTTAGGTAGCGTTCCAACTCAGGGGTGGCATCGTTTAAAAAGCCGGAACGAAACTTTTTATCTTTAACTATATAGCTTTTTAGGTTATTATCCTCAACAAAAGCATAACTATTGCCATCGCGAATAAGGTATTTACACTGATTGGTTTCGTTAATAATAGTATGCCAATGAGAACTCTTACCCGATGATTTTTGCTGCTCAACAATAACATGATAATAGGCACATGCTCTGCCCGACAAAGGTGCTCTAATTGGCTCATCAACAAACTCAACCTTACCTACCACTTTAGCCACATCGTTGGTGTAGAATGACAATACACGTTTAATACGGGCCTTTTTAAGTTTTCGCTTTATTATCGCATTTTTATTAAAAAAGGCAATAGAGAAGATGACTATTCCTATGACTACAAAAACAATAATAAATACAGGATCCATAACAATGATAATTAACTATGCAAATGATTACATCTTTCTTTTTAAAGGATAGCTAAAATGAAAATCTCTAAAACTACCTACAGTTGATATAACTTGCTTATTTGTTTTTTCAAATAAAGTAAGATACAGTTTCCAATGAGCCGGGTCTTTTAAAATAATTGGGTAAGCCTTATCTATTCCAGTATTAACCGTTTTATCATCTACCCACACATTACCTGAATAATGCCCTTCGAAAAAAGCCTGATACGATAAGTTGATAAATTCAAATACAATCTTTTCGTCAATAACAGTAATAATGCCGGTATAAAAACCCGTATAGTTCTTAATAATCTCAAAGCTATTATCAAAAATAATACGTCCATCTTCTTTATTAGCATACATAAACGAAGGATACAAACCATATTGAATGGCCAAAAATTCGAGAGTTTGATTAAATAACTGGTCTTTACTAGTACCCGGAAAATCATTTACATAGGTATAATGTACTACACTATCTTCATCGAGAGGCAAATCGGGATATTGATCTAGTGATTCGAGGGTGCGATTCCATCGGGTTGCCAGGGCAGAATATCGATCTTTAGTCATTTCTTTTGCGGTAAACTTACCATATAAAGCAGCCATTTCTATTTCATTTGTCTGACCTTTAACCAAAACAGTAATCAATAAAAACAAGATAATTAAGGGGCTTTTCATCATTTTGAACTATGTTAGGTTGTGAATATTTATTTTAGACTTTTAAATATAATTATTTCTTTAGCAAATAAACCAGTCCACTTTCATCTTTTCGCAAAAAGCCCGAATTTCACTTTGAAACCCGGGCTTTAATAACACTTCATTTAATTCTTAGATCTCCCTTATCATTCAGGATAAATAACTTTCCAATCAGTTTTCATATTGACAATAGTCCAACCTTTTTCTGTTGCCTCATCCAAAGCTTTATTAAATCGACCAATATGTGAATCGCGATCATATGCCCATTCTCTTTCAGCATCAGTATGATGAATATACAACATCATCCGTTTTCCTTTACCCGAATCGGTATATTGCATCATCTGCAAATCACCATCGGAGTTACCGCCACAGAAGATAGGCTTACGACCTATATGGCGATAAATGCCAACAGGTTTACCTTCTTTATCATCAATAAAATTTAACTCCGGCATTCGAACCAGCACAGGTTCACCATCCTTTAATTCAAATTGGGTTACAATACTACTTCCTACTACCTGATTGCGTGGAATTCCATAAACTTCCTCAGCCCAGGGTCGCATAAAGTCAATGCCTCCACCCGAAACAATAAATACCTTAAAATCATTATCTCTGAGGTAATTCATTAATTCAAGCATAGGCTGATAAACCAATTTGGTAAAAGGCTTTTTAAGGCTTGGATGCCTGTCGTTGTGAAGCCAATCCATAACTGCATTTTCAAATTCAACGGATGTTATACCGGCATGCGTAGTCATTACTAATTCGAGCAATTCCTTCATTCCAAAGGTTTTTAGAGTAGCCATATCATCGTCCAGAATGGCTTTAAAAGGTTGCTCTGTGATCCACTCAGGATGATCGGGTGCCATTTTCTTTATTTGATAAATAACAAAGAACAATTGAAAATACAGAGGTTGCTCCGACCATAAAGTTCCGTCGTTATCAAAAACGGCAATTCGGTCGGGTATTTCAACAAATGTTGGGCTTTCGGGATCAGTTACAGCATCAACAAAATCAAAGATTTCCTTTTTAACCTTTCCGTCATTCCATGAGGGTAGTTGATCGGCAGGTGGTGTACTGTTATCCGCAACAGGACTTGAGCATGCAAAACCAATGAATATGAGGCTTATTAAAATCCATAATTTATTTCTCATATCTGTTCTATTACAATTAGACAAAAGGGCTGAAACACTTTAATTAAAACATTTCAACCCTTGAAAAATAAATTATTTAGAACCAACAGAGTTGATCTTTTCTTCTATGGCACTGAGGTTAAAGGCACCCGGAGTTTGGCTAGGTGGATATTCTTTCATTGTCATTAAAAACTTAGCCGCCATTTGCTGAATAGGAACCAGAATAAAAGCTCTATCAAGCAACCAGTCGTAATAGGTATTGGAGTTGTGCTGGGCTTTTTCAAATGGATCGCGTCGAAGATTAAACACCTGAGGCACCCTTAGTTCCACAAAAGGTTCTACCCACACGCCAAATTTCTCACCTCTGTTTTCATAAAACACTACTTTCCAGTCGTCGTAACGAGCCGCTACTATCTGTCCATCATCATTTACATACCAAAATTCTTTTCTTGGACAATCGTTGGTTTTACCGCTTAAATAATCATTTAAATCGTAACCATCAATGTAATTTTTGTAGCTACGCCCGTTAATGGTGGTTCCTTTGGCAAGCTTTTCCTTAATATCTTTGGCTCCTGCAATAGCAGCAAAGGTAGGCAACCAATCTTCATGAGCTACAATTCCGTTAAGGGTTACATCTTTTTGCCAATGCCCTGGCCAGCGCACAAAGGTAGGAACACGGTAAGCGCCTTCCCAGTTAGAGTTTTTCTCACCTCGGAACGGAGTGGTTCCTGCATCAGGCCAGGTATTGTAATGCGGTCCGTTATCTGTTGAATACATTACAACGGTATTATCAGCAATACCTAACTCATCCAATACGGCTAGCAACTCGCCAACGTGCATATCATGCTCAACCATACCGTCGGAATATTCATCCTGTCCGCTTATTCCCCGATGTTCCTCTTTTACATGGGTGCGAAAATGCATACGAGTACCATTCCACCAAACAAAAAATGGTTTTCCGGCTTTATTTTGTTTTTTGATAAAGGCAACAGCAGCAGCCACTGTTTCATCATCAATGGTTTCCATTCGTTTTTTTGTCAAGGCTCCGGTATCTTCAATTTTCTGTCCGCCTTTACCGTCGGCCCAGCAATGAAGAACACCCCTTGGGCCATATGTTTCTTTAAATGTTTTACCATTCTTCAACATCATATCACCGGGATAATCTTCATTTTCGGGCTCTTCCTCTGCATTTAAATGATAGAGATTCCCTAAAAACTCATCAAAACCATGCATTGTTGGCAAGTGTTCATCCAAATCGCCTTGATGGTTTTTACCAAATTGCCCGGTGGCATAACCCTGACTCTTTAGAATGGTTGCCATCGTAATATCTGTTTTCTGCCATCCTTGTTCGGCACCTGGTAATCCTACTTTGGTCATTCCGGTACGAACAGGCACATTACCACCGATAAATGCTGCACGCCCGGCAGTACAACTTTGTTGTGCATAATAATCAGTAAAAGCGATTCCTTCGTCAGCTATACGATCGATATTAGGAGTTTTGTAGCCCATCATTCCCCTGTTATTATGACTAATATTCCAGGTTCCAATATCATCGCCCCATATTACTAATATATTAGGCTTTTCCTGGGCAAATGCTCCACTAATTAAATAAATACTTAAAGCAAAGATCATAACGATTTTTCTCATAATGGTAGTTTTAGTGATAATTATTGATAAATAAGTAAAGAGTGTTTATTGTCTGGAAGTCGATATTAATTTGATGTCTTGGGATTTTATATAAGATTCAATCATTTTCAAAAACTGTCATTGAACTTCTTTTATAAATAGCTAATCACAACCATCAAGTTAAGAGCTTAATACTTCAATTTCAAGTTTATTTTAATTATTATCATAGAATTAATTACAGCTTTGCCCTAATTGCATATGATTTCAAGCAGCACCTTACATATCAATACTTCGTAGGATCCTTATTGTACAAAAAAAGCCCGATTCAAATATGAGAATCGGGCTTACTATAATAAAGTATCAAATAATTATCGTCTGTAATCTGGCATTGCCGGACTGAAGAAATTGTTGTATTCCTGAAAGAACTCAACACCCAACAGTTCAGGTAAGGCTGCTAAACCCAAAAGCATAGCACAATAATCAACTCCTTCAACTTTTGTTGGTCGCCAATCAATATCGCGATAACTATATTTCCAAAGAATAGTGTCATTGCCGGCTGAGATACCATCCTTTGCAGGCAGAGCCATTTTGCCTATTCCTCGCGGATCTTTATAAACCGAAAGCAGATCTTTTCGAACCAAATCGGGCAATACAGGCGAATAACCTGCCAAAGCACTTATAGCCACATTTAACCCACGGTTACGGTCTCTGTCGGTATCAATATCCTCTCGTCCACAAATGCGGTCAACGGTATACCCTTCTTTCCATCCATCACCGTTCTGCTGCAAGCCAACACCTGCAGTCGTTCCCCATTCGTATGATCTTTTACCTATCTCATTTAAATCATCACGATCGTTCCACCAGGCATAATCAGCCAATGCAGCCTGACGCATAGCTTCTTGATAAATTGGACTAACGGTAAACTCATGCACAAATAAATAATTGAACATGAAGGTAAAGTTTGACGTGAACTCGTTATTGTTTTTATGATCAGTCATCACATTAAATACTTCGCCTGATTTGCTTGTGTATTGTGCTACAGGCAATACCTCAGGATTGCCATAATAGGCTTCCCATAGCAAATTAGCCGGAGCATCTGCCTTTTTTGCTTTATTTTTTGCCAACCAGGCAACAATCATATATTCATTATAAGGCAAGGTATAACTCCCGCGCGCAGCACCATCCTCATCCATCACCAAGGCAATCTGCCCCTTTTTCCAATCACCAATAAACAGATCATGATTCACCATATTAAATAGTTGATCTACATACTGGCCTATCACCTCATTCTGATGAAAGTATCGCTTGGCAAATAAGGCTCCTGAAATCAGAATATCGGTATCGATAGGGCTCCAGTCGCTTCCTATAGCTTCACCTGTTGCAATATCATAAAAATGAATAAAACAGTTTTCGGCCGTGCGCGCTAATTCTACCCCTTGATCATTTTCGCCCAATACACTTTGTAAGGTTTCAATAATTTCCTCCTCGGCATCATCGTTCCATCCCATTTCGACTGCTACGCACTGGGCAACTAATCCCATACCAATACTGGCCGTCGATCCTCTGTCGGTACTTTCTTCAGTACTTATATAATCGCGGTAAAAACCATTATCAGTCCTCATTAATTGATAAACCTTTACCGTATTATGCAAAAGCTCCTCCAGAATTTCCTTGTCAGATTGCTGTTTACAACCACTTATAATTATTAAAACCGCAACAAGCGATAATCCAATTTTCTTCATCAGCTTTTATTTTACCTCAACTGGTTTTGTCATTGTTGAAATACCATTTTCGTTAAAAGCTTCTATTGAATAATAATAAGTTGTGCCTTTATCTAACGATGGCATTTTGTGCTCGGTTACATCGTACACCAACCACGAATGATATAATTTATCAGGTGCAATACCCCAACGAATATTGTACCCCTGAGCTCCTTTTACTGCATCCCATTTCAATTCTACATCGCGTGGATCTTTACTTCGGTCGAAACTAAAATTCTTTACTTTGACCGGCTTTTTCCCTTCACCCAATCCAAACACACGAATCTCCGACATGGCCAGATTATTCCCCGGAACTTCAATGTTGTTATATCTTACATATTTGGCTCTTACCGGCTTATTTAATGTGATATAAGCATTAGGTGTATCTTTAAAACTATTGCTTTTATCCACAATGGTTTCCCAATTCTTACCATCAAGAGATGCCTCAATGGTATAACGATGGCGTAAACCTTCAACACGTGTATAAATACCTGCTTCATGATCGTGGTAATTTAATTGCAAAGCATAGATATTACCAATTTGATTCATCTCAATTTCTACCCATTGCTGATCATCATTAGCATGAGCAACCCAATACGACTTCGGACTTTCATCCGTTAGCACTCTTGAAAGAATCTTACCATCAGCATCCACCTCATCTTTCATCTCTTCAATATCGAAATTACCATCATCGGCAGTGCTTTTTTTAATCTGTAACACAGAGCTCGAAACAGTAGTTTTTCCTTTGTATGACAATAACATCCATCCATTATGCTCACCTGCTTTGGTTGGATGACCAGGAGCAAATCGAGGATAATCGCCATAGTGCGTATTGCTATGCATCACACCTTCGCTATCGAAATAAGTTGGAAACATACACAAACGACGCTCCCAATGAGAGTTAGAAGCCAGTGCCATTGTGGCAAAATGCCAGTATTGATCGTTGGTTGCTTTAAGCGTCATTCCATGTCCGGCACCATTGGTAAAACCACCCGGTTTAAAGCTGATAGGATTACCTTCCATATACTCAAACGGACCAACGGGTGAATCGCCCACATAAGCACCATCGGCATATACATTAAACTGGGTTCCCGGAGCAGCATACTGAAGGTAATATTTACCGTTGTGCTTGGTCATGGATGCCCCTTCCATGTATCCTTCTTTAATGGTTGGATGAAAGTTGTTTTCGCCAAATCGTTCCCAACCATGCTCTTCTTCATTAAGGTTGATGAGCTCTTTAGGCTCTCCCACCTGAATCATTCTATCATCTTTATTCAGTTCCTTCACTTTTATGGGATGCACATTAGAGGACCCCCAGTAAAGATATGTTCTGCCATCATCATCAATAAACAATTCCGAATCCTGAATATTATTTGTGATAGATGCTGTTGGTGTCCACATCCCCGATTTCGGATCATCGGTATATAAAATACTTCCGTACCCGGCTGGATCACCTGCAAAATACATTACAGAATCTTTATAATTAAATGCCGTTGGAGCATTTGAACCTTCAAAAAACCATTGTTGAGGTTTAATAAAATCCCAATTTACCAAATCAGTTGAGTGCCAGTAGCCGAACGAACGGGTAACAAACATGTAATACTCGCCTCGAAATTCAACAACAGCAGGATCTGCTCCCGAACGATACGATATATTTTTATGTGAATTATAAACCATGTAGGTATAATCAATATCTATTGGATTACAATAGCTTTGAGGTATAGGATCCTGGGCATATACCAACAAACTAACCAACATGAATACTACCGATAGGCATTGCTTGATCTTGTTCATTGTTACTTTATTTTAGTTAGACTTTTGTTTCTTTTTTAGTTAGGTATTTTAATCATCTGATCAACTTAAGTCAAATCAGACAAATAATCCACCCCATCAATGAAGATATTTATCGGACACCTGGTATTGAATAATTAAACGCTCCAGTTCGTTATGAAGATGATATTTAACTTCTTCGTAAGCGATATCATCATAAATATTATTCATCTCATCCGGATCTTCCTGTAGGTCATATAACTCCCAAACATCATCATTATAAAAATGAATAAGTTTGTATTGATCAGTTTTTACTCCATTGTGGGCTTTTACACTATGAAACCCCGGATATTCGTAGTAATGATAGTATAACGACTTACGCCAGTCTACCCCCTTTTTATCTCCACTCATCAAGGGCAGAAACGATTCGCCTTGCATCTCGTTTGGGATCTCTACACCTGCCATTTGCAGAATAGTAGGTGCAAAATCAATATTCTGTGTCAGTTCCGAAATGCTTTTACCTTTTTCCTTAATGTAAGGATCGCGTATAATTAGTGGCATACGAAACGACTCTTCGTACATCCATCTCTTATCAAACCAACCGTGTTCTCCCAAAAAGAAGCCCTGATCAGATGTGTAGATTACAATGGTATTATCCAGCAACCCCTTTTCCTCGAGATATTCATACATTTCTCCAACACTATCGTCTACAGAACGAACACAAGCGAGATAATCCTGCAGATAGCGCTGTAACTTCCATACCGCTTTTTCTTCTTCTGTTCTTTCAGTAAGGTAATAGTCATTATTTCTCTCGCGGTAAGCTTCTAAAAAACGCTTACGCTCCTCCTCAGTCATGCGACCAAAGAAAACCTGAGGCCAGCGATCGTATAGCAACGTATCGCTATTCACACCTGTAACCATCTTCAGGTCGTGACCTTCATAGGCATCGCGGTAGATATTCATTTCCTGCCCCGCGGCAGCCAACCGTCCGTCATAATTATCGAAATAATTGTTTGGTACCGGAAACTCAACATCCTCAAACAAGTGGTAATATTTCTCTGCCGGAATCCAATTACGATGAGGCGCCTTATGCTGCATCATCAAAAAGAATGGTTGATCCTCATCGCGGTTATCTAACCAATCAATAGTTGATTCGGTTATGAGGTCGGTTACATACCCCATCTCCTGGGTCATAGTATCCTTCGTAATAAAATCGGGATTAATATATTCGCCCTGATCATTTAATATTTTATAGTAGTTGAATCCTACCGGTTTGGTATTTAAATGCCATTTACCAATTACAGCTGTTTGATAACCGTTTTTTTGAAGAATGTTAGGTATGGTTGGTTGATGACCATTAAATTTGGTGCCATCATTCTTAACAAAACCATTCGCATGAGAGTGTTTTCCTGTTAAAACAGTGGCTCTACTTGGCCCACAAATTGAGTTAGCACAGTAGTTCTCAAGAAACAAGGTTCCTTCCTGGGCTAATCGATCGATATTTGGTGTTGGCGCCAATTTTGATATAGGATGACCATAGGCACTTAATGCCTGCATAGCATGATCATCAGTCATGATAAATAAAATATTGGGCTTTGGTTGTTTACTTCTGTCTACGTTTCCTCCACATGAAGATAATAGAGATGAAATGAACAGAGTAATGGTAAAAAAGTAAGCAAATCTCATAAAACTTAATATTTAGGCGGGTAAAAGAATATCTGAAAAGAAATATTTGGTTCCTAAGTTTACTAATTATCTGTTCCAGAAAGAGCATCAGTAAAACTTTATACTTGCAATCGGAAACTATACTATTAAATTTCTTTTCAGATATACTGATTAATTACTTATATGAAAACTTCATGTGGTTGCTTTCATCATCTGATGATGTTCCAATCCAAAGATTAAAATCTCCAGCCTCAACGGTTGGTTGATTATTTAATCCAATAAATTCAATGGTTTCTTCATCAATGGTAAATTCAACCACTTTACTTTCTCCTTTTTTAAGAGTGATTTTTTCAAATCCTTTTAACTCTTTTACCGGACGTGTTACCGACGCAACAATATCCTGAATATAGAGCTGTACAATCTCTTCTCCATCGAATTTACCTGTGTTAGTAACCTCAACTGAAGCTTTGATTGATCCACCTTTTGTAAATTCTGATTTGTTTAAAACTACATTACTATACTCAAAATTGGTGTATGATAAACCATGTCCAAAAGAATACAGAGGTGTATTTTCAACATCAATATAATTTGAACGATAATCGGCTGGAGCATTATCGTTAAACGGACGACCGGTATTTTTCTGATTATAGAAGATGGGCACCTGACCAACGTTTCGTGGGAAGGTCATCACCAGCTTAGCCGATGGATTGTAATCACCCGAAATAATATCAGCCACTGCATGACCAGCCATTAAACCAGGATACCAAGCCTCTACGATTGCATCCACATTTTCAGCTTCCCATGATAAATCCAACGGACGACCGTTAAACACTACCAAAATAATTGGTTTACCCGTTTTCTTCAATTCCTTTAAAAGCTCACGCTGATTACCCGGTAAAGTGATATCGGTACGACTAGCTGCTTCACCCGACCAATGGTAGTTCTCTCCCATTGCCACTAAAACAACATCGCTATTTTTTGCTGTTTGAATAGCTTTTGCAAAGCCTCTAGAGCTAGGCTCTATATCAGATACCTTTTCGGTAGAACGATCAATTAGAGGAAGATCAGTACCCTTTTCATAAGTAAACTTCACATTAGAGCCGGCATATTTTGCATCCAATCCTTCTTTTACGGTTACTGATTTATCTCGGTCTCCTTTGATAGCCCATTCTCCGTTCAAACTCTCACGTTCATTAATAAACGGACCAATTAGCGCAACGCGTTTACTTTCATCTTTCTTCAAAGGCAACACATTGTTATCGTTTTTCAATAATACCATTGAACCTTGTGCCGCTTTATGTGCTAAATCAACATATTCGTCATTCATTATTACTTGCTTCTCACGCTCCACATCACAGTAGCGATATGGATCTTCGAACAAGCCCAATAAGAATTTCATCTCTAAAATGCGGGCTACGGCTACGTCAATCTGATTCTCAGAAATACTTCCTTCCTCAACCAATTCCTTAAGATGCATTACAAAAGCCTCACTGATCATATCCATGTCAATGCCGGCATCTAAACTCAACTGAGCTGCATGCTTCAGATCTTTAGCATATCCATGAGGAATTAATTCCATAATGGCAGTATAATCGGTAACTACCAAGCCATTAAATCCCCAGGCATCGCGCAAAATATCTTTAAACAGATATTTATTCCCCGTTGCCGGCACTCCATTTAAATCGTTAAATGAGGTCATAAACGATCCTACTCCATCTTCAACAACAGCCTTAAATGGAGGAAAATAAGTTTCGTGTAGTTTATGTTCCGATATATCTGTTGTATGATAATCTCTACCACCTTGAGCTGCTCCATAACCAACAAAGTGTTTGGCTGTTGCAATCATGGTATTGCCTTTGCTCAAATCGTTGTAATTACTAATTCCCTGAAATCCTTTCACTCTTGCGCGTGCAGCCAAAGTTGCCAGGTAAACATCTTCACCGGCTCCTTCCATTACACGTCCCCAACGAGGATCGTTTGACATATCAATCATAGGTGCAAAATTCCATGCCACACCCGATGCGGTTGCTTCTTCAGCAGCAGCCCGGGCTGTTTGCTCCATCAAATCCAAATCCCACGAACAAGCTTCAGCCAAAGGAATAGGAAAAGTGGTTTCTAAACCATGAATAACGTCAGCTGCAAAAAGCATTGGTATCTTCAATCGCGAATATTTCATATTCTGCTCTTGCAGCATACGAACATTTTCAGCGCCAAAAGCATTAAAAGTACTACCAATCATCCCTTTTTTAAGATACTCACCTGACTGGTTATCGGCTACTTCTCCTGTTGGAGCAAAGTTGGCCGAATATTGGTTCATCTGACCAATTTTCTCTTCCAATGTCATTAATGATAGTACTGAATCAACTTTTTGCTCAATAACCACATCGCCACTATAGCTATGCCAGTTGGCTATTTTAGAACCTTGTTGAGTACAAGCCGCAAAGCTCAATATCAACAAAGGCAAAAGTGCTTTTATATTTAATTTACTCATAATAATCTCTTTTAATCCTAAAAGGTTTATCTCTCAATAAAGGCAGATTAAGAAGGAGAAATACATCTCCTTCCCAATTTATTAATCCTGAACAGGCTCTAATAAGTTCGGATTCAAATCTTCTTGTGTTAATGGAATAGGAAGATACTCATGTCTACCGGCTTCAAACCCTGGTAAAGTACCAGCAGCTTTTCCGGTACGAACCAGGTCGAAGAAGCGGTTACCCCACTCTACAGAAAGCTCGGCACGACGCTCATCCAAAATATCATCTATTGTTGGACTTGAAACAGGATCCAAGCCAGCTCTTTCTCTAACTTCATTTAAAGGTGTTGCAGCATCTCCTCCAACGCGTAATTTAGCTTCAGCATTCATCAATAATACATCGGCATAGCGAAGGATACGAATATTGTTATTTGAACCATATTGATTTCTACCATCAGTCATCTGATCAGAAGGAGTATATGCCTTTCCATTGTAATGAGCTTTAATATCCATATACGTAGGTTCCCATAATGCAATATCATCGCCAGCAGGTGTGGTTACACCAGATTCTAAGATGGCTACATCATAGCGAACATCTTCACCTCGGTCATTCATAAAGTTGATGAATTCCGGACGCATTAGCATAAAACCCCAACCTGTTATTGGTGCCGGATTGATATTTGGCCCCTGATGCTGAAACCAAGCGCCACCATATACTTCCTGGCCATCACCTGTTCCGAAGTCGGTAAATTGCAACTCATATAATGATTCTTTTGCCAGCTTACCCGGAATCTTAAACAGGTTGTAATAATCTTCGTATAGACTAATACCTGCTTCTGCAATAATTCTATCTGTTAGTGTATTAACTAAATTAAATTCGCCTTCCATCAAGGCAACCTTTGCCTTTAATGCCATTGCACTGTATTTTGTAACAGCACCTTCATTAACACTCTGAACTTCCGGAAGATGTTCAATACAAAAGTCAAGTTCCTCATGAATAAAATCTCTTACGGATTCTACACTCCTACGGTATGGAAATCCATAATTCAAATCCTCAGGATCAATAATAGGCACATCACCCCACATATTAGAGATAAAATAATAAGCTAAAGCTCTGTGAAAAGTAATCTCTGCCTCGTACTGATTAGCTAACTCAAATTGATCATCACTGGTTAAATGCTCTCTAAAACGATCAATTAAAATTTGATTGTTATAAGTGGTATAAATGATATTATACATTGCCACCCAGGTACTATTCATAGCCCAAAAACCTTTGATTCCATCGTAGTTAAACTCTTCCAGATATAAGTATTCACCCTGATCGGTTTCAGATCCGCCACCTTTTGTAACTTCATCACCTCTTAGGTTTAATAAAGGCCATGATTCCCATTGCGCCAAGCGCTGACGGGTTGATGCATACACACCAGATACTGGTGCATACATCTG
The DNA here is from genome assembly GCF_018271995.1 of Carboxylicivirga linearis. Lineage (GTDB taxonomy): Bacteria > Bacteroidota > Bacteroidia > Bacteroidales > Marinilabiliaceae > Carboxylicivirga > Carboxylicivirga linearis. The sequence continues at coordinate 81,163 of NZ_JAGUCO010000014.1, forward strand.
ACTGGCATCAGTAAAATCTATGTCGTCGGTTGGTACGGTTCCTTCCGGCACAATATCCAACCAGTCGCTGCAGGAGCTTAAGGTAAAAACTCCCATCAACACTATTAATATATTTTTGAATGACTTCATAATCTAATAATTAGAAACGGATTAAAAATTAATTTTAGCACCCACCGAGAAAATTGCCGGGATTGGATATACCGATTGATCAATACCCCCCGGAACTTCAGGTGTGAATCCATTGGATGAGAAGAAGGTATACGGACGGTCGGCATTTAAATAAACCTGTGCTGATCCTAATCCCATTTTGTCCATAGCTGATTTCGGAATATCATATGAAAGGCGCACATTTTGAATTCGGAAATAAGAACCATCTTCTAAAAAGAAATCATTTAAACGACCGGTGTTCCATGGATTGAATAAACCTTCTGCCGATGGAGCACTATTGGTTGATCCTTCACCTGTCCAAATACTGTTGGCCAGATTTGCATCCATATTGTTCGCTCCGTGCTTATTTATATCAGCTCTTCGACGGTTTAAAATAGTATTACCTTGAACCCCCTGGAATGTAGCCGCTAAAGTCACGCCTTTATAACCAACTGCCATATTAATACCATAAGTAAAATCAGGATTAGGATCTCCTAAAATCATACGGTCGTTAGCATCAATAATACCATCGCCATTTACATCCACATAACGAAAATCACCGGGCTTTAAACCATTAGCCTGTGCAATAGGACAAGCATCTATCTCTGCCTGATTCTGGTAAACACCATCTGTTTTCCATCCGTAAAAAGCATACAATGGTCCGCCAACATACGATCTTTGAGGAAATTCTTCAGAACCCGTAAACAAATAAGGCTCTCCTCCTAGATCGGTTACCTCATTTTTAATGGTAGTAATATTGGCACCAATTGAATAATGGAAATCCTTACCTATTTTATCAGACCAGTTAACCATTACTTCAACTCCTGAGTTTCGAACAGATCCTGCATTTCGAAGCAAGTATCCGTTACCCATAGGTAGGGTTGTATTGATTACCATATTGCGTGTTTCGCGATTATAATAATCAGCTTCCACATTTAAACGAAAATCAAAAAGTTTTGCTTCAACACCAATGTTCTTTTCATCAACTACTTCCCATTCCAAATCAGAGAAAACAGTATTGTTGATCATACCCGGTATATAAGAAGTTCCGAAAATTCCTGATTCGCCAATTCCTCCATTTGAGATTGAAGATAATCCATCATTAGCTGGTACTTTATCGTTACCTAACAATCCCCACGAGGCTCTTAACTTTAAATAATCAATTTTAGCATTTTGCAATCCAGCAGCAAAGTCTTCTTGCGAAATAACCCAACCAGCACCTAACGATGGGAAGTATCCCCATTTTTGTTGGTACTTAGACGAACCGTCAGCACGCATAGTTAACGACAATAAGTACTTGTGCTCATAATCATATGAAAAACGCGCAAAAGCAGACATTCCTCTGAAACGATCACCACCATCATTAGACGTTCGGGTCTCCTGATTACCTGAGTTCAAATAGTATTTATTTGTAACTCCTTGAGCAGTACCATTTATCCATCTGTAGTTTTCTTCACGAACTGAAAAACCAGCCATTGAGGTTAAATTATGACTTCCCCAGCTATTACGTAAGGTAGCTGTATTATCCCACACATAATCGTAGTTCCAGTTGGTTGTTTTACTCAATGAATTTATTTGTTGCTGATTGTTACCCACTGCATATTCCGGAATATAAACACGACCTGCACCATAACGGAAATCCATATTCATTGCTGAACGCAAGGTAAGATCCTTTCCTTCAAAAGGACGTAATTCAGCATATACAGTTGGCATAAATCTGGTAATATCCGACTCGTTATCGCCATGATAATAGGCACGCGCCATTGGATTAGTATAATAAGTATCGTATCCCAAATTATGCGGATTCTCAAAATTCTCAGGATAAGAAACACCATCACCAGGATTGCCTCCCATTTCATAAACAGGATACATTGGATTATTTACATAAGCTTGAAACCATGCCTCATCGTCATCTATCTTACGCTTTTCATTGGTCAAAATAGTACTAAATCCTACTTTCAATTTTGATGATACATCATAATCTACTTTACCGCGTAAATTTAAACGGTCGTAATAACCAGTGGCGTTCATTATACCATCCTGACTAAAATATCCTACACTAAAAGCATAAGTAGATTTCTCATTACCTCCGTTAATAGATAAACTATGGTTTTGAATTGGCGCTGCACCTTTTATCAACTCATCATACCAATCTGTTGAAATTGCAGGAGTACCATTCATACCTCCATAACGATCAATGGAAGCATCAACTCTATCTCCATAACCTCCGGCACGCATAATATTAGCATATTGTGCTGAATTAGCCATTTCTAAACGCTGTGTTACCGATTGAACACCATAGTAACCATCATATGTCACCTGCATTTTACGGTCTTTGGCTCCACCTTTTGTAGTTATTAAAACAACACCATTTGCAGCACGCACACCATAAATAGCAGCAGCTGAGGCATCTTTTAATATCGACATGGTCTCGATATCATTTGGATTCAGGAAATTAATATCATCCAGAAACATACCATCCACCACGTACAGAGGATTTGAATTCTGAATAGATCCAACCCCTCTGATACTTACTGATGGTCCTTCACCGGGAACACCTGAATTAACAATATTAACACCGGCAATCTTCCCCTGTACAGCACCCATTGCAGATGAAGTATTCATAGATGTGATCTCTTCGGCTGAAATACTGGCAATAGGCGAAGTCAGGTCTTTTGATTTACTTGTACCATATCCAATAACAACAACCTCTTCTAAATCGCTTGCGTCTTCCGACAATGTTATATCAAAATATGTTTTGTCACCCACAGGAATCTCCTGACTTTGCAGACCTATGAATGAAACAACTAGAATATCTGTAGCTTTTACCTCTTCAATTTCAAACTCTCCATCGAAGTTGGTTGAAGCTCCGTTCATTGTTCCTTTAACTACTACACTTGCTCCTGGCAATTCGTAGCCCTGATCATCACGTACTATCCCCGTAATTTTTATAGCTTCTTGAGCCAGGGCTACCTGACCAATAAACAAGAATGCTATCAGTAATCGTTTAATCATAATTAATGAATTTATATTATTTAGCTAGTATTTTAATTCCATTTATAAATGCATAACCCTCCTTTGATTCAAAATTTATTTTCATTGAATCATCCTTAATATTAACCACATAAGTTTTTGAAAGACTATTACATCCACCCACTATTTCTGCTGGGATCAGTTTTTTTTCAAGAACTATGCCATTAATATGTATCATCATGTTTCCATGACTTATATCATCCTTTTTTTTATGCCCCAGATCATACACTACAGCCTCACCTGAAAAAGATAAATCAGCAAAACATAGAGTAACCTCATATTCACCAGGTTTAACATCAAATTTGTATGTAAAATTACCCTGTCGTTGTGTTTGAAACAAAGGATCATCTTCTGTGCCGATTATTTCAGCCGTAGTACCAGGACGATCTCCTCTTTCGAAAGCAGTACCATTAATGTACCCCCAGGCACCTTTTTGATATGCAACATCTGGTAGAAATACTTCTGCACTAGCATTGGAATGAAAATAACATTCACTTCCCACATTTATATTAATACCTGAACCACTGGATAGTAAATCATTAATATCAGCTATTTCTATTTCAACATAGCTAATATCTTCATATACTAATCCATCAGAATCAACTCCTTTGACTGATATCTTATTCTTGCCCGGTTTGAAAACAATATCCCATGTAACTGTGCAATTTTCAGGATTTTTTATTCCCAAGCTTTCATCATTTATAAACATCTCAACTTGATTGAGATTACTGTATACCTTAATGGATTGCATACTATCTGTTTGAAGCAATAAACGACGTGACCAATCGCGTGTGGCTATATGCAATACAGGTTCTTCATTATTTAAAAATGCCTTTTGATAGAAGTACACATCTTTCGCCTCACGATTACCGTACATGAGTCCCTTGTTATTGATGCGTGGCATCGATTCCTGACGCAAGGCAGAACTAAAATCGATAAGGTTCCACATGGCTCCTCCCATTACAAAAGCAGAATCCTTTATAACCGGCCAATAGTGCTCCATAAAAGTTTGTTGGTATTCCATCGAAAAGTCGAACTTTCGAGGTTTCATACTATGTAGTCGCTTATCTGATCCGGCACCAAATTCAGACACTATTAAAGGACGCTTGGGATATTTATTATGCTGTTCTGATATAAATGACTTAAAACCGGACAAATCACCTCCGTACCAACCATCATATAAATTCCATCCTGAGATATCACTAATACCCGCTAATCCGATTTCGTTATATAAATTAGTGCCATGGTAAGCCATTACAGTAAATCGACTAGGATCTATTTCCTTCACTAATTTTTCTAATCGTTCAGCCAAACTAACGGTACTTGCGTAAAGTTCCTTTTTTTCATTTTTATCTTTAAACCGATACTGAACCTGAATGATGGCTTCATTCATATAACCCCACATTACAACAGAAGGGTGATTAAAGTGTTGACGAATCATTTCCTGTAGTTGAAATTCGGCATTTATTGCAAACTCTTCATTATTATTTATGATATCAACTACTGGTATTTCCTCCCAAACCAACAGACCTAATTGATCACAGGCCTCCAGCACAGCCTTCGACTGTGGATAATGAGCCAGGCGAATAAAATTTGCACCCGTATTTTTTAATGCTTTTATATCTTCTATATGATGCTGATCGCTCAATGCGATTCCATAACCTACACGATCTTGATGACGACTGGCTCCCATCAATTTGATTGGTTCTCCATTTAAAAGAAACTGGTTGTTTTCATTTATTTCAATGTTTCGCCATCCAATATTCTCCGATATTTCATCAAGCTTATTTCCCTTTGAGCCATTTAAACTAACGTTAATTGTGTAAAGGTTGGGGTTTTCCGGGGTCCATAGTAAAGGATCTTTTATGGATGGTAATGGAATGGTCAATGCATTTTCTCCACTTACCGACTTCAAATTCTTTGAAAAACTGAACTCTCTTTTTCCATTGGGATTCTCACAACTAATATTTAATTGCAACCTTTGATCTGCATCAGATAAGTTACTTATTTTAATTTCCAGTTTACCTGTGGCTTTTTTATGAGTGAGTTCGTCCTGATAAAACAGCAATCCATTCCCGCCCAGGCTGTCAAGTTTAAAATGAACATCGGTTTTGTTAATCATCCAAACCGGACGATAAATACCACCGAAAATGGTAAAATCACCGCTCAATGGAGCAATATTATTGTTTGTATTATCAACAAGTACCTCAATTGAATTATAATCATCAAATTTTAATGCTGAAGTAATATTGACATAAAAACCGGTGTATCCACCTTTGTGTTCTCTAAGAATTTTATTATTTACCTTAACGGTTGCTATTGAGTTTACCCCTTCGAAATACAAGTAATATTGTGAAGTTGTATTTTCAGCTCTTACATAAAAACGCTTTTCATATATTCCTTCACCTCTGAAGTAATGCTTTGTTTCATATGCATCATCATTCCAATGGTGTGGTAATGTTACCGGCTCCGGCTTGTGCACTCTTTCAGTTACCTTATTAAAAGACCATCCTTCGTTAAATGATTCTTTTTGCAACTGAGCACCTACCTCACTAAGGCTCAATAACATTGTTAATACTATAATAAACTGCGTTCTCATAACACTTCGATTTTCATTTAGACTAGCGATGTAAAAATCTAAAATAGCTTTCACCTCAGTTAAAAAATACATACATCATTTATACATCATTATAAACATCAAACTTCTTTTTACCTCACACACTGCATGTTGTGAAATACAACTTTCTTAACATTAAATTAACAATTGACTTATTGATGTTAGTAAATACATCATATTAACATCATATATTTCGGAACTTATGCTTTTTTAAATATCTTGTGGCAAGTTTTTTTCCCAGTCAAATAATAAAATTAGAGGAGAATTCATCCATTAGACTAGTTAAATGGTAAGATTACAAATCAGCATACTCCAATTTCTACTATTTCTATCTATAAGTCAAACTTTGGCTTCTAATATTAACATTAAAAAATCGCTTGAAATACCATCACCTCATGTTAAGTCTTTTCTTAAGAATGAATATGGAGCTGAGAATCAGAATTGGGATATTTCAGCTGCGGAAAGTGGAAATATTTATTTTGCCAACTCGCTCGGTCTATTAAAATTTGATGGTGAAGATTGGGAGTTGTTCCAAACAGATGAAATACTTCGCGCTGTTTATTGTTCAGGAGACACCATTTTTGTTGGCGGAAACCATTTAATGGGATATTTTTTAGAAAACAATCTGGAAAGTGGATTTCACTCCTATTCGAAAATCACAAACGATATCTGGAAAATCTTTAAGTATCAAGATCAAGTTATTTACCAATCGTTCAACCGCTTTTATTATATCAATAAAGAAAATAAGATTCATATTGAGAGAATTCGAGAAGGAAATACTACCTATGCCTTCCCTCTTGATGATCAAATCCTATTTCAAGTCAGCTATGACAAACTGATAGCTTTAAACTTAAAGGGAAATGAATCGATTCTGCACGATTCGAAAGAAATCAGTTCTTTAATGATAAAACACATTGACTCACTTGATGTTAACACTTATTTAATTGGATCATTGAATAAAGGACTATTTGTGTTAGAAAATGACCAATTAAAATCATTAAACCATCCGCTGAATGACTACTTAAAAACGAATCAGCTTAATAAAGCTATAAGGTTAAATGATGACACCTTTGCCTTTGCCACCATGAATGGTGGTATTATAATTGGTTCTGTTGAAGGAGATATTAAATACATTATTAATAAAACAAATGGTTTACCCAACAACAGAGTACACGCTTTAGAGCTTCAAAACAATGAATATTTGTGGATTGGAACAGATAACGGAATATCGGTAATTAACATTCAATCACCCATGTTATTCCTTAATAATATGATGGTTGATTACGGGTCGTTTTATGATTTTGTGAAATATAAGAAAAAGTATTTTATTGCCACTAATCAAGGTTTATATCAGGCCCGTAGAAACGAAATGCAATCATCTTTTTATGATGTTACTTTTGTAAAAGGTACCGAAGGACAAATCTGGCACATTGAGGTATTGGATAATATTTTATGGATTGGCCATAATAATGGCACCTTTCTTCTAAAAGATGATAAGCTATCACGGCTATCTGATATTTCAGGTGGATACAGTATAGTGCAAAGTAAATTAAATCCTAATATCATTTACCAATCATCTTATTTTGGACTGGCTGTTTATGAAAAAGAAAATAATAACTGGAAATACTCTTATTCATTGCCAAATATTGAGGAGCTAACCCGCGATATTATTGAACTGAATGATGGCTCGCTGATTGTAACGGGAACAAACATTGCCTATCAGATTTGGCCTAACAATCTGAATAAAACTTCTCAAATAAAAAAGCTAACAAATGTAGCCGCATTCAATACTTCTAAATGGATTAGAGCATTTAAGGTTAATGAAAAAATTGTATTAGCCGCCAGTGATACATCTGTTTACTTTAAAGATGATAAAACTATTGCATGCTCTGATGCTCTAAATCAAATAACTTATATATCTGAACCAATCGATGATTATTGTTTTATCAGAAAAGATAATGAACTTCAACTTTACAATTTTATAAAAGATGAAATAACTCCCTTACAATATGATCTTTCCTGCATTGAAAATGATCTTATTTACAAATATGAGAAGATAGGATTTATAAATAACAAAGAAGTGTTCTTCTGTTTATCGGATCGTTTTGGGGTGGCAAACTTTAACAGACTTTTAAATTCACCAATTAAAGATCAACCTGTTAAAACAACAAACATTCAAATTAGTAACGACCGAAATGGTGAGATTGCTAAATTAGATCTGAGACAGCCAATCCCTTACCATTTTAACACACTTCGCTTTACATTCTCATCGTATAATTATTTAAATGATTCGGAGTATGAATATTTTCTGAAAGGATACAATACCGAATGGCAGCAACGAAGTAATAATACTGCTGTATTTCAGAATTTAAAAGAAGGTTCATACACTTTTATGGTTCGCGAAAAAAATAAAAGCAATGTCACTGAGGTAGCATTTTCGGTGGCTTCTCCTTACTATCGATCTACCATAGCCTATATTTTGTATTTCATTCTATTTCTTACAAGTATCCTCTTAATGCGTCTGTATTATAAATACGCCTTAAAAAAGCAACGATTAGTTTCACTTGAAAAAGAAAGAAAAAAGCTTAATCAGCAACGAATGATGCAGTCAAAAAGAAAGCTTAACGATGAAATAAAAGAACTGCAAGATGAAGTCAGTACAAAGACTGATCGCCTATCCAATCTATTAATTCAGAATAATAAAAAGAAAGAGGTTATTGACAAAATAAATGATGAACTAAAGCAAATAAAGGAAAATCAACGTTTTGCCAATCCTCGTCAGATTGAGAAACTATCAAAGATGATTAAATCCAACTTTGACGAGAAAAAAGACTGGCTGGTTTTTGAGGCTGCTTTTTCAGAAACTCATGTTAACTTCTTTAAGAAGCTCCGAGCTAAACATGCCAACCTGACTGACGAAGACCTTAGACTATGTGCCTATCTAAAAGTTAATCTATCTTCAAAAGAGTTGGCGCCTATATTTAAAATCACCACCCGCAGTGTGGATTTGAAGAAATATCGACTTAAGAAAAAGCTAGGCCTGAAAAAAGAAGAAAAACTGCAACAATATATTATGGACTTTGATTCATAAACAATATTCATTGTAATCATCATATCATTTAAAATAAATACCCTATATAAGTCACTTTAAGTCTTTACTATAGAAAACAAGAACAACTCTATAGTAAAATAAAATCGTTGTTAATTCAAAATCTTTTCTACTTTTGCATCCGATTACGGTAAATGCAATTCTTCAAATTGTATTGAAAGGGAATCAGGTGTAAATCCTGAACAGTACCCGCTGCTGTAAGCTCCACAGTATTGAAAGTCACTTTATGCCACTGTTCACCAGATGGGAATGGGAAGGCGGCTTTCAGGAGTAAGTCAGAAGACCTGCCATAGTCAAAAAGTATCGTAGCTTTCGGGAATAAAAGCGAAGAGACAGACAGGTAATTCTAGACAAATCTATCTTTCTTCTCATTATCCTAACTGCTACAAATAGTTTAAACATTGAAATAAATTATTTGTAAAGATGAATTTTCTAAAACGCCTTCTTACCGGAGGATTATTGCTGAGCATAGCTTTTATAAAGCCATTGGCTCAATCGACCGACACTTTAATTGTTTTAACTGAGGTAAACATAACCGAAAACCGCTTAAGCAATTTCAATGCAGGAAGTACTGTCTATCAACCCGATCAACAATTACTGATGCAAAAAGCCACTTTAGGCTTAGATGAAGTACTTCAATTTATGTCGCCCATGAATATTGATGCCTACGGAGTAGGATCATCCAGCATAAATGCAAGAGGTGCAGGCAGTAATCGAACACCCATTCTATGGAATGGTTTTAACCTACAAAGCATCGCCAATGGCGGAACCGACATATCAACCCTCCCCCTACTGTTTTCCGATAATGTTAAGATGGAAATGGGCGGTAATTCTGCCCTTTTTGGAAGTGGCGCTGTTGGCGGTGTTATTTATTTAGATAATAAAGCCAATTACAACGATGCTAAAAAATCATTCCTAACCATCAATGGAGGTAGCTTTGGAAGATTTAACGGCGCTTCGGGTATTCAATACGGAAATAAAAACTACAGTGGAGTCCTGCGAACCTATTATCAGCAGGCAGATAATGATTTCCCGTTTACAGGTGATTATACCTCGGGCGATGAAACCATTACCATTGACAAAGATTTACCTAATGCCAATATGCATCAATTTGGAGTGATGTCGAACAACCATTTCAGATTACAAAACGGGCAAAATATAAGTGTTCATTTATGGTATCAGGATGTAAATAAACAAATTGCCCCTACCATAAGAGACTTGGGCCGGGGCCGAACCTCTGACGCCGAACAACGTGATCAGGCATTTAGAGCTGCTGCAGAATGGAAAGCTCCGATTAAAAATGGTGCATTAACAGTTCGCTCAGGCCTTTTTTCAACAGAAACAAACTATCAGAAACCATCTTCGGCTGACACAACCAATACCACTGGTCTGTCATCAATCAATGAAGCTGAACTGGATCTTAATTTTACGCAATGGTTGAAATGGAATCTGGGCGTTAATTATACCTACGAAAAAGCAGAATCGTCATCATACGAAGGTGAGAAAGGTAGAAATCGGATTGCTTCTTTCACCTCATTCGGTATCAACAATAAACAAAGCGGCACCTTTGTTACTTTAAATGGTAGAGGAGAAAAAGCCGGCGACAGCGATTTTACCATTACCGGTAATGCAGGCATCACCCAAAATATTATTGGTGGATTATCAGCCAAAGCCAAAGCCGGAACCAGTTATCGAATACCAACTTTTAACGATTTATATTGGTCCAGTGCTTATCAAAATGGTAATCCTGACCTGGAGGCTGAAACTGGCTTTAACTACGAAGCTGGTCTACATTATCAACAAAGCTTTTCATCTACTCATATACAAGTACAGGCTACATGGTACAAAAACAGTTTGGAGAACTGGATTAGCTGGGGAGAATTGGAAGATGGAAGCTGGACTGTATTCAATCAGGATAAAGCCGAAATTAAAGGTATTGAATTACAAGCCAACGCAAGCAGAAGCTTCGAAAACGGATCGGCAGGTTTTAACATTAATTACACTCATCAGGATGCTGTTGATCCTGACACCGATAATTTGTTGCCTTATGTTCCAAAATCAAAAACAGCTGCCGCAGTATTTGGAGAATATAGCGGTTTGCGCTTAATTTACGCTCATAGTTTTGTCGACGAACGATATACATCATCAAGCAATTCTACTTTAATGCCAAAATATAACGTTGGTAACCTCTCTATCGAAAAACGTTTTGAGGGCGAAGTGGAGACTGCCCTGACCTTTAAAGTAAACAATATCTGGGATGAAAATTATCAAACTCGTCAGCATTACCCAATGCCGGGCCGACATTTTTTGCTTGGCATTCAACTGAGTTTAAATTAATTTACATACATGATTACATCTGCCAAATATAAATGGATAGTAGCAATAACACTGGTAGTGTTACTGCTACTATCGTTTATTGCCTTAACCATGGGGCCTTCACAAATAAGCTTGTCACAATTATGGATGAGTTTTAGCCAACCCGAAAACACCAATATTGGTATTGGGCAGATTGTAACCCAAATAAGATTACCCCGCATTGTAATGGCTCTTTTGGCCGGCATGGCACTCTCAGCTTCTGGAGGTGCTTTTCAGTCTATCTTTCGCAACCCAATGTCCGATCCTTATGTTTTGGGTATTTCATCCGGCGCATCTGTAGGGGCAGCCATTGCTATAGTTCTGGGATTACAAGTGGGCATTTTAGGCATTCCTTTCTTTGCCTTTTTAGGAGCCAGTTCTGCACTGGCTGTGGTATATTGGTTGGCATTCAGCCTGAAACAATCAGAACAAAACACTTTATTGCTGGCAGGTATAGCCATGAGTTTAATGCTGGGCGCCATTGTATCTTTATTACTGGTTATTAACCGGGAGCAGATGGAGAGTATCTATTTTTGGATGCTAGGCGGTTTTAACGCTATCAGCTGGAAACAAATTTATATTGTACTTCCAGTTGTTCTTTTCTCACTTGTAATGCTTTTTAAATATTGCAAAGATCTTAACCTGTTGTCGATGGGCAACGAAACAGCTCATTCACTGGGCATCAATGTAAAACAGAAGGTAGCTATCATCTTATTAATATCTGCTTTATCTGTATCAATAGTTGTTTCATACAGTGGTGTAATAGGATTTGTAGGGCTGATTGTACCCCATATGGTGCGTTTTTTAGTGGGAGCCGATAATCGAAGGCTTCTACCCTTATCTGCCCTTTGGGGTGGAATATTTTTGATACTGGCCGATACCCTGGCCAGAACACTGGTTCAACCAGGCGAATTACCTGTAGGTAGTATTACTGCCTTATTCGGAGCCCCTTATTTCTTTTTTATATTAATTAAAAGAAGTCGCCGCCATGCTTAAAGTAAAAAAAGAACTAAAACAGCAGAAGATAGTGGTGGCTTTTGAAGACTTAAGCTTTAAAGTTGGTACTAATCCTATTTTAAACAGTGTCACTCACGAATTGTATCAAGGATGCTTCTACAGCGTGGCAGGTTGTAACGGTTCTGGTAAAACAACTCTGTTACAAACCCTTCTTCAGATTAAAAAAGCCTCATCAGGCAAAATTTATCTACCTGAAGAAGTTGCAAACAAAGCACATTACTTCAGTTATGTACCTCAAAACACTCAATTGGAGTTTGACTTTACGGTTGAAGAAGTAGTAATGATGGGGCGATATCCTTATTATTCGGGCATAACCGGACCATCCAAAGAAGATAAACGCAAGGTGCAGGAAGCCTTGGCACTAACTGACATTGTAAATCTGCGCCATCGCTCAGTTACTACACTTAGTGGTGGTGAACGCCAGAGGGCAATCATTGCACGTGCATTGGCCCAGGATACACCTCTTATGTTCCTGGACGAACCTGTTTCTCAATTGGATGTATATCATCAGATAGAAGTATTAAAGCTACTCCGCGAGATAGTTGATACTCAAAACAAAACCATTGTAACAGTACTTCACGACTTAAACCAGGTTAGTGAATTTACCGATCATGTGATGGTTATGGACCAAGGATGTATTGCAGCCAATGGAACACCCATTGAAGTATTAACACCTAAACTTTTAAAAGACATCTTCAGAGTGAATGCTGAATGGGTTTGCTCCAAAGACATGAAACCGCACCTGATATTTCATTATCAAAAAAATAAGAAGAATAAACTGTTAGAATAGTAGATTAATAGACAAAACTGAATATTATATCTAAACATCTTTACATCACACATCCAAACATCAAAATATAATGACAAAAGGATTAACCATAGTTATAACAGGTAACGGAAAAGGAAAAACAACCTCGGCTCTGGGAATGCTGATGCGCACTCTTGGACATGATAAAAAAGCCTGTGTGATTCAGTTTATGAAATCACCCGACTCGGGTTATGGAGAAATAACCATGATGAATCGTTTGGGTGTTGAAAATTATCAGGCTGGCGCCGGATGCACCTGGACAGTATCAAAAGAAGACACCATAGAAACCGTTCATTCGGCATGGGAACTGGCTCAACACAAGGTACTATCTGATGGATATGATATGATTATACTGGATGAAGTAAATATAGCCTTATCTTTGCCTGAAAAATTTGAAGATACTGTAATTACGTCCGACGAAGTCATTGAACTGATCAAACAGATGAGGAAACAATTTCCGCAACGTCATCTGGTGTTAACCGGAAGATATGCCTTACCCGAAATTATTGAAGCGGCTGATCTGGTATCAGAAATTAATGAGATTAAACACCCGTACAAGAAAGGCGTAACAGCCCAGGCTTGCATTGAATTTTAAAAAAATGAAAAGTAAAATACTTTATATACTTGCATTACCTCTATTTCTGATAGCATGCAATTCAAACAATTGTAAAACAGATAAAACAATTGAGTTTACCGACTCATACGGTAAAGAATTAAAATTGGAGGATACACCTCAACGTGTTATATCATGTTCGCCTGCCATTACCGAAGTGATGTTTGCCTTGCATGAAGAAAAAAAACTGGTTGGACGAACCAGCTTTTGTGTGTATCCACCCGAAGTTGAAAACGTTCCGATAATAGGAGGTTTAATGGATCCTTCACTGGAAGTGATGATTCAGCTGAAACCCGACCTTGTAATGGCATCAACGCACTTTAAGAAAGAAACGGCTCACCGCATAGAGCAATTAGGAATGCCCTTTGCCTGGCTTTTAAGTCAGGAATCCATTGGTGGTGCCGGCGATTTGATACTGAATATTGGCAAGCTGATTGGTGAAGAAGAAAAAGCCGACTCGCTATGGAATTACATTCAATCCGACATAGCCAATACAATTAATAAGCTTCCTGCAACAAATGAAAAACCAACTGTTTATTATGCTGTTGGCTATGGTAAAGGAGGCGATTTTACTGCTGGTGGCGATACTTTTATTTCGGAGTTGATTAACAAAGCCGGAGGTATTAACATAGCCCAGGATGTGAATGGTTGGAACTACAACCTGGAAACCCTGATGCAACAAGATCCGGATATTATTTTAATTGAACCTTCGATGAAAAATGCTTTTTGCCAACATGAGCATTACAAAGAATTAAGTGCAGTAAAGAACAATCGCGTTTATGCAGTTGATCATCATATGGTACAACTGAATGGGCCCCGTATTAATCAGGCACTTCGTACTTTTGCCGAAATATTCTATCCTGAAGTAAAGTTTTAAAGTAGAGATTTTTTTCTTGCAACCCCAGAAATGTGTAGGCAGTCCATGCCGAAAAAAATGCAATCCTACAGCTCTGCACATAGGTGTGAGTTACCGGAACGAATTCCTACAGCTATAAGGGTAGGTTGATGGCACCGGGTATGCATGGCTGAAGCTGTACACTGCCATTGTCGATACCTGACATGCATATCTACAGCTGTAGAAGGCCATTGTGGAAACCCCAAACCTATTCCTACAGCCGTAGACAATCCTTATCGGTACTCAAATTGCATCCCTAGTGCTGTAGAAACTCATTCTTAACACCCGGTATACAGCTATAAAATAGGAGAAATCTATTTACACATATTACCCACACATATTCAACACAATAACTCCTAAAAGCATTTTATATTTGTCCTTCCCCGCGTTAAAACTCCACCTATTAGAAACAATACTCCACCGTTTTTTTAATTTTACAATCAATCTTTGTAAGTAGGAGACAATCTACCTGCTTAAATACTTTTTAAACAAATACAAGAATAGTATTTAAGTTTTTTTAATTGTAGAAATCACTCCCTTAAATAAAATGAAAAACTAACATTTATATTCACTAAATGAAAAATCAAAAGCTAAGTATCCTTGAAAAGATCGGATATGGTTCGGGAGACGCAGCGGTAAACGTTGTGATTTCGTCGATGTTCTTAATTATTACGTATTTCTACACCGACATTTTTGGTATTAAACCTACACATGTAGCTTTAATGTTTTTACTAGTCAGAGGTATTGATGCCATAAGTGATCCACTAATGGGTATTATTACCGACAAATACAAATCGGAAAAATGGGGTCGTTTTCGTCCTTATTTCTTGTATCTGTCTGTTCCTTTTGGGTTGGCTGTATTTTTCACTTTCTCAACACCCGATCTGGAATATGCCGGCAAGTTAATATATGCCTATGCAACTTACATTTTTGTAACGCTAATGTTTACCTCGGTAACCATTCCATACATTTCGCTTATTGGTGTATTAACAAGTGATCCTAAAGAACGTCTATCAGCCAGTGGCTACCGCCTTTTCTTTGCAAAAGTAGCTGCATTTGGTGTTTCCATTTTAGTACCAATTATGGCTAAATATGTTGGAGAGATTGATTGGACAACCTTTACCATAGATGGTTTAAGTTTTACCTACGACAAGCTGGAAAAAATCAACCTTAGAGTAGGCTACCAGGCTTCGATGGGCGTTATGGCATTTATCGGAACCATCTTATTTTTATTCTGTTTTTTCACCACTACTGAGCGGGTTGAACATGAAGTTGAAAAAACTCCATACAAAGAACAATTAAAGTATTTGTTTAGAAACAACCAGTGGGTGCTACTTTTAGGTTCATGCCTATCGGGTACAACCGGATATGTAATCAGAGCCTCTGTTGCCATGTTTTATGCCAAATACTATTTAGGTGGTGACGAAATAGTGCAATCTACTTTTATGGGTACAGGTGTGGCTGCAGCCATATTAGCAATGCCTGCATCAACTTTAATAACCAAACGTTTTTGTAAGGTTAAATTATTCTGGATGTCGCAATTTGCTGTTGGAGCAATTAGTATTTTGATGTTTGTTTTAGTGCAGCCTCAACCACAAAGTATGATGCTGGCCTATGTCATGTATTTCATCCTTTCGTTTGTTGTTGATGTGCATGCTCCAATCTTCTGGACAGCTATTGCCGAAGCTGTTGATTATGGACAAGCCGAAACGGGTGTACGTGTTTCTGGTTTAGCCTTTGGAGGTATCTCATTTGCTCAAAAAGCCGGAATGGGTATTGCAGGAGGTGTAGTAGGTCTGTTACTTTCGTGGTTCGGATATATAGCTGCAACACCTGAAACTCCGGATCCTGCACAAACAGAAACAGCTCTTTTAGGTATTTCGTTAATGCTAACCATAATACCAGCCGTGTTCCATGTTATAAATGGAGTATTGATCTATCGATACAAGATTACCGATAAATATTACGAAACAATAAAAGCAAAAATTCATATTTAAGATGGCAACATACAGCAACAAACCTTTGGTGGAGCAACGTGCCGATCCGTTTGCATATAAGCACACCGATGGTTATTATTATTTCACAGGTTCGGTACCAACATACGACAGAATTGAACTAAGGAGATCTAAAACCCTGGAAGGGTTACAAAATGCCGAGACTTTTGATGTTTGGTTTAAGCACGAGTCAGGACCGATGAGTCGTCATATTTGGGCACCAGAAATACATTACCTCGATGGAAAATGGTACGTTTATTTTGCAGCCAGCGAAGAAGAAGATATTTGGGCGCTGAGACCTTACGTATTAGAATGTAAAGGTCAGGATCCATTAAAAGATGAATGGGTTGAGTTAGGTATGATGCAAGCTGCCGACGAGGATGAAAAATCATTCATAGATTTCTCACTGGATGCTACCATCTTTGAAAATAACGGAAAGCGCTATTTCTGTTGGGCAGAGAAAACAGGCGGACAGTTTGCTGCTTCTAACCTGTATTTAGCCGAGATGGAATCGCCTATTAAACTGAAGACCGTTCAGTTCATGCTTACCACCCCCGATTACGATTGGGAACGAGTTGATTTTTGGGTGAATGAAGGACCTGCTGTTATTAAAAATAACGGAAAGATTTTCATCACCTTCTCAGCAAGTGCTACAGGTGCCTGTTACTGCATGGGAGTGATGGAAGCAGATGAAAATTCAGATTTGCTAGATAGAAACTCTTGGAAAAAATCAAGATATCCGGTACTGGAAACTGATTACGATAAAGAAATATACGGCCCAGGTCATAACAGTTTTACTGTAGCTGAAGATGGCGTTACACCTTTATGTATCTATCATGCCCGCGATTACGAAAAGGCAGTGGGTGATCCGACCGTTGTACCTAAAACTGACACTCGTCCATTGGAAGAAATTGTGGCTGATCCTTTATACGATCCAAACCGTCATGCCAGGGTTATGGAAGTAACATTTGATGCCGACGGAAGACCTGTATTCGAGTTTAATTAAACTTACTGATTCCTTGTAAAGAGTAATCAATTAGTAGATTCAAATAGTTTGTAGAAAGGTGGAGCAATCCACCTTTTTTTATGCTATTTTTTGAGAAGAGAAAGGGCCCCTCGTCAGAAACAATAATTCTTCTATCTTTGCAGCTTCAAATCAATTAATAGAAGATGGTTCAGATAGATGATAAGATAGTAAGCACCGATATTTTCACCAAACGTTTTGTTTGTAATTTATCAGTGTGTAAGGGTGAGTGTTGTGTTGAAGGAGAATCAGGTGCTCCGTTAGAAGAGGAAGAGACTGCTATTCTGGAAGAAATCTATCCTATTGTAAAACCTTATTTGAGCCCTAAAGCTATTGAGGGAATTGAAAAACAAGGTAAATGGGTTGTTGACATGGATGGCGATAAAGTAACGCCAATCATCAATGGTAAGGAATGTGTTTATACCTATTTTGATGAAGAAGGCATTTGTAAATGTGCCATCGATAAAGCTCACCAGGAAGGTAAAATCGATTTTAAGAAACCGATCTCTTGTCACCTCTATCCTATTCGTACAGTCAGATATCCTGATTTTGAAGCACTAAATTATCATACATGGCCTATTTGTGCTCCTGCTCGCGAGTTAGGAGGCCAATTAGGTGTACCTATTTACAATTTCCTTAAAGAACCTATCATCCGAAAATATGGTGAGGCTTTTTACGATGAATTGGTTGATGTAGATAAGACACTGAAAGAACAGGGGGTGATTTAAGCTCATCCCATTTGATTATTTATGGTCCAACAAAAGAGCTTTTACCTCATTTTTCTTAAATCGCGATACCGGAACCTGAACTCCATCTTTCATCACCAAGACTCCACCATCACTTTTAATATAAGAGCCCAGGTATTTTATATCGTTACTGATGATACTATGGCTTTTCATTATTAAAAATAAACACCCCTCAATTATACCATTCGTTATTAAGTACTAAAAGACCCTATTTCCTCGAAACACTCTATTATCATTTAATAAAAGCTTCACCACTCAGGAAATGAACCTTTCAGCATTTAATAATTGCTCTACGCAAATAGTATTAAAGCTTTTAATATTTAATAATTCAGTGTTTACTCAAGGAGTGAAGGTTTTATCATTTAATAATTGCTCCACTATAAGGGTGGTGAACCAATTAGCATTTATTAATGGCTTGTTTTTTTAAGGCACTAATATCGGAGGCAAAAGTATTATACAAGAGTTGAAATCAAAAACTAATTCTTCAACTATCGATGGTCATAAAACAAAAACGGCAGCCCATTGGACTGCCGTTTTTCTATATAATAAAGCTCGATATTAGCTTAATTTAATCAATGATTTTCCGGTCATTGCTTCTGGTTGTTCAACACCCATCAACTGAAGGATAGATGGAGATACATCAGCTAACACACCGTTTGAAACTTCACCTTTTTGTTCAGTTACCCAAACAAATGGTACCGGATTCAATGAGTGAGCTGTGTTTGGTGAGCCATCAGGGTTTACTGCGTTATCGGCGTTACCGTGGTCAGCAATAATAATTGCTTCGTAATCGTTAGCCTTCGCTGCTTCAATTACACTTTCAACACAGTCGTCAACCGCTTTTACAGCTTTTTGAATGGCTTCGTAAACTCCGGTATGACCTACCATATCGCCGTTGGCAAAGTTCAAACAAATAAAGTCATACTTTTTGTTGTTCAACTCAGTTACCACTTTATCTTTTACTTCGAAAGCACTCATTTCTGGTTGTAAGTCGTAAGTTGCTACTTTAGGTGAGTTAACCAAAATACGATCTTCTCCTTCGAAAACAGCCTCGCGACCACCAGAGAAGAAGAATGTAACGTGAGCATATTTTTCAGTTTCGGCAATACGTAATTGCTTCAAACCTGCTTTTGAAACTACTTCACCAATGGTTTCTTTTACGTTTTCTTTATCGAAAAGAATATGTAAACCTTCGAAAGTTGCATCGTAAGGTACCATTGTGCAATAGTGCAATGGAATGGTTTTTAAACCATGCTCAGGCATATCTTTTTGAGTTAATGCAATGGTTAACTCTTTAGCACGGTCGTTACGGAAGTTGAAGAAAACAACTACATCACCTTCTTCAATTTTACCGTTAACAGAAGTATTAACGATAGGCTTTATAAACTCATCTGTTACTTCAGCATCGTATGAAGCCTGAATAGCATCTAATACATTGGTAGTTTCTGAACCAACACCTGAAACCATTACATCGTACGCTTCTTTAACGCGCTCCCAACGGTTATCGCGGTCCATAGCGTAATAACGACCAGTTACTGTAGCCACAGCACCTGTCGATTTAGCCATGTGATCTACTAATTCAGTCATGAAACCTTTACCACTGCGAGGGTCAGTATCACGACCATCCATGAATGCATGTACAAAAACATCATTTAAATCGTATGATTTAGCAACATCTAACAAAGTGTGGATATGATCCTGGCTACTGTGTACACCACCTTTACTCATCAAACCTAGTAAGTGTACTTTTTTACCGCTTTCTTTAGCGTAAGCATAAGCTTCAGACAATGCTTTGTTTTCAGCAATTGAACCATCAGCACAAGCACGGTTGATTTTTACCAAATCCTGGTATACCACACGACCGGCACCAATGTTTAAGTGACCTACTTCAGAGTTACCCATCTGTCCGTCAGGCAAACCTACGTTTTCGCCAGAAGCTTGTAATTCTGAATAAGGATATTTAGCTAATAATGAATCCCAGTAAGGAGTTTCTACTTGTGAAATTACGTCTGATTTGGATTTATCTCCAAATCCCCATCCGTCTAAAATGACAAGAATCGTCTTTTTACTCATGTTATGATATTTTATTTTTCTATATTCTTTTCTTTCTGTCTATTATAAAAAGCTGCGCAAAAATACTTAATTAGTATTCAATGTAAAAATGTACAGCCATTTAAATAACAACCAAATTGCTTTCTGAAGAAAAACAATGGCAGACATCTTTGGTTTATTAGTATTAAGCATTAAATCGTTAAATCTTCTTAATGGGATATGAATGGTAGAGGCAAAAAAAATGAGCAAACAATTATAGCCTGCTCATCTTTAACTCATATTTTTAAATTTACTTCTTAACAATTATCGGATACAAGAAAAAATACCGATTGGTAAAATAATACTTTCTAAAAACGGGTGTCTCAATCCATCCCAACTTCACAAAAATCGCCGTAATAATAAGTATTGTTAGCATTGTATTCTTAGATTATTTGGTTACTGTTCATAGTCTAAAACGTCAGTATAAATCAAAAAGTTTCAAGGTTTTAATGGAATTAAATTTAATTAACAGATGCTAACTTTTTTACGAAAACACATTTTAAGAATTCTATCAATTGATAGTTTAGAAAAGTGATAAGCAAACTTCTGCCTTCTGGCTATATTACTAATCAACCAACAAGATTTTAAATCCTCAACTAACATTATTATTTTCATGCTCTGAAAAAACAACTAAGAATGGATGTAAAAATTGAAGCAAGCTGGAAAGAGTTATTAAATGATGAGTTTGAAAAAGATTACTTCAAGAATCTGACAGACTTTGTAAGAAGTGAGTATAAATCGCAAACCATCTTTCCGCCAGCTGCCAAAATATTTAACGCTTTTGATCTGTGCCCGGTTGAATCAACCAGAGTAGTAATTTTAGGTCAGGATCCTTACCATGGTCCGGGACAAGCACATGGACTTTGCTTCTCGGTAAACGATGGAGTAAAAATTCCACCATCGCTAGTAAACATTTATAAAGAGATTCATGCCGATTTAGGAAAATCCATTCCTCAAAGTGGAAACCTGGAACGCTGGGCAAAGCAAGGAGTTTTACTCTTAAATGCCACCTTAACAGTAAGAGCCCATCAGGCAGGTTCGCATCAGAAAAAAGGATGGGAAGAATTTACCGATAGTGTTATTAAAACCATTGCACAGGAAAGAGAAAATATCGTATTTCTGCTTTGGGGTGCTTATGCCATTAAAAAATCAGCATTAATTGATAAAAGCAAACATCTGATTTTAACTTCTCCTCACCCATCACCTCTATCTGCTCATAGAGGCTTTTTAGGAAACAAGCATTTTAGTAAAGCTAATGAATATTTGGCTCAGAAGGGATTAAATCAGATTGAGTGGTAATATTAGTTTGTTAGGTTTTAGGCAGTAGTCAGTAGAACCTTCTACCATATTTTTCTACTACCATAATAAATGAATTTGTTATTACTTAAGGACTCAAGCGCTCCTTCGACAAGCTCAGGCAGCGCTGTATTTCATCTCTACAATTGAAAATTGGTCAATTGTAAAATCTAATAATTACTTCGGTCTTTCATCAGTGCTTGATAAAAAGTGCCTAGTGCTAAGAAGCACCACCGATTCTGAAATCAAACTGCAGGCTTTTTTGTAAATAATTACCTGAGCACCTAATACAAGCTGTGATCCACTATATTATAATGTGACTTGTTTTTCAATTGAACAACTCGACAATTCAACATCTAAACATCATATATTTTAAATCCCTCTAATTTCTATCTTCTAACAGCTAATTTCTGCTTAATGGTTTAATCTCTAATCTTCCCTCTTGTTAATAACATTCTCAAACGCTTGCACAATATCATCACTCACGGCCAGTTTTCCATTAATCAAGCTGGTTGTGGTTATTACACCTTTTAAACAAAGCTTCTCGTCAGATAAACGATAAATATCCTGATAGAAAATATACTTCACTCCTTTATGCTCCACTCGGGTGCGCACCACAAATTTTTCATTACTACTCAAAGGTGTTTTATAAGCTAAATCGGCACGTGCCACAACAGCTACCACCCCTTTATCGAACAGTGCTTTAAAATTCAATCCTATTGTATCTAAAAACTCATGACGTGTATGCTCCAGGTAATTCTGATAAACCGAATTATTAACTATCCCTTGCAGATCACATTCATAATCGCGCACCTTAAATTCCAGTTCAAAATCGTAATTCATCTATGTTGTTTTACCGATTAACATATGGCAAACATAATACATTAAATTATATTTCATTTCTCTATCAGTACTTATACCTAGAGTAAATTAAGTCTACCTTAATATTACTAACACCTTATTTTCAAATAATTAAAGTTAAATCTAAAATCCCATGTTAATTTTTCCAGACCCCTATATATTCATTTAGTTAAGCCTGCTACAACCCTATTTTTTCATCTCTCAGGCAATATATATTTGCAGTGCTTTTAAGAACAAAAGAGCCTATCCTAATTATTATCTACGATTAAATATCCTAGTCCCAACACAGGAATAGAATTAATATTAAGAGGTTTTAATAATGAATTTCAAAAAAAATCTAGTGCTTTTAATAGTGCTAATTAAGAGTGGTATGTTACTTGCCCAAAACGGAACATTAAAAGGGAAAGTAACTGACAAAGTAACAAATGAAGAATTGGTTGGTGCCGCCATAGTGATAGAAGGAACAACAACCGGAACCATCACCAATTTTATGGGAGAATATGAGATGCCGCCGCTAGAAAGGGGCACTTACACCATTCGTGTTCAATACATATCGTACGAATCACAAATAATAGAAGGTATTAAAATTTCAGCCGGCGAAACTACCACTCTTGACTTTCAGCTGGGAACGGCTGAAATGGATTTAGAGGAAGTAAAGGTAGTTGCTAAAGCTAACCGCGAAAGCGAGAACCTGCTGCTGTTAGAACAAAAAAATGCCGTCATGGCAGTACAAAGCATAGGTGCACAAGAGTTGTCGCGTAAAGGTGTTGGCGATGCAGAGGGAGCTGTAACCAAGATGTCAGGGGTATCGAAGCAGGAAGGAGTTAAAAACGTATTTGTACGAGGATTGGGCGACAGAACCATTGCCACCACTCTTAACGGCTTTCCTGTTCCATCCGAAGACCCACGATATAAAAACATTGCATTGGATATGTTTCAATCTGATATAATCCAATCGGTTGGAGTTGAAAAGGTGTTTACATCCAACAAAACAGGGGATGTGGGTGGAGCCATTATTGATGTATCAACAAAGATTCTACAAACCGACAATGAATTAACCATCAACGCATCGGGAGGTGCCAACTCTCAATCGGTAAATGATAATTTTATTAAGGTTGATGGTGTTAACCGCTTAGGCTTTGCCAATATTTACGATGGACCTTCCGGCGGTAAACTTCCAACTTCCTACAATTTTGAAAACAAGATAGATCCTTCTAAAGCGGCCTACGTGGGAAATCAGAGTTATACTGTTTCGGCAGGAAAGCAATTCGAAATCAACAACAATCCATTATCCGTTTTTGTGTCAGGTTCATTTAATCAATCGCTAACACAACAAGATGGAAGTCAGCGAAACATGATTAATGACGGAACCATCTATAAAGATATTGATTTTGAAAAATTCGATATCAACACCAATCATATGCTGATGGCTAATACCCATTACCGCTGGGGTGATGGCAACAATGTTTCATACAATCTATTGGCCATTCATACCAACTCTCAGTTTTTTGCCGAACTGGAAGGATACGACAATGAGGCATTGCAATCAGGTGCCGAACGCGATTCATTATTATTACACCGCCAACAGATAAACGACAATCTTTTATTAGTTAATCAACTTTATGGTAATTTTAAATTGAATGAAAAATGGGAAATGAAAGCCGGAGTGGCAATCAATACGGTTAAAAGCTTCGAGCCCGACCGCCGTATTAACTTCCTTTATCTGAATGATGGTCAATATCAAACTTACACCCGCAAGGGGATGAACCAACGTTTCTTTTCTGATTTAAACAGTAGCGACATCAACTCACGCTTGACTTTTAAATACAAACTGAACGACCATTACAACCAACTTTCAAACTTATCATTTGGATACACCAACCGATTGACAAAAGATACTTTCAACGGGATTCAGTATGAACAACGGCTTCAAAATACCGAAACTATCTTTTTCAATTCTAAAGAAAATGTATCATTTGATTATATCTATAATTCCGATCGTTTTGATGCCGGACAAATACATCTGGAGCGAATCCATAGCTTCTACGATGTACAGAAGTACGTTCATTCTGTCTTTGCCAACGGTATGTACCAGCTTAATTCCAATCTGTATTTAATGGGTGGACTAGGTGTTGATTACGTGGATATTTTGGTTGATTACGCCGGAGAAGTGGCAGAAGATGGCTCATTAAACGGTAGAAGAACCAACCGACTTGAAAAGTTATTCTTTCTTCCGAGTGCTAATCTAAAATATGATGTGAACGAAACGAATTCGCTTCGCTTTGGAGTTAGTCGAACTTACACCATGCCTCAATCGAGAGAACTTTCTCCGTTTGAATACATTGGCATCACATTTAAAGAACGAGGAAACGAAAATCTGATTCCGGCCACCAATAATAATCTGGATGTAAAATGGGATAATTATTTATCGGCTGGTGAAATAATTTCTGTTGGTGCATTTTACAAACTCATTCAAGATCCAATTTCACGTTATAGCTCCAACAATGCAGGAGGTTTCTTATTGTACGAAAACGTCGGTGATGTAGCTGTAGCAAGTGGTGTTGAATTCGAACTTCGTAAAAACCTTTTTAATAAGATGAATGGTGATGCCAGCATCAATAATAAATTGAGTTTTGGTTTAAATGCATCCTACATCTACACCAATGTAAAACTGCATGTAAGCCCAAGCTCTCAACCTACCGAAGCCAACTCACAGTTAGAAGGAGCGGCTCCAGTCATTATCAATTCAGATTTATCATATACTTATAAAAAAGCCAATCGTTCGGTAACCGGAGCAGTTGTTTTTAATTATTTCAGCGACCGTATTTATTCCATCGGTTACGACGGTATGCCCAGCCTTTGGGAAAAAGGAATTCCTACACTGGATTTTGTGCTATCAGGCAAACTAAACAAGCATCTTGGAATCTCTGCCAAATGCAACAATGTACTAAATCCTGAATTCCAGTATTACCGCGATATGCCATCAGGCGACCGTGTTGAAATCGAAAACTATAAAAAAGGTATGACGATTAGCCTTGGTTTGAATTACTCATTTTAAAACACAGAATACAAATCTTTAATTTAAAAAATTGACAAAAATGAAAAAGCTATTATTTTCTTTATCCTTAGCCCTTCTGGCTTTAAGCTCATGTAACGATGATGACCCAACAAACAATACGGGTGTTATTGATGGCAACTTAATAAAAGGTGATGTTGTAGAAGATCTGGAGTTAGATCCAACCGTAGATTGGGTACTGGACGGAACACTTAGTGTAAAAAAAGGTGCAAAATTGACCATCCCCGCAGGAACAACCATTAAAGCAAAATCAGGATTTTATAGCTATATTATGGTTGAGCAAGGTGGGCAGATTTTCATCAACGGAACTGCAGAAGATCCTGTTACTTTAACATCTAATGCAAGTACTCCAAAAGCGGCAGATTGGGGTGGATTGCATATCAATGGTTATGCTCCTATCTCAGGTGCAACCGAAGGAACCACTAATAAAGCAGAAGTTGATGCCAGTTTAGAATATGGAGGAACCGATGCTAACGACAATTCAGGTTCTATCACTTACTTAAAATTAATGTACACCGGAGCCCGCTCTTCTGCAGATGTTGAACACAACGGTTTAACTTTAAACGGAGTTGGTAACGGTACCACAATTGAAAATATTTACATCCCTTACGGTGCTGATGATGCCATTGAATGGTTTGGTGGAACAGTTAATGTTAAAAACCTTTTGGTTGTTAATCAGGATGATGATATGTTCGACGTAACCGAAGGATGGTCGGGTACACTTGAAAATGCATTCGGAATTTGGACCGAAGGATTCTCTTCAACAGAGGCAGACCCTCGTGGTATTGAAGCTGACGGTAACATGGACGGAAATGGACCCGATCATGTTGGACAATCAGATTTTACAATGAAAAACATTACCATCGTTAATAACTCAGGCACTCCTAAATTCTCTGAAAGTGAAGATGGAAACAAAGGATTACGCGAGTTAGTAAAAATCAGACGAGGTGCAACTGCAACCTTGGAAAACATCTTATTGAAAAACGGTGATTGTGATGTATTAATCGATTTCCAGGATAGCAAACACGATGGTGAAACTTCATCAGTTATAACTTACACTGTTGAAAATGTGAGTTGGGATGAAGATAAGTATGGAGAAACAGGTGTTAGAATGCCGGAAGCAGGTGATGCAACAGTTAATAAAGTTGAAGGTAACACAGGTTGTCCAAACCCGGAAGAATTATTTGGATGGACAGGTTTTACTGAGTGGAACTAATTCTTAGATACAATTCAATAACTGCAATAACCTCCCAAATTTAGGTTCAAAGGTCAGCCACAAAAGCTGACCTTTCTTTATTCTGTTATTTCATTAGTTTGAAAGTGAATCATTCTCATCAGCTTCCTTATTAACAGGATAAATATGCAAATCGCGCTGTGGGAAAGGAATGGTAATATTAGCCTCTTTAAAGGCATTATCAATAGCCACACCCACTTCACTTTTTATCTTTAATCCTTCATCAAAATGAGTCCAGAACATTACTCTAAAATCCAATGAACTATCACCAAATCCTTTGAAAATAATAAACGGACTAGGATTTTTCATCACGCCCTCTTGCTGGGTAACAACATTATCTAATATTCCAAGAACTGTTTTTAAATCGGTTCCATAGCTTACTCCCACTAGTAATTCTTGACGACGCCTTCGATCTGACAAAGTCCAGTTTACCATTTCATTCGAAATAAGATTACCATTGGGAACAATAACCTCTGCCCCATCAAAAGTTCGTATAACACTGGCTCGGATACCAATTTCTTTCACTTCTCCCATCAGGTTCAAGCTACTTATTTGCAACACATCTCCTACTTGAATCGGTCGTTCAAACGCTAATATCAATCCTGACACCAGATTATTAAAGATATTTTGTAATCCAAAACCAATACCCACACCCAAAGCACCAAAAATGATAGTGATATTACTAATATCAATACCGGCAGCTCCAAAAGCCAGAATAAATCCAAATGCAAGAAGTATCAATCGAACCAGCATTGTAATAGCCCCACCTAAACCGCGTGGTAATTCAAAATGAGTATAGACCTCATCTTCCAAAATAAACCTTATAAATCTCGAAATATAAATAGTAACGGTAAGGGTAATTACAAATGAGAAAATATTACCTAATGAAAAACTAAATGATTCCAACTCCAACTTACTTGTTAGTATAGCTGATATCCATTCATATATTGGAGAGTAAATAAGATACCGTTTAGCTGCAGCAATTAACCAATAAATAACTGCGCTATAAGTAAGCAACTTAAAACTCCATTTAAGAATTTCATCCGGAAAGTTTCTGAATACATTCAAATCCACCAAAATACGATGGCGTACAATTAATTCGAATATACTTTTGATTACTTCTACAGAAGAGAAAATTATTAATCCACCATATACAAGAGCTATAGCACCATTAAATAAAATTATCGACAAATAATTATTACCAATTACGTTGATTATAACCGATAGACTAACTGAAAACAAGCCAACCAGTAAAATCCTCTTGCTAAATAGTTTATACTCGTCTGTTTTTACTTTAATGTTTTGTTTTAGCCATTTCCAAACGGACGCAAATATAAAAGTACATAATACTGCATTTACTAATACAAGTAGTCTACTTAGTATAACGAAACTGCTGAATAAGTCGGTTAATACGATAAAAAGAAAAACAAGGGCAGATAAATAGAAAAAACGATTCGGCAATTGACTCCAAACAAATGGCAATATTCGAAGAAGAGGAATTATTAAAAGTAACTTTAAAACATCTTTTATTTCGGGTGTTAAATCTGGAAAAAATATTAATAGAAGCAGACTAGAAAACAGAAATGAAGATGATATAGTTTTGGATATAAATATATACGGCAATTTAATACTGGCACTTTCTAAAAGCTCATCATTACTATTTAATTTCTTTTTTACGAAAACAAAAAGTGAAATAAACAGTGAAAAAATGATGATATAAATTAAACTACTATGTATCAACGAATCTTTATGACTCACAATAGAACTTCGTCTAAGTTCCAGAGTATTAATGATTCGTTTTTTAATTGAAAGACTATCCTTATCGTTTTTAAAAGCCGACCACAATGGAGGACTATCTGATGAATATATTTGAGTTCTCAATCTTTCCAAAAGGTTATTGATATTCATCAGAACTTCATCAATAAATAAAATCGCTCCTGTAATTTCATCCTGCTTTGTTAAAGCTGAATTATTATACTGATCAACTTTACTTAACAAGTTTTGCAAATCAGCAATATTGCTTTCAATTCGTTTTATGACAGGATCCGGGCTACCTTGTTCTTTCTGAATCTTATGCGTTTCATTCCACTTTTGAATTAATTCCTGAATTTTACTTTTATAAATATTTAAGTTGGTTGATGTCGCTGATAATTCCTTTCTGGCTTCTTCCAGATTAGATTTCAAATTCAACAACCGATCGTTTAACTCTTCGGTCTGCCTGAAATCTAAATTAGAAAATGACTCATATGAATAAGTATTTCTATAATCTTTAACTTTCTCCAATCGATCCTTTGCAAGTGAATCGATCTCATCCTTATCTTTTAACCCTTCGAGTTCTCCTTTAACATTACGTATAAACGACTGCGTTTTTTCCGTCTCTGCACCAATATTAACAGTTGAAAAATAACCTTTTTCGGTTTCAACAGAATCTTTTTCTAATAAATTAACCTGAGAAAAAGTGGTGACTGAAAGGAATATACTAACAATTAACAAATAGAATTTTGTCATTTTTATAGTCATAAGTAAGTCTAATATTAGATTTCTTTTTAGGTGAATGCGACGGACATTGTCAATTTACTGATTATTTTTAAATCTTTTAATGAAAACAATCAGCGATATAGGAAGAATCAATAATAAATACCAGTAATAAGAGTGGTTTTGTTGCTCAATAGGACTAGTATTTCCGGTTACAACATAGTTTGCCCAATAATAAGGATGTGCTTGAATAGCACTTGAACTCTCTATAAATTCAAGTTTTGCATGACGTAAAGCTTCATCTTTAAATTTTTTATTCTTGAGCTGACTATAAAAGAGCTCCGTTAACTTAGCTCCTGATTGATCATGAACCGGCCATAAAGTAAACACCTGTGTTTCTACTCCAGAAAATTTAAATGCCCTTGCCAAACTAATTAAACCTTCCCCGTTCTTTCTTCGTCCCCTTCCTGTACTACAAGAACTTAAAACAACCATTGGAGAATTTAGATTGTAATTATAAAGTTCATATGCTTTTAAAACCTCATTTGAATCATTCACAGAAGAGAATACCAGTTGTGAATTAAGAGGCAGTAACTCATCATTTAACGAATGCATTGCCAGGTGCATTATATTATTAGCATTGGCATTATGCAAAAAGTTTGCTTTACTTGCTTCATCCCCTTCATATATTTCAGAATTAAATATCTCACTAATATTTTCAATTTCATCCTTTGCCGAAGCAAGAGGCATCAAATAGTTATTTATTGCCTGACGAATATTAACCAATATAGAATCTTTCATTGATTCATCACCGTAATATTCAGGTGCAAAAGAATATACCTTATTAAACATTCGTTTCTTTTCATTGAAATCTGGCAAAATAGCAGCATTATATTCATAACTAAGATTATACTCTTTAATCAACCATGGATAATGTCTAAAATCAGGTTTCTGAGAAGAAACATCTTTTGTTAGTAAAGATTCAAATGAAAGATAAGCAAGTTCGGCATGGGGTATAATAATAAGATCTTTCCCTTTTATATCCTCTTTTATACTACCAAGCAATTTTGTGTATAAATAGTTGGAAGCTTTTGCAAATGTTTTAATCCTATCAACCGAATTGCCTTTTCCTAAAAACGGAGATGAAATTTCTTTCAAAACCAAATTCAGATCATCGTAAAACAAATTAGCAACCGGAACTTCATTCACTCTATAACTATCACGAGTTAATATAAATTGAATTAAACGGTCATCAGATAATAAATAATCAATCAAAACCTGATTATCACCCAACCTGTTTTGTATATCTTCAATCGATGCTAAAGGAGGTACATATTTTAACTGGTAATAATCTGGGTAATTTGTTTGGATAATAGTATTCAAACTATCCAATTCTTGCAGATATTTATCTCTATTATTCATAAGGTAAGCCAAATCATCTTCGTTAGGCTTTGCACTTAATTTTAAATGATCCACCTCGTTTTGATAAAATGACAAACGACCTTTTAAATGATTTTCTTCTTGTATCAACGAATCGGGTATGCCTGCCCGAACTTTAATTTGTTTATCATTCAAGCCCAACAATAATGAATAGGATTTTCCCTTTTGGGCAAATTCATATGCATTTTTCAAATAATACTCTTGATGAGTAACATTATATAAATCTATGTTTATTTTTACAGCAAGCTCAATATATTCAGCATACAAATCTCCCATGGCCACTCTATCGGTATCAAAGTTTAACTGCGACCGCACTGCATCAATGGATTGATCTGCTTGCTCCAAATGCTCCAGAGATTTTTGTAAATGATCATTTATATTAGTCTGCTTATATATTCCATAATAAGCTTTTGCCAAATTTAAATTCACTCTTTTAAACAGCCGTGAAATCCGGGAGGCATTATTCTGCTGAATATCATAAGAATATTGAAGTATTACTTGTTGGTAAACAGGATTAAGTATGGCAATTACATTAGCATAATCATTTAGTCCTAAATATGCCAAAGCCATGTCATTGGTATTATCCCAATATTCATAAGGCGCAAAATTCTCATCTTTATGCAGAATACTTTCGAGTTGATTGAAATATTGAATACTCTTGGTGTAATCTTTTAATGCTAAATAGGTCCAGGCCACTTGATTATTTAGTATTTTATTTGATTTAAGCTGATCTTGTTGTATAGCATCAACAATGGCGGAATCAAGGTAAGCCTTTGCTCTAGTTAAGCTGTCCAAATTGGCAAATAAATTGGCAATGCTGGCATAACTAAGATAAAGTGCATTTGTTTTTTTTATTTTAGCTTCTTTAATCGCTTGCTCTGCATATTTAAAACTTAACTTCTCATTATCCAGATCACGATATATTCTTGCAATTTGTTTGCAAGATTCCGGCCTATTATTTCTGTAATTAACAATTGGATCACTAATATTGAGGGCTTTTTGATAATAATTTAATGCCTCAGTATATCGACCACTTTTTTTCAAATAATATCCTAGTCTATTATATAATATACTTAGATCAAAACGATAAGAGTTTAAATTAGAAAGATAGAAATCTTCCAACTTCCTAGCTGTTTTGTCAAGTTCATTCGACAAACCTATATCAGTGCAAAAAAGAAGATAAGTACTATAGAGATATTCATTCTCCCTTGTTACTTCCTTATTAAAGCTTAAACTAAATAACTCTTTAAATAAATCATTTGCTTCCTCATATCTTTTATATCCTGAACTCAAAATCTTTATATAAGAAGCTGAAGACATATTATACCCTAGATAATCATTATTTTCATAAAGCAACTTTTTTGAAAGTTCAAATGATTTACGTGTAAACTCTAACTTTTTCTTTCTATTACTACTATAACAAATTGCTAAATTATGGTATATCTTAGCTTGAATACTGTCTGGTAAAGATTTCTCATCAGATAAATTCAATAATTTATTAAAAATCAACAACGCATCATTTCGCCTATTACTACCTAGATAAATACACGCTTCATAAAAAGTGACATAGTCCCTAAACTCAACTGATTGATTTTGGTTTTTTAGTTCTGAAAGAAGATCAAATGCATTTGGCAAATCAGAAATTTGTACATAGGCCTTAAAAACATGTGCCAAAATAATAAGATCTTCAGAACTGGATAAAAGACTATCCTTATTTATTAGATAATTTGCTCCTATATCAATTACTTCCTTAAAACTATTTTGATAGTATGCTGATAAAACTTCTTCTTGTATAGTATCTTGAACATTTTTAGCACCCAACAAACAAGGATGCATAATGCTGAATATCAGCATTATTGATATATGTAAAATATTTTTTTTCAAAAAATCTTATTTTTTTTTCTAAAAAAGGTGTTACGATTTCGATGTTTTGCAATTAACCTATGAAAACTAACAAAAACAATAGGTCATGAAAACAATTAAAACTACCCAGGAAAAACGCAATCAATATATAAAGTTTAACTCTAAAGATAATGCTTTTTTAAAAAAGATTATTGGTGGTGAAGAAGATAACTATGAAGATGAAGAAGAAGTAAAAATGCAGATCTAACATAAAAGAAACATTAAGTGCTTTGGACGAAGAAACTTATCAAAGATCTCAATTCAAGAATAATGGTCTGAACGCAGACACAGTTAGTGAAAAGAAGAAAGCGGAGCCCCCCAAAAGTTTCCCGATTCTAGCTTCGCTTCTTCTCTTTCCTAATATTAGTTAAATGGGAAACCTAGTAGTTATGGCACTAAAAGAAATAAACCGAACTATCAACTGGATAGATCAGGAAATACGTAGACAAGAAACCGGAACTCCTAATGAGTTTGCCGGTAAAATGAGTATGTCTGTTCGCATGCTTTTCTTTTACTTAGATATGATGCGTAATTTAGGTGCAGACATAACATACTGTAAACGCAGAATGACTTTTGAATATGCAAAAACCGGCCATTTTATCAACGGCACTAAGTGGGTTGAAGATTAAGTGTAAAAAGTTATTTTGCAAGATTATTATTACTCCACACAATCAGGCTATGGTCGTTTCAACTTTAAATAGTATTTTAACGTCCCTGAAACTAAATCATGCCTCAAACCACACTTTGGAAAAACAATAAGTTTAAAATCTACTCACGCTTTTACTACAAAGGCTTCGTTTTATATTGGATTTTACTTTCAATAATTATCATCTCATTAATATCTCTTCCTCTTATTAAGGTAGATGTCAGCACCCAAAGCAGAGGCATAATAAAAACAATTAACAAAATTAGCCCAATCTACCCTGGAATTTCTGCCAAAGTAGCATTTCTGAATATTAAAGAAAATCAAACCGTTTCTAAGGGAGATACTCTATTAATATTGGAACAAAAAGGTATTGACAGTGAAGTTGACATTGCGCAAACCCAGATAGATATTTACCAATCTTACCTTAACGACATTGACATCCTGGTTAATGAACAAAACAAACAGATAACAACTCCGCTTTACATTCAAGAAAAAGCAGATTTCATTAATGGTATAAAAAAACGAAAAAGAACCATTGAGAAAAATAAGATTGATTTTCAACGAACCAAGCAACTATATCATAATGATGTCGTTCCTATTTCCACATTGCAGGAAGATTCGTTCCAACTAAAATACTCGGAAGATGATTTGCTTGTTTTTGAAACTA
Source organism: Carboxylicivirga linearis (assembly GCF_018271995.1). Classification (GTDB taxonomy): domain Bacteria; phylum Bacteroidota; class Bacteroidia; order Bacteroidales; family Marinilabiliaceae; genus Carboxylicivirga; species Carboxylicivirga linearis. The sequence continues at coordinate 115,209 of NZ_JAGUCO010000014.1, forward strand.
CTACACGAGCAAAATGGGAGCTTGATAAAAAAAACTTCACCATTAACATTCAAGATTTAAAGGTGAAAATTGAAAACCTTTTACAACAAAAGAACCAACTCCTAATAACTGCGCCATTCGATGGCAACATATTATCATTTAACGGCATAGCTAAAGGAAGTATTGTAAACGAAAACGAAGCGATTGCTATGATTTCGCCGGAAGAGGACTTATTGGCAGAATGTTATGTATCACCTTCTGATATTGGGCTGATAAAAGAAAAGATGCCCGTTAGAATACAAGTCGATTCATATAATTACAACCAATGGGGACTGATGAATGGATATGTTGAAAGTATCTCTCATGATGTCATTAATCAAGACGGTAAGTTTGTATATGTAGTAAGAAGTAAGATGAACTCTGAGTACCTGATGTTAAATAATGGCTTAAAAGGACAATTAAAAAAAGGCATGAGCATAACAGGGCGTTTCATTGTAACTCAACGAACATTATTTCAGCTTTTATTTGATAATATAAACGACTGGTTAAACCCTAAAATAAACCATCACCCTGCACAATAATGAGTATTAAGGTTCAGCAATATGATCATGCCGACTGCGGAGCTGCTTGCCTGGCTTCTGTAGCCAGTTTTTATAAGCTAAAGTTAAGGTTATGGAAAATTCGGGAATTAGCAGGTACTAACTTAAGTGGTACTAGTGCCTATGGAATTCTTAAAGCGGCTGAAACAATAGGTTTTGAAGCCAAAGGCATACAAATTAGCAAAGACGATTTACCTGAAATACCACTACCCTCAATTGCCCATTTAAAATTACCAGAAGGAGGACATCATTATGTTGTTATTTATAAAGTTGGTAAGAGGAAAATTAAAATAATGGATCCGGCTGAAGGAAGGTTAATAAATATGCCTCTTTCTAATTTCATAGACTTATGGACCGGTATTACCATTTTATTAATTCCTTCAATCGATTTTCAACAAGGAGTTCATAAAGAATCTGCGGCTAAAAAATTATGGAATCTGGTTCGACCACATAACCATATATTGCTTCAATCAGGAATAGGTGCTTTAGCTTTTTCCACCCTTGGAATATCCACAGCCATTTACATTCAAAAATTAACCGATTTTGTATTGGTGGGACACAACATTAACTTACTCAACCTCATGGGTATTTTAATGATTTTGGTAATTATTTTTCAGTTACTGTTAGGCATGCTGCAATCGTGGTTTGTGCTGCAGGTAGGACAAAATATAGATAGCACCCTAATAACCGGATACTTCCAACACTTATTGAAATTACCGCAACGTTTTTTTGATAGCATGCGTGTTGGTGAACTTATTTCCAGGGTAAACGATGCCATTAAAATACGAAACTTTATTAACCAGGTTGCTGTGGAGGCAACAGTTGATCTGTTAATAATATTAGTAGCTTTTCTTGTAATGGCCATCATTAACTGGAAACTATCGCTACTTACATTGACGGTCACCCCTATCTACGTACTTGTTTTTTTGCTCACCAATAAGGCAAACAGAAAAATTGAAAGGGATAAAATGAAAAAAACAGCCAAACTTGAAGTTCAGCTGGTTGAATCACTCAAAGCAGCTAAAACCATTAAACAAATGGGAGCTGAAGACTATTTTATTGCCAAAACAGAGACACGATTAATGGAAGTATTGGAAGAGGTCTACAGATCTGGTAAAGTTGATATATTATCCTCATACAATCTTCTTAGTATCAACAGACTAATCACTATTGCAATATTATGGATTGGCGCATTAAGTGTTATTAATCAACAATTAACACCAGGTCAGTTAATGTCGTTTTTTGCTATCACCAGTTTTTTTACCGGCCCGGTTTCTCGTTTACTCGGGATGAATAAAACCATTCAGGGAGCTGTCATTGCAACCGATCGACTCTTTGAAATCCTGGATTTAAAAAGAGAGACTGATGATAGAAATTCATATAACAAGTTAGAAGAATTAATTATAGGTGATATTAAATTTAAAGACGTTGAATTCCAATATACACTGGAACAAGAACTCTTTAAGAATCTTTCTTTCACCATTAACAAAGGTTGCATAACAGCATTGGTAGGTGATAGTGGCTCTGGAAAGTCGACTATTGGTTATCTATTACAAGGACTCTACCCTATTTCATCCGGAGCCATTTCTATTGGGCATGCTGATATCAATAATGTTGAACACACTCAACTCAGAAAAGCGGTAGGCGTTGTACCTCAGAATATTGAATTATTCGCGGGTAATTTAATTGAAAACATAGCTTTGGGTGATTATTCACCGGATATGAATCGTATTTATGAGATAATTGATCTATTAAACTTACATGATATCATTGACAACCTGCCTGAAGGACTAAACACCTGGCTGGGTGAAAATGCCAACCAATTATCAGGTGGTCAACGACAAAGATTGGCAATTGCGCGAATGCTCTACCTAAATCCTGAAATATATGTATTTGATGAGGCGACTTCCTTTTTAGATGACAGAACAGAAACAGGTATTAAAAATCTGATACTGGATTTAAAAAAGAAAGGGAAAACGATCATTATGGTAGCTCATCGTATGAGCACCATTAATATTGCAGAACAAATATTGGTATTTGAAAAAGGAAAAGTCATTGAATCTGGCAATTACAATGATTTAATCAGCCTAAATGGACGATTTTTTGAGATGGTGCAACATCACAGAAAAAGTTAAACAGTTTCATTCCTTAAATCTTTGTACTTTTGCGCTTCTTTCAAGAAAGAAATGAAGCTAAAAAACAGATACAATCAACATTATTGGCCAAATATAAAACTGGCCACACCTATTGTTTTAGCACAGGCAGGTCAGATGCTTGTCAATCTGGCCGACACCCTTATGGTTGGTCAGGTGGGAACAACCCCTTTGGCTGCGGCTTCTTATGCTAACAGTATTTTTATAAACATTTTATTTTTTGGTGTAGGAATAACTTTTGCGTTAACCCCATTGGTAGGGAAAGCCTTTGGTGCCCGTAAAAAAGAAGAATGTGCTTACTGGCTGAAACAAGGATTGTGGGCCAACTTTATTATAGGAGCAATATTAACCCTTATATCTGGTGCTTTTTATTTTGTGCTTCCCTACATGGGCCAAGAAGAAAGTGTTTGGAAAGAAGCTGGCCCATACTTTTTATTGTTAGCAACTTCTATAATACCGCTTCAAGTTTTTAATACCTATAAACAGTTTACCGAAGGATTAAGCAACACAAAAATTGCCATGATAATTACCATTGGTGGTAATATTTTAAATGTAATCCTCAACTTCATACTCATATATGGTCATTTTGGTGTACCTGCATTAGGCTTAATTGGAGCAGGAATTGGCACTCTAGCCTCCAGAATTATGATGGCAATTTCCTTCACTATTATTTTACCACGAATTAATCGTTATAAAGATTACATAAAAACACATACCAGTTCTTTTTCGATTGATGCATTTAAGAAAATAAGCAAGCTGGGAATGCCTATAGGACTGCAATTTGTAATTGAAATTTTTGCTTTCAGTCTGGGTAGTATTATGATGGGTTGGATAAATGCAGAAAGTTTGGCTGCTCATCAAATAGTTTTAAGTTTAGCCAGCCTGACCTATATGATGTCATCCGGATTAGCCTCTGCCACAACAATTAAAGTTAGCATATTCCGTGGCAAAAAATTATTCCACGAAATAAAAAACACTGCTTTTGCCTCGTTACATCTTGTGATTATATTTATGAGTTTGACAGGAGTATTATTTTTTAACCTTCGTCATTTTTTACCAAGCTTATTTGTCGACGAACAGGAAGTAATTCTTTTGGCTTCTGTTTTAATGATTGTTGCAGCTTTCTTTCAGATTTTTGATGGAATTCAAGTTATCACCTTAGGTATATTAAGAGGTTTGGAAGATGTTGTAGCTCCCGTTATTGGTGCTGGAATTGCCTATTTGCTTATCTCTGTTCCAACCGGATATTTAGTGACCTTTATTTTTAATGCCGGTCCCATTGGAATTTGGATTGGCTATATGGTTGGATTAGCTTCAGCCGGTGTATTTTTGCTCATTAGATTTAGAACACTTTACCGAAGAAATTATGAAAATTGACGTAATAAATACTGCACAGGAAGTAACATCAAAAAAAGTAAAAGGGAAAACATCAGTAGTAATTGATATTTTACGAGCGACTTCTGTAATGACTACCGCCATTCAGAATAATGCTACCCAAATCATTCCCGTTCTTACACCAGAAGATGCTTTTCAAATTAAATCCAAGAAAGGAAATAATACCATCTTGGGTGGAGAAAGAAATGCCGAACTTATTGAGGGTTTTGATTATGGCAATTCACCTTTATCATACACCAAAGAAGTGATTGAAAATAAATGCTTGATCATTACCACAACCAACGGAACATTAGCTATAAAAAACGCAGTGGAATCTGATGAGCTTTTTATTGCATCCTTTTTAAATGCTCAGGCTACAGTAAATCAACTTATCAACTCTAATGATATTGTTTTAATTTGCTCTGGCAACAATGGAGTTTACACCTTAGAAGATAATCTTTGTGCCGGCTTTATTATTAGCTTATTAAATGCTAAACTTGAAAATGTAGATTTAACCGATTCTGCTATTGCATCTTTAAGTTTATATCAATCAACTAAAACTAACGTTGTAAAATTAGCTTCCAAAGGATACCATTACAACGTATTAAAAAGTAAACAATTCGATGATGATCTAACCGAATGTTTCACACCTAATAAATACGATGTTGTTTTAAAATGGAATGGTGAAAGCATAATAAAGGCTGTTTAAATTAAACAGCCTCTGTATTTTATTCTACTGAATAATTTTGTTTAGAATAACATGAGCTGCAATTCCACCAACCATTAAAAGACCGGCTAATATTAATAATACATTTCCAACAGGAGGATTCATGGTATAAATAACCAATACTACAACTCCTAAAACAATTAAAAGGATTCCAAAATTTTTCAAAATTTGATTCATAGCGATTTATTTAGGTACAATTAAATATACCAACAAAATGTAAGAATCAAAACAACCGCCTGTTAATAAATAAGATTTCTGAGAGCAACTGATATTTTTATCTTTGCAACTTATGCGAGGTAGAAAAAATAGTATTCAGGATACAACATTCTTCCTTTTCGTTGATAATCATTAAATTCTATTACATTGGCAAAGTCAAAAAAAGATACCGTACAAACACCTTTAATGAAACAGTACTACAGCATTAAGGAGAAATATCCGGATGCTATATTACTTTTCAGAGTTGGTGACTTTTATGAAACGTTTTCTGAAGATGCTATTAAAGCTTCCGAAATTTTAGGTATTACTTTAACACGAAGAGCCAATGGGTCTGCCTCATACGTTGAATTAGCCGGATTTCCACACCATGCGTTAGATACCTATTTACCCAAATTAGTACGTGCTGGTGAACGAGTTGCGGTTTGCGATCAGTTAGAAGATCCGAAAGCAACCAAAACCATTGTTAAACGAGGAGTAACCGAGTTGGTAACTCCCGGAGTGGCAATTAATGACAATATACTTGAGCACAAAGAAAATAACTTTCTTGCCAGTGTTCATTTCGATAAGAAAGTAACGGGTGTGGCTTTTCTTGACATATCAACCGGAGAATTTTTAACTTCAGAAGGATCATCGGAATATGTTGAGAAATTACTAGCCAATTTCAAGCCTAAAGAGGTATTATACGAAAAAGGAAAGAGACAGCAATTCGAAGAAGCTTTTGGTCCGAAATACTACACCTATGCTTTTGACGATTGGGCTTTTGCACCAGACTCGGCCCATGATAGATTATTAAAACACTTTGAAACCAATTCGTTAAAAGGATTTGGAGTACAAAACTTAACTTACGGAATCACGGCTGCAGGAGCCATCATTCATTACCTCGACCTGACACAACACCATAAAGTACAACACATAACCACTCTAGGCAGAATAGATGAGGATAAATATGTGTGGCTCGATAAGTTCACCATTCGTAACCTTGAACTTTTCAGCTCATTAAACGATGGTGGAAAATCGTTGACTGATGTTATTGACAGAACCATCAGTCCTATGGGTTCGAGAATGTTAAAACGATGGGTAGCTCTTCCTTTAAAAGATGTAAAGCCTATTGATGATCGCTTGAGTGTTGTTGAATATTTTTTCAAAACACCCGAACTGAAAGATTCCATTATGGATGCCTTACATTCAATTGGTGATTTGGAAAGATTGGTTGCCAAAGTTGCAGCAGGAAGAATAACGCCTCGTGAATTAATTCAATTAAAAATGGCCCTTTTTGCCATTGATCCTATCAAAGAAGGTTGTTTATCAAGTGATAATCAACACCTGAAACATATAGGAGACCAACTTAACGGATGTGCAACCATTCGCGAACGAATTCATCGCCAAATACAGTCTGAACCTCCGGTTTTGGTATCTAAGGGAGGAGTCATTCAAGAAGGCGTTTCGGAAGAATTGGATGATCTTCGCAAAATTGCATATTCAGGAAAAGATTACTTGGCTAATCTTCAGCAGCGATTAAGTGAAGAAACCAATATACCTAGTATTAAAATTGCCTTTAACAATGTTTTCGGATATTATATAGAAGTAAGAAATACACACAAGGATAAAGTACCTCAAGAATGGATTCGTAAACAAACATTGGTAAGCGCCGAGCGGTATATTACTGAAGAGTTAAAGGAGTATGAGTCAAAAATTCTGGGTGCTGAAGAAAAAATATTAGCAATAGAAACTAAGTTATATAATGATTTAATTATTGCTGTTGCTGAATTTATCGCTGCTATTCAACTAAATGCAACCTTATTATCAAAAATTGATGTATTAGTTTCATTTAACAATCTGGCAGCAGAATCGAAATTTGTTCGGCCTGTAATTAACGACTCTCTTGAGTTAAGCATTAAAGCCGGTCGACATCCTGTTATTGAAAAACAATTACCTATTGGTGAATCCTACGTCCCCAATGATGTATATCTCGATAATGACAAGCAACAAGTAATTATTATAACCGGGCCTAATATGGCAGGTAAATCAGCGCTGTTACGTCAAACTGCCTTAATTACTTTAATGGCACAAATTGGATGTTATGTACCTGCCGAATCGGCAACTATTGGTGTGGTTGATAAAATATTTACGCGTGTTGGTGCATCTGATAACATAAGCTTAGGAGAATCTACCTTTATGGTTGAAATGAATGAAGCAGCCAGCATACTGAATAATCTTACCAAACGCAGTCTGGTTTTGTTTGATGAATTAGGGCGAGGAACCAGTACCTACGACGGTATTTCAATTGCATGGTCGATTGTTGAATATATTCACGAAAACAAAAAGGCCGGCGCCAAAACACTATTTGCTACCCATTATCATGAACTAAATGAGATGGAAAAAACTTACAAAAGATGCAAAAACTACAATGTATCGGTTAAAGAGGTCGATAATAAAGTAATTTTTCTTCGAAAACTGGTTCCGGGTGGCAGTAATCATAGTTTTGGTATACACGTGGCACGCATGGCCGGAATGCCTAAAAGTGTTGTTAAAAGGGCTGACTCCATCTTAGGAGACTTAGAGCAATCGAATCGACATGGTGATTTGAGTAAACCCATTGATGATATCTCAAATAATAGAGAAGGAATGCAGTTAAGTTTCTTCCAACTAGACGACCCTGTATTGAAACAAATTCGTGATGAAATAGCCGATTTGGATGTTAACAATTTAACTCCCATGGAAGCACTAAATAAATTAAACGAGATAAAAAAATGGATAGGAGTAAGTTAGACTCTTCCCCTCTTCTTTTTTCAACAAATCGTAAATATTTATTTTGGAGATATAAAAATTAGGTCTATATTTGCATCCGCAATCGAGAAACAAAACAACGCCAACAACGGATGGATAAAGAGTTTCAGAAGCATTGAACGCGAAAATAGCTCAGTTGGTAGAGCACGACCTTGCCAAGGTCGGGGTCGCGGGTTCGAGTCCCGTTTTTCGCTCACAAGGATGCCCGAGTGGTGGAATTGGTAGACACGCAGGACTTAAAATCCTGTGGCCATTAGGCCGTGCGGGTTCAAGTCCCGCCTCGGGTACCAAGCTGGATTCATCCAGAACCAAAAGCGCTTAAAACAACAGTTTTAAGCGCTTTTTATTTTCGGTTAACTTCAATAAAATGTGTTCAAAATAGGCAGTTTGAGTGAACAAGACGTGAACAAGCAATATTTTTAAAATCTTGTTCACTTCGATACCTAACTACCTAGTTCACAGAATACAATTTGACTCATTTTGATATTATTTAAACTTGGTTTTGAGAACTAAACTATTCAACTTACACTAACAAAGTGAACAAGCACTCAAAACCTTAAAAAAGTATTATTATGAGGTTTTATTTATGTTTTGCCCTTCGCAAAGAAAGAATTCGAAAAGATGGTACATGTACTGTATTCGCCAGGTTTACTTATAACAAAAGACGGCTTGAATTGTCAACATCAGTTATAATCAAACCAGAAGATTGGGATGAAGTCAGACAATTAGTTAAAGATGACGCACCAAACGCTGAATCATTAAACAACAGATTAAAAAAAGTAGACACTGCACTCCATGACACTTATAATCGTTTAGTATCCTCAGGTAAAAATTTTAATGTCGATGACATTAAAGACGAATATAAAGGTATAAGAAATTCAAAAGGTATTTTAGAGGTATTTGATTATTATCTTAAAACCATAGAAAACAATATCGGTCATGGTTATGCTTATCGAACCTTGAAACATTATCGTGTTACACGTAAAAAATTAGCTGAGTTTCTCAGAAATCAACTTCACAAAGGAGACACACCAATAAATTCGATTAATTATAATTTCCTAAACCAGTTCGATATGTTCTTAAAGGCTGAATATGGAGTACACCAGAATACAGCCTGGAACTACCATAAGCACATTAAAAGAATAATGAACCTAGCTGTATCAATGGAATTTATTCAAAAGAGTCCCTACAATCAGTTTAAAACGAAATTACAGCAAACCAATCGTGAATTCTTGACTAAAGACGAATTACATCGATTAGAAACAAAACAAATTGAAATAGATCGTTTAGCTATCGTAAGAGATATATTCGTATTTGCTTGTTATACAGGATTAGCATATTCTGATATATCAAAATTAAATACTAACCATATCCAAACACGTAATGATGGAAATCAATGGATTATTATTAATCGCACCAAAACTAAATCTCAATGCTCTATACCACTATTCCCGAATGCTCTAAAAATTATTGAACAATACTCATGTTATCCAGAAGCTTTACTCAAAGGTAGAGTTTTACCTGTATCTTCAAATCAAAAACTTAATAGTTATCTTAAAGAGATAGCAACAGTCTGTGGTATAAACAAGCATCTAACAATGCATATGGCTCGTCATACCTTTGCAACAACCGTTACTTTATCTAATGGTGTTCCCATCGAAACAGTATCAAAAATACTTGGGCATAAATCATTAAAAATTACTCAAATCTATGCAAGAGTACTGGAGTCAAAAATATCAGAGGATATGATGACTTTGAGAAAGAAATTAGGTATGTAGAATGACAACAATTTATGTTTCCAATCAACACTAATTTATTTAACTTTAATAAACTCTTATTCTTAAACTTACACCATTATTCAACTACTATGTATATTTTTTCACAATAATTGTTTGCCTAATCATATTAATACACTAGTTTTGCATCCGCAATCGAGAAAAAAAGCAAAGTCAACAAAGGAGTGGCATTGAGATTGTAACAGAATGAATGCGAAAATAGCTCAGTTGGTAGAGCACGACCTTGCCAAGGTCGGGGTCGCGGGTTCGAGTCCCGTTTTTCGCTCTCAAGGATGCCGAAGTGGTGGAATTGGTAGACACGCAGGACTTAAAATCCTGTGACCATTAGGTCGTGCGGGTTCAAGTCCCGCCTTCGGTACTCAAAGCGCTTAAAACCAATGTTTTAAGCGCTTTTTTATTGCAAAATAATTCAATAAACATAGATCTCTATAGTGTCTCATTTACATAATTTAACCTTCAAAAGTTATAAGTAGTACTTATACATATAACAAAGCAACCAACAATATTACAATCGGGAACGATTAATTAATATTTTATGGTTGCTTTATTTATTCCTTTTATGGAAACTTCACTACTCAATAGCTATTTGAAAGTTTAAGAATTAGCTATTTATCTAATTACTATTGAGTTTAAGCAACCGTTGTTGCAGCATGTGAAATTAATATTTCGAAAAGATATTTCCAATTCAATATTAGAATAAAACCATATTCATACAGGTTACTCCCCTATGATATAATCAACAGCCTGCTGAGACAGACTTGATGCCGAAACTATAAACTTTTGATCATTCCTTAGTTTTTTCAACCATCCTTGAATGTACGCAGCACTATTATCTATAGTATCTTTTTCAATCCCACAAATACCACACAGATATGCAGCGCCCATTTCAGCAATAAGTTCTTCTTTACTATAATCACAACTTCCAAAATGATGGTTTGAGTATGTTTGATGGCGATTCAACCTATTAATGTGACCTGTGCTATGAACTAACTCATGGAATAAGCAGGAATAAAATTCTTCATCTTTGAAAAAGCTCTCTGCATCCGGCATATGCACTTCATCCAACGAAGGTATATAACACGCTTTTTTCTTACCAAACCTAATTACCGGTGATTCTTTCCATTCAGAAACAACTTTCTCACAAGAATCAATAGCCTTAAAGTCATGATCGTAAGGTTTATCATCAGGAATCTTATCAGAATCAACACCTTCAATATCATCAATATGAAATACACGATAATAACGAAGAATAGGTATTTCTTTCAATTCATCTTCTTTCTCATATTTAAGCATCTTCCAAAAAATAACCATATATGATTTAGCTCCTTTTTTAATGTATGCTCCCAGCTCTTTAGCCTGATTAAATGTAAGAAAGTAAGGTTGTTCAAAATCAAAACTTAGCAGATACCAGAAATTAAATCCTCGATATGGTTTATTGGATATTAGATTTCGAGGTATACCATTTGACGTTTTCCAGGGCATTGCCCAAGGAATAACACCTTTTTCCAATCGATCAATAATCAAATTGGTGACTGTTCCATAAATATCAAAACCTTTCATAGAATCCACCGCTGCCCTGCGGATTTATATGGGCTACTGGCACGCCATTAATTTTGGCGTATATCATTGAGATGGATGGAATCTTGTCAAGTGTGTATGTCAGATTTTTGATTAAACAAAAATCTGAACGCATCCGAAGGACGGCTGACATTTTCAAAATCAGCCGCACTTGACTTTTCCGGACAGCGATTAATAACTTTGTCAGAATCTAATGGTGTGGATTTCCAAACTAAATTATAAAACCTGGTTTTTGGGAAACTATTACACCAAATAAAAATCCCTGCCAAATGGCAAGGATTCCGATTTAATACCTTAATTAGTTTTCTACTCTTTCAATTCTTCAGGAATAGGTATTGTTGTTTTAAAGGCATTAATGTTAGAGTGGTTTCTATACTTGTTAAACAAGGTTCTAATGACAACAGCATTAAAAATTATAGATAAAAGAGTTATACCTGCACCAATGATAAAATTCGATTGATACTCTTGGAACTTTAATTGAGCAGATTCAATATCCCATTGACTGAGCCATAAAATAACAACCAAGGGAGCAATTAAGAATATTAGACACACAACTAATTCTATCCAGGATTTTCTCCTCCACTTTTTAAGATGGTTATCTATTAGCTCCTCTCGCTTTTTTTGTCTTATTTCATTCTCCCGAATGCGCTCTTTGTTTTGTAGTTCTTTAAGCTTAACAGACAGATCAGAAACGTTAGTTTTCAATGCCTCATTTTCTGCATTAAGTACTTCAGCTGAGTTATTCTGTTCGGATAAACGCTTTGTTTCTTTTTCAAACTCATTCAAAATATCATTGACCTGTTCATTACGCTTAATCTCAATTTGCTTTTGCTTCTCCGCTTCTTTTTGCAGCCGCTTGACAAACGCTTCTTTATCATCTTTTGCCAAACTATTTAGTTGGTCAAGGTCATTAACCTGTTTATTGGCTATTCGTTTAGCAACCCGGACAACTTGTTCCGGTGTCAAATCCTCATTAGCATACTTGTTGATATTATCATCTAATTCTTTGATGATAGAGTTTTTAGGCATTGATTCTATTAAGGAGCTTGACACTAGACATGCCAGACCTGTATGCGCAATATTGGCATTACATTGTTGATTCGGGTTTGCAAGCCATAATATATTGAGCAGTACATCTGCCTTAATTATTTCAGGTTGGTGTCCATTCTTATATTTTCTCTCACTCTCACTAGCATCATGAAAAACATAGTTAACAGCATTATTGACAAACCAACAAGGCACCCGGTCAAACGATTTAATTTTTTCATCGTTCCTTTTATCTCGAACGTAATATAAAGCGGTAGCATCATGCAATGCAGCAGCTTCATTGTTTCTATACTCCTTTAAGGATGCAAATTCCTTACTAAACTTGGCCTTATTCCTGTACTTATCTGTATGTGGTATAATATAAATTCCATACTCCTTAACCAATGTTTCCTGGAGGGTGTCGGCAATATGTTCTAAATCTGTTTTTGTCAGATTGCGCCTGTCACAAGCATTATATATATCCTCTGGATTGATCTTTTTTGTTAGGTAATGAGCATTAAAATGTTCACTTCTACGCCTCAATAACCTCTCTGTTTCGTCAATAGTGTCTTTTAGGACGGTCAATTTATAACCATGTTGCTTTGCCAGGGAAACCAATGTTCTGCAAGAATTAGTAGATTCCTCTGTATTTAGATCCAAAAGGCTAACCAAAAAATTAGTATCAAATAACAGTTCCACTGGTGTTTTCATTTGTGGAGAACTATATTCAATGTAGGAACTGATTATAGTACCTAAGTACAAATCTTTAAGCTTCTCGAACACAGGAGGTACATTTCGAAAAAACTCAATAAACTGAGCTTCTATTGAATAATCCTTACCATTGCCATTTGTTGTTTCACTAATGTACTTAGAAATCTGAATTTTGTTTTTCTCCAGAAAAGAAAAGATAGATGAATAATCCTCTTTAGCGATTTCACTTGTTTTACAGAACTCACGAAACAGCTTTTCAATGTCATCCACTTCCTTTTCTTTTTGTGCTACAATTGCATCAAATTCAGTGAAAACATAGTTTTGCAGTGCAAAAGCACCATCTTGATAAAGAGTAAACTTAACATTAGATTCTTCATTTACTTCCTCACTAATTTTATAAAGAATATTTTTTAGTACCGGAGCTGGAATCTCTAAACCATAAAGACAAGCAATTTTCTTTTGAATTTCCCTAATACTTTTTCCTTTAAAGATTCCTTTCTTATTTAATTCAGCTAGTGCTCGCTTTGCCAAAGGCACGAATACTTCAATAAGTCCTTTAGACAACGTACCTGTGTTATTTATATGAGCCAGTAAACTATATGTGACAATCCGTTTTGTATTCATAAATAATCAATTTCAAAAGCAACTACTAAAATAACTATGGATTAATAATTGTAGAATAGAAAATCCTGAATTGTTATAATTAACTTATCAACAGTCAGTTTAAATAATGGAACAATCCTTTTTAAATTAAAAAACTCTGATGAAAACAGTTATTTCGAAAAAAATATTCTATAATACAAGTATGGAAATACTAATCGCAGTGGCAGCTATCGCGGCATCAGTTGCCACTATAATCAGTTGTATTTTCTCGGTCTGGGCGATTGTCCGGGCACAACGTAACGAGAGCTGTAATTAAATTTCGGGGAGGTGTCAAGCCTCCCTTTTTTGTGTGTTTCACTGCCAGGCAAAAGAAGATCAAATCAATCAAAACAAAGGCATAAGGGAAGAAAAACAAGGAAAATTGCTATTGGTTAGAATGTCAGTGGAGTAGCTTATTTGGTGTTGGTAATCTATGTTAAACTATTGATTAATGGAAAGAATATGTTGATGTGGAAAATATCTGTTTGACTACCATTAATCATAAAATACTCATAAAACACCAAACCGTGAAACACATTTTTAAAACCAGTTTTTGAGACTGTCAATAACAGGCCTAATTACAGAAGAGAAAACTGTCTCGGCAAACGGTGGTTATGTGGGATACACAATCAGATATCGGCTTTACTAAAAGCCAAAGCTTTTAATTCCTGGTCAGTTCTGGATATACCATATTTACCAGCAATTTCTCTCCACTTACTGACAGATGATTTTACTTCTTTGATAATTTCATTTGCTCGTGATTCTGAAAGACGAAAGAATTCAGAGACTTCCAGTGCTAAATCCAGATCCAAAGCATTATCATCATCTGAAATATTCAATTTCAGTCCGGTTCCTGTTTCCACTGGATTAATGTCATATGCAGGTGACAACACCCACCCCTTTTCAGTTAAAATAAAACCATGATTACGAAGATGATCATCCGTATTAGATACACAAATACTAAAAACAATTCGTCGCCATAACTCCTCCAAATCTTCATTCACCCTGGCACCATTATTCTGCAAGAATTCCACTAACTCCAGATAGCTGGCTCCATCACTGTGATCCTGACCATCTGTATATCCCAACATAGTCATAGCAGAAGCAAAATGCAGCCTCTCTCCTGTTACTGTCCTGTCAAATCTCTTAGTCAGAAATGTATAATGATCGGAGGAAAATTTTCTTGCCATGGACTCAGCCATATTTATTCCTGCATTGATTGCCATTTCATAGGTTACAATTTCCCATCCGCCAGCATCTCCCTGATCATTACGACTTGGAAATTTAGCAATCCACAGATTACCTGATTCATCAAGAACACTCGCTTTGGGTCTTGCCCCTCCCAAAGATGCTCCCGGAGCAACAAGCATACTTAACCATTTCAGATAATCCGGATCATCAATCACATCATCTTCTTCCAGTCGAAGACTTATCTGTTCCAGTTCTCTTAGTGAGGTCCACGGAGGACTTGCCATTTCTCTGTTATCATTCAGAAACGGACCATCCGGATCAACCTTATAACGCATTGCTCCCATTCGATGCTCATCATAAACACCCAATAAATAATCTGTTTCATAAAGAGTGCCGGTATTTCGACCTTCTTTTCTAGCCAGTGCCGCTTCCCTTCGTCTCATAAGAATTCTTCCCCAACGATCAGGTGATGAATCCAAAAACAAACCAAAATTACCCTGATCCTCATCAGCATAATGCAATCCCGAATAAAACTGAAGATTGGGATCCAGGAGATGATTAAAACCTCTTTGTAACCAATCTTTATCATA
>NZ_JAGUCO010000150.1 GCF_018271995.1 Carboxylicivirga linearis
ATCGACTATCTGCGACATAATGAAAAGAAGTAATTGACAAGTCAAAAAAGATTCTCTAACTTGATTTTCCTTTTGAAAATAAAAGAAGAAAAAAACTTAAAAAAGATTTGGAGATTAAGATAAAAACTTCTTACCTTTGCAGCCGCTTCTTAAACGAGAGAGGCCAGAAAGATAAAGGCACAGGGCTGATTATCTGACAATAATGAAAGACATAACGGTTAAAAAATTCAGTTCGATTCTGAATGTGTCACAAGAGCAATTAAAGAAAGCTTTGGACTTCGGTTCTTGGTTTTTCAGCTCCAACGATCTTTGAAAATATTGAATAGTACCTAAATAAAACAAAAGGTAAAAAGTGAACCTGAAGTCAATGGTATAAATAATTTTGAAAGCATTTAAAATTTTTATACAACGAAGAGTTTGATCCTGGCTC
>NZ_JAGUCO010000151.1 GCF_018271995.1 Carboxylicivirga linearis
GAATCTTCAATCATTTTTTGAATTTTATTGCCATCAAACGGAATATTGGTATAGCCGTTTTTTTCATAGAAACTCTTTATGCGGTTATCGAAATAATATAACTTCGATAACGTATTCGGTGCTAATGCTGTCATGTATTTTAGTTTGAAAAGTCCAGTGATAATTGTCTTTTATTCATTTGCCATTCTTCAAAAGTCAACTCCTTTATATCGTTAAGTGCTTTTCTTGCGTCATTGAGCAGCTTCTTTTGGTCGCTATAATCATTTCGTATTCGTTCCACTTCTTCTAATTGCTTTTCCAAAGCCTTTTGCTTTTGCTCTAAAAACTCTCCCTGGTCGGTGAAATAATTAAAAAGGGCATTGTAGCATTCCAGTCTGTACTTAATGATTTGTTCTTTAGCCTCAGCCTTGACATTCTTGGGATT
>NZ_JAGUCO010000152.1 GCF_018271995.1 Carboxylicivirga linearis
AATCCCAAGAATGTCAAGGCTGAGGCTAAAGAACAAATCATTAAGTACAGACTGGAATGCTACAATGCCCTTTTTAATTATTTCACCGACCAGGGTGAGTTTTTAGAGCAAAAGCAAAAGGCGTTAGAAAAGCAATTAGAAGAAGTGGAACGAATACGAAATGATTATAGCGACCAAAAGAAGCTACTCAATGACGCAAGAAAAGCACTTAACGATATAAAGGAGTTGACTTTTGAAGAATGGCAAATGAATAAACGACAATTATCACTGGATTTTCCAAACTAAAACACATGACAGCATTAGCACCGAATACGTTATCGAAGTTGTACTATTTCGATAACCGCATAAAGAGTTTCTATGAAAAAAACGGCTATACCAATATTCCGTTTGATGGCAATAAAATTCAAAAAATGATTGAAGATTC
>NZ_JAGUCO010000153.1 GCF_018271995.1 Carboxylicivirga linearis
GTAAATTCTTCAGATAAAGGTTTTTGTTCAAATATCTTTTGTAAGTAGTTGTAAAAAAGAAGATGTCCCAATACGTGAGGTTTGATTGTTTTGAAAAGGCAAATTTCATCTTCAATGGATTGAATGCATCCGTTCAATACTTTGTGTCTGAGTCTTTGAAGAGTAACCTGGCAGATTCTGATTCCTTTATGAATATCAAGGGCATTGGAAGGATTGATGATTCCTTCATTCTGAATTTCACGATCAAAGCTATCAATGATCCTCTGGCACTGGGTATGAGGTTTGTTCATAATAAGAGGGTTAGGTTAAATGAATTAGGCAATAATAATAACGTTTTTGTGTTATATAAAGGTGTATTATTATGTATTAGAGGTGTTTATTTAGATAAAGTGTTTAAAAACATCCCAACTTGGGA
>NZ_JAGUCO010000154.1 GCF_018271995.1 Carboxylicivirga linearis
GTAAATTCTTCAGATAAAGGTTTTTGTTCAAATATCTTTTGTAAGTAGTTGTAAAAAAGAAGATGTCCCAATACGTGAGGTTTGATTGTTTTGAATAGGCAAATTTCATCTTCAATGGATTGAATGCATCCGTTCAATACTTTGTGTCTGAGTCTTTGAAGAGTAACCTGACAAATTCTGATTCCTTTATGGATATCATTCGCATTTGAAGGATTGATGATTCCTTCATTCTGAATTTCACGATCAAAGCTGTCGATGATTCTTTGGCACTGGGTATGAGATTTGTTCATAATAAGAGGGTTAGGTTAAATGAATTAGGAAATAATAATAACGTTTTTGTGTTATATAAAGGTGTATTATTATGTATTAGAGGTGTTTATTTAGATAAAGTGTTTAAAAACATCCCAACTTGGGA
>NZ_JAGUCO010000155.1 GCF_018271995.1 Carboxylicivirga linearis
GATTGGGACGGAGAGGTGTTAAAGACAGAAAATGTTGATTATGGAAGTTCAGCCACAGCTCCATCAGATCCTGCACGTACTGGTTATAGCTTTACGGGTTGGGATGTGGCCTTTGATAATATCACAACAGCGTTAACTGTAACAGCTCAGTATACCATCAATAACTATGAAGTTAGTTTTGTAGATTGGAACGGAGAGGTGTTAAAGACAGAAAATGTTGATTATGGAAGTTCAGCCACAGCCCCAGTTGATCCTGTACGTACTGGTTATAGCTTTACCGGATGGGACGTAGCCTTTGATAATATCACAGCAGCGTTAACTGTAACAGCTCAGTATACCATCAATAACTATGAAGTTAGTTTTGTAGATTGGGACGGAGAGGTGTTAAAGACAGAAAATGTTGATTATGGAAGTT
>NZ_JAGUCO010000156.1 GCF_018271995.1 Carboxylicivirga linearis
TTAAAAGCCTTGTAACCTGATAAGCTACCTGATTTTAAAATGTAACTCGATGCCAGGAATGAAATGGGTGCCGGAGTGGAATATTGCTGCATCAACACACTCA
Source organism: Carboxylicivirga linearis (assembly GCF_018271995.1). Taxonomy (GTDB): domain Bacteria; phylum Bacteroidota; class Bacteroidia; order Bacteroidales; family Marinilabiliaceae; genus Carboxylicivirga; species Carboxylicivirga linearis. The sequence goes on from NZ_JAGUCO010000156.1 coordinate 104, forward strand.
TGCTTGTACGCATGGATAGGTTAACCTGTGATTGATATAGGGCTACAATATCAAGGTACTTTTCGTAAGTGGTTAGCGAACTATCGTGTGCTATCTCTCTTGCGTTAAGGATTATTGCCAGTTCAGTAAATTCTTTCACCAAGTTTTTATTGGCAATACCGAAGCTTTTGGCAATGCTTTCAATAGTGGTTTTAGAGTGCTTACGTCCGCCTTTTAAATCCTCACGAATCCTTGATATGTAGCCCTTTTTATCCATGAACAAACCAGAACTACATGATTGTGTGAGCCAAATAGAAAA
>NZ_JAGUCO010000157.1 GCF_018271995.1 Carboxylicivirga linearis
CTTTGTATTTGCTCTCTGTAATCCAACATAGTCGTATTAATTTCGGTGGGGAATAATCTTTACAAACTCCAATCGGTAAGGCTTAAAGTTTTCCGTTTGGGTTTTGATGTCTATGTAATCGGTGAATACCTGGTAGCGGTACTCATCCATAAAGTCGTATTCTTCGGGTGTAGCCGTAAACACATTATCGCTGCTTATGAGTTCCATTTCATCAATGGAGCTTGGCAGACCTTTGGTGTTCAGAATCCACATATCGTTTTTCAGGTCCAGGGAAATGTCCGCACCTGTTACCATTATCACCGTTGGTTTTAATTGGTAGCTGTCGATGGTTCGCATCCCTGAAACACGGTCTTTTGCGATGGTATGTAATAACTCACTCGTGTTCATA
>NZ_JAGUCO010000158.1 GCF_018271995.1 Carboxylicivirga linearis
TATGACATATCAAGCTCTTATGCTTTCTCTGTGATAGTTCCCAATAGCGTTACCTTAACGGCAGGGTGGTAAATCTTATCACCTGATACCGATTTCGGCATATTCAGCTTTGGTGTAATATCCATTGATGGCTTCAACCACTTTGGATTGGCAAGCTTGTATTGGAATTTGCGTTTAGTGGTATCGGTGTCATCGAATACCGCACATGAGATTTCAGGTACAATTACCTTCGTGCCTAACGTCATCTCGAAAGTACCGTTCAGGATTGCAGGAGGTAAAGCAAATTGACCGAATGCAAAATCTGCCGGGTCGTTGTCTTCTTCCGATGCTCCATGAGCGTACTCAAGAACAATATCAGTTAACAGGAAATACTTTCCTGA
>NZ_JAGUCO010000159.1 GCF_018271995.1 Carboxylicivirga linearis
TGCTCTCCCCACTTTCTGCCGCTGTAGCTCAGCTGGCTAGAGCAGCTGATTTGTAATCAGCAGGTCGGGGGTTCGAGTCCCTCCAGCGGCTCTATATTTTTTTTAGAGCAGCAGAAAGCAAATTGCACAATGCGGAAGTAGCTCAGTTGATAGAGCATCAGCCTTCCAAGCTGAGGGTCGCGGGTTTGAGCCCCGTCTTCCGCTCTAAACAGCCATTTGATTTTTCGAGTGGCTTTTTTTATGAAATTTTACTGACCTGAAAAAACGATTCAGGTTACTTATTTATTGAATGCAATTGGGGAGATACCAAAGTGGCCAACTGGGGCGGACTGTAACTCCGCTGACTTATGTCTTCGTAGGTTCGAATCCTGCTCTCCC
>NZ_JAGUCO010000015.1 GCF_018271995.1 Carboxylicivirga linearis
CGATGAGGGAGTCGAACCCCCGACCCCTTGGGTGTAAACCAAGTGCTCTAAACCAACTGAGCTAATCGCCCTGAAATATTATTCAGGTTATTTAAAATTAAACCTCACAGTCACCTTTGACTGATGAGTGGGCGATGAGGGAGTCGAACCCCCGACCCCTTGGGTGTAAACCAAGTGCTCTAAACCAACTGAGCTAATCGCCCTTTATCAAGATCTCTCCTGAAAAGCGATGCAAAAATATATCTCTTTTTTATCACCTCCAAATATTATTGAATGTTTTCCAAGGTGTCAGCAACAATGAATGTGCTTCCTCCGATGAATATCAAATCATTAGCATCTGCTATTTTTTTTGCTTTTTCTAAAGCTTCATGAGGAGTTGGGTAACAATCGCCTTCTAGTTGATGATCTTTTGCCATTATTTGAAGCTTTTCTGATGCTATACTTCTTGGAATAGCAGCTTTAGTGAAATAATAAATGGCATCTTTAGGTAGTTGCGATAACACCTTTGCGTGATCTTTATCGTCCACCATTCCAATTATGAAATGCAAGGTTTTATAAGCAGTGTTTTTTATTTGCTCTACTATTAATTTAATACCTTCGGCATTATGACCTGTGTCACAAACTATCCTTGGATTATATCCAATAGTTTGCCAACGTCCCAGTAGTCCAGTATTTGATACTACATTCTGCAGACCCTTGTAAATATCATCTATTGAAATTGGAAAGCCTTTTTGTTGAAGTGATTCGATTGTGCATAAAGCTGTAACAATATTTTTACGTTGATAATTACCCAATAAATCCAGTTTTAGGTTGGGATATTTTATTTGACCATTTTCAGATATCTGGAAAATTTGTTTTTCGTCAATACTAAATGTAGAGTAAGGTGCTTCCAATTTCTGATCTGCGAATGTAATGGGAGTAGATTTTGATTTTGCCAACTCAATAAATATTGGAGATGTTTCTTCCTGTGTTTGTCCAATAATAACAGGAATGTTCTCCTTGATAATACCTCCTTTTTCAGCTGCAACTTTGGGTAAGGTATCTCCTAAAAAAGTTGTATGGTCCAGTCCTATGTTAGTAATTACAGATAATTCAGGAGAGATGATGTTAGTTGAATCCAATCTTCCGCCCATTCCTACTTCTATTATGGCAATGTCAACTTTCTCATTCTTAAAGTATTCAAAGGCCATTGCAACTGTCATCTCAAAAAAGGAAGGCTCAAGAGTGTTGATAATATCCTGATGGTTTTCCACAAAATCAATTACCGCTTGTTCCGAAATCATTTCACCATTCACTTTTATTCTTTCTCTGAAATCAACTAAGTGAGGGGAAGTGTACAAACCTGTTTTATATCCGGCCTGTTGTAAAACCGAAGCAAGACAATGCGAAACGGATCCCTTCCCATTTGTTCCGGCAACATGTATCGTTTTGTAATTTTTATGTGGATGATTGAAATACTTATCCAGCTCAAGTGTAGTGTGTAAATCAGCTTTGTAAGCTGCTTGACCTACACGTTGATACATCGGTAGTTGACTGAATAAATAGTTCAGCGTTTCTTGATAGCTCTTCATTGTTAATCAAAATTAATAATTCGCAAATGTACATCACGTCGAAATTTCCTTATCTTTAATAGCAACAGAAACCCTTTTTATATGGCTAAAAAAATATTTATTCTCGACACCAATGTTCTTCTTCACGACCACAAATGTATATACAACTTAGAGGAAAATGATATAATCATTCCAATTGTTGTATTGGAAGAATTAGATAAGTTTAAGAAAGGTAATGATTTAATTAATTTTCAAGCTCGCGAATTTGCTCGTGAGATGGATAAAATAGCTGGTGAGAAACTTTTTAAGGATGGAGTTGCTCTTGGAAAAGGTTTAGGTAAGCTTTTTGTAGCAACAGGTAAGCCATTGCCGGAGGAAATGAAAGACTCGTTTAGTGAGCATACCGCTGATCATCGAATTTTAGCTATTGCGCTTCATATTAAATCTAAATTTCCTCGACGTCAATCAATATTGATTACTAAGGATATTAATTTACGCTTGAAGGCGAAATCTCTTGGGCTTAAGTCTGAGGATTATGAAAACGATAAGGTTAAAGATATTGATATACTAAGTCATGGAGTCGAGATTCATGAAAATTTCGATAAAAGTATGATTGAGGCATTGTATACCCATCCGGGAATACCTGAAGTGGAATTTCCTGCCGATGAAGACTTGCCTCCAAATCAATACTTTGTGCTTCGTAATGGCAATCAAAGTGTATTGGCTTTTCATGATAAGGTTTCGGGATTAATTAAAAGAGTAGAAAAACATACTGCCTATGGAATTGAACCGCGAAATGCCGAGCAAACTTTCTCATTGGATGCTTTACTAAATCCTGATATAAAATTAGTATCCTTAACCGGTAAGGCCGGGACTGGTAAAACATTATTGGCTTTGGCCGCTGCAATGCAGCAGTTTCAGATGTATAATCAAATATTATTAGCACGCCCAATAGTGCCTTTGGCAAACCGCGATTTAGGTTTTCTACCTGGCGACGTTAATGAGAAAATTGGTCCGTATATGCAGCCGTTATTTGATAATCTGGGGGTGATAAAAAGTAGATTTAAGCCAACTAGTAAAGAAGTTAATCGGATAGATGAAATGGTGAAGAATGAGCAATTAGTAATTACTCCTTTGGCATATATAAGAGGTAGAAGTTTATCAGATGCCTATTTTATTATTGATGAGGCTCAAAACCTGACGCCTCATGAGGTAAAAACCATAATTACTAGAGCTGGTGAAGGAACTAAGCTTATATTTACCGGAGATGTTCAACAGATTGATTCACCTTATTTGGATATGCAATCGAATGGTTTGGCCTATATGACAGATAAAATGCGTGGTCAGGAGTTATTTGCGCATATAAACCTGGTTAAAGGGGAAAGAAGTTATTTGGCTGAATTAGCATCAAATCTTCTATAGAGAGAATACTAATAAATTATGAAGTTTAGCCCTTAACATTTCTTAAGGGCTAGTTTTTTTTTAGAAAGCCTTTAAATAGCTTACTTTTTCATAATTTTGGCGTCTAAAGTAAGGCAGATGATTGACCAATCGGTTTTTAAAAACAGAAAAGTAGCATTCCATACATTTGGTTGTAAATTAAATTTCAGCGAAACTTCAACCGTTGCAGCAACTATGATGGAAGCTGGGTTTTCAAAGGTTTCACTAACTGAAAAAGCGGATGTTTATGTTTTTAATACTTGCTCAGTTACTGAGTTGGCCGATAAAAAATGTAAGCAGGTAATTCGTAAAGCCATCAAGCAAAATCCTGATGCTTATATTGTCGTGACAGGGTGTTTTGCTCAGTTAAAACCCGAAGATGTTGCCCATATTGAGGGTGTTGATTTGGTGTTGGGATCGGATGAAAAATTCGACATTCTGCAATATATGCATGATGGAAAAAAACATGAGACTACCGAGGTATTTGCCGGAAATATTGGTAAGAATAAGAAGTTTCAACCATCATTTTCTTTTGGTGATCGTACTCGTTGTTTTTTGAAGGTACAGGATGGGTGTGATTATTTTTGTTCGTATTGTACCATACCTTTGGCACGAGGTAGAAGCCGAAGTGATAGTGTGGTTAATACTGTTTTGCAGGCAAAGAAGGCAGCTAAGTCAGGTGCAAAGGAAATTATTTTAACAGGTGTAAATATTGGTGATTTTGGAAAAGGAACGGATGAAACATTTTTTGACTTGATTAAAGCATTGGATAAAGTTGAGGAAATAGATAGATTTCGTATTTCGTCAATTGAACCGAACCTGTTAACGGATGAAATAATTGAATTTGTTGGTCAGTCAAAAAGATTTATGCCACATTTTCATATTCCACTTCAGTCGGGGTGTGATAAAATACTTACGTTGATGAAGCGAAAGTATGACACACAACTTTTTAAGCAGAGGGTTGAAAAAGTAAAATCTGTAATGTCGAATGCCTTTATTGGAGTTGATGTGATAACTGGTGTGAGAGGTGAGTCAGATGAAGATTTTGAAACAACCTATCAGTTTTTAGATAATCTGGATATTACGCAACTACATGTTTTTACGTATTCTGAGCGGCCTAATACTAAGGCTTTAAAAATTGAAGGAGTGGTGCCTATTCATGTTCGAAAAGAGCGTAGTAAGAAACTTCATGAGTTATCTGATCAAAAGACTCTAGCTTTTTATAAGCAGCATGTGGGGACTGAAACGGAGGTGTTGTTCGAGAAATCTGAACACGAAGGCTATATGACAGGGTATACACCTAACTATTTGAAATCAGAAATAAAATATGATTCAGCATTGGTTAATCAAATCGCAAAAGTTAAGTTAAAACATTTGACTTTAAACGATATGGCTATGAGTGTTGAAATGATCAAACCATAATATATGAATTACAAAAATATCTGTGAATCTGTTTGTGAGATTGCTCGATCAACAGGTTTATTTATCAAAGAAGAAAGGCAAAATGCAATCTTAAATATTGAGACCAAAGGAAGTAATGATTTTGTTACACACATCGATAAGGCTTCGGAAAGAAGAATTGTTGATGGTCTTAAAAAGCTTCTTCCGGAAGCTGGTTTTATTGCTGAAGAAGGAACAGAGGATGTTCGTGGTGATAAATTTAATTGGATAATTGATCCGATTGATGGGACAACCAATTTTATTCATGGATTATCTCCTTATGCAGTCAGTATTGCCTTGATGGAAGATGATAAAATGGTTGTTGGTGTGGTTTATGAAGTAGGTCTTGATGAGTGCTTTTATTCGTGGAAAGGAGGGCAAGCTTACTTGAATGGGAAAGTTATTGAAGTGTCAAAGGCACCAACCGTAGCTGATAGTTTGGTTGCAACCGGATTTCCTTATTCTAATTTTAGCAGAATGGATGGATTTAAGGAGTCGCTCGATTATTTTATGATGAATTCCCATGGTTTGCGCCGCTTGGGCTCTGCTGCTACTGATTTAGTTTATGTAGCCTGTGGACGTTTTGAATCTTTCTATGAATATGATTTAAAACCTTGGGATGTAGCTGCCGGAGCTTTTATTGTGGAACAAGCAGGAGGAAAGGTTTGCGATTTTTCAAAAGGTGACAATTACATTTTTGGTCGCGAGATTATTGCAAGTAACAAGGCTACATTCGATGAATTTAGCAACGCTATTTATAAATTGATGGTTAAATAAATGAAGGCTTTTTTTACTAACATTTTCATTGGTATACTATGGGTAGGTAGTTTGTTGCCAATGCGTGTGTTGTATGTTTTTGCTGATTTCTATTATATCCTAATACGTCTGGTAGGTTATCGTCGTAAGGTAATTGAGGAAAACCTAAAATATTCTTTCCCGGAAAAGTCTTTTAAAGAGATTAAAAAGATACGTAATAAGTTTTATCGTCATTTTTGCGATTTGTTTGTTGAGACTACCAAGATTCAAACCATGAGTGAGGCTGAAATGAAGAAAAGAGTTAAGTATAATAACTTGGAGTTTATTGATAAAGCTTATGATGAGGGGAAAGATGTTGTTGCAGTAATGGCGCATTATAATAACTGGGAGTGGGTTCCAAGTATTAACTTACATTGTAAAGCCTTAGGGTGTGATGTTTATCGTCCTTTAAAAAATAAGCAGTTTGATGCTTATATGTTGAAACTGAGAGAGCGATGGGGGAATAAAAATTTTACAATGAAAGCAACTTTGAAAGAAGTGGTTAAGTTAAAGAAAGCCAATCAGCGTTTTATACTGGGGTTAATTGCAGATCAAAGTCCAGGAAGAAAAGAAATTCAATATTGGACAAGTTTCTTAAATCAGAATACCCCTGTTCTTACCGGGCCTGAAAAAATTGCGAAGTTAACCAAGTCGCCCGTTGTTTATTTAGACATGCAAAAGGTAAAACGAGGTTATTATGAGGTGAATATTGTTCCTATGGTTGAGGATAGTGAAGTTAGTAGTGGACACGAAATTACCGATAAATATATTCAGTACCTTGAGCAGGTTATAATTAAAAAACCAGAAAACTGGTTGTGGTCACACCGTAGATGGAAATACGTAAACGAAAGAAGAATTAACTAACCTAGCATTGTAACTGATGTCAAAAACTGCTGTTGTAATTTTAAACTGGAATGGAAAAACATTGCTTGAAAAATTCCTTCCGGTTGTTATTAAAAATTCCAATCGTCCGGATGTTGAAATTATTGTGGCAGATAATGCTTCTTCAGATGAAAGTGTTGACTATCTAAAAAATAAATTTCCTGATGTTCAGATAATATCATTAGATAAAAACTATGGTTTTGCCGGAGGATATAATAGAGCACTAAAAAAAGTTGATGCCGATTATTATCTCTTATTAAATAGTGATGTAGCACCTGTTGAAGGCTGGCTCGATCCTTTAATAAAGGCAATGGATACCGATCATAATTTGGCTGCCTGCATGCCTAAAATCAGAGCCTATAATCAACCTGAAAAATTTGAGTACGCGGGTGCTTCTGGTGGATATATGGATGTGTTTGGCTATCCGTTTTGTCGAGGAAGAATTCTAAACGAAATAGAGCAGGACAGAGGTCAGTATAATGATCCTCAATCTGTATTCTGGGCTACTGGTGCTTCCTTAATGATAAGAGCTGATTTGTATCAACAGGCAGGAGGATTGGATGAGTCATTTTTTGCTCATATGGAAGAAATTGATCTTTGTTGGAGGATAAAAAATATGGGTTACAGCATAAAAGTCTTTCCATCATCAGAAGTGCTGCATGTTGGAGGTGCTACCTTAGATCAGCAGCATCCTCGTAAAACGTATCTTAACTTCCGGAACAACCTGCTGATGATGTTAAAGAATTTAAGTGGGAAAAGCATCTTTCCTGTTATTGTTTTCAGAATGATTTTAGACGGAGTAGCCGCATTTCATTTTTTTATTAAAGGTGAGTTTCGTTTTGCTGCAGCTGTATTTAATGCTCATATGTCTTTCTATCGATTACTGCCATCTGCATGGGTAAAGCGAAGACATCAAAAGCATTTAAGGCGAGTTTCAAAACACAAAGAAATATATCCGCAGAGCATTATCTGGGCATTTTATTTTAAAAAAGTGAAGCTGTTTAGTGAATTAAAACATTTTCACTTATAGGAAAGGTAGAAGTTCTTCCAGTTTATTGCTTCTAGATCCCTTAATGAGAATATACGCCTCTTTAGGGGGATTCTGTTTGATAAAATTAATGCAATCATTATTATTTGAAAAATGATTGTAAGATCCATTAATTCCTGAGAACTCATCGCCAATTAGTAAGACCTTTGAAAACTCACAATCGTCAATAGTTTTAATGAGTTTTTTATGTTCCGAAAGAGAGTCGTTTCCTAATTCTTTCATCCCTCCAAGTATAATCCACTTTTTATTTTCCTGAATCTGATTGAAGTTGTCTAACGCAACAGCCATGCTTGATGGATTAGCATTGTACGCATCCATAATAATCCTGTTGTTTTTAGAATTTATGAATTGAGAACGATTATTTGTTGGTTGATAGCTGCTGATTGCATGATTTATTGCCTCAGGGCTAATATTAAAATATCTTCCAATAGCTATTGCCGCATTTATGTTTTCAAGATTATATGCTCCAATCAAATTAGTTGATGTATTATATTCTTTATTTAGTTGTTTATCAGTCCAGTTAATTTTTACAAAAGGTGCAGCATTCGTAAGTTGAACTTCAATATCAGTTTTTCTTCCGAACTCGAACCTCAATTTGTTTTGAGTAGCCATTTCCTGCAGATGCGAATTCTCATGGTTGATAAATATGAGTTTATCATTTTTAGCAGCATAATCATACATCTCCCCTTTGGCTTTTTTTACTCCTTCGAATGAGCCAAATCCTTCAAGGTGTGCTTTTCCTACGTTTGTTATGATGCAGTAATCAGGCTCAGCTATGGCGCATAAAAGTCCTATCTCTCCTATATGATTGGCACCCATTTCTACAATTCCCATTGCCATTTCTTTAGTAAAAGATAAAAGTGTCAGCGGAACTCCAATGTGATTGTTGAAATTACCTTTGGTTGCTTTGGTTTTAAATTTTTCAGAGAGTACCGCATTAATTAATTCCTTAGTGGTGGTTTTACCATTGGTACCTGTTATGGAGATAATAGGGAATGAAAGCTGTCTGCGGTGAAATTGTGCAAGTTCTTGAAGTGTCTTTAATGTGTCTTCAACAATAAATACATTCTTGAGATGTGCAAGATTTGGATTATTAGTGATGGCATATTTTGCTCCTTTTAATAATACCTCCTCTACATATTTATTACCATCAAAGTTTTCTCCCTTGAGAGCGACAAACATAGCTTCATCAGGACAGTTTCTGCTATCTGTAGAAATACCGGTTGAGTCACAAAACGCCTTATATATATCATTTATTTCAGCCATAAACCAAGAATATTTATTTAGCGAAAATAAAAAAAAGAGGTTGACTTATAAAGTCAACCTCTTATATCTATGGAATTATCTGCTATTTTATTTTTTTGTGTTTGACATTGGGCTTCCAACTCGTGTCATAGCACAGCGGAATCCAAGGTCATCACGGCTTTCTCTCTCATCAAGGTAACGACGAGCACCTGGGCTTAGCCAGTAAGCACGATCTCTCCAACCACCGCCTTTATATACTCTTGAACGGTCGCTTACTAAACTTCCTAGGCTACTGTTAGGAGCTCCGGAGTACATATCTCCAGTGCTTGATTCAGATTCAACCCATGAGTCTGCACCTGAAATATTTGTTACTGCATCACCATCTTCAAAGTTTCGGTTATCAGCAGTACGGTAGTTCTTACGGTTCATAATGTCTTTGTCAGTCTCTGCTCTATATCTAATACGACCTAAACTGTCTTTTTCAACAATATAACCTTCTTCGTCAAGAACCTTTTGTTTGAAAACATTACCACGGTAAGGACTAAACTCATCCATGTCTTCGAATGATAATGGACGATAAACGTCAGCTACCCACTCGTTAACATTACCAGCCATACAGTATAAACCGTAATCGTTTGGATAATATGAGTGTACATCAACAGTAATGTCACCACCGTCATTTAAGTCTCCGGCCATACCCATCATATCACCATTACCTCTTACAAAGTTGGCCATCATCTTACCGCGTTCTTTTTTATCGGCATTACGTAAGATATGTCCATCCCAAGGGTAAATACGACGACTTGTCATTCTTTCATCGTAAGAATTACCAATCAAACCTAAGGCTGCATATTCCCATTCAGCTTCGGTTGGGAGGCGGTATTTAGGTAATAACAAACCATCATCCCATCTTACACGACGGCTTTCGTTATTTGGATTAAGGTCTTCCATGGGTCTTTTCCCTTGGATACCTTCGTATTGTCCATATAAGTAGGCTTCCGTATCAAAAACGTTCTCATTTTGTTGGTTTACATCCAATTCAAGAATGCCTTCGTTAACAAGAATCATTTCATTGACTCGGTCGGTACGCCATTTACAATAGTCTTGTGCCTGAATATGGTTAACTCCCACTACTGGATATTCAGCATAAGCAGGGTGACGAAGGTAGTTTTCAACCATTGGCTCATTATAAGCCATTGGACGACGCCATACCAATGTGTCAGGCAATGCTTTTCTGTAAACTTCGGGATAATCAACATAAACACGGTTGATCCAGAATAAATATTCAAGGTAGTCAACATTTCGTACTTCTGTTTCATCCATATAAAACGAAGGTACTGTAACGCGTCGAGGAGCATTGTTCCATTCATAAAGAACATCTTGCTCTACACGTCCCATTATAAAGGTACCTCCTTCAATAAATACAAGGCCTGGTCCGGTTTCTTGCTCGTAGCCGGCTTTGTATTCGAATCCACCATTGTCAGGGGTATTATAGTCCCAACCAGTAGTTGATGAAACACTTTTGTTGCCTTTACCACTTTTGCATGATGAAAAACTAATCATACTTAAAGCAAAAACAGCCAGAATAATTCCGTTTTTAATCCTCATAGCTTATAGTATTGTGATCTAATATTCAACTTTTTATAAAATAAATTAACTCAAAAGTAAAGTTCAATTGCCTTTGTTATACTGCAAAAATAAAAAAAGGTTATACCAATCGAAGGTTTAATGCTTTTTTTTATCTGTAATTTATCAACGAGCAATTTTTCTTAAGTCTAAACGTTAAATATAACAAAATCTTGTGCTGAAAGAGTTATTTTTGCTGCTTTTGTAATTTTTACTCAAAAATGCATTGTGTAAAAATTGCTCAAAGGAACCGCAAGATAAACTTTTAACACATTAGTAACGTTAGTATTACTCATTGAAATTAATATGGTAAGGATAATCACGATAGGATTTATTTGCTTTTTGTTAACTTTTGGATTAGAAGCGCAATCTTTAAAAGAGAATCTAATAATTAATTGGAATACATTTGATGAGTCACAATCATACATGAGCTTTTCAAATCAGGCAGGAGAAACTGAAGAAGGGCTTCCATTAATGTTATGGCAATATCCTATAGAAAATAATTATGTTTCAATTGATGATATAGAGGTTTTTGTAACCCCAAAAGAAAAGCAAGCCTTGAGTTCAAAAGAGACATTATTGATAAAGGATGTTGATTTGAATTCGGTTAAGTTAATTGAAAAGGATATTGTTACTATTCGTAAGAAAAAGTTTCTTGAAGTAAGTATAGTTCCACTTGCGTATGATGAACAACTTCAAGTATATAATAGAATTACCAAGCTACAGTTACAAATCAATATTCCTGATAAAGATAGTTCTAATTCTACTTTAAAATCGTCAATAAACAAAACGGTTACATCTAATTCAGTACTTAGTAGCGGGAGGTGGATTAAAGTTTCAATAAGTGAATCCGGGGTGCATAAAATACCTTATTCTACATTAACTACTTGGGGATTTAGTAGTGGTCAGAATGTAAAAGTTTTTGGGAACGGAGGAAATATGTTACCCAAAAGCAATAGTACTGACAGATATGATGATTTACAAGAGAATGCTGTAATGCATTATAATAATGCTATTTATTTTTATGCTCAGGGACCAACAACCTGGAAATATGATGGTCAGCGGGATATGTTTGTGCATCAAATACATGATTATACCGATGAGGCATACTATTTTTTAACTGAAGATGTTGGAGTAGGGAAAACGGTTCAGACAACATCTGATATGTATGACTCATTTACTAACGAGACTGATGAGTACGATAGTTATACTTATTATGAGTTGGAACTATACAATTTAATTCACTCTGGTCGTACATGGTATGGAGAAAGAATAGAAGTTGGCAGGCTGCAAAATTATGATTTTAAATTTTCTAATTTAAACACAGAAAAGCCACTCAAGCTTTTAACTAGTGTCATTGGTCGTTCTAATACGGGAGCTATCCTAAAAACTTTTATTAATGGTTCAGGTAATCCATTACAAGAAATAACTATCCCATCTGTTGATTACAGTACGACAACAGGTAGTTGGGCTAATTCAGGAATTGCACAGTCATCTTTTTATAGTAATGGAAGTGATGTAAGTGTTGGTTTACTGTTTAATACTTCAGCTAATGGAGCGTTTGGTAATCTTAATTACCTTACTTTAAACGCAAAGGAGTATTTAACACTAAATAATCAACTGGAATTTAGAAATAAAGATGTTGTTGGAGAAGGGAATGTAACCAGGTTTTACTTGGATAATACCAATAGTAACACAGTATTGTGGGATATAACTGATCATATTGATCCTGTCAAGATTGAACTTGAAAGTTATGGTAATAAAAAAGGTTTCACTGCTTCAACTGACAAATTAAAGGAATTTATAGTGTTTGATCCATTGGCTAGTTTACCACAACCTTCTATGGTTGAAGAAGTGGCGAATCAGGATTTACATAGTGTATCTGTTCCTGATATGTTGATTGTTGTTCATCCATTGTTTAAAGAGCAAGCAAATCGTTTGGCAGAACTGCATAATCAGAATTCAGGATTGGAATGCTTAATTGTAGAGCCTCAACAAATTTATAATGAGTTCTCATCGGGACAACCTGATGTTAGTGCCATAAGAGATTTTGCTAGGTTCTTATATCAGAAGGATGATAAATTCAAGTATTTATTACTATTTGGAAATGGTTCCTACGATAATAAAAGTAACGATGAAGATAATACTAACTTCATTCTTACATATCAATCTGAAAATTCAACTAATATTACCAATTCATACACTTCAGATGATTTCTTTGGTTTTTTAGATGAAGGAGAAGGAGGTGGTTCGATACAAAAGTATAAATTAGACATAGGTATTGGGCGATTCCCTGTGAACTCTCAAGAGCAGGCAAAAATAGTTGTAGATAAAATAGAGAACTACCTGTTTAATCCTCTGTATAGTAATTGGAAGTCAACTTTAACTTTTGTGGGAGATGATGGAGACAATAATCTTCATATGCGGCAAGCTGAATCGCTTACTCAAAAAGTGATGAATGAACACCCAGAATTTGATATTACAAAGATTTATTTAGATGCTTATAAAAAAGAAACAAATATATCCGGAGGTGCATATCCTGATGTGAATATAGCTATACAGGAAGCGCTCAATCAGGGGACTTTAATATTTAACTATACAGGTCATGGTGGCGAAAATCAGCTGGCTCATGAAAATATACTAGATAGAACGGATATTGAAAAACTAACAAATACCAACCGACTTCCATTATTTGTAACAGCAACATGTGAGTTTAGTCGGTATGATAAAAAAGATCTTACAGAAGGATCGGCAGGTGAGAAAGTGATAGTAACACCCAATGGAGGTGGAATAGGATTGCTTACAACAACAAGGGTAGCGTGGTCATCTTCAAATTTTAACCTTAATAATAATCTTTATAATTACATCTTTGAAAAAGATACAAACGGGGAGAAGCTTAGGTTAGGAGATATCATAAGAGAAACAAAGAATGCTTCAAGTACAACTATTAATAAGCTGAATTTTACTTTGCTGGGAGACCCCGCTTTGCGATTGAATTATCCTGTTAATAGTATCTCAATTGATAAAATAAATGGGGAATCAGATCCTGCTAAACAAGATACATTAAAGGCTCTTGATTTAATTGAAATAGAGGGGGTAATTGCTGATGGGAATAGTTCCATGTTTGAAGATGGATTAGTTGAAGTGAAGGTGTTTGATAAGCCGGTTACTGTTGCAACATTAGGAAACGGAGGGATGGTGCCTTTCGAATATGAATTATACCAGAATAGAATTTATAGAGGAGATGTAAATGTAAATAATGATCATTTTTCTGTATCCTTCATGGTTCCTAAAGATATACGCTATAATGTTGGAAATGGAAGAATAAGTTTTTACGGCTCTGATGCGAATCAGGTAGAGGCATTTGGTGCAAATAATAATATTAAAGTGGGTAGTATTACCAATAATCCACCAGATGATAATGAAGGGCCTGAAATTACTGCATGGTTAAATTCAGAAGGATTTAAAAATGGAGATGTTACAGGAACAAGCCCCATACTTACGGCTCATTTTTTCGATGAAAGTGGTATTAATACAAGTGGTGTAGGAATTGGTCATGATATTACCTTAACAATAGATGATGATCGATCAAAGTCAATAGTTTTGAATGATTATTATGTGTCGGAGACTGGTGATTATCAAAGAGGAAGTTTGTCTTACCAATTACCAACTCTGGAATCCGGAAAACATGTTCTTCAGTTAAAAGCATGGGATAATGTTAATAATTCATCAACCATTGAATTAGAATTTAGGGTTGAAATTACAGGTGAGTTGAAAATTGATAATGTTCAGGTTGAACCAAACCCGGTGGCCTCCGGTGAGACAGTTAAAGTGTCATTTGATCATGATGCTCCTAATTCAATTTTAGAAACAACTTTAAGGCTTTATGATCTAAGTGGTCGATTGATTGATGTACTAAAACAGCAGAATATATCAGTTGGGGGTGCGGTTACTCCATTTGACTATAAGATTCCGTCCGGCCTTCAGCGGGGAGTGTATATCTTGCACGGAGAATTTAACACAGATGATGGTCAACAAGGCGTATTTTCAAAAAAAATATTAGTAATTAAATAATAATTGGAAAAAATTATAGTTACATCTATATCACTTTGGGGAAAACTGGTGTAAATTTGAACTTTCAAAAATGTATAATAAAATAAGTATGAAAAGGAAATTATTAAAGATTGGTGTTTTATCAGTAATCCTGTCTTTAAACTTTATATTCACTAAGGCGCAAACAACTACTCAAACAGCTGTTCCATTCTTAAATATCAATCCGGAATCAAGAGCCGGAGGTATGGGAGATGTTGGTGCTGCTACATCACCGGATATGAACTCTCAGCATCTGAATCCTGCAAAATATGCTTTTATTGAGAGCAGTATGGGGGTGTCTCTGTCATTTACGCCTTGGTTAAGACAGTTAGTAAATGATATTAACATGTCCTATTTATCATTTCATTATAGACTTGATAAAATGCAGACAGTTAGTGCGTCGTTAAGGTATTTTTCTTTGGGGCAAATTACTTTTACCGGAGCCGATGGTACGGCACAATACACGGGTAATCCCAATGAGTTTGCTTTAGATGCTGCCTATTCAAGAGTGTTGTCTGAAAAATTTTCAGGAGCAGTAGCTTTTAGATATATCCGATCTGATTTAACCAACGGTTATGGAGATAACGGAGCATTGCAAGCAGGAAACGCTTTTGCAGCCGATGTTGCTTTTTACTTTGTAAATCCAATGCGAATCAATCGTAATGATGCCGAATTTAGTGCTGGTATTAATATTTCTAATATTGGTTCCAGAATTAGTTACGATAATGTTAATAAAGAATATATTCCAACTAATCTTAAGTTAGGAGTTGGATTTGCAATGGATATGGACAAGTATAATTCTATTTCATTTGCTTTTGATGCCAATAGATTACTGGTTCCTTACACTCAGGTTGATGATGAAGGGGTTTCATATGCTACAGCCGATGGTTTGAAAGGTGAATTGCAGAAGATAACCATGTCACTTGGGGCAGAATATTGGTATGATAAACAATTTGCTTTACGTGCCGGATATTTCCATGAGGATGAGAGTCAGGGGAATAGGAAGTTTGCATCAGCGGGAGGAGGTTTGAAATTTAATATGTTTCAACTTGATTTCTCTTACCTGATACCAATGGTGGCAAATAATCCATTAGCTAATACCATGCGTTTCTCTCTGTCATTTGATTTAAGTGAAATGAATGGTGGTAAGTCAAAAAAGCGTAGAAGATAATTGACTAAAATGAAAATACGTGTTGGTTTTGGTTACGACGTCCACAAGTTGGGGGAAGGCGAAGAGTTGTGGATCGGAGGTATTCAAATCGATCATATAAAAGGAAGTATAGGTCATTCAGATGGTGATGTTTTAATACACGCCATCTGTGATGCTTTATTAGGCGCTGCAAATTTACGCGATATTGGTTATCATTTTCCCGATAACGATCCGTCGTTAAAAGGAATTGATAGTAAGATTCTTTTAAGAAAAACAATAGATTTGATTACCAATAAGGGTTTTACAATAGGAAATATTGATTCAACCATAGCCTTGCAAAAGCCTAAATTGAAAGATGTGATACCAACTATGCAAAAGGTATTAGCAGATACCATGGCTATTGATATTGAGGATGTAGCAATTAAGGCTACTACCACCGAGAAGTTGGGATTTGTTGGTACCGAAGCTGGTATTGCTGCTTACGCTACGGTATTAATTTCAAAGCATTAAGTTATGAATGAGGTTGAAAAGTTAATTCAGGAAAAGGATGCATTAGTTCTTTATTTTTCTCACGATGCATGTAATGTGTGTAAGGTGCTAAAACCAAAAGTAAAAGAATTGATTACTGAAAAATATTCCAAATGTGAATTTGCGTACGTTAATACCGTTGAACAACCAGAAGTAGCTGCTAACTTTCAAGTTTTTGCTGTGCCAACCGTTCTTATTTATTTCCAAGGTAAAGAATATTACAGGTTCAGCCGAAATATAGGTTTAGGACAAATAGATGAGGCAATAGCCCGACCTTATCAACTTTTATTTTAACATTTACCCCTTCTTCAAGGCAATAATAAAGGGCAACTGTCGTTTTCTCCTTTGTAATAATTGTTTATTTTTGATTTTTCTAAACACTGGAGTTAATGCCCTTTTTGTCGAAAACTTACCGAAAAATTGCTTTTCTCTTAATTGCATTCGTTTTATTCTCCTGTGCTGGAGGAAAGAAGATGGGTAATGCCAATAAAGCTTATCTAATAGGTGAGTATGATCGGGCTGCCAAGCAATTCAAAAAAGCTTACCGTAAAGAAAAGAATAGATACACCAGAGGTGAAATTTCATTTTATTTAGGTAATTGTTATCGAATTACTAATAAGCCTAGTAAGGCTGCCAGTAGTTACAGAAGAAGTGTTCGTTATAAATATGAGAATATAGAAGCGGAATTATACTTGGCAGAGTGTTACTTAGCTTCAGGTAAGTTGGATGACGCTGAAGAAGCTTTTAAAAGTTACTTAGATAAAAAGGCATTAGACCGAAGAGCACAGAATGGTTTGAGTTCCATCCGGCTGATACGTACCGACTCAATAAAAACACGGTATCAGGTGGAGAAAATAAAAGATATTAGTACTACAAGATATAGTGATTTCTCTCCTGGTTACGCCAGTAGCGAGTTTGATCAGGTTTATTTTTCATCGATGCGAACAGAAAAGAAATCCAGAAAAAGAAGCCGTATTACAGGGCAGGGTGCTTCTAATATTTATATGTCAAGAATTGATGCTAAAGGCGACTGGATAGATCCCGAACCTTTGGATGAAACCATCAATACTGAGTATGATGAAGGTTCTGCTACTATGTCATCAGATGGCAAAACAATGTATTTTACCCGCTGTCCATATAATAATGAAGAGGCGCTAACTGCTCAAATGTTTGAAGTGAGTCGTTCGGGTGGTAAATGGGGCGAGCCTACTCAAATAGCTATTGGAGGAGATAGTCTGTTAGTTGCTCATCCTGCTATTTCTCCTGATGGAAATTCCTTGTATTTTGTTAGTGACATGCCAGGCGGTGAAGGAAGTAAGGATATTTGGAAGGCAGAAAAAGGTGGTGAAAGTGGTTGGAATGAACCGGTTAACCTTGGAAACGTTATTAATACACCTGGTGATGAAATGTTTCCCTATGTTAGGGAGGACGGAAGTTTGTACTTTGCCTCTAATGGTCATGTTGGTTATGGTGGTTTAGATATTTATCGTGCGGTTTATGACGAAGAAGCAGGCTATTATAGAGTAACTAATTTAGGAAGCCCGATAAATAGCGAAAGCGATGATTTTGGTATTGTGTTTAAAGGAATGGAAGAAGAGGGGATGTTTAGTTCTTCGCGGGGAAGTTCTAAGGGAATTGATAATATCTATTCATTTATTCTGCCAAAATTAGAGTTTAGCATGAGGGGGAAGGTCATGCATCAGTCAGAAGATACTCCTTTAAGCGAATCATATGTGCGACTAATAGGAACCGATGGTACCAATATTAAGCTCAATGTTAAAGATGATGGATCGTTTGGTTTTCAACTAAAAAAACAAACGGACTATGTGTTTATGGTAGCATCAAAAGGATTCTTTAACTACAAGCATAAGTTTAGTACCATTGGTTTGAGTGATAATAAGGTATTTGAGTTTGAAGTGCCTATGATGCCTATGGAAGATGCAATTATATTTCAGAATATATACTTCGAGAAAGGAGCCTCTGAGTTAAATAATGATTCCAGACAAGAATTAGACCGTTTAGCTGCCATATTAGAGGTTAATCAGAATATTGTATTGGATATAGCTGCTCATGCTTCTGGTGAAGGCAATGAAACGGAATCGATTGTTTTAAGCCAAAAAAGGGCAGAAGAAGTGATGCAATATTTGCTTGCAAAAGGTGTAAAGACTCAACGTTTATCAGCTAAAGGATACGGAGATAGTGAGCCTGTGGAGGTGGATAGTAAATTGGCAAATAAGTACGATTTTCTGACAGAAGGAACCGTTTTGACGGAGAGTAATATCAATAGAATCAGAGGTGCATCCAACAAACGTGAAGCTCATAAGATTAACCGCAGAATTGAGTTTAAGATAAAGAAAGAAGAGGAATCAGAATAATTGTTTTATCCATTGAATTATTGGATTGGCCAGAAATGCCAGTGCAAAGGTCCATGCAATAATTCCAATTATCAGATAAAAAAGAAATTTCTTTCTTTCTGTTAATATCAGCATACCTAACAAAAGAGATAAAATTGGGCCGATTAAACCGGTAACCATTAACCCAAGTGTTGCTACCCCATATTTATCCATCCAAGCAGTAAACTTCTTTTTGCGGGTTTCCAGTTTCTTTTGCCCAAATCGGTGAATTAACCAATTCCGGAATTTATCACCAGCAAAAAACAGTATTAAAATTAAAGAAATAGATCCTGATGAAGTACATATAGCAGACGTAAATGGACTTAATCCTAATGCAAGACCAAGTGGTACACCTTTATAGATACCTGTAGCTCCGGTGATATAAACAGCAAAATATTTAGCTAATTCTTCCATTTTTGATTTTGAGGCTGCGAAAATAATAATATTAGCTAAGCTATAAAAGTGAATACATATATCAATAGGTAGTTAGTTTGTAGCTTTATGATGATTGAATTTTCTTTGCCATTCTTTGGGCGATAAAACTAATAACTACAAGCTGAAAGGCATGGTATATCATAATGGGAAGTAGCATCAATCCCTGGCTGGCCATTCCTTTGAATAATACACTCGACATAACTGTTCCGTGTACCAACGATTTTTTAGAACCACAAAAAAGAGCTGTAATACGATCTTTTCTATTGAGGTTTATCCACTTGCTGGTTAGGTGAATACTTGTATAAACAAGAGCAAATAAAGTAATTACAGCAGTTGCAATGATGAATAATTGAATCCAGGGAATGGTTTCGAAGAGGTTATTGTTAAAAGATTTAGAAAAACTTTTATAGACAATGAGTAGAATAATAGCCTTATCAAATATGGCTAGTTGCTTACTGTGCTTTTGAGCTAATCTTCCCCATATACGATTCAATAAAAGGCCAAAAATTACCGGAAGTACTATTTTAAGGAAAAGACTAAAGAGTATGCCTGATAATTCAAAGTCGATATTGGTTGTGCTAATAAATAAGCCAATCCAAAGAGGTGTTACAAATATACCTATCAAGCCTGATAAACTGGCATTAAAAATAGCAGGCGGAATATTGCCTTTGGCCATAGCAACCATCACAACTGATGATGATACTGTTGAAGGTAAGGTTGCCAGAAAGAATATAGCCAACCATATTAATTTTGAATCTTTTACAAAAGGAAAAAAGGCTATAACCAAAAGTGGGAAAAGTATAAAAGTGGATGCTTGCACTATTATGTGCACCTTGATGTTATTCATTCCTTTTCGCATTTCTGCCGGACTAAGCTTCAATCCATATAAGAAAAATATAAGTGCTATCCCAATTTCCGAAAGATTGTCTAATGAAAACCACCCATCGTACAAAGCCGGATTTGGGTATTTCCAACCTAATGCAATCATAAATAGTAAAGCAATAATAAATGGGTCGATTAACTTTTTCATTTTATGGTTTTGGTAAATATAAGCTTTCATTTTTGAAGAGAAACAGTTTGCATGCTAACACTCTAAGTGTTTAAGTTACCTGTAAAATGGGAATTCACAGTTTTTGCCGCGATAATACTTGTTAATTACTATGTTTTTATAAGCTAATATTTAACTATTCTCAGGTTCATGTGTTTAGTAAATAAGTGAATTATGCTATTGGTTGAGAAACTTAAAATAATGTACCTTTGGGCATCTGATAATTAATTAAAATTTAAAGTATGGCAGTATTTAACTATTCCAGGTTTTTTAATGAGAATACCGATTTGGGGGAGTTGATCTATGAAAAATGTCAGAACTATAAATCAGGGGAATTGGTTTATGCTCAGGATTCGAACATGAACCATGCTTATTATGTAAAAAGTGGATTGCTAAAAATTTACCGAAATGGTGTAAAGGGTGAACAGCAGATTGTTCGTCTGGTAAAAGAAGGTAGTTTAATAGGATTTCATTCCATGTTATCTGATGAGCCTGAAGTTACTGGCTGCGAGAGTTTGAACGATTCGCAGGTTTGTATTATTCCGGGTGATGTATTGAAAGATACTATGAAAAAAGATAAATCCTTGTCTGATTTAATAATGAAACAAACGTGTGAAGAATTAAAACAGACTTGCAATTCAATGATTGAACTATCACAAAAGACAGTACGTGGTAGGTTGGCTAATCTTTTTTTAAAGCTTCAGGAGTTATTTCAGGCGAAAGATGATGAACCTATACCTTTAGTTATTTCGCGCGTGGACATGGCACGATGGATAGGAACCTCAAAAGAATCGGTAAGTCGTTTAATTACCGAATTTAAGGAGGATGGAATTCTAAGTTTTAGCCGGAGCGAAATAAAAATTAATAGTAAAGAAAAACTCACCAAGATTGTGATGATATCATAAAAAATGCCTTCCTGTTATTGGAAGGCATTTTTTGTATAGTATCTTTTATTCTTTCAATATCTTTTTCTTCAGAGTCCGATTTTCACTTTCAATAACTACCAGGTAATACCCACTGCTTACTTCGGTGATATCAAATTCAAAATTGGTTAAATCATTAGCATCAACAAATGATCTTGAATAAATTAGTTGGCCATTTATACTGTAAATTTTTACCTGAGCAGTTTCATTGATATTGTTTTCCAGTTGAATTTTAAACAGTCCCTTATTAGGATTAGGATAAATTTTCAAATCTTTACCTGAATATTCGTTTCTCGATTGATTTTCTAATCCGGTAGTAGCATCCTTGGTGACAGTAACAGAAAAAGTGAACTGGGCCACATCAGTACCCGATGTTGCCTCAATGGTTATCAGTGCCTGACCTTCAGAGCTGTTGGAATAATCAATAGTTAATAAATTACTGTTTATTGAAGCTGAAGCCACTAATGGATCAGAATTGTTAGCCAATGATAATGAAATTTCAGCCCCCGTTTGATGCATGAATAAATCACTAATATTGATGGCATCGTTTACAGATGTTGTTAAGCGCTGAAGGTTAGGTAATTTATTGTGGATGTATAATTTATTAGCTGATTCACCTTTGAATATTCCCCTTCCATGAGTAGCAATTACAACTTTACCATCAAATTCATTTGCTTTAACTCTATTACAAACAACATTGCCCAGGTTGTTGTTATCAACATTAACCCACTGTGTTGATGAACCATTCAATAAGTTGGTTTGATAAACTCCTATGCTTGTTGAGATATAATAAGTTTTTTCTCCATTCCAATTTAATATGGCTGCACTTCTTATAGAAGGGCCAGGCAAAGATTCTGTTGCAGTAAGATTACCATCTATAATGCTAAAAGTATCTCCGCCATCGGTAGAATGAAATAATGAAGGAACGCCATAATTGGCGAATACAACTATTATTTCATTTGCATCATATGGGTTAACCGCAATGTAATACGGGTATGAATCCTGGGCAGCTGAACTTATAGTAATTTCTTCTCTTGTAATTTCTGATTCGACTGCTATACTATTATCAACTTTATACAATTTTGGATAGGTTCCGGTGTAGGTGGCATAATATAAAATGTGATCGGGCACTTTAGATGAAGTCAGTGCTGTAATTAGTTCTCCTGGTGCATCCAAAGCTGAAGGAGCATACCAACCCTCCATGGTAGTACCAGAATTGTAATTACTTATTTTATCAACATTAAGATTAATCCACAGTTGTTCGCCTCCGGCATAATACATGGTAGTATCACCCACCGGATCTATGCAGAAAGGATTTATGAATAGCTGGCCAGTAGCATCCGTTGGAGTAATTTGCGACCAGTTATAAGGACCTGAACTGGAAAAAGGGTTTAGTGGATCACCGGTACTTTCGTTGTAACCGGTTCGCATCAAACTTCCATTTTGAGTTGATATATACGCATACGTTGGAGATAGATAGCAATAAGCCCCATCACCAGAACTGATATCAGTAGAGGAGGAGTTACTGGTTTTAAAATAAGGAGATCCATTATCCTGAGTTCCTCCCAGGTATCGATCTTCATTAGCTCCCATTGAATTAGCCAGTGTATAAAACTGAGTTATGTTATAACCATTGTTCATATCTTGCCATGGTAATAATTCTGGGATAGTTGTGCTGAGTGTTATGTCAGTCAGATAGCTTAATCCCCCATCATGACCACTCCATACAGCATCTGCATTCTGTGGATCAAACACAGTAATATGGCAATCGGGGTGATGGTTAGGATACATGTAATCGTCAGCTCCATCTGGTCCATAACCACCAATCCAGCCATAATCTATTTCAGGAGTTGTGGCAAAGGCATCATTTGAACGGAATAATGAGGTGCTGCCAATAATTACAAAATCTTCATCATCGGGTTTGACTGCTAAGGTCATGTTGTAGCTTCCCTGACTTCCCAAATTACCATAGCTAGGTAAGTTACCTGTCCGATCGCTTAAATAGGAATCAGAAACAGTAGTTTGATTGATAGTGGCTACATGAAAATAAGGGGTGGAACCATCTACAGTATATACATAGGCTATATTAGGATTGGAGGGAGCGAAACGAATAACGCTTCTGTCAAATGATGAAGGAAAACCATCTGGATTTATCGATTCCATATCAATTTTTGTAAAAACAGATGCGCTTGCAGTTTTGTAATATACTCCCGCTTCATAATCTTTTTCTATATCGTAACCAGATTCAGATAACACCACAATCATGTTACCACTGGCATCAATGTCAAAATCGGCATAATAATGATCATTACTGCCTCCAATAACAGGGCCTATGAGATATTCTCCGTTATCTTCGTATGCATATATAATTCCGTAGCTATTACTGGCAATGAATATGGTTCCGGTTATTGGGTCAACCATTACCTTTGAAGCATAATCAAGCAAACTGTTCCAGACATAAGGATTGGTATCATCAATAATGGCTTCCCATGTAATACCATTATCAGTAGAACGATGAAGTCCATATCCAGTATAATTTGCACTTCTTGCATTAGCTGAATTGCCAGAGAATTCTCCGCCTACATAATACCATGTATCCTGATGGCCAACTCGGGTATCCTGACATATAGAATTTACAGCGAATGATCCTGTTTGAGTGGTTTGTAACGACCAGCTTGCACCTTTGTCGGTTGAATTCCAGATACCCCCTGAAACACCGCCTGCAATTACATGATTGGCATCTCTTACATCAATGGCCAAAGCACGGGTTCGTCCTCCAACATCGTGTGGTCCAATTTCTGTCCATGTATAGTTTTCGGCCTGCGAACTCTTAAGGTTTAGTGACTTTAAGCTCTTGAATAATTCTGCTTCTTTGCTTCTTATTCCTTTCGGTATTTCGTTTGTCTCAGGGTTTCTTAATACCTGAAAGAAGTACTCGTTGCGCCCATCGATAGTAGAAGCTTTTGCTTTAGGTGAGAAGCTTGATTTTATTCGTGTTGCGGGTTTTACCTTTTGTTCTATTTTAGAATTGTATAAATAGTATAGGCTACTAACGGAAAGTGCACATGCAATGGCAAATGATGTATATTTAAATAACTGTCTTTTCATTCTATTGTTGATTGATTTCATAAACATCTACAATTATCCAAATTGGATTTGTTTCATTGGGGTTGTTACACCTTAAGGTGGCAGTAATAGTTTGGTCTTTGGGGATTTTAGTTAATTCTTTATCTTTTAATGATAACTTTTGATTGGCCAGAATAGTAGGAGCTTGTCGTCCTCTTTTTATAACTTTTGAAATATTAAAAAAGTACTTGTTCTGCTCACTAACAATTACACCTTCTGCCAATATGGAATTTATGTCGATAGTTTGCTTACTGTGAGGAGCAGGACCTTCTGTTGAAGTCGAATTTATGTTCGTATTAGTATTCTTAGATTGTACAGAACAAGATTGTATGGCACACATACAAGCAATGCCTAAAAGGTATTGAAAATGTTTTTTCATTAGATTGTTTTCCTTAAAACTGCAAGATATAGCAATATTTTCATTAACTCAAGATGGTTATGAGGAATGTTTTTGATAGTTTGATAAGCGGCAATTTTAGAATGTAAAAAAGGACACCCAACGAGGATGTCCTTTAAACTTACTTTTATATTTGACTTTATTTCATTAATCTCACTCCATAGATGCCTCCAGCAACTGATCCTGGTTCAGCAACAAACTTAAGCTCAATTTTACCTGTTTTAATTTTATCCTTTATATCTTCTAAGGGATAATCTACAAAATAGAAACCGTCTTTACCTCCTTCTAAATGGACTTTTGCCAAAAGATTACCATTTAGTTCTATTCTGAATTTACGCCCCGTATCTCCACCAAAATATTCAATTCGTAAGGTTTTAGCTTCAGCTTTTTTGTCATTTAAAATGTAGCTAAACCAACCTGTAGCATCTCTCCAGAATCTTTCCTGATGGATGCCGGAATTGGTTTTTTCTCCTTTGAAGAAATGATCTGATTCAGGCTGTTGTTCTCCCGGTGCTACTTTATCGATGGTTTGTCTTTCTAAAGCTAAGGCAGCCTCTTCTTCTATCCTTAGTTTTTCCATCTCGCTTTCTAATTCAGCTTTAGTATAAACCGGCCAATAAACCATGTATCGAGCATCGTGTACTTCATAAAATGGTTGCAATTCTAATCTTTCGTTATCTTTTAGATCAATCCAAAAGTGCAATGGTTTATTTTCAATAGGGTGAATCTTATCACTGAAATCTCTATTGTCTGCAAGAATAGCAGGAGCTTCCTCTAATGGTCGCATTTCACCTTTAGCAATATGCCCCATACGACTGTCATCAGCGTATAAACCGTCTAAATCAGTAGTGTCGGTTTTTGAACCTAAGACTATAGGGCCGTAGGATACAGAAGCGTAATTTGAATTATCAGGAAGATATTCAATGGTTGTATGCATAGGCATTTTTACTGAAACTAAATCTCCTTCTTGCCATTCTTTCTTTTGTAGTTGTAAATAGCCATTCAATTTTTTTGTTTGAGCAGTTTCTCCATTAATAATTACTTCAGGCGACTTATCGCCTAACCATGCAGGAATACGGATGTTAAGGTTAAATGATTTAGCTGCTTTTTGAATAACAAAATTTATTTCATCGGAGTATGGGAATTGTGTTTCCTGTAGTAACACAACGCCATTTTCTTTCCAACTAAGTTGTGAAGGAATAAAAAGGTTTACAAATAATTCATCTGATGTATGCGTGTAAATCATTTCACCATATTTAGTGTGGTTCTCAAGTCCTGAACCAACGCAACACCAAAATGAAGTATGAACCTGCGAATAAACTCTGTAGTGTTGAGGACGCATTGGTGTGAAATACACAAATCCACCTGTTTCAGGATGTTGAGTTGAAAGAATATGGTTGTATAAAGCACGCTCGTAATAATCCATGAATTTATTATCATTCTCACTCAAGAATAACATTTTACTCAAACGAAGCATGTTATATGTGTTGCAAGTTTCAGGACCTTGTTCTGATTTAATCATTGAAGAATAATCATCAGGTGAGTGAAAATGCTCTCGAACACTGTTCCCTCCGATAGAAATTGTCATGTCATTAATAACTTTATCCCAGAAATATTCCGAGGCTGCGTTCCATGTGGTGTCATGAGCAGCGTCAGCATATCGTTTAAATCCAATAACTTTAGGTATTTGAGTGTTGGCGTGCATACCAACCAGATTGATATTTTTGTCGATTAATGGATTTAAAATTGAATAATCAGAAAATCTTTTGGCGAAGACAAGGTATTTATTATCACCTGATAATTCTGCTACATCCACAAAAACCTCGTTCATGCCACCATGTTCACTAATCAACATTTGTTGTAATTGTTCATCGCTAAGGTGGTCGGTAATGCTCATAAACCAATCAGATAATTTTATCAGCATATTTAAAGCTTCTTGATTATGCGCAAATTCATAGGCATCTCTTAGGCCGGCAAAAATTTTGTGAATATTATATAATGGTACCCAGCCTTTATTTAAAGAAAAACTTCCGGCTTCTATTTTGCCATCCGATATCTCGTTCCAGATTCTTTTACCGTCAGGTACACCACTTAAATAACCATCGCCATTGGCATCCTGGCATTTTTTAAGTTGGGTAACAAAATAGTTAACTCTATTTAAAAGTTCCTGGTTCCCGGTAGAAGCATACATCATTGATAAAGCAGAAAGATAGTGGCCACCAATATGCCCATCTAATCCGGTGTTTTCCCAGTTTGTATAGTTATCTTTTACAGGTTCAAGGCCAGCTTCTTTAAAATATGGAGCCAATAAACGGTCAATATCCAGCTCCAATAAGTATTTGTGATCAACTTTTTGGGCATTTAAAAAAGGTGAAGGTTGTAACTTGACATCTTCTAGCGAAAATGTCTGCATTTTTTCTTGTTTTTTAACACATCCTATAAACAAAGGGATGATTGCTAAGAGTAAAATAGATCTTCTCATATTGTTCATTTTGCTATTGCTGCAATTATTGTTTATTCAAAAATGCTAATAAAATCTAACTTGTAACGGTACAAATTTACTAAATAGGTGGACAATAATATATATGAATTATTCAATTGTACACCTTTTCATATTTACGGGTGTTTATATCTCTGGTTGATTTCTTAAAATATTGATTATCAGCTGTCATTAAAAGTCCACCAAAAAGAATTAATTGTGAACCTTAGGATAATCTGCGTCACCTACTTTTGAATTAACATTTCGAAACATATTCAGAGGTAAAATGAAAAATACCTTAAAAAGGAGAAGGAAGTGTTTTGATGCTTGTGTTAAAAGGAGTTGAATATTCTCTGCGGAGTTGAGTTTTATTAAGCATTCTGATATGCTGAGATCGCTAAGATTTAGGCATTCTTATATATAATGAATATACATTGAAAATTATTGTTAACTAAAGCTATGAAAATGAAAATTAGAAACAAACTGATTAGGCGCGCTTTGTACGCAACAGTTTTTGCTGCATTTGGCTTAGTTGGGTGTGAACAATCAGATAGGTATTTGATTGATGCACCCTCTGATCTTCAAGACAGGATCGACTCTATTGCAGATGCGAATGCAAGTAAAGATACTGGAGATACTACTTATATTAATATCTCTACATCGTTAGTTGGCCAGGAAGATTACAGTTCTGGCTGGTGGGCTGATTTTTCAGATTACTTCACTATTCCAACAAATAAGCTATTACATCTTGAGTTTATTAACCATAATGGAGGTAGTGAAAATAATTGGAATAACTGGAATCTGGCTGTCACCAATGAAGTAGCAGATCGTGATGGTGATGGTTATGCAGAATACTTTGTATTACGCTCAGATGCTTACGGTTGGGGAGGTGGAATGGCTGATATAGATGAACGCTACGCTTTCGATCTGAATATGGTGTCACATGACTATCCTGATACGGATGGAGATGGTGATATTTGGAATGACTTCCGAGCTACCATGGATGGAGCAACGGTTTCTATCGATATTGATCACTCAGCTACAGGTAATGTATTTGTTACGGCTACTGCTGTAGGAACAAATGGTACAACAATAACTGAAACATATCATCAAGGTGTTTCTGCATCTGATGATATTACAGCATTCTTAATTTGTGATGCCAGTTATTTCGAGATGAATACAGCATATTTGATTCCTTCAAAAGTAACTGTAGTAGAAGATGTAAGTCCGATATCAATTGAAGTTACAGGAACTCCGAAATTTGTTGAAATAGGAAATGAAGATTTCTGGGGAGATGGAGTGGCAACCGTAACCTTTGCAGATGGTTCAAGTGCTGAAGTAGACACAGCTGATGTCTCGTTTAGTGTAATACCAGATATGACTACATTGGGAGAAAAAACAGTTGCGGTAGCATACAGTAAAACCAAGCAAGGTAATTATGGTCCGGCAGTAACAACTTCTTACACTCTTGAGGTTACAAATGCAGTTACTTCATTGGAAATAACTACTATGCCTGAAATGACAATCTATGCATTTTATGGCACAGAATCACCTGCATTTGATCCTGCTGGATTGGTTGTAACAGCTACTTATTCTGACGGTTCAACGGGTATACTTGAGAACTCAACTTTAGAATTTGAAATTCCTCTTGTTGCAGGTGATCAAAATGCGACGGTTTCATATGTAGGTGCAACAGGCACGGTAAGTACAACTTTACCGCTTACTATTGTAGAAGGTACCAGTCAGGTAGGAGCGATAGATTTCTCTACTGCCTGGTGGACTGAATTCTCAGATGATTATGCTGTAGCATCAGGTGAGAGTAAAGTAATTACCATGTACTGCTATTCAAACGAGGTTAATAACTGGCATAGCCCATGTACTATTCTTCGTAAGGCTGATAATGCTGAATATGGCGTAGTTCGTATGGATAACTTTGGTTGGGGTGCTGGTTACGAAGGTATTGCCACTGCAACAAATGATTGGAACTTTGATGTATTTGCATCCAATTTAAATGGTTCTAAAGTGGTAATCACAGTAACAAACAATGGCGACAATACGGCTGATATTAATTACGATGTTACCTATGCTACGGGAGAAGTTCATTTCCAGAAATATGAAGGTATAGAAGTTGACAGCTCTGATTTGAATTGTGCTCTGGTTATTGAGGGTGCTTATGTCGTGATTACTGAATAATTATAAAGAATAATACAAATACTATGAAATATATATATATAATCCTGTTGGGATTGTTGACACTACTACCGTCAATATATGCAGAAGGAAACGGCAAAGCCGACCAGACCGCAATGATTCAACAAGGGGAAATAACTGTGATGGGTAAAATCGTTGATGAAAACGGAGAACCCCTAATTGGTGCTACTATTCAGGAAAAAGGTACTACAAATGGTATTATTACTGATATTGATGGTAATTTTTCTCTAAATGTTTCTTCCGATGCAACTCTAATACTATCATTTATTGGATACAATAGCGTTGAAATAAATGTTGAAGGTAAAACAGCCCTCGGAAATATTACGATGGTAGCAGATACCAGAGAAATAGACCAGGTAGTTGTTATTGGTTATGGTACACAAAAGAAAGCTGACCTTACAGGTTCAGTAGCCATTGTTGATGCTGATGAGATGAAGAAACAATCGAATTCAAATATTTCAACAATGTTACAAGGTAAAGCATCTGGTGTTCAAATTACTTCAGATGGTCAGCCGGGAGCAGATCCAACCGTGCGTATTCGTGGTATTGGTTCATTTGGTAACACTAATCCTCTTTACGTTATTGATGGAGTACCTATGGGAACAACCATTCGCGATTTCTCTCCAAACGATATCGAATCAATACAAATTCTTAAGGATGCCTCTGCTGCGGCAATCTATGGTTCTCGTGCAGGTAATGGTGTGATTATCATCACTACTAAACAAGGTAAGAAGAACTCACCAATGAAGATTGACTACAGCGGTTATTATGGTATAGATCAGATTCAAAAAGGAGTATACGATGTTATGAATGCTGATCAATACAAAGAATACTTAACCATGGCCTATGCAAACAGTGAAGTTGCTCTTCCGGGCGGTTATGATCCTGCAAGTAGTAATTATTTATGGAATACGCTTGCTGATGGTACCGAAGTTGCTTCAGTTGATACTGATTGGGTTGATGAAGTGTTTAAAACAGGGATTCGTCAAAATCATAATATTAACCTTTCTGGTGGTGGTGAAAATAATACTTACAACATTGGTCTTGACTATTTTAGTCAGGAAGGTACGATGGAAGGTGCCGGTCCCAACTACGACCGTTTCACAGCTCGTGTGAATAATACGATGGATGTTAAGTTTATTAAAATCAAAACAAGTTTGGTTTATAGCCATAGCGATCAGGATAATATGGCTCTTAGTAACGCCAACGAGTATGTACAAGGTCTTTATGGAGGTCAATATCCGGTAATGGCTTCAGCACTTCTTTTACCTTCTACTATTAAGGCGTATGATGAATCAACATGGGTGCTTGATGACAGACTTTCTTCTGCCGTTGGATGGAGATATGATGCTTACGGTTATGGTACTTACTACGACGATGTTCATGGTGACTTGCGTATGACCAATGTGTTGATGACAAACAATTTATTGGAAAGAAATGTGAAAGTGGATCGTTTTGTTGGTTCTGCCAATACAAGTTTTGATATTTTAGATATGCTTGGTGTGGCAGCCGGCAATCACAAGTTGTCATACAATCTTAACCTGGCATACAATAAAACAATAGTTAAGAATTATTCATTTGTACCGGCCTTTATATCAAGTACAATCAACTATTTACCTAAAGAAAGTGAAGTTCTTAATCAGGAATATAGATACACAAGTAATTCTTTAATTGAAAACTATATAAACTATAGTGGGACATTTGGGAAGCATAACATTGATGCCGTTTTAGGGCAAACCTATCAGAGTGAATATTATCACTCGCTAAGAGGAACGGGTAATAACTTGTCTGAACCCTATTATTTGCAGCTGGATAATGCGTCTGAAAGAAATTCATATAGTTATGAAAGCGATTGGATGATAGCGTCATATATTGGTCGTTTTAACTATAATTACGATGGTAAGTACTTCTTTTCAGCAACAGCTCGTCGTGATGGTGCAAGTCATCTTTCACCAGAAGATCGTTTCGATATTTTCCCATCAGTATCAGCAGGATGGCGAATTGAACGAGAAAGCTTCTTTCCTGTAGATCCTTCTACCATCAGCTTGTTTAAGATTCGCGGTAGTTATGGAGAGTTGGGAAGTATTGAAAACCTAGGAGTATATGATTATATGGCTACAATGCGCAGAAACGATTATACTTACAGTTTCGGTAATAATAAGGTGACGGGATCTGCTATTTCGGACTTTGTAAATACAGCCCTAAGATGGGAAAGCAAAAAAACGCTTGACTTTGGTTTTGATCTGGCTATGTTCAATAATCAGTTTGAGTTTAATTTCGACTGGTATGAAGCAACATCGGAAGCTTTGCACTATGGTGTAAAAGTTCCATCTTCAGGTGGTTTTACAAATGATAGAGTAAGTATGAATGCATCCACTATGGTTAACTCAGGATTGGAATTCTTATTTACTTATCGCAACTACAACCATGCAGTTAAGTACGATATTTCTGCAAATGTTTCAACACTATCCAATGAGGTAACTAGTTTAGGAGTTGCCGATGAGCCTCAAAATGATGGAATATGTCGCACAGAGGTTGGTCGCGAAGTGGGATCATTCTATGGTTGGGTGCTAGAAGATGATGTGAAAAATGAAGATGGAACTTACAATATCAGAAATGGTATAGCTCAAAATCAGGCTGCTATCGATGGTCGTCAAAACGAAGACGGCATGTTTATTTCTCAACCGGGAGCTGAGGCAGGTGATCTTTTGTACAAAGATTTGAATGGCGATGGAACCATTAATGCCGAAGACAGAACCTTTATAGGTAGTGGTTTACCTGATGTTAACTTTGGTTTAAATGCACGTGTTGAATGGAATGGTTTCGACTTAAGTGTTGCTACATTTGGTGCTGCCGGTTTTAAAGCAGTTGATTTTGTTGATATGGAATTACGTAATTCTTATGGTGCTACAAATAAAGATGTTAGTCTGTTAAATGCTTGGACACCTACTAATACAAATACTAATGTTCCGCGAGTGCAATATAAATCGGCTAATGCAACAAATAATTATTTCAGTGATAGATACATACAGGACGCATCCTATTTGAGGATTGCAAACGTGCAATTAGGTTATAATTTCCCTGATCAATGGTTTAATGGTGTGGTTAGTAATGTTCGTGTTTACGCTTCAGGTCAGAATTTATATACATTCAGCAAATACAAAGGTTATAATGTAGACTTTGCAGGCGGTACATATACACCAGGTTATAATTATGCATCGTATCCAACACCGCGATCATTTATGTTTGGATTAAACCTATCATTCTAATATTTATAATCTGAAAAATAAAGAAGCTATATGAAACGTTTAAATATATATCTAGTAATATTCGCGATTATCGCAGGCCTTACAGCTTGTGATGACCAACTCGATGTTGAAAACCCGAATAGTCAAACAACTTTCGATTTTGGAAATACGGAGTCGGAACTTCAGGAGGCTGTAATTGCTTGTTACAATCGAATTCGTTTAGAAGGTACTTTTGCCCGTGTTGGTTATGTTATTGATGCTGTGCGTGGTGATGAAGTCTGGAACTCATCTCAACAATGGTATATAGATGCTGATAACCTTAATCATACATCTGCTTATTTTATGGCTGAATGGCCATGGCGTGATAACTATCATGTGGTAAACCGTGCCAACTTTGTACTTAAAAAAGTGGAAGATGTTGAAATGTCAGAGGATTCCTATAATGAGATTAAAGGACAGGCTCTTTTCTTAAGGTCATTGGCATACTACAATTTAGCTACTATTTATCAGGATGTTCCGTTGATTACTAATTACGACGATTATGTTGATATTAGCACTTTGTATGCAACTACTGCCAGCCAGGACTCAGTTTTAAATAAAGTAGAGGAAGATCTTACTGAAGCCATGAAAATATTGCCTTCACGCAATGAAGGTGGCGAATGGGCCAGTGGTCGTGCTACTTGTGGAGCTGCTGCAGGATACATGGCTCGCACGCTGATGTTCCGTCAGAAATATGCAGAAGCCTATACTGTATTAAAAGATATAATTGCCGGCGAATATGGAAATTATGCACTGGCTGCCGATTTTGGTGACAACTTTAAAGAAAGTACCGAGAATAATTCAGAGAGTCTTTTTGAAGTACAGTTTATGGACTTTGGAACCGGTGGAACTGATGAAGAATGGACTCCGGTAAATATAAGTCCAAATGCAACACAAGGGCATGCTGTTGAGGCTAACTATGCTCCTCAGGATAAAGGTAGTTGGGGTGACTGTGCAGCAGCACCATGGTTGTATAACCTATTTAAAAAAGAAACCTGTACAGATGGATTCCCTGATCCACGATTGTATTGGACATTGGTTACATATGAGCCAGAATATAACGTTGTAACAGATGTTGCAACAGCGGCCTATCCTAATGGTGACCCTCGTACAAATGTGGCTTATAAATCAGAACTATCAGCAGTTACAGGTGATAAGGATAATGATTGGGTTCTGAATTATCGTTCCAACACTTCACAGGGAGGCATATCAATTGCTAAATGGACTTACGCTCGATTAGATATATCAGAAGATGTTATTGTGGGGTTAAGATCCGGTATTAACTTACGTTTGATGCGTTATAGTGATGTTTTATTACGTGCCGCAGAATGTGAGAATGAACTTAACGGACCAACACAAACAGCTATCGATTACATTAACGAAGTTCGTCAACGTGTAGCTCTACCAGATCTTCAACTTTCTGATTTTCCAACAGCAGATGCTCTTTTTGAGCAAATTGCAAATGTGGAACGTCCAAAAGAGTTTGGTTGTGAAAACGGTCGTGGTACTGACTTAATTCGTTGGGGATTCTTCTATGATGATGGTCGTATGCAGCAGATTAAAGAGCATGCTTATTATAAATTGGCACCGAAACAACTTTATACCTGGGAAGAGGATGGAGAAGAAAAGCAAGAAGAGTTTGTTGTTGTTGATTTAGAGGAATTAACTTCAGAAAATGCCAGTGGTTCATCATACGATAGTTATGTTGTTGGACATGAGTATTTCCCTGTATGGCAAACAAATTTGGATACTAATCCTAATCTTACTGGAAACTCAGCCAATAATAACTCAGATAACAGTGTTGCATTCTTTGAAAAAGGATATACTGTTCGCCCTGTTTATAATTTAGATTAAGAGGTTTTTTTGATAAAATACTACTTCCTTATCGATGTACTTTTGTATGTTGATAAGGAAGTTTTTTTTTTGCCCAAATTGTTTGAGATGTAGGATAGAAATGGACGGTTTCTTCTCTTTCTTAGCCAGTACTAATAAGAAATTTCATCTTTTTTTTCTTATTGGATCAGTGGTAGTGGATGTTGGCATAATAGTAAAAGAAGGTATCTATTTTTCTACATGAAATAAGATATAGTCCACCTCTGTAGATTATTAATTACCTTATTTTGAATCAAAATCTTTTAAGCTTGTGAAATATGAAGAAATTTATTTGGGGATTGAGTGCAATAATGATTTTTGCCTGGATTGGATGTTCTGATAGTGGAACAGACCCAAAGCCAGATCCAGATCCAGACCCGGATCCAGACCCGGAATATGTGATTCCAACATATAATGATGATTATACATGGTCAGGTGATGATATTGCCTCATGGAATAACAGATCACAATGGAACTTAGCTAATGTGCATGATCCATCTGTAGCTTATTACAAAGGATATTACTATATGTATAATACAGATGCTTCGTTTGGAAACGAGCATGAAGGTCATGGGCATTTTCAAGGAAAGCGTTCAACTGATTTAGTTAATTGGGAATGGATTGGTGGACCTTTTTATGATCCTCCTGCTTGGGTGGCTGATTCACTGAATAATATTCGTTCACGAATGGGGTTAGATGCAATAGCTGAAAATGATATTCAGTATGGATATTGGGCTCCTGTAGTGCGAAAAATTACTGTTGGAGGGCAAGAAAAGTTACGCATGTATTATAGTATCATTATCGATAACTATATTAAAACGGGTAATCCTATATCAGAAGCTTTTGATGGAAGCTGGACAGAGCGTGCATTTATTGGTATGTGCGAGTCAATTGATCCTGCCGGAGCTGTATGGGAAGACAAGGGATTTGTTACTTGTTCATCATCAGACAGAGGATTAGATTATAGTCGTGCCAGTACATCGGACTGGAGCGGATATTTTTACTACAATGCAATCGATCCAACGTACGTTGTTACAGATGATGGAAAGCATTATTTAGTGCATGGCTCGTGGCACAGTGGCTTTAGTATCTTAGAAGTAAATGCCACAACAGGAAAGCCAATTAATGAGTTAGGCGAACCTTATGCATATAGTGTTAGTGCGTTAACCGCCAGATATGGTAAGAGGATTGCAACTCGCACACCTGGTTCACGTTGGCAAGGTAGCGAAGCACCGGAAATAGTGTATAAAGATGGTTACTATTATCTGTTTATGGCTTATGATGGTTTAGATGTGCCTTATAACACTCGTGTTTGTCGATCTACTTCAATTGATGGACCTTATTATGGTAGCGATGGAGCTAATGTAACCGAAGGAGCAGATTGTTACCCCATAATAACACATCCTTATCAGTTTAATAATCATTCTGGTTGGGTGGGTATTGCTCATTGTGCCGTTTTTCAGGATGAAGATGGCGATTGGTTTTATGCATCGCAAGGTCGGTTACCTGCTGGAACCAATGGTAATGATTATGCCAATGCCAATATGATGGGGCATGTACGAAAAATTCGCTGGACTGTAGGAGGATGGCCGGTAGTTATGCCTGAAAGATATACAGGTGTGCCAGAAAAAGAAATAACTGTTGATGAAATGGTTGGAAAATGGGAGTGTATAACCTTAAAATATAGTTATGGAAATATGCAAACATCAACTGACTTGATATTAGCAGACGATGGAACTGCAAGTGGTGCTTTAAATGGAAGTTGGTCATTTAATAGCTCAACCAATAGATTAACCGTTGGTAATTTGACTTTGTATGTAGAGCGCGAAGTTGATTGGGAGGCAAATCCAAGAGAGGTTACCATTGTATTCACAGGTCTTACCGATGATAGTAAGTACTCTTTGTGGGGTAAAAAGGTAGAGTAGAATAATTGAAAGAGTATTGTTAAGTACTCTTTTTAGACTAAAAATTAAATATAAGCCCCGGTAAAGGATTAAAAACCTTTATCGGGGCTTATTTTATTCACCTCTCAGATATATAATCAAGAAAAAAAGTTAATTTTACTTTTAATAAATTAATCAACCAGGGAATAATCCCTTGAAGTTAAACTAATATTTAGATTCATATGAAAAAATTGCTATTTGCCTTGACAATTGCTTCTTTTTTTACGGCATGTCAATGCGATAAAGCTAAGCTTGACTTAATTGATGCTAATGCTTTTGAAACAACCCTTAACGATAAGGCTATCAAGTTGTATTCCATTACCAATGCCAATGGTTTAACAGCTCAGTTAACCAATTACGGAGCCCGTGTTGTTAGCCTTTGGGTTCCAGACAAAGAAGGTACCTTTGCTGATGTCAGTCTTGGTTTCCGCACTGGTGATGAATACCTTAATAATAAAGAAAACTTCTATGGAGCAACCATTGGTCGTTACGGCAACCGTATTGGAAAAGCGCAGTTTGTAATTGAAGAAGATACTTTCAATATCGATATGAATGATGGAGAAAATACTTTGCACGGTGGTGCCGGAGGGTTCTTCTCAAAAATTTGGGATGTAAAACCAGTTGGAACCAACTCATTGGAGTTTACATATACATCTGTTGATGGTGAGCAAGGATATCCGGGTAATGTTGATGTAAAAGTTGTTTTTGAATTAACAGATAAAAATGAGTTAAAGATTGAGTATTTTGCTTCAACAGATAAAACAACTCATGTTAATTTAACAAACCATACTTATTTTAACTTGGGTGGCGAAGCTGCAGGTACTATTAATGATCACTTATTAATGATAAATGCTGATGCTTTTACTCCTGTTGATGGCGGATTAATACCTACAGGTGAATTGGCTCCGGTTGAAGGAACTCCATTTGATTTTAGAAAAGCTACAGCAATTGGTGATCGTGTTAATGCTGATGATGAACAATTAAGGCTAGGTGGTGGATACGATCATAACTGGGTGCTTAATCAGGCTGTTGATGGATTAACATTAGCTGCAACATTAAAAGAACCGGTTTCAGGTCGTGTAATGGATGTATACACTAACGAGCCTGGTATTCAGTTTTATGGCGGTAACTTTATTGATAATAAAGATATGGGTAAGTATGGTAAAACTTTAAATTATCGCGAGGCTCTTTGTTTAGAAACTCAACATTTCCCAGATACACCAAATAAACCTGATTTTCCTTCAACTTTGTTAAATCCTGGAGAAGACTATTATTCAATTTGTGTTTACGCTTTCAAAGCAGAATAGCTCAAAAAAAATATTTTATAAAGAAAAGAAGGTTGTTTTTGCAACCTTCTTTTCTTTTTCATGGCAGTCTCTGTTATATTTGTACATAACTTTAAATAACAAATCAGCCCAGGTAAGATAAGAGTTAAAGAGTTTGTTTGGTTGTATTAAAGCTGTGTATGAAAAAATTCCCTCTTAAAATAGTATTATTTCTTTTCTATGCTTTTGTCTCATTAAAAGTTTCTGGTCAGAGAAATCCTCGAATCGAATATATTAATATCGAAAACGGATTGCCGCAAAACACGGTTCAATCCATTACAAAGGATGCTTATGGATTTATTTGGTTCGGAACCGATAATGGTTTATGCAGATACGATGGTTATGGATTTGAATATTACTATTCAAATGGTGCTGAAGATCAATTATGGCATAACCGCATTTTACATTTAACCACCAACGGCAAAAATTATTTATTTGTTTCCAATCAAAAGGGCCTGCAAATTCTTAATCTATTAACCGGAAAGTTTGTTACAATACAACAAAGTAAGGTTAATCTAATCTTTAAACAAGATGTTGTAAATAGCTTTTTTGATGGAGATAATCTGTGGGTAATTACAAGAACCAATGGGATATATAAAATATCCGAAAATACAAATGTCTTTGAGGTGATTGGTCATTACTGGACTTCTGAAGAATCTCCTTCTCCGCTTAATATCTATAAAAGTAAAGAAGGAGAAATGTTATTGGGTACAGAAGCAGGGATATTTAAGTTTGATTCTTCGAAGGAGAAGTTTGTTGCTTACCAACTAAATCACAATACAATAAATTCTGAAACGATTCAAAGTATCTTTGATGATGAAGAAAACCTTTATTTAGGTACAACTAATGGCATGTACCTTTGCGGGAAACAATCAGGAGCAATAGAATGGTTTAGTCATGATACAGATAGAAAGAAAAGTATAAACCACTCAAATGTTACAGCTATCTCAAAAGTATCTGATAATATTTTGTTAATTGGTACCTTGGGTGGGTTAAGTACATTAGATATCAAAAGTGGTGATGTAAACAGGTTCAGGCTTTTTAATAATCGGGAAGAGCAATATCAGGCTGAATTTATTCGCTCTATTTATGCCGATAATCAAGGTAGTATATGGATTGGAGGGGATAAAATTGGATTGGCTTATTTTAATGTGCATCAAAAAAACTTCAATTCATTAGATAATTCTAACCCCGATTTTGCAGTTGTCAACAGTAACATTATAAATTCTATTTATAAAAGCAATAAAAATCTTTGGGTTGGAACAGCGGGTTACGGTTTGGTTCGTATCAATCAAGAGAGCAATCAGACAAAAGTGTATCGTACCCAATCAGATAATTCTAATTCTATTGAAAGTAATTTTATCACTTCAATCTATGAAGATGAAAGCAACCAAATATGGGTTGGTACATGGGGAATGGGTATTCAGGTGCTCCAAAATAATGGTCGTTTTAAGGCCTTACATGAAAGTGATGGATTAGTAGGAGAGTTTATTTCTACTATGTATGTGAATCGTCAAGGTGACTTGATAGTGGGTGCACAGCAAGGACTTTGTATTTACAATAAGCAAGAGGGACGATTCTATCAAATAAGGCCGCTTGGCGGAATTCCACAGGATTGGGAAGTGGGGTGTATTCAGGAAGATAAGAATGGTTTTTACTGGATAGGTACAACCAATGGTCTATACCGCTTT
Source organism: Carboxylicivirga linearis (assembly GCF_018271995.1). GTDB lineage: Bacteria > Bacteroidota > Bacteroidia > Bacteroidales > Marinilabiliaceae > Carboxylicivirga > Carboxylicivirga linearis. The sequence continues at coordinate 38,927 of NZ_JAGUCO010000015.1, forward strand.
GATGGTAAGTTGGTGAATAAAAATGAGATGACTGTAATGTCTCGTTACGAACTAGTTGAGTATAAAGAAACGGATGGCAAGAATAGTTTGCCCAACAACTATATTACTTCACTTACAACCGATATTGATGGAAATATTTGGATGGGCACCTATGGTGGAGGTATTGCCCGGTGTGTTGAAACCAGTAATGGCAATTATGAGTTTATCAGCTTTGGGCAAGAAGATGGATTGGCAAATAATGTGGTTTATAGTGTTTTGTGTGATGACGAAAATAATTTGTGGATAACGACAGAAAATGGCTTATCGAAATTTAATATTAAAGAAAATCATTTCACCAATTACTATCGGCAGGATGGCTTAAGAAACAATCAATATTACTGGTCGGCCGGATTTAAAGATAAGGAAGGTAACATATATATTGGGGGGTTGAAAGGGCTTAATTACTTTCATCCCAATCAAATTTATAATTATCCGTACGATACACGAGTTGCCATAACGGCATTGAATATTTATAATCATAAAGTAACCCCCGGCGATAAATATCATGGTCAGGTGCCTTTAAAAAGAGCATCGTTTGCCAACGATACAATTACATTATCATATAAGGATAACGTGTTTTCTATGGAGTTTTCAGCAATGAATTTTCTTCATTCTTCTAAAATAAAATATGCCTATCGTTTGTCAGGTGTTGATAAAGACTGGGTTGAAGTGGATTCAAAGCGAAGGATTGCATCGTATACAAATCTTGCTGGTGGAACCTATTTATTTCAATTGAAATCTACCGATTTGGAAGGGGTATGGAACGATGAATCTACCGAAGTATACATCGAAATTATTCCACCATTCTGGCAGGAAGTATGGTTTAAATTGTTACTTATTTTGGTATTAATCGTGCTAGGTTCATCCTATGTTAGATATCGTTCTTTTAGAATAACAATGCAGAAGAAACGCCTTGAACAATTGGTTAAAGAGCGAACAATTGAAATCGACAAGAAAAACAAACAGCTAGAAGAAACATCTGAGCGTTTGCTTGAAAACAATGAGCAACTGGAAAAACGAAGTGCTAAAATCGAGAAGCAAAAGGTACAGTTAGAAGAGAAAAATAAGGAAATTGTTTCGCAAAGAGACCAGCTAATTGATCTTAACAAGCAGGTGGAAAGTATTCATCAAATGCGGATGCAGTTTTTTACTAATATATCTCACGAATTCAGAACACCATTAACACTTATTCTTTCGCCAATAGAACGTTTGTTAACCGGAAAGAATAGTACGTTACCTTCAGGAGTGCGAAATTCAATTGAGGTTGTAAAGCGAAATGCCGAACGATTATTATTGTTAACAAATCAGATATTAACTTTTCGAAAGCTGGAAGCAGGTAAATTAAAAATCATGCTTCACAAAGCGATATTAGATGAAGTGATAGTTGAAATTGGTGAGGCTTTTAAAGTTTTGGCTGACGAAAAGGATATCGACTATTCAATTAATGTTGAAGTAGCTGATTACAGTGGTTGGTGCGATAAATCAAAGTTGGAAGACATACTTTTTAATCTTTTGGCCAATGCTTTCAAATATACTCCCGAAACGGGTAAAGTGGATCTGTCATTGCGTTTGAAAACCAGTAACAATCACAAAAAAACGATTGAGGTAGTCGTAACCGATAGTGGGCAAGGAATAAAACCAGATGTTATTGAAAAAGTGTTTGATCGTTTCTATCGCGCAGATAATAACCTGGGATTTGGAACTGGTATTGGTTTATCGTTAGTGAAAGAATTAGTAGATAAACAAAATGGAAATATATCAGTATCTAGCGAGTATGGAAAAGGTTCAACTTTTGTGTTGGAATTACCTATTGAACTGGAAGGATTCGATGACTATACTGTAATAGAAGATGAAGTAGCAGAATCGGTATCGATAGATGAAAAAGTTAGTCTAATAAAAAAGGTGGCTGACGAAGATCAAACATCACTAAATGGCGATACTGATAAAGCAAAAGTATTAGTTGTTGAAGATAATGATGATCTTAGGTATTTTCTGGCTGAATCGCTCGCTGATGAATACAATGTTTATACAGCAAAAGATGGTAAGGATGGTTATGACTTATCTTTGAAGCAAGAGGTTGATTTGGTAGTTAGTGATATAATGATGCCACGCTTGAATGGCCTGGATTTATGTAAACAATTAAAAAATAATTTAAATACCAGTCATCTTCCTGTTATTCTGCTGTCGGCAAAAGGAATGGAAGAAAATCAAGTAGAAGGTTTAGGAGTAGGAGCGGATGATTATATTACCAAACCGTTTAATCTTAGTCTGCTGCTGGCCAAGATGAAGAGCTTGATAGAGAACCGTCAGAAGCTTAAATCCATTTATCTCCAAGATACCACCGGAGAAGAGGAACTTAGGGGAGGTTCGCTGGACGATGATTTTATGCAGAAGGTTAATGCTGTAGTTTCGGAATTGTATGCCGATCCTTCTTTTGATATTGAGACATTCGCTTCAAAAATGTACGTAAGTCGGAGTTTATTATATAAAAAATTGAAAGCATTAACAAATGTATCGCCAAACGAATATATTAATGTCTTCCGATTGAAGAAGTCAATTGCTTTGTTAAAAACAAAAAAATACCAGGTTGCAGAAGTTGCCGTTATGGTTGGCTTCAATGATCCAAAATACTTTAGTCGTGTATTTAAAAAATTCTATAAATGTTCACCAAGTGAATATGCTAATTCTTAAATACTACCAGTAATGAGGAATATATTCCATGTAGATTGAATAATACACCATTAAGGCACTTTTAATTGTAGGTATATTGTACATCTATCCACCTTATAAAAACGATTGTCCTCTTAATAGCGGCCTTCCCGAGCTACTTTTGTTTTCATTAATATGAAAAACTAAAGGCGAGATGAAATATATACCTTACATACTTTTATGTGCTTTCGGACTTCAGGCATGTACGATGGAAGTAAAAAAAGAGGAGAAAAAAAATCCTTACACCGATGATTATACCAATATTTCAAGTTTAAGTCATCGTCATGAGTGGAATGCTGCTAATGTGCATGATCCATCATGTGTTAAGGTTGGCGATACCTACTATGTATATGCTACGGGAGCTTATTTTACTCCACCTAATATTAACTTTATGGATGACACCATTCATATAGGGAAGTTACCAATTCGGAGTTCTAAAGATTTAGTTAATTGGAAGTTTGAAGGATGGGTATTTGATCAAACACCTGCTGAAGCACTAGAGTATGTTAAAAAAGTAAATGGTGGTCATGCCGCAGATAATATGTGGGCTCCATTTATTCGTCAGGTGGGAGATGAGTTTCGCTTGTACTATTCAGTATCCTTCTTTGGATCCAATGCATCTTATATAGGTATGGCAACAGCCAAATCACCTCTTGGACCATGGGAAAATAAAGGTGAAGTTGTAAAAACAACTCGCGAAAGCAAGATGAATGCCATCGATCCATCGGTTATTACAGATCATAAAACAGGCAAAGACTGGATGATGTACGGTTCGTTCTTTGGTGGATTATATTGCATGGAACTGGATCCGGAGACTGGTTTGGCCTTAACAGCTGGTGATGAAGGTCATTTGATTGCACGCTTGGAAAATGGCCATCAGAGAGTTATTGAAGCTCCTGAAATAGTGTACAATGAAGAACAGGATATGTACTATCTTTTTGTGTCGTACGATTCGCTGTTTAGTTTTTATAATATTCGTGTTGGACGATCAAAAATACCAACCGGTCCGTTCCTCGACTATTTTGGGAATGATATGGTAGATACAAAAGATAACTATCCGATTCTAACGCATAGTTATATGTTTAACAATCATCCTGGGTGGAATGGAAATGCACATAATGCTGTATTAAATGATGATGGTAAGTATTATGTGATGCACCAGGGACGTTTGGCTCCTGAAAATTTAGCGTTGCAAATGCATGTGCGCGAAATAAAGTGGTTATCCAATGGCTGGCCTGTGCTTTCTCCTGAGCGATATAATATCATTGATAACCATAAAGAAATTAAAGCAGAGGAATTAGCCGGATCATGGGAAGTAATTGTTTTGGATGATATACCGGATAAAAAACTATATGCCGAAGGAGGATGGGTGTATAAGCCTGAGGCATTTAACTTATCAGAGGAAGCAAAATGGAGTGAAGATGGAAAGATTGAAGTTAAAAAATCAGGAAATATCGTATCTTACGAGTTGAAAAAGGAAACTTTATACCTGGTTGACGAAAACAAGAATAAAATTGAATGTGCAGTATTTAGAGGATGGGACTGGGAGCTTGAGAACGAAACAATTCTTTTTAGTGGAATCTTGCCAAACGGCCGTGGTATTTGGGGTAAAAAAGTAACATCAGTTAAATAAATTAATAATGAAACTTCAATCTATTCTTACAGCTGCAATATTGTTGTGCACATCAACAATTTTTGCACAAAACAAAATTACGGCCCATACCGATAAGGCCGAAACAACTATCAATAGAGATATATACGGTCATTTTGCTGAACACCTTGGGCGTTGTATTTACGACGGGTTCTACGTTGGAGAAGGATCGTCTATTGAAAATGTTAGAGGTTTTCGCGTAGATATCATCGATGCATTGCGCGAAATGCAAATTCCACTGTTACGCTGGCCGGGAGGATGTTTTGCCGATACTTATAACTGGAAAGATGGAATCGGACCTAAAAGTGAGCGTCCTTCCATTGTAAATGTTCACTGGGGAGGAGTAACCGAAGATAACAGCTTTGGAACACACGAATTCCTTGATTTTTGTGAATTAATTGGAGCTGATGCTTATATCAACCTGAATGTAGGTTCGGGTTCTGTACGCGAAGCAAAAGAGTGGGTTGAGTATGTTACTTCGGCCAACAAAAGCCCAATGACCGAATGGCGTAAGCAAAACGGACGTGAAGAACCCTGGAAAGTAAAATACTGGGGAATTGGTAACGAAAACTGGGGATGTGGTGGTAACATGACTCCTGAGTATTATGCAGATCTTTACAGAAACTATGCTACTTATTGTCATGGTGCTGATTATAAAATTGCCGGTGGTGCCAACGTTGCAGATTACAACTGGACAGAAGTATTGATGAAGAAATTGGAACGTTACAAGCATATTGTTGATGGTTTGTCACTTCACTACTATGTTCACCCGGGAGGTTGGGGAAACAAAGGGTCAGCCAGAGATTTTGATGAAGCCGAATATCACCTTACTATGCAAAAAACTTACTATATGGAAGAGTTGATTAATAATCACTCGGCTATAATGGATAAGTACGATCCTAAAAAACAAATCGACATGATTGTGGATGAGTGGGGTGCATGGTATGATTGTGAACCAGGTACAAACCCGGGTTTCCTATATCAACAAAACACCTTAAGAGATGCCATCTTAGCCGGAATTCATTTGAATATTTTCAATAATCATGCTGATCGTATTAAAATGGCTAACATAGCTCAAATGGTGAATGTTATCCAATCGGTTATTCTTACTCGTGAGGATAAGATGTTATTAACGCCTACTTACTACATCTTTAAAATGTACAGTGTTCACCAAGATGCTACTTTGGTGCCATTGGATGTTGAAACAGAAATGTATACAGTAGACGGAAAAGAAATACCTGCTTTAAATGCATCAGCTTCGGTTAAAGATGGAAAGTTAAATATGACGGTTTGTAATTTGAATCCTAACCAGGAAGAAGAAATTGAATATGCTTTTGATGGTGATTATAAAAATGCCACAGGTATGATTGTAACAGGTGATAAATTACAATCGTTAAACGATTTTGATCAGCCTGAAGAAGTATCATTAAAAGAATTCAAGGTTGGTAAACCAAAGAATGGAAAGATTAAATTAAAAATACCAGCGAAATCAGTTGTGTTGATTACATTGGATTAGTATTTTGGTAAGGCAGGTCGGGTTGACCTGCCTTTTTTAATCGGATAGTAATCACTTAAGATATAAATGTCACAAGACCTTGTTGTTTTGTGGCATTTTTTGTTTCTATAAATATTTATTGAATATTGATTCTTCACAAAATGAAATTCGAACGGAGTTGTATATCAACCAAGCCCTACAATGTATGATGAAATTGTTGTTGTACAAAAAGATATAGAAACTGAATAGTGGGTGAACTATAGGTTGTATTAACATTTTCCTACCCAATCGGAAACAAACAATAAACCAAGGCACTTCAATAAATACTATTTTCGTAAACGACGAAATAATGCTTTGATTGAAGAATGTCTGGTCTTAATATGCTGTAAAAAGTCTTGATACTTTGTACTCATTGCATTTCTACTGACTAAAATCTACTGGCTAGTACTTTGACATAATCCATCAAAAAAACGATCGATTTTCATTATTTCGCCACAAATGATTAAAGTAAATTGCTGAAGTTGAAAAGAACTGTTTACATATGAATTTGAATCAAAAGGCTATCTTATTAATTGGGTTATTAACACTAATGCCCGGTTTGTTTGCACAAGTTGTTAGAGAAAGAATCAATTTTGATAAGGATTGGAAATTTGCGTTTGGCCATCCATGCGATGTAGAAAAGGATTTTAACACCGGAACCAGCTATTTTACTTATCTGGCCAAAGCAGGATTTGGCGATGGGGCTGCGGCTGTTGCATTCGACGACCGAACCTGGCGTCCGCTTAATTTACCTCACGATTGGGCTGTTGAAGTGCCTTTTGATGCAAAAGGAAGTCATAGTCACGGATACAAAGCAATTGGTCGGAATTTCCCCGATGTTAGTGTGGGCTGGTATCGGAAACACTTTACGGTTGATGAAGCTGATTATGGAAAGCAGTTTTATATCGATTTCGAAGGAGTATCGAGAGATGCAAAAGTATGGGTGAACGGTCATTATTTAGGAAATGAACCAAGTGGTTACCAAAGCTTCGGATATAATATTACCGACATATTAAACTACGGTGGTGAGAATGTGGTGGCCGTTCGTGCTGATGTTACTCTGGAAGAAGGTTGGTACTACGAAGGAGCTGGTATTTATCGCCATGTTTGGTTGCAAATGAACGCACCTTTGCATGTTCGAAAAAACGGAACATTTGTTATTGCCGACATTGATGCCGATAAAGCTAAAGTTACGGTTAAAACAGAGGTCGAAAATCGTAATCAGGAAGCATCAACTTATATCGTTTCTCAACAAATAGTAAATGCCGAAGGTAAGGTGCTGGCCAAAGCTAAGAGTGGCGAAAACACTATAGCAGCTATGGCTAAAGGAGAGGTTGATCTAACGATGGATGTGGCTAATCCTCATTTGTGGTCGTTAGAAGATCCGTATTTGCATAAGGTCATCACGCAGATTGTAGTGGATGGAAAAGTAATTGACGAGTACAAAACGCGCACAGGGTTTCGTACGGTTCATTTCGATGCCGATAAGGGCTTTTTCTTAAACGGGAAGCATGTGAAGTTGAAAGGAACCAATAATCATCAGGATCATGCGGGAGTAGGCTGTGCCATGCCCGACGAACTTATTCGCTGGCGTTTGCAACAGTTGAAAAACTTTGGGAGCAATGCTTATCGTAGTTCACACAATCCGGCAACGCCTGAGTTATTGGATATGTGCGATGAAATGGGAATTTTAGTGATTGACGAAAACCGCTTGATGGGAAGTCATCAGGAGGCTTTTGATGAAGTGGAGCGATTAATTCGTCGAGACCGCAACCATCCTTGTATTTTTGTGTGGTCGATGGGTAACGAAGAGTGGGGCATCGAGTGCAATGTGTTAGGTGAACGTATCACCACTACTATGCAGAATTTTGCACGTACTCTTGATCCAACCCGCCCAATGAATGCAGCTGTTAGTGGTGGTTGTAATCAAGGCGTTTCGGCTGCTGTTGAAGTAATGGGTTACAATTATCTGGGCCAATGGGATACCGATAAGCATCACGAGTTATTTCCTGATCAACCATCGATGGGTACTGAAGAAGGATCAACCTGGGCAACACGCGGAATCTATTTCGACGATCCCGACAAACACTATATGAGAGCTTACGATCATTTGCCTCGTCCATCGTGGGAAACTATTGAAACTAGTTGGAAGCATTATGCTGAGCGCGATTACCTAGCCGGTATGTTTATATGGACAGGATTTGATTACCGTGGCGAACCAACGCCTTATGCATGGCCATCTATCACTTCCTATTTTGGTATGATGGATTTATGTGGATTTCCCAAAGACAATGTTTTCTACTTGAAATCGTGGTGGGGTAACGAACCTGTTTTGCATCTTCTTCCTCACTGGAATTGGGCCGGAAAAGAAGGTGATACCATTCAGGTTTGGGCGTATAGTAATTGCGATGAGGTGGAGCTATTTCTCAACGGTAAAACATTAGGTCGTAAAACCATGGAAGTAAATGAGCATCTCGAATGGCCTGTGATCTACAAGCCCGGTAAATTAAAGGCTGTGGGGTACACTAAAGGTAAAAAGGTAATGGAAGAAACCGTTGAAACAACAGCTGATGCATATCGTGTTGAGTTAACAGCTCATAAAACCAGACTAAAAAACAGTGCTAACGATTTGGCAGTGGTTACCGTTAAAGTGCTGGATAAAAAAGGTCGTTCGGTTCCTGTGGCGGATAATTTAATTAAGTTTTCGGTAGAAGGACCAGCGCACTTGATAGGTGTTGGAAACGGTAATCCAACATCGTTAGAAAAAGATAAATTCTTCGACGAATATGAAGTGATTCAAACACCCAATATCGAAAAATATGGTTTAGGTGAAGCAGATATTGATCTGCCATCGGAGGCAACGGATGTGTTAGAGAAAGATTCGAAAAACAAGATGATGGTTACTCAATTTGATTTAACCAAAGACGATGTTGCTAAGGGTAAATTTATTTGGTACTCTAAAAAGGTAGGCGATCATCTACAAGCTTATTTAAATGGAACCGCCATTCAACCTATGGATGGTAATTTAGATGAGATGGCTGTGTTTAATATCGATAATGCGTTGTTGAAAGAAGGAACCAACAAACTTGTTTTGGTGGGTGTGCCATTGCCTCCTCCAAATCAATGGGACGAGCCTAATAAGCACCTTGGCGATATTCAAATGGTGAAGGCTGCCGATCAGTGGCAACGTAAATTGTTTAATGGATTGGCGCAAGTTATTGTTCAGCCCGACGAAAGCGGTACGGGCGAAATTATCCTGAATGCTACAGCAGAGGGCTTGAAAAGTACAAAGTTGATTTTAACGGTTGAATAGCAGTTTTCAGTTAACTCTATAATTAATAAGCAGAAGGATTTCGGTTCTTCTGCTTTTTTTAGCTTTCTACCCAAAGTAGCTAAGTTAGATATTGCCCTTTAAATCCTAAAAGGATTTAATTTGAGTAGCCATGGGTGAAACCTATGGTATATACGTATTGCATTTGAACCCCGAACTGGGTTCAATCGATGATTCATTTGTGCATGACACATCAAAATCAATTTTAAGGTGTTATTATCATTCCCTAATGCCACCCATTCGTCACCACACTCGTTAGTACTCCATAAAAGGCTCACCAATCGTTCGGAGAAGTAATTATTGAATCATAAAAGCCTTTCCGATTTTTTGGTGAGGCAATTATTAAATACTAATGCACTTCCTTAGCAAGGTGAGTATTTAATATTTGATAATGATAGGGTAGCTGTGCATAAATAGATGTTTTGGATACCAAATATCAGCCATTGTTAACATTTTATACATGTGTTAACTTATTGAGACTTGTATTTTTAAGCTTTGATCAGAAAATACTAAATCTCATACGAAATGAATAAATATATCTACTGGCTGTTTTCAGTATCTGTATTGCTGATGATGTCCAATTCGATGTTAGCCCAACTTCAAAATATTGGTCTGGTAAACGAACCCATCGACATAAGTAAAGACTTCTACGATTTTAAAAACACCTACTACTTTGCCGATGAGCTTTCATCCTTCGATCCCAAAACAGGGTCAGGAGAAGTTAAATACTCGCGGTACGAATATAAAACCCGCTATGCTTTTAACAACATGTTGGGGGTTCTTCGGCCTGTTGAGCCTAACGAGTTTCCTGAAGGCGAATACCAGTCAACACCTACTTTACCTTTTAAGCTGGAGTTTGTTTCTCCACGTACTGTACGATTGCGTATGCAAACAGGTATGGATAAATCGGTAGATCAACCGTCGTTGATGTTGGTTGATGGTACGGCACCGGTCGATCATTCGTGGAAGTATTCTTCAGCAGAAGGAAAGCATACCTATACTTCGAAATATGGCAAGGTAGTTATCAGCGTTAATCCGTGGAGGGTTTCATTCTATGATGTGGATGGAAAGTTGCTGACGCAAACCAATCATCACATCGATAATGCCGAAACCACTTACACACCTATCATGCCGTTTTCTTTTGTTCGACGTGCTGAAGATTATTCGCGAAGTGTAAATGCGGCTTTTACTTTGGAGCCAAACGAAATGATTTTTGGTTGTGGCGAGTCGTATACCGGGTTTAATAAGCGTGGACAAAAAGTGGTGTTATGTACCGATGATGCCAACGGTATTCAAAACGAGACCATGTACAAGCCCATTCCGTTTTTTATGAGTAACCGCGGTTACGGAATGTTTATGCATACATCAACGCCCATCACCTGCGATTTTGGTAAATATTTCGGCGGTGTTAATTCGTTGATGATTGGTGATGAATCATTGGATTTATTCGTTTTTCTGGGCGATCCTAAAGATATATTGGATGAGTACACCGATTTGACCGGAAAAGCTGCCATGCCGCCGCTTTGGAGTTTTGGTTTTTGGATGAGTCGTATTACCTATTTCTCAGAAGAGGAAGGACGAGAAGTGGCTAAAAAGCTTCGCGATAATGAAGTGCCTTGCGATGTAATTCATTTCGATACCGGATGGTTCGAAACCGATTGGCGTTGCGATTATCAATTTTCCGAATCGCGTTTTGATGATGCTGCTTCGATGATTAAGGATTTGAAGAAGCAAGGCTTTCAGACTTGTTTATGGCAACTACCTTATTTTGTTCCTCAAAACACACTGTTTAACGAGATTGTTGATAAAGGTTTGTACGTAAAAAATGCCAAGGGGAATCTTCCTTACGAAGATGTAGTACTGGATTTTTCTAATCCTGAAACAGTAGCATGGTATCAGGAAAAAATTGGAGGACTGTTGAAATTGGGTGTGGGAGCCATTAAGGTTGATTTTGGTGAAGCGGCTCCATACAATGGTATTTATGCCTCAGGCAGAACAGGATTTTACGAGCATAACCTGTATCCATTACGATATAACAAAGCCGTTGCCGACATTACTAAAGAGATCAAAGGCGAGCAGATTATGTGGGCTCGAAGTACCTGGGCTGGCAGTCAGCGATATCCTTTGCATTGGGGTGGCGATCCGGCCAATACCAATACAGCAATGACGGCCGCTTTACGAGGAGGTTTATCAATTGGTTTAAGTGGATTTTCATTCTGGAGTCACGATATTGGTGGATTTGTTTTGAAAACGCCCGAAGAGCTTTATCGTCGTTGGACACCCTTTGGAATGCTAACATCGCATACGCGTAGCCACGGAGCACCGCCAAAAGAACCATGGGAATACAGCAAAAGCTTTTTGGAAGATTTCAAAAAGGCTGATAATATGCGTTATGAGTTGATGCCGTATATCTATGCGCAAGCCAAACAGTGTACCGAGCAAGGTCTGCCCATGATGCGCGCTTTGTTTGTTGAGTTTCCTGATGATCCGGGTTCGTGGTTGGTTGATGATGAGTATTTATTTGGTTCCGATATTTTGGTGGCTCCATTGTTTGAAGAAGTAAGCGAACGTAATGTATATCTGCCCAAAGGAAACTGGATCGATTATCAAACCGGAAAATCATATGCCGGTGGATGGCATAGTATCGAAGCGGGTGAAATACCTATTGTAATGTTGGTTCGAGAAGGAAGTGTTATACCTCACATCAAGCTTGCACAAAGCACCAAAGATATGGATTGGTCAAAATTGGAACTGCGTGCATTCTGCGGTACTACCAATAAAGCAGAAGGAATCATTTGCTTGCCATCCAACAATCAATTGGTTGAGGTAAGTGTCGAAAAGAAAGATGATCAACTGTCGTTAACCAAAGGATCGCTTAAAGGAGTAAAATTCAATATTACTGAGAACCAATAGTACTAAACAGGGACATATGAAGGCGTAGATAAAGTGAATGGATCTGCGTTGTAAAAGTAAAACTATGCTAAAAATGATATCCCAAAGGGATAAAACAACAATAACCATAGATTAACCCCCATGGTTATTGAACAACATTTACGACAACCCTGAAGTGGGTTGAATAATTAGTTTAAGCATCAGGTAAATCAGTCTGACTTCTAAAAGTCTAAAATCTATAAGTCTGTTAAATGAAGCAACCTATATTAATATTACTGTTTTTAATTCTCCCGATAAGAATGTTTTCTCAATCCTATCCTTTTCAAAACCCAAAATTGGAAGCCGAAAAAAGGATTGATAATCTGCTTTCGTTAATGACGCTAGAAGAAAAGATTGTTTGTTTAAGTACTAATCCATCTGTTCCACGATTGGGATTAGAGGCAACGAGTCATGTAGAAGGATTGCACGGACTGGCGATGGGAGAACCGGGAGGTTGGGGCAAAGATAATCCTGTGCCTACAACTACGTTTCCCCAATCGTATGGAATGGGACAAACTTGGGATACTACCCTGATGCGGCAAATGGGGGAAATTGAAGGATATGAAGTTCGCTATATGGCTCAATCGCCCAAATACAAAAGGGGAGGTTTGGTGGTTCGGGCTCCTAATGCCGATTTAGGTCGCGATCCTCGTTGGGGCAGAACAGAAGAATGCTACGGCGAAGATCCGTTTTTGGTAGGAACCATGTCGGTGGCTTTTATAAAGGGATTGCAAGGCCCGGATGAGAATCATTGGCAAGTAGCCTCATTAATGAAACATTTTCTGGCGAATAGTAACGAGGATAGCCGAACCTGGTCAACCTCCAACTTTAACGAACGTCAGTTGCGCGAGTATTATGCTTTGCCTTTTCAAATGGGAGTAGAGGATGGAGGTTCACGAGCCTACATGGCTGCGTACAATAAGGTGAACGAAGTACCTATGATGGTTAGTCCTTTACTAAAGGAATTAACCGTTGACGAGTGGGGGCAAAACGGAATTATCTGTACCGATGGTGGTGCTTTGAAGTTATTGATCTCAGATCATAAATATTACGATTCCATTGAGATGGGAGCTTCCATGGCGGTTAAGTTTGGTATCAACCAGTTTTTGGATGATTATAAGGGCGCCATCACCCAAGGTGTGGAGAACGGATTTGTATCGGAAGATGAAATTGATGAGGTTTTGAGTGGCGTTTTTCGGGTGATGATAAAACTGGGTTTATTGGATGATCAAACCAATAATCCATATGCATCAATCGGTGGTAATGATGAAACAGAACCATGGTTGAATGAAGAATCGAAGAAGATTGTAAGAGAAGCAACGCAAAAATCTATTGTGTTATTAAAGAATAAAAATTCAACCTTGCCCATCAACAAAAAGAAAATAAATAAACTGGCAGTAATTGGTCAGTTGGCTGATCAGGTATTATTGGATTGGTACTCTGGTTCGGATCCTTATGTGGTGACTCCATTGCAAGGTTTGCAAGAGCGTTTCGGAAAGAATATGGAAATTACCTATGTACCCGATTCTTTATTTAGCGATGCTCTTACTGCAGCTAAAGAAGCGGATATGGTTTTGGTGTTTGGCGGTAATCATCCAACAGGCGATGCAGGATGGGCTAAAGTAACCCGCGATAGCTACGGTAAAGAATCGGTGGATCGAAAATCCATCAATCTCGAAGATGAAGAATGGATTAAAAAGATTTATGAGCAGAATCAGAATACAACTTTAGTGTTGGTGAGCAGTTTCCCGTATGCCATTAACTGGTCCAACCATAATTTACCTGCAATAGTTCACATCACACACAATAGTCAGGAAATGGGGCATGGGTTGGCCGATGTGCTGTCAGGTGATTATAATCCTGCAGGTCGTTTGGTACAGACATGGCCTATGAACATAGGTCAATTGCCCGATCTGTTGGATTATAATATATGGAATAATCGAACCTATATGTATTCAACCGAACCTCCGTTATATGCCTTTGGTTACGGCTTGAGTTATACTCAGTTTGAATATCAAAATTTGGATGTAAAGAAAGATGATGATCAATTGTTGGTTTCTTTAGATGTTGCCAATATTGGTAAGGTAGATGGTGATGAAGTGGTTCAGGTATATGTTTCTTTCCCTGATTCTAAAGTAATCAGACCAATAAAAACATTAAAGGGATTTCAACGCGTGGAGATCAAAAAAGGAAAAACCGAGCGCATTGAAATACCGGTTAAATTCAAAGATCTTTGTTATTGGGATGAGGTTGCAAAACAGATGGTATTGGAAAAAGGAACTATTACCGTTTTGGTTGGAAGTTCATCTGATAATATCAGACTAAAGAAGAATATAGAAATAAACTAATAATGCGAATCAATAGTTCAAATTGTTTTATAGCAAAGTTCAACCCACTTTCGGGGTTGTATCATTAGTCAAATAGTCACCTCGCGCTCCGCACGAGGCTATTATTGTTAATGTCCTTTAGACATTTTCAAATCCTGAAAGGATTTAATATGAATAGCCACGGGTGGAACCCGTGGAATATGAACGTATGATAAAGGAACCCCAAAGTGGGTTCAACTGTTGATTCGTTTCTTGTGTCAAAACAAGAATTGAAAATTGTGAATTCGATAAAAGGTATGCACCATGTGAACAAATGAATAGCCTCCGCGGCTTGAGCGGTTTGTAATCTTTAAATGTGTTAGAATATATTGTTTAAAAAGGATAAACTAAAATAGAATGTTGAGAAAGATTTTGAGTCTGTTATTGATAGCTTTCATTGCAGGAAGCATCAATGCACAAGAATTTTTTAATAAGAAAGATCTAATGTCGGTGGGGGTTTATTATTACCCTGAACATTGGAATCCTGAACAATGGGAACGCG
This sequence comes from Carboxylicivirga linearis, assembly GCF_018271995.1. Taxonomy (GTDB): domain Bacteria; phylum Bacteroidota; class Bacteroidia; order Bacteroidales; family Marinilabiliaceae; genus Carboxylicivirga; species Carboxylicivirga linearis. The sequence goes on from NZ_JAGUCO010000015.1 coordinate 53,990, forward strand.
ACATTAAGAATATTGCTGATCACGGATTTGAATTTATCCACATGGCCGAATTTGCCTGGGCTATGATGGAGCCAGAGGAAGGTAAGTATGATTTTTCGTGGCTGGATAAAGTGATCGATCTGGCAACAAAATATAAGTTGAAGGTGATTTTAGGAACACCAACACCTTGTCCACCTGTTTGGATGGGAATTAAATATCCCGAAATCTATTTGATGGATGCCAACTATCAACGCGAGGAGCATGGAGCTCGTGCTAATATGTCGTTATCAAATCCGGTTGTTTTGGAGAAAACACAGCAGATTGTGGCTGAAATGGCCAAGAGATACGGTAAAAATAAAACAGTAATTGGTTGGCAAATCGACAACGAACCCGAAGCTAAAGAAGATTACAGTCCATCGTCACAAAAGGCTTTTAAAGAATGGTTGAAAGAAAAATATACAACCGTTGAAGCATTAAATGATGCTTGGGGAACACGGTTTTGGAGTCAGTTATTTTCATCGTTTGATGAGGTACATATTTATAATGCTACATCAGTAGGATGGTGGGGTGCAAATCCTATTGCTTTGCTTGACTTTAAACGATATACAGCCGATACACAAGGTGCTTTTCTTGATTTTCAGGCTGAGGAATTACGTAAATACATTGAGCCTTCGCAGTATATCACCACCAACTACGTGGCCAAAGGCGGACAGACAGATCCTCGAAGAAGTAACAAAATGGATTTTGCCTCTTTTACAGCTTATCCGAATTATGGCAGCAATAATCTTGGTGATTTAGGCTTTCGTTTAGGTGATCATACTGTTTTGATGTATGCCAACGATTATTATAAGTCGGTTGATGGAGTAACGGGAGTGATGGAATTGCAGCCGGGGCAGGTTAATTGGGCCAATCATAATTCATTGCTTCAGCCCGGAACGGTAAGAATGTGGTTGTGGCATTGCTTTGCTGGCGGAAGCTCTTACGCTTGTACTTATCGTTATCGTCAGGTGTTGTATGGCTCAGAGCAATATCATCATGGCATTGTTACCACCGATGGAGTTACTCTAAGTCAGGGTGGCGAAGAATATGTGCAGGTGGTTAATGAAATGAAGCAGTTAAGAAAGCAATATTCATCAAAAGCTAAAACTCCTGAGATACTGAAAAACCGTAAAACAGCAGTGATGTGGTCGTTCGATAATTTGTGGAATCTCGATCGTCAGCGTCAGACATACCAATGGAACACCTGGAGCCATATGCAGCGTTATCAGGGTATTTTACATTCGTTGGGTGCTCCAGTTTCGTTTATCACCGAAGAAGATGACTTTGAAGACTATGAGTTTATTGTAGTACCAGCCTACGAAATGGTGGATGAGGCTTTGGTTGCCAAATGGACAAAGTATGTTGAAAAAGGTGGCAACTTGATTATTTCAACGCGTACCGGAGCAAAAGATAAAAATGCCCATTTATGGGAAAGCAATCTTTCAGGAATAATGAATGATTTGATTGGAGGAGAAATTGAGCAGTTTGATATGTTGCCCGGCGGCAGAACGGGTAATATTGTTGCAGGAGATAAAACCTACCAATGGAGTTCATGGGGCGATTTAATTAAGCCATACAAAGATACTAATGTACAGGCATCGTACGACGATCAGTTTTATAAGGGTACTGCATGTGTGCTGAAGAAAAAAATTGGTAAAGGTACGTTATGGTACATTGGTACTGAATCAACCGATGGTCAGTTGGAAAAAGATATCCTGAAAAGTGCTTATGAAGCAAATAATGTTGAGGTTGAAGATTATCCCGAAGGAGTATTTGTACAATATCGAGATGGATTCTGGGTGGCTGTTAATTATTCATCCGAAAATTATGAATTGAAATTAGATGAACAAACCAACGTATTAATTGGTGAAAAAGTGGTGCCACCTGCTGGTGTGACTGTTTGGCAAGAAAAATAGGTTTTTTTCATAGATAAATTAGTGATCAATTGAAGGCAATGAGTTTGTGAAGAGCTCATTGCTTTTTTATTAAATATTGGAACAATATTATTACCTTGGTGTCTGTTTGACGCAAAGAATACTATTCTAACTAAAATTATTATGAAATCAAAAACAATTCTTTTGGCTCTTTTGGCCGTCTGCACATTCTCATTAAAGGCACAGCAAGCCTTGTGGGGAGGAGCACCTATCGTTTCTCCTGAAGTGAATGACGATAAAACGGTTACTTTCCGTTTTTTTGCTCCCAAAGCTGATACGGTGCTTGTTACTGGTGATTTTCTTCCAACCGAAAAAGTAAAAACTCCTTTCGGAGAAGCGGATGCACCCATTAATGCTCTTATGAAGAAAGATGAGAAAGGGGTGTGGAGCTATACATCAGATAAGTTGGCTTCGGAACTATATAGTTATTCATTTATTGTTGACGGATTAAAAGTGAGTGATCCCAACAATGTTTATATGATCCGTGATGTGGCATCAATAACCGATGTGTTTATTGTTGGTGGCGGAAAAGCTGATTTATATAGTGTAAATGATGTGCCTCATGGAACAGTTGCCCGTCGTTGGTACAATTCTCCCGGAAATGAAATGGCCCGTCGTTTAACAATTTATACACCGCCAAGGTATGAAGAAGGTAAAACTAAATATCCGGTTTTGTATCTTTTGCATGGAATGGGTGGCGACGAAGAGGCCTGGATTGCATTGGGACGAACTTCGCAAATTTTGGATAATTTGATTGCCCAAGGAAAAGCTGAACCAATGATAGTGGTTATGCCTAATGGTAATGTGGCTCAACAAGCTGCTCCCGGAGAATCACCTAAAGGTTTGTATAAACCCACGTTCCAGTTACCTCACACCATGGATGGTACATACGAAGAGACTTTTATGGATGTAATCAATTTTGTGGAAAGCAACTATCGGGTTAAAAAAGACAAAGCGCACAGAGCAATAGCTGGCTTATCGATGGGAGGATATCATTCGTTGCATATTTCAAGGTATTACCCCAATACATTTGATTATGTGGGATTGTTTTCTGCGGCTATTTTGCCAGATCAAAAAATGGAATCGAAAGTTTATAATGATATTGATGGCACGCTTAAAAAACAGATTGAGAATGGATATAAACTGTATTGGATAGGAATAGGAAAGACAGATTTCCTTTATAAGTCAAGTGTCGATTTTGGTGCTAAGTTAGATTCATTAGGAATGAAATATACCTATGTAGAATCGGAAGGTGGTCATATCTGGAAAAACTGGAGAGACTATCTTACTGAGTTTGTTCCTCTATTGTTTAAATAGGATGAAAATATTGATGGAACGGTTCTTTTTTAACAATTTGCTATAAAGAACTGTTTCTTCTTATTTTCGGTCTTCCGTCATCGGTCTCCGATCTTTTAACTTTTGCATTTTGACTTTCTCCTTCTGTCTTCTGACGAATAACTAACAAACTGTGTTTTACCATCCGCTTTTTAAACCATTTTCTAAAGCTTTCTGATAATTCTCCAGATCAAATTCATATAGATAAGGCGATTTATGTGCAACGCCAACTCGTTTTTCATCCAATCGATTAAGGATATTGTACGATAATATTTTTCGCTGAAAATTACGTCGGTCGAGCTGTTTACCCAAAATAGTTTCATAAAGCTTCTGAAGCTCGGGCATGGTAAATTTTTGAGGAAGCAGGTTGTATCCAATGGGCGAATAGTTTAGTTGAATTCGTAAAGCTTCCAAGGCACCGTTAATTATATCGCTATGATCGATTATAACATTTTTTGCATCATCAATATTTACCCATTCACATTTAATAGATAATTCATCCGGATTTGGATTTACCAAAGTGTATTCAACCAAAGCAAAAAATCCTATTGAGATAAAACGATCATTATAAAAAGATATATCAATGTTGGGAATAAGTGATTTGATAATAGGAATGGTTGGATTATCCTTTGATCGGTCAGGTGAACTAAAAACTTTAAACTGTTGTAGAAAGATTTCATCTAAACCCGTTCTCCATTTTAAAATCCTTGAGGCAGCATCTTCAATGGTTTCATCTTTTTTGACAAAACCACCCGGGAGAGCATATTTTTCCAAGTCTTTTAATTCAAGCAATAAAACTTTCAATTCATTCTCGTGAAAGCCAAAAACAACTGAATCAATTGATATATGGGATAAAAATTCCTGATTGTTATGGTAAGGCGTATTCAATATCTTTTTATTTCAAAAGTATAAAAAAATAACAATCCAATTTTGATGATTTATAAAATGTTATTATCATTGTGTAACCATGACGCAATGTAAGCGTATTGGCTAATACTAAATTAATTAATATGAAAAGAGATCGCCTTAAAAAAACTGTCCTCGTCATGTCGACAGTTGTTTTATCATTACTACTGATGAATTGTAGTCCTTCTAATAAACACCAAACGCAAGAAGAAAAGGCTGCTATGATAGTATCAAAAATGAATTTGGAGCAAAAAGCTCAGGTGTTGATTGGAACAGGAATGTTTATGGATTTGCCTGATTCTGTTGCCAAACTTTTCTTTCCTGAAGAGAAAAAAGAAATCATTGATACCGCCTATCAACAAATGGTGGATCATATACGCACTTATCTTCCAGGAGCAGCTGGTTTTTCAGCCGAATTTCCGGAATTAAATATTAGTTCACAGGTATTGGCCGATGGTCCAGCCGGATTACGTATTCAACCAACTCGAAAAGGGGAAGATCAAACCTATTATTGTACGGCATTTCCAATTGCTACTGTTTTAGCTTCCACTTGGGATACTGATTTGATTTATAAAGTGGGGCAAGCAATGGGAAATGAAGTGTTGGAATATGGAGCAGATGTTTTATTGGCTCCGGGTATGAATATTCAACGTGATCCTCTTTGTGGTCGTAACTTCGAATATTATTCTGAGGATCCATTAGTGACTGGTAAGATGGCAGCCGCTATGGTAAATGGTGTTCAGTCTAATGGAGTGGGTACTTCAATTAAACACTTCGCTGTTAATAACCAGGAAACCAATCGTCTTTCTGTTGATGCAACTGTTAGTCAGCGTGCCTTGCGCGAAATTTATTTGAAAGGATTTGAAATTGCTGTTAAAGATGCTCAGCCATGGACAGTGATGTCATCATATAATAAAGTAAATGGGACCTATACTTCTGAAAGTCATGATTTATTAACCAAGATTCTTCGAAATGACTGGGGATTTGAAGGATATGTAATGACTGACTGGGGCGGAGGTAGTGATGTTGTGGCTCAGATGAAGGCCGGTAACGATATGATTATGCCGGGTACACCTGAGCAAATAGAGAGATTGCAAGCGGCTGTAAAAGAAGGGCAGTTAGATGAGAAGGTATTGGATCAAAATCTGATTCGCATCTTTACCGTCATGTTTAAATCGCCTAAGTTTAAAGGTTATCAAAATAGTAATAAACCAGATTTAAAGGCACATGCTCAAATAACCCGTCAAGCGGCAACTGAAGGAATGGTGTTGTTGGAAAACAAAGAAAATACGCTTCCTTTCTCTATTGCCAATGCGGCTGTTTTTGGCACAACATCATATGATTTTATTGCAGGAGGAACGGGTAGTGGTGATGTAAATGAGGCATACACTGTATCGTTGATGGAAGGATTATCAAACGGAAATATTGCTGTAAATGAGGAATTAGCAACTACTTACGAGGACTATATTAAGAAAGAACAGGCCAAGGGTGAAAAATCAGATAATTGGCTGACTGTGTTGATGGGAGGAAAAGTGCCCGTTGCTGAAATGGAAGTAAGTACATCATTAGCAAAGAAAATGGCAGCTACCAACGAAATGGCTTTAATAACCATTGGTCGTAATTCAGGAGAAGGTGGCGACAGAGAGCCAGTTGAAGGAGATTTCTATCTTACCGCAACCGAAAAAGGAATGATCAAAACGGTAACAGATGCTTTTCATGCTGTAGGTAAAAAAGTGGTGGTTATTTTAAATGTGGGTGGAGTGATAGAAACAGCTTCGTGGAGTAAAATACCTGATGCTGTATTGTTAGCCTGGCAAGGTGGTCAAGAAGGTGGTAATTCGGTTGTGGATATTTTAACCGGAAAAGTAAACCCATCTGGTAAGCTGGCTATTACATTTCCTGTTTCTTATGATGATACACCAACTCATACTACTTTTCCCGGACATGAAATTGAAGGAGAAGTGGATGAAGCGGAAGATTTGTCTGGGTTTTCATTTATGAAACGTGTGCCTTGGGAAGTATTTCACGAAGAAGATATTTACGTAGGATACCGTTATTACAACACATTTGATGTGCCGGTGGCTTATCCATTCGGATATGGACTTTCATACACTTCGTTTAAATATGATAATATCAAAACCGACAAAGATGCATTTGACGGAAAAATAACTGTTTCTGTTGATGTAGTTAATGCCGGTGAGGTTGCTGGTAAAGAAGTAGTGCAGGTTTATTTACACGCACCATCAGAAAAAATGGAGAAGCCCGAAGCTACTTTGATTGACTTCGGAAAAACCGGTTTACTACAGCCGGGTGAATCGCAAACGCTATCTTTTGAAATTGAAGCAAAAGATTTGGCTTCATTCGATACAGCAACATCGTCGTGGGTGGCTGAAGATGGTGATTACCAACTGTTGGTGGGTAGTTCAAGCCTTGATATTAAAGGGGCAAAAGATTTTAGTTTGCCTGAATTTACTGTGGTAGAAAAAGTATCAGAAGCTATGAAGCCTATAAAGGAGTTAAATATTTTAACTAAAAAATAAAGATTTGGGTTTAGGAGGTTTGAATGTTATGAAGTTTGCATTCAGACAATGAGGCCTGGCAAGTTGATATTATTCAACTTCGTCAGGCCTTTTTTTTATAAGAAATTCTTATCCAGAAAGTCTTTGAACTGCTTTTTGTATTGATCGCTGACAGGAATATATTCTTTACCAAATACAATTCGGCTTCGGTCAATGGTTTCTATCTTTTCGAGATTAACGATAAACGAACGATGTACCCGCATAAATTTCTCATCAGGTAGTTTTGATTCCAATGCTTTTAGTGAATTCAATGACATTATTGGTTTGTCCTGATGTTGAAGAAAAACTTTTACATAGTCCTTCAGTCCTTCAATGTAATGTATATCATTAAAGTTGATGCGTCGGATTTTGTAATCAGATTTTAAGAACAAAAAGGAATTATTTGCATCAACGGTTTCCTGCGATTCTAAGTCAATTTGTTTTTCTGCTTTTTTAGCAGCTTTCAAAAAATCATCATAACCAAAAGGTTTTAACAGGTAATCAATGGCTTCAAGTTTAAAACCTTCCAGTGCGTATTTTTCATAGGCTGTAGTGAAAACCAATTTAGGTGGTTTTTCCAGAATCCGTGCAAACTCAACACCTGTTAAATCGGGCATCTGAATATCAATAAACATCAGGTCGACTTCTTCATGATTCAGAAATTCCAATGCATCAATTGGGTTATCAAAGGCACCTATTAATTCAAGAAAAGGTGTTTTCTCAATATAGCTGGTAAGCAATTGTAATGCTAGCGGTTCATCATCTATGGCAATGGTTCTGATCATGTTTTTAATCTATCTCAATACTTAAATAAACACTAAATTCATCATCTGTTTGCGAAATATCTAAACGATGTTTGAGTGGAAATAACAGTTGTAGTCGCTTTTTTACATTCTCCAGCCCAATGCCAGAGTGTTTTTCATCTTTTTTACTTTCAGCTGATGATGAAACACTATTTATACATTTAAATAATATTTGGTTGTCGATCACCTTCATCTCTATCTTGATAAATGATTTTTCGCGATAACTGATACCATGTTTAAATGCATTTTCGATGAATGGAATAAACAATAATGGCGGAATTTGTAAATGAAGATGATTATTAGGAAGTTCAATCTCGAATTCCACTTTTGAAGAAACCCTTAATCGCATTAGATCAATGTAATGATTCAGAAAATCAACCTCTTGTTTTAGTTCAGTTTTTCCACTTTCCGAATCGTAAAGCAGATAACGCATCATTTTTGAGAGCTTTAAAACAGAAGCCTGCGCATCTTTTGAACTAATTTCGATTAGCGCATATATATTATTGAGGGTATTAAAAAAGAAATGCGGACTAATCTGGTTTTTTAAAAAAGCCAACTCCGAATTGAGCTTTTCCTTTTCCAGTTCTTTTTGCTTTTTTTCAGTTGTAATATGTTCTTCAATCACACGTAATCCTAATGAAAATCCACTGATAATAACAGATGTTAGGGCAAAGAAATACACTTGCATTTGTCTTAGTGGCGGTTTGGGGATGATTTTGTCCTCGCTTAGTTTTTCAAATGCTTCTGCAATTTTTTGATCTCGTTCCGGATTATGAATAAAAGTTTCATTTAGCAGTTCGGACACAAAATAAAAAATACCAATGCATGCTATGCCAAGCAGAAAATAGACAAGTCTTTGTTTCTTCAGGTAAAAACGAGGTACTAACCATAAATAGTTGATGTAAAAAATGATTCCGTAAATGGTGGCATTCAAATAAAAGCCCCAGGCAATAAAATTCTGATTTCCCCAGTAACGATTAATGATTAACTGAGGCAGAATTACCAGCCCTAACCACGCTAAAACATGCATTACAATTGTTAAAGCCTTTTTATGAGGAGTGTTGATCATTTTATCTTTCAAGTTTTAGGTATTGCCAAAATACACATTAAAAATAGTTTATCATACCTGGATTTACATTACTCATGTCTGATAGCATCAATAGGATTCAGATTGGCTGCTTTGCGGGCTGGATACCACCCAAAGAATACCCCGATTGCCGTACAAACCAGGAATGAAAGAATAATGGCATTCTCCATAATCAGAAATGGAAGATTTAATGCATTGGTAGCTACTAGCGAAACCAATAAACCAAACACAATTCCAATAATTCCTCCGAAGATACTTAGGATAACCGCTTCAATAAGGAATTGCATTAAGATATCGTTGCCACTTCCTCCAACCGACATACGTAAACCAATCTCTTTGGTGCGCTCGGTTACCGATACAAACATGATGTTCATAATGCCAATACCACCCACCAATAAAGAGATGCCGGCAATGGCTCCCAATAACATAGTAAGCATATCGCTTACCGAGGTAAAAGCCTGCACCATCTCGGCTTGAGAACGAACCTCAAAGTCATCATTAGCATCTGCTTTTAATTTATGCTGAGAACGTAGCATGGTTTCAATCTCTTCAATGGCCTGATCAGTGCTTTGTTCATCAATAGAGGAGGCATAAATAGCTTGAATATGTGTAATGGCTAACATACGTCGTTGAACCGTGGTGTACGGGGCCAGAATCAAATCATCCTGATCCATACCCATACCATTCTGACCTTTTTCTTTTAGCACTCCAATAATTTTTAAAGGAATGCCTTCGAAACGAATGGTTTGGCCTACGGGATCAATGCTGGTACCAAAGATGTTTTCAACAACTGTTTTACCTACCAGGCAAACCTTTCCAAGACTGTTGATTTCCTGTTCGGTGAAGATACGGCCATCTTCAATTTCGTATTTTCTTATTTCCAAATATTCATCATTCACACCGTAAATACTGGTTGGCCAGTTTTTATTTCCTTTAATGGCTTGTCCACTGGTTGAAACTTGTGGTGAAATGCGGCTTAAGTATTGAGTGCTTTTCTTCAATTGCTCAACGTCTTTGAGGGTTAATGATTTTGAATTGGAGTTACCCATCATCACACCGCCTCGATGTTGAGAGCCTGGCATTACAAATATCATGTTCGATCCCATGCTTGAAATCTCATCCTGAATGTTCTTTTTCGATCCTTCACCAATGGAAAGCATCCCAATTACCGAGCCTACTCCAATGATGATACCCAACATGGTTAAAATAGCCCTGAATTTATTTCGCTTCAATGCGTTGACTGCTATTTTAGTAAGATTTATATAATTCATTGTTGATTGTTTAAAAGTCAATATCCGTTTCTGCAGGTAGCTCGGCAATCAGCTGCGTGGCATTGTGTCTTGCATCTACAGCCATTTCTTTCTTTATTAAACCATCGCGAAAAACAATGTTGCGTTTCATAAAACGGGCAATGTCTTCTTCGTGTGTTACAAATGCTATGGTTTTACCTTCATCGTTCAGTTTCTGAAATAGCTCCATTATCTCGTATGAGGTGCGAGTGTCGAGGTTACCTGTTGCCTCATCAGCCAGAATCACAACCGGATCGTTAACCAGCGAACGGGCAATGGCTACCCGTTGCTGCTGACCGCCAGAAAGCTGGTTGGGCATATGATGGAACCGATCGGCCAAACCAACCTGTTCCAATGCATGCATGGCTCTTTCGCGACGTTCTTTCGATTTAACCTTTGAGTTGTAGTACAATGGTAATTCAACGTTTTCGAGGGCTGTTGTGCGTGGCAAAAGGTTATATGATTGAAAGATGAAACCTAGTTTTGAATTTCGCAGTTGGGCCAGTTGATTCTTATTCATGTCAGCCATGTTAACCCCATCCAACAAGTAAGTACCATCGGTAGGTTTATCAAGGCATCCTAAAATATTTAGCATAGTTGATTTGCCCGAACCACTTGTGCCCATAATGGCTGCAAAGTCTCCTTCTTTAATTTCCATGTTGATTTTGCGAAGAGCATGAACCGTCATCTCACCAACAGGATAGTCTTTTTTTAAGTCTTTGACTTCTATAATGGTTTTTTGCATGATATTTTTTTTAATGATGATTGTTGTCGTACCAGAATAATCATTGAATTGATCTTTGCCGCTCAAGCCGCGGGGGCTTTTCATTTCTTGTCTTGATACAAGAAACGAAACAAAGAAAATCAAGGCTGCATTGGAAATGACCCAAGTTTATTTGTTGAACCTAAGTGCGGCCGGGTGATTTTCGAGCGAAGCTCTCAACTTCCCGGTCTTACTAATGTTCAACTTCTTAACAATCCTCATTTCCAATGAGGCCGAACCGGTATAATTATGATTTACATGTCTTACTCCTTACGTTTACTTTTTATTTCGTTGCGGTGGCTTCGGCATAAATGGATTGCCTCCTGCAGCCTCAGGAGCCTGCTCTTGAGCGTTCTTCTGCTCCATTTTTAATACAACCATATCACCCTCTTTCAATCCATCCAATACTTCGGCATTAATGTCATCGTCCATGCCCAGCTTTACTGGAACCGGTTGTATCATCGAATCTCTTTTTACCCAGATCATATCCTGATTTTGTCCTTCTCCATCCATCGGGGGCATGCCTTCTGTTGGCGCATCCTGTGGCATTGGAGGTTGCGGTGTGTTTTGCATATAACTCATCATCAATTGTTGATCGGGTTCGAAACGAGCGGCTTTACTTGGAACGGTTAGAATATCTTTTTTCTCAACCACAAAAATGTTTGTCTCGGCAGTTAAGCCAGGCATCAGCTTATAATCGGGGTTGGGAGCAATAATAATGATGGTGTAAGTCACTACATTATTGGTAACAGTTGGCTCCAAACGAACTTCTGTTACTTCACCTTCGAAAATCTCGTTCGGATAAGCATCAACTGTAAACTCAACACGTTGACCTTTCTTTACCTGACCTATATCAGCTTCATCCACATTGGCCTCAACCTGCATTTGGGTTAAGTCTTTTACAATGGTGAAAAGGGTAGGGGTTTCGAAGCTGGCAGCTACGGTTTGTCCTTCCTCAACGGCTTTATTTAAAACCACTCCGTTGATGGGTGAATAAATCATTGCAAAATCGAGGTTGATAAGGTTTTGGCGATGTTGAGCCAGGGCACTTTTGTAGTTAGCCTTGGCAACATTAAAATTGTAAACTGTTTCGTCGTATTCCGACTGTGCAATCAGCTCTTTTTCGAACAAAGGCTTTAATCGGTTGTAGTTAGCTTGTTGAAAATCCATTTGAGCTTTGGCATTATCGAGCGAAGCCTGACTTTGTTCAACAGCAGCTGCTAAGTTAGTGGTGTCGATACGAGCCAGTAACTGACCTTCTTTAACTGTTGAGTTAAAATCAACATAAATATTTTCGATGATACCCGATACCTGTGTACCTACATCAACACTGGTAATGGCTTCAAGAGTGCCCGTTGCAGTAACGGTACTGCTAATGGTTCCGCGTTTTACTATGCCTGTTTCTATATCAATTTGATCAGGACTGATAGTACTTGGTTTTAGCATGAAAAATGCTGTTATGATGGCTGCCAGAACCAACGCTGATATGATGATAATTTTACGTTTCATGATTTTTAATTTTTTAGTCAGTAGTTGTCTTGATACTTTATAGAAGCTTCTGCCTGTGAACTTCTGCCTTAATAACTACAATGTGATGTCTTGTCCTTTGTAAAAATCAAGGATTTTATAATTGAATAATAGTTTGTATTTAGCTTGAAGCAAGGTGCTCTGAGCCTGAATCAGGTTGTTTTTCTCAAAGATGAAATCAACCGAGTTCATCAAACCGTTCTTGTATTTCTCTTCAGCCAGCGCATACGATTCTTCGTTGGATTCAAATACTTCCTGGTTGGCTTCATAGGAATATTGCGATGTAATCACATCCACACAAACCTGCTCAATGTTCATTCGAAGTGTGTTTTGCTCATCTTTCTGGGTAAGTTCTGCTGTTTGATAATTAATGCGAGCCTTTGCAACGCTTGATTTAACCTGCTTATTCTGAAAGATGGGAATTGATAGGGTTAATCCAATATTAGGAGTAAAACGGTCGTTCAACTGATTGGTAAAAGTTTCATCCAAAGCATTACTATATCCGGTTGATAAACCTGCATTGGCCGATAAAGTTGGCATGTAACCTGCTTTTGCTATTTTTTCATTAATCTCGGCACTCTTCATCTGGTATTCTGCACTTTTTAGCGATGGACGAATCTCAGCCGAAATAGCATATACTTCAGTGGCATCAGGTATAATATTCTGGTTAATGTCTTCATTCAACTCAGGGTATGATATCTCAAAATCGTTACTGACAGGTAATAGCATCATTTGCATCAGATTTACTTTTGCAATGGCTAAATCACTTTTGGCTGTAATCAAATTTGATTTTTCTGTTGCCAACTGCGATTTTACCTGTAAATAATCCGATTTAGAAACTACGCCTGCGTTGTAACGTTCTTCGGCATATTGGGCTTGTTCCTGTGTAGCTTCCATTTGAAAACGGGCGTTTTCAACATTTTCCTGATTAAAAATAACCTGCATAAACGCATTCAATACATTTAAAGAGATGGTTTCTTTAACGGCCTCAGAGTCGTAAACACCGGCTTCTAAATCGGTCTTGGCCTGCTCAACCAAATTCTTCAATCTGCCACTGTTGAATAAAGTAACGTTCGAATTTAAACTGTAGTTGTTACTCTGCACATCGCGGTAATCGCTTTCCCAAGAGTTGGCATTGTCATTATTCGACCATGAAGCCGAGTAACTAACGGCAGCATTTAACGAAGGGAGTTTGTTAGCTTTAGCCTGTTCAACATCCACTTCGTTTGATAAGTTATTAAGCAGAGTCTGCTGTACCTGTATGTTTTGCGATAATGCATGATTAATGCATTTTTCCAAGGTCCAGGTATTGGTTGTTTCTGTTTGTTGAGCCATTATGCTGCTCAAACTTAAAAACAGGATGAGAAGTGTGTTAGCTATTTTCATATGATAGTTTTTATTTTTCGTTGTTTGATGATTGAGTTGCTATTCATCTAACTATCAATCACACTTCGAAAGTAGATTCTATCATATAGAGTAGAAATTAAAATAGAAGAACCGGGTGTTTTTACCGACAAACAGGTGTTTTTTCAGAAGATGTTTTTATACAAATCTGATATGAATAGCAAACAATGCCAAGCAGATTGGATCCTTTCGTGTGATTAGCTACCAATAGTCTTAATTTTTAATTATGTCAAAATTTATAAGTAGTTTGCAATAGCCAAAACCCAAGTTTGTTAAGTAATTTATCGTATTCTCAGACTACTTTTTAGATGCGACGAAGTTGCAAACTTCGCCGGGCAGGGGTTTATTGGAGAGTGCAGAAGGATATTTAAAGTAAGCAGAAAGTTTTAAAAAACTAATCTGGCCATCCAAAACTGGAGCATACGGAATATCAGTTATTGGTCAAGGGGCTAAAAACGAAACAATAAATATAACCGTTAATAATTAAAAAGTATGGGAATAGAAGAAGATGTCCTAAAGTGGAAAGGGATTGTTATATATATCATTGGTATTGGTGCAATTTTAGCTTTTATCTATGGGATGATAGAAGGATATTATTTTAGAAGGAGTATTGCTGAAAATCCACGATACACCATTGGAGTAACGACTCGTTTCATTTGGTTAAAAAGTGGAAGAAAAATTGAATATAGTTATAACGTCAAAGAGCAAGAGTATAAATGGCTAGGTATTTATAAGGAAGATATAATTTATCCAAACGGTAGGTACATAGTAAAATTTTCATCAGAATCACCTGAAAATAGTAAGATACTATTTAATTATACCGTTCCTGATACCATAATAGAAGCTCCTTCATTCGGTTGGGAAGAATGGCCGCTAGATAAACATGTTAAACCATAATTTCATACTAGTTTCCAAACGGCTCGGCGTAGATTGTATCTACGTCGAACTTAAAAGGTAGTTTTTAACTACCAATGCTCAAATTTATAAAGTTAGCTATTGTAGGCACACGCTAGTGTGCGATTGTATCGCGTTCCAACTAAGCACTAATTGCAGCTATAGGGAAGTCTAAGACTTTGCTTAGCATGTGCAGCAATAATAAAGGATCCGATCTGAATTTCAATAAATGTTATTCAGATCGGATCCTTTTATTTAATTAACCTTGGCTATTTAATTTTCTTCTTCTGCCTTACTGGCTTTGCGTTTGGTAATGCGAGTACGGGCCTGTGTTTCCATATCGCTTACGCTTTCCATTATGGCATTTAGCAACTCGCCATAGGTCGTTTTATTTCCAAATTCGCTTTGATAGGCCCAACCCGGCAGCACTTTTTCAAGTAGATCAACTCCCTGCTTACCCAGTGCTGTGGCCGCCGTAATATCTTCCTGAGCTGATTCAACCTCGGCTTTTTCTACATATAAACCATCCATAACCCCGCTAAGCATAGTATGCACCAAACGGCTCGGCCTAGATTGTATCTACGTCGAACTTAAAAGGTAGTTTGCAACTACCAATGCTCAAGTATATAAAGTTTGCTTTTGTAGTACACAAGCTAGTGTGCGATTGTATCGCGTTCCAACTAAGCACTAATTGCATATAAGTTAGTAATGCGAATCAACAGTTGAACCCACTTTGGGTTCCTTTATAATACGTTCATATTCCACGTGTTCCACCAGTAGCTATTCATATTAAATACTTTCAGGATTTGAAAATGTCCGAAGGACATTAACAATAATAGCCTCGTGCGGAGCGCGAGGTGACTATTTGACTAATGATACAACCCCGAAAGTGGGTTGAACTTTCCTATAAAACAATTTGAACTATTGATTCGCATATATACTGAAGGTTGTAGATTTACCATTATTGTTAATAAATGATTAAGGATTATAATCATTTAAATGAAAGAAGATATGTTTAAAATACATGTATCTTTGCAGCCTTAAAATTTTAGAGCTCACATGTTTCAACATCAAGGAAAAGCACGAAGTAATCGTCATAATGTGCACATTGCCATTTTTTTGTCTTTTATAGCTGGAATGGTTAATATGTGTGGAATATTTGAACTTCGAACTTTAATTACAAATGTTACAGGACATTTTGCCTGGTTAACGAATGGTGCGTTAAATATGGATTATTCAATTGTAATAACCTTATTGGCCTACCTCCTGGCTTTCTTGTTGGGATCATTCACCTCAGGTGTGTTAATTGAGTGGATGATCTCGAAGAAAAAAATGAATATATATGTATTGCCTACATTGCTCGAAGCAGCAGTTTTGATGCTTGTACCCATATTAAGTGTTACTTCTGATAGTGTTCCCAATGAATTGTTAGCTTCTTTATTGTTAATGGCTATGGGGGTTCAGAATGCATTTGTTACTAAAATATCAAATGCTGTTGTACGTACCACTCACCTCACTGGATTATTTACCGATTTAGGAATTGAGCTTTCACAATTATGTTTTAAGCAGAATATTGACACGCAAAGTAAAAATATATCGACCATTAAACTGCGTCTTAATATTATTACCTTTTTCTTTTTGGGAGGAATAGCGGGTGGATTTGTTTATTATTCGATTCAAATTTACACACTTATAATGGCAGCTATCATTCTATTAAGCGGATTGATATTTGATGCTTTGCATTTTAGGTATGTCAAACGATTACTAAGAATTGGATAGTATTATTATCGCCTAAAAAATTTGATGAAATAGAGAGTAGGTTTTCTGATTTTCAAAACAAAGAATGAGGTGTGAATAATTATCTATATCCCTGAAAGAATATAGTTGGCTAGTCAAGCCAAAGAAAAAGTATTAGACAAAAGGTGAATCAGTAAAATAAGAAAATAAAACCCATAACCACGTTTATTCAACCTGATTACGGGTCATCCCGATTCAATACTAATTACTATTTAAATACACTTTTTCTAAACCAACTTTCGTTAAAGGTTAATCCTAATTTCACCGAGTGAAAATTCTCTTTTATTAAGCCATTTTTTAAGCTTCCTCCCATTTTATATTCGTAACCAAGGTTTAATAACGAACGATTTTTTAAGGGAATAGTCAAACCAGCTGTAACTCCTTTTTCGTTTAGTTCAACGTCTTTAATTGTAAGGTATCTGTCGGCGTAAAATGCACCCAATCGATATTGCATTCGGTTAAATATTGATTGGTACATGTTTTTTTGCGGACTGTATTGAATACCCACATTAAATTGTTGAGTGTCGCGTGTTTTGTGGGTTGTATTAGCCAGATTAATATTTGACCAGTTGCCAGCATGGTAATCAAATGCCAGAAGCCAGGTTTTTTCTTTTTGCAATGCCACACCACCGCCGTAGCTGGTAGGTAAAAATAAATTATCAGCATTCATCCTTTCGGAATAGTATTCGACATCACCTGCTGTATAAACCCTTTGTTTAAACCAGGTGTTTAAACTCGTTTCAGACGAGTAAATACCTCCGAAGCTTAGTTTATATCTGTTTAAAGGAAGGGTATATTGGAAGCTATATTCCAGGTTGAAATTATTGATATGGTAGGAGTGAGAGTTGTAAATAGTTTGTCCTAAAATATTAGGATACTCCGATGTTTCAATAACATCAACGGTACCCCATAGCAAGGAAGTTTTTAGCCCAACGGAAAAATTGCGGAATACTTCAATACCGTTAGACCAACCTAATTCAATAACACCACCTTCCCCTTCGTAAGTAACCGGATATGTTCCGGTAGTTCCTATCAAATATTTTTCAGACTTAATTTTATATCCAACATTTGAATAAGGCGATAGTGAAAAGCCCATACCCCAGCGTGGGTTCACTTTAAAAGCCATTGAAAAGCCATTTATATTGGAATTAAAATTAGTTTGTTGCTCGCTGGAAGTTTCAAAGGTGCTTAAAGTTCCTCTTACCTGCAGGTTAAACAGCATGGTTAGACTATCCATAGAGCTAAGCGATGCCGGATTAATAGTATTTATATAGTTGGTTGCTGAAAGAGCCAACCCTGTATGCCCCATTCCCATGTTAATAGCATCTCCTTTGTTTTCAATGTTTCCAATACCATACATTGAGTATGGCGAAGCTGTGTTATTTTGGCTGTAGGCTGATATGGTGATAAGACTATGGCAAATAATAAAAAATAGTCTATTATTGAATATCATAGTAGTAGTAATAAATTTTTAATTCCGATTTGTAGTTTTGGTTATAATAACCCCCCATAACCATATAATCTAGCTGGGTGCCTGCGTTCGAATCAGTAAATGAAATAGCAAGCCCTTGGTTTGTATCAACAATGGCTTCTTGTATTCGGGTGTTGATGTAGTTAGTAATATCAAATGAATAATAAGTATTCTTGTTATTTATAACGTCTTTATAAAGCGTTGGAGTTAATGTTTCTCCACTCGTATTGTATAAGAAATCACCAAGACTGTTAATTTTATCAATCTCATTTATATAAATGGTTGAAGGCAGATCAGCATACTTAATATAGTCCATAACAGGTCTAAGAACCAGTTCCGCCTTTACAATCCTTCCTTGTTCTTTAATTTCTAAAAGGTTGTTCAGGTGTGGAAAGTCAATGCGTATGCGGTAGCCATTACCGTTCTGGATCAAACATTCACTATCAGTTTGGTTTTCGTTCAACCTGTCCTTCTCAGATGTTAACTGATCCCATGGACTTAGTAAATTACTTTCTTCAATTTCAGTAAAGTGACTAGTTGTCAGCAAGAGGTCAAAATCAGTGGTAATTTCTTGCTCTTCAAGTGTAGCTTTATGTGAGTATAGTCTTAAAAAACATTCTTCCGAATCTATATCAATTCCAATTATTGCATTTGTTTGTAATGTGTCTGTTTGAATGGCAAAACCCTTAAAGTTTTCTCTAAAAAGTGTGGTATAGGTTGATAAACCTTTGTTTTCATCAATAAAATCAATGATGTCTATTGCCAGCTGTTTATTTAATGTCAGAACAATGGATTTTTGTTCTCCGGGCCAGATAAGTAAACTTTTTGTGCCTAATGGTTCTTCTTCAAAGTCAATGTGATTGATGTTGTTTAGATAGCCTGAATTGTTTCTGACAATCTGTTCTTTTAACTGATGCACTTGAAATGAAATCACCGACGATGTGTCACCAATGCTATAACCATTAGGTTTAATTATTAACGCAATGGAGTCAATTACCTGTTTTTCTTTGTCCCAGCTAAAGCCCTCTGGTGTGGTGATGCCAAAATAACTGGTTGCTTTTTGGCTCCCTATTAATGGGTTGTTGTAATATCCCACTAATCCGGATTCTCTTCCTGATGTTTGCACCGAATCAGCTTTAATACTTGATAAGTTAATTGATACAGTATCAATTAAAGCTGTATATGTATCGGAACGCACAAAACCTTTAGCAACGTCTAAATCACCTTCGTCGCATGAAGTCATACAACAGGCAAATAAGGCAATGGATACAAGTAGCAATAGTTTAGATTGTATTGATATTATTGACATAAAATGTGAATCTGTATAAATGATGATGCAAATAAAACACCTTGGCGCATTGGCCTTAAATCTATTCAACCAAAAGTTGGAGTGTATATACCTAATGGTTGAAACATTCAATGAACGGTAGTAAAATCTCTTTGAATGCTAAAAATGACTTTCGTTGAAAAATACGGGTATAATATGGGGGTAGTTGAACTCTTTGTTGATAAGTTTTTAAGAAGGTGTGTCAAGCATATAGATTTGAAGCAAATTCAAAACTATAACAATGCGAAAAAATTTCTTTTATACATGGTTGATTGTCATTATGGCACTTTTAGTTGTATCATGTAGCGATGATGAAGATGAAGATTTATGGGGTAACTGGATTAAACTAGGATCTTTTGAAGGTATTCCGCGTACTGGAGCGGTTGCTTTTACAGTTGGTGACTATGCTTATGTTGGAACCGGATATAAT
Source organism: Carboxylicivirga linearis (assembly GCF_018271995.1). Taxonomy (GTDB): domain Bacteria; phylum Bacteroidota; class Bacteroidia; order Bacteroidales; family Marinilabiliaceae; genus Carboxylicivirga; species Carboxylicivirga linearis. The sequence continues at coordinate 73,533 of NZ_JAGUCO010000015.1, forward strand.
GGTGATGAAGATTTAAGATTAAAAGACTTTTGGAAATACGATCCTGTAAATGATTACTGGACACAAATAGAAGACTTACCTGGAGTAGCCCGGAATTATGCGGTAGCATTTAATGCCGATGGGAAAGGATATGTAACAACTGGTTTTGATGGAAAAAATAAGCTGGATGATTTGTGGGCATATGATCCATCAACCAATACCTGGGAGCAAAAAGCTGATTTTATTGGTTCAGGAAGATACGATGCCATTGCGTTTAGTATTTCTGATAAAGGTTATGTAGGTACCGGTTATGATAATAATTTGTTGAAAGATATGTATCAATATAATCCGTCTTCAGATACATGGACTAAAAAAGTAAGTGTTGGAGGTAGTAAAAGACGTAATGCTGTAGCTTTTGTAATTAAAGATAAGGCATATGTATGTACTGGTATGGATAATGGAGAGTATTTGGGCGATTTGTGGGAGTACGATCCGGATGCAGACTCATGGACCGAAAAACGAAAAATAGAAAATGATGCCAATGAGGATGAAGGCTACGATGATGATTATGAAATTGTGGGAATCAGATCTGTTGCTTTTGTAAAATCCGACTTAGGATATATAACTACCGGAGGTCCTGGATATCCTGGTGTTCGAACCTGGGAGTATGATCCAATTGAAGATTTATGGACTGAAAGAAGCGAGTTTGAAGGTTCAGCAAGATATTCAGCTGTTGCATTTACGCTTAACAATATACCATATGTAGGAACAGGTAATAGCTCAAGTGTATATTTCGATGATTTGTATAAATTCGATCCAAATGCAGAGCAAGACGATGATGATTAATGGGGTGCGAAAATATAAGTACTATCATTTTTTGGCAATTGCTTTAGTGATATTTCTGATTCCTGTCATCATGTACGGTTTAAATACGGATGGGACCGTTAAGAGTAAAATTATATCTCTGGATGAAGGTTATGGTTATGAAATAGTGGTGAATGATAAGGTATTTATTCATCAGGAATATATGCCGGGAGTTAAAGGATATAAACTTTTTGAATCAAAAGAAGATGCTCAGAAAGTGGCAGATATCGTAATAAAGAAATTAAACAATAACGAATCGCCAAAAGTATGTACTGAAGAATTAATAAAAGCAGGGCTTATTCAGCGGTAACGGTAAACTGAAATACCCTGTTTGGGTTTAGATTAAAAAGGTGTATTTTGTGGGGAATAAGTAAAATTATTCCCCATTTTTGTTATTATTTCAGAGTAGAATGCGATTTCCTAATAAAATTTCAAGTATAAGCATCCATCTGGTAGTCTGGATTGGATATAGTTTTCTAATGTTTTATGGCCCTTCCGTGATGATGGATCATAAAACTGCTTTTTTGTTTTCCGGAAGAACTATCTTTATTCATATTCTGCTTTTTTATTTAAACTCATATGTGTTTTTGCCCAGGTTGTTGGGTAAAAGTAGATACCTGACATATGTACTTTCTGTTGGGTTGATGATGATTTTATCATCTTTATTTTATTATTCAACAGATGATTTGATGGGATTTAATCCTGATCACCGGGAACGATTCGAGGAAAGATTAACAGAAGAAGGAGGTAAAGATTTTTTATCATTAGATGATAGTTTAGCCTGGGAACAAGGTTATGAAAAATGGCACATTCGACCACATGAGCAAATAACAGAAGGAGACGATCATACTCAAAATGATGGTTTCAGACCACGCTTTAAAGATAAGTTGGGATTTGCTATACCACCCGGTATACGCATGGGGGCACTATCTTCAGTTGGAATATTGTTTATTAGCATACTATTTTGGGTAATCGGGCAATCAAGAGCGCAGCGTGAAAATGAAATGACATTGATGAATCAGAATTTGAAAAATGAGATGAAATTTCTCAAATCTCAGATTAATCCTCACTTTTTATTTAATGCACTAAATAATATCTATTCATTATCTGTTCTTAATTCGGTGAAAACACCTGATATGATTCTTAAGTTATCTGAAATGTTACGATATGTATTGTACGACTCGGAGGATAGGAAAGTATCATTAGCAAAGGAGCTAACTTATATCCGTAATTTTATCGAATTTCAACGTGTTAAAATTGAAGGAATTCCACAATTGCATGTAGATATCGATAGGGCTGATACGCAATTGCAGATTGAACCAATGTTATTAATTCCGTTTATTGAAAACGCATTTAAATATAGTAAGTTAGAAGATACCCAAAAGGGATGGGTGAAGATGATATTAACCACTGATAAAGGCATTCTTCGTTTTGAGTTGTGTAACAGTTTACTGGGAAAGAACGTAAATGGAGAGCCTGGTGGGATTGGGATAGAGAATACCAGACAACGGTTGAAGATGCTTTATCCCGATAAACATGAGTTATATGTTGGGCAAACCGAAGATGAATTTAAGGTGTTATTAAAGATTGATTTAAATGAAGCTTAACTGTATAGTTATAGATGATGAGTTTCCGGCAAGAGAGTTGTTAACTGACTTTATTAAGAAAGTTCCTAATCTTGAATTACTGGGGCGATTCGATTCTCCGTTAAAGGCTCTTGATGAGTTGCAATCAAATACAGTTGATTTAATGTTTATCGATATTCAAATGCCAGAGATATCTGGTATTGATTTTATAAAAACATTACGTCACAAGCCTATGGTTGTAATCACCTCAGCTTATCAGGAATATGCTCTGGAAGGATACAGTTTAGATGTGATGGATTATCTTTTAAAGCCTTTCTCATTCGATCGTTTTATGCAAAGTGTAAACAAAGCATTCGACAGAATGGCAGATCATACTCCATCTGTATTACCGGATTCCTTACCGACAGAACCAATTGAGCCTGCTAAGGATTATTTGTTGGTTAAAGCCGATTATAAAATTCACCGAATTAAGTTTAAATCTATTGTGTGCATTGAAGGCATGCGTGAATATGTTACCTATTTTTGCGATACCGATAAAGTTGTTGCGTTAGAATCTTTACGTAGTCTCGAATCTTTATTGCCAGAAAAGGACTTTCTCAGAGTTCATAAATCATACATTATCAATATTGATAAAATAACTACTTTCTATGGCAATCAAATAAAGCTTGAAGGATTATCGAAGTATATACCTATTGGTAAGTCGTATAAAGATATCGTTCAGAAGCGTTTGATGGATCAATAATATCTTCAATAAATTAATGGAAGTATTCAGTACTTTTATAAATGTCTTCCATTTGTTTTTAATCCCTTCCAACTTCCAGTAAGTTAACATTTATTCAAATAACTGTGCTTTATTGTTATTCTGCTCGATTAGAAATGAAAAAGCAAGATTGCTGTCGTGTAAGTGTCACATATATAGAGTGTAGTGTCTGGGTTTATTCTTGTCATTATTTCTTATCCATAAGTAATTATCCGTATTTCCTTTTTCTGTTTTAATTAGAATTAATAAAAATAGTAAAAAAGTGTTCTTAGAATTATAATAGTACAAAATACTATTATACATTTGTTGCGATGATGATTATGGGTGAAAAATATAACAAGTTTTCCAAATACTTTGTCGCTATCGACTGTGTAATTTTTGGTTACGAAGATGGCGATTTAAGATTGTTGCTTTATCATCGTGGGTTTGAACCGGCAAAAGGGCAATGGTCGTTATTAGGAGGATTTGTTGGAGATGAAGAGTCTTCTGATGATGCAGCGCATCGGATTTTGAAGGCTATTACGGGCTTAGAAGATATTTATCTTGAACAGGTGCAGGTATATACCAATCCAAAACGTGATCCGGAGGGTAGGGTAATGAGTATTGGTTATTATGCACTTATTCGTGTTGACAAACATAACTCAGATAAGGTACGCGAGAACGGAGCGCACTGGTGGTCTGTGAAAGGATTGCCAAATCTTGTTTTTGACCATCAGGAGATGGTGGATAATGCGCTGCATAAGTTGCAACAAAAAGCAGGTTTGGAATTAGTTGGAAGTGAATTGCTACCCGATAAGTTTACACTGTTGCAGTTACGACGTTTATATGAAGCCATTTTTCAAAGAGAACTGGATACCGGTAATTTTAGAAAAAAGGTGTTGTCATTAAATGTGTTGGAACGATTAGAAGAGAAAAATACCACTGAATCAAGAAGAGGAGCGTATTATTTCCAATTCAAGAAAGGGGTGACAGATAAATCTTTTGATCGTTTAGGTAAGTTTTGAATAGATAATAGTATAAAGTACTATAACTAATTTTGTATATTTAAAAGTTTTAGAAACTAATGATCAGACTTTCAGTCGATTTTGAAATTGAAAAAGCGACTATAATCTGATTTATAAAATCGAGTAAAAATGGAAAAATTAACTCAATCAGAAGTTTGGTTTGTAACAGGTAGCCAGCATTTATATGGCCCTAAAACCTTAGAGCAAGTTGCAGAACACTCAAAAGAAATTGCTGCAGCATTCGATGCGTCTTCAGAGATTCCTGTGAAAGTAGTAGTTAAACCTACAGGTACAGGATCAAAAGAAATACATAAAATTTGTAAAGAAGCCAATAGTTCAGATAATTGTATTGGTATCATTACATGGATGCACACTTTCTCTCCTGCAAAGATGTGGATTCATGGTTTGCAAGAATTAAGAAAGCCTATTCTTCACTTGCACACACAATACAATAAAGAGATTCCATGGAACGATATCGACATGGATTTCATGAACCTGAACCAAAGTGCACACGGTGACAGAGAATTCGGTCACATCATGGCTCGTATGCGTATGAACCGTAAGGTGGTTGTAGGTCACTGGCAAGATCCTAAAACAGTTGCTAAAATTGGTACCTGGACTCGTGTAGCTGCTGCATATGCTGATTCTCGTGATATGTTGATTATCCGTTTCGGTGATCAAATGAACAACGTTGCCGTAACAGATGGTGACAAAGTGGAAGCAGAAAGAGTATTTGGTTACCATGTTGATTATAGCCCAATTGCTGACTTAGTAGCTGTTCAGGATGAGGTTACTGACGCTGAGGTTGCAGAATTGGTTAAAGTATATGAGCAAGATTACGATTTAGCTGACAACTGTAAAGAAGGTGGTGAATTCCGCGATCAGGTTGTAAAAGCTGCTCGTATCGAAATTGCATTACGTCGTTTCTTAGATGCTAAAGGAGCTAAAGCCTTTACTTCTAACTTTGATGATTTATCAGGTGTTGACCAATTACCAGGTTTAGCTTCTCAGCGTTTGATGGCTGATGGTTATGGATTTGGTGCTGAAGGAGACTGGAAAACAGCTGCTTTATGTCGTAATATGTGGTTCATGAGTCAAGGTCTTCCTGATTATAAAGGATGTTCTTTCTTAGAAGACTATACATTAAACTTCGATGGCGAAAACAGTTCTATTCTTCAGGCTCATATGTTAGAGGTTTCACCTTTAATTGCTGATCACAAGCCAAAATTAGAAGTTCACCCATTAGGAATTGGTGGTAAAAATGATCCTGCTCGTTTAGTATTTACAAGTAAAACAGGTCCTGGTGTAGCAGCTACTGTTATCGATATGGGCGATCGTTTCCGTATGATTGTAAATACCGTTGATTGTATTGAGTCAAAAGAGCTTCCAAAGCTTCCTGTAGCTAGTGCTCTTTGGATTCCACAACCAAACTTTGAAGTTGGTGCGGCAGCATGGATTTTAGCAGGTGGAACACATCATACAAGCTTCTCTTATGATCTAACTGTAGAATACATGGAAGATTTTGCTGAAATGGCTGGTATTGAAATGGTATTAATTGATGAAAATACTACTATTCCTGCATTCAAAAACGAGCTTCGCTGGAACGACTTGTATTATCATTTAGCTAAAGGATTATAAACTCTTAAAACCCGAGGCGGAAGAACTCTGCAGTTCTCTTCCGCCTTTAACAACTAAATACAAACTATTATGATGGCAACTTTAGACTGGGTTGTGATTGGATTGTTTTTTCTTCTACTCATCGGAATCATCGTATGGGTAGTAAGTCAAAAATCAAACAACTCAGAAGATTACTTTTTAGGAGGACGTGATGCAACTTGGGTAGCAATCGGAGCCTCTATCTTTGCGTCCAATATTGGATCAGAACACTTAATTGGTTTGGCTGGTGCCGGTGCCTCATCGGGTATGGCAATGGCCCATTGGGAGATTCAAGGCTGGATGATACTTATATTAGGTTGGGTATTTGTTCCATTCTATTCGCGTAGTATGGTTTTAACTATGCCTGAATTCCTTGAAAAACGATTTAATCCGGAATCAAGAACCATTCTATCTGTTATTTCATTGGTAAGTTATGTACTTACAAAAGTGGCTGTAACAGTATATGCCGGTGGTTTGGTATTCCAGCAAGTATTTGGCATTGAGGAAATGTGGGGGATTGACTTCTTCTGGATATCAGCAATCGGACTGGTACTTTTAACTGCTTTATATACCATTTTTGGTGGTATGAAATCGGTGCTCTATACATCGGTACTGCAAACACCTATTCTTTTATTAGGATCTTTAATCATCCTGGTTTTAGGTTTGAAAGAAGTTGGTGGATGGCAAAATGTATTGGAAATTGCCGGAGCTACTGCTACCAACGAATATGGTGACTCTATGGTAAACCTGATACGCGATAACCGCGATGCTGACTTCCCATGGTTGGGTGCTTTAATCGGATCTGCTGTTATTGGTTTCTGGTATTGGTGTACCGACCAGTTTATTGTACAACGTGTATTGTCAGGTAAAGATGAGAAACAATCAAGAAGAGGTACTATTTTTGGTGCTTACCTTAAATTAACTCCTGTTTTCTTATTCCTTATTCCAGGTATGATTGCTTTTGCAATTCATCAACGTACAGGTGCCTTCTTACCATTGTTAGATAACGGTAATCCAAATGCGGATGCTGCTTTCCCAACATTGGTAGCTAAGTTATTACCTGCTGGTGTAAAAGGTTTGGTGGTATCTGGTATTTTAGCTGCATTAATGAGTTCTTTAGCTTCGTTATTTAACTCATCAGCTATGTTATTTACGATCGATTTCTATAAGCGCTTTAAGCCAGAGACTCCTGAGAAGAAATTAGTGAAAATTGGTCAGATTGCAACCGTAGTTATCGTATTGTTGGGTATTCTTTGGATTCCAATTATGCGTAGTGTTGGTGATGTGTTATACGAATATTTACAAGATGTTCAGTCAGTATTAGCACCGGGTATTGCTGCTGCCTTCCTTATGGGTATTCTTTGGAAGCGTGCTTCTGCTAAAGGAGGTATGTGGGGATTATTATCCGGTTTTATCATCGGTATTACCCGATTAGGAGCTAAAGTATACTATTCTACTGTTGAAGGTGCTGCTGATACATTATTCAAATCTGTATTTTTCGATACCAACTGGTTATTCTTCTGTGGATGGATGCTTGTTGTATGTTTGATCGTTGTAATTGTGGTAAGTTTATTTACTGAAGCTCCAAGCGAAGAAAAAATTCAAGGATTGGTATTCGGTACATCAACACCTGAACAAGTTGCTGCAACACGTGCTAGCTGGGGAATGTGGGATGTTATTCATTCAGTAATTATCCTAGGTTTAACAGCTGCGTTCTATATTTATTTCTGGTAATATTTAACAACTTAAGTGATGTTAGAACAATTAAAAGAAGAAGTATTTAAAGCCAATCTGGAATTGGTGAAACATAACCTTGTGATTTTTACCTGGGGAAACGTTAGTGCTATCGATCGCGAATCAGGATTGGTGGTGATTAAGCCTAGCGGTGTGGAGTATGATGTAATGAAAGCCTCTGATATGGTGGTGGTTGATTTGGATGGTAATGTGGTTGACGGCAACCTAAAACCATCATCTGACACACCTACTCATATTGAGCTTTATAAAGCATTTCCTGAAATTGGTGGAGTGGTTCATACTCACTCTACATATGCTACTGCATGGGCTCATGCAGGTTGCGATATTCCAATTTTGGGTACCACACAAGCTGATTATTTTTACGGCGACATTCCATGTACCCGTGATATGACAGCTGAGGAAATTGCTGGTGCATACGAAAAAGAAACCGGAACGGTGATTGTGGATTCTTTCAAAGACAAAAATCCAATGCATGTTCCTGGTGTAATCGTTAAAAACCATGCTCCTTTCTCATGGGGTAAAGATGCACATGATGCTGTTCATAACAGTGTAGTGATTGAGCAAGTGGCCAAAATGAATTTTGTGGCCCTTCAGGTTAATCCCGAAGCTACTATGAATAAGCATTTGACAGAAAAACACTTCAACCGTAAGCATGGCGCTAATGCCTATTATGGTCAAGGATAGATGATGAAATTAGTATCAAGACATAAGTATCAAGACAATTAGTCTTGGATCTTAGTCTTGATACTTATTACTCTGTACTTGATACTGAGAAAATATGAAAGCAGTTAAAATTTCCGGAATTCGCAAAATTGGTGTTTACGATGTAGCCGAAAGCAACATTGTAAAAGATGATGAAGTGAAGGTTGCTATACAATCAGTGGGAGTTTGTGGTTCTGATATTCATTATTACAATGAAGGAAACATAGGCTCGCAGGTAGTGGAATATCCATGGGGCGTCGGTCACGAAGCCGCAGGAAGGGTTTTAGCTGTTGGATCAGAAGTAAAAGATGTAAAGCCGGGTGATAAAGTGGCTATTGAACCCACTGTTTATTGTGGTGAGTGTTCAGAATGCTTAAACGACAGACGTCATACCTGCTTAAATCAAAAATTTTTAGGTTGTCCGGGGCAAATGGAAGGTTGTATGAGTGAAACCTTCGTAATTCCACAAATTTGTTGTGTAAAAGTGCCCGATCATTTATCTCCGCAATTGGCAGCATTTGCAGAACCCCTATCCATAGGATTATATGCATACAAGCTATCAGCAATGCATCAAAAAGATTTTAAAGTTGCCATATTAGGAGCGGGACCCATCGGTTTAACTGTGTTAGCCTCTTGTCTGCATGGAGAGCAAAAGCACATAACCGTTATTGAGCCGCTGGACTATCGAAAAAACTTTGCTAAAGAATGTGGAGCTGCAGCTTCTTTCACTCCTGATGAGGAGGAAGAAATTAAGCAACAAGCATCTTTAGGCTACGATGTAGTATACGAATGTTGTGGAAAACAGGAAGCTCTTGATCAGGCTTTGCGTATTTTAAAGCCGGGGGGTAAATTAATGTTTGTAGGAATTCCTGAAACCCAATCGTTGAGTTACAACATGGATTTGATGCGACGAAAAGAAATCTGTGTACAGAATGTTCGTCGTCAGAACAACAGCTTTGAGGAAGCAATTGATATGATCGCTCAGAATCCGGATTATTATCAAAAGATGATTACCCACAATTACACCGTGGATGAATCCGGACAGGCTTTCGAAAATGTAGCTGGCTATAGAGATAATGTAATTAAAGCAATGGTTAATTTCTAGTTAACTAATCAAATAAGATAAAATGAAAAAGCAATATGTAATCGGGTTAGATTATGGTTCTGACTCAGCAAGAGCGTTAATAGTTGACGCGAATACTGGTGAAGAAATGGCTTCATCGGTTAAGTATTATCCTCGTTGGATGGAAGGTAAATATTGTGTGCCTGCACAAAACCAATACCGTCAACATCCTAAAGATTATTTAGAGGTAATGGAAGGTACCATTACTGAAGCATTAAGCAAATGCGACGCTTCAGTAGCTGAAAACGTAGTGGGTATTTCATTCGATACAACCGGTAGTACTCCAGCTTTAACAGATGGAAACGGTACTCCGTTAGCAATGCTGCCTGAGTTTGAAGAGAACCCGAATGCAATGTTTATTTTGTGGAAGGACCACATGGCTGTTAAAGAAGCTGATGAAATTAATGAGTTGGCTCGCAAATGGGATGTAGACTTTACTAAATACGAAGGTGGAATTTACTCTTCGGAGTGGGTATGGGCTAAAGCATTGCATGTTTTACGTAAAGATGATGCCGTAAAAGCTGCTACTAAATCATGGATTGAGTATTGCGACTGGTTGCCAGCTGTATTAACAGGTAAAACGGCTATTAATGAAGTAAAACGTAGCCGTTGTGCTGCGGGTCATAAAGCATTGTGGCATCCAGACTGGAAAGGCCTTCCACCAGAAGAATTTTTGGTTGAATTAGGTCCTGAATTAAAAGGATTACGCGAGAATTTATTTGAAGAAACATATACAAGTGACGAAGCATTCGGTAACCTTACTGCTGAGTGGGCTGAAAAATTAGGTCTTTCAACCGACGTAGTAGTGGGTGTAAGTGCTTTTGATGCTCATATGGGTGCTGTAGGTGCCGAAATTGAAGCAAACACTTTCGTACGTATCATGGGTACATCAACTTGTGATATCATGGTATCTCCTGAAACTGAATTAGGCGATAAATTAATCCCGGGTATCTGTGGTCAGGTTGACGGTTCTGTAATCCCTGGAATGGTAGGATTAGAGGCTGGTCAGTCGGCTTTTGGTGATGTTTACGCATGGTTCAAACGTGTATTGGAATGGCCACTTCAATTCGTGTCAAGTGAAGAGGAGAAAAAAGCTATCATGGATAAAATTATCCCTGCTTTGGCTGATGAGGCTGCTCAAATTCCAATGGAAGAGTCAACTATTTTGGCAACCGACTGGTTCAACGGTCGTCGTACACCAGATGCTGACCAAAATGTAAAAGGTACTATCACTGGTTTGAATTTAGGTTCAACAGCTCCACGCATCTTTCGTGCTCTAGTTGAAGCTACAGCTTACGGATCTAAAGCTATTGTAGACCGTTTCCTTGATAACGGTGTGAAAGTAGACCAGGTGGTTGCTATTGGTGGTGTAGCTAAAAAATCAGACTTTGTAATGCAAACATTGGCTGATGTATTAGGAATGCCAATTAAAGTAGCTCGCTCAGAGCAGAGTGTTGCTTTAGGTGCTGCTATGTTTGCTGCAGTTGCTTCTGGTGCGCATGCTACAATTGCTGATGCTCAAAAAGCAATGGGACAAGGATTCGAGAAAGAATACAACCCAATTGCTGCAAATGTAGAAGCTTACAAAGCACTTTACGAAAAGTATATCAAATTAGGAAAACTTACTGAAGCAGGTATTTAATCCTGCACTCGCTTGATTCATAATACCGGGAGCCGTTAACTTCTCCCGGTTTTTCAAAATTAGATATACAAGATGGTGTTAGGATTAGCCTCTGATCACGCCGGATATGAGATGAAGGAATTCATCAAACAATATCTTTTGGGGAAAGGGTATTCGGTGAACGATTATGGAACAAACAGCGGAGATAGTTGCGATTATGCCGACTATGCTCATCCCTTGGCGGAAGCTGTAGAAAAAGGCGAAAATCAATTTGGTTTAGCTTTTTGCGGAAGTGGTAACGGTATTAATATAAGCTTGAATCGCCATAAAGGTATTCGATCAGCTTATTGTTGGAAAACAGAAATAGCAGAATTAGCCCGCCTTCATAACGACGCTAATATTTGCACTGTTCCGGCCCGTTTTATCGAAAAAGATCTTTGCATTGAAATTATTGAAAAGTTTTTGGCCACAGCTTTTGAAGGTGGAAGACATCAATGCAGAATTGAAAAAATTGAAATAGAATAGCATATTTTAATTGTACTGATTGGCCTCAAGAGGGATGATGATTTTTGGAAGATAAACATTAGTAAGACCGGGAAGCTGATCCGGCAACTGCCGGAGTAGATCACCCGGCCGCACTTAGGTTTATCAAATAAAAAGAAATCATCACTATTGCAGCCTTGATTTTCTTTGTTTCGTTTCTTTTATCAAGAAAAGAAATGGATAAAAAATAGAAGTCAAAGTGTTGAGTGGCTTAATGAAGTGTACAATTAGAGTTATGAGTAAGAGATACAATAAATATAACTATAACTAAGAATCAAATTATGGCAAGTGCTGCACAAAAAGGTGCTGATAACATTCGTATTTTATCAGCGGCAATGGTTGAAAAAGCCAAATCAGGTCACCCAGGCGGAGCAATGGGTGGAGCTGACTTTGTAAACATTTTATACTCTGAATTCTTAAACTACGATCCAGCGAACATGACTAATCCGTTCCGCGATCGTTTCTTCCTGGATCCTGGTCACATGTCACCAATGTTGTATAGCGTTTTGGCGTTGTCAGGATTTTACTCAACTGACGATTTAGCACAATTCCGTCAGTGGGATAGCGTAACACCGGGTCACCCTGAGGTGGACGTGTTACGTGGTGTTGAAAATACATCTGGTCCTCTTGGACAAGGTCATACAATGGCAGTTGGTGCTGCTATCACTGAGCGTTTCTTAGCGGCTCGTTTCGGTGAGTGGACTGCTCATAAAACTTATGCATTCATTTCTGACGGTGGTGTTCAGGAAGAGATCAGCCAGGGTGCTGGTCGTATTGCAGGTTTCTTAGGTTTGAGTAACCTGATTATGTATTACGATTCAAACGACATCCAGTTGTCAACTACAACTGCTGAAGTGACTGCTGAAGATGTTGCTAAAAAATATGAAGCATGGGGATGGAGTGTTGTGACTATCGATGGTCATGACGAAGCTCAAATCCGCAAAGCTATTGTTGATGCTCAGGCTGAAACAGAAAAACCAACTCTTATCATTGGTAAAACAATTATGGGTAAAGGTGCTGTTACTGCTGCTGGCGAAAGCTTCGAGCGTAAAACATCAACTCACGGACAGCCTCTTTCTGCTGCTGGTGCCGATTTCAAAGCTACTATTAATAACTTAGGTGGCGACGGTGAGAATCCTTTCGTTATCTTCCCTGAAGTTGCTGACACATACGCAAAACGTAAAGAAGAGTTGAAAGCATGGGCTACTGAGCAAGCGGCTACTCAAAAAGAATGGGCTGCTGCTAATCCTGAATTAGCTGCTAAATTAGACCAATTCTTCTCAGGTAAATTACCTGAAATTGATTGGGCTGGTATTGAGCAAAAAGCTAACTCAGCTACTCGTGGTGCTTCTGCAACTGTATTATCTGTATTGGCTGATAAAGTAGAAAACATGATTGTTGCTTCTGCTGACTTGGCTAACTCTGATAAAACAGACGGTTTCTTAAAGAAAACAACTGCTTTCACTAAAGGTGATTTCTCAGGAGCATTCTTCCAGGCTGGTGTTTGTGAGTTAACAATGGCTGTTATCATGAATGGTATGGCATTGCACGGTGGTGTGATTCCTGCTTGTGGTACTTTCTTTGTATTCTCTGACTACATGAAACCAGCGGTTCGTTTGGCTGCTTTAATGCAATTACCAGTTAAATATATCTGGACACATGATGCTTTCCGCGTAGGAGAAGATGGTCCTACTCACCAGCCGGTTGAGCAAGAAGCTCAAATCCGTTTGATGGAGAAATTGAAAAACCATCACGGCGAGAACTCTACATTGGTTCTTCGTCCTGCTGATGCTGTCGAGGCTACTGTTGCCTGGAAAATGGCGTTGGAAAACACAAAAACTCCAACTGCAATGATTTTCTCTCGTCAGAATATCACTGATCTTCCAGCTGCATCGGGTAATCGTTACGAAGAAGCATTACAAGCTGCAAAAGGAGCTTACATTGTTGACGATTGCGAAGGTACTCCTGATGTAATCTTGTTGGCTAGTGGTTCTGAGGTAGCTACTTTGGTTGAAGGTTCGGTTAAATTAAAAGCCGACGGTGTAAAAGTACGTATTGTATCTGTTCCTTCTGAAGGATTATTTACATCTCAACCAAAAGAGTACCGTCAATCAGTATTGCCTGCTGGTGTTGCTAAATTTGGTTTAACTGCCGGTTTACCTGTAACCTTAGAAGGTTTAGTAGGTGCCGACGGTATTGTAGCTGGTTTAGATCATTTTGGTTATTCAGCACCTTACACTGTGTTGGATGAAAAATTTGGTTTTACAGCTGATGCTGTATACAAAAACGTAAAGACGTTATTGGGTTAATTTAGATAAACATGTTTAGGAAAGGTCGATAGGTTTCTATCGGCCTTTTTTTGTGCCAAAATGCCAAGGCATTTGTAAGGAAGTACAGCTAAGCGAAGTGTTTGATGTATTTAGTAGTCTGTGACGACTATAGACTACTTATAAGGTTCGGCGTTATTACAATTTACGCTGATTGAGGTTTTGTTAATTTAATGTTTTATTAGTTTTAAGGCAGATGACAACAGTTTATTTAAATATAAAAATATCGAACATTGATAATAAAACGCCAAACCATGATCGGAGAATATCGAACTGTCATGTCAAGATTACAAACCACGACCTTTTGCTATATAAATGCTATCTCTGGATAGCAAACTGCCTTCTTAGCGTATCAAACCGAGTACTTAAAGTATCGAACTGTCATCTCGAGATTACAAACCGTGAACTGTTTTCATATAAATGCTATCTCGAGATTGCAAACCGCCTTCTTACACAATCGAGCCGGGTATTTCAATTGAAGAACCAACTATTTAGCTTCTAAACCTCCCCAATGCGAAACGAAATCTTTGACTCCGCTTAATTTATAAATTAGTCTGTGAATACAGCTACTTAGATTGTACTTGTTCATTATTAGTTACCAACTGCTTATTTAAGCGAAGAAGTTGCAAACTTGGGCGGGGTAAGAGTATCCCAATTATTCTACAGGTAACCCTACTGCTACCTCGCGAATCTTTCGCGAGGTTACGCTAATAATAAAAAGCCATTCCAAAGGTACGTGACTTAATTATTTATTATCAGTATTGCTGGTTAACTGCCTGCTGCAGTTAGTAAACTGCGTTTTACTTGCAATATAAATACAATTAGTGCTTAGTTGGAACGCGATGCAATCGCGCACTAGCGGGGTGAATACAGCTACTTAGATTGTACTTGTTTATTATTAGTTACCAACTGCTTATTTAAGAGACGAAGTTGCTAACTTGGGCGGTGTAAGAGTATGTTACAATCTACTTAGTAGGGAGTACAATAAAATCTTCAAATAATAAATTCGTCATTATTAATATATCATCTTTCTCCAATTGTACATATCCCGTAATTAAATTATAACCAACTTCATAGTTGTCAATAGGTAATTCGACTTCCAAACTGTTTTTTTCAAAAGTATATTCATTATAACCGGCCTCAAGACTTAAGTCATTTTTTAACTCTCCAACTTTCAACTTCATAATACACTCATTTATATTTGGAATTGGTATTTTAATTTTGGCAATCAAAGTGTCTCCAAAATAAATTGTGTCAGGCATGTCAACATAGTGATATGCATTATGGATGCTAGTAGTATCTATTGTATTATCTATAATATCTAAATTGCCAACAGGAACTTTTTTAGTAATATGCCCACTATCGTTAATTTCTAGCAAGTTGTAAAACTCCATTGTTTTGTTTTGGTCGATCACAATTTCAATTTGTTGCATTGCTTTTCTATTCTCAAAAGCAGTACAATACAACTTGTCACCTCTTGATAGATAAGTAATTTCCTTTTCAAGAATTGGTTTACCCATTATCCAAAAAATTTCTGAGTCTATATTGCCTGAGGAATTGTAAAAATATTCAACACCATGTACTTCTCCATGATTAAAAGGCTGAACAATACGACTTCCATCATCAAACATAACATGAACGTTTCCATGTTTTTGGCCGTGTATATAATTCGTTTCCTTATAATAACCTTCACCTAGATTCTTTTTATAACAGATGCCATGCTTTTCATTTTTTTTATCTAAATGAATAACTTCTATAATAGTGTCATTTTGGAATTTAATAATTTTTGAAGGGAGTGAATCTGTAAAGTAAGTACTCTTAATTAAAACTCCATTACTATCATATTCATGCAGAGGCTTTCCTTTTTCTGTGCAGGAAAAGAAAATAATACCTATTAATACGACGCAAAAAAGGGCTAGCTTCATGGTTATTATCTTTGAATTTTTATTGAGTATGGTCTTATAGCAAAACCAAGTTATTGACTTCGTTTGATTTATAAAGTAGTAAGTGACTACAATAACTTACGAAGTTGCAGACTTAACCGATCTAAGATAATATTGTTTATCGTATTTTGATTGAATTCAAATAGAGTTTTAGATTTTTAATTTAACCAAATTAATGTATTTTCAACTTACATTAATAGTAAGGTACAATAGCAATCAGATCAAATTTCTGTTGAGGGGAAGTAGCTTTATATATGTTTAAGTGTTGTGGAAGGTGTTTGATGTAAATTGTTATCCATTACGAATGATTTACTTATATATGAAACAAATACCTGTTATCCTAAGAGTCTCAACTGTTCTTCTTTTTTCTTTCATTTCATCTGTACTTTTTGCTCAGCAGATTCCGTCTCAACAAATAATTGAAGAAGCAATGGAATCGTACGACGAAGGAAAGTATGATTTAGCTATCGAGCAGTATAGAACCATCCACGAAAACGATTCAAATTACCAATGGATGTTAGCCGAATTAGCCATGGCTTATATGGCAAAAGGAGAAAATGATAGTGCCATTATGGTTGCTGATAATGGGCTGAAGTTAAAAGGTAGTAATACCATGCATTTATTGCGAACAAAAGGTAGCGCCTATGATAATAAAGGTGAATCGGACAAAGCTATTGCTATATATAAAGAGGCTATTGAAAAATTTCCATACGTGCCCTTGCTATATTTTAACTTAGGTATAACCTATTATAAGCTCGAAAAATATGAACAGGCCTTACAATGTTTTCAGCAGTCGGCAACAGGTAATCCTTTTCATGCATCAAGTCATAGGATGTTGGCTTTTTTAGCTGCCCGTCAGAAAATGTATACGCGAGCCTTACTTTCTTTGGAAACCTATTTGGCTTTGGAGCCCAACAGCAACAGAAGTAATGCCATGTTGGTGTATCTCGAGAATTTTTCAGGAAACTATCTCGATACAGCAAAAGGTCAGTTTATAGAACCTTTTATCGATAACTCTTTATTCGAAGAAGTAGATCATTACCTGAAAGCAAAAATTGTTTTAACCGACAGATATAATTCACCCATTGATTTTAATGCTAATCTGGTGAAACAAACTCAAATGGTATTTGATGTTTTGCCTTTGGATCAAATGAAAGATGATTTTTGGGTGAAGATGTACTATCCATTTTTTAGAGCTATAAAGCAAGAGGGGCATATCGTTCCTTTCCTTTATACGTTGCTGTTATCAACCGATGCAGAGCCGGTTCAAAAATATTTCTCAAAAAATGAGAAAGACTTAAAGGCATTTTATTCAACCGGATCGAATCTTTCATATGTTAAGCAAGAGCGCCCGGCTAATTTAGATGGTGAAGAGAAGCTATATACCTTTGATTATTTCGATAGCGGAAATTTATATTCCATTGGAAATTCAAATGAGAACGACGAAGAAACAGGGCCGTGGGAATATTACTTTTCTAACGGACAGTTGCAGGCAAGAGGAAGCTTTGAAAAGGGTGAGAAGGTAGGCGATTGGGAGTATTACCTGGATAACGGATTGCTAAAATCAACGGAAAGTTATAATGCAGGTGAGCTTATTGGCGATTATATCGGATATTACGATAATGGTAAGAAAAGCATACAAATACCATATGATCATGGAGAGATTAAAGGTATGGTAACCTGGTATAATTATTTTGGTGATGTTAGTAATGAAGTGGAATTTGTTGACTCCAAGCGAAATGGAAAAGGGGTTTCGTATCATTTAAATGGTAAAGTAAAAGAGCTATATAATAATAAAGATAGCGAATTAACAGGTGTATCATATGATTTCTTTAGTACGGGCGATACTTCGTTGGTTGAAAGTTATATAGGTGGTAAGCTGGATGGCGTATCGCGAGAATATTTTATGAACGGACAGCTTTATGCCATTGGTAATTATAAAGAAGGAAATAAGGTTGGAGAGTGGCTTGTTTATTACAGCAATGGGAACCTACATTCAAAAGCAAATTATTCCGATGAAGGAAAACTTATTGGGGAATATCTCTCCTATTATCATAATGGCCTGTTAGAATCAAAGCGAACCTATACCAGCGAAGGAAAGTTAGATGGTAAGTTGGTTTATTACAATAGGTATGGTCAGCCTTATCTCGAAGAGACTTATTCGAATGATTTGCTGATTGAGGTAGCTTCTATAAATCGCAATGGACAGCGCTATGCTGTTACCGGAAGTGAAGATGGAACATTTAGTTTTGTGAGCTACGATATTAATGGACGTAAAATTAACGAAGGTTCGTTTATAAAAGGTCAGTCAGCAGGCAAATGGAAGAGTTATTATAAACTGGGACAACTGCAACGCGAATATGAATATGTGGATGGTAAAGTTAACGGACAGATGATTTACTATCATCCAAACGGGCAGAAAAGTGCTGAGTACTCATATGAAAATGGCGTTTTAAAAGGTAAATACGCAGCCTATGAGAAAAACGGAAAAATAAAAGTTGAGGGGTATTATAAAAATGATCAAGCTGATGATAATTGGAAATATTACAACTCGGCCGGCGAATTAGAAAGCATGATTTACTACCTGAATGGTTCTCCTTATGGTTTCGATTATACTTTTGATGTGGACGGTAACTTGTATGAAAAAAGAAAGGTTCGCGAAGGGATGGTTTTAGGCTATACCGAGTTTGACGATAAAGGAGAGCTTTTGTATCATGCAGATCTTACTAAACAATCTACCTATTATCTGAAGGGAAGAGGGGAGCTGAAAAATTGTGAGATCAATACCTTATCAGGAATGTATCATGGCGATTTAACTTGGTATTACCCAAATGGTAAGGTTTTATCGGTTAAAAAAATGGAGATTGGCAGAGCGCATGGCAAATACAAATATTTCCATGAGAATGGAAAACTTCGCATACAAGGAAATTATTTTAATGGCGATCATGATGGTATGTGGGAGTATTTCTATGAAGATGGGAGTAAGAAAAATATGTATTCGTATTATGCCGATGAAAAAGATTCCATCTGCCTTACCTGGCACAAAAACGGTCAGCTCAAAGAGAGGGAAAGTTACTTTATAGGAGAACTTCAGGGTGATGCCTATCAATATGACGAGTATGGTGAGCTGATGATTAAATTAATTTATGATGAGAATGAATTAGTAGCTTATCAGTATAATAAAGGTGGCGACTTATGTGATACCATATTTGTTAAAGGGCCTGATTATAAAATAGAGGCTTATTTTAATAATGGACAGAAAAGTTATGAGGTAGACTACAAAGACTTTGTGCGCAACGGTACACTTTTAAAATATGATAGTAAAGGACAATTGAAGGTAAAAAGGGAATTAAAAGATGGTTTGTATAATGGGCTTTGCGAAAATTATTATGCAAATGGTCAGTTGCAATCGGAGTATAAATACAAAGATAATTTGCAGGAAGGTGAAGAGAGAATTTATTACGAAACGGGCAAGTTAAAAAAGATTATTAATTGGAAAGGTGATAAGCAACATGGGCTTACCCAATATTATAATGAAGCTGGCAAACTAACCCAAGAGGTAATGTATGACAATGGCTGCTTTGTAGATGTGAAAAATAAGTGACTATGAGAAAATTATTAGCGGCTATAGGTCTTGTTATTCCTTTTTTATCGATTTGTGCAAAAGAGCAGTTTAATCTGGATGAACTGAAAAAAGAATATTCGAAATACAATGCGGTTATTACATCTAAGGAGGAAGTATATGTTTTTGATATTGTTGATGATACCTTAAATGTAAGTCAGACGGTAAAGAGAAAAGTGATGATTCTGAATGAGTTCTCAAAAGCTTTTACCAATGATCTTATTAGTCATAGTTCATTTTGCCGATTAGAAGAAAAAGAGGCGTATACCCTGGTGCCCAATGGTAAAAAATATCAAAAGGTATCTGTAGATAATTTTCAGGAATCGCATAATAGAGATGGAAGTGTGTTTTACGATGATTCGAAGATAGTGCAATTCTCATACCCTTCATTGCAGGAAGGAGCCGTTACTTCACTGGAATATAAGTTCGTTTATAATGATCCTCATTTTATTCGAAGCGCCTTTTTGCAATCCTATATACCTATAATTAAGTCAAAGGTGCTTATTAAATATCATCGAGCCATTGATTTGGGTTATTTTTTGCAGAATACAGAACAGTTGAATCTTGATGTAAAAACTTACTCAAAAGGAAAATATAACTACATAGAATTCGAAGCCGATAAGGTGGATCGATTCAAATATTTTGGTGGGAATTATTATTCAATTCGTCACTTCAGTCCACATTTAATGATTTACCTGAAAGAAGTTAATCTGGACGGGCAGAAAGAAAAGTATTTTGGAAGTGTTGATGATTTGTATCATTACATGGTTCAATACATCGAAGAAGCTAATGCTGATGATTCTGATGATTTAACACAACTGGTTCAACAATTAACAAAAGGATTAAGCGAGGATGAGAAGGTGAAGCAGATTTATTATTGGGTGCAAAAAAATATCAAATACATTGCCTATGAAGATGGATATGATGGTTTTCGACCTATGAAAGCTGTTGATGTTTATAAAAAGCGATTTGGTGATTGTAAAGGTATGTCGAGCTTAATTCGTAAGATGATGTTGATTGCCGGTGTAGATGGGCATTTTACATGGGTGGGCACCCGGCATTTGCCTTATAAATATACCGAAACACCATTGCCATCGGTCGATAATCATATGATAGCCGCCTACTTAAAAGGAAACTCGGTTATTGTATTGGACGGAACCTTTAAATACCTTGATTTTGGTATTGTGCCTTATCATATTCAGGGAAAAGAAATTTTGGTTGAGATGGGGAGTAGCAATTACCAAATACATCAAATGCCTGTTTCGCCTGCCCAATATAGTATCGTCAAAGATTCTGTTGTGATTAGTCTGGATAATGACACGGTGAAAGGGAAAGCGACCAGGATTCAAACCGGTTTTAACAAGCTAGAATTGGCTCATGCCATGGATGGTGTAAAAACAGATAAATATGACAAAAGCTTTACGCGACTGTTTAATAAAGGAAATAACAAGTTTAATGTAACTGATTACCATGTTCATAATTTGTTTCAGCACGACCAGCCGGCAGTGGTGGATTATGAGTTTACATTACAGGATTACTACAAGCATTTTGAGGATGAAATATACGTGAATCTGAATCTGGATAAGTCGTATATGGATATGGAGGTGGATACCAGCAGTATCACCGGACCGATTGAAAATGATTTTTACTGCATCGAAAATTATATTACCGTTTTTGAAATTCCGGACGGTTATGAAGTGACCTATATTCCTGAGAATGGTGAGTATTCCTCAGATAAGTTTGGTTTTAGTATTAATTATCAAAAAGATGGAGATAAAGTGGTGATGAATAATAATATACAATTTGACTTCTTCTATCTGATAGGTGATGATTTGCTGGAATGGAATAAGATGGTGGCGCAATTAAGAAAGCATTATCGATCAACAATAGTTTTAAAAAAGATATAAACCCGGATAATAACAATTTATATGAGATACCTGATTTTACTAGCCTTCAACTTTTCAGTATTGTTTGTTTCGGCTGTTAATAAAGAGAAGAGTGAGCCATTTTGGGAAACAAGTCCTGAATATTCTGAGATTTCTTCGGAATATACCGGTGAAAATGTGGTGGGCTTGCTGCTCGATGAGAGAAGAGATTATTATCATGATGAGGAAGGTGATATGATTGGAACGCACACCATGCATCGAAAATATAGGTTAAACAACGAAGAATCGATTAATAATTTTAATAAGATATCAGTTTCGTTGAGTGATGTGATAGAGGTGCTTGAGATAAGAGCGCGCGTGGTAAAACCTGATGGTAAAATAGTAGAGTTTGATGAAAATAATATCAAAGAAATAAAAGAAGAAGGAAGCGGAAATGCATATAAAATTTTTGCGATTGATGGTATTGAAGTGGGTGATGATGTTGAATATTACGTGATTAATAAGGTGAGTTATGAGAATTTCGGACGCTTATTTGTCCAGTACGATTACCCTTTTCAGGAGGTCAACTTTGAAATGATTACTCCCAAAACAATACTTTATGATTTTAAAGGATATAATGGAATAGGTGCGGTTGAGCATACTACACTGGATGATGAGCGAAATTGCTATACATTCAAAAGAAGTAATGTGGATGCTATAAAAGGAGAGAAGTTTGCATATAAAACACCGCGTCGTCAGCGCATTGAATATCGTTTAGATTACAATCTGGGAAGAAAGTTAAGTCAATCGTTAACATGGGATGATGCAGCGCAGCGCATATATGAAATGCTATATCTCAATAACGATGAAAAAGTACTTAAGAAATGGATTAGTGAAATTGGTCAGTTGCCTGCCGATGATGTTGAAAAGGTTATTCAAATTGAAGATTTTTTAAAGAGAAATATTTTTATTCGAGAGTTTCATTCGCCTGAATTTGATGATATCAATTTTGTGTATGAGAACAAAGTAACCAGTAGCAGAGGAATGGCTGGATTAATGGCAAAGCTGTTTAATTATTATGGAATCGATCATCAGGTGGTGCTTACCTCAGAAAGAGACAATGTTAAATTCGATCCCGACTTTCAATCATGGAACTACCTGGAGGAATATCTTATCTATATACCAGAGGCAAATAAATATATCGATCCATCGAACTATGCATTGCGTTTAGGCTGTTTTAACGGAATGTGCTCTGCCAATTACGGTTTGTTTGTTGAGTTGGTTAATATTGGTGATTTTCAATCGGCCATTGGCAAAACAAAGTACATTAAAGCAACCGGAGCCGAAGAAAACTACCATAACATGTATATAAATGTGGTGGTGGAAGTTGATAATGCAATTTCAAAGGTAAATACCTGGACAGGCTTTAAAGGTTTGAGCGGAGGATTTATTGGCTTGATCTATCAAATGGCCGATGAAGAGCAGAAAAAGAATATGCTTAAAAGCTTGATGACCATTGAGGCGCCAGAAACTGATATTACTTTGTTGGAGAGGAATGAGCCTCAGGAAGGGCAGGATATGATGGCTGATGCAGAAATGGTGATTCATTCGGAGGTGGAAACCAACACATTTGTAGAAGAGGCTGGAAACAAATTATTACTTCATATAGGTAATACTATCGGACCGCAGGTAGAAATGTATTTCGAAGATGAACGAAATCCCGTTGCCGAAAATCAGTTTAACCGCTCTTATTATCGCGAAATAGAGTTTAGAGTACCGGATGGTTATAAAATAAAAAATCCAGAAGCATCTGTTATTTCAGTGGTGGAGAAAGAAGGAGAAGAACCAATCTTTATATTTGATTCAAAATACACGTATGAAGGTCAGCAATATAAAGTTATAATTGACGAATACTACAAAGAGATATACGTACCAGAGGAACATTTTGAAGGTTTTAAAAACGTAGTAAACGCCGCTGCCGATTTTAATAAAGTGGTGCTGGTGTTGGAACCCATCTAGGAAATCTGTTGAAGTATTAATGTCTTTCGTTTTTTCTGAAATAAAAATCTATAGAACCACCCGTACTGAAATATTGATGGGTGGTTTTTTATTATAAATATATTGATATACAAAATAAAAAGAGTAAATGATACAATATAGTTTACATTATTAGGTTATTATTGTTAAAGTATATCTGCCTATGAACTAATTCTACATCATTTTTCAATTAATTAAGTTTAACCTAAAATTAAAATGATGAGAAAATTAATTCTAATGTTTACACTGCTAATAATAGCCTTGTGTTCATGCGAAAAGGATGATCATAGTGTAAATAATTTAAAGTCTGATTACATACCTATGGCTGTTGGTAATTATTGGATCTATGAGACATATAACACAAATACTTTAGGAGAAGAGAGAAAACAATCTTATGTTGATAGTGTTGTAATTGTTAAGGATACATTAGTTAATGGTGATATTTTTTATAAGTATGAGTATTTTAAAATACACAACCAACAGTCAACTCTAGAAAGAACTTTATACTATAGAGATTCATGTAAGTATTTAATAGATATCCAAGGTAGGAAATTGTTCTCTGAAAATAATTTTAACGATACGTTGAGGTATCATAATTATGTAGGTGAAGTTGATACTATATATACTTCAAGTTATAAAATGGAAGCTTTTAATGATATAGTTGATATTCCTGCAGGGACTTTTAGCGATGTATTGAATTTTAAAGGTACTGTATATTGTAATCCAAGATACACTGAAATTCCAAATCCCAGGTATACACATAATTATTATGCAAGGAATGTAGGACTTATATTTGAATCCTATTCTTATGTGTTTTCAGGTGAGAGGCTAGAGAAGAAGTTAGTCCGATATGAATTAGTTGGTGATAAGTAGGATTTGTTTTTTGGGAAACACATTGGTAAAATAACTATCGCCCCTCAGTTAAATAAAACGAGGGGCGATTGATTTTTATAGGTTTATGATCTCGATATTCTAAATCCCAAACCGAACATTCATAGGCTTCAGATAAAAAGCTAATGCTTAAAGTAAAAGATCAATAAGTCAGGGCAGAAATTAAAAGTAACCAACAAAAAATCATTATAGTAATTATAATATTTATTGTCTGATAGAAAGTTTGCCTGTATTTACTAAACGTTAGTCTTATTCAAGGGGGTATTGCTGTAAAATCACAGTTAATTTATCTTGTAGATAATTAAAAAAGCAGGGGTGTTGTTACTTTTGGGTATGTTTTGGGATTATAAGGAAAGATATCCAAAAGGGATTTTAAGTGATTTTGTGCATTGTTTCTGGCAATATAAAAATGTTGATTCAGAAATACAATATAGCATATTACCTGATGGTTTCTTTGAAGTAATAGCTGAATTTGATACAAATGGTTTAATGGGTGTTAAACTTAAAGGTTTATGGACAAAACCTAAACCAGTTACTATTTCTTCTTCAATCATCGTTTTTGGTGTACGACTAAAACTGTCGGCAGCTGAATATTTGATGGATGAATCCATTCGTACGTTGTTGAATACAACTAGAAGCTTACCATTTGACTTTTGGAATATAGATACCTATTTAGATAAAGGATTTGATATGTTTATTGAGGATTTATCTAATCTGTTGACAGAAAAATTAAAAAATGGTAAGGAGGTAGATGCCAGAAAAGTAAAACTGTTTAATCTTGTTTACGAAAATATTTCTCAAAGTGTAGAAGAAATTTCTGATTATGTGGGGTGGAGCAGTAGGCAAATTAACAGATACTTCAATAATCAGTTAGGATGTCAGCTTAAAGAAGTATTAAATATAGTTCGGTGTCAGACAACATTTAAATATATTGCTGACGGCATTTATACTGCCCAAAAAGGTTTCTACGACCAGTCGCATTTTATAAAAGAAATTAAAAGATACTGCGGAGTGACTCCCAAAGAACTCAATAAAAACGAAAACGACCGATTTTTACAATTGTCAACCATTTCTGATAAATAAATTTACCGAGTCAAAAATAGGTGTAAATACCTTTTGAAAATTGGATGATTAACCAATCTATATACACCTGTTTGCCTGTAGATTATTGACTCTAAATTTATATAATATGAAACAAACATTTACTTTATCTATCTTATTGTTGGTGGTGTCATTGTCCTTTGGGCAAAGTAACACGCAAAGGAGTTTTAAAAACATATTCAGAAAAGAAAAACAACACTGTAAAGCATTTGCTCGTCTGGGATCTAATGTAAAAGTTCATTCATTAAAATCAACCCAGGCATTTCAGCAAAAGTTGGATTATAGTATTGAAGATGGTAAATATCAAGATGATGACTGGACCGTTTATACTAGAAGTGATTATTATTATAATGATGATAATCAGGTGTCTGAAGTTATCGGATATAGAGAATTAGATAATGGAGAAAAGGACTATAATTACAAATACACCTACACTTATGATGATAATAAGATGTATTATCTGGAGTTCTGGTGGGATAATGAAACAAATGGTTGGAGCACCTCGGCCTATTACCGAGAAGAATATACCTATGATACAGATGGTAAATTAACTAACTATCTTGGGAAATATAGAGAAAATGGAGCCTGGTTAGATGATTATCGAATCACATATAATCATAATGTCAATGGTTATCTGATATCTGAAGTATATGAGTACTACGAATACGATGCTAATTTAGAGAAAGGAGAATGGTTGGTGGATGAATCATTGGATATTGCCCGAAATGCAGATGGAAAAATTACTTCTATTACGGCAGAAATGATAGAGGATGATTCAGATGAGTATGTAACTTTAACAACTAAAGCTGAAGGTGGAGTTACTTATAATGCCAATGGTGATTTAATACAACTAATTATTGGGTTTACCGATAATGGAGTGTGGGTTAATACTCTAAAGTTAGTGATGGAATTTGATGATAATGGCAATTGCTTAAGCGATAAGAGTTATAACTATGGCGATACTGATTGGGAAGAAGAAATGGCCGAAGGTACTGAATTTACATATTACTTAAATTATGATTTCTCTGAAGTAATGGGTATTCCCAAATCGATGTATTATGATTCTTTTTACTTTACGATGAATAATATAATGCATACGGATACTGAGTATTGGAGTGATGATGATGATACATATGGAATTGATCGAACAACCTATTATTATTCAGATATTGTTTCAACAGGAGTAGAAAATATTGAAAGTGCTGATATAATATTATATCCAAATCCGGTTGAATCAAATCTACAAGTTAGCTTTTCGTCAAACTCAAATACAGCAGGTTTAATGTTGTATAATATTAGTGGTGAATTGATTTTTTCAAAAGAAGTAGCAGGTGAAGAATCTATTAATATCGAAGCATTAAGTAGTGGTATTTATATCTATAAGATTACTGTTGATGGTGATTCAAAAAACGGTAAACTGATTAAAAAATAAAATTGTGTAGTACTAGAATCAAGCTTTAATTTGATAGCCTCCCGCAATTTATTTCTAATTGCGGGAGGTTTTTTTATTACGATCTTGAAATCCTAAAACCAGATTGACTGATATCCATTTTTACAAAGCGGGCACGGTCGTTAATTGGATTGTTTGTAAGCGTATTTTTAATGCGGGCTGCAGCTTCAGGATCTTTGGCACAAATTACCATAAAGCCTCCGCCGCCGGCACCCAGGAGTTTATGTCCTAAGGCCAAATCATCAATTTGGTCAACAATCTTTTGCACTTCTGCAGTATTTACTCCTGAATCAAGCATCTGATTCAATTTCCACGAGTGGCGAACCATCTTACCGGTTGCTTCAAAATCATAACGCTGAATGGCATCGGCAGTGCGATAAGCGTGCTGTTTAATCTCCTGCAAAGTACGCAAGCGTTGCCCTTCATTTAAAAACATTCCACTTACGATATCCTGTAATACATTCTTTGCAACGCGAGTGATTCCGGTATAATACAACAACCAGTTTTCTTTATAATCGGTTCCGGTAAATACCTGGTCAGGCAGCCAGCGAACATTCATCTTTTCCTGTGTTCCGGGTTCTGATTCCAATAATTTCACTCCCGGTAGAATTCCGCCATACTGATCCTGCCATCCGCCACCGGTTGTTAATAATTGCTCTAGTATTAATGTTCGATGACAGATTGTTTGGTGATCCCAACTCAGACTTGCAAAATCGGCTAAAGTACCTAAAAGTGTTGCAGCCAGTATCGAACTTGTTCCCAAGCCCGATCCTTTCGGTATGGCTGCCAGCATTGATATTTCAAAACCGCCTCCGAATTCGTTTAATTGTTGTTCGAGCGAGCTGAATTGTAATCCGCAAAAATCGGGATGAAATCCCGCCAGACACAATGCTGCTTTAGGTATCGAAAAGGCTGATCCTACTTTATTATAATTGGCTAATTCTTCGTATGATGTAATCACTTCTGAAACTCCATTGTCGATTGATCGAAGCGTAATCTTTTTCTCGGATGATAAACGAATATAAGCCTGAATAGGAGGCTGCTCATTAAGTTCAACTGCCAAATTCATTACACTTCCTCCATACTGCATACAGAACGGAGGTGTATCAGCCCAACCTCCAGCTAAATCCAGACGGGCAGGACTGCGTCCCCAGATAATCTGATCGGAATAAATGTTTAATTGTGGAACAACTTTATGTTCTGATGATTCAGATATAATATTCTGAAGCAATGAAAAAGCCTTTTGTTCTTCTACTGTTCCGTCCTGTCCCTTGTTTTTATTCACCTCGGAGCGAAACATATAATCACGGAAGCGAATCATCGGCGATACAGTCTCAGGAATCGGAGCAGGTATCTCCAAGTTGTTTTGAGCAAACTCTTTAGCTGTTTTCTTCAGGTCAGCCTGGTAAAAAACGCTTCGTGAATAGTTGTTGGCTAAGAAGGTGAGATTTATTTTTCTGAATTGTTTACGTTGTTGATTAGCTCGAGCCAGATTTGCGCGGGCACTGATCTGATCAGCAGATATTCTTTCTGAATTCAGCCATAATGCTTTTGCTGTTTCGTCATTGGAAGAATTAATCAACCAGTTGATTAGATCCTGATTTAAGTTTTCTGGTTTAATCAACGGAAAAATGTTGGCAGCCTGCAGATCAGATGTATTTCCAAAATCTACATCGTCGAAAAGTATACCTCTATCCTTGAGCCAGCTGTTAAAAGGTTGCCCCATCCATAAGGTTGAGTCATCAGATAAATCACCTCTGAAAGCATCGTCAATTCCATAGGGGCGGATGCATATTAAATCATCACCAACAGGAACAATATCAATACATATGCCCGCCGGAATATCAAGATTCCAATTGTTCTCTGGAATTCCGGTCAGAACATGGTTGTGATGTAAACACCAGCCTGACGGAATATGACTGTTTTCGATCCAGATATTTTTATGGTTGCTGTTCCAACTAATTTCTGTCAAGGCATTTTGCACAAACAGCGAAGGATGTGCTTTTACTTTATTATGCCAGATGTTCCTCTGATCTTGAACCCGATTCTGAATTTTTTCGGTTGAGGTAATCAATTCGCGGGATGTTCCAAAGTGGTAGAATTCACCTTTTTCAAGTGGAAGAATAGCAACTGATAATTCATTTATCTCATCGTCGTTTTGTTTTGGATGATCGCCGAGGCAAGTGCCAAACGAACTGTATAAATCGTAAAAATCAGGAATCTCTTTACTGAATTTGTTATCGGTCCAGCCACTCTTTTTCATCAGTAATTCAATAGCACGGTCGCTCAAAATCCATACGCCGATATCCATCATAAACAAATGGCTTCCTGTTAACTCTTCAATTTCCTGATGTGACGGTTTCTGCAACATAAAATCCAATAGTTGTGGATTATGACGAGGCGTAAAAAACACCCCGTGACGCGATGCCAGATGTTGATCAACCCAAATACCCAAACAAACCACATCGGCTTTTGGCAATTCAAACGGAAGATCATCAGCTAAAATCATCACATCGCCACTGGCAATTAAAGTATTCTGATTTTCATTGGAAGCTTCCATCAACTTATCCAGAAGTGGAGTTTGCAAATCTAATAAAGTCTGATCCAGACTCTGCCCGCGACTCCATCTGAAAACAGGTATTGGAGATAGCACCTTACCTGCAGGTGCATATGCGGGTAAACGTCGGCTTTGTCCTCCTGCATGTATAATTATTTTCTTTTCGATGCCCAGATAATCCTCAATGCTTGGTTGCGTTTGAGTTCTAAAATGTTCAGCCAAAAGGTGTGCTGTTCCGCCACCTGAACCAATCTTAGTGCCGGCAGGATCGGAGGCTACAAACCATTCTTCAGTTGAATGTTTTGTAATGTCATGAAAAACAGAAACCAAATTTTCCGGTAAGGAAAGAAGATATTTCATTATTGATAGGATCTAAAAATTAAAACTATAGAGTCGGGATAAACGGAATGCTAAGATAGGTAAATATTGAAAATTAAGATTGGCTTTGTTTTAGCTAATCTTAAATTCATTTCTGTATTTAGCTGGCGACATAGCTGTTACTTGTTTAAATATTCTTGTGAAATGATAGCGGTTGGCAAATCCCGTTTTTGTGGCAATTTCATCAATACTGTCATTGGAGTGATGCAATTGTACACATGCATTATTAATGCGTTTTTGCCTTACGTAGGTTTGCGGCGATATACCTGTCTCCTGTTTAAATAATCGGGTAAACGTATTAGTTGCTAACCTGCATTTTTCAGCCAGAATGCTGTTTGATAGTTCTGAACTAAGATTGCTTTCGATGTAATTTAGTGCTTTCAATATATGATAATTACTTGTAAGTAATTCCCAGTTTTGCTCCTTAATCTCCGACAGTAAATCAATAATTAAAGATTGAATAGTAAGCAGTGTGTAAAAACTAAACTGTGTATTATCCACACTCAAATGCTTTGTTATTATATTTATTTTCTCTTTTATATGATAGGTTAGATCAAAAGTGAAAATACCGGCCGATACATTGTCATAAGGGGTGCCTATATTAA
Organism: Carboxylicivirga linearis; assembly: GCF_018271995.1. GTDB lineage: Bacteria > Bacteroidota > Bacteroidia > Bacteroidales > Marinilabiliaceae > Carboxylicivirga > Carboxylicivirga linearis. The sequence continues at coordinate 103,902 of NZ_JAGUCO010000015.1, forward strand.
AATGAATGTATAGGTGCTCAATAAAGTCTTTATGCAGGTTTAAAAATGAATACTCAGAATTAATTCTTCCTCCTTTTAAATTGTATCCTTTTAATGGAATTTTATGATCAAACAAATGGGTGGAATAGGAGGTGTTAGGTGCAATCAGATAAATTTTATCTGGAAGTAATTCCGTGGTGATATCTCCGGATTTAATGAAGGCGCCTTTTTTATTATTGTAATAAATTCTCCAGTACGGAAACGATAATTCCTTGTATTCCCATCTTTCAAGCCACCAGTAACGACAGCAAAGTATCTGCAGGTTATATTTAGGAAAGTGCTGTAATATATCCGAAGGATCGCCTTTGTAGGGTAGCTGATTTGGGGCTTTCATTTTGTATGTTGTTTCAAATAGATACAAATATACAAATATTGGATATTTTATTTTATCCAGTTAAATATCATTTTTGAATGAATCAGTTACAACTAAATTTCAAGTAAAAATGGCAAACAGATTAATAGGCGAAGTGCCCATGGTGGGTATACGTCCCGTTATTGATGGAAGAGAGCGAGGGGTAAGAGAATCATTAGAGCAGCAGGTTATGGATTTGGCAAAAGCTGCCGCAACTTTCATAGAATCCAATTTACGATTACCAGGAGGAGAAAAAGTAGAATGTGTTATTGCAGATACTTGTATTGGTGGTGTTGCCGAGGCTGCTATGTGTGCGGCTAAATTTAAAAAAGAAGGAGTAGGAGTGTCGTTAACCGTAACTCCGTGTTGGTGTTACGGAACAGAAGTAATGGATACAGATCCGTTAATTCCTAAAGCTGTTTGGGGATTTAACGGAACTGAGCGTCCGGGTGCTGTATATCTGGCTGCAGCTTTGGCTGGTTATACTCAAAAAGGATTACCGGCTTTCGGTATCTATGGGCGTGATGTGCAGGATGCTGGTGACACAACCATTCCGGATGATGTTCAAGAAAAGATACTACGTTTTATAAAAGCTGCTTTGGCTGTGGCACAAATGAGCGGTAAGTCGTATTTATCTATTGGTTACAGTTCGATGGGTATAGCAGGATCGATGGTTAACTCAGACTTCTTTCAGGATTATCTCGGAATCAGAACTGAGTTTGTTGATAGTACCGAAATTCTTCGTCGGATTGATGAAGGAATCTATGATAAAGATGAGTTTGAGAAAGCGCTAAAGTGGACGAAAGAAAATTGTAAGGAAGGACTCGACAGAAACAAACCGGAGGTGCAGGTTGATCATACGCGTAAAGAGCACGAGTGGGAAACAGTGGTGAAGATGACATTAATTTGTCGTGATATGATGATAGGTAATCCTAAACTGATTGATATGGGTTACCGTGAAGAAGGATTGGGGCGCAACGCAATTCTCGGTGGTTTTCAGGGGCAACGTCAGTGGACCGATTATCAACCCAATGCTGATTATACAGAAGCTATTTTGAACTCTTCGTTCGATTGGAATGGTATACGCGAAGCATTTGTTTTAGCTACTGAAAACGATAGTTTGAATGGAGTAGTAATGTTATTCGGACATTTATTAACCAATACATCTCAAATATTCTCGGATGTTCGCACATACTGGAGTCCTGATGCTGTAAAACGCGTTACCGGTAAAGAGCTAACCGGAAAAACCAAAGACGGAATTATTCATTTGATTAATTCGGGTTCAACTACTTTAGATGCAACTGCCCAACAAAGAGATATCGAAGGTAATCCTGTAATGAAACCATTCTGGGAGATATCTGAAGATGAGATGCAAGCATGTTTAAAGAATACTGTTTGGCCTCCAGCTGACCGCGAATACTTTAGAGGAGGAGGTTTTTCGTCTCTTTTTAAAACTGCTGGAGAAATGCCAGTTACCATGAGTCGGATTAATCTAGTAAAAGGGCAGGGGCCGGTACTTCAAATTGCTGAAGGATGGACCGTTGAATTACCGGATGATATTCATGAAATATTGGATGAGCGAACTAATCCTACCTGGCCTACAACTTGGTTTGTACCTCGGACAAACGGAACAGGTGCTTTTAAAGATGTGTATTCGGTGATGGCTAATTGGGGTGCCAATCATGGAGCTATTAGTTACGGGCATATTGGAGCTGATTTGATAACGCTAGCTTCAATGCTTCGAATACCGGTTTGTATGCATAATGTCGACAATGATGATATTTTCAGGCCAAGTGCATGGGCTTCTTTCGGCGAAGATAAGGAAGGAGCCGACTATAGGGCTTGTAATACTTATGGACCATTATACGGAATATAATCTATCTCTCAGTTATTCCCCGGGTCTGATGTTAATCTGAAGGCTCGGGGTAACATACACTTTTATGATAGTTTTATTAATTTGTATGTAATTGATTGATATTTTCAAATCAAGTTGTATGAGTCAGATATTAAGCAAGATATAAGTAAGTCTTATGTCTAGGATCTAATAGTCTATTAATGTATGGAAAGAAAAGATATAGCCATTGTATTTGACTGCGGAGCTACCAATGTGCGAGTGATTGCCATGAATATTTCAGGTACAATTGTAGCTTCCGAATCAATGCCAAACGAAACCGATGGAGATCCTCATTTTCCCGGTGGAAGAATTTGGGATGTAGATAAGTTGTGGGATAAATTATGTGGTTGTTCTCGAAAAGTCTTGAATCAGATAGATTCGGGCAGGATTGCAGGTGTTACGTTTACCACTTTTGGTGTTGACGGAGCTTTGGTTGATAATACGGGAGAGCTGTTATATCCTGTTATTTCGTGGCAGTGCGATCGAACAAAGCCAATAATGGATAATATTGATAAATATTGTTCCTTAAATCGTTTGTACCAATTGAGTGGTGTCTATCCATATGCTTTTAATACCATCAATAAAATGATTTGGCTGAAAGAGAATCAACCAGATCTAATAGAAAAAGCGTTTCGATTCTTGTTTATGCCATCATTGCTGATTCATCGATTAACTGGAACAATGCAGAATGATGCCACTATGATGGGCACTTCCATGATGACGGATTTAAAGAATCGATGTTTTTCGGATGAAATATTATCCTCTTTAAATATTAATAAAGATTTGTTTGGCGAGATGGCGGAACCGGGAGACATAGCCGGTGCTGTTCATGTTGAAGGGAGTTTATCAACCGGAATCCCCGAAAATACTTCCGTATTTTTTGCCGGACACGATACTCAGTTTGCCGTTTTCGGTTCAGGAGCCAAATTGAACCAACCCGTTTTAAGTTCAGGTACCTGGGAGGTATTGATGGTGCGCACAGATAGTTTTGCCGCAACGCAATCAGAACTGGATGAAAACCTTACTACCGAGGCAGATGCCATCAAAGGTTTTTTCAACATCGGACAGAATTGGTTGGGATCGGGAGTGTTGGAATGGTTCTCCTCCAACTTCTATCCCGAATTAAAAGGGAATCAGTTGTATGAAACCATGATTTCTGAAGCTTCCGATATCAAAACAGGCGAGCACGGACTTTGTATTTCTCCTGCCTTTTATGATGACGGAACAGGCAAAGGCGGAGGCATTATTTCGGGATTAACTATAAGTTCCAAACGAGAGGAAATTTACAGGGCTTTGTTGGAGAGCATGGCACTTCGATTGCGCGAAGGATTATTTGCAATAGAAAAAGCCGGTGATTTTAAAGCCGAAAGTATTATTTGTGTTGGTGGTGGCTCTAAAAACGGCCTTTGGAACCAACTGAGAGCAGATGCCATTCAACGCCCCCTTCATGTAATCGATCAAAAAGAAACCACGGTTTTAGGCGCTGCTCTTTTTGTTTTTCAAGGAGCCGGTTTGTATTCTTCCGCAGAAGAAGCTTTGAATGCAATAAAAAATAATTCAGAAATAATTTTACCGAAAAAAGACGATTCTTCTTTGTGGGATCGTTTATTTATGGAATATTTAAAGTTGAAAATTAAAGATTAATCCAATGCTAAAAGGAATATCCCCAATTATAAGTCCTGATTTATTATCTGTTTTAGCCCGAATGGGGCACGGCGATGAAATTGTTTTGGCAGATGCTCATTTCCCAGGCGAGACATTTAACTCAAATGTACTAAGAGCTGATGGCATTCGAATTTCAGATTTATTAGAAGCCATTCTGCCATTGTTTGAGTTGGATGCTTATGTGCCTTCGCCACTTATTATGATGGCAGCTGTGCAAGGAGATGAATTGGATCCAAAAGTGGAAGAAGCTTATTTAAAATCTATTCATAAAACGAATCCAAATGCAGCACCCATTATACGAATCGATCGTTTTGCTTTTTACGAACAAGCTAAATCGGCTTTTGCTGTGGTAATGACAGGCGAAACTGCCAAATATGGAAATATAATCCTGAAAAAAGGAGTAACACCTTTAATCTAAATTCTAGTTTCTACCCCATAAAATCTATAGTATCCTTAAATCCAATAAAAAAATCCCTTTATGAATACATCCAAAGCTAAGGTTGTTGAACGAAAATACCTGCTTACATTTATAATTATAACCACACTATTTGCTCTTTGGGGCTTTGCTAATGATATAACTAATCCGTTGGTAGCAGCATTCCGAACCATCATGGAGATATCTAATTCAAAAGCTGCACTAATACAATTTGCTTTTTATGGCGGATATGCGACCATGGCAATTCCGGCTGCTTTGTTTGTTCAAAAATATAGTTATAAACAGGCAATATTACTTGGTTTGGCATTATATGCAACAGGCGCATTGTTATTCTGGCCGGCTGCTCAGTACGAGGCATTCACCTTTTTCTTGTTGTCGTTATATATTTTAACCTTTGGCCTGGCATTTTTAGAAACTACCGCTAATCCTTATATTCTTTCGTTGGGAGATGAAAGAACCGCCACCCGACGATTAAATTTGGCTCAGTCTTTTAATCCACTGGGTTCAATACTAGGAATGACGGTAGCATCCGAAGTTATTTTATCGTCATTACAATCGGAGCAAAATGGAGTTGAATTCTCTACTTTAGATGCAGCTACCAAAGCCATCCAACGCACCCATGACTTAATGGTAATTCGTAATCCATATGTGGTGCTTGGTTTGGTGGTAATTCTAATGTTTATGGTTATTCTCATAACCAAAATGCCGAAGATCGGACATCAGAATGAAATTCACCCGATGCAATCGTTTAAACGTTTGATAAAGAATAAGGTGTATCGAGAAGGTGTGATTGCACAGGTGTTTTATGTGGGAGTGCAAATTATGTGCTGGACATTTATCATTCATTATGCCGAAAATCTGGGAATTGATAAGGCTACCGCTCAACGATACAATATGATTGCAATGGGTATCTTTATTGCCAGTCGTTTTTTAAGTACAATGTTAATGAAGTATATCAGTAGTCAGCGATTGTTGTTTTTATTTGCTGTTGGCGGAATGATATCAATATCGGGAGTAATATTTATTGGAGGAATGATCGGATTAGCGTGTTTAGTCGTAACTTCTGCTTTTATGTCGTTAATGTTTCCAACTATTTACGGAATTGCCCTGGAAGACGTAAAAGAAGATACGACATTGGGAGCTGCCGGTTTGGTAATGGCTATTGTTGGCGGTGCTTTAATGCCACCTTTACAAGGATTAATTATTGATTGTGGAACTGTAGGATGGTTGCCATCTGTAAATGCTTCGTTTATTTTGCCTCTGATTAGTTTTATGGTGATAGCCATTTATGGTTATAGAGTGATGAAAGTTCATAGGGTATAAATGAAGTTCTGCCAGATTTTTGAGTTTTCATCTATTAGTTTTGTGCAATCGAATGAATTTTAGTTTCGAATTTGTTATTGAAACGTTCAATTTTTTGGAATTTGTTTTTATTACAAGTTACGAATCTATATCTTCGGAGCTTGAACCTCCCATATGGCAACTTGAAAATTTTAGATTAAAGGCAAACTTCATTAGGTATGTATCGTTATCACTTAGCATTAATTCTTTCACTATTAAGTATTAGCCTTAAGGCTCAGCGAATTCTGGAATTCGATAAGCTGTCTTTACAAGATGGCTTTTCATCAAGCAGAGCAAATGCAATCATTCAAGATAAGAATGGATATATATGGATAGGTACCTGGAATGGGCTGAATAGGTATGACGGATACGAGGTTAAAGAATATATTCCTGATTTTCGTGATTCAACAACATTAAGTAATCGAGAGGTGGTTTCTTTGCTTGAAGGTAGCAACGATAATATTTGGATTGGTACTACATCCGGATTGAATTGTCTTAATCTTCGAACCAATCAAATGCGCTCATTTCCTTTTCAAAACAGGATAATATCATTACTTGAAGATGGTGAGGGTTTGATATGGGTTGGAACCAGCAATGGAGGATTGCATATACTTAATCCTAAGACAGGGGAGAAAAAAAATTATTTTAACGGTTACACAGTAACCGATATATGTTATGACTCTCGAGGGATATTTTGGTTGGCTACTTACAATGGTTTAATTCAGTTTGATAAGGTTAATCAAAATAATCGCTTTTACTATCATAATGAGAATGACCCTAATTCTATTAGTAATAATACAGTAACTCAGATAAAAGAAAGTGCTGATGGAAAACTATGGGTTGGTACCTGGGGAGGAGGATTGAACCGTATTGAGGTATTTCCGGAAGTGGATAGTTTGCATATTTCGCATTTTAATACTTCAGCAGAAAATGGTAGCCTGACTTCAAATGTTATATATCGAATATTTATTGATGAGTTTGAGAACGTTTGGTGTGGAACCTGGGATAAGGGAGTAATGCTGTTAGAAGGCAGGGAACAATCTAAAGATCCGTCTGAAGCCATTGTATACAGTTATAAGAGTAACGCCAACGATATAAATAGTCTGTCAGGCAATAATATTTCTTCTCTTTTTGTTGATCGTACTGGCATATTATGGGTTGGTGCAGCAAAACTTGACAGAACATCTATTGTTAACAATGGAATTAAACGTTATAAGATCCATGGAGAAGCTGATGGTAAGTTTAGCTTTAGAAATGTTCGCTCTTTTACCCAACAGGATAGTTTTATATGGGTTGGCACTTCCTTCGAACTAAAATTATACCAACAGGATGAAGATTCTTATACTGAGGTAAAAGATTTGCATGATTTTGCATATACTCATAATAGATATTCTTATGCAGCCAGTTCTATTATTTCGTTAGAATGCAATAAGCATGGCTTATGGGTGGGAACAGATGATGCCGGTTTGCTTTTTTACCCTGGATATAGTGCAATAGAGAAGAGAAATCCGAAGTTTGAGTATTTTAATACCAATACATCAGCAGCTTTACCTGGTAATAAAATTAATGTTATTAAAAGCTCAGATAAATATGATAATGTTGTTTGGGTGGGAACCCAACAAAGAGGCATTGCCAAATTAACATACACAAAAGGGGATGTAAAAACCAGAATAATTACAGGTGGAAGTGATGACAATCATCTATCGGATAATAACACCCGCACTATTTATGAAGATCACGATGGTTTAGTATGGGTAGGTACTCAAAACGGATTAAATTGTCTGAATCCTGAAACAATGGAGATCAAGAAGTTTTATCATTCTTTTAAAGATGATAAAAGTATTAATGACAATGTAATCAATGTTATTTATGAAGATACAAGTGGTAATTTATGGATAGGAACTAACTCTGGCATAAACAGAAAGTATGTTGAAAGGTTGCCTGATGGTACAGAAAAGATAGTTTTTGAAAGTTATCCGCACGTTGAAGATGTGGGAAATGGAATTATTACCAATATACTTGAAGATGAAAGCGGTACTTTATGGATTAAGCCTTACCGAGGGATTGTGAAATTTAATCCTCAGAAAGAACGAGTAATAAAAAGTTATGTAACCAAAGAGTATCTGACTCTTTCGGTAGAAACGAATGCCGCTTTAAAAACAACTGATGGTAAGATATTTCTAGGGGAGGACAAAGGATTTATCTATTTCTATCCCGATAGTTTATTTAAAAATACATTAGCACCTAAAGTTTGTATTACTGATTGTATAGTTTTAAATAAAAGTGTAGTTGAAAATGAGAAGAGAGATAAGATAATAGGTGATACCATAACCAATTCTATTCCTTTTGTTGATAAACTGAATTTTTCGTTTAAAGATCAGGTTATTACATTCATGTTTTCAGCGATGGATTATAAAGATCCAAATAGAAATGAGTATGCCTATTTCCTTGAAGGATACGATAATATATGGAATGAAGTTGGAGTCAGAAATTCAGCGACATATACAAATATTCCTCCCGGAGACTATGTGTTTCATGTAAAGGCTGCCAATAGCGATGGCAGATGGAGCGAAAACTCTGCATCCATACAATTTACAGTAAGTCCACCTTGGTGGAAGACTATTTGGGCTCTTATTGCTTATGCAGTTGGTATTATTTCTACTTTGTATTTCTTTAAAGAATACTCATTAATACAGGTAAGAGAAAAGAGTAGAATAAAGCTTGAATTGATGCAGAACGAAAAAGAACAGCATCTTAATGAGCTGAAAACTCAATTTTTTACCGATATAACACATGAGTTCAGAACTCCGCTAACTCTTATTCAAGGGCCTGCAGAAGAATTAAAGAAACTTGGAAAAGAATCGCCGTACATGGTGAAACAGGCTGATCTGATATTGAAAAATACGAATAGACTCTTAAGATTAATCAACCAGTTGATGGATTTCAGAAAGGTTGACAGGGGTAAAATGGCACTGCAGCTTCAGTCGTATAGTGTTACTCAATTAATGAAAGAATTATTCGAATCATTTAAAGGAGTAGCTGATTCTCGCGATATTGATTTTAACCTTGAAATGGCTCAGGAAAAGATAATGGCATATGTTGATGGCGATAAGCTTGAAAAAATAATGTTTAATCTTGTTTCTAATGCATTTAAGTATTCTGATGATAATGGAATGATTACCATACGTGCTGCAATTGAAGAATCTGACGAAAAAGAAGTTTTAGCCATAGAAGTAGAGGATGATGGGATTGGTATTGGTTTAGACAATAAAAAGAGGATTTTTGAACGATTCTTTCAAACGCATGAAAAACGCACGCATAGTACCGGAGGAATTGGTTTGTATCTTTCTAAAACATTTGTTGAGCAACATGGCGGTACCATACAAGTTGATAGCGATTACGGGCAGGGTAGCTGTTTTAGGGTGGTTATTCCAACAAGAAATAATGAAGTAGATGAAAATGCTCCTACATCTGAATTAGTCTCGGAAAATATAGAAGATAACAATGCTAATGTTGAAGAGGAATCTTCGCAAGTGGTAATGCCACATGAGAGTGGAAAAGTATTTGACGTATTAATAGTAGAAGATGATTCAGATCTGAATGATTTTATTGTATCCGGTTTGTCGCACGAATTTAATGTGGTGGGAGTGTTTAACGGAAACGAAGGCTTTGAACAAGCCAAAGCATTAAATCCTGATATTATTGTTACTGACGTTATGATGCCGGGTATGGATGGATTTGAGATGTGCCGAAAAATTAGGAAAGATGTATCCACGTCGCATATTCCTGTTATATTCCTAACGGCCAAAACCATGATGGATGACGAGATTAAAGGCCTTGAATTGGGTGCTATTGATTACATCTATAAGCCTTTTAACATAAATGCACTTCAGTTGAAGGTTCATAACGTGTTGAATGGTCGTAAGAAAATACATGACCAGATGCGTAAGGAAAAAATTCTAGAACCAGAAAAAATAGAACTTACATCTCTGGATGAGAAATTACTAAAAGATGCGGTGGATGCTGTAAACAAATATTTGGATGATCCAACCTTTGATGTAGTGAAGTTTAGCGAAGTAATTGGTTTAAGTGCCAATCAGGCGTATCGTAAAATAAAAGCTTTAACTGGTCAAACGGTAAAAGAATTTATACGAAATCAGCGATTAAAAACGGCTGCTTCACTATTATTACAGAAGAAGAGATCTATATCAGAAATTATTTACATGGTTGGCTTTTCAAGTCCGTCGTATTTTACCAGATGCTTTAAAGAGTTTTATAAATGTACGCCTAAGGAGTATATAGCCAAGGATGGAAAAATTGATCAGGCTTAATCGAAAAATAGTCCTGATTAAGAGAGTGCAGAATTGAACAAAGGATTGCCAGATGTGTGCAATTATTCTCGATTCTGTGCTATTTTATCTGTAGTTTTCTTACATTAATTAGAATGCTATTTCAATACTTTTATATTTCAGAAAATATTGTTTGAACCAATTAATTGGTTGATATAAAATTATTGAGATGAGTTTAAAGTTTAAGGTAATTGCCGGTTTTTTTATGAGCTTCTCTATTGTTTTAGGAGCTTGTTCTGGTAATGCCAAATCAGAAAAAACAGCAATGAATGAAAGTTTCGTGCCTGGGGAGTTGTGGTACGATGCTGATAGTGTTCATATTAACGCTCATGGTGGAGGCGTTCTGTATCACGAAGGAACCTATTATTGGTTTGGAGAACATAAAACATCAGGAAGAGGAGGAAATACCAGCCTGTTAGGTTTACGTTGTTATTCTTCAGATGACCTATATAACTGGAAAAACGAAGGAATTGCTTTGGCTTCGGTTGATGATCCGGAATCAGAAATAACACATGGATGTGTGATGGAGCGCCCAAAGGTTATTTATAATGAAACAACCAAACAGTTTGTTATGTGGTTTCATTTAGAGCTGAAAGGGCAAGGTTATGCTGCAGCACGCACAGGACTTGCTGTTAGTGATAAGGTAACCGGCCCCTATACTTTTGTTAAAAGTTCACGTGTTAATGCCAATGTTTGGCCTATAGAAGCAACTACCGAAATGAAAAACTGTTCAGGAGAAACCAAACATGATTGGTGGACTCAGGAATGGAGAAAAGAGGTTAACAAAGGATTGTTTGTCGCTCGTGATCTTGATAGTGGTCAAATGTCGCGTGATATGACTTTGTTTGTTGATGATGATGGAACAGCCTATCATATTCATTCAGCTGAAGAAAATCTTACCTTGCATATTGCAGAATTAACCCCCGATTATAAAGATTTTACCGGTAAATGGACTCGTGTTGCTCCCGGGGGACATAACGAGGCGCCTGCCCTATTTAAATATAAAGGTAAATATTATATGATTGCATCGGGGTGCACAGGATGGGATCCTAATGAAGCCCGTATTTTGGTCGCTGATTCAATCTGGGGACCTTGGGAGTATAAAGGAAATCCGTGTAAAGGAAAAGATGCCAATCTAACTTTCCATTCGCAAAGTACATTTGTTCTTCCTGTGGCTGGTAAAGAAAATGCTTTTATCTTTATGGGCGATAGATGGAGACCACGAAATCCAATTGATGGACGTTATGTGTGGTTGCCAATTACTTTTGAAGATGATCAACCGGCAATAGAATGGCATAAGCAATGGGATCTATCTGTGTTTAATAGCGAAATTTAGAAAAAAGTTATATGAAAAGATTAATGTTTTTTGTTTCCATAGTTTTATCATCATGTAGCCTGGTATCGCAGGATTTACCTACAAAGAGTGAAATTATTGGCGACATGAAGAAAGCCAACGACTATTGGCAAAAGAATAATTCAACCAATGTAAGATCATTTTGGGATCATGCTGCATACCATACTGGTAACATGGCAGCATATGAGCTAACCGGAATCAACCGTTATAAACAATATTCGATTGACTGGGCTGAGCATAATGAGTGGAAAGGTGCTAAGTCGGATAATAAAGAAAACTGGAAATACTCTTACGGAGAGTCAAACGATTATGTATTGTTTGGTGACTGGCAAATTTGTTTTCAGACTTACATTGATTTGTACAATTTTTCTGAAGACAAAGATGAAAATATGATTGCCCGTGCCCGTGAGGTAATGGAGTATGAAATGAGTACCGAAAATATTGATTATTGGTGGTGGGCCGATGGATTATACATGGTTATGCCGGTAATGACTAAATTATACAATGTTACCGGTAATGATTTATACCTGACTAAATTATACGAGTATTTTAAGTATGCACAAAGCATCATGTATGATGAAGAAACAGGTTTATTCTTTAGAGATGCTAAATATGTATATCCGGATCATACATCTGTAAATGGATTAAAAGATTTTTGGGCGCGTGGTGATGGATGGGTGTTTGCCGGTTTAGCAAAGATTATTGAAGATATGCCAGCAGATTATGAGCATCGCCAAGAATTTAACTCTATCTACCAAAAAATGGCAGTTAGCTTAAAAGATTGTCAGCAAGAAGAAGGTTACTGGACGCGTAGTATGTTGGATCCAGAACATGCTCCTGGACCAGAAACCAGCGGAACAGCCTTCTTTACATTTGGTTTTGCATGGGGTATCAATAATGGTTTATTGGACGCTGATACTTATTTGCCAACGGTTAAAAAATCGTGGTCTTATCTTCATAACACAGCATTACAAGCTGATGGTCGTGTAGGCTATGTTCAACCAATTGGAGAAAAAGCGATCCCAGGCCAGATAGTGGATGAGAATTCAACAGCTAACTTTGGAGTTGGAGCTTTCTTATTAGCTGCTTCACAAATGGTACATTTGGCTGAAGGCGAACTACCTGAAACGCCAATGGTATATATGGACTCAGTAAAAGTAGTTGATGAAAACACGCTAATGGTGTATTTTAACGAAGATTTAGATGAATCTTCTGCAGAAATAGCATCTAATTATTCAGTTGATAAGGTGGCAGTATTAGCTGCTAACCTTGATGCTCAAAAAAAAAAGTAGTTACATTAACTGTAAATAGTCTATCCCTTGGTGATCATTATTTATCAATAGAAAATATCAAAGGGATTTCAGGAAGTAAAGTAGAAGCCGGTGAATACATCGGCTTTTCTTATTCCGGAACTTATACAATTACAGCCAGTAGTTACGAACCAGGTTCAGATAATTACCCGGAAAGAGCCATGGATGGCAATTTAAATACCCGATGGTCGACATTTGGTGAAGGTGAGTGGTTGTTGTTTGATATGGGAAAAGAAAAGACAGTAACATCTGTTGATATGGCTTTTTTCAAGGGGAATGAACGACAAGGACATTTTTCTATTGAGTTATCAATGGATGGTGAGAATTTTAACTCTGTTTATAGTGGTTCATCAAGTGGTACAACTTTGGATTTGGAAAACTATGATTTTGTTGATCAAAGCGCCCGATTTGTAAGAATAATAGGAATGGGGAATAGTTCTAATGAGTGGAATAGTATTACAGAGGTTAAGATAAATACTGAAATAGCAACCACTATTGTTAGTGAAAACTATAGTGAAGGATGGAATTTGTATCCAAATCCATATCGTTCAGGTGTTTTAACCATTAATACACCCTTTTCTGAAATGCTTGCATGTAATTTATTGATTGTTGATATGGGAGGAAAAGAGGTTTATAAAAAAAGTGATTTTCCTGCAAATAATGGAGTAATTACACTTGCTGATTTGGACCTGATTAAGGGAATGTATCATCTGCAGATAAAGAATAAGCAATCAACCAAAGTTTTGCCTTTTGTGGTAACTATGTAAAATACCATTAAAAAGGGTAGTGTTTATTCTACCCTTTTAAATATTTGCTTAAATATTAACTGCCCCATTGTAGGTTAATTGCAGTTTTCTTTTTTTTATCCCAAGATCGATTCTTTCTGGAAATATAAAATGCTTATTGATTTACCTTAGAAATAATTGTAACATTATAACAGTAACCTAAATCATCGTAATAAGATTGTAAAGAATAATTTCCCGTTTTGGTGCACAGAAACTCAAAACTAAGAATTTCACCAACCTTAACTTTTACAACTTTTATTAATTGATTATTCTCTTTAAATGTTAGTTTTTCTTTAAGAATCCCTGAGGATTTTTTAGAGTTTCCACAGGTAAAACGATATAAGACATCTTTATTCAAAGTCACCGAACAAGAACCTGTATGAGATTGATTCTCGGTTTTTGATCCACTGCAAGCGCTTATTTCTGTTGCATCATCACCAATTTTTAATTTAACTTCGTCGTAAAGTCGCTCGTCCATTGGATTTTGAGCATGTGACAATATAGAGCCTGTTATAAAGACTATTAAAATTATTATTTTTTTCATTGTGTTAATTTTTTAAAGTTAAAATTGACTTTATAAAATGTATCGATACTATTTTTTCTATAATTTTATTTAGGAGCATCCATCACCTTCGATGTATACCTGATGATCGTTAATATTTAATTTGAAATTTAAAGACTTTGATAATTCGGTTAATATTTCATTTGGTGAAAGTGTATGAAAGTTTTCATTTACCCTGCAATATCTTAGTTCGTTTGTTGATAGATTGATTTTGATTTTATTTAAATCCTCTAATTTATCGACCACATAGTAGAAAGGAGTGTTTTCAAAATGTAATTCTTCAGTTTTCCAAGCAAGGTAATTTCGGTCTTCTAGCGGTCTTTGTATAATAGCTATTTCAGGTAAGATGCAAGCTTCAAATCCATTAGGAACAGTTGTTTTTAAACTAATATCAGATTTCCATAAGATATCAACAGTCCCCATTGAAACAGTTAAAATAGCTTTTTTTGATATTTTTCTTGCTTTTATATTGAAGTATGAATGTTCAGCGAATAAGTCGCCTTGAGGTGTTTGTATTTTGTATTGATTATCACCTTTTAATTCAAAATAAGCTTCACCATTTAGTTTAATCTTTTTCCCAGCAATTTTAATTTCAGAGTTAATATTCAACCATATTATGCTCCCATCACTTAAGAGAATATCTTTTTTATGGTCCGTTGTATTGATGTAAATATTGTTTTGCTTAGATATAATTGAAATTGCAATTCCGATAGATACAATTGCAATAATAACTGCTGCAGCAATCGATAAGCTGTTAAGTCTAAAAGTATGTCTTCTATTTGAATATTTCTTTTGGTAATCTTCCCATCCATTATTAACATCCCAAGTAATGTCCTCAGGAAAATTATCCATATTAGCTAATTTCTTCCTAATCTCAATATCGTTTTTATTTAAGTTCATGATTGTAAGTGTATTTAATGATTTCTTGAAGTTTTAATCTTGCCCTTAGTACGTAGGATCTTGAAGTGCTTTCAGAGATATTCATCATTTCTGATATATCTTTGTGGTTATAGCCTTCTACCACATATAAATTAAATACGATACGATATTTTGATGGTAGCTTTGTGATTAGGTTGAATAATTCCTTTGTTTCCAAATCTATGTTACAATCGATAGTTGTATTCTTAATTTCATTTCCATTTAGCTCAACCAATTTAAGCTCTTTTCTTCTTCTTAGTAGTTGCAAGCTTTCATTGATCATTATTCTTTTTGTCCATGATAATAATTCAGTTATACCCCCCTTCTTGAATTTATCCAACTGACTAAATACTTTATAAAAACCATCATTTAGAACTTCAGCTGCATCTTCTTCATTATTTAAATAACGATATATTGTATAGAACATTGATTTTGCATATGTCTTATAAAAGTACTCTTGAACCTTGTGGTCCTTTTTTCTTAACTTATTTATTATGTCTTGTTCCAATTTATACCAAATCTTATATTATAGACTTCTTACTTTTATAAATGCAAATTCGTAAGTTTTCGTTGCAATAAAATCATTTTTTATTGATCTATAATATGTCAGTTTTGTTAGCCTGATATTTGAGTTTATTTATGAATTTTTCTAATATGTAACTACAAGGCTTTAGAAAATGGTTTTATAACCCAATAATGCGTTGTTTTTGCATTTGAGATGTGTCTATAATTTTACAGACACTTAATTTTTGGTACAATAATCTTATATAAACGCATAGAACCGTAATGGGGATCACTTTAAAAGGTTGTGGAGAATCTGAAAGTTAATGTTAACCCTATTTATATTCGAATAATTTTAAGAACCAGAATCACCCCACTCGAAACAAAGTTTCGAACTTCGGATTGTCAGCGATAGTTGCGAACATGGCGGAATGGTGGCTTCGAGGAACGAAAAGTTGTACCTGAAGCCAATAAGTTCGTCATCGTTGCGCAGCAATCGCCTCAATCCGAAAGACTTTTGATTCCCTTGGCTGACGACAGGCAGGTTTTTCTAAAAAAGGAATAATAGAATTCTTCGTTCAAGCCGATATGGCTTCAACTTTTTGTTCATATATATTTATAATTAAAAGGTATTCACGATTTTCGTTTCACTACAATTGCCTCCAGCTCAAAAAGTTGACAAAAAAGCCGCCGACAACAGCACTCACTTACCCACTAGAGCAACGCTTCGGGAAAAATTTAAAAATTTACAGAATGTATCTAAAATTTTTCTGTCCTCCACTTTTGCTAGTGGGTCCCAAGCTGCGTTGCTGAGGTCGGAGTGACGAGATAACAATATTTGTTGAAAGTTTATTACAGCATTCTGTATCCATTTTTAAAACTCAAACTTGAATTATAGAATAAAATTTCTTTTGGTGAATCTGTGACTGATCCACATGAATGTAAATTAATCCCATAATGGGCTGTAGAAAAGTAAAAAAATACCCGATGACCACTGCGGTCACCGGGTGTTTTTATAATAATAAAATGGTGAAGTTACTTCTTCACAACTTTAACCGTTGTTTCGGTTTTATCGTTCATTATTTTTAGGAAATAGATACCTGAAGTCAGGCTACTACCTAATGTTCCCACATTTTCAAATTCTCCACTCTCCATTAATGATCCTGCAGCATTGAACAGTTGATATTGGTTAATACCATCTGCTTTAACCGTGAAAGATGAATGGAACGGATTAGGAATGGTTTCTACCTTAATGGTTTTAATTGCATCGTTAATATTGGTAGAATAATCCTTTAATTCACCATATAAAGATGCGATAGGTACAATTTCTCTTGCCTGACTATCGCTTTGCCATTCCAGCTTTGTAGATACATTCCCGGTTGAATAGGTTGCTTCAATTCGTAAACGGTATGTATGATAAGGAACCAAATCAAGTGTAGTCTGAAATTCAGTTTCAGTTGTTAACGAACCTGTTTCTATCGCCAATTCATCATTGATATAAACATTAACACTACCTGTAGTGGTTAAATAAAGCGTATAAGGTTCTGTGTATTTAGTCTCCAAATCACCTTCGAAGATGATTCCTACTTCTTCGCTTCCTGTGGCAATGTCATTATTAGTGATATTGATGTTATTCAATTGCTGATTATTTAGTGTTTCAAACTGAATATCATCAAATACGGAAACGTTTACACCGTTGCCATTACCATCTGTATTCTCCAGTAAGTAATAAGGAACAATAATTTTTCCATCCATATCGCTATGAGCAAAACAAAATGAAAGTACGTTTTCTTGCAATAGAAGTTCTCTATCGATTAAGCCTTCAGCTGTAGCTGTAGAGGCTTCAGAGAAGTCGAATTCAGTCCATGTTTTCCATTTTTCAGCTGCTGAAGCAAAGAATACACGATAACCTGGAGCTATTACATAAAGATTGTTGAATTTGTCAACCGCAATGTCACTACGATCAGTGTTAGACATTCCAATAACATCGGCCTGCCATACACCATTATCATCTTTATAGATGTGACGCAGGTAGGCATTTGCTCTTCGGCTTCCCCAAGAACTTTGACTATCACCATCAAGTATCCATGAGTTTAAAATGTGAATATCACCATTACTATCTACAGCCTGTCCTTCCTGGTTAATTAATCCAAGGTTGGTGCTTAGAGATTTAATAATAAATCCTTCAGAGGTAATATTTAGCCTTTGATCGGTTCCGGTAGTTGCAATGAGTGTACCGGCATCATTGTACCATGTACGTCCATCATCATCACTATAAGCATAGCCAATATCATGGTTGCTATTAGCGTCAAATTCATCACGCCATACCAGCGATACGTGTAAGCGAGTACCACCCGGAGTATAATGTAAACCATTAATGTATCCACAGTTATCGATGTAACCTGCAGGAGCAGATCCTCCCGGGAATTTTTCGTCTCTTCCGTGAAGGTACTCACCTATAAAGGTCCATTCACCTTCGCTGTATTCAAATAAATAAGAGTCACCATTACCACTGTATGCCGATCGGAATTCGAAAAGCATATCACCATTAGGCTTAGTAATAAAACGAGGATAAGTAACCCCTCCGTACCATTGGTCATTTACATTGCTCGAGAACAAGATGCTTTGACCGCTAATCAGGTAATTTCTATTTGAAGTAAATGAAGTTTTACTCCATTCAGCATTATCCGGATCGTTAAGTAAATCAACTGTTGATCGGCTGTAGTTTAGATCGTCGTTGTGGTGATCATATGCAAGGTGTATTGTACCATCTTTTGGAGACAAACCAAAAGAAATGTTGTAGTGGTTATCAGAAACATCATAGTTTGATTTATAATCAAATTTTATTTCTTCCCATTCGCCTTTTGGTAATTTTTTACGAGCTAAACATACATAACTATCGCTGCTCCAATAAGTGATGTATTGATATCCGTTGTATGTAGCTAAAGCGTTTTGTTGGAAACTTACAAAGTTAGATCCTGTAGCTGTAGTAAATGCGTTATTACTAACAATATCATAAGGAAATTTGATGTTGTGGATGAAAATATCAGAATTTAATTCAAGCTGACCTTCCGGTGAGGTGATATTAGGTGTTTCAATAACTCCATTAACAGTAACCTGATTACAAACAATGTCTAAATAGTTGCCGTTAGCAGCTTCTCTGCTCACATCATACATCACAAAGAAATAGTTTTTACCACCCTCTAAAGTGTAATCACAATCTATCGTAAAGTCTTCTGATGACAATGCAGTTCCTGTTTCAGCAATTAGATTGTTGGTTGAGAACAATGAATCTGTTCCGGCAGCATATATCATCACATTTTTAATGTCTGACAAATTGGTTGTTCCGGTAGCTGATAAATCAAATTGAGTGATTGAAATAGCATCTTGCATATGCACGGTTTCCACTTCAATACACATTACCACGCTTTCGCCAGTGTTAACATAGCCCGATGGCTGTGATGTAGTTGATTGTACGTATTCCATTGAGGTGTGGATATTGGACAGTACATACATACCTCCACTAATTGTACCATGATTGGCATTACTGCTTAGGTCAGTTGCCTGTGTAAGGTCTCGGTCATCGAAGTTGTAATAGGCAATTAAACCATCTTCATCGCCATTGTAAATGGTAAATTTGTTATCCTCTATTTCCTGAGCAGTACGGGCACTACTCCATATTTTGATATCTTCAATAATGCCTTTGAATGCCCTTTCTGCTGCGTCACTGTCCCAACCGATGTAAAGGTCTCCGTTTGAATAATCAACGGCCGTAAAATTGGCCAATTCTTCGCTTGGTCTACCATCAAGGTATACGGTACGAGAACTACCAGTCATAACCACGGCTAAATGATGCCAAACATCAGGAGTAACGGTTCCGGTTAATGAGTTACTGCCGTATTGTTCACCTCCGCCACCAGAGTGCATATATCGAATTAAGTTTAGCCCTTGCCAGCTGGAAGCATATTCAATTCCAATGTTTCCTGGACGATTGTATAATAAACCTGCATTATATGCTTGGTCACCTTCCGGTTTAATCCACATCTCAATAGTAAAAGGAAGGGAGCTAAGGTTTAATCCTGAGATATTAATATTACTTTGGCTGCCGTCAGATCCACCAGGTAATTTCATTGCAAAATTTAAATCAGAAGGTAATTCAGGATCACATACATCCCCAATACCATCTTCATCTAAATCTTCCTGATCAGGGTTAGGAACGTCTGGGCAATTATCAATATCGTTGGGTATTCCGTCGCCATCACGATCGTCGTCGCAAACATCACCAATACCGTCTCCATCCATATCAGCCTGGTCGGGATTTGCTACCATTGGGCAGTTATCATCAAAATCAGCTATACCATCCTGATCGGTATCCTGCATAACAAAAGAAGAAACGTAGCTACCTCCGTTAATAACTCCATGATTAGCATCGGATGTTAAGTCGGTTGCTGTTTCAGCCTGATCGTCGAAATTCCAATAACCTGCCAGGCCTGTTTCATCGCCATTCAGTTTAATGTATTTACTATTGGCAATTTCTTCAGCTGATCTTTCAACTGTCCAAACACGAATCTCATCCACCATCCCTTTTAAGGTTCTGGATTTATCGGTTGAAGTAAAACTGATATCATCATACCCAATTAGCATAACTTGACTAAAAGGAAAAGGAGTGAAGCTACCTGTTTCTTCAGTTGGTACCCCATTCAAGTAAAAGGTTTTTGAAGTTTCGGTTACGACCATGGCAACATGGTTCCATTTCTCAGGAGTTGGCTCAACATCAGGTAAAGTTGAATTGCCTTGCCAAATAGCCTTTATTTTGGCTTCATTTCCACCCCAACGTTCATACTGAAGTCCTATGTCAGGAGATCCACCTGATTCTCTACTGTACATCAGTGTGGTTCTTTTTAGACCATCTTCGCCAGCAGCTGGGTTATACCACATTTCGATGGTAATAGGTAATGAGTTTAAGTTTAAGGCAGGTATTTCTATGTTACTAACAGTACCGTCTGTACCACCAGGTAAATACATGGCATAATTACCCTCAACTACAAAGTTAACGGTGTAAGTTTTAATGGTTGATCCGTCAATAGCTGTTACTTCAAGAGTGGCAGTAGCACTACCAAGCGATGTGTTAATGATACCCTCACCGTTTACCTTTGCTGCGTTAATTTCTTTTTGAGCTTCAAGTGTAACAAATGAAGTTCCTTCTGGCAATGTAACTGTATAATCAGTAACATCCGGATCGAATGCAGGAGAAAGAGCACCTGCACTAAGCGTAATGTCGGTTAAGTTAGCACTGCTGTAATTGTAAGCTACCGAGTCAGCAGAAAATTCTCCGCTATAAATATTGAATTCATGAATTGAACCTAACCAGGTAGGGTCGTTGCTGTAACCACTTTTACACAAATAAGCAAAATTGTTACTTAACGACTCAATGTTGTTAGTGGCAGATAAAGGTGTGGTTTGTGATAGCTGGCCATCTATATATAAAGTAATAGCGTCATTTGTTAAGGTGCTAACGATATAATGCGTTTGACCATCGTCTAACTCAACCCCATCAGCACCAGTTTCGTAATCCCATGGAGACGAGTCGGAGCATGAAATAGCTGCGCGACTTTTATTATCAGCCCGGGCAATGGCTGTGAAGTAGTTGAAAGTTCCGTAGCCTGAAGCATTGGTGTTTCCGAAGTAATAGGTCATGGTATTACCCGGGTTAGTTCCATCACCAGCAGTTACTACTGTTTCTATTGTTATAGCAGAGTAATTATTGATGCCAATTTCCGAAGCCGGAAGAGAAATATATTCACCTTCAGTTGAGGCTGTGTATATTCCATTTGCTATTGTTCCTCCATGCAATGTGCCATCTGCTCCACTTACAATATCCTTGGCTGTTCCATCCTCAAAAGTATAGGAATGATTAAGTGTGATATCGGATTGTGCCGTAATTGAATTGGAAGAATAGACTCCTATTAAGATAAGGAGTAATTTAATGGTTTTTGTAAACGTTCTCATAAATATGAATAATGTAAATAATGTAATTCGAATTGATTTAATAACAGGTAATATAGGAGCGTAAAACTATGTGAACGTTTGTAGAATGGAATTAATAAAATTTAAAAAGACTAATACATATTCGCCAATATTATTATAAGAGAATCTTGTTTCAAGGGTTAGAAGCAATAAAAAAGGGCTATCTAATTTAGATAGCCCTTTAAAATTAGAGGTTTACAGTTTATTTTTTAATAACTTTTAATATGGTTGTTACACCGTTGCTTTCAACTTCAACTAAATAGATTCCGTTAGTTGTTAATTGAATTGTTTCGGTTGAAGAAGTTGCTTTAACTGTTTTTATTAATTGACCAGATAAGCTGTAAACTTTAATCATACCTGGGTTTTCGCTAAACTCAACATTGAAAACTGAAGATGTTACGGTTGGGAATACTTTAACAGATGACTTATCTGTTTTTGAAATACCAGTGCTGGTTTCTTCAAAAATTTCCCAATTGTCTATGTAACCAGTTAAACCAGTTGCACCTTCGCAATTGTTAAAATAGCTTAGTCCTGTAATAGCAGTTTCGCTGGTTGTAAATACGCTGTCAATTTGTTCCCATTCATTACTAGTGTCAAGTGTGATGTGCAGATGTTTACCGTCTCCAAATACATTTGACATTCCTACAGTGAATGAACCATCAACCGTTTTAACCATTGCACGTACTCTGTAAGCTGTACTAGCTTTCCACGCAATATCAGGAGTAGTTATTGAACCACCATTTGGCCAACAAATTTCCTGACCAGAAACTTTACCTGCACGAATACCACAGTAGGCTTCATCTCCATATGCAACGCCAACATTACCCCAGCTACTGGTATAAGCAGATATGTCGTCCATATTTGGATCTGGCACATAGTTGGTTCTGCCATCATTATAATAAGGTGTATAGCAGCTATTGTCTTCCACATAGAAATCAATGATGTAAGCCATTTCATCTTCTCCATTTTCAGCAGTCACAGTTATTATAGCTGTTGCCATTCCGGATGTTACATCAACGACTCCATCCTCAGAAGTGACTTCATTGATGGTCATTACCATTGTGGCGGCATCATATCCTTTTGTTGGAGTGATAGTAACGGAAGTTACGCCTTCAGGAACTATTGCTACATAATCAGTAGTTGCTGAATCAAATGCCGGGTCTAATACTGTTCCTTCAGTAATTTCAATATTTGATAAAGTGGCATCACTTGATATGGATGTGATAGAGATAGTATAAACAATATCATTTCCGCTTTCAGCATGAACCGTAATGGTTGCTGTAGCTTCTCCATCTGTTAATGTAACTTCTTCGTCTAACCCTTCAACAGAAGCTGTTTCATGGAAAGTTCCTGAGAAAGTAACTGATGCAGTGCCAGGCTCAACAATTAATTCGTACTCCGTTACATCGCTTGATAATTCTGGAGATAAAGTTCCGGTGTTAGCTGTTAGTGTATAAAGGCCGTCGTTATTTACTTCGTAAATTTCGTAATTATCTATGTAAGCAGCAGTACAAGTAGAACCATTATCACATTTATTAAATGTAATAAAGTTTGAAACTGGATTTGCTCCTGTTGAGATTGCAAGATCAATTTGTTCCCATTCACCATTTGTATCAAATGCATCGTTATAATTAGGATCAGATCCATTAGCCAAGAAACCTATTGAACCATCAACGGTTTTTAGCATAGCTCTTAAACGATAAGTAGTATTAGCTTTGTAGTTAAAAGGACTTATATCAAAGGCAGCATCACAAGTAGAAGCTGCTCCACTAATTTCAATTGATGTTGTTCCGCAATACACATTACCTTCGACAGTGGTTGTTGCAACAATACCAACACCATTATTCCATCCTCCAAATGAAGCTCTGTCAAGGCATAGTGGATCTACAACAAGATTTTCTCGGTCTGTAAAATATGGTTCAAAACAGTCGGAGAAAGTAATGGTATAATCTTGTGTTGTAACCCCATTTTCAGCTGTTACAGTTATCGTTTCAACTACTTCACCTGAAGTAACGTCAATTGTTCCGCCACCTGAGATACTTGCATTTTCATCGTTTTTAGTTGGAGTAACAGTTATAGAAGTTGTTCCATCAGGAATGGTAACAAAATAGTTGGTTATCTCAGGATCAAATGCCGGAGCAAGAGTTCCTGCGTCAAGAGTGATGGCAGATAAAGTAGCGTCGGCCGAAATAACTTTTACGGCAAAAGTTAAATTGATTTCAGCATTACCATCAGCAATAGTTACATTATCAACAGATGAGTCATCATAAGTATAAGTAATTTCTCCTATAGTAAAATCAGCTTTATCATCGGTAGTTGCCGTATATGTTTCGCCTGTTGTTAGACCAGCTACCTGAGCACGAGGTTTTTTCAGTTCAACACCATCGCCATCTACATAATTAATGATAACGGCCTGAGCTTCTGAAAGCTGGAATGCTCCATTTGCATTGTCTGCAGCTTTATTACAATATAATGAACTACCAGAGGTTATAGCGTCTGAAGCTACGTATGCGCTTGCTAAAACTTTAAGTCTGATATCAGAAGCAACATCTCCTTCAATCATCCATGATGTGTTGTCGCCATCCAATGCAGTAAGGTAGGTCGTACTCCATGCATTAGCCGTAGATTTTGCCAGATAATTACCTTCACCACTTAAGATGCCATAAGCTTCACCTTCAATAAGCTCAAATTTGAAAACCTGACCTGCATCAGCTGCATCAACTGTCATAACAGCAGGTGATCCGGCATTATTACCAATATTAAGATCTGATGAAGTCTGTTTGATGTGATAATATACATCAGAAACACCACTTAAGCATGAAATGGTTTGATCGTCAACATCTGCACATGAGATAGTGATATCTCCGTTAATTCCTGCTGCAACTGTTGCTGTAGCCGTTACGGTTACAGGAGCTGCATTGGCTTCAGCGGCAGTTATTGTTGCTTTATCTAATGTTACACCTGTTGGTGCAGTAAGAGTAATGTCGTTAGTTAAGTTAATTGCCTCAATAGAGAAGGTTTGCTCCATATTGTGATAGGCAAATGTTAGAGCTGTATGGCTAGCTTCTATTATAGGAGTAGTTAATTCTTCATATATTAATTCAATATCATCAAAGAAAAAACGACCATTTCCTCCAGAGCCAGCATCAACAGATTCAATACCAACTTGTATTCGGCCTGAAGTTTCTGATGTTAATGTAAAAGTAACTTCATCTGAAACCCAAGGGTCTTCAGATGCTGCAATTAGGTCAGCAGCAATGCCAATGCTGGATAAAGTAGATAAGTGTTTTTCATTATCATCAATTGCAAAACCAACAATACTTTTCCCATCTGTTGAAGGGCCGTTGTTGTATACTTTATATTTTATAGTATAGGAACCAACAGGTAATGTTACAGCTTGTGAATAAAAGGTGCTTCCAGTCCATGCTGCACAAACCCCAAGACAGCCATTACCACTTCCAGTTGTAGTACCATCTGATCCTGTAGCCGGAATAAATCCAGTGTTTAAGTTTGCATCGTTTAGTTGACCAGTATAGCCATACTCAAAAGTTCCTCCGGCTGACCATCCGGCATAATTAGATGTCCAGTCAGACACCGCAAGAACTGTTGATCCATCATTAGTGGTTCCTAAGTTTTCTGCAGTTGCATCAAATGCATAATTACAGTTAGTGTCAAAACCAGCATTAGTTAAATAAGTATCCGTAACATCTGTTTGAGCATTAAGCGCAAAAAACTGCGTAATTGCAAACAGAAATGAGAAAAGTAGAGTTCTTCTTTTCATAAAAAATGATTTAGATTAGAAATAATTATTGTTTAGATTTAATTTGTCATTACGTTTAATGAAAAAATATCCTTATGGATGTTAAACAAAGTTAATTTCATTCTATATCTACCTATCTAATGAAATGACAATTAAAGTAGCACGTATTTAAACATCGTAGCACATAATCGTTAATAAATAATAAAAAATCGACGTTCCTATATTTTGAAGTTGAATCCTTACTTGTGATTAATTGTTAAAGTTGATTGTAGAAGTGATCAGATTTTAACTGTTTGGATTGGTGGCTTGTGATTATGGATGAAGCTGATTGAGGTTTGAATTTCTATAAAAAAGAAAGGGTATCCACGTCTGGATACCCTTTGATGATTAGTTAATTTAACAAGTTATTTTTTGATAACTTTTACAATTCTTGTCAAGCCGTTGCTTTGAACTTCAATCAAATAAATTCCGTCTGAAGTTAAATCAATTGTTTCTATTGAAGAAGTGGATCTTACAGTTTTTATCAGCTGACCTGATAAGCTATAAACTTTAATTATGCCAGGTTTTTCTATGAATTCAATAGTTACCACAGATGTAGTTACCGTAGGGTAAACTTTAATATTTGCCTCTTTAGATTTACTAACTGAAGTAGCTGTTTCAACAGTAATATTAACAGTGTAGCTTATCGCAGTACCATCTTGAGCTGTAACCGTAATAGTAGCCGCAGCACTACCAGAAGTCACATCAATGTTTCCACCGTTTGTAATGGCAACAGAAGCTAAGGCATCGCTGGCAGTAGCAGTAATGATTACACTTGTTGTGTTCGCTGCAACAGTTACGTCGTAA
>NZ_JAGUCO010000160.1 GCF_018271995.1 Carboxylicivirga linearis
AGTGACGGCGAAGAAAAAAAACTTCAAAAAAACTTTTGGAATTTAGAAATTAAATTCTTTATCTTTGCAGCCGCTTTTGAGGATAACGATTCTTGCAAAAAGCACAGCAGATAAGCTAAGGAGCTTATTTGAAAAATGATGAAAAGAAGTAATTGACAAGTCAAAAAAGATTCTCTAACTTGATTTTCCTTTTGAAAATAAAAGAAGAAAAAAACTTAAAAAAAGATTTGGAGATTAAGATAAAAACTTCTTACCTTTGCAGCCGCTTCTTAAACGAGAGAAGCCAGAAAGATAAAGGCACAGGGCTGATTATCTGACAATAATGAAAGGCATAACGGTTAAAAAATTCAGTTCGATTCTGAATGTGTCACAAGAGC
>NZ_JAGUCO010000161.1 GCF_018271995.1 Carboxylicivirga linearis
TGCAAAAATACCGATTACCATTTATTGCTTTTTATTGCCATTTGAATTAAAAAAGTATCCGACAAAAACAGCAAAAAGTGTCCGATAAGGCTAATTGATGCCTTTGTAAGATACTGAATACATGATAAATAAAAATTATTTAAAAAATGTCGGATAGTCCGACGTTGGAAATTGCTATGCGCCTATCCTATACTTGCTATCGAAAATTTTGAATAAAAAAACAGCAAGAAAATGGATGAGCAAATAGAAGAACAGATAGAAGAGCAAATCGACTTCAAAGCTGAAACTTTAAAGAATCTTGAACAGCTAAACAAAAAGGTTTCAGAACTAATAAAAGTACAACATAAAGCCGGAACAGGCTTTGACTATGTTAAT
>NZ_JAGUCO010000162.1 GCF_018271995.1 Carboxylicivirga linearis
ACATATGCTTTCGTGGAACGAACTTGACTGGAATTATGCTGCTCTAAGCGAACTTATGGATTTATAGACATACCAACATAAAGACGATTAAACTCGCATGAATAAAGAGCATAAACATACCATTGAGTTGAATTATCCATAATACTAATTTATTGAAATACCTGAAATAACCGTTTAGCAAACCGCTATTCCCTGCCCGCTGCAGGCAGGTATCCGTTGAACTAAGGGATCATTAATTCGGCTGCAACAATAATTAATGTAGTACAATATAAAAATTGCATCTTACCTATCATTTCCTTCTCCCAATAAACTTCTTAAATATCGCCGTCCTGAAGTAGATTTTAGTTCCAACTCTCGACGTCTGGCTTCCTA
>NZ_JAGUCO010000163.1 GCF_018271995.1 Carboxylicivirga linearis
TGCTATTGGGCGAAAGTGTTAAAACCATTTATGGCAGGGTGTATAATAAACAGATTCCCTTCTATAAACCGGGTGGTAAGATATTACTGTTCAAATTGGATGAAGTAATGGATTGGATTAAAGCTGGCCGTCACTCTTCCTTGGAGGAAATAAAGAGCAATGTGTAATTGGTTATATGTCGTTCTAATAATCTAAAACTCCAATGAAGGAAAAGAAGGAAAGAAAATCTCAAGGTAAAAAACAGGAAATCAGGTTCTCGTTCTTAAAGCTTTTGTTGAAGAAAAAATCACATACTCAAGTTCTGCCGGAGAGCCAGTTATGTAATCATTTGAACATAGTAAAGAAGTAGAGAATGCCAACTAT
>NZ_JAGUCO010000164.1 GCF_018271995.1 Carboxylicivirga linearis
AAATACATAATTCAACCGTACATTTATACGTATATTATCCGTTTAACTCTACGACTTTACCATGCCTTTATGCCCACACTGCAATGAAGAGATAACAGGAAGAAGTGACAAAAAATTTTGTTCTCCATACTGTAAGTCAGCTTATCACTACCAACAAAGCAAATTCAAAGAAACACCTTTATTCAATAAAATAGATACTCAATTAAAAGCCAATAGAAAAATATTAAAATCATATAATAAAGCAGGAAAGGCAACAGTTCATAAGACTGATCTCTTAGCTGAAGGATTTAACCCAAAATATTTCACACATTATTGGAAAGCTAAGAATGGTAATTTATATTTATTCTGCTACGAATATG
>NZ_JAGUCO010000165.1 GCF_018271995.1 Carboxylicivirga linearis
CGTAGGTCATACAATGCCGGAGCAAGAAGTACGGCTGTAAAAACAGGACTTACCAAAGACCTGACTTCAAAAGGTCAGTTTGAACTTCGCAGACAGCAATTGCCACCGGAAGTGCAGAAAGCATTAAAAGATGCACGTATGCAAACCGTTGATACGGCAATCTACACCGTTAAGTCGATTAAGGATAAGTCCGACATTGATTTGATGGAGGCATCGGACGATAAAAAGGCTGGTCGTACCAACCTGAACCGTGCGCAGTTGGATTCAGGAAAGTATTTCCTGTTAACTGATATTGTTCTTGAGTACGCTCATGGAGCATCGGAAGAAGACAACGACCCGGCAGATTTTGCATTCGGTCA
>NZ_JAGUCO010000166.1 GCF_018271995.1 Carboxylicivirga linearis
TTCTGGAACTAAAATAAATATCTATGCAACTTACAATTTGTTTCATTATTAGCTCAAGCCGCTATGGCTTCATCTTTTTGTTCATATATTCTTATAATTAAAAGGTATTCACGATTTTCGTTTCACTACAATTACCTCCAGCTCAAAAAGTTGACAAAAAAGCCGCCGACTACAGCACTCACTTACCCTCTATACAACGCTTCGGGAAAAATTTAAATATTCACATAATGATTAACAAATTTTTCTACCCTTCGCTTTTGCTAGTGGGTCCCAAGCTACGTTGCTGAGGTCGGTTTGACTAATTACACAGTTATACAATAAAGCTAAAAATGCAGATTCTCCCCACT
>NZ_JAGUCO010000167.1 GCF_018271995.1 Carboxylicivirga linearis
AGTGGGGAGAATCTGCATTTTTAGCTTTATTGTATAACTGTGTAATTAGTCAAACCGACCTCAGCAACGTAGCTTGGGACCCACTAGCAAAAGCGGAGGACAGAAAAATTTGAGATACATTCTGTAATTCTTTAAATTTTTCCCGAAGCGTTGTATAGAGGGTAAGTGAGTACTGTAGTCGGCGGCTTTTTTGTCAACTTTTTGAGCTGGAGGCAATTGTAGTGAAACGAAAATCGTGAATACCTTTTAATGATAAGAATATATGAACAAAAAGATGAAGCCATAGCGGCTTGAGCTAATAATGAAACAAATTGTAAGTTGCATAGATATTTATTTTAGTTCCAGAA
>NZ_JAGUCO010000168.1 GCF_018271995.1 Carboxylicivirga linearis
GCCGGTGTTCGGCAGCTTTGATTGGTATAGTTCGATTTAGTGTCACAAATAGGTTTTAGCTTATTGTTGGTTAAAAGCGTTTTAAATATAACTAACATATTAATTCTTTCCAAAAATTAAATTACTCCGATAATTGGCCACTATATTTCCACTAGTGTCGCTTTATACTATGTAGTGCGATCAAAAACGCCTGCAATAAATAGGTTAACACCTCCAGTATAGATATCAATGCCTTCAGTCTGCTCACCAACACCTTTAGATGGTGTAACAACACCTTAAGAGTGGTTATTAACACCTTTAGATAGTCTAACAATACCTCCAGTCTGCTTGTCAACACCTTTTG
>NZ_JAGUCO010000169.1 GCF_018271995.1 Carboxylicivirga linearis
TTGGGCTTAAAACACCGGGTAGATGTTGGAAACTCAACACTTGCCCGATTTTTATGTGTGGTAAATGGTATTGATATGGATAATTACAAAAATTCGTACTTCTATCGGCTGATAGATAAAGCTCCATACATTAAAAATGACAAGAATCTTTTAGTTGACCTTGAAGTTATCAAGTTGCATTTTCAGGAACGTAATTTACCAACAGGTGACATCGAAAAAGTAATTATTGAAATTGTAACCCGATAAATTGCAAAAATACCGATTACCATTTATTGCTTTTTATTGCCATTTGAATTAAAAAAGTATCCGACAAAAACAGCAAAAAGTGTCCGATAAGGCTAAT
>NZ_JAGUCO010000016.1 GCF_018271995.1 Carboxylicivirga linearis
GCTTCACTCATAAAGCTACGGTTCATTGCCTAAAATCGCTGAACTCGCTACGCTCAAACAGCACCGATTTTTACGGCAACTTCACCTTGCTTTATGGCTCACCAGACAAGGCCGATCTAGGGCTAACTTTTACTCGAGAATTTTCACCCACTCAATTTCATATTGAAATTATATTTCTATACCAAATTCAACTTTTCTCATCAATACCATCTGATAATCAACCTTAGTGAGGTTAATTAGAAATTTAATCGTTGGGTAATACCTTTTTATAAACCCCAATAATCTGTGCCTATTGAATTAATAATTAACCTGATAATATTGAATTTTAATCATTTTTATTCGATAATAATACCATACCTTAAAGTACTTTTTATATATTAGCATCCATAATAATTTATACCTATTAATTTATGAAAGAACTAGTACCGTATACTAACCTGGAAACGGTTAAAGACAGCAACGGAAAAATTACAGAATTTGTAGTACGCACCGTATCGTACCTGCCTAAAGACAGCAAAATTACTACCAGCGGCGAAGGCCCCGTTGCTGATAATGTTTTATATCGCCCTTTAACCATCTCTTACGATGGTACCTCAACAGACTTTGATTATTTTGGCGCCGACTTTACCATTAAACGCGAAGATGTTGGTTTGTTGGAAAGAGGAGTGAATGTTAAAGTTAAATCTACAACCAGTAGTTTAAAATCGGCAACATATGGTGATCCTGAAGATGAAGGTGGAGTTTCTATTGACTATATAGAAGGTGATATTTAAAATTTTAATATGGAGTATACAAGAAAAATTGCGCAAAGAGTGACTTGTATACTCTATTTACTTTTATTTGTATTATACACTAATGCAAATCCATTTCCAACATTAAATCTATGCGACACTTGTAGTTATTCAGTGAATAAGAAAATCGCATATAGCAATTTACTTATTTCAAACATAGATTCTATACCTTACATTATTGATAATTTAAATAATCACGAGAAAATTATATATAATTCTCAATACGGTAAGTTATTATATAAGAAACAAAGATTTGATGAATCAATAAATCATTTAAAACCTATTCTTGATAATTCATCTGCAGAAGTAGAATGTATAGCTGATTGTCACTATTACTTGGCTAAGAATTTCAGTAAGAAAAATAATTCTGAACTAACTTTATACCATTTTGAAGTGGCGTATAATAAATATACGGAACTTGGGAAATGGGACAATTGTTGTATTGTATATATGGATTTAGGTAGTTATTTTTCAATGAAGAAGAATAATGAACTAGCAGAGAAATACTATTTAACTTCATACAATATTTCTCAAAAGAAGAATATAAAACACTCAACAAAAATTGCAATTGAATTAAATCTTGCCAATCATTTCAATAAAGTTGAGAAAAGAAATATAGCCTTAAAGCATTATATAAATGTTGAGAAAGAAGCTAAGAAAATTAAAAAGGAATCTGTTATAGCTTTAGTCAATAATAACATTGGAACTATATATCTAAAAAATGAAGAATTTAAAAAAGCTGAAGAGTATTTTAATAGTGCTCTAAAAATAAGAAGGGCATTAAAGGATAATAAAGGTATAGCTTCCACATTATTAAATTTACTTCATATTGAAATAAAAAATGGCAACAAACAAGAATCTAAGTTAATTCTGTCGGAACTTTCTGAAATTTTCAAAATGTCTCCACCAAATATTGCCGATCAACGACTTTTTAGTTATAACAAGATTAGATATTATGCATTACTAGGTAAAACTGAACTTATTGGAAAAGAACTTGGCGCATATGATAAACTTCAAGACTCCCTCTCTAACATCGCCTTCTCCGACAAACTTATCGAAATGCAAAAAAGCTTTGAAATACAGGAGCGGGATAAAGATATAGCCTTACTACAAAAAGAAGATGAGTTAAAAGAAGCCCGTTTAAGCAATCAATTGATTGTTATTATTTCTATTGGAGCTGTTTTGCTGCTATTGATTGTATTGGGCTACTTTATAAATAAGCAACGGGTAAAACTAAAACGATCGGAGAGCCATCTTAAAAAGCAGCAAAAAAGAATTAAGCAAATTAACAGCGATTTAAAAACATCGAACCTGGCCAAAGATCGTATTCTGTCTATTATTGGTCATGATTTACGCGGCCCAATTGGTGGCTTAAAAGAATTGATTGAACTATATATGGATATGCCGGGCTATGAGGAAGAAGATTTTAAAAGTCTGCTAAAGGCAGCCCGCGAAGCATCCACAGGCTCGTACTACCTACTTGAAAACCTATTAACCTGGGCCAACTCACAAAATGGTCAAATTGATTTTAAACCGTTAACCGCACCTCTTTTACCATTGGCAAAAAATAGTATCGATCTGTTGGATAGCTCAATTAACACACGCAATGTTTCGTTTAAATACGATATATCGCCTGCCATTAAATTAACTGCCGACCTTAACATGTTACGCACCATTATTCGTAACCTGGTATCTAATGCGGTAAAATACTCGCCACCCGAAAGCTGCATCACCATTTCGGCCACCCAAAATAATGAAGAGACTTTTATTTGCATTGCCGACCAGGGCTATGGCATGACCGCCGAACAATCGTCGGCTCTGTTTGAAAAGAAAGAAACCTATTTTATTGAAGCCGGATATAATGCTAAAGGTTCGGGCTTAGGTCTGGTACTGTGCCGCGAGTTTGTAGAACAGCATAAAGGTAAAATTTGGGCCGACTCTATTCCTAATAAAGGAACGAAGGTTTGTTTTACCATTCCGCTAAATATCGAGCAACCAAAAACTACCACCGCACTTCATGAGCATACTCCTGCAATGAATTAGACTTATTTAGTTTATCTTATTATTTTACATGCATAACTATAGATAATTATTATATTCGCCTTAATTCTAATTTAAACTTTATAATTCATGAAAAAATTATTTTTATTAATGGCTATTATGGCCACTGCATTTGCTTTTCAGGCTTGCGATAAGGATGATGTGCAACCAGAGGACAAAACAATTGATACTAATTTAAGAGCTGGTGGAGATCCGGAAGAAAGTGGTGGTCTAATAATTGAATATGAAGGAGGAGATGTTTAACACATCTTTTAAAGAATATAAAGAAGCATTTGAGCAATAGTATAATTTACTATTTCATTTGCTTTTTTTTCTCTGTACCTTGATTATAGAAATACAAGTTCAAAATAAGGGTCTTTTAAAGTTTATGAGCTACATCACCATTTCGGCCACCCAAAACAATGAAGAGACCTTTATTTGTATTGCCGACCAAGGCTATGGCATGACAGCCGAACAATCGTCGGCTCTGTTTGAAAAGAAAGAAACCTATTTTATTGAAGCCGGATATAATGCTAAAGGTTCCGGTTTGGTACTGTGCCGCGAGTTTGTAGAACAGCATAAAGGTAAAATTTGGGCCGACTCTATTCCTAACAAAGGAACAAAGGTTTGTTTTACCATTCCGCTAAATATCGAGCAACCCAAAACTACGAGCGCACTTCACAAGCATACTCCTGCCATGAATTAGACTTATTTAGTTTATCTTATTATTTTACATGCATAACTATAGATAATTATTATATTCGCCTTAATTCTAATTTAAACTTTATAAATCATGAAAAAATTATTTTTTTTAATGGCTATTATGGCGACTGCTTTTGCTTTTCAGGCTTGCGATAAGGATGATGTACAACCAGAGGACAAAACAATTGATACCAATTTAAGAGCCGATGGAGATGAGGGGGGAACTTTGATAGATTTTGAAGGTGGTGATGTTTAACACATCTTTTAAACAACATAAAAAAGCACATGAAATAGTAAGTTTTACTATTTCATGTGCTTTTTTTGCCCTGTACCTTCATTATAGAAATACAAGTTCAAAATAAGGGTCTTTTAAAGTCCGAAAGTTGCATAACCATTTCGGCCACCCAAAACAATGAAGAGACCTTTATTTGCATTGCCGACCAAGGCTATGGCATGACCGCCGAACAATCGTCGGCCCTGTTTGAAAAGAAAGAAACCTATTTTATTGAAGCCGGTTACAATGCCAAAGGTTCGGGTTTAGGTTTGGTACTGTGCCGCGAGTTTGTAGAACAGCATAAAGGTAAAATTTGGGCCGACTCTATTCCTAACAAAGGCACAAAGGCTTATTTTACCATTCCGCTAAATATCGAGCAACCCAAAACTACGAGCGTACTTCACAAGCATACTCCGGCGATGAATTAGATTATATTTAGTTTATCTTATTAATTTACATGCATAACTATAGATAATTATTACATTCGCCTTAATTCTAATTTAAACTTTATAAATCATGAAAAAATTGTTTTTATTAATGGCTATTATGGCCACTGCATTTGCATTTCAAGCTTGCGATAAGGATGATGTGCAACCAGAGGACAAAACAATTGATACCAATTTAAGAGCCGATGGAGATGAGGGGGGAACATCTATCGAATATGAAGATCCGGAATTACCATAAGTAATAAAACAAAAGAGGCAATCTTATCATAGGTTGCCTCTTTTGTTTTTGCAAAAAAGTAAAGCCCATCTATTTTATAAGAGATAAATCAGAGCAATTACATTAAAAGTCAAGAATCAGATAATTTAACATTTTCTTCTCTTGATAATTCTTGAAAAATCGATAAATTTATCAAGTACAAAGCACACTCCTTTCAGCTAACATATTGTTAAACCTTAATGCTTGAGCTATGATTGTTACTTCTACCTCAGCCATACAAAACATTGTACGTCTGCTCGACAACGGTTACCTGGTTTATATTCATAAATCAACTGGTAAGGTTACGGCAATTCCTGAATTTGATGGTTTTATTGACTTTAATGATGATACCAACTCTGAAGTGAATAATGTAGAAGCTAATCCGGATGATTACCTGCAGGTTCAGGGAATGAATTCGCGTGAGATGTTTAACCTGATGATGGATTTTGCACAGGAACAGGAAGATATGAGTGTTACCCGAAAGCTGGTTGAAGCATTGCGTAAATCGGATGGTATTGGACATTTTAATAGTGCCATAAAACAAATGCCTGATATTAAAATGGAATGGCTCGAATACCGCGACGAAAAGCTGCAACGTTTTATTAAAAATAAATTGATGCGAAAACGCCAGATGTTTAATTAGAAAACATACAAATCTTAGCATTTGCATACTATGCTAGAACAAAAGCCTTTCTATTCATTTATTATTAACATAGCACTTACGTACTATGCTGTTACAAACGTCCCTCCGGGACTTACATACCGCTTCATTATTCCATAGCACTTACGTGCTATGCTAGTACAGGCATCCCTCCGGGACTACCTATATAGTTGAAGGGCGTAGCCCTGACTGTATTAAAACAGTAAGTGAGTGCTGTGATGAGCGAGAAGGAAATCAGAGCCCCGGAGGGGCGACTATGATTGTTGGCCTACACATTGCCCCCTTAATAGACATTCTAGCTAGTAGCCAGCAGCTATAAGCTATCAGCCTTTTTTAGACTATTCATCCAAATTACGATTGCGTAAACGATACATCTTACTCACCTCAATGCTAAGAAAACCATATTCTTCTACCACAGTCCCGAAGATATGATAGCATCCCGGACCACGAAACGGATACCGCGCTGCCGCTTCTACAAAATGAACCGTATCAATCCATCTTCCTTGCATATCGAGCCAGGTACCAAAAAACATAGCTGATCCATTGGCTGTTCGGGTGGGTTTGCGCGTTACCAGATAACCTACTATCGACACATATTTATTAATCAGTATAGGTAAATCACGAGCACGCAAGGTACTGGGTAACTTCTCAGCCAATAGTTTAAACGGGCTAATTAGCGGAAAGCCCAGTAGCTCAATTTCATCAAAAGCATTCTCTAAATCGTGACTCCACAACTCGGGCAACTCAAAAGCTTTCACCTCAGCAGGTGCAAATAAGCTAGCTTCCGCTTTTACCTTTTTAGTATATCCTAACAGATGATGGGCATCCCATAATAACTCTTTCTTGCCTTTACCAGTAAAACGAAACGCTCCTACCCGTATCAGAATCAGTAGTTGCTCCAGCGAAATTCCCGTACGTGTTACAAAGTCAGACAAATTTTTAAACTGACCATGCAGCTCCCTATCTTCCAATATTTTCCGTATCGTTCCTTTCTCCAGATTGTACAACATCATAAAACCCAAATAAATTCGATTACTCGAAATACGATTGAACCAATCACTCCGATTCACACAAGGCGCTTCCACCTCTGCCCCATTAATGCGAGCCTCGTGCAGATATAACTCGGGTCGATAAAAACCTCCACCATTATTGAGCGTTGCCACCATATATTCCAGCGGATAATGCGCTTTGAGATACAACGCCTGATAACTCTCAATGGCATAACTGGCCGAATGGCCTTTGGCGAAAGCATAGTTGGCAAAGCTCTCAATCTGCATCCAGATGTCTTTGACAGTTTGCTCAGCATACCCTTTTTTGCGACAATTGCTGTAGAATTTATCACGCACCTTCCAGAATTCATTACGTTGCCTGAACTTCCACGACATTCCCCTACGTAGGATATCAGCTTCATCCAGAGTGAGACCCGCAAAATAATGCGCCACCTTAATCACATCCTCCTGATACACCATCACACCATAAGTCTCATCCAATATTTCGTATAACTGCGGAAGATCCTGCCTGGCTTTCTCTCTTCGTTTCTCATCCTGAAATCTTAGGATATACTCACG
The DNA here is from genome assembly GCF_018271995.1 of Carboxylicivirga linearis. Lineage (GTDB taxonomy): Bacteria > Bacteroidota > Bacteroidia > Bacteroidales > Marinilabiliaceae > Carboxylicivirga > Carboxylicivirga linearis. Next base: position 6,739 of record NZ_JAGUCO010000016.1, read on the forward strand.
CATCATACCGCTTTTTGCAACTCCGGGGCGAATAATAGAACTAGCCGCCACCAAACGCAGATAATCATCAGCCTTTAACTTAGTCAACAACATACGCATGGCCGGCGATTCAACGTAGAAACAACCAATGGCCTTTCCCACCTTCAGATGCTCTTTAATTGCCTCATCTTCTTTAAACTTATTGATGTCGTGAATATCAATCTCCACTCCCTTGTTTTCTTTGATGATATCCAATGCATCCTTAATCTTACTCAACCCACGCTGACTAAGAATATCGAATTTATGCAAGCCCACATCTTCGGCCACATACATATCAAATTGTGTTGACGGGAAGCCTTTAGGCAGCATCTCGGTAGCAGAATAATACGATATGGGCTTTTCGGATATAATGATACCGCTGGAATGAATACTGCAATGACTGGGAAATCCGTCGATGTATTTGCTATACTGGATCACCCATTTACCATACTGCCCGTAATTTTTGGGTGATGGATCTTTTTGCAGGGCCACAATCTCCTCATCGGGCAAACCAAACACTTTGCCTATCTCTCTGAAAGCTGATTTATGATTAAAAGTGATATAAGTTCCCAACAAAGCAACATGATCATAGCCGTATCGCTCAAAAATATAACGTGTCACATCATCGCGATCAGTCCACGAAAAGTCGATATCAAAATCGGGTGGTGAAGTACGATAAGGATTAATAAAACGCTCGAAATAAAGGTTCAGATCAATGGGATCAACATTGGTAAGTCGCAACAAATAAGCCACCAAACTATTGGCTCCACTACCCCGCCCCACATAATAATAGCCCTGATTGCGGGCATACTTCACAATATCGTTAGTCACTAAAAAGTAAGCACAGAACCCCAAATCGCGGATGGTATTCAGCTCTTTATTCATCCGTTCAATTACTTCTTTAGGACGATTGGGGAAACGATATTTCAAGCCTTTCTCACACTCATCTTTCAACAACAGAAAATCTTTTTCGTCGGAGCCCAAGAAATAGCGTTTATTCTTATTTACTCCCAGCTCAAAATCAATATTGCACGACTCCATCAGCTTTTGCGTATTGTGTAATATGGCCGGATACCTGCCAAACAAACTAATCAACTCATCTTTCGACAGAAGCTTTTCATTCATCGTTCCCTGCTCCTCTTTGGGTAGTTTGCTCAGTAACATATTCAGGTCGATGGCACGCAACAAACGATGCACATTATAATCGTGCTTATTCCGGAAAGTCACCGTATGCTGGATTACCAACTTACTTTTCTGATCTTTCCATACCGAGAAAGGCAGGTTCTTCAACTGATCGGGCCGTATCCCTACAAACTCGTTATAACGCAACTCACGCTTTTTGTTTGTAAACGGATAGATAACATAGGCATGTTTAAATTCAGGCGCCTTGGTGTCCAATTCTTCTCCCGAATGACGATAATCGGTAAGATGTTCGCACAACTCGCGATAGCCCTCGTTGTTGCGGGCAATGCCCACATACATCTGCTCCACTCCATTCCGGAAATCGATGCCCACCACAGGCTTAATCCCAAACTCAGCCGAGCGACGAACCATATCAATACAGGCCGAAGTACTGTTGATATCAGTAATTGCAAGTGTACTGTAGCCTTTTTCAGAAGCTTCCTTCAGCAAATCTTCGGAGGAGATGGTCCCGTATTTAAAACTATAATATGTATGACAATTAAGTAGCACTTTTTTAGAGATTAGACTTTTTAGACGTTAGACTGATAAATATGTAGAACTGTTGAATTGTCGAGTTGTTAAATTGATTTTTTACAAATAAACGATTCAACGAATCGGCAAATCAACTCTCAATACAGACAGCCCTCCGGGCTTTGGTTTTACATTATTTTTAATCATAGCACTTACGTACTATGCTGGTACAGTCGTCCCTCTGGGACTCCAAAATAGATGATGAATTGCAGAACTGCCCAATTGTTAAGTTGATTTTATTACAATTAAACATACAAGCTAGTAGCTATCAGCCATTAGCTTAATTCACAATTCATCATTAATAATTAACCATTAAGTACTGCCGGTTGTCCATTAAAAGGGTTGGGTCGGGCAATGGTTTTAGAACTCATTCCAATGGCACGAGCCACTGCTTGTTGTCCATAACGATCGCGTACCTTATCCATAGCCTGATAGAGTTTAATCAGCTTAAACGAGTCTTCGAACAGTCTTATCTGGTAGCTTCCGCCAATCAAATGACTAAAACGAACGCCCACCAATCGTACCAGTACCCGACGATCGTATACCTTATCAAACAAATCTTTCACCACCTCAATTAGAGTATGATCCAACGATGTATACGGAATGCGTTTTTGCTTACTATGCGTTTGAAAATCGCTGTAACGCACTTTTACCGTTACACAGGCTGTAAGCTTATTTCCATGTCGTAGCTGAAATGCCAGATTCTCGGCCATCCCCATAACAATGGCACGCAGTTTATATACATCGGTAGTATCTTTATCGAAAGTACGCTCCATCGAAAGCGATTTACGTTCGTGATAAGCTACCACAGGTGAATTATCAATGCCCTGCGCCTTTTTCCAGATAACATTACCGTTTTTACCCAGTACACGCTCCATCAATTCAACTGGCATCTCCTGAACCGTTTTTACACGCTCCACTCCCATGCTTCGCAGCAAACGATAAGTTTGATTTCCCACCATTGGTATTTTCTTCACAGATAAAGGTGCCAGAAAGGGTTTTTCATAACCATCTTCGATACGCATATAGTTATTAGGCTTAGCCTCACCCGTTCCTACCTTCGACACCGTTTTACTGGTTGATAAGCCAAAGGAAATAGGCAGATGCGTTTCGCGAATAATCTCATCACGCAATTCCTGAGCCCACATGTAGGTCTGCTTTACATAGCGATCCATCCCACTCACATCCACATAAAACTCATCAATTGATGATTTTTCAAACAAAGGAGAGCGATCTTTTATAATCTCTGTCACAGCATCTGAAAACTTGCTATACACTCCACTATTTCCCCTTATCACCGTAGCATGCGGACACAACTGCCTTGCCATACGCATGGGCATGGCCGAATGAATACCGTATTGCCTCGCCTCGTAACTGCACGCAGCCACTACTCCCCTGTCGGAAGTTCCTCCTATCAGCACCGGACGATTGTTTAGTTTACTATCCATCAGGCGCTCGCACGACACAAAAAAGGTGTCTAAATCCAGATGTAAAATTGACTTTTGCATTTATGTCGATATTTTCGTCATTTTCCTGACTATAATTTAATCATTTTATTTATCTTTATGAAATAAATAGGTAGTTAGTTTTTAGTCAGAAGGCAGAAGAAATTGAATATTAAGAACAAAAAAAGCTATCGGCTAAGAGCTACCTGTTAAAAGCTAAAACATATGTATTTCGCAGAAAACATCAAGTTCCTACGCCAACGACGAAAACTATCTCAAAGCGATTTGGCCACCAACTTAGAATTGACACGAACCACATTGGCGGGGTACGAAAAAAGTGTGCAACCACCATTTAAAACACTAATTAAATTTGCCGATTATTTCAAGATATCACTTGATGCTTTAATCCGTTATAACCTGCAAGAGCTATCCGAATTTCAGTTATCGCAGATAGAAGATGGTTTTGATATTGATGTTACAGGACAAAAGCTACGTTTACTGACAGTGTCGGTAGATAAAGACGGAAACGAGAATATAGAAATGGTGCCTGTTAAAGCGCAGGCTGGTTATACATCAGATTATGGTGATATGGAGTTTATTTCATCTCTACCCAAGTTTTCGTTACCTTTTTTACCTCAGGACAGAACCTATCGCACCTTTCAGATCAAAGGAGATTCGATGTTACCCATTCCCGAAGGATCGTGGATTACGGGAAGCTACGTGCAAAACTGGAAAACCATTAAAGACGGCACTCCATGCATTATTGTTACCCGCGACGAAGGAATTGTTTTTAAAGTAGTATACAATCAATTTGAGAAAAACCAAACCTTATTACTGGTATCAACCAACAGGAACTATAAACCCTACCAAATAGAAGCCAATAAAATAATTGAGGTATGGCAATTCGTTACTTATAATGGTTTTGAGGTGGAGAGAGGTACAACATTATAGCAATACCATTATTCACCCCAAACCCCTAAAGGGGCTTAAACACAAAGAACAATGAGCGTGAGTGATCAGGTTAATATGTTTTACAATGCTAAACCGCATATATTTGAAAAGGCAAAAGCTTTACGTAAAAACATGACTAAAGCAGAACTCATCTTATGGGGTAAATTAAAAGGTAAACAAATACTAAACTTACGTTTTAGGACTCAACATCCAATCGATATATTTATAGCCGATTTCTATTGTCATCGGATAAAACTAGTTATTGAAGTTGATGGTGATATACATTTAAAACAACAACAAATAGAATACGATATTGGCAGAGAGGCTGAATTAAATAATGGGGGCATTAAAGTAATTCGCTTCTCTAATCTAGAGATATAATCTAACCTTGAGTATGTTGTAAGGAAAATAAATATTGAATGCAAACATAGACTATCCCAAAGCCAAAATCCCCTTTAGGGGATTTAGGGGTAAACAAAACTAATAAACGTTAGCCTTTAGCTGACGGCCTGTTAAGTGCATTAAGAAATCTTAAAAAAGCTATCAGCTAATGGCTATAGGCTATCCGCTTTTTACTATCTTGTATGCTCTAATTTTAATTTGCATGAAGAACCTATTTTTATTAGCCCTTGTACTATTGGGCGCCACTCAACTAAAGGCACAAATTAAAGCCACTACCGAAACAGGTAATACGGTAATACTACATAAAAACGGCACCTGGGAATATTATGAAGCAGGTATGGAGGAATCTACTCAACAAGAAACACCTACTCAACCGGCTGTTACAGCTCCGGCATTGAATATCGATGTAACAAAAGAAGTCACTTCAGATCGGCATGAACTGTTTTATGAGGTGAGTCCACGTATGGCTCGTTTTTTCGGTGAAGAGAAAGGAAAAATAAGAACCCATGCTACCATCAGCAATCACAAAGGACAGTTTCTGATTTCGTTTGAGATTAATGTACCGGTGGGTGATGCCAACCGTTATTTCGGACCTACATTGGCTGAAAGAAGCATTACATTAGAACTCAGTAACGATGTTGATATCGTGATTCCTATTACGGAGAATATCAGTCAAAAATGGATGGATAAATTCAATCAAAGTTATTATTTGGGAGGTGGTTTTTTGAGCCATGATAATATAAAAGCCATCATGAAAAACCCCATTACCAATGTTTACATCGATTGGAAAAAGCATCCTGAAAATTATAAAGTAAGCAATAAATCAGTACTTCAAACAACTATTAAAGAAGTACTTTAACCTATAAATCATACCCTATGAATTCACACGAAATTGATTATGAAATTAAAGGTCATGATGTTCAGTTTGTAGAAATTGAGCTCGATCCTCAGGAAACCGTCATTGCCGAAGCCGGAGCCATGTTGTATATGGAAGATGGCATTGACTTTGAAGCTAAGATGGGCGATGGTTCAAATCCTTCGCAAGGCTTTTTTGGTAAGATCATGGCCGGAGCATCACGTGTAATTACCGGCGAATCGTTATTTCTTACTCATTTTACGCATCGTGGTTACGGCAAGAAAAAGGTAGCTTTTTCGGCTCCTTACCCCGGCACCATCGTTCCTCTAGATTTGACTCAGTTAGGAGGAAGAGTGATTGTGCAAAAAGATGCCTTCTTATGTGCTGCTTTGGGCACTAAGCTATCCATGCATTTTAATCAACGATTGGGCGCAGGTTTCTTTGGTGGCGAAGGCTTTATCCTTCAGAAATTGGAAGGTGATGGCAAAGCATTTATTCATGCCGGAGGAACACTAATTGAACGCCAACTGAATAACGAATCATTGCGTATAGATACAGGTTGTGTAGTTGGTTTTACTGATGGTATTGATTTCAGCGTTCAGAAAGCCGGCAATCTTAAATCGATGATTTTTGGTGGTGAAGGATTGTTTCTTTCTACCTTAAGAGGTACCGGAACGGTTTGGATTCAGTCGATGCCAATCAGCAAATTAATCAAAGCTGTAACTCCTTATGGAAAAAACTCAGGCAAGGAAGAAAGTGGCGGTTTGTTGAATAATATTTTTGAGTAAAACTCAACCCGTATTTTGTGGTCAGTAGACCATATAAGCCGTATATTTTCTACTGACTACAAACTAAATACCTAAACATTTCCTCTTTCACTTAAGAAAGACGATGTGGATAACATTAACACAGTAAAGAAAACTCCACCTCAATACTTTACTGATTCACCCAGTCTTTAAACTGAACCGCTTTACCTCGGCTGATCATTATTTTATCGTTGAGTTTATTAACTAGCTTAACTACCAGTTTGCCACTAAAATAAGCCTCAAAATGATCGATGGCTTCAATGTTTACGATGGATTGACGGTTGGTTCTAAAGAACATTTGCGGATCCAGCTCCTCTTCCAGCTTATCCAAAGCTTGATTGATTATATGCTGTTTTCCATCAAAACTCACAGCAAAAGTAACGCGTGACTCAAAGTAGAAATAGGCAATATCTTCAACCGGTAACTTAAAGAAAGAATCTCTTTTTGAAATAAGAAAGCGTTTACGATACCCTCCACTTGCCGACATAATATTTTTTGCCAATTGCTGATAATCAACACTCTTATCTGATTGCACCACATTGGTTTCAAACAGTTCTATGGCGCGTTCAAACTTCTCAATGCTTTTTAACAATTCCGATTCTTTAATTGGTTTTAGCAGATAATCAATACTATTCAGCTGAAAAGCTTTTAATGCAAATTCGTTGTAGGCAGTGGTGAATATTACAGGGTGTTCCACCTTCATCTGCTCAAAAATAGAGAATGAGTTACCATCAGCTAATTCAATATCCAGAAAAATTACGATATTTTCGGTATTCTCCTTCAACCATTCAACCGTTTCAGATACACTTTGTAAAATTGCCATCACATTCCATTCAGGACGTAACGAAAGAATCATTTCTTTTAGCATACCGGCACTGTGTACTTCATCCTCTACAATAATAACGTTTATCTGCATATCTAATCCGTTAAAGGTAATTCTACTATAAATTCATTTTCATCTTGTGCAACATGCATTTGACGATCGGTTAAAAAAGCAATTCTCTTCTTTAGGTTTTTAAGTCCGGTATTGGTCGAATAAGTAGTATTTTTCAAGTTAAGATTATTAGTCACTCTAACCATATCATTACTGGCCTCGATAGTTATTTTCAAAGGATCTCCAATAGTAGCTACATTATGCTTGATTGCGTTTTCTACTAAAAACTGTAAACTCAATACAGGTAATTTTTTCGCATTGGCATTTTGATCTACTTTATAGAATAGTTGAAGTCCTTCACCTAAACGTTCTTTGTGCAAATCAAGGTACGACTTTATAAAACCCAATTCTTCTTCTAAAGTAACAGATATATCATCTTTACTTTTTAATACATACCTGTACACATCAGAAAAATTTTCTGCAAAACGAATAGCAGCTTTCTGATCGTGCCGGATAATAGCAATAAGTGTGCTTAAATTATTAAACAAAAAATGAGGGTTGATCTGATCTTGCAATGCTCTGTAATCCAACTGCAGTTTTTCGTTTTTTAAAGCCTCGTTCTCTTTAATAAACATAGCAAGACTTTGGTGATAGTTATACGCAATTAGTAAGCTGACATAAATAGAAACAAACAAAATGGAAATGACCATACTGGCCAGAAAGAGTGTCTTAGGAATCTCTGTTTCCTTTTCAATTAAAGGTTTTGTTATATTAGCAACATAAGCTACTATGGCATACCAAAATATGGTAAAAAGCAGCAACAAAATAAGGCGTTTTAAGGTATGTTGATGCCAGGTGTACTTATAATCAAGGAGCTTATTAAATGCAAAAATTCCTTCAGAAATAGTAACAAAAAGGCAGATGGTAAACGCAACACCTTCTATGGAAAAGACTGCCCCCGCAAAGAATGTTTTTACAACAATCATATTAAAAACAATACCGATAATCACCTCAAAAAGAAGCCGGGCTTTGTATCTTATTTTCTTTGGCTGGCAGTTTCTCATCATCATTATTAATATTGGCTTTAAAGGTAGCGACAAGTATGGATTTTCTTGCCGCTATCCGTTAAAAATAATCAGGAATGCATTTATACCAATGCTAATTTAACATCTGGTTTAACTGACCAATTCCTTTATAGTAACTGGTTTTGGCAATTTCGTAGTCGGCCAAAGCAGTTAGCAATTGGGCATGAGCACTTTGCCAGCTGGCTTGCGCATCCAACAAATCGGTAGTGGAATTCAATCCGGCTTCGTAACTGATCTTTACCTCTTCCAAACTCTCTTCCGCTTCTTCTTTGGCACTCTTTGCCAACACAATTGTCTCATATGCCTCCATCAGATTAAGCATATATTGCTGAACTTCCAGTTGCACCAATTCTTTGGTATCATCCAATTGAAGTTGCGCCTGTTGTTTTTTATATCGGGCTGCATCCATCTTATGCTTACGCTCGCGCCAATGTACAATGGGAATGGATAATTGAGCATTTACCTGAGTCATATAACGACTCGTTTCAAATGTTGGGATATCCATGTATCCATAACTAACCTGAGCTCCCAATTGAGGAAGATATTCTGCAGCTGTTGACTTTTTCTGAAGTTCAGCTATTTCCACCTGTCCATCCAGCATCTTCAGTTCATTCCGGTTATCCAATGCCAAATTTAATGCATCTCCCACATTGATCATCTCAGGGTTATCGTGGAGCGACTCACTGAGTTCGATTTGTGTAGAAAGAGGCAATCCAACTAACTGACAAAGATTCATTTGCAGTATTTTATATCCGTTACGTGCTTTTATCAGGTTTAATTCAGCCTCATTCTTTTGTACTTTAACTTTTAAGTATTCACTTCTTGGCGTTAAACCAACATCATACATGGTTTGCAGCTGACTTTGCAATGAGTCTAACATTTCAACATACTTATCTGCCACAATCAAATTTTCTTTCAAAGCAACCAATTGCCAATACACATTATCGGTATTTAAAATCACCTCATCTGTTTTTAGTTGATAATCCTGATGAGCGATTTCAACACCTTTATCGGCCATTTTATTACCATAGCGTATCTGACCTCCGGCGTAAATTGGAACCGCAGCCGCCACCTGAGCCTGATACAGTCTTAAGCCGGCTGTTTCAAGAGCCATGCCCGGAAAATAAACATCACTTTCTCCCGTAATATTACCATTAGCATCAGCCGTTGGCATAAACATGCCGGGTATTTCAATGTCATCCATATCAGGCAGATAAGTTAACGTACCTGTTCCATCAATCATTGGTAAATAAGCGGTACGAGCTTCTTTTTGATTCGAAATAACCTCCTTCTCTCTCAGGTCCGCTACTTTCAAAGTTCGATTATACTCCAAAGCCATGTTCCTTGCCTTATCAATGGTAAGAACCTCTTGCCCATTAACTGCTGAAGCTGTTAGAATACAAATTAATATATATATGTTTCTCAATTTCATATTTATCCTTTTTTTGGCAACCACCTCTATCTGTCCTATTCTTCTTTATTATGTAATGATCGGGTATTGACCTTATAGAATACTGCATACAGCACCGGTACCACAATTAAAGTGATGAGCGACCCAATTAATAATCCAAACATTATGGAAATAGCCAGGCTGTTAAACATCTTATCCCACACCAATGGCAACATACCCAAGATAGTGGTTAATGAAGCCATCATCACAGGACGGACCCTTGATATGGCAGAATCAATAATAGCTTGAAGTGTATCTTTACCGGCCTTTATCTCCAGGTTGATTTCATCGAGTAGTACAACAGCATTTTTAATCATCATACCCATTAACCCTAATGATCCAACCAAAGCAAAGAATGTGAAGTAGGTTTGTGTCACCACAAATCCCCATATCACACCAATAAAAGCCAATGGAACCAATAAGAAAATGATAACAGGTTGGCGGAAGTTGCCAAACAAGCCAATGATGATAATTACCATTAAAAATAAAGCCAAAGGTAAATTCTCAGCCAATCCGGCATTGGCATCTTCGCTTGTTTTTGTTTCACCTAACCACTCTAACTGATAACCTTCAGGCAATTGAATTGCCTCTACCTTATCTTTGATTTTGGCCATTACCTCTCCGGTTGATGAACTTACAACAGGATCGCACTGTGCCTTAATGGCTTTTTGGCCATCGTAATGCATAATACGGTTGTTACGCCACTCAATAGTAATTGAATCAACTACCTGATTTAATGGTACACTATTAGGTAATTGCGCCCAAACAGGTACAGAAGTTACCAGTCCAACATCATCAGATAAGGTATTTTTTAGTCGGAGCATAACCGGCAACTGATAATCACCTTCATAATACAATCCAACAGGTGTTCCATTGGAAGCAATAGCTAATGCGCGAGCCACATCCTGACGATTAACATTTATCTCACGTGCCTTTACATTAGAATAAACAGGTTTTAGCACCTTCACCTCATTCTTCCAGTTATCCGTTACAAATTCTGCTGTGGGCTCCTCTGTCATTATAGTTTTGGCCTGTTCAACAAGGTTACGTAATACCATTTCATCAGGCCCCGAGAACTTTGCTTCAATCTTAGCATCTCCACCCACAGCAATGTATTCTCTAACCCTGGCATATGCTTGTGGATTATGCTCATTTACATATGTTTGAAGGCGCTCCATAACAGGTCCAGCATATTCTGCATCCTCTACACTAATTATAAGCTCACCATAACTCTGACTTAAACCATTCATAGGACGTAATAAGGTATAACGAGTTGGAGTACTACCCAAACCAGTTACTACGTAATTGATTTCATCCCAGTTTACTATTTCCTTCTGAATAATCTCTAAATCAGTCTCCACTTGCGACAAATCGGTTCCTTCAGGCAATCTATATTCAAGAATAAACTGATCGTAGTTTGCACCAGGAAAGAAATTCTGCTTTACGAAACGAAATGACATAAATGACAAAATCAGAATAACAAAGGTTGCTATGGTTACCAATGACTTATGCCATAAAGAGAACCTAACAATTCGTTCGAAGAAACGATAAAATGGTGTATCGTACGGATCTTTACTCTCATTATCTTTACCCTTATTCGAAACTCCTTTTTTATAAAAAAACTGAGCCATAAAAGGTGTTTGTATCATGGCAAAGATCCAACTAACGAACAATGAAATAGCTAACACAAAAAACAAGGGCTTTAAAAACTCACCGGCGCCTGTACTGTTAAACCCTAGCGGCATAAAAGCAAGGATGGCTACTAAGGTAGCAGCTAATAATGGCATGGCCGATTTTTTAGCAGCATCAACAAAGGCCTTTTTTCTTTTCATCCCCTTTTGAAGATCGATTAAGATACCATCGGCAACCACAATAGCATTGTCAACCAACATACCCATGGCAATGATGATGGCAGCTAACGACACACGGTGAAGTTCAATGCCCATGCTCTCCATTACAATAAAAGTACCCAGAATAGTAAACACCAATCCGCTGGCAATTAACAATCCGGCTTTCATTCCCATAAAAACCAATAGAACAGCAATAACAATTAGTACAGACACAACCAAATTGACCATAAAGTCGCTAATGGCATCATCTACATTCTTATGCTGATAAAAGATGGGATGAATCTCCATTCCTACCGGCAAATCGTTTTGCAACTGAGCTAAACGATGCTCTACCCGTTCTCCTAACTCAATAACGTTCCCACCTTTTTCCATTGAAATGGCCAAACTGATAGCCTCCATTCCATTGAACTTCAATTTTTGCATGGTAGGCTCATAATAAGCACGCTCCACCTTAGCAATTTCGCCTAATTTATAACGACCTCCATTGGGTAAGACTACTTCAAAATCCTTTATTTCGTCCAAATCCTGAAACTTCTTACCTATATCAATACTAATACGTTCACTTCCTGACTTAAAATTCCCGGGAGCCATTACTGTTCCCTGATCCTGAAACTTTTGAAAGATCATCATTGGATTGATACCCAATGAAGCAAAATATTCATTGTCGAAAGTAATGTTGATGGTTTCGGTTTGTTTACCAAACTCTTCAATTCGTTTCACTCCATCTACCAACAACATTTCCTCCTTCACATAATCAACATAGTCCTGAAACTCGCGATATTTATAACCATCGTTACTTATAGCGAAGAAGATACCTGACACATCACCAAAATCATCATTTACAATGGGCTCTCCGGCACCTTGCGGCAATGATCCTTTTGCATCGTGTACCTTACGCCGCAAGTGGTCATACAACTGAGGCATTTCGTTGGAACGCACGCCCGTTTTTATATTAACGGTAATCTCCGACATGCCCGGAATAGAACGAGACTCGATAAAATCGATATTCTCTAAGCGTTGAATAGCTTTTTCTAATACCTCGGTCACTTCCTTTTCTACCTCTTCGGCCGAAGCTCCCGGATAAGTAGTTATAACAACAGCTGCTTTGATAGGAATTTCAGGATCTTCGAGCTTTCCCATTCCATTGAATGATCCAATCCCACCAATGATCAAAGCCACAAAGAAGAAGCTTAAAAAAGCTTTTTGACTTAATATTTTATCTAACATATACTGGCTTTGTTTCAGATTAAAGTGTGTTATTTTCCAGGACTCTTACTTCCTGATTGTCGCTTAGGCTGTGCACTCCGGCTGTCACAATGACTTCATTCCCCTGCAGTCCTTTATCAACCACCACGTAACCTTTATTTTCTAATTGACTGATTTGAACCTTTTGTTTACTTACCTGTGATTTATCTGAATTATATATCCAAACATATGAATCATCATCTTGTCGAAAAACAGACTCAACCGGAACCAGCATATGGTGCGTTCCGGCACTGGATAATTGAACATTTACTTTAGCTGACATACCCGGACGGAGCTTTGTACTTTGCCCTTTGGACAATGCAAGACGAACATCATACATATCGCTGCCATTGGCTTTTTCATTCACCGACAATAATTCAGCCGTTACTCCGGAAACACCGGCATTGGCCACATCACAGGTGATTACTTTAAAATCCTTAGCTTGTGCCACCTGTCTTTCCGAAAGACTAAAATGAACCTCCAACTGACTTACATCCAATAGTGAAATAATAGGTTGACCGGGTCCAACATTTTCGAACTTATGGATATTACGCTTGTAAACATATCCAGAGAAAGGAGCCTTCAGTTCAGTATCATTCAGCGCATTAACTGCTGCCTCATACTGACTTTTAGCTCCCAGATAACCTGCTTCTAATTTTTCCAATGTATTAGCCGGAAGTTTGTTTTTTTCATACAACTCTTTGTAGCGTGTATATTCTCCTTCTACCTGCTTATATTGAGCTTTAGCTCCTTGTAAACGAATGACATAATCACGTTTTTCAATCTGTGCAATTAATTGGCCTTCATTCACATAATCTCCCTCATCAACCAACAAATCAACTACCTGACCGCCAACTTTAAACGCTACATTTACATCACGTTTTTCTTTTACCTGACCATTAAAATGTAATTGATTACCTGACTGATTACTATCCAGCTGCATCACTTTTACATAGCGTGCTTTTTGAATTGCCTGTTCTGTTTTATTACCACAACCTGTTAGAACTAAAACAAAGGTTGAGAACAATAAAACCTGTTTAAACTTTTTTTGCATGATTTGTTGAATAAATTGTAGTTAATGTTTTAAAACTCTACAACAAAACTAGATCAGCAAACAACTAATATTCAGTATAATTGCAGGAAACGGAGAATATTCAGTATGAAACTGTTCATTATAAGTATCAACCAAACCCATTAAACTCCTCTACAGGAAAGAAATTGGATCAAAGGGTTAATATCGGAGGTCAAAAAGCCTGTAAACATTCAACAAAGAAGTTGGTTTGATAAGTACTGCACCTTTGAATATTAAATTATGAATCTAGCACACGTAAAACCAACCATCTTCGTTTTCCTCCTTTTTACAATGATCAATCCGGCTTTCGCTCAAAAGAAGAAAGCCTATCAGATATTTACTTCTAAAGGGAAAAAGGTAACATATAAAAAGATACTGAAGAAACTATCGGCAGCAGATATTGTGTTTTTTGGTGAACTTCATAACAATGCTATTGCGCATTGGCTGCAATATGAGACAACAAATGATTTACTGCAAAAAAGAGAACTGATTCTGGGTGCCGAAATGATAGAAGCAGATAATCAGGATGCATTAAACCAATATTTGAAAGGTTCAATTACAGAAAAAGAATTGAGTGAAAAAGTAAGACTTTGGCCTAATTATAATACGGATTATAAACCCTTAGTTGAAATTGCTAAAAATAATCAACTCCCTTTTATTGCCACAAATGTACCTCGAAGATATGCCAGTATGGTTTATAAAAAAGGCGTTAAATCGCTGGATACACTCAGTACTAAAGAAAAAGCATGGATAGCTCCTCTGCCTTTTGCATATGATGCTGAAGTAAACTGTTATAAAAAAATGTTAAGTATGGGTGCCGGACATGGCGGCGATAACCTTCCTAAAGCCCAGGCGTTAAAAGATGCTACAATGGCCCATTTTATACTCAAAAACCACAAAGCTGATAAGCTTTTTCTACATTTCAATGGTGCCTACCACAGCGATTACTACGAGGGCATTATCTGGCAGCTTCGTCAAACCAATCAAAAACTTAATATTGTAAGTATTTCAACAGTTAATCAAAGTCAGCTTAAAAAACTAAATGATGATGCTAAAGGAAAAGCTGACTTCATTATAGTTGTTGATGATAATATGCCCACTACTTATTAAAACATCATCAATACAAAAAGATTAATTCCTTTCCAGCTGCTGAATTACCGGGTTCAAATCCTGCGATGCTTCCGGATAATCTGTTAGCATTTTATGTGCAAGAGGAAGTGCTTTTTGCTGCATCCTGTTATTCAGATAGAATTGTAATAATCCCGCATTGCTGTTATAATCATTCATTAATTGTACCTCTTTCTTCAAATAAGCCTCAGCTTTGACTTTATCACCTTTGAAATCGTACATCATACCAATATTATGGGCTACACGCGGACGAGTAGCATCAGCTTGGTACGATTTTTCAAGCATTTCTAACGATTCATCATACCTTTTCATTTCTGATAACAACAATCCAAAGGAATACATCGCATTGGCATCTGTTGGTTCATTCTTTAAATAATCGGAGAATAAAAGTGCTGCCTTATTATTATCACCTAAACGATTGTAACAATGAGCCAGATTAAGCTTTACAAAATGCAATTCTTTATCCTGCTTCAAGGCTTTTTTATAATGCTCAACTGCTTTTTCAGTCATCCCTTGATTGTAATAGAAATTACCCAGATTGAATTTACCAACAGGAAAATCGGCATTATATTTTAACACTTCCTCGTACTCTTCCTTTACTTTCTCATAGGTCTTCTGGTAATTGACAGGAATATTATCCTTACCTACGCCCATTAAAATCCTATAAGCTTCGGTGCGCACAGCTTTAGTCTCATCGCTCAATAAAGGCAATAATCGCTTAATGTCGTCTTCCGACTGCAACTGATCAGCTCGCACAGCCGCCACCCTCATTGTAGGATCAAGATTATGAAGGTAATTATCCAACTGATTTTTTAATGAATCCTGAAAATAGGTTCCCAAATGTTGCACTGCCAAAGCGCGAATATTCATAGGATACAATTCATCGTTGGCAATAATCTCCAATCGTTTAACGGCAGCCGTATCTTCATCCTGAGCGGCACTAAAAGTCTGAGCAAAATGAAAACGTCGGCTTTTTCCAAACCATTCGGTGATATGATTTTCCGACCATTGAGGCGTCTCATCCGTATGGCACTGGTTACAGGCATTAGGAACGCCATATTTCATGGTTAAATCAGGGCGAGGAATCCTAAAACTATGATCGCGACGATAATCCACTCCCATATAATTTTGCCCGTGCATATGGCAATTGACACATAAAGCACCCGATCCAACATCCATTTTTATACCAGCTTCTGAAATCAACGCCTCGCCTTCCATTCCTTCTGTCTTATGGAAATGGTGCTCAGGAGTATCATAAATATCAGGCACATGACATTGAGCACACAATTGGTTGTATTGCGTTCCTTGGTTTCCAAATAACAACTTACCACTATGCACATTATGACAATCGTTGCACTGCACTTCTTTCATGTGCATTCTACTCTGCATAAATGAAGCATACACATAATCTTCCTCTAAAATCTGACCATCGATATGCCAGGTTGGGTTTTCGGGTAAATTAGGTATAACATGGTCGTAAATACTACCAGCATGATGATCAAAATCCTGTAACGAAGCTCTTCGGCTATGGCAACGAATGCAGTTATTCACATACTCGGTATGATCGATACCGCTGGTTTTCACCACCAATCCGTAATTAGGTATATCTTCCTGCGCATATTCAGGTAAATCAGCCCATTCGAGATGCTTTGAACCCGGTCCGTGACAAGCCTCACAGCTCACATTAATTTCCGACCAGGTAGTATTATATGTATCTGTAACATGATCATAACCTTTCTTCAGGTTGGTTGAATGACAATCGGCACACATACTATTCCAATTTTGCGCCTGATTGGTCCAGTGCAACCAGTTATCAGATTGGATAGGTTTCTGATCGGCATACACATAGTCGGCCATATGATACCACTTATTTCGGTCACAGTCCCATGTTAGCGCCAGTGTTTGTAATCGCCCCCCCGGAAACTCTACCAAATATTGCTGCAAAGGATAATATCCGAAAACATATTTTATTTCAAAATCCTGCATAGTTCCATCGGCTCCATCGGTATTAACCATGAACTTACCATCCTTTTGAAAGAAACGATGCCTTAAACCTTGTGCCTCAAATGTCACATCATTAAAATCGCCCAATACCGTTTCATCATTGGCATGATCCATGGCTTTATTATGATGTGATTGCAACCAGTCATTGTATTCAGGCTGATGACATTCAATACAGGTTTCAACTCCCGTATATTCAGCCTTTGTACTTTTACTCACATCAGCACTCACATATGTTTTAATAACCAGGTAGAAGGGCAAAAGCAAAACAGCCAGGATTCCCAGTATACGTATTAGCTTATTGTATTTTGATATATCTGTCATTTAAACATAAGTTAATTGTGAAGCCTCATATTTATCTCGTCTGATAGGATTATTGATATTGACCAATACTTTATTATCTCTAATACTGATAGGAAAAATATCTAAAGCTCGCGTTGCTGGTGGCGACAGCACCTCACCATGTTTATTAAATGCTGAAGCATGACACGGACACACAAACCGATCTTTATTCTGATTAAATTGAACGGCACATCCAAGATGAGTGCAATGAATAGAAATAGCTAACATACCTCCGTCTTCTAATCTGGATAAATAAAAATGAGCCGAGCCAAATGGGTATACTTTGTTATTTTCAAAAAAGTTGATGTTGCCTGCATCAAACCATCCATCCACTACATCTCCATCCTTCTTTTTACCTAATAAGCTATAAAAAATATATACTACTTCGAGCGATAACAATGCGTAAATAGCTCGTTTTATAAATGTTCGTCGGGTAAATTTCAGTTTCATCAATCGCATTCTAAACAATTAAGCAAATAAGTGCATTCCTTCTCCCCTAAGCAAACTGCCTACTATAGTCATAACAATATATGCAGTAATAAGAATAGTAAACATTGCCATTACAATGTCTATTTTGGCAGCATCGAATTTCGATTTTATGTAATACAGATAGGCAGCAGCCGGAACCATATACAACAATAATAAAAGCAGACCCGTGCTAATTAAAACGGGTACCTGAGGCATCCAGTCACGTAAATCCAGAAAATACTCGCTGGTTACTATCACTACCAGCGTTAATAACACTGCAAATACAAAAGTTATAAGGGTTAACTTCTTACCTTTATCAGAGTTAAACCAAACTCCTACCTTCAGATCGGTATATTTCATGTATGGTATATATACAAGAAAAGCTGTTACCAGCAACGGAATTACAAATATACCAAACCCCGGATGAATGTGTAATAACAACTCCTGAAAGCCCATAAAATACCATGGTGCTTTACTTGGATTAGGACTAATAAGTGGATTGGCTTTATCTTGCAAGGGCGCATTCACCAACATCGAAAACAAAAACAAGGCTACTATCACAATCAACGCAACCACAATCTCTTTATACAGCAAATTAGGGTGCGTAGGAACCATCTCTCTTTTTTCACTGGTTTGAACGGTTACACCTTTTGATTTTCGTACCAACCAGAAATGAATCGACATCAAGAACACCATCAACAGGGGTAGTAATCCGGTATGAAAATGATAAAACCTTAATAGTGTAATCTCTGTCACCTCGTCTCCTCCCCGCACCATATCAGCTAATGCATCTCCAATAAATGGAATATAACTCAGCATATTCGTCATGATGGTTACGGCCCAAAAAGCCAACTGATCCCAGGGTAACAAATAACCTGTAAAGTTAGAGAACAAAACCAGGAACATCATTAACAACCCGTAGATCCAGTTTTTACGGCGCTCGTAATAAATCGATTGCGAGTAAAAAACACGAATCACATGCAGAAACGAAACCAATACCAATCCCATCCCACTCCAATAATGCAGGTTACGCAGTAACTGACCAAACACTACATTATTCTGTAGTTCTATAATAGAATCATAAGCCTCTTTAACTGAAGGTACGTATGCAAAACGCAGTAACATTCCGGTTATAAACAAGATTACAAACAATAAAGCTGCCACACCTCCCAAACCAAAGGTGCGGGTAAATTTTATGGATTGTTCATCAACCTTATTAGGATGTAAATGCAACAAAAGCTTGGTAATTGCCTTGGAATGCCCGGCTGTATTCATTATAATTCGAGTATTTAGAATCTTAGTACTGAGTGTTTGGTATTATTTTGTAATTCAAAAGTAACCATTTTATAAATTTTAAAAACAATCTTGGAATTTTAGTGGCGTTTTTAAACATTACTATTAATTTTTAAACAAATAGAGAAATCCTGTATCCTCTCAAATTCAATTTTATTAGTTTTGAGTCTCCGAAAAAACGGCTAATAGAAATAATTAAAACTAATTATAACATGCGTAAGCTTTTTTATTTAATGGCTTTTTTAGCACTACCAGCTATGGTATTTGCTCAAAAAAAGACCGTAACACTAGATGATTTTACGAAAAAAGGTACTTTTTATGCTCAATCGGTATATGGTTTAACATCCATGAACGATGGTATTCATTTTACTACTTTAGAAGAAGGATCTAAAATTGAGAAATATGAGTATAAAACCGGCAAAAAAGCAGGTACCATCATGGATTTAAAAGCCATTGAAGATTGTCCGGTAACACATATGCAGGGTTATGAATTAAATGCTGACGAAACCAAAGTGTTGTTTTACACCAATAGTGAGAAGATTTATCGTCGTTCATTCCGAGCCGACTATTACATCTACGATTTAGTTCATAAAGAATTAAGCCCTCTGTCGGAAAATGGTAAACAACAAGTTGCATCTTTCTCTCCCAATGGCGAGATGGTAGCTTTTGTGCGCGACAATGATCTATTTCTTAAAAAACTAAAGTTCGGAACCGAGAGTGCCATCACCGAGGATGGTGAATACAACTCTATAATCAATGGTGCACCCGACTGGGTTTACGAAGAAGAATTTGAATTTAACAAAGCCTATGACTGGTCGCCGGATAGTAAAGAAATTGCTTTCATCCGTTTTGATGAGTCTAATGTAAAGGAATATTCATTCCCCGTTTATCAGGGATCTAATCCTACTCACGAAGAAAACGCGTTGTACCCTGATCAATACCGATTCAAATACCCGAAAGCCGGTGAAGAAAACGCTATTGTTAGTGTTCATGTTTTCAACATTAAGAACCGTACCACCAAAACAATGGATATTGGTGAAGAAACCGACATTTACATCCCTCGTGTTAGATTCACAAAAACCGAAGGTAAATTGGGTGTAATGAAGTTTAATCGTCATCAGAACCAATTTGACCTGATGATAGCCAATACAGCTTCAGGCATTTGCAACACTATTTTTACGCATCGTAACGATTATTTTGTGGATCAGAATGTGTTGGATAATCTGCAATTCCTAGATGACAATAAGCACTTTGTGTACGTTGGAGAAATGGATGGATACAACCACATTTATATTTACACACTAGCCGGAGCAAAAGTGGCACAAGTAACTAAAGGAAACTGGGACGTTACCAAATACCTTGGGTATGATGTTAAGAAAAAGCTGTTCTATTATGAAGCCGCTGCAAAATCTCCACTTCAACGTGAAGTTTATGCAGCAAGTGCTGATGGCAAAAAGAAAATTTCATTCTCGAAAAAAGAAGGAACCAACAGAGCGTCTTTCAGCAAGGGATTCAAGTATTACATTAATTACTTCTCCAATACCACAACTCCCACTCTGGTAACCCTTCACGATGGTAATGGAAAATTGGTAAGAACTCTCAAGGATAATGCCGATCTGAAAAAACGTGTTGAAGGATTTGATTTAAGTCCTAAAAAATTCTTCACTTTTAAAACATCCGAAGGAGTTGAATTAAACGGCTGGATGGTGAAACCTTTAAACTTTGACGCCAACAAAGAGTATCCTTTATTAATGGTTCAATACAGTGGTCCTAACTCGCAACAGGTTCTTGATAACTGGAGCATTGGATGGGAACAATACCTTGCTTCGGAAGGATATATGGTTGCTTGTGTCGATCCTCGTGGCACAGGAGCCCGTGGAGAAGAATTTCGTAAATGCACTTATCTTAACTTAGGTGAGATTGAGTCGCATGACCAGATAGAAGCGGCTAAATATTTTGGTAGCCTTCCATATGTTGATGCCTCACGCATTGGTATTTGGGGATGGAGTTACGGTGGTTATATGACAGCCATGTGCTTAAGCAAATCAGATGTATTTAAAATGGGTATTGCTGTTGCTCCGGTAACCAGCTATCGCTATTATGATTCTATTTACACTGAGCGATATATGCGTACACCTAAAGAAAATCCTAAAGGATATGAGAACTGCCCAATGAATCTGGCTGAAAATGTAAAGGGTCGCTTATTCCTGATTCACGGAACAGCAGATGACAATGTTCATTACCAAAATACCATTGAATATGTTGATCGTTTAGTGCAGGCAGGCATACAGTTTGATATGTTCTCATACACCAACCGCAACCATAGTATTTACGGAGGTAACACACGCTCACATCTTTACAGAATGAAAGCCGATTATATTTTCCGCAATCTGTAAGATTAAACTAATAAAGCAAATCCAGGTTTCTAACATACCTACAGATCAAAACATAACAATATAAAACGAACCGATTGGATGATTCTGATCGGTTCTTTCATATAATTATCAAACTGAAATAGTATATTTGCTCTCCGCAAGCCCAGTTGGCGGAATTGGTAGACGCGCTGGTTTCAGGGACCAGTGACCGCAAGGTCGTGAAGGTTCGAGTCCTTTACTGGGCACAACAACTCCCGATTGATGATTCAGTCGGGATTTTTTTTATAGCACACAAGAAAACCTAAAACCGCCTCCCTTGAACAAATTTTTAACAATTTTTGTAGAATTTCTATTATAAAAATCACTCTATTACTAATTGATTTAAATTCTCTTACATAAATTTCAGATCACACGCTCTATTTTTACTATCTGAATTATTAATCTTTTCTTTAAAGAACAACCTATGATAAAAAATGTACCTAAGTATACTTGGGCAGTACTTTTATTTATTGGAATCACATATTTTCCGATAATAAAAGCACAAACAGATGTAACAAGTTCTTACATTACGAATGCAGGATTTGATGAAGATTGTAGTTATCTGACCGGAGGCACTGCTACTATCGGTTCAGCCGATCCCGGCAACATGGTTACCATCACAGGATGGAGCATAGGTAGTCGCCCGGCTTGGAGTGCTGCCGGCGACTTCGAATTTGGATGGAATGGCACCTTTAATGGTGTTAGTATACCTGCAACTTCATATGACGGATCAACCGGATCGGGTCATGGAACAGTTGGATTCTCGGTTGGATGGAGTGGAATTATTTCCTATACTCAACAGGTAACACTTCCCGTGGGTAATTATGGATTAGTTGTGGCAACCACTATACAGGGTGCCGACAATATTTTTGCTAACCATACAGGATGGGTTCCGGAAAGCGGTGAGAGCACCCTTTCTGATTTAACAACTGTCTCAACAAGCGGACAGTGGGTACTGGACACCATTCGCTTTAAGACTTACGAATCAACAACCGGTGCAATTCAGGTGGGCATGCAGGCATATGGTTCTACTTCAACTGCAAATGGCAGGTTGTTTATCGACTATGTTCAACTTTTAGAACTGGAAGCCGACAAAACAGATTTGGAAGCCCTATTAGCAACTGCTTCAGATATGTTGGCAAATCAACAACCAATACCTGACGGATCAACTGCCTATACCGATTTATCTGCTGCCATCTCAACTGCTCAAACTATATACGATAACGAGGCTGCCACTACCGTTGAAGTTATACAGGCAGAGAAGGACTTAACGGATGCTATTTCAGATGTTGAGGCGGCTATTTACCTATACGAATTGCAAGGAGCCAGTTATGAAAATCCGATCAATATCACTGAAAAAATAATAAATCCCGATTTTGAAGCGAATGGCGGATCAACCGACGGTTGGATTTCAACATTTGGGGTATTTAACGGTGCTAATGCTGTGTTTGACGGCGCTCCATCTCCTAATCATGTGATGGATGGTGATCCAAATTCATCAACCATCAACTACCAAACAATAGCTGGTATTCCGGCTGGTGCCTATAAAGTAGATGCAATTGCTCGTGGTAGAGTTGAATCATCAGGCAAAATGTTTATTGGAGCACAACCAGGTAGTACTTTAAGCTCTGCAGCCATCGCTAATGTTGAAGTCAACCGTATAGGTGATGTTGGAGGAGCTTTAAACTATGGATTTAATCCTTACCAAACACCCTATGTGATAATACCGGAGGGGGAAACCTCAGTTTCAATTGGTATTTATTTTGATGGTGATTGTGGATGGTCGAGTGTAGATAATTTTGAGCTTACTTATTTTGGCTCAGCAGCTGCATTGGCTGAAGCCTTAAAAACAGAGCTTACAGCATTAAAAGACTCATCTGATTTACCGGATAGCTTCGATACCACGGAAGCAGAAACTTTGTTATCAACTGACTTAACTTCAGAAAATGAAGCTGAATTGACCATTCAATTAGAATCAACCATCAATTCATTAAAAGAAGTTATTGCTCAAAACATCGATGCTTCATTGGCCGATTTACAGGTTGATGGAATAACCATCAGAGACTTTGATGCAGAAACATTGGAATATACTTACAATATTTATTCATCAACGGTTCAAACACCTGATGTACCAGTTGTTACTGCCACTAAAAACAGTTCATACGCAGCTGAGCCGGCTATTACACCAGCTACCCAGGTACCAGGAACAACTCAGGTTACTGTTACTGCCGGTAATGGATCTGAAATAACTTATTCGATACATTTTGAGTTTGTACAGTTAAGCAGCCTTGAGAATTATACCGCTACAGTAGAAACTTTCCAGAATCAAGCTGCTGAAATTAGTGGTAACGGTCAATTAACCATCACCGGAAATACAAACCCTCTAAGCGGCAGTTCCATTAACCTGGTTTCAACCGATGCGTGGATTTATTTCGCCAGCTTAAAACCTTCTGAAGTAATTAACTCAGAACTTACCTACATTACGGTTAATGGCGAAGTTGCCGAACATGGAGTGAACGTAAGAGTGGCTCCATACTTAAACGGAGCAATGGTTATCCCTCATTCCACTTCGTATGCAGCTTTAACTGTATACAGCAATCAATCATTAGGCGGATCGTCAATGGACTTTGTTAGCGGCTATCATTATACCGGAAGCCAATTGGGTGAATTGGATAACGACATTGAATCGTTTGTTCTGAAAAAAGGTTACATGGCAACCTTTGCCACTAATACTGATGGTACAGGAAAAAGCAGGGTATACATTGCCGACGACTATGATGTAACCATCAATATTATGCCTGAGGGACTTGACAATTCTGTATCTTTTATTGTAGTTCGCCCATGGAGATGGACCGTTAAAAAAGGCTGGAGAGGCAGTTCGGCCGGAGCTGATCGTTTTAATGCCGGATCGCACTACGACTACAATAATTCTGCTTATTCTACTATTGATGTTGAATATGTACCAATGCGTCATAATCCAAACTGGAATGCATATAGTAACTTCTACGATAAATATTCTTCTACCAGTGCTTTAGGTTATAACGAGCCTGACAACTCGGTGGATGATGGTTATAGTACAGTTGAAGGGGCTATTGCCAGCTGGCCTAACATGATGGAGTCAGGATTACGTTTAGGATCACCGGCTGTTACAGATGGCGGATTAAGTTGGTTAGCTGATTTTATGGCTCAGGCTGAAGCTTTGGATTATCGTGTTGACTTTATTGCATGGCACTTCTATAGAGCCGGATACACCGCAAAAGGCTATTACGATGCTTTAAAATCTATTTATGACACTTACAAGCGCCCAATCTGGATTACCGAGTTTAACAATGGTTGTAACTGGACCTATGACGGCAATGTACCAAGCATTGAAGAGAATGGAGCAGTAATTGAAGAATTCATCAATATGCTGGATACTACTTCATTTGTTGAGCGCTATTATGTTTGGGATGGATGTAACGAGGAGTTGCGAATGACCAATTCAGGAACAGGTGAGTTGTATCCGGCAGGAGAAGCTTATCAAAATCTTGTTTCAACCATGTCCTATACTGCTGATTTCTATAACGATCAGGATATAGCCAAAATAGAAGAAAATGCGAAAGGATTTTGCAGCATTGATGGAACCATTGAAAATGGCTATGCTAACACTACTGATGCAACCGGAAGTGGTATTGATTACAAGGTGATATATAAATCTGATGGACTAAAAACAATTAATATTGTGTATGCATCAACCGAAGCAACAACTGCCAATATAATTGTTAATGGCGTAACGGTTGTGGAAGATTTAGAAATCAGTGCATCAGGTAGCCTTGACTATAACCAAATTGTTTCATTGAGCTTCCCTGCTGAACCTGGAATAGCTGATATTCGCATAGAAGCAACTACATCAGCAGGTCTTCCGAATATCGATTATATTGAGATTACGGATGGAACACCTGCCGATTGCGAAGCATCATATCCGGTTATATTATCTTATACCAACGAACAAACGGGTAATTATGCTTCTAATATTCTGGATGGAAGCACTGCAACACGTTGGTCGGCTCAGTATTTCCCACAATCATTAGTTATTGATTATGGCGAAATAAAATCCATTATCGGAACCAAGGTATATACCTACTCCAATAGAAATTACCAATATACCATAGAGCTAGATGACGATGTTAACTTCTCTGATCCGTATACTGTTGATCGCACAGCAAACACATCAACCACTCAACCAATAAGCGACGCGTTTAATGCTGTTAATGCCCGCTATGCCCGCCTAACGGTAACCGGAGTTGGAAATTCATATTCTGGTGACTGGGTGAGTATTACTGAGCTGCAGATTGAAGAGGGTACCTCAACAGCTATTGGAGACGTTGAAAGCAGCTCCAACGGTGTTACCATTTATCCAAATCCAGCTAAGAACTACTTCAATGTTTCCATTGAAAATAGTCTGGATGAGGCCTTGTTATATATTTATAATAACAGCGGACAATTGATAAAGAAGGTTACCATTGTTAATGCAGAAGGAGTTATTAACTGCTCTGATCTTACAAGTGGAATTTACCTTATTAAAGTAGTATCAGACAATAAAACAGATACCCAAAAGCTGATTATTGAATAATTACACCAAGATTGATTTTTAGCTATAGATTAATACCCCCGGGACCTTCAGGCCTTGGGGGTTTTTCTTTTATAAATCTTCCTATACCGATAAATTTGCTGATTTGTGGGCCGAAGCCAACGACAATAAAGCCGATTCTAATGAGTCGAAAATTATTCGCGATAAAGCATATACATATATGAAAAATCTGGTAGACGAGATTCGTGAAGCCGGAAAATATGTATTCCGTAAAAATCCTAAAAGACTAAATGGCTATTCAAGCGCCTACTGGCGAAAACAAAATCAAAATAAGAAGGATAGCAACAGCACTGTATCTGAGTAATATTAATCTGTACTAATTAGGTGCGTCCTGTATCACATGCAGGGCGCCCTGTTTGTTTCCATACCTCCCTGTACCATTTTTACATCTTCCTGTACCACTGGAACTCGTAAAAATGATGCAGGTCTTCAAAATTTGCTACAGAAAGCCAAAAAAACATAACAGGATAATAAGAAAGCCTACAGGAGAACTCAAATTTGGTACAGGGCGATAAAAAAGCCTGCAGGAAAGCATAAATAGTGTGCAGGGCTATGGCAAGGGGTGATTTTGATAATCACCTCATTCCGGCCTTCTCCTTTAAGAAGAAGGAGTTGTTTACGGTATGTCTTCCTCTCCTTGAGGAGAGGATTAGAGGAGAGGTGAATTATCAATAAAGATAGACACAATGTTTGAGGCTGAAGAATACTGAAGGTCTAACTCTAAGACAGGTATTCGGGATTATGATTTGCATATCAGTCCTCATCTAACAACTTATTTATAAATAACATACTACTCCAACAGCAGAACAACCGTATAATTTAAATATGGAGTTAAAATAATACAATAATTAGATGAAGCTTTTATCTTACTTTAAGAAAAATGCCGACAACTACTCCAACGACTGCAATGAGTAGAACAAACCCCAAGAGAATAGCAATAAATTTTAACAGCTTAAGCAATGTTTTTCCAAACGAATGCTTTCGGTACTTTTTATAAGCATACAAATAAAAAACTCCTGTTAATAAAATAGAGCCGACACTATAAACGTCATAGCGTAATAGTTGTGTTAGAAAAAATAAAGGCAATCCAAAGAAAAAGAGCATTCCTTGTATGTAAGCATTTATTACCAAATGCTCTCCGTAGTATTCAGGTTTACCATAAACCATTAGTGCAATAAGAGCATATATTGGCAATATAAGAAACGACAAATAGTAGTAATATTTAAACATAAAGACGAAGATCTTCTTGTTAAACTCTTGTTGTTTCTTAATAAAATCAGCCTTATCAGTATTAGCTTTATCTTTTTGCTGATAAACTATAGCTTCAGAAGATTTTGAACTTGCCTTGGAAGAAATTTCAACTAACTCATTAGAATAAAAGCTTAGTACAAAAACAGAAAGTGCGGTTCCAATGGCAAAAAAAGTAAATGGATTAGTATACTTCTTTCGTGTTCCACTCAGATACCTCTCAAATACCAAGTGAGGTTTCAACAATAAATCCCGGAATGTGACAAAAAATTGGCTGTCCCAGCCTAATGAAACCAGTAAACCTGAAATAAGGCTTTTTACTGTTATTCGTTGACTAATAATCTTAGCTCCACATTCATTGCAATACTTATATTCTGTGTTAATTGGGGTTTGGCAGTTTTTACAATTCATTCTTGTTTGTTTTTTTCAATACTCTTTGGGTTATCAGAATAAATTTCAAATCACATAATGCTTGAAAGGCTCTCGACAACCCAAACAACCAATTAATTTACAATGGTTAAAGGCATTCAATATAGGAATTTATTACGATATTGTTGAGTACCCTATATTTATAATCATCATTACCTCAACTACCCAAACATACAAGAAACTAAAAATAAATGCGAACTATCTTATATCATTACAAGCCTAAAAAACTCCCGAATCAGTTTCCGAGAGCTTAATAATTAGTACTTATGCATTGCTATACCTTAATAAATATCTTGCGCTTATAAAGTATCCAGCCAATAAACCAGAAGAAAATAATATGGGCCAAGCCAAATAAAAGTGAACCATTCATATTGTCTGCCAGTGGAACAAATACCTTTTCGTACAAGGCCTGATATCCACTCATCGTTTCCACTTTAACTGGATCGGAGAATTGGAAACTATACAAAAGATTCACCCAAATGCCAGATAATGCATAAATAAACAATGGATTCATACCAAACACTACAAAAAATGAAGTCCATTTTTTATATTCCCTGATGTCGATAATCCATATCAGAATGGCTAAAAAGATGGTACCTAATCCGGCTGTATAAACCACATATGAACCTGTCCAGATGGGTTTATTGATGGGCCAAACAAAATCCCACAACCAACCTGCAGCGGTTAATACTGCTCCTACAATCAGCAGATGAAGTGGTAATTTTACTTTTTCGATGGTTTTTATCGATCGTCCCACCAAATAACCTATTAAAGTGGTTACCACAGCCGGTAAAGAACTTAACAATCCCTCCGGATCAAAAGCAATACCAAAACCATGATACATATGCTGCTCTCCAAAAATCCATCGATCAATATTAGTCACTATATTGCCTTCGAGGCTATATGGTTCTGTTCCTCCAAAGAAATAAAGGATTGCCCAGTAAGCAAGCAGAATTGCTCCGCCTATATACTGTATGGTTCGGTATTTAAACGAAAGAACCAACACAGCACTGATTCCATAAACAATGGCAATACGTTGCAGGACTCCCATAATGCGCAATTCCGAAAAGTCGTGTTTCCACTGAGGAAATGAATTCATAAATAAGCCAATGGCAAAGATGAGTAACGTACGTTTTGCTATTTTATACAACGATTGCTTATTGAGTTCGCTTCCGTACTTGGCAAAGGAGAAAAACATAGAAACACCCATCACAAAAAGGAAGAATGGAAAAACCAGATCAGTTGGTGTACAGCCATTCCATTCCGAGTGCCGCAGCGGAGGATAAACATACGACCAACTGCCGGGGGTATTCACTAATATCATACCGGCAATGGTAATGCCTCGTAATACATCGAGAGCTAAGTAACGCGGGGATTTTGTCATTTTAAATTGGGTTTAATTGTTATTAGCTACTCGCCGCTAGCTGATGGCTGATAGCTTGTTTGTATTTTCACTATAATTTGTAACATTGCTACTCTGTTCTTAGAATTTTCACCTTTAAACATACATAAAATAAATGCAAAAAAGGCTAACAGCTAATAGCTAACGGCTAGCATCTTTTTTTATTCCAAACGACGGATCAATCTTCAAAAACCTAATGATAACAAAGGCAGGGATAGTACAAATCATCACCCAAATAAAGAAGTGTTGATAGCCGATCATTTCCTGTAACCAACCCGAAATCATTCCGGGAATCATCATGCCCAATGCCATAAAACCGGTGCAAAAAGCAAAGTGTGCCGTTTTATGCTCTCCTTCTGATACATATATCTGATAAAGCATAAAGGCAGTAAACCCAAAGCCATAACCAAACTGCTCAACAGCAACAGCCGCACTTATCAACACAATAGAATTGGGTAAGGCATACGAAAGATACACATACACGAGGTTGGGCAAGTTAATGGCAAATACCATGGGCCATAACCAGTATTTCAATCCTTTTTTTGATACAACCAACCCTCCGAGGATTCCTCCAATTGTTAGGAAAATTACTCCGATGGTTCCGTATACCACACCCACATCGCTGGTGCTTAATCCCAAGCCGCCAACTTCTGGTTTATCCAGCAAAAAAGGAGAAGCCATCTTTACCAATTGCGATTCGCCCAATCGATAGGTTAACAGCATACCCATTATTAGCCAGATATCTTTTTTTGCAAAGAAGGTAACAAAGGTATGTCCGAAATCATCCATGATCTCATTCAGGCTCTTCACTTCCTTATCTTCATCTTTGGTAGGATGAGGCAATACCAGTTTATGATACACAGCCAGCAAAAGAAACAGAGCTGTGATCACATAAAAAGTAAGCGACCATGCCAGTGGAATGCTGGGAGCATCCTTTCCAAACAGCGTCATCTCTTCTAACTGACCGGCCAGATAAACCAATAACCCCTGTCCGGTAATCATGGCTATTCGATAAAAAGTACTTCTGATTCCAACAAAATAGGCTTGCTGATGCTCATCCAAATCCAACATATAAAAACCGTCGGCAGCAATATCGTGCGTAGCTGAGCTAAAGGCCAGCAACCAGAAAAATGCCAGCGTTGACTGAAAGAAAAAAGTAGTGGGAATGGTAAAAGCTACACCAGCCAGACCAGCACCTATCAGTAGTTGCATACTAACGATCCACCAGCGTTTACTTTTCAAAATATCAACTATCGGGCTCCAAATGGGTTTAATTACCCAAGGCAGATAAAGCCACGAAGTATATAAGGCAATATCTGTGTTTGATATTTCCAGCTTCTTATACATGATAACCGCCAAAGTCATCACCACCACATAGGGTATGCCCTCAGCGAAATAGAGTGTGGGCACCCACGCCCAGGGAGATGTAGATTTTTTATTCATTTTATTATAGTGCTTTGTGCTAAGTGCACAGTGCTAATTTTAGATCGAAGCGCAAGGTCCGAAGTCCGTGACGCCATTTTATATTCAAGCTAATAGCTATATGATTTCCCTCTGCCTCCTTAGAAGTACTGACCACTGACTACTCTCTACTGACTAATATCTCTTCTCTAACCCCGCTCCTCTGAAATAATGCATCAAGATAGTATTATAATCGTAACCTTTAGCTCCCATCACGGCTGCTCCAATCTGGCAAAGTCCAACACCATGGCCCCATCCTGCACCTTTAAGAATAAACTTCACAGCGTTATTTTCTTCCACTTTTTCAACCACAAAGGCAGAACTATATAAATGCGATTCAGACAATGCTTTTCTAATCTCCAACTCTTTACCGATAATCATGGTCTTTTTATCACCAACAATCTTTAATCTGATTAAACGTGAGGAATCACCCCGCTCAACAGGTATTAACTCCTGTATAGTACCAAAATCAATACCTGTCCGTTTTGCTACCAACGTACTGATTTCTTCCTGTGTATATTCAACCGTCCATCGATAAAAGTCGTTAGTTTCCTGATCGTAATCATTCAGCACCTGACTCAATACCTCCTTATCGTTGGTATTACAAAATGCATCGGGTTCACCTAAAATCCATTTTTGAGCAGATGATTCAGTCTTCAGATCCAAACTAAAACCTTTCGGATCAAATTCATTATCAACAAGCTTTTGCAGATAAGAATGATTAACAGGTTCCCAAACATTCTCAAATACCTCAACCATACCTCCGCAACACTTCGAGAAACGGGCATCGCAAATAGCTCCTTCGTATGTCAAAACTTCGCCCCAGGTTTCTTTAACTGCCTGCACAACCATTGGTGTATTGGCCCGGGTTATTCCTTGATAACGTTGACAATGATCGTCGGCACACACATCAAAATTGGCATGATCCTCCCGATCGTACCATCTGATTAATTCGGTTTCGGTTTGATATGTCGAACTGTATTTCTCCACTTTTTGTTCTAAAGCTTTATTCTTTTCGATCTGTGCCAACAGCCAGCTTCGTGAAATAACCGCATGAGCCTTCAATAGCTGTAATGACGAGGTTGCACTCATCTCCGATGAAATCACACTCATCAGGTAATCCTCAACCGAAAGAATATTGATTGCAGTGATTTTTTCATCTTCAATCAGCAACTTTAAACCACCCCTGAAAACCTGATCTTCATCGCGCTGCCAATGAAAATTAATACCGATGGTAACATTATGGAGTGTAAACTGACAATCTTCATTCATCGGGTTCAGAACGGCCCCAGATAAAACTTCAAGCTCTATTTCACCATTACTTAATATCTGATCCGCCCCCTTTATCTGAACTTTCCATCTTCCGGATAGTTTTTCACCTTTTTCGGTTTGATAAATCCCTTCTAATGTAAATTCAACTTTAGGTTTAAAAAGAATCCCAACATTGATTACGGGTATATATTCATTGCTATGATTTTCGATTAACAACTGTGCGAATTGCTCACAATCGGAAGAACTCATACAAACCTGATCTAATATTTCTTCCACATCTGATGACGATAACTTTTCGTAATCTTCGAACCTAGGAGTGATAAAAACTCCGCCCATATCAACCGAAGCGGGACTTATTAAAATTTGATCTAGTCCATCCTTAAAATAACAATCAGGTCGGTGCAGAATGCGTGGAAAAATATGAACAACCAGTTCACCTTCTTCAAAGTAAGTTAGCACATTCATCATTGGCTCCACCTCATCCGGTTGGTTCTTTTGCAAC
The DNA here is from genome assembly GCF_018271995.1 of Carboxylicivirga linearis. GTDB lineage: Bacteria > Bacteroidota > Bacteroidia > Bacteroidales > Marinilabiliaceae > Carboxylicivirga > Carboxylicivirga linearis. The sequence continues at coordinate 39,096 of NZ_JAGUCO010000016.1, forward strand.
AACACATATAAGTCATTAAACAAAGTAACCAAAGCCTCCATATCATCAGCCATAAAAGTTATTACACCCCGGTTATAGTTCTCCCAGGTATAAATAGCCACCTCATCAACCAGCCCTGTTAGCTTTGCATATTTACCTGATCTAAAATCAGCTTCGATCGGCATAAAATCCTTATTCCCTGCCTGAAAATGAAAATGATCGGGTGCCGATGCTCCACATTTAGGTCCGTTATAAAACAAAGTAAAATCCGGCAACTCATATGCTAATTCCAACATCGATTGAAAATAAGGCTGAATCAACTGTGGAGTATGATTATTGTGTGGAATGGTTAAGTGCCTCCGGAAAATAGGAAACGGATTAATCAGGATGGTATAATCATCAAAACTAACACCCTCCTGCTCTTTGGGTCGGTTACTTTCACATAAAAAACAAGGCCTCGCTTCAATTGATTGGGCATCAACCTTTGCTGCCGACGATCGAATACGCTCGGAATTAAATTGCACTTTAATCTCACTACCTCCCGATAAAGTTAAGCTGCGTGTTTTCACTTTATCCAAACCGGCATAATTCTTCTTTGCCGCTTCCCAATTGATAAGCTGAGATTTAATCAGCTGATTTACCTTATATGATGTTTCCATATTAAATTAATAGTTCTCAGGCAGTAGCCAGAAGGCAGAAGTTTAAACTGCCGTTATTAAATAAACTTACAACTTCTGCCTTAAATCTTCTGCCTTTTTACCACTTGTTGACGTGCCTTTAATTCCATCGTCCGGATTTTATCCTTATACAAATTATGCACATTCATTTTATTGATATCTAGCGAAGCATCAGAGTTATCTTCCCAACGACGACACAGATATAACGGATTGTAGATACGCCCGATCTGATAATTTCGACTGATATTCAAACCTAAAGCATAATCCTCTCCATAGCTCGTATTTGGCACTTTTACATCACGAATAACCGGGGTATAAAAAGCTCGCGGAGCACCCAATCCGTTTATCCGAAGTGCATTATTTCGCCCGTTATCAGCTGTCCACTCTTTATGATCGATTAATCCGGGAGGAATCTCTTCCAGCTTGAAATTAACCATTTGATAGCTACCCACCACCATGGCACAATTCTGCTCATAAAAAGCTTGTACAACCTGCTCCAGAACCGTTTCATCAATATATAAATCATCGCTATCGAGCTGAACAGCAAACTTACCGCATCGCTCATCCTCAACTGCTCTGTTCCAGCAGCCTCCTATTCCCAAATCATCACGCTCAGGAATGATATGCACGATTCGATCATCCTTAAATGACTGAATAATTTCAGTTGTTTTGTCTGTAGAATGATTATCAACTATAATGAGGTTAAATGCAAAAATGGTCTTTTGCTTCAACACCGATTCAATGGCATCAGCAACCGTCTTCTCCCTATTTCGGACAGGAATAATCACCGAAGCCTCAACAGGAAATTTCGACTCAGAAAAATCTATCTTTTTAAAATCGGGTTTCAAATAAGCTCCAACCTTTTTGAGATGGGCAGTACATGCCAGTTCCATTTCAACTTGACGATCGCGGTTACGAGGATCGACATAATCGAACATTTTTTCACCCGATTTACGTGTATCCAACTCTACTTCGGTATATAACAACTCAGGCAAATGAAACAACTCATAATTTTGCGAAACCCGAAGACGTACATCGTATAAAGCAGCAAATTTATAATCGGCATCCATTTCGTTAATCGCCTTTACAAAAGCTTCCTTCTTGAAAAACATTAACGATCCAAAATCAAAATCATCTCTCAAACTGCCTTCCTGATAATCAATTACAGGATGAGCTGCTAATTGCCCTTCTTTTCGCTCATAGAAATCGGAATAAACCATTCCGGCACCGGTATCTGCACAAGCTTTACTCATTCGTTCCAATGCATTTTGCCCCAATACCAAAGCCATTGGTTTGGTATAAACAGCCACACATCCTCCCAACATTCTCTCAACCAAGGCTTTCCATGTGGATGATACATAGATTCCACCTTCTGCAACTAAAACATCAACTCCTTCAACATCTACAACCTCAGGTGCAACAACTATTATCTTCTCAACCATAGCAGAGTCTTTTAGATTCTTTATAGTTGATTTTAATTCATCTATTGGTGCATATGGTAGAATGCACGTTATATTTTTGTTCATAATTTATTAGTTCGTTAGTTTTTAGGCAGTAGGCAGTAGTTCATTCACTACTCAATTGGAATAGATAATAATCCATTTATACATCAAAATTCCTAAAAGAGCCCATTAAACTATTATTATAATCATTCGTCATCTTTCAATTCTTATTATAAAAGAGATCCAGAATATCCTTCATCAATTGATCACGTTCCTGTTCTGAAATTATTGTCTCGAACGGAAAGCCTAAAACAACCGTTTTATACTCTCCCTCATACAACGTTCCTGCACTTGAATTATTCTCTTTATATCTGAATGCCGTTACCGCATTTTCTCCAACAGGCTCAATGGCATCAGGTGCTTCCACACTATAAAAATCAGGATGATAAGCTGCATTAAAACTAAGCTCTCCTGAAAAATAAGGCATTGCAAAATTACTTGTATAAACATCCCCGCTTTTTACGGCATGATTGGTTCGCCATTTGAACTTGAGCACATCCATTGCAAACTGAGCCGCCAACGTATCCTTTGTAAGATGAATATCAGATCCCACATAAGCACCACTTATAAAAACGTTCTGATTATTCTGGGTCAAGCTGCTCAGCTTTGCCATAAATTCAGGCGTATATATTTGATAGCGAACCGTATTGTTTTTGTACGACACCATTGTTTTTTCTTCTCCTAAAATGATATCAACTGCCTTATAAGCTGACGCATCATAGTAGCTTTGATTAAATGCTTCATCACTCACCGAAACAAAGGAATAACCTGCTTTTAGAATTGATTGACCGTGTAAATAAACATTATCGAAGGAATTACCCTTGATAATCTTTCCTTCATAATCGGCATAACTTGCTCCCCACCCAGGGCTGTCATCATCAAGCCATGGCGATTGTCGATTAAAATCGTACTGAAAACCCGTAAAAGCAATATCGTATCTATCTGGCACTCCCTGATCATCCCACCAGGCAACACCAGCAAAATCTCCTTCATCGATAAAAGCAGGGGCACTCACCCGGTTAAAAGCATTTACCACCAATACTTTTTCAGCATCCTCTGTGGCTATACCCATTGACAATATTTCGCTTGCAAAGCTTTCTCCACCTTCATTTATGGCCGACACTTTATAGCTGATTATTTGTCCCGCATCAGGTTCTGGAAACAGAAATGAGGTTCCGTTCACAATCACTCCGTTATCAAAACCATTATCATTAATCCGTTGATACACTTTATATTTTGTTGGTTTGGCTGATGGCTCCATAGGATCATCAACCGGCTGCCAGCTTAATTCATATCCGCTACTTGTTTCTTTTATTGCCAAATGATCAACAGGCAAAGGCTGAACCACATAACCCCGTCCTTCCTGATAGGCCAAAAATTTAAGCATCCCTTTATAAACAGCCCGACAAACATCGAACTTGAAATTCGGATCCAAGCCGTATCGCATATCAGCGACATTCTGATGCGACAGTAATTCCAACAACATAGTTGGTACATTAGGACGCCACGCTTCGGAATATTGCTTATCCCAAAGGCCTCTTCGAGTCCAATCCTGATTATATAAAACGCGAATATCTTCTACAATTTGTGTTTGAATAATATCTGCCAAATCGCGACTCGCCAACTTGGATTGACCATTAGGAAATTTGCCTTCGTCACGCACCGTACTGAAAATTCCCAAAGTGCCAATAACAGAATCGTTAGGAGTTACCCCTGCATCACTGTGAAAAGCAAAAGCCAAATCAATGGGTAGATTCAAGCCCGATACATTTTGATCACATAAGTAATTCACCCATTCACCACGGCTCATGTAATCATCTTTATAATCATTCTTTTCATCATTCAGGCTAAATACCAAAGTATCGGGCATACCGGCATATTGCATCCAATATCGGGCAGCTTCCATATATCTGGGTTTACCGGAAGTCTTTGCTGCAACAGTTGATGTTGCCTGACGAGCTACATTGCCCATACCACTTCCTAAACGAACAGCATCCAACGAAATAGTTCCTTCGCCTGAAACTTCAATAACGGCATCTTCATCTGATTTAAAATGAAATGTGCCCAAATAAATCCAGGTTCCACCTCCCATTGTCTGGCTAACCGTATAGCTAGTTTTCCCTCCGCTATGATGAATTGTATATTGAACCTTTTTCGAATAGTCTTCTCCCTGTTGATACGAAATATAAACGGCATAATCTCCTGTTTCAGAAACTTGTGATCGATATTCAGCCACTTTACCGTTGGCATTATTCACCAGTAAAGAAGTACCCATTTGAAAAGGATTATCACCTGCAAACAAAGTGTCTTTGTATGCAAAACCGCTTTTACAAGAAGTATCTATTCCTTCTTTTAGTTGAAATACAGAATGACCTGTGGAAAAGTCATTATCAATAATCACTTCGTTTGTTTGCAAACAACGTTCGCGAGGCAAGAAAACATTAGCACCTGCGTTTTCAAGCATGGGCAACAGGTATGGCAACACATACGACATGGTATAAATATCTTCAACAGTTCCGTAAAGGCGAGCCCGCTGCCACTCCCATCTATTCAGTTTTTGATCGAAATGATAACCATGACTATGCCAAAGAGCTATCAAATGATCTGATAAACCTTTTGAATAATATAATTGATCTTCTCTTGTTATAAAGTTTTCTGATTGCTTCTTTTCTGCGAATCGATTTTTATCAATCTCCTGATTAGTGCGATAAATATTGGGTATCAATTCAGATAATTCGTAGCCATTGGTATAAACTACGGTTGAATAATTCTTAAGCTTTCTCTTTTGCAAGCCAGACAAGCTATTGACAAATTTTTCAACATCATCGTTTCTCCATGGAATATATGATAAGGTAGAATTGTAATAAAAATTTATCTGTGCAGAAGACTCGTCAATCTGAATTGAATCCAACTTAATGGCTCCCAATCCGCCCCATTCTTTCATTGGATTCTGCCATTTTTCCATTGACTTTTTTAGTCGATGCTGCATTCTCTCGGACTTTTTATCCTGCGCATTAGACATCGAAATTAATATCAACATCAAAAATAAAACAACCAGCTCCCTTCTTTTTATAAAACTCATGAATGCCATTAATTCTGTTCAATTACCAAATTTAATTAACTATTGCGAGGAACAAACACAAATTTTAGGACCAGGTACTCAACTTACCCTAATTAATACCTTCATCTAATTAAAACAGCTTACTTTTACATTAATAAAACCAAAGTAGAATAATGATATTAATTGCAGACAGCGGATCTACCAAAACAGAATGGCGACTTATTTCGAATGATAAATCAACAATTGAACCCTATTTTACAAAGGGAATAAATCCTTTTTACCAAAGCACAGAAGACATCGTTCAAAGTTTAGAAGAATCATCAACACTGAGAGATTTAGTACCTCAATCCATCTATTTCTATGGTGCCGGATGTGCCAATACAGATAAAAACCAAATAGTTGAAGATGCTTTAAAATCATTTTTCAATGCGAAACAGGTTTTGATCGAAAGCGACCTGACTGGTGCAGCACGATCGTTATGTCAGAAGGAAGAAGGAATTGCCTGCATTTTGGGTACGGGATCCAATTCTTGTCATTACAATGGAGAGAAGATTACATCAAACATATCACCACTGGGTTTTATTATTGGAGATGAAGGAAGTGGTGCTGTTCTGGGTAAAAAGTTATTGGGTGACATTTTAAAAAATCAACTACCTAAAGAATTGATCGATTTATTTTTCAGCACCTACCAAACTGATAGGGTAGAAATATTAGATCATATCTACAAAAGGCCTTTCCCGAACAGGTATCTGGCTCAATACACAAAGTTTTTGTCGCAAAACATCAGAAATGATGAATTACAGAACTTGGTCATCCAATCTTTTAAAGAGTTTATACAGCGAAACCTATTGCAATACAATAATATTGCACAGCTTCCCATTCATTTTACCGGAAGCATTGCCTTTTATTTTAAAGAACAGTTGAAAGATGCTCTTTCAAGTTTCAATTTAAAGCCTGGTACTATTTGTCAATCTCCCATGGAAGGTTTGATTCGCTATCATCTAGAAAGATAAAGAATGAAAAAAAAGGATAATCCCATTAATATCACCGAATCTTCATCGCATTACAATCATCTTGAAAAAATGTCGGTTGAAGAGTTATTAACAAATATAAATAATGAAGATGCAAGCGTTCATCTGGCTGTTCAAAAGGCGCTTCCTCAAATAATTGCTCTGACTGAACAAATTGTTGAACGAATGAGGAGAGGTGGTCGAGTATTTTACTTGGGAGCCGGCACCAGTGGACGTTTGGGAGTACTGGACGCATCTGAACTACCACCCACATTCGGAGTTCCTGACAATATGGTAATTGGACTGATTGCCGGTGGTGACACCGCCTTACGAAAGGCTGTAGAATCAGCTGAAGATGATACAGAAATGGCATGGAAGAAACTTTGCGAATACAAGGTGGATGAGTTGGATACCGTTATTGGCATTGCTGCCTCCGGTACCACGCCTTATGTTATTGGCGGTATTGAACAAGCACGCCAACATGGATTATTAACAGGATGCATTACCTGTAACCCCAACAGTCAAGTAGCTGAAGTTGCAGAATTCGCTATTGAAGCCATTGTTGGACCTGAGTTTGTGACCGGAAGTACCCGAATGAAAGCCGGAACTGCTCAGAAGATGATTTTAAATATGATGACTACTACCATTATGATTCAGTTAGGACGTGTAAAAGACAACCAGATGGTGAACATGCAATTAACCAACAACAAACTGATTGACAGGGGAACCCGAATGATTATTGAAGCATTAAGAATTTCTTATAGTGAAGCCAAATCCCTTCTTTTAAAACATGGATCGGTGAAAAAGGTTATTGACAATTATAAGCAATAGTTTTTCAATAAACAGTAATAAAAAAAGCGGCTCGAATGAGCCGCTTTTACATTTTAGCTAACTAAGGCTATTTTTTAATTACTTTAAATAGCTCTGTTTCTCCATCTACATCCACTTTCAGAATGTACATTCCTCTATTTTCAATTGAAATAACTTCGCGTTTATTATTTGTTTCAACTTGTGTCACAAGTCTTCCTGAAAGATCAAATACAGTAATGATAGAAGATTGACCATTTACTTCAACAGTGAACTCACCTGAAGAAATTGTTGGGTAAACCTTTACATTACTTTCTTTAACTCCATTACCAATTCCAGTTGCTATTTCAAACTCAATTGAATAAGTAAGTTGAGTAGACCCATCAGATGCTGTAACAACCACTGTTCCAATTCCAGGGATTGCATCAGGAGCATTCACAACATATGTTGCACCCGCTACTTTTACAGTACCATCAATCACAGGTGTTGATCCCTCATCAACTGCAATTGTATAACTAATGTTTACAGGATTAAATCCTTCAATGGTAGTTCCATTAATTGTTAAGTCACTTAATGTAGCATCCGTTGTGGCATCTTCTTCCGGTAAATTCTGAGCTCTGCTTAGGATAGTAGCCTCATCCATTTCACCTGAGTATATATTAAACTCATATACAGATCCTAACCAAGTTGGATCAGGATATCCACCCTTACAAATCCATGCATTTTCGGTACTTAAGTCATTAATATAATAATCTTCATGAATAGCTATTTTAGGAACAGCTTGTCCATTAATATACAGTGATATTGAATCATTTGTTAGAGTAGTAACATAATGATAAATCTCACCATCTGAGGCTTCCGGAACAGTTTGTACACTGTTTGCTCCTTGCCACTCATCAATAACAGCTCTGGTTACATTATCATTATTCTGTACTGAAACCCAATAAGATTTATATCCACTTAATCCGCCAAAATAACTTAACATTGACCAACCGTCATTAGCACCTGCTTTAACATATGCTTCCATTGTGATTGAAGGATACGTATTGATAGCTATTTCTTCGGCTGGTAAAGTAATATAACCACCGTCACCATCACTTACAAACATACCATTGTCGACATAACCATCCATTGCTACACCATCAGCACTTCCTTGCATATCTCTAACTGAACCATCCTCAAATGTGTATGAATGCTTCAACGTCAACTCTGTATCTTGCACATAATGTATAACATACTCTGTGAAATAAGCAGGATCAGCTCCGGATACCTTAATAATGAAATCACCAGCAGTTTCGGTTACTTCCACATTGCCAGCTCCACTAATCAATGAATTTTCATCAATTGGAATAGCATTAATGTCAATTGTTGATGCTGCCTTTGGAGTTGTCATATAGTATTCAGTCAAGAAACTATCAAAAGCAGGCTTAAGTGTTGCCTGATCGCAAGTTAATGAACTTAAATGTGTTTCGTAAGGATCAACCACATCGTTTGGCAACTTAATATTCCAGGTTGTATTGCCTTGGTTAATTGGAAGGTCGGAGAAAATACCATCACCTGGATTAGGATCCCATGCACCAACATATTTCTTAACATCCTGACTGGCTCTGGCTACTGTTAATATCTTAAATCTTCCTGGCTCAAATTCTTTAATTCCAAACCTACAACTATCTAAATCATTTGTTAAAGTCGGAGTCATAACCATATCCCATTCCGAAACTGAGATTGGAGTAAGTGTTAAGTATTGACTCTCTCCATTCTTTAAATAGTATTGACCATCAACTCCACTATCTTCTAACTGGAATAACTGAGCTGTGTTACCCACTGTCGCGTTTTGTTGATTAATATAACTATCAGGTTGTCCTTCTAATACTAATCCTGATTCTTCATTTACGATATAAAAATCCTGACCTGTTCTTATATCTGAAGTTGAGATACTTAGATTATAGTCTTTTTCATTTAATCCATCTTCAGAAACAACATGTATGGTTGCTGATCCAACACCATCAGTCAACTGAACTTCTCCATTACCTGTAACCACAGCATTAGAACCCATTGCAATTCCTTCAATGGTAACTGATGTAACGCCATAATCAGCAATTAAATAATAACCTGTTGTATCAGGATGGAATTCTGAACCAAGAGAACCATTTGTAACAACTATATCAGAAAGTCTATCGGATGTTTTTTCATCATAATGGTAAATTGAAACATAGTATGATTTTGTGGTTGTTCCATCTAAGGCTGTAACTTCTATTTCTAAATCAATTCCATCAGGACCAAATGTAACAATGTCATTTTCATCTCCTACAGGATTACCCTGACCATCATAAATCACATATGAAGAAACTTCAGTGTCTTTAATAATATTAAGTTGAGTTTCTGTCTGACCAAATGGAACATACAAATCGTAGTAAATTTCATCTGTACTAAAAGCAGGAGCTAAATCACCTGGGTTTGCAGATAAGTCCGCTAAATTAGAATTTACATAGTCTTCACCAACAAAATTCACATAATTACTATATACGGTTGCTTCATCCATCTCACCTTCATAGATGTTAAACTCTAAAATAGATCCATTATAATTTGGATCATTCCAACCGTCAACTCCTCGGAAAAGATTGGCAACATCGGTACCAATAGTAGAAATATAATCAGCATCACCTGTTGCTGTTTCAACTAATAATGCTCCATCAAGATAATAAACCAGTCTAGTGCCGGTAAGTACACCAACAACATGATGCATTTTTCCATCATCCAGTTCATTACCTACACTATAGGCTGCAATACTTGAGGAAGTATTATTCGTTTCAAATTTAGATTCATCATTTGGCTGTCTGGTAGGTTGAAACCATAAACATCCATTACCTGGAGTTGATGTTCCAAAATAAGCCAACATAGTATAATCATCCACATTTTCGGCATTCCCAGCTTCAATCATAAACTCTACAGTAAGGGACGAATAGGTATTTAGAGCAAGAGATGCTCCATCAAAAGAAATCCATCCATCAGTGTTTACTGTAGCACCTGATACTGTACACTTACCATCCGCTATGGAAATGTTATCTCCTCCAATTACTCCATTTAATGTACCGGTTTGGTCAAAAACATTTGTATCATCATACGTACCATCCTCAAAGGTATATGAATGCATTAATGTTTGACTGTTTATTGTTGACAATCCAACAAAGACCATCAACAATAAGATAGTTCCTTTAAAAAGTAAACTTCTTTTTTTCATAACAACTTGATTAAATTAAACTAGAATTAATAAATCGAAATTAGTTTTAAATAATGTTACACATGATCTGTATATCGTCAATAAGGAATCACAAATTCGCCAGAACATTGAAGAAATCACATCAATTAGTTGATCCTATTATGCGATCAGCCACTCTATCCAACTAGTATTTAATTAATTACAAATATCACAAATCATTCATCTGTTTTCAGACTGGTAATAAAAAAAGGCTGTCGTGATAGGACAGCCTTTGAGTTCATTTTACTTTTTTTTGAGGACTATTTTTCTCTTCCGGTCCACCAAACAGGTGTATCATGATCATTTTTATGGGCAACTTCTGCAAAATTATCCGGATTGGTTGTTTCCTCGTCACTTGGATAATAGAAACGCTCCATCCAAACAAATATATTGGAGGTAGGTGTTAGTATACCGTAATCTTTCTGTAATCTACGGGTCTCACTCCATATCTCCCAATAGTTTAAGATATTCAAATGCGCCATTTTCTGATAAAAGATTTCCTTGATCTTATCTTCATCGCTCATTGCCATAAAAGCAGCCACCTTATTATCTAAAAATGCATCAATTACTGTTGCCTCTGGTTTTGTTGGCTTTGAACCATCCATAATGGCAACCGGAATGGCAGGCGTTGATGTTTCATTAAATGTATTACTTGCGTTTACATTGTAATACCAGTCAATAGATTGAGATATGGCTGTTCGATATTCTGTTGCTACATCAATTGAACCTGCTACATCCGCAAATCGAATAGCTGCTTCAGCCAAAAGAAGATGTGTTTCTGTTGGACTAAACGCAGGGTATTCCATATCAAAATTAAAGTAAGTCATTTTGTTATAAAAAGAGAAGTATGGCTCCAGGTGATCGTCATAAGCCCAGTTTTTGGCAATATCTATTCGTTCCTGATCGTACCCCAGAGCCTCCATATCAACTTGAATCGAATCAAATTGGTTAGGACCCCAACTTGGGCATCCTACATAATCGCCAAACTGATTGGGTTGAAACATCACGTACATACGCGGATCAACTTGGTCTTGGGGAGTATCGGGACCTGTATATCCCAAAATATCCTGAACAATAAAACGTGGTGCATGAAAGTTATACCACATTTCCGACATTGCTCTTGGCCAGTACCATTCCATAACATGGGCATAATCTGTTTCTGCCAAACCAATAAAATCATTCGGTTCGCTAACTACAGGTAAGTCATTACTGATAATATCTGAAATAATTGCTTTTGCTTCATTGGGTGACACAATAGACATACGCATAGCCATTCTTAAACGCATTGAATTGGCAAACTTTCTCCATTGCTCAACATTACCATTATTTAGTATGTCGTGTGTTAAAAACTTCTCATGAGCCACTGAGCTATTTAACTCATATCCATCTAACGCATCTTGTATTTCATCTAATGATTCCAACAATGTTGTATAAATATATTCCTGGGTATCGTACTTAGCCCAGAATTGCTTTTGATAAGCTCCATTTGCCTCACTGAATGGCACATCATCATATATATCTGTTAAACGTTGAAACATATATGCTTTTACAATATTTATACAATGAACATATATTGAATAATCCTCTTTTTCTTCTTCAGGAAGATTATTCAGAAGCAGATTCATTACCGGAATATTCTTATTAAAATCGATATAAGTCTTATTAAATTGCGTATTACGCAAGGTTGCTCCAGACCAACCTGTCCAAAGAGTATATGAGTTGGGCTCCATACCATTAAAACCCGCATAAGGAAAAGTTCCCAAACCAAACAAGCGGTTAAAAGCTCTTGATTGATGGTATCCAGGGCCGTACTCTAGTCGGAATAACTCTGTAGGTTGTAAAGCACCTGTGAAAAGCATTGCAAAATCAGCTTGCGTAACTTTATCCGGATCATAAAATTCTTTCTCTAATTCATCTTCGCAAGATGAAAATCCAATTGACATGCCTATTACAAAGAGAAGACTGACTATTTGAAATAGGTATTTTATATTATTCTTTTTCATGATTAACATTTTTAGAAACCTAATTTAACTTCAACACCAAAGCTTCTTACCCCTGGTAAACCCGAATACTCAGTAAATTCGTTTGTTCCGGCAAATGACTCAGGAGTAACGTTTGGAATATCTTTGTATAAATAAGCAATGTTATTACCAAAAACAGCCAGCCTAACATTATTCAAGAAAGTCTTATTCAATAAATTTTTAGGTAAGGTGTATGCCAAGGTTATACGTCGTAATGACAAATAATCACTTTTAAATACAACATCTTCGGTAATATCCATATAGCCCTGCCAATAGGTTCTTTCGTAATACTGCTGCGCATTAATCAAAACATCATTAGCTGTTCCGTCTGCCTTAACACCTGGTAAGATGACTCCATCATGAAAGATCCACCCATATTTTGAGTCTGCAGGAGCAGGCGCGCCATGCGAGTCAAGCAAATGCCTGTTACCATCTACATCAATATAATATGGCAAACCTCCTCTGGCCTCATCTCTGTATTGTAATGACTCTACTCCCGTACCATTTCCACGCAAATACATATTTGTTTGAGAAATAAGAGTACCTCCAAACTGGAAGTCAAAATCTACTCCCAGAAATATTCCTTTATATTCGAAATTAGAACTAAATCCTCCGATTATATCTGGTAATTCTTTTCCTACTTTCTTCTGATTCTCAGTATCAAATTCATAAACACCATTTGAACCAACAACCAAATTACCATCATCATCTCTTAACCAAGGATTGATAAAATACTCTCCATATTCTCCTCCAACCCGCGCTTCTCTACTTGCACCAGTTACTCCCCACAGCGGATATACATCAATACCTTCGGCAAGTTTTTTAATCTCTGTTTTATATTTCGCCAGGTTAAGAGTCATATCCCACACAAAATTGTTTGTCAATACAGGCTTACCTGTCAATTGCAACTCAACACCATTGTTTTGAATATCTCCTGCATTGGTAATAATTCTATCTACACCAGAGGAAGCCGGAACCTGAAGTCCCATTATTTGGTCGTATGTATTGGCTTTGAACCATGCGAAATCAAGACCTAAACGATTACGCTGAAAGAAACTCATCTCAAAACCTAATTCAATTTCTCTTTTCCGTTCTGGCTTTAGGTTTTCTTCCGGGAATTTTCCTTCTGCAATTGCTTTTTCAAAGTCAACCGGAGGCATACTGCTTGATACAGTTTGATATGGAATTCCGTTATAACTACTCAAATTAAAATTCAGGTTTCCGAAATACGGAGGCCCTGGCCTACCCACATCCGCATACGATGCACGAACCTTAGCGTACTTAATTACATCCGGCAGGCTTAACGATTCACTAACTATCCATGACACACTTGCACCAGGATAAAAGTAACTATTGTTAGCTGGAGGTAATATACTTGACCAGTCATTTCTTCCTTGTAATTCTAAATACAAGTAGTCTTTAAAAGTAATCTGAGCTGAAGCCAAAAAACCATAAAGTTTATAAGATTCTCTTCCCCCACTTCCTTCCGATTTGACATCTTTTCGCGAATTATCTAATGCAAAATGATTTTCAATCAAAAATTCCTGCGTAATAGATTTCAGGTTTCTATCCATGCTATATTCATAAACTCCGCCTACAAATCCCGAAAGTCGAAAATCATCAGATAATTTCTTATCAAAATTCAACAATGCCTGATTGCTTAATTTCAACACATTTCTTTCAGCTACTGAATAATAGCCTTGCGTTGGGTCATCAGCTAATGGTCGTGTTACTTTCTTTTTGACTTCATTCAATTTACGTGTCATATCAAATCCTGAACGCACTGATAGTGAAAGCCAATCAGCAAAATCAATATTCAGGTTAGCTGATTGAATAAAGTGATGTCGTTCTTCATCAAAGGCGTTTTGTGTTTGATTCCAGAAATAATTAGCTCCAATCTGACCTGCTTGCTGACCTGCTGCCTCAGAACGCTCTTTATCTCTAAAATACCAGTAAATACCAGTTTCATCCACAATATTATCCTTCCATAATTCGGGCTTCATATCGCGATGTACACCATAAGTCACTAACTCATCCTGCATACGGTATGGTGCATTATGATTAAATGTGTAATAGTAATTACTAATATAACCCAACTTAATTCTATCGGAGATATTAATATTACCATTAAAGCTGAGTGCATGATTCTTCTGATCTGCACCTATAATTGTACTTGTATAATCTTTGTTAGTGTAAGAGAAACGGAAACTACCAATATCACCTGCATTTGATAAGGCAACACTGTTTGTCATTAAGTGTCCGGTTCTAAACAAATCGGAATAATTATCTGGTTGAGGAGAGTATGGCCTCATTTGACCATCCCACCATAATATCCGACGACCATCCATCTTCGGTCCCCAACCGGCAGCACCTCCTGAACCCCAATAAACCGGAGTTTTAACTCCATCTATCATTTGATACTTAAAACCATCTTCATCTGTTAAATCAGCATCTAAACCATCTACAGCCATTGTATTACCAGTACCAAACTCATTTTGAAGATCAGGTAGAAAAGCCGTATTATCCCATGTATAACTTGAAGACACATCGACTCCAAAACCTTTTCTGCTTTTACCCGATTTAGTTGTAATTAAAACAACTCCATTGGCTCCTGCATGCCCATATAGAACCGAAGCTTTGGCACCTTTCAAAATTTCAACCGATTCAATATCTTCAGCATTAATATCATTAATACCTGTACCTCTATCACGTCCATCTCTGTCGTTTCTATTCATTCCTGAATTTTCATCAAAAATGGGAATACCATCTACAACAAATAAAGGACGGGTAGAAGAACTCTCTGTCAGTGAAACAGAGTTTCTAATATTAATAATCATACCTCCTGTTGGACCGTTAGCTGTACCCGAAATTTTTACACCGGCAGCTTTTCCGTATAATGAGGTAAGGGGGTTAACAGGAATACCACTCTTAACCAATTCATCAGCTTTAATGGAGCTGATTGCATAACCTAGAGCTTTCTTTTCCCTTTTAATACCTAAAGCGGTTACCACAACTTCATCCAGGTCGGTAATTTCCTCAATTAAAACAACATCTATCTTTGATCTTCCATTAATACCAATTTCTTGGGTATCGAATCCTATAAATGAAAAAACCAAGATATCATCTGATGAATCTACTTCAATTGAGTACGTTCCATCAATTCCTGTAATAACGCCGTGAGTAGGCTTATTTTGCTCAAAAACATTAACTCCAGGCAAAGGATCGCCATTAGAATCGACTATTTTACCTGTAACATTAAAAGTTTGTTGAAGTGAAGGATTTGCCAGGAGTGGCAAGGAGCTTGTGCAAAAAAGCAACAAGAAGAATACACTTATCCCTATTGCTCTATAAGAGGAAGTATATGAACTCCCCACACAGAAACTTTCTGCATTTTTTTTCATAATTTTGTATTGAAGGTTAACAAATATCCAACTACCAATTGGATGTTTAGATCTTAACAGGGGAATGGGCCAACATTCTCCTGTTTCTTATAATACCATATCCATCTATTTATAATATTAAATTTTATCTCATATAGAGTATTCCAAAAAACGGAATGAAATTTCTACACCTATACTTAGTTAAAAATATAACCTTCTCTCAAAGCTTAATAAATTTAACTTTTATCATTTATAAAATCAATATAATTAACTCATTATCTATCTATTCGACATAAGAACACTCCAAATAATTAATACAAACTAACATTTCAATAACACAATCGACTATTCTTATTTAATATATTCTTCAAATATTTTATCCATTACAATAGCCAAAGCTCCATAAAGCCCCAGTTCTTTACCAAACTTGCTAATTTCAATCTTTACATGTTCACTAATTTGTTTCATAGCATGGGTATTTATTCCTTGCTTAATAGGGTTGGTAATTAAATCACCTGACTCAGATAATATACCGCTTAGAACAATAGACTTAGGATTAAATAACTGAATTAATGTAGATATACCCTTACCTAAAATTTTACCAGTTTCATCCAATATTCGTATAGCATATTGATCTCCCTCTACTGCAGCATTTATTACCTTAATGAGTTCTTTATATTTCGACGTTTTGTCAACATCATCTAGTTGTATGGAAGTTATTCCCTGTTGCACGCCTTCTTCAACCATAGAAATAATATTAATTCCCGAAGCAACAGTTTGAAGACATCCCAATTTACCACACTCACAAAGCTTACCGTCTTCTACAATAGGTATGTGACTAAATTCTCCAGCAAATCCCATAGCCCCTCGATATAACTTACCATTTAACACCATGCCTAACCCTACTCCCATATCTATAAACAGCAGAAGAAAATCATTAACACCTTTCGCACTTCCCAATATATGTTCAGCTAATGCCATCGCTTTCGCATCATTCTCTATAAAAACAGGACACCCAATTTTATTTTGAATAATTTCAGTAATTGGTCTGTTATTATAATTAAGAAAAGTGTAGTTGACTCCTTTTTCTGAATCAACTAATCCTGGCATGCTAATACCAATACCAAGTAGTTTTTTATGGTCAATTTTTGTTTTATTAATTAAGGAATTAGTTCTATCAATGATGGTATCCAGCGTACTTTCGTTGTTATCTAAATACAATGAATACTCTTCCGCTTCAACTACTTGTTCATTAATAGCATTAAATATTGAAATTCGCATTTGATAAACACTCAGTTCAATCGCCACTATAAACAAACTTGTTGAAACAAAACCATATAAATCAGGTTTTCTTCCTCCAATAGACTTCCCAAATCCTTTCTTCTCAATGATATTCCGGGCGAGCATCTCATTTAAAATACTCATTGCATTTGGAGAACTTACTTTTACATTTTTACAGATCCAAGATACAGTCTGCGGCCCATTCACAAACAATGCTTTAAGAATGCGAATTTTTAATAGGTACTTTTTCTTTTCAACACCTTTTAATTGATCAATTACAGCTGTATCTAAATTTAACTGACTCATAAATTTGGATAGGTTACTTTTATAATAGTATAAATTTACATTTATATATTATTTTTAACAATAGTTTTTAATTTTTTTTCAAAAAGTTAACCCACTTAAATTATTTTTTCAGTTTTAAATACATCAGCAGACATTAAAAAGTATTAATGACCTAGATAGTGAAGATAAAAAACAAGATGTTACTTCCAGAAGTGTAGAAGATTTAGTTTAATTTGAACAAAACACTCATTGAAAAGTAATTGTTATCACTTTACCAGAAGATATACCAACTCTTTTTTGTCATTTTTTTAAGTTTCTTCTCAAGTTCATCTCCCCTGAGATTTACGGCCACAATAACACCTTCGCCATCTATTAAAAAATTAGCCGGTATACCTCTAACCCCATACAACTTCGAAGCCTCATTGCGCCACCCTTTCATATCACTAACATGATATGGCCATATTAGGCCATCTTTTTCGATAGCTGCTTCCCAGTCAGGCTTTTTCATATCTAACGAAACTGAATAAATGGTAAAACCTTCCCCATTTTTAAAAGTTGTATCCTTATAAGTTTCATATGCTTTTACCAAACTAGGATTTTCTTTTCGACAAGGCTTGCACCATGAGGCCCAAAAATCAATCAATACTATTTGTCCTCTTAACGAAGACAAGGCAAGAGTTTCACCTTCTGGTGTCACCTGCACAATATCAGGTGCTATGTCTCCCACTTCGTACTTTTGCCCCTTTGCTGTTAATACAAATGTGAATAAGGATAATATTAATATAAACCTAGTCATACTTCAATTCTTGTTTAAAACAAAGCTAATATAATGCTTTCGCACAATTATCATACAATCTGCAATTAATACACCTCTAACCAGCAATAAGTTTCACTATCAGCCAAATTTGAGAGTATCTTAATAGGCACAAAATTTTTAATTGCTTACATTAAGCCTTCAAACTATTTAATCAGTTACAATTACTATCAATTATAGACAATGCAATCACGAATTAAAATATTACTAATAAGTACAATTATTTGCTTGTTAACATTGTCCACTACATTTATATTACCATACGGTTTTTCTGCTATTCATGATGGTTGGGCTGCTGAGCTCTGGTTATTTATATCAAATACAGGAGGTACTTTTGGTGTACCTCTGATTACCATTAGTTTTTGCTTATTAATTAGTCTTCAATACAAAGGCCTTGCCAAAAAAATGCTTTTCCTATTTATATCTCTTATCTCTTTTTCAGCCATACTAGGTGGTTTTGCCCAACTCAACGAGCATTTTATCAAAGAAAAGTTACGTATTGAACGACCTAACATTATTTATCTGCACAACCAAAAAGGATTTGATAGTGAAACGTTTTATAATTTACCTTCAAAAGCAGAACGTAGACAATACCTCGAAGTTTATTTGAATGAGAAAGGGTCTGAATTCATTACTTTTAACGACAAAACACTTCACCCCGAAGTATTGAATCACTGGCTGCATGAAACCGGTTTTTCTTTTCCTTCCGGCCATTCGGTTAATGCCTTTCTAATGGCCACACTAATGGCCTATATACTGTTGTTTACATATCATGATTTCCGAAGACGAAGCTTTTTTATTCTTCCACTTCTTTGGGCTACACTCGTAGCTTTTTCACGTGTTATTCTTGGCGTGCATTCTCCTACCGATATAACCATTGGTGCCTTAATGGGAAGTTTACTAGCCTACACAATAGTTAGTAGCGGTCTAATCGATAAATTTTTCAAACAAAAACAAATCAAATAACACACTTCAAACACCTGTCAATTAAGATCCTCTCTTACTAAGAAGTAATTTCTATAAATAGTTATTCAATTTTAATGTAACTGATTTATTCCTATAACGTATAACAGTTGTTTAATCCATTTAATTAATGACTATTAGCAGTATCTGGCATTAAACAAAGGGGAACATTTTCAATCATTTATTTAGATATTTTATAGCATTGCATCATTTTAATAAGGCAACTCTGCACGCTGTAACAAGAGTTATTCTTTATTACTAAAGGCAATATTACATGTTAACACCATAAAGCGTGGAACCAATCGTATATCTATTTAAATGCTACATTCTACATATATACCTATTGATGGATTAACATATGTTTGAATAAAATATTATTTGGGGAACAACACGATAGTTAAGCAATACAACTATCGAAGAATTAATATTAAAATTGAGATATGAAAGGGGTTATTATAGATTGCTTAAGAAATTTAGTTTCAAAAGAATTTGGAACAGATCAGTGGTCGGACATATTAGTAGATTCGGGATTAAAACCTAACGAAACAATTTTATCAACAATCGATTTCGATGACAAAACAGCAATTAGTTTAATACATTCAACTTGTAAAGTATTAAACCTAAGCATTGAACAAGCTGCAGAAGCTTTTGGTGATTATTGGATGAATTATTATGCGTCAAAAATCTATTCTGCATACATGGCAAAAGCAAATTCAGCTAAAGAGCTTCTTCTAATGTTGGATAACATTCATTTAAAAGTAACGAAGAGCATGCCGAATGCCCGTCCGCCAAAATTTTCATATGACTGGAAAGACGACTCAACATTAGTTATGACTTACATTTCTGATAGAAACTTAATTGACATTTTTATAGGTCTGGTAAAGAGCGTTGGTAAGTTTTATAACGAAAATCTTAAAATTACTAAAGGATCGAATAATGAGGTAATTATTAAATTCCTCTAATTATTCAATAATTAAATAAAGCACTTTACTTCTGGGTGAGTGCTTTTTTATTATTTGTAAATCATTACAAATCCATAGAATAGATATGTATTTAAAATAAAAGCACCTACAATTTCTTGTAAGTGCTTCTTAATTTACGTACCGAGAGGCGGGCTTGAACCGCCGACCTCAGGATTATGAATCCTGCGCTCTAACCAGCTGAGCTACCTCGGCATTATTTTTCGGAGGCTATTGATGCCGCTGCATCTCTCCGTTTTTGCGGTTGCAAATGTACAAGAAATAGTATCAAACTTCCAACTAAAAATCAAAAAAAAATCATTTTAATTTAAAACCTCCTGATCATCAATGTAATAATTTTCACCATTTGGATCGTATTTACAAAAACGCCCTGCAACTCCATTCATTGCAACTAAAATAAATAATCTTAACATTACTATACTCTCCTTATCTCTTTAATAATTTGTCATTTACGGGTTCGAAATAAATATAGGTTTTATTTTTTGGAGAATTACACTATATTGTGAACCGTTACTTTAAAAATATAACACCATGTCAATTCAAAAAGAAAGATTTGAATTAGAATATATTATCAAGACCTCTCCTTCTATCTTGTACGCACGATTGAGTTCTCCTAGTGGCTTATCAGAATGGTTTGCCGATGATGTTAATCTTAAAGGTAAGATTTTCACCTTTGTATGGGATGGTTCAGAACAGCAAGCTGAACAAACTTTGAAAAAAGAAAACAAAATGGTACGTTTTCATTGGTTGGATGACGATGATGAAAAATCATATTTCGAGTTCAGAATAAATGTTGATGATCTTACGGGCGAAACAGCATTATTGGTTATTGATCATGCCGAACCAGATGAAAAGGAAGATGCCATTGAATTATGGAATCAGCAGGTTGATGAACTTAAGCATGGTTTGGGTTCTGTTTAATCAGTTTAAAGAAATTAATTATCAGGGGTTGTTACTTTTAACAGCCCTTTTTAGTCTCCGACTTGTATTCTAAGCCTTGATATTTTTAGTCTATAAATGCAAAAAAATATCTGATACTTAAAAATTACACCTGCTTTCAACTACCTTTGTAACGAATATTAATAGTTCGGCACACAACGTAAGGAATGAAGAAATTACACTTATTTATAGTTAAAAGTTACTTGGGGCCGTTGGCCATGACATTCTTTATTTCACTATTTATATTAGTGATGCAATTTCTTTGGAAATATGTAGATGACATGGTTGGGAAAGGACTAGACACTTTGGTTCTGGCCGAGTTACTGTTTTATGCAACCCTGCAAGTTGTTCCCATGGCACTTCCTTTGGCAATACTATTAGCCTCCTTAATGACTTTTGGAAACCTTGGAGAAAACTACGAACTAACAGCTATTAAAGCTGCCGGGGTCTCCTTACCTCGCACCATGAAACCATTGATATACATAACAATAGGAATATCAATAGCTGCTTTCTGGTTCTCAAACAATGTAATGCCATATGCCAATTTAAAACTATATTCACTTTTATACGATGTAAAACAAGCCAAGCCTGAACTGGAGATAAAAGAGCAGGTGTTTTACGATGGCTTTGATAATTTTCGTATTAAAATTGATAGAAAAGATAACGAAACGAATCTGCTTCATGATATTATGATCTATGATCATCGCGACAGATTTAATAAAAACTCCAACGTAACATTAGCAGACTCTGGTCGTCTTCAAGTATCACAGGACAAACGAAACATGGTACTCACCTTGTTTGATGGAGTTCGATATGATGAAAAAATAAGCGATAACAACAAACGCCTTCGAGACCGGGATCAACAACGTTTCCGACGAGATATCTTTAAGGAGCAAATTGCTTTAATTGAGTTGCAAGGTTTAAATTTCGATAGAACTGACGAAAATTTATTTGCCAATTACGACAGAATGAAAAACCTGAACCAATTAACTTACGACATTGATTCGTTTAATGTACAACGTAACACCCATGTTGAAAGGTTGGCTCAAACATCTGAAAACTTTTATTTCCAGAATGCCAGATACGCTGCTCGCAAAAAAAAGATGGACACAAATCTGTCGTTTATGGATTCTGTCAGTGTAATGAACCCTGATTCGCTGTATGAGAAACTAACCATTCATCAGAAGAAAATGGCTATTGAAAGTGCCTTACGAAAAGCGCGCGACAACAAAAACCAAATGGACGATGCAAAAAGACATATCAATGCTCAGGATAGTAAAATAAGGAAACATACCATTGAGGTTCATCGAAAATTTACTTTGTCATTTGCCTGTTTTATTTTCTTCTTTATTGGGGCCCCGCTAGGAGCAATTATACGTAAAGGAGGGCTGGGTATGCCTGTAGTAATTTCGGTATTGTTCTTTATTGTTTATTACATCATCGACACCATGGGTGCAAAAATGGCGCGCGAAGGCATATGGCCTGTATATCAAGGCATGTGGCTATCCTCATCGGTTCTGTTACCTCTGGGAATATTCCTTACTTATAAGTCTGCAACCGATTCAACATTACTAAATGCTGATGCCTATATCATTTTCTTCCGTAAATTATTTAAGCGTGAGAAATATGATTTATCTAACAAAATGGATAAGCCAGAAGACAATAAAACAGACTAAGTGAACATTTTCATTGTTCTGATGCAAATATTTTGACTAATTTTGCAGTCTGAAAACGGATGATTCCGATAAAACAATTAAAAATGCCAGAAGCTCAGGAATTTAAACTTAACACCATTGAGGAAGCAATTGATGCGATCAAAAATGGTGAATTAATTATTGTTGTTGATGATGAAGATCGTGAGAACGAAGGCGATTTTATAGCAGCGGCAGAACTCATTACTCCCGAGAAAGTTAACTTTATGGCAACGCATGGCAGAGGCCTGATTTGCGCCCCATTAACCGAAGAGCGTTGCAATGAGTTAGATTTGGAATTAATGGTTGGAAAAAACACTTCCAGTCACGCAACTCCTTTTACCGTTTCGGTTGATTTATTAGGACATGGATGTACCACAGGTATATCTGCTTCCGATAGAGCTAAAACCATTGCTGCCTTGGCTGATCCCAAAACAGAACCGGAAGAATTAGGCCGACCAGGACACATCTTCCCGTTAAAAGCAAAAAATAAAGGTGTCTTACGTAGAGCCGGACATACTGAAGCAGGTGTTGATCTTGCTCGTTTAGCTGAATTGTCTCCAGCAGCCGTATTGGTTGAAATACTGAATGAAGATGGTACAATGGCTCGTATGCCTGAATTGATTAAGATTGCTGAAAAATTCAATTTAAAGATTGTCACCATTAAAGATCTGATTGCTTATCGTCTTAAAAAAGAAAGCCTGATCATTAAAGGTGTTGAAGTTAATCTACCAACAGCTTACGGTGATTTTAGATTTATCCCGTTCAAACAAAAATCGAATGGTATTGAGCACATGGCTTTGATAAAAGGTGAATGGAAAGAAGATGAAGCCGTATTGGTTCGTGTTCATTCATCATGTGCTACCGGTGATATTTTTGGTTCATTACGATGCGAGTGCGGAGAACAGCTTCATAAAGCGATGGAAACCATCGACAAAGAAGGAAAAGGTGTAATTGTATACATGAATCAGGAAGGTAGAGGCATTGGTTTGATGAATAAAATTGCCGCTTACAAGCTACAGGAGGAAGGTTTAGACACCGTTGACGCTAATACTGAATTAGGTTTTGATGCCGACGAACGTGACTATGGTGTTGGCGCCCAAATATTACGCGAATTAGGAATAAGAAAGATGCGTTTAATGTCAAACAATCCTATTAAACGTATTGGACTGGAAGGATACGGGCTGCAGGTTGTAGAAAATATACCTATTGAAGTAAACCCCAATCCTCATAATGAATTTTACATGAAGACTAAATTGGA
Source organism: Carboxylicivirga linearis (assembly GCF_018271995.1). GTDB lineage: Bacteria > Bacteroidota > Bacteroidia > Bacteroidales > Marinilabiliaceae > Carboxylicivirga > Carboxylicivirga linearis. The sequence continues at coordinate 63,006 of NZ_JAGUCO010000016.1, forward strand.
GAGAATGGGACACAACCTACAATTCTTCAAGTACAAGAAATAATTCAAAAAAAAACAGAAAGGAGGTTAAGCCTCCTTTTTTTATGCAATTCTGCAAACAATAAAAACATATTCCCACAATATGTGTTTATAGTATAGTTCTGGTGGGTACCATTACTTATTTTGCGGTCAAGTAATATGTGTTTATAAAGGGTTAGATGGGTGTATGAATGTAATAAACACTGTTGGACCCACCGGTTCTTCTTATATTCTGTGAATTACTCCTGAAGATGAATTCTTTTTGGCTCCTGTAACTGAAGACCAGCAGTTTACTTCTCCTTGCATACGCAATGCTCCCAAAAGTGCAAACACTAGGGCCTCTTTATACTCTATTAAATTCCTATCAGGTATTTCAATGAATTGTCTCATTTTGTTTTGAAGTAGCTCTATCAGGTAACTGTTATAAACTCCACCGCCTGTTATAAGTACTGAGCCATCACCCACAACCTCTAATTCGCAACTTATTACCTCTGCTACATGATGATAATAAGTATGAGCAATATTCTCTACCGGTTCAGAATTATATTTATCTATAATCGGCCACAACTCTTTTTCTACCCATTCCTGCCCAAGTGATTTGGGAGCTCGCCCCTTATAGTATTCTAAATTACTTAAATCATCTAATAGAGATCGTATAATTTTCCCTCTTCGCCCCAACGCTCCACCTTCATCATAATCTTCTCCTACCTGTTTAGCCAACTTATTTAAAACAAAATTTAACGCACATATATCCCAGGCTAATCTTTTTCCATCTTTAACAACTGAAACATTAGCAAAACCACCCAGATTGATACAAGCCGAATAGCTTTCAAACAATAATTGATCACCAACCGGAACCAAAGGAGCACCTTGTCCTCCGAGACAAATATCTAGCGTACGAAAATCACTTACAACTGTAATACCCGATGTGGCTGCCAACATACCTCCGTCACCCAGTTGAAAGTTCATTTGATTATGAGGTTCATGAAAGATCGTATGTCCATGCGAAGCAATAAAATCAGGCTTTTCCCCTACTCCTTCAAGAAAATGATTTACCTGTTGCCCCAGCCACTTCCCGTAATCACGATGGAGTTGCATCAATTCTGCCCCACTCAAATAAAAAGCATTTTTTAGTTTCTGCTCCAATTCTGAAGTGTACTCAACAGTCTGTGTTTTTATAAACGAATACGTCCATTTTCCATCATTTATACGTAAATTACACATGGCAATATCCAGTCCATCTAACGAGGTTCCGGACATAAGGCCAACACAACAATAGGATTTATTAATTTGTTCTATCATACACCAACATACAAACGTGTGATTAAAGAAAGTAAATAATAAATGATTCACCCTTAAATCAACAACATTTTCTATTATGCCAGACATTTCAACAACCTACATGGGACTGAAGTTAAAAAGTCCAATCATAGCAGCCAGCTCAGGCTTAACCAATTCGTTGGAAGACATAAAAAAAATTGAAGCCGCCGGAGCCGGGGCCGTCGTTCTCAAATCATTATTTGAAGAAGAGATTATTACTGAGATGGATCGTCAGATGAACAAGATGCACTCCGAAAACTATCTCTATCCTGAAACAATGGAATTTTATGAGAATTATGATGTAGACGACACCCTAACCAGTTACCTGAAGCTGATTAACGATGTTAAACGAGAATCTAACATCCCGGTTATTGCTAGTATAAATGCAATTACAGCGCACAACTGGCCTTACTTTGCCAAATCTTTAGAAGATGCAGGTGCCGATGCACTTGAATTGAATATCTCCATCTCACCTGATAACTTTGAGCAGTCAAGTGAAGAATACGAAACGACTCACTTTTCAATAATAAAAGAGGTTTTGAAAAATGTTAAAATACCGGTTTCAATTAAAATCAGTTATTACTTTTCGAATCTGGCCGGTATAATTCAAAAATTATCAGCTACTGGAATTGCTGGTTTAGTTCTTTTTAACCGTTTCTATTCACCCGATATTGATACTGAAAGTTTAGAGGTGGTTCCAACACATATTTTTAGCGACAAAAAAGACTATATATTGCCCCTACGTTGGATTGGAATAAGTTCAGGAACCGCAAAATGCGACCTATCAGCCACTACAGGTGTTCATGATTCAAACACAATGATTAAAATGATTCTAGCGGGAGCTAAAACCGTTCAGATCGCAAGTTCGCTTTATCAGAATGGCGTGGAAACCATTGAACGATACAATCGTGAAATTGAAAAATGGATGAATAAAAAAGAATTTGAAACCATAGATCAGTTCTGGGGAATACTTAGTCAAAAACAGGTAAGCAATCCGGCTGGATATTTCAGACTCCAGTTTATGAAACACTTCAGTAATAAATAAAAGATGGCCGGACTCAGCTCCGGCTTTTTTTATTGCCTTCAAATAGATAATTTCGCAGATGATACACTTTTGAAGACATCAATGTACATAGACGATTTTTATATGGCCGACCCCTTAAAGGAAGGCGAAGATTTTTACATGGATCCTAAAGGCTTTCGGGTTATGACAGCCAAGTATTTAACCCAAAGAGGCTATTGCTGTGGAAACGGATGCAAACACTGCCCCTATTTCCCACCTCATCAAAAAGGTAATCGCGAATTAAAAGAATAACTGTTGTCAATGGAAAATAAAAACTTACGCATCGTATTTATGGGCACGCCCGATTTTGCGGTTGAAAGCCTGAAAGCACTGGTTGAGAATGATTTTAATGTTGTGGGCGTGATAACTGCCCCTGATCGCCCTGCCGGACGAGGACAAAAATTAAAGCAATCACCGGTTAAAGAATATGCTCTAACAGTGGGGTTACCTGTTTTACAGCCCGAAAAACTAAAAAATGAAGACTTCCTAAATGAACTTCGTGCCTTAAAAGCCGATTTACAGGTAATTGTAGCATTTCGTATGTTGCCAGAAGTAGTATGGAATATGCCACCATTGGGATCGTTAAATCTACATGGTTCACTTTTACCTCAATACCGGGGGGCTGCACCAATTAACTGGGCTGTAATTAACGGCGACAAAAAAACAGGTGTAACTACTTTCTTTTTGCAACACGAAATTGATACTGGCAACATTATCATGCAAAAAGAGATGCCTATTGAAGATGATGACACTGCCGGTTCTGTTCATGATAAAATGATGGTTATGGGTGCACAAGTAGTTGTGAAAACCGTTAAAGCCATTCAAAGTAATACTGCAAAAGCAATCCCTCAGAATGAATTCTCAGACGCAACGACATTACGACCAGCGCCCAAAATATTCAAAGACGATTGCAAAATCAATTGGTACGATTCTTCTGAATCTATCAGAAATAAGATTCGCGGATTATCTCCCTATCCAACAGCCTGGACTGAATTAGAAATGGTTAATGGCAAAAAAATAAGTACCAAAATATTTAACTCTGAAGTGAGTAAAGATATTCAATTAACACCCGGCACCATTAAAAGCGACAACAAAACTTATATCGCCATTGGTACAGAAGACAATGCTATTATAATAAAAGATCTGCAGTTAGCCGGCAAAAAAAGAATGCTAACAGAAGATTTACTTAGAGGATTTGACACTACTCAAATCAATGGCTTACAGCAATAAAAAACAAGGCACAAAAACATATAATTAGATAGTTTTTGTGCCTGTATTTCATTCTTATATCAAGCAGAAGAAACCCCTATTTCTTCTTTCTTCTAAGATTCAACTTCTCTCCGCCTTTAAGCTTGGCATTCTCATTTAAACCATTATAACGCAAAAGCTTTTTCATTTTCACACCATATTTCTGAGAAATATAGTGCAAAGTTTCACCTTGTTTAACAATGTGATATTCATGCTTTCTATTGGCCTTACCTTTTTTCGACTGAATATATAAATAGCGATATTTACTTATGTCGGCATTTTTGGGAAGATCGTTATACTTATATAATTCCCAATCGCGTAACCCAAACTCTTTCGCAATGGCGTCAAACGAATCACCTTCCTCTGTTCTAATGTATTTCACCCCATTATTATAATCTGGCACATGCGTATTATACGGACTGATTATAAAATTATCATTACCTCTTGTCTCAGCTTTCCCATCTTCTCGCGTCCATTCCTGTTCTTCATCAAGCAAATACAATTTATAATCTTCAATAATCTTAATCAACCGATGAGAATATTTGGGATCTGTTGCATAACCTGCTTTCTTCAACCCTTTTGCCCAACCTTTGTAGTCAGTTGTTTTTAAATCAAACAAAGACGAATATCTACCTTTAGTGGTTAAAAAATCAGAATGGTCTATATACGATTCATAAACGGTTTTATATTTTCTGAAGCATTCATTCCTGCGGTCATCATCATGATAAACCTTCTTCCCTTTCCAATCGCTATGGCATTTAATTCCAAAGTGATTATTAGATTTACGTGCTAATGTGCTATTACCGCTACCCGATTCCAGAATACCCTGCGCCATTGTAATACTTGCAGGTATTCGGGTTCTTTTCATCTCTTTAATGGCCAAATCCTTATACAACTCAATATAATCGGTAGTAGAGTATTTTCTTGTGGATTGCGCATCAACACTATAATAACAGAAAGTAAAAACAGTAAATAATAAAACCGTTATACGACTCATTTGCTAAATTTTAATTACATTACAAGGCTAAGCTTCGGACAAAGATAAAAATTTAGCCTTGCTACCAAATATTTAGCCTTTAAAAACAATATTGTAATTTTGAAACGAAAAACTTAACCAAAACTTATATAAGGATAACATAAAATGTGCCTGCATACAGAACTGATTATTGACATCACGTTCTAATATCAAATCATGAAATAAATTCATTATTTCATTTTTATTCAATTATAAGTTAATACAATAGAAGCACAACAGATGAAAAACATACATATCAACACCAATATAACAGCTTTTGAATCTCCATCTGAATTACCTGAAGAAGATCTGGAACTGGTAGAAGCGGCTAAGGAAGCTTGTTCAAAAGCATACGCTCCTTATTCTAGATTTAATGTTGGAGCTGCCATTCGACTGGCAAACGGTGTTATTGTGAAAGGAAATAATCAGGAGAATGCAGCTTATCCATCTGGCTTATGCGCCGAACGTGTTGCCATGTTTTATGCAAACTCGAAATATCCGGATGTAGCTGTAGTGGGCATTGCCATTATTGCCATGAATGATGATGGCATATTAAAAAATCCAATTGCTCCATGCGGATCATGCCGACAAGTTTTACTTGAAACAGAATTACGCATGAAGCAAGAATTTTATACTCTTTTGGTGGGTGCTACCGAAATATACAAAATAGATAGTTCGGCAGCTTTGTTACCTTTATCATTTACCGGAGAAGGATTAAAACGTAAAAAGCCATAAGCTAGTTTACATTCTTAAATTCCTTCCATAAAGGTTCATCTTCGGGTGTATCAGCAATAATTTCAACGGCTTCCTTTTTTACCGGATGAAGAAATGAAATTCTGCGTGCATGCAAAGAGATTCCTCCACCTTTATTTGATCGGCTAAAACCATACTTTAAATCTCCTTTAATAGGACAGCCAATTTTAGCTAACTGACAACGAATCTGATGATGACGTCCAGTTTGAAGATCGACCTCCAAAAGGTAATAATTCTTCAAACCAGAAACCAAACGATAATTCAGAATGGCTTCTTTGGCTCCTGAACGCATCTTTGGAAAAGCATATGATTTATTTTTCTCTGAATTCTTAAGAATATAATGCTTTAACTGAGCCTCATCCAGCTCTGGCAATTCTCCAACAATAGCCCAATAGGTTTTCTTAATCTCTTTGTCCTGAAACATCTTATTCAAACGCGACAAAGCCTTGCTGGTCCGAGCAAATAAAACAACGCCACTTACTGGTCGGTCCAAACGATGAACCACCCCAAGAAATACATCACCGGGTTTATTGTATTTCTTCTTGATATATTCCTTCACCTTATCACTCAGCGTTTGGTCTCCGGTTTTATCACCTTGTACAATATCAGAACCGGATTTATTAACCGCAATGATATGGTTATCTTCGTAAAGAATATCGAGTTTACTCATCAATTATTTTTATTAATATTGCTCTCTTTCATTTGGAAAGTCTACACTCTTCACATCATCAATATAATTACCTACAGCTCCAGTAATTTCAGCATATAAGTTATGATAACGACGTAAGAAACGAGGTGAAAATTCCTGATTAATACCTAGCATATCATGTATTACCAACACCTGACCATCAACCTGATTTCCTGCACCAATACCAATTATAGGAATATGTAATTCTTGAGCTACACGTCCTGCTAAATCAGCTGGTATTTTCTCTAATACAATGGCAAAACAACCCGCTTCCTGCAATAGGTGTGCATCTTCTATTAACTTATTAGCTTCCTCTTCCTGACGAGCACGAACAGCATAGGTTCCGAATTTATGAATAGATTGTGGCGTTAGGCCCAAGTGTCCCATAACAGGAATACCCGCTGATAAAATACGCTGAACCGACTCTATAACTTCACTTCCGCCTTCAATCTTTACAGCATCTGCAGCTGTTTCTTTCATGATACGAATAGATGAAGTTAAAGCTTCTTTTGAATTGCCTTGATAGCTACCAAATGGAAGATCAACTACCACCAATGATCTTTCAACTGCTCTTACCACAGAAGCTCCGTGATATATCATTTGATCAAGAGTAATAGGTAAAGTGGTTTCCCAACCGGCCATTACGTTAGATGCTGAATCACCAACTAATATAACATCAACTCCTGCACGATCAACAATATGGGCTAAAGAGTAGTCGTAAGCGGTTAGCATGGCTATCTTTTCGCCTTTCATTTTCATCTCACTTAAAACATGAGTAGTAACTCTTCTTGGGCGTTCCTTTGCTACTGACATTTTTCCAATTTTTTATGCCTGACGGCTATTAACATCGTTATCGTAGATCTTTAAATTTAGATAATAGCGACCTGCAAAGGTAGTAATTAGAAATGATGCACACCAAGAGTTATTGCGATTGTTAGCAACAAAATTCGGTCAGAGGTACCTGATATGGTTATTTCTTAACTCTATACAATCCTATTAATCCCAAAAGCAGAATAACTAATCCAATGTACTTTGCCTCTACCCATCTATCAAAAACCAGATCCATTACCAATAGTGGTGAAGATTCTCCGAAGCGGGGATCAAAGCTATGTACAGATATTTCCCATCCCTTAAAATATTGCGTCTGCCCCGGACTTAATATATGATCATCATATTTTGATACCGTATCAAATATCCGAACCTGAGACACATACTTCTGATCCTGACTATATAATATAGATATTTTTGAATTATTATTGATATTTAATGATAACGGCATCTGATCACTACTACCACTGGTAACCCAACCGTTTGCTACTTCTTCATTACCTTTCAAAACAATAATCATAGCAGCCTGAACACAATTAATGGTATCTTTTGAAACAAAGCCAGAATCGGTTGATACTGCCCTCGGTAAAAATTGTTCCACCTTAACTTCATAATCACCTAAGTTTAACAAACCTGATTGAGAAAAGGGGACAGACTCGAGAATAGACAAATCCTCTGAATTACTCTTTCGAAGTGCAAAATCAACTTCCTGATCAGGTAATTCTAAATTCATTAATTTCAGCGCAAAAGGAGTTCGCAAGGCTCGCCCATCATGATTTCTTCCTTCAAAGATTGCTCTGTCTTTTCCAATTATCATTGTCATATGGTAATAATCATACTGACCATTAACCGTTGCCATAACAAAAACCAGATAACCAATCAGAGGCAGTATAGCAAACATTTTATTCCACCCACTGTATTTTTTTCCTATTAAAATAATGGCAACACCCGATATTACAACAACATATATCAACATTAAAGTTGCAGAAAGACCTTTGACATAACTTAAAAAAGGAATTTCTTCTGCCAGCGGATCAAAAATAAGGGCAACTCCAATTGAAGCCAAAACTACCAGACTTGGAATAAAAGCTGGAAATGAAGCTAATTGTTTTATAAAAACTTTTTCAGTGATTATTCCAACTGCCATACCAACAACCAGTAATACCAGATAGAAATATAAATTTTGCGGCCAGGTTGGTTTAAACCAACTAAACTGTCCAACTACTGAATCAAATAATAACCCCATTGCTAATAGCAACAGGGTGATAAGTATTCCAGATAACCATATGGTTCCTTTTTTAGTTTTCTCCATAAATAAAACTTAATTAATGAACTTCGTGATACCCATTTATGATGCTTTTAAAGTTAGCAAAAAAAGTAGCACCCATTGTAGCAAAATACAAATGAATAATTAAAAACATACTAGTTAAAAAGCCAGCTGAAGCATGCAACAAAGCAGTTAAAAGCGTTCCTCCTATTCCAAAAAAGTTATCAATAATTAATTCAGGAAACAACAAAGCAACACCGGTTGCTATTAATATTGGGTAAAGAACAAACATTACCAAAACATAGGTCAATTGTTGAAGAGGATTAAACTTCATATTCCAGGAAGTTGGAAAAGGTGCTTCCTCCTTTTTAAACACACCAAAAACATAATAGCGAACTTGTGTAATCACTCTCCCCATCAATCCTTTAAACTCAATTTTATAATGTCGTTTATTTCCGGTGGTAATAAAAAAGAACAGATAAAAGAAATACGCAATTAAGATAACAACACCCGAGATATTATGACTGGCCACAGCAATATCAAATGGAACTAAAACCCAATTAGGATTTGAATACTGCATACTAATTCCGGTAAGAAGTAATACCAGAAAAAAAACAGCATTAATTGCATGCCATACTCTTAACCAGGTTGGATATAAAAATAACTTTTCGCTCATTTTACTTCTTTTTTAAGATGGTGAAACGAAGAATAAGGTGTATTAAAAGACCTATAATCAGCAGCCCAAACAAAATTACACTTACATAATTCAGTACAACATTTCTATTAGCTCCAATCATATATCCTTCATTTAAGATGGCAGCATTGATAAAACCACTTTCTTCCCTACTCTCTCTAACTTTATGTGAATACAATGATTCCATCAAAACTGAATTTGTACTATGGCACTGCACACAATTTCTTAAAGCTTCTTCTTTGGCTAATATCTTATGCGACACTAAAATATCACTCTGAACCTGAGTATGACAATCCACACAACGCACTTTTGTAAAATGATTCGCCTGATTGGGTAACCATGCATGAGTTTCCATCAAATCTTTAGGCATTTCATCACTTATCAATCCATACTTAAACTTATTATCATGGCAGTCTAAGCACATTTGATTGCTTAACGAAACAACATCTTTGATACTCTCCTGGCTTCTTAAAGCCAACTGGTATCCATGTGGATCATGACACATCCAGCAATTAAACTTCTCATCATTTGCTTTAAAATGAACACTTTCCATAAAGGCTTCTTCAATACCCTCAAAATTGTATTTGGCAAAATTTTCATCTCCGCCATGACAATCGATACAGGCATACTTTTCCTCCATTCTTAATTCGCCGGAATGAGGGAATGTTTCATAATCGGGACTATGACAATCGGTACACGAAAACTCCTTATGAACCGATGTATGCATTTTAACACTATCAATATGGTAAAAGGGATTCATAGGGCGCTTATCTACCTGTCCTGTCCATTCATTATCATATTGATAAAAAACCTGCCCATGACATTTCAAGCATTGCTGGTTTTGCTGAGCTTGGCTATGAACAAACAACCCCAACAGCATAATTAATAACCAAGTGAATTTATACCTTTGTTTCATACTCATTGGTTTAGAGATACTACTATATAAAAACTGCCCATCAAGAAGTGATACAATTCTTCAAGCGGGCAGTAATATTATTAGGTAAATTACCTATTTTTTTTCAAGACTTTGAATGTATGTAATGACAGCCCAACGTTCTTCTTCATCAATTAATTTCTTTTCGAAATTAGGCATATCATCTCTACCAATTATCGACTGATAGTAAACAACACCGTCCTTTTCTGCTTTAAATTCCGCAGAAGTAAAGTCACCTAAATCAGCATCGATACTTCGGGCTTTAGGTCCATCACCTTGTCCAAAATTACCATGACATGACTTACAATGTTTCGAATACATCATTTTACCCAATTTTAATGCATCAGCATCATCTGCCGCATTAGGGTTTTTCATGCTCATATACTTATCTGGAATATCCCATGGCTTCTTTTCTTGTCCAAAAGACATTAGCAAAAGGGCAAACAACACCACTAAACTTCCTGTAAAAACCTTAGCTCTTTTCATATTTCTATCATTTTTAATTTTACACATCTCTAAAAATTCCACAACCTTGTAATGTTAAATCCAAAGCGAATACTTTTTGCATCCCACTCAGCATCATTGAACATATACAGTTCTTGTGGTACAATTCCAATGCCATTCGACACAAATATCTGGAAAGCATGAGTACTTGTTGAAACCTCATACCCAATAGAGAAATGCATCTTGTGGTTATAATAAAAGTCAGTCTGCTCCGATATACTCTCAATTTGCAAAGGTATACCTCCCTCGAAAGTCAATGAGGACTGTGGACTGAATTTAATACGACCACCAAATCCAATTCCTATTTTATCATGATCCATTAGACTATCTACTGCATTGAAATGGGAAAAATTAACACTGGCCTGCATTGATAACCAGTCATTAAATTTACGTCCTACAATCAATTCAGAGAAATAAGACATACGATCAGAAAACTCGTAACTATTACCGAATACAGTCTCATCCTGAGCATTAATAGCTGCATTACCAAACAAGGTAACGCTAACAGGAATAGTGTTTTCCCTTGTTTGCTCTAACGGAGTGTATTTCAGTTGAAAATCCTGATATTTCTTTTGGCTATTTGTTCCAAACCCAACACTTACATTATCAAGTATAGTATAATTGAAGCCTATTCTAATATTAGCTCCCGGTGCCATAATACCGAACACGTCACTAATACCATTCTCCATTGGACCAAATCGGTGACTAATTAACATTTCCAATGTGTTTTTATACTGCGTCACACTGGTCTGATGGTTTATTAATGTACCCGATTCCCAAGGCGTGCGAACCGGCTTATCTACTTTTTTCTCTGTTTCAGCTTCTTCCTGAGCAAATAACATACTACTTGAAAGTAGAGCTAAAACCAAGGTTATAATAATATTCTTCATACTTTTCAGGTTTTAGTTATCTTTTGCTCCTTGTTCGATCCATACCTTTATCAACTCACTCTGGTTACTCACATAACCATCCCCATGACCTCCTTCTGGTTTGGTCAGAATCTCACTATCTTCAGGAGATTCCAAATTAATAAGACTGCGTGTTGTTAGTGACTGATAGGCTTCGCCTGGCAATAAACTAAAAGGATTCCCATCATGACACGCCGTACAATTCTGTGTTGACCAGATAGGCTCTATTTGTTCTGAAAAGCTAATTGGCACTTCCGGATCGACCGGTTCACCTTTATCAGGTTCAATAAACTTATATTCACATGATGCAAACCCAATTAGAACTAATCCCAATATCAATATTATGGTCTTTTTCATCGTTAAAAATTTTCGTTCAAAAACAGACGATGCTTAGCCTAGTTGATTCCTAAAGTTGCTTCCGCTTCACTTAGCAATGCTTTGACATAAGGAGGATTGTGTGCTCCATTACTTCTATCTTCCAAAACAATCATAAAGTTCCAAAATGCCTGGAAATTTTCTCTTGATAGAGACGCATACACTGGATGCCATGCTTCTCCATCGAAATGTACGGCATGAATCGCTTCTAAAGCTTCTCCAACAGCATGAATACGATCAGCAGTATTATCCATTGATGATGTAGGAACACTAGTATGACAAACTAAACAATTATCATCTTCTGGTTTGAAGCTATGTCCACTAGCCTCTCCCATGTGACAAGTAACACAACCATCTGAGTGAGGACCAAACACTTCACCACTCTCAGTTGAATAGCCTCCAACTCCAGCAAAGGTATTTGTTTGAGGACCATGGTGAGGACCTGCATGTGTACTACTGATGTAAACATGTGTTGTTGGCACATCAAATAGTACTGTTATCGAACCATCTCCATTGTCTGTTACAGAACCATTAGGTCCAACAGCTGCATTTAAATAGGCATCTGCGTCTTCACCTGTAAAAGTTCTGGTATATTGCATATCTTCCGTTGCATTATCGTATCTATCGCCATTTCCTCTTGACTGGTGACAATTCATACAAGTATTATTATTACCATGATCAACTACAGTTGCTCCATCAGCCATTAATGTAACTGCATCACCGGCTCTAAAAGCGTAATCAGTTGCCTCAAACGTTTTGTGTAAACTATGACATGTATTACATTTCCATGCACTTGGTGCCGTAATATCATCAGCTACCATTCCGTTTGTTGCCCATTCAACAAAACCTTCGTGTGAATGACATTGTGCACAATAGGATCTTCCCCCAGCATAATCTACAGCAATGGCCCCCACATTATGTGCAGAACTATTGAACTGGAACCTAACTTGTTCCATTACATCACCACCGTGACACTCAAGACAAGTCACGCTACCGTCAGCACCATCAACTCCATCTACACCATCCTTGCCTGCAGGACCAGCAGGACCTTCTTTGGTACAACTTATAGTTAAAACAGCTAATAAAGCTATAAATAGGTACATTAATTTTTTCAGCTCTTTCATACTTTTGGAATTAAAATGTTAACCCTTATTTTTTAATTTCAGTTTTAACAAGTTTAATACTTTTTAACAAACAAAGAGCGATGGAATATTTGCATTTAGCCATTGACAAAAATCAATAGATTTACCTTTTATTACTGATTTACTTGTCATTATCTATTTTGGTATTTTTTTTACCTTTTTATATTATCTAGAATGATTATAAGTTATTCAAACTAACTATCTGACTATTATAATTACACTATCTAAATATCTCAAATAGAAAATAGTTGATCTATCAACACAACTATTTTTGTTAATTTTTGTTACTTATTCTATAATGATTACATTTATAAGTATAAATACGTGCATCTGTAATTAATCTCAAATTCAATGAATAAAGCTCAAATGCTCACAAACAATTGTGCAACCTGCAACCTAAAATTCGCGGGCTTTGACACTATGGATAACGAACAGCTGAGTGTTTTTAAAGAATCGCATTGCAGGGTTGAGTACAAAAAGGGAGAAACCATTATAAAGCAAGGTGCAAGGTGCAGCAACCTTGTTTGCATCAAATCAGGTTATGTAAAAATGCATGTTGAGGGTTTGGGGGGAAGAAGTGTAATTATTAAAGTTTTAAAACCAGGAGATTTCATTATCAGCCCTGGTATTTTTGATGACAATCGAAATCATTTTTCAGCATCTGCAATAACAGATGTAAATACCTGCCTGATAAGTATTGATGCCTTTTCAAAAGTATTTCATACCAATCATAAATTTGCGGAATCTATTTTAAAGCACAACCACCAATTAATGCAGGCTCTTTATCACCAATTAATTAATTTGTCTCACAAGAAAATGACAGGAAGAGTCGCGGATACTTTATTATATTTATCTGGTGAAGTATATCAATCAAATGTATTCTATACCACCTTATCAAGACAAGATATGGCTGATCTATCAAGTGTATCAAAAGAGAGCCTGATTCGCATCTTAAAAGATTTTAAGGAAAGTGGTATCATCTTGGTTGAAGGAAACCAATTTAAGATTCAAGCCTCAACCACTCTACAAAAAATAAGTCAGGCCGGATAATTGATTAAACTATCAAATACTTCTTTTAATAGAATAACAAGTGTTATAATCCACTTTATTGTTTATTCTAACTTGTGGGTTGCTATATCTGCCGGATCAATAACTATTGTAATATTTATAATTAACAACATTAACATATCTCCCTCTGCAGTACTTCTTAATATTTGTCTCACTTTTTTATCCTATAATTACATTTATTGGATAGGGAACAGATCAAACCCTGAAAAAATGGATAGCGATAGAAAAAGGTGGATGGATAATAATAAATGGATACCACCAGCTCTAATTATTATAGCTATTATTTACATAGCTATAAAGATTTACTTATTGAGCCTTACTCAATGGTTTATTTTATTGATCTTATCTGTTTTATCAATCTTTTATATAATCCCCTCTAGATCTGATCGCGGAATTCGCTGGTTACCGGGTTTAAAGATGCAAATTATAGCATTGAGTTGGTCGTTGCTGATTGTACCTTTTAGTTTTGATAAATTATTATCAACCCATACACTTTTTATACAAGGGGCTATTGTCTTTTTTTTCGTAATAGCTTTAGCAATACCATTTGATTTACGCGACATCCGAGATGATGCAAAGACTTTAAAAACCTTACCTCAGATAATTGGAACTAAGAATGCAGTACGATTATCTGAGATAATACTCTTTATTATTGGCTTTATCCTTTTTGTCTATACTCCCACTCTTACTGAAAAATTGAGTCACTTGTTCTTCACAATTACAAGCATTACTCTGATACATTATTCAATTCATCAAAAACCGTTGTATTATAGCTTTTGGATTGAAGGAATTCCTTTTTTCTGGATAAGCGGATTATTAATTGTACAATAAAAATAAAGACCGCCAAATGACGGTCTCTATCACACAATATTATTTAAAAGCAATTAAATTTCCACAGCCTCTTTTTGAAGCACAGCTTCTACCGGAACATAAGGTAAATCAAAGGCTTCTGACACTCCTCTGTAAACAACTTCACCTTTTACAATATTTAAACCAAGTTTTAAAGCTGAGTTTTCATTACAAGCCTTCACCCATCCTTTATTAGCCAATTGCATTGCATAAGGCAATGTTGCATTGGTTAATGCCAAAGTTGAAGTAAATGGCACTGCGCCAGGCATATTGGCAACAGTATAGTGAATAACATCATCGATAATATAGGTTGGATCATCGTGAGTTGTAGGTTTTGATGTTTCAAAACATCCTCCCTGGTCTATTGCCACATCCACCAAAACAGTTCCCTGACGCATGGTTGGCAACATGTCACGAGTAATTAATTTAGGCGCTTTTGCACCAGGAATTAACACAGCCCCAATAATCAGATCATTCTCCTGAATAGCTTCACGGATGCGCATTTCATTACCTACCTGTGTGTGCACATTAGCAGGCATTGTATCATCCAAATAACGCAGACGCTCAAGATTTAAATCCATAATGGTTACATCAGCTCCCATACCTGCAGCAATTTTAGCGGCTTGAGTACCAACTACACCACCTCCAATAACCAATACTCGTGCTGGAGGAACACCCGGAACACCGCCCATTAAAATACCACGGCCTCGGTACGTGCGCTCTAAATATTTAGCACCTTCCTGCGTTGCCATTCTACCTGCAACCTCTGACATTGGAATTAGCAATGGAAGTCTTCTGTCAGGTGTTTCAACTGTTTCGTAGCTTAAACAAATTGCTTTTTGCTCAATCATTGCATTTGTTAAAGCTTCACACGAAGCAAAATGAAAATAGGTAAATAACAACTGATTCTCTTTAATCAGTTTATATTCAGGCTCAATTGGCTCTTTCACCTTTATAATCATTTCCGCTGTTGCATAAACGTCCTCAATAGTAGGAAGAATTTGTGCCCCAGCTCCGATGTAGTCCTCATCAAAAAAATCGGTCCCCACACCAGCACCTGATTGAACATACACAGTATGACCTGCCTTGGTTAGCTCCAACACTCCCGATGGAGTCATACCTACCCGATTTTCTGCGGGTTTAATCTCTTTTGGAATACCTATTATCATCTCTAATAAATAGTGGTTGTTAGTTATTAAATCATGTTTCAAATTAAAAGAGACGATTTGAATAAAATCATGAATATTATCAACCTTTTGAAAAAATTATACACAAAATAAATGTTTAAGAGCATAAAAAATGGGGTAACTTTTTTATTACCCCATTTCTCAACACTTATTTTAAACAAGTTATATACCCTAATTTAAAAAACAGATACAATTACAATTTATAAGCTATTTTCTATTTGGTGATTCATTTCAATACAAAGCAACTTAATTCATTGTGAATGTAGTATCAATTGTTTCGATTGAATTTCCTCCAACCATTATCTTAAACTTTCCGGACTCTAAAACATAAGCTCCATTTGGATGAAAGTAACCCAATTCATCTTTACCTAATGTAAAAGAAACTTCTTTCGACTCGCCAGGAGCAAGCTCCACCTTCTTAAATCCTTTTAATTCTTTAACAGGTCGAGCATAGGTTGCTACTTCATCACGAATATACAATTGAATCACTTCTTTCCCCTTCACTTTACCCGAATTGGTAACTGTGACCATCACCTTAACCTCATCTCCTGTTGATATCTCATTTTTATCTAAATGCAGATTTGAATACATAAAAGAAGTATAACTTAATCCATAGCCGAATGGATACAATGGTGTATTAGGAGAGTCGGTATAGCGCGACCATAGGTTGCCCATGTCATCACCAACAGGTCTCCCTGTATTTTTATGATTGTAGTAGATAGGAACCTGACCAACATTACGAGGAAAAGTCATTGGCAATTTACCAGATGGATTGTATTTACCAAACAAGACATCAGCTATGGCATTTCCAGCTTCTGAACCAGCGTGCCAGGTTTCCAAAATTGCCGGTGCTTTTTCTGCCAACTCAGGAATAACAACAGGACGGCCTGTCATCAGAACCACTACAACATTTTTATTGACTTTATAAATCGCCTCGAACAACTCATTCTGAAGGCCAGACAAAGTAATATCTGTTTGACTCCGACCTTCACCCGATTGATAAGCATCTTCACCAATTGCCAGCAATACAACATCCGATTTTTTGGCAGCCCTTACCGCTTCTTTAAAAGCAGATCGATCATCATTATTAAAATTAAGGATATTGCCAAAAGTACGATCACCAGTTACCAAATCACAACCTTTGGCATAGTTAACTTTTATGCCGGTTCCTACAGCAGACTTCACACCTTCAAGCAAGGAAACAGCAGAATTAGAAATAGCCTGAGCTCTCCAATTACCCAAAGGTGAATCTTTATCATCTGCCAATGGACCTATAACTGCGATGGATTTAACAGCCTCATCAATTGGTAAAATTTGCTTCTCATTCCTTAACAATACCATTGATTCGCGCGCTACTTTTCGAGCTGCTTCTTTATGCTCATCGGTTAATAAATTATTCTTCTCACGCTCATCATTACAATATTTATATGGGTCATCGAACAACCCTAAACGATATTTAATTCTTAGAATACGGCGAACTGCATCATCAATGTATTTTACATCAACCTCTCCTGATTCAACCAATTCCTTAAGATAGGCTAAATAAGCATGAGCTTCCATATCCATATCAGAACCTCCTTTAACAGCCCTTAAGGCGGCTTCTTTCAAATCAGCTGCCGCACCATGTTGAATCATTTCACCAATACTATTCCAGTCTGAAACCACAAAACCATCAAATCCCCATTGCCCTTTTAATAAAGTACGTTGAAGATAAGAACTGGCTGTAGCCGGCATTCCATCAATAGTATTAAACGAATTCATAAATGTAGCTACCCCAGCATCACTTGCCGCTTTAAAAGGAGGAAGCACTACATTATGCAAGGATTCTCCTCCGATCTCAACCGCATTATAATCTCTTCCAGACTCCGAAAAAGCATAACCTGCAAAGTGTTTGGCGCATGCTGCAATGGTATTCTCATTACTTAAATCACTCCCTTGAAAACCTTCA
Source organism: Carboxylicivirga linearis (assembly GCF_018271995.1). GTDB lineage: Bacteria > Bacteroidota > Bacteroidia > Bacteroidales > Marinilabiliaceae > Carboxylicivirga > Carboxylicivirga linearis. The sequence continues at coordinate 80,815 of NZ_JAGUCO010000016.1, forward strand.
ACTCTGGCTTTTGCAAAGGCTGATCCTAAATAAGCATCCTCACCAGCTCCTTCCATAACACGCCCCCAGCGAGCATCACGACCAACATCAACCATTGGAGCAAATGTCCATTGCAAACCTGTAGCGGCAGCTTCTTTTGCAGCTACAGATGCGGATAACATAGCCAATTCCGGATCCCATGAAGCTGCTTCACCCAGTGGAATAGGGAACATCGTTTGATGACCATGCACTACATCGTAACCAAAAATTAAAGGAATACCCAATCTACTGTTATCAACCACCAGTTGTTGAGCCTTACGTGTTGCTTCAGCCCCCACAACATTCAACATCGACCCAACATGTCCATTTTTAAGATCTTCCAACAATTGTTGAGAGTTGTTATTTTTAGGAGCCGGACCTGTCATCTCCCATTGACCAGTTCGTTGATTCATCTGTCCGATTTTTTCCTCCAAGGTCATTTTCCCTAAAAGAGCCTCAACAAAGCGTTCTTCCTCTGAATTACTTCCGGAAGATGACGAACATGCATTCAACAATAAAAGCATAACGATTAAAATACCTACTATATGTTTCATAAGATGAATTTATTTTTCCTAGAAAGGAACTAAAAAGGCTGCCATTAAAAAATGACAGCCTTCATATTATTTATATCTCATATTAATTTGATAATATGAAATTGTTGCAAATCATTTTTGAATCTACATTTCTAAATTTCGACTTTTACCTCAACAGTTTCAGCGTCCTGAATAGGAATTATATTACCAGTAATTAGTTCGCCATTCACCCATGTTTTTTTACTTGATGTAGAAGAGCCACCTTTATTAATTACTTCAATATTATATTGAGTTCCTCTGAATTTACGTTTCACCTTAAATCCATTCCAATCGGCCGGAATACATGGATCCACAATTAAACCATTATAATGCGGTCGGATCCCTAATATATACTGACTGATGGTATAGAAATTCCAGGCAGCAGTACCTGTTAGCCACGAATTTTTAGCTTCCCCTGGTTTGAAAGCATCCTTACCGGCAATCATTTGCGAGTATACATACGGTTCTGTTTTATGCAGATCACTGATTTCTTCGAGATATGCCGGACATATTTTCCTAAAATAATCCCAGGCTCTATCTGCATTTCCATTTAAAACTTCACCAATAATTACCCAAGGGTTATTATGACAGAAGATACCTGCATTTTCTTTATATCCGGCAGGATAAGATGAAATTTCTCCATACTCAACCACGTACTCCGAAAAAGGAGGATTATTTAATACAATCCCATATTCGCAGTCAAGACGCTCTTTAACCGCATCCAGTGCTTTGGTAGTCATTCCTTCTTCTTTACCAATCTCGGCCATTGTACACCAGCCTTGCGATTCGATAAAAATCTGACCTTCCTTATTTTCTTTACTTCCTACTTTTTTACCGTAAAAGTCATATGCACGAAGGTACCAATCACCATCCCAACCATGTTGTTTTACAGCTTCAATCATAGCATCAACATGTTTCTGAGCGCGAGCTGCTTCCTCTTCTTTACCCAACACTTTACACAGCTCGATATAATCGCGACCATAAACCACAAACAAACCTGCAATCATTAATGATTCAGCTTTTGAACCTTCCGTTTTATTTTCAGTGGTTTGGAATGATTCATTAGGATCATTAGAGAAACAGTTTAGATTTAAACAGTCGTTCCAATCCGCACGACCAATCAATGGCAATCCGTGAGGACCTAAATTATTGATAACATGATCAAAAGAAATAGTCAAATGATCGAACATTGATTTGGCAACACTCATATCATTATCAAAAGGCACCATTTCATCCAAAATAGTAAAATCGCCACTTTCTTTAATATAGCTAACAACACCTAAAATCAACCACATCGGATCGTCATTAAATCCACCACCAATGTCGTTATTACCTCGTTTGGTTAATGGTTGATATTGGTGATAACATCCACCATCAGGGAATTGAGTGGAAGCAATATCAATAATACGCTCACGGGCGCGTTCCGGAATTTGATGTACAAATCCTATTAAATCTTGATTTGAATCGCGGAATCCCATTCCGCGACCTATTCCACTTTCGAAATAAGAAGCTGAACGAGAGAAATTAAAGGTAATCATACATTGATACTGATTCCAGATGTTCACCATCCTGTCCAGCTTTTCATCACCCGAATCAACAGTATAAACATCCAACAAATCTTCCCAATAAGCTTTCAATTCAGTAAAAGCAGTATCTACTTTTTCGGCTGTATCAAACTTAGCTAAAGTTGCCTTAGCTTTTGTTTTATTGATCACCCCCTTACTCTCCCACTTTTCGTCCTGAGCATTTTCAACATATCCCAAAACAAAAACAAAATCTTTGCTCTCACCAGGTTTTAATTCCACCTCAATATAATGCGAAGCTACAGGCGACCATCCATGAGCCACACTCATCCCCGGCTTCCCTTCTAATACTTTTTGAGGCTCATGAAAGCCATTATACAAACCAAAGAAAGTTTCACGATCGGTATCATAACCATCAATCTCGGTATTCACCGAGTAATAAGCATAATGGTTGCGACGCTCCTTATATTCTGTTTTGTGATAAATAGTAGATCCTTCAACCTCTACCTCCCCGGTTGAGAAATTACGCTGGAAGTTTTCCATGTCAGTAGCCGCATTCCATAGCGCCCACTCCATAAAAGAAAACAACTTAAGCTTTTTAGTTTCGTCGGAATTATTGGTAAGTGTCATTTTTTGTACTTCTGCCCATGTTTTTAATGGAACAAAAAACAACAAATCAGCTGTCACACCATCTTTTTCACCTTTTATTTTGGTATAGTTCATACCGTGACGACACTCATAATTATCCAAAGGAGTTTTACAAGGCTTCCATCCCGGAGACCATACCGAATCACCATCATTGATATAGAAGTAACGCCCTCCGTTATCCATGGGCACGTTATTATATCTATACCTGGTAATACGTCTGAATTTGGCATCTTTATAAAAAGAATAACCACCTGCCGTATTGGAGATCAAAGAAAAGAAATCCTCATTACCCAAATAATTAATCCAGGGCCAGGGTGTTTGAGGAGTAGTAATTACATACTCTTTCGCTACATCATCAAAAAATCCAAATTTCATTTTATCTGTATTATAACTAGTTCAAATAATTTATTTTGCAGCTCTTCGTGCATCCAGCTCAATATTAATCTCATCCATTTTAGATTGATTAAGCGGATAAATCGTCATTAAAACAGCTGCCAACAAAGCAACCAAAGCGGGTATCCAGCTCATCAACATTTTAATTGCAGGTATCGCTCCTTCAATCGTTGATGAATCCATTCCGTCATAATGATATGCAGCCAAAACAGCACCAATAAGCGCAGCTGCCAAACCTCCACCAAACTTGGTTACAAATGATCCAGCGGAATAGATTAAACCAGTAGCACGACGACCATTTTTATATTCTGAATAATCAGCAGCATCTCCAAGCATCGTAAAAAACAGTGTAGGAAAAATGGCTGCTCCAAATTCAGAAACAATACCAATAGTAAATATGGCGCCTATATCATCTGAGCCACAGAAAAGAAACAAAGCATTTACTCCACCTGAAAACAATAAAGCATAGATAAATAATCTTCTTTTTCCAAAGATTTTACTAAGCGGAGCCGTTACCATTGCTCCAACTATAGATGCTATCATTAGTCCTACAAGGAATGAAGCGGCTAATAATTGATTATTTACATATAAAGTAAAATAATACATTACCATACCTTGCTTTGTTGAATTATAAATGGTCCATAATAACCCAACTATCAATAAAACCAACCATGGCTTATTCTTAACTAAATCTTTCAGATCTCTTAACAAGTTTGTCTTCTGCTCCATTGGTGGAGCAATTCGCTCCTTTGTACTGGCAAATGTGATAAACATAAAAAGAGCCAGAAAAACCGACATTACGTATATTGAATAACTGTAGCCCTTTTTTTGGTTAATTAATCGAATTTTATCTGCTGATAAGCTTTCTTCTCCTTCCACAATAAAGGAATAATCCTGATCGGCCTCCATTGAGAAACTTATATATTTTCCCGGTTCCTTATCTGGATTCTTACTTACATCAGACCATATTATAGTAGCAATACCATCTTCCGTTTTAATATTGGCATTGGGTACATTCTGAGGTGTTGAAACCACCACTTCATACTTTGATTGGTTGAGTTCGGTAATATTAATTTCCGGATTCACATTACCAAAATGAGCAACTAAATACAACAAAGCACCTTGTACTATCATTCCACCTGCAAATGCCCCAACCATTCGATATGATCCTATACTGGTTCGTTCTTTGTTATCTCCTGTCATCACAGCCATCAAAGCTCCATAAGGGATATTATTAGCTGTGTAAATCAGTGTAAATAGAATGTAAGTCGAATAGGCATAGATCAATTTACCGGTTGGCCCCAAATCAGGAGTGGTAAATAGCAGAGATAAAATAACAGCTAATGGAATGGCTGTCCATAATACCCAAGGTCTGAACTTTCCATATTTCGAATTGGTCATATCACCAATAACCCCCATACCAACATCACTTACACCATCGCTAAAGCGGGCAACTAACAACAATAATCCAGCTGCAGCTGGTGCTAGTCCAAATACATCTGTATAAAAAAATAGTAAAAAAGTAGATACGCCACGCCATGCAATGTTTGCAGCACCGTCGCCTAAAGCATAACCAACTTTCTCAAAAACTGAGACTTTGTTTGTTCTTTTGTCCATTATTTGGCTTTATACTAAGAAATTAAGTATTTCCTTCCTGGTTTTTTCATAAACTTCGCGGCTAAACATATATAAACGAGCAGGTTTATGAGCCACTCCTTTTTGCTTTTCATCCAAAGGAATTAAATACTTCATACGCCCTACTTTTTTTCGGAAGTTTCTTTTATCAAAGGTGGTATCTAATATTATCTCGTATACTTTTTGTAATTGTGAAAGCGTAAATTTATCCGGCAATAATTCAAACCCAATTGGTTCATGTATTAATTTATTACGCATTGCAACAAGCGCCTCTGACAGAATCAAATTATGGTCAAATCCCAACTCTCCAACTTCTTCAACCGGCATCCAGCGCACATTTCTTCCCTTCCACTCTAATGTTACTTTTTGCGTTGCCAACAATGCAAAAAAGCCAATCGATACAATCCTTTTGTCAGGATCTCTATTATCGTGAAGCAACCATTTTCGATCATTTTCCTTCTTTAACCGATCAGGTGCCGCAAAGGTCTTAAACTGTTCAAGATAAATATTTCTCAGCCCGGTTAAATCATATAAAATCCTATCAGCGGCTTCTACTATAGTCTCATCTTCGTAAATATGATTACCTGTAAGTGTTAAATCAGAAAATTCATCGCTTCCATCGTCAGCTTTAAGTGTTCGATCTACAACAAGAACATTTAGTTTCTCCGAATCAAAACCAAATATTACACAGTCAACTGAAATATAATTATTTAATTTTCTATTAGACATAAAGAATAGTCACTCATTTTTTGGGTCAAAATATACACCAATTGTGTTAGTGTTATTTATACACTTTTACAACAGGCAGCTAATATAGGTTTTTATTTTTAGGTTTTCAAACAAGCTTAATAAAATGTTAACGATACTTAATGAATATTGACCTGATCATATTATAACGATTCAGCATATAACAAGGATTAACTGAGAAATATGAATCATATTTAGAATTAATCTAAATTTATCACAAAAACTCACAACACAAACAAACACACTGATGCACATATAGATATATTACATCTTAATATAATCCATGTATTTTAAATTGAGTAAATCTTTAATAAAACTATAAGGTCAACAGTTTGAATTTGAACAAGAAAGCTAGTTACTTGTTGAATAGACGTCAACCCGCCTGAATCTAAAAGAATGTTAAAGAATAAGGAAAAAATTCAGTAATCTGGATTAATTTTTAATTTTACCGTCCCTTGAAATATTATTAAATAATTAGAGAGTAAATATTGCAAATTCATAACACTAAAAAATATAATTCATTATGAAAGTAACCGTTGTAGGAGCCGGTAATGTAGGTGCAACATGTGCAGATGTTTTAGCGTATCGAGAAATTGCCAATGAGGTAATTTTAGTTGACATTAAAGAGGGTGTTGCCGAAGGTAAAGCTTTGGATATATGGCAAAAAGCACCAATTAACTTATATGATACCAGAACAGTAGGGGTTACCAATGATTACTCTAAAACTGCTGACTCGGATGTTGTGGTTATTACTTCCGGTCTTCCTCGCAAACCAGGAATGACACGTGACGACTTAATTGAGACCAACGCCGGAATTGTTAAATCTGTTACAGAGCAAGTTGTAAAATATTCACCTGAAGCTAAAATTGTTATCGTTTCCAACCCATTGGACGTAATGACTTATCAGGCACACCTAACATCTAAATTTCCACGCACCAAAGTAATGGGTATGGCCGGAATCTTAGATACCGCTCGCTACAGAGCTTTCCTTGCTGAAGAATTGAATGTTTCACCAAAAGATATTCAGGCAGTATTAATGGGTGGTCATGGAGATACTATGGTACCACTTCCTCGCTACACTACTGTTGGTGGTATTCCAGTAACTGAATTGATTGATGCCGAAAAATTGGATGCTATTATTGAACGTACAAAATTTGGTGGTGGAGAGTTAGTAAAATTAATGGGCACCTCAGCATGGTATGCTCCTGGTTCGGCTGCTGCTCAAATGGTTGAAGCAATTATCAAAGATCAGAAACGCGTTTTCCCTGTATGTATTAAACTTGATGGAGAATACGGAATAGATGACTGTTATCTTGGAGTACCTGTTGTATTAGGTAAGAATGGTGTAGAAAAAGTAATTGAGCTTCAACTTAACGATGAAGAAAAAGAACTATTACTTGAAAGTCGCAAGCACGTTCGTGAAGTAATGGAAGTTCTTGAAAAATCAGGAAAGTAATTCCCTTGAGATATTAAATAAGAACCCATCTTTCTAAAAGATGGGTTTTTTATTGTTCGAAAATGAACATGAAATTGTTTAATATCGTTCATTTTTAAAACCTCCAGACAGCACCTTTCACCACATAACACCCTGTTAAACTAATAATTACATAAAATGGCATAAAGTCTGTTATTAATTTAACAACTAAATAATGGAGGATATAGTCATGAAAACTGAAATTAATCACACCCACAAAAACTCAACTGCTAATTACATTTTCTTTGGTATTACTTTGAGTATTTTTACTTTGAGCATTTACTTTTCATTTGTTCAAAAAGGTACAGAACTATACACTAGTGCAAGTGTAACATCAATATTAAACCGTCAGGCAACAACCACCATACCCGTTACTGAAGTTACACCAATTGATTTAAAAGAATATTTAACCGACGTCGTTGAAGAGCCTATAGCAATAGATAACTGGATGACAGATGCATCATGGACTTCAACCACTACTACTTTAGATTATATTAATGCTGATTATATTGAAGAAGCAATACCTGTTCAAGAGTGGATGGTATCAACAGAGTCATGGAATGTAGCAACCGATATAGAAGTTACAGAAACAGCAATACCTATTGAGAGTTGGATGTTAAATACATCAGAATGGAATTTAGTAAATAACAGCTACTTTAGTGAATCTGCCCTAATGGAAGAAACCATTCCGTTAGAAAGTTGGATGCTTAGCGTTGAAAGCTGGGGCGTAACCTATGATGAAAACTTTACTGAAGCAGATATTCCCTTGGAAAACTGGATGCTTTCAACTTCTACTTGGCAAGATATAGAATTACAAAATGTTCATTACGAGGAAGCTGATATAGCAATAGAATCATGGATGTTAAACATTTCCGATTGGGAGAACACCCTTAACATATAAGTAACAACTCATTAAGACTATATTCTCCCCCTAAAGCGAAGAAACTTTCTTCGCTTTTTTATTTCCCTTTGTTCAATCTAATTACCCCTTACCTTTATCATTTATCTCAACGGCCTCATGATGCAATGCAAATCTTTTATAATACAACATCAATAACGCTTTAATTGGCAAGGCTAAATGCCTTCCTATCAATCCCATTAAACTTCCCCATATTGAGGAAGCTAATAATTTTGCTTTTAGCAAATTAACTTATCACATAATAATTTTAGCTAAAATTCCGTTGTAAAGATGTAGTTATTTTCTGAGTGAAGCATTTAGAATTTATTTGTTAATATTTGTTTATTTTTATTGCAATTATTTAATTTTTTTATTGATTTTTCTTCAACCTTTACTTATTTTGCATATGGGAAAGGTTATAGCAAGAAGTTCAATTCCATTTTTTATTTTTGCACACTGATTCTACCAACGAAGATTTTTAAACAACCATTACTGTTACAGTTGATTACGAAGTACAAATGAAGAAACATTTAAGCACTATATTATTATTTTTCAGCTTATTAGGCTTCATTTCGTGCGAGCGGGAGTTTGATTTCAGAGGCAGTGAAGAAGGGTTATCATTCTCGAATGACACCGTAATGTTCGACACTATATTCTCGTCAATAGGTTCCACTACTCAGAACTTTCGAGTATACAATCCATACAACGAAGACCTTACCATTACCAATATATCGTTAGCTGGTGGAGAAGAAAGCAACTTTAGAATAAATGTTAATGGCTTTTCTGATCATTCTGTCAATGAGATTCCAATCAGAGCCAGAGACAGCTTATATATTTTTGTTGATGTAACTATAAATCCATCTGGAGATAATGAACCCTTTATTGTAACGGACTCGATACTGTTTGAAACAAGCCAGCGAATACAGTCTGTTAAGCTTATAGCTTATGGTCAGGATATTGTTTTGATGAAACAAGAATGGTTAGAAACTCAACACCTGACAAAAGAAAAGCCATACCTGATTTATGACTATTTAGTTGTTGACTCTGCTCAAACAGTTACAATTGATCCCGGAGCCAGACTTTACTTTTATAAAGATGCCAGCTTATTAGTTTTAGGGACCCTAAATGTGGAAGGAACGACAGAAGAACCTGTTCTATTTGCCAGTCATCGCCTTGAAGATTGGTACGCAGATGTGCCTGGACAATGGGGGTATATACATCTTCTTCCCGGATCAGGTCAAAGTTCATTTGATAATGCCATTATTCGAAATGGCTTGATGGGTATTTTAGCCGATTCTGTTGGAGAAAACGAAAGCCCAATAGAAATAAGCAACACTAAAATAGAACATATTAGTACATTTGGCCTATTGGCTGAATCTTCAGTTGTTAATATGAACAATGGTGTAATCGGACAATGTGGCAACAGCTCCGTAGCTCTTACTGTGGGTGGCGAGTACGAATTTTCTCATTGCACATTTACAACTAATGAGTATTTATTTGGATCAAGGAATGGATCTAGTATTTTCCTAAATAATTACTACAAAGATGAGAATGGGAATACCCAGGTGATTCCACTTAAAAAAGCAAACTTTAATAATTGTATTATTTATGGATCTTTCTTAAATGAGTTAGATACTGATTTTGAATATCGTGATGATGAATTTCCGGAAGCAGATGTTAATTATAAATTTGATCACAGTTTGCTTAAACTAGATTCTACTTACGATACTTCAAACGAAAATATATTTGTGAATACCATTACTGACAAAGCTCCTAATTTTATCAATACAGAAGAATATAATTATCAGCTCGACACCTTATCTCCAGCAAAAGATGTAGGAAAAAGGAGTATTGCTGAACAATTCCCTGTTGACATTTTAAATATGAGCAGGTTAGATGATGATGCACCCGATTTAGGAGCATACGAGCGTCAGGAACGTAAAGACGAATGATAAAAATCACTCTAATAGCAGCCTTTTTATTTTCCATCAACATTATTGCACAAAACAATACGGGAAGCGAATTCTCAGTAATGTTTTATAATGTTGAAAACCTTTTTGACTGCGATAATGATTCTTTGACACTTGACGATGAATTTACTTACGAAGGGGATAAACATTGGAGTTATGGTAGATACAAACATAAACTCAATCAAATTAGTAAAGTAATATTAAATGTAAACAAGTGGAATACTCCAGCCATTATTGGCCTCTGTGAAATTGAAAATAAAAAAGTATTAAGTCAATTAATATACGAAACAGGCCTTAATAATATTGGCTATAAATATATCCATTATAATTCACCCGATAAGAGAGGGATTGACGTAGCTCTGCTGTATCAGAAGAACCAATTCACTCCATTAATCTCTTATCCTATATACTTATCGGATTCAACACTCCATTTTTATACACGCGATGCACTTTATGTAAAAGGCATTGCTAATAATAATGACACATTACATATCATAGTTAACCATTGGCCATCCAAACGCGGAGGCGAAAAAGCTTCAGAACAAAAGCGATTGAGAGTAGCTAAAATAATTAAATCTCATACCGACTCTATCAAAGCCGTAAACATTGATTCAAAAATAATCTTAATAGGTGATTTCAATGCTGAGCTAACAAGCACCTCACTTCAATACCTATTGGAAGATAACAGCTTTTATTCATTATTAAATCCTGATGAAATAAAATTTCAAGCCATTGGAGGTTCGCATAAATACCAGGGACACTGGTCTCTTATTGATCACATTCTTATCTCCTCAAGTTTGACGCGTAATAGCAGTGTAAATCTCACTCACAAAATAGGTCATTTAAATTGGTTGCTGGAAGATGATATCAGTTATAGTGGAATAAAACCTAAACGAACATACTCTGGTCCAAGGTATTTGAAAGGTGCCAGCGATCACTTACCTGTAATTCTCTCAATACAATATAAAAAGGATGGGGAACAAACGCTCCCCATTAACCCTTAAAAACTAACCCTAAAACAAGTGGACAAGGCCAACCTGTTTATCTTAAAATCTTAAATTTCGGAATTCTTTAGAACAAATATAGATAAATGTTTTAAAGAGCTCAATGTTTAAGGATATATTTCTTTAATTAATAATTTGCCTGTACCATTCAAATAAGCAAACACTGGCTGCATGAGATACATTCATTGATTTGATAGCTCCAGGCATGGGAATAAACCTATAATCATTACACATCTTAAGTAAATCATCACTTAAACCAAACTTCTCATTCCCCATAACAAAAGCAATTTGCTGAGGTAAAGGATCAAAGATACTGGTTGCTCCTTCAACAGTTTCAATACCTGTTAAAACATATCCATCGGGAATCAATTCTGGCAATTCATTTGTTTCTGCAAATACTATTTCAACATGTTGTATTGCAGCACCTGCCGTTTTTTTAATTTTACTATCTCTAAGTTGAGATGAATTTAGCACAATTATCTTTGAAACACCAATATTAGCACCCAAACGAATAATACTTCCAATATTTGATGGTGTTGAAAACGAGTCGGCAATAATGATTGGTTTGATATCACTAACTAATGATGGCACCTTAAAATTTGAAAAAAAATACTTCGAGTGTGTTTCCATCTTTACTTTTTTACCGGCCTTAATCCTATCTCTTCACCTTTTTTTAACAGAAGCGCAAAAGCCTCTTCATGATTATTACCTATCTCTCCGTCTAAGATAGCATCTTTTATAATCGCTTTTAAATCACCAATGGCTTTACAAGGCTCAATACCAAATGTCTTCATAATTTCCTCTCCTGTTACAGGAGGCTGAAAATTCCGAACTTTATCTTTCTCTTCAATTTCTTTTAATTTTCGGCGCACCACCTTAAAATTGCGCATATAACGCTTTACCTTCTCTGGATTTTTTGAAGTAATATCAGCTTCACACAATGTCATTAACTCATCAATATCATCACCAGCCTCAAAAAGCAACCGCCTGACAGCAGAATCTGACACAATGTCCTCACTTAATATGATAGGCCGCATATGTAAATCAACCATCTTTTGAACAAACTTCATCTTTTCATTCAAAGGCAACTTCATCCTTTTAAATATCTTAGGAATCATTTTTGTGCCAATAAAGTTATGATTATGAAATGTCCAGCCAAGCTTTTTATCGTAACGTTTTGTGACAGGTTTTGCTATATCGTGTAATATAGCAGACCAGCGCAGCCAAAGGTTATCAGTTGTTGGAACAATTCGATCTAATACTTCAAGAGTATGGTAGAAATTATCTTTATGAGCTCTTCCATCCACCTTGTCAACCCCTTTCATTGCCTGCAACTCAGGAAATATTATCGACAACAAACCAGTTAATTCAAGTAATTTAAAACCGATAGAAGGTTTTTCTGCCATTACAATCTTATTCAGCTCATCTGCTATTCTCTCACCAGAGATAATATCAATCCTTTCTTTGTTATTCTTGATCCCTTCAAAAGTCGATTCTTCAATACGAAATTGAAGCTGTGTAGCAAAACGAATGGCTCGCATCATTCGTAAGGGATCATCAGAAAAGGTTATATCCGGATCTTGAGGCGTACGAATAATTCCCTTCTGCATATCTTTCATACCATTGAATGGGTCAAGCAATTCTCCGTACGTTTCCTTATTTAAACTTAAAGCCAATGCATTTATTGAAAAATCGCGTCGGTTTTGATCATCCTCGAGAGTTCCATTCTCAACAATGGGCTTTCGCGAGTGTCGTTGATACGATTCCTTGCGGGCACCAACAAATTCAACCTCTAAATCGCGATATTTTAACATGGCCGTCCCAAAGTTTTTAAATACCGATAATTTAAGACCTCCTAATTTTTTGGCTACACTCTCCGCTAATTCTATACCGCTTCCAATTACTACCACATCAATATCTTTAGAAGGACGATCTAAAAATATATCACGAACAAAACCTCCGATCACATACGACCGTAGTCCCATTTCATCACTTATATCTCGAATTGTGTGAAAAACCGGATTCTTTAACAGTTTTTCAATCTTTATCCTGCCATTTTCTGTCATATCGCTGACAAAATTACAACTTTTTATGGCATATTGACGTTATATTGTATAAACTCAGTTTGGCACAAAACTTGATATTCATTTATCGACATTTATAGATATATTAATTTCTAAATTTAAAATTATGCTAGAGAAATTGACAAACGACACTTTCAAAACTAAAGTGTTCAATTATACAGAAAATAAAGAATGGAAATTTGAAGGTGATGTTCCATGTTTAATAGACTTTTACGCCGACTGGTGTGGACCATGTAAAGTAGTAGCTCCTATTTTGGAAGAGTTGGCACAAGAGTACGATGGAAAATTAAATGTATACAAAGTGGATACAGAAGCTGAGCGTGAGTTGGCAGGAGCTTTCGGTATCCAAAGTATCCCATCATTACTGTTTGTACCTAAAGACGGACAACCTCAAATGGCACAAGGTGCACTACCAAAAGACACTTTTGAGCAAGCTATCAAAGAAGTGTTGAAAGTGGAAAAATAAACGATAACCACATTAATATTAGTCAGATGCAAAAATTTAAGTATCCATTAATTTTGGGTATCCTATTAGTATCAGCTGTTACATTTGCAATTACATCTAAAAGCAGTAATACTAATATAGATACCACTACCGCAAGCACCTCAGAGGAAGAAGAAGGAGGAGTAATTTATTTAAGCGCACAATCGTTTAAAGAATATGTGTTTGATTACGAAAAAAATCAAACCTGGAAGTACGAAGGAAAAGTGCCTGCTATTCTGGATTTTTATGCTGATTGGTGTGGACCTTGCAAAATGTTATCTCCGGTATTGAAAGACCTTCAGAAAGAGTATGACGGAAAAATTCAGGTGTATAAAATCGACACCGAAAAAGAACGTGAGTTGGCTGCTACATTTGGAATAAGAAGCTTGCCAACCATAGTTTTTGTTCCTTTAGAAGGAGATCCACAAGCAGCTATGGGATTTAGACCAAAAGCTGATATGGAAGAAATGATAAAAGAAATACTTAAAGTTGAGAAATAGACAATTAGTTTTATAGATTTTAGGCAGTAGTCTCTTTGCAAGACGCATAAAATTCTTTTAACAAATAAAGCATTCTCAAAAAAAGCCGAAGAAAATATTCTTCGGCTTTTTTGTTTAATAAAAACATTTTCCTTTACCTTTGACTTGAAATTGTCAGACAAGACTGATAATACTCATACATATTTTAATTACAGGGGTGCCTTAAATAACAGGCTGAGATTATACCCATTGAACCTGATGCAGGTAATGCTGTCGCAGGGACGTGAATTACACCTTTCATAGGCTCCTCTCAAATTTTTTAAACAAATGACCATAACTGTAAATGGACAGGAGCATACATTTTCTGAGTCAAACACTGTATTAGATGTTCTCACACAACTGAATCAACATGATCAGGGCGGTATTGCTGTTGCTTTAAATGACTGCGTTGTTCCTAAAAGCAATTGGAACAACTCACAACTTTCTGATGGAGATAAAATTCTGATTATAAAAGCCAGTCAGGGAGGTTAAACCAAGTTTAAAATTCAACTAATACAGATTACTCCGACGATAAAAAACTAAACTAATGACACAACAAAAAATCTCACAGAAGGGAATTACCTCTGGTCCTTTTCATTCATCAAAAAAGATATATGAAAAAGGTTCCATCTTCGATATTGAGGTTGCTCACCGATGTATAGAATTAAGTGACACCAAAACATCAGAGGGAGAAATAATTAAAAATCCTCCTATAACGGTTTATGACACCAGTGGTCCGTATACCGATCCTGACTATAAAGTTGACTTAGAAAAAGGCTTACCCAAACTTCGTAAAAAATGGATTGAAGAACGTGATGACATAGAAAAGTTACCTCATCTGTCTTCAGAATACGGAAGAGAGCGCCTGAAAGATGAAGCGTTGAATCATTTGCGATTCGATCATGTAAATCATACTCCGCTAAAAGCCAAAACTGGCAAATGTGTATCGCAATATTACTACGCCTGCCAGGGACATATTACTCCCGAGATGGAGTATGTGGCTATTCGTGAGAATCAACAACTAAAAGAAGTTAAAGAGAAATATCGCCTTCATCAGGGCGAAACATTTGGGGCTAATATTCCAGAAAAAGAAATCACACCAGAATTTGTAAGGGATGAAATTGCTGCAGGAAGAGCCATTTTACCAGCAAACATTAATCACCCCGAAGCGGAGCCAATGATTATTGGTCGTAACTTTCTGGTGAAGATTAATGCCAATATTGGTAATTCTCCAACCACCTCATCCATCGAAGAAGAAGTGGAGAAAGCTGTTTGGGCTGTTCGTTGGGGAGCTGACACTATTATGGACTTATCAACAGGAAATAATATTCATGAAACCCGAGAATGGATCATCCGAAATTCACCTGTTCCCGTTGGAACGGTTCCTCTCTATCAGGCTCTTGAAAAAGTGGGTGGTGAAGTAGAAAAACTATCATGGGAAATTTATCGCGATACATTAATTGAGCAGGCAGAGCAAGGTGTGGATTACTTTACCATTCATGCCGGTTTATTAATGCGTCATATTCCAACAACCATAAAGCGTGTAACAGGAATTGTTTCGCGTGGTGGCGCCATCATGGCGAAGTGGATGTTGCATCATCATAAAGAGAATTTCTTATATACTCATTACGACGATATTTGCGACATTCTGGCAGCTTATGATGTAGGTGTTTCTTTGGGTGATGGTTTACGTCCGGGCTCTATTGCCGATGCGAATGACAGAGCACAATTTGGCGAGTTGGAAGTACTGGGTGAACTAAACAGGAGAGCTCGTGCCAAATACGTTCAAACCATTATTGAGGGACCAGGTCATGTGCCGATGCAGGCTATCAAAGAAAATATGGAACGACAGTTAAAGCATTGCGATGAAGCTCCCTTTTACACTTTAGGTCCTTTAACCACCGATGTTTCTCCGGGCTACGATCATATTACTTCGGCAATTGGAGGTGCTATGATTGCCTGGCAGGGAACAGCTATGCTTTGCTACGTAACACCTAAAGAACACTTGGGCTTACCAGACAAGCATGATGTTAAAACAGGTGTTATCACTTATAAACTGGCTGCTCATGCTGCTGATATTGCCAAAGGATTTCCGGGAGCACAGCTACGTGATTATGCTATGAGCAAAGCTCGCTTTGAGTTTCGTTGGAAAGATCAGTTTGCCTTGGCTCTTGATTCTGAAACGGCTATGAAATTTCATGATACTACTTTACCTGATGAAGGCTATAAATCATCTCACTTCTGCTCGATGTGCGGAGAAAAATTCTGCTCCATGAAATCAACTCATGAAGTTCGTGACATGGCTAAAAAAATGGAAGAACGAAAAGAAGTATTCAAGGAATCAGGCGGAGAGCTTTACTTGTAGACACTGTTATTTTTTTATGAGACCTATCGTTATTACACATCCATCGCAACTCAGCAATGAGTTTGAAGCAATTAATGCACTTTTTGAAAACGGGTTGGAGATACTTCATGTGCGCAAACCTGATTTCAATAAAGAAAAATTGCAGCAATGGATAAAATCCGTTGACGAAAGGTTTCATAAGCATATAATGATTCACAGCCATTTATCGTTAGTTGAAGAAATGAATTTGAAGGGAGTGCATTTTACATCATACAATCGTCATTTGCTTGATAAATATATAGATTGTAATTATCAGAAAAGCACCTCTACTCATTCGTTAGACGAACTAAAACAATGGGGTGAACACGTTGATTATGCCTTTTTGAGTCCTGTTTTCGAAAGCATCTCAAAAAAGGGTTACATGCCAACTATAAAACTAAATGCTATCCATAATTTTTTAGATACAAAATGCAAAGTACCTGTAATAGCACTTGGGGGAATTGATTCTCATAATGCAGATAAAGTAAAAGAGGCAGGCTTTGAGGGTCTTGCCATTTTGGGTTCGCTTTGGAGTGAATTTGAAAAAGACCACAATATTAATAAACTTATTAGACGATATAATGAAATCGCAAATAAATGGAGTTGATATGACACGACCAACTATTCTTACCATAGCAGGTTTTGATCCTAGTAACGGTGCAGGTATTGGCAGCGATATAAAAGCGATGGAGCAAAATAACGCCTATGGTTTAAGTGTGATAACAGCTGTCACTTTTCAGAATGAAAGTGAATTCCATGGTGTTCGCTGGTTGTCTTTTGATGAAATTAAAATGCAACTCGATAGCCTGGCTTCGAAATACAAACCAAAGTGCATTAAAATTGGTTTGGTCGAATCTGTTGAAGTACTTTCTGGCATTCTGGATTTTATTAACGAAAACTGGCCAGAAGCCTATGTAATATGGGACCCAATATTAAAAGCCACGGCCGGATTTGAGTTTCACAACAATATCTCAAACTCCATCAAAAATTTGCTAAAGAAAGGTATTCATCTGATCACACCCAATATTCCTGAATATAAGGAGCTATTTAAAGAATTAGATCCACAGTCCTTTGTTGATCAATTCAATTGCTCTCTACTAATAAAAGGCGGTCATTCAACAGATACATCTGTTTGCGACGAATTATATATACCTGATGAAAAACCATATTTCATTTTGTCCGATAAAGTTGAAGATAATATACAAAAACATGGTACAGGCTGTATTTTATCTTCTGTTATTGCATCTAATTTAGCGAATCAACTTTCTCTGAAAGAAGCCTGTCGCGAGGCACACTTCTATGTAAAATCGTTTATTGCAAGCACATCTGGATTACTAGGGTATCATTCAAAATAAAATTGATATGAAAACAAATATAGCACGACTTCACTTTATCACTTCACCATCTGAAAAACACAACATCCTATCGCAGATTCAGCAAGTTGTAATGGGTGGAGGTAACTGGATTCAGTTACGCATGAAAGAAGAAGCTGAAAAGGAAGTTGAAAAAACCGCCGTTCAGGCATTAAGCTTTTGCATGGACAACGGAGCGAAACTGATTATTAACGATCGGGTTGAACTGGCTGCCCGAATTGGAGCTGACGGAGTGCATTTAGGAAAAGAAGATATGGCACCTACTGAAGCTCGTGAAATTTTAGGACCTCAAGCAGTCATCGGAGGAACCGCAAATACTTTTGAGGACATCAAGAGACTGGTCTCACAAGGAGTAGATTATGTTGGCTTGGGGCCTTTCAGGTTTACCGGAACCAAGAAAAAGCTCAGCCCCGTTTTAGGCATTGAAGGATATGAACAAATAATTCAACAGTGTGAGCAGAACAACATCCATATTCCCATTATTGCTATTGGCGGATTAACTCCTGAAGATTTCAACGAACTCTTTGATGCCGGAATTTATGGTGTTGCTTTATCATCATATATTAATCAGCAAGATCAGCCTGGAGCTTCTACGCTGGAATTATTAAAGACAATTGGAAAGCTCAGCTCATCAAATTGGCGAAGAAAACATTAACTAGACTCATCAGAAAATATGTCAGAACTAAAAATTGGTAATTACACCTTCCAATCAAGGTTATTTACCGGAACTGGAAAATTTGCTTCTAACAACACCATGGAAGAAGCAATCAATATAAGCGAATCGGAATTGGTGACTGTTGCATTACGCAGGGTTGAAATAAATAATACTGCGGATGATATTCTTCAACACCTTAAGCATCCACGCATCCATCTATTACCTAATACATCGGGAGTAAGAACGGCTAAAGAAGCTGTATTTGCAGCACAATTGGCTCGCGAAGCATTGGAAACAGATCTGATTAAACTGGAGATTCATCCCGATCCTAAATATTTACTGCCCGACCCTATTGAAACATTAAAAGCAACTGAAGAATTAGCCAAACTTGGCTTCACGGTTTTACCTTATATTCAGGCCGATCCTGTTCTTTGTAAATTATTGGAAGAAGCCGGAACTTCTGCTGTGATGCCATTGGGGGCACCTATCGGTTCCAACCAGGGATTACAAACCAAAGAAATGTTGCGCATCATTATTGAACAAAGCAATGTGCCGGTTGTAGTTGATGCCGGAATTGGATCTCCTTCTCATGCTGCTGATGCTATGGAAATGGGAGCTGACGCTGTTTTGGTAAATACGGCCATTGCAGTATCGCCCAATCCTGTTAAAATGGCTCAGGCCTTTAAACTGGCTGTGGAATCGGGCAGAATGGCTTTTGAAGCTCAATTGGCCGAAAAAAACACAGGAGCGGAAGCATCCAGTCCGTTAACCGCTTTTCTTGATAATTAATCGCCATCCAAATGAATAGCTTTACTTTTAATGATGTACATGCATCCTACAATTGGGATGAATGTAAAAAAGCGATCTACAATAAAACAGCTACCGATGTTGAAAGAGCTTTGAATACCAACAAGGCTACTTTAGATGATTTCATGGCATTGATTTCGCCGGCTGCTGAACCTTTTCTGGAAAAAATGGCCCAGAAAAGCCGAAGTATTACACAACGACGCTTTGGGAAAACCATGCAGATGTATATTCCTCTGTACCTATCGAATGCATGTGCCAATGCCTGCATTTATTGCGGATTTAATCATAAAAACGACATTACCCGAATCACTTTAAACAAAGAACAGGTACTGGAAGAAATTAAAGTGATAAAAGACATGGGATTTGAGCATTTGTTACTGGTTACTGGTGAACATCCGGCTCATTGTGGTTTTGATTATTTAAAAGAAATAATTGAAATAGTTAAACCTCATTTTTCCCTTATCTCAATTGAGGTACAACCAATGGATGCTCATCAATATGAGGAATTATCTGAAATGGGAGTCCATACTGTATATGTGTATCAGGAAACCTACAACCAGGCTCAATATCCTGTTTATCATCCAAGAGGTAAAAAAGCTAATTTTGAATATCGTTTAGAGACAGGCGATCGATTGGGGAAAGCCGGCATCCATAAAATGGGATTAGGTTGTTTACTAGGCTTGGAAGATTGGAGAACCGATTCGTTTTTCACGGCCTTGCACCTCAACTATCTGGAGAAAACCTATTGGCGCACCAAATATAGCCTCTCCTTCCCTCGCCTGCGTCCACATGTTGGTTCATTTAATCCCAATCATCCTATCAACGATAAGGAGTTGGCTCAATTGATTATGGCCTATCGTATTTTCGATCCGGATGTTGATTTATCCTTATCAACCCGAGAAAATCAAATATTCAGAGATAATATGATGCAATTGGGTATTACTGCCATGAGTGCAGGATCTAAAACCGAACCCGGCGGATATGCTGTTTATAATAAGGCTTTGGAGCAATTTGAAATTGCCGATGCACGCACACCAGAAGAAGTGAGTTCTGCTATTCGAACCCAAGGTTATGAAGTTGTTTGGAAAGATTGGGATGAAGGCATGTGGGGAAGATAAAATCTTCTCCACAAACAATTGAATTTTACATTCATTTTCAATACATTGAATTGATCTTCAAAAATATTTAAGATAAAAAGGTCTTATTAAAATTTGTGAATTAATATCGGTGTTGTACATTTGCGCCGATTTAGTACAATGGGGTGCCTTAATATTACGGGCTGAGATCATACCCTTCGAACCTGGCCGGGTAATTCCGACAAGGAAAGAGTTATCTCCTTTTGATCCTCATTGCGGTATTAGTTATTAACTTAAACTGCTATTAGATGAAGAATTTATTTTTAGTATTGACATCAATACTATTGTCTGCTGGCGCATATGCGCAAAATCAAATTAATGGTAAAATAACCGACGTTAAAGGGAATCCTTTGATTGGTGTTAATGTAGTTGAAAAACATAGCTATCAGGGTACTATTAGCAATGCCAATGGAGAGTTCAGCATAAATATTTTACCGTCAGGCGATCAAACATTGGTTTTCTCTTTTATTGGGTATGAAACTAAAGAACAAAAAGCTAGCAAAAATATGCAGGTAGTTCTAGAACCCAATGTAGTTGTGACAAGCGAAGTTGTTGTTTCAGCCATTAGAGCCGGAAAAAATGACCCGGTAGCTTATTCTGAGATTTCAAAAGAAGAATTGCAGAAAAAGAATTATGGACAAGATTTGCCATTTTTGCTTGACCAGATGCCAAGTGTTGTAACAAACTCTGATGCCGGTGCTGGCGTGGGGTATACCAATCTTAGAATCAGAGGTACTGACATGACCCGAATTAACGTAACAGTTAATGGTATTCCTTTAAACGATGCCGAATCTCAAGGCGTCTTTTGGGTAAACATGCCTGATTTCGCTGCTTCTGTTGATAAAATTCAGGTACAGCGAGGTATTGGAACAAGCACCAACGGTGCCGCATCATTTGGAGCATCTATTAATTTAAACACACTAAACTCTGCATCTAAGGCAGGTGCTTTTGTGGATAACAGTTATGGATCATTTGGAACCATCAAAAACTCTGTTGCTGCGTCAACCGGATTACTTAAAAACAATATGGCCTTTGATGTAAGATTGAGTCGTATTAAATCAGACGGTTTTATTGATCGTGGATCATCAGACCTAAAATCATACTATTTTTCGGGAGGGTACTATGGTGAAAATACAACCATCAAGTTTATTAATTTTTCTGGCACCGAGCAAACTTATCAGGCATGGAATGGAGTTCCAAAAGTAAAACTTGAAAATGATCAGGCAGGAATGGAGAAATTAATATCTCACGATGGCTGGACAGATGAAGAAGCTGAAAATCTTTTTAAGTCAGATGCCAGAACATTCAATCGCTACCTTTACGATAATCAAACCGATAACTATCAACAAGATCATTACCAATTACACCTCACTCATGAAGTGAATGAGCAATTTAATTTAACTGCTGCACTTCATTACACTTATGGAAGAGGCTATTATGAATCTTTTAAGTACGATAGAAAATATAGCGATTACGATGTTGGTTTCGATTACATTGTTTTGCAACCCAACGACACGATCACAAGATCTGATTTAATACAACAAAAATGGTTAGATAATCACTTTTATGGAGCAACTTTTGCAGCCAACTATCAAAACAACAACATACACCTTATTGTAGGAGGTGGATATAACGAATATGATGGAGATCATTACGGTAAGGTTACTTGGTGGGAAACCAATAATGGAATACCCGAAAACCACGAATGGTACCGAAACAATGGTCTTAAAAAGGATTTTAATATTTATGCTAAGTTGAATTATATTCTTTCAGATGCTTTTAGCATTTACGGAGACATCCAATATAGAAATGTAAGATTTGATATGAGTGGGCTTCATGATGATTTTGCAGATTTAACCCAGTCATACAATTTCAATTTTGTAAATCCTAAATTCGGTATTAATTATCAAATAAATGATTCTCATCGTCTTTTTGCATCATTTGCCACCACGCAACGCGAGCCAACCAGAAGCGATTTCAGAGATGCGCCTGTTGATAAAAAACCTGATCCTGAGCAACTATTCGACTATGAACTAGGATATTCATTCACAAGCAATCATGCTTTCTTTAATTTGAATGCCTATTACATGAATTATAAGGATCAACTTGTTTTAACAGGTCAAATTAATGATGTAGGGGCTCCTATGATGGAAAATGTTCCGGAAAGCTATCGTGCAGGTATAGAATTAAGCGGAGGCGTAATGATACTTTCAAACCTTAATTGGACTGGTAATGTAAGCTTATCAACCAATAAAATTAACAACTTTACTGAATACGTTGACAACTGGGATACCTGGGGGCAGGAAGTAAAAAACTTAGGAAAAACAGATATTGCTTTTTCACCAGACGTAACAGCAGCCAGCCAATTTAATTACATGCCAGCAAAAGGTTTTACTGTTTCGTTAATCAGTAAATATGTAAGCGATCAATACATCGATAACACATCCAATGAAGAGCGTAAGCTTGATGCCTGGTTTGTAAATGACCTGCTATTCAATTACGATTTTACAATTAATAGCTTAGGTGATGTTACATTTGGGGTTAAGGTAAATAATTTATTCAATGAAAAGTATGAATCTAACGCTTGGGTATACCGCTACTATTATGGTGGAGAGCATAATGTGTTAGATGGTTATTATCCTCAAGCCGGTACCAACTTTATGGTGCGTCTTGCTTTGAAATTTTAAAGACATATATTTAAATATTGTGCGCCTGCTCTTAACAGAGCAGGCGTTTTTTTAGCTTCAAACACCGACAATAATTCACTGAATATCAAAACTAATTATCCGCAACACTAATAAGAATGGTCTTTCATTGCGAATAATCATATTTCTAATAATTATGGTTGTATACTTTTGTGTTCATCTCCCAAAATATGGAATATTTATAAACTGAAAGTTTATATAAAAAGATAATGAACAACACCAATCAACATTCGGCTTACATTGATATTCTTCATGAAGAATTAATGCCAGCCATGGGCTGTACTGAACCTATTGCCATTGCCTATGCTGCTGCTATGGCTAAAAAAGTACTTGATGAAATGCCTGAGCGCATTGTTATTGAAGCCAGTGATAACATCATCAAAAATGTTAAGAGTGTAGTTGTTCCAAATACCGGAAATTTAAAAGGGATTGAAGCAGCAGCTGTAGCCGGTATT
Source organism: Carboxylicivirga linearis (assembly GCF_018271995.1). Lineage (GTDB taxonomy): Bacteria > Bacteroidota > Bacteroidia > Bacteroidales > Marinilabiliaceae > Carboxylicivirga > Carboxylicivirga linearis. The sequence continues at coordinate 104,297 of NZ_JAGUCO010000016.1, forward strand.
ATTGCCGGCGATGCAGACAAGGTTCTGGAAGTAATTTCTGTTGTTAATGATGATGAACGAGCCTCAATAAAAGAGTATCTATCGTCAAAGGATATTTCTGTTAAAGCTTCACAAAGTGGTTTAATTTTCGATATTACCATCCATGCTTATTGTGGTGATTCTTCCGTAACGGTTCAAATTTCACATTTTCATACCAATATTACACGTATTGTCAAAAATAATGAGGTATTGCGCATGAACAGCGATTGCGATGAAGTAAATATGTCAACTAAAACCGACCGATCGTTGATGACTGTGCATGGTATAATAGATTTTGCTGAGTCCGTTGACTTGGCAAAGGTGAAGGAAGCTTTGCAACAACAAATTGATTTTAATTATACCATTGCCACTGAAGGAATTAAAAACAGCTGGGGTGCAAATGTGGGAAGTGTTCTTTTAAATACCTGGGGCAACGATATAAAAAACCGGGCCCGTGCTTTTGCTGCTGCCGGATCAGACGCGCGCATGAGTGGTTGTGAGTTACCAGTTATGATTGTTTCAGGAAGCGGCAATCAGGGATTAACAGCCTCGGTTCCGGTAATTGAGTATGCCAAAGAATTAAAGGTTGATGATGATAAATTGTATCGGGCATTGTTAATTTCTAATCTGGTAACTATTCATCAAAAAACCGGTATTGGACGATTATCGGCCTATTGTGGAGCTATCTCAGCCGGTGTAGGTGCCGGAGCAGGCATTGCCTGGTTAAACGGTGGCGGATACAAAGAAATAGCTCATACCATTGTTAATGCCTTGGCAATTGTTTCAGGTATCGTTTGCGACGGAGCTAAACCTTCTTGTGCAGGCAAAATTGCTTCTGCTGTTGAAGCCGGAATTTTAGGATACGAAATGTATAAAAATGGTCAACAGTTTTATGGAGGCGACGGTATAGTTGTGAAAGGTGTTGAAAACACAATCAAAAATATTGGAAGACTAGGTAAGATTGGAATGCGTGAAACCGATCAGGAAATTATTAAAATGATGTTGGAAAATTAGCCCCTTTTTTATTGATTAAGGAGCTGGCTGCAAAAAGCACTATTTTGCCCGTATCAATTGGAAAAAAGGATACTAAAAGTTGAACCTTTATGCGGAGTACTTTCGATTTGTAATAGACAATTATTCATTTCCAGAAACTCTTTACAAATTAGCAATCCTAATCCCATCCCTCTTTCATCATTAGTTCCGTATGAAATACTTTTATTGTTTTTGAATGCATCTTTTATTGCTTGATCATCCATTCCAATTCCTGTATCAATAATATGTAATTTAAGGGAGTCATCACTCACCTCATCCTGTAGAGTAATTGATCCGTGAGAAGGAGTAAATTTAATTGCATTACTTATCAGGTTACGAATAACTGTATCAATCATATATCTATCAACCACCACCGGAATGTTGGCGGAACAATTATTTAGCAGTTTAATATTCTTATCATTCAAATTTTGACAAAACAGCTTCTGATTTGTATCTATTACTTCTTTTAGATTAAAACTTAATTTATTTGCCTCAATACTACCCGTTTGAGCTTTAGCCCAATTAAGCAAGTTCATTAATAAAACATCAATCCTATTTGCAGATTCATGAACGACTTTCAGGTATTCTTTCATCTTCTCTATTGGATAATCTTCTACATTTAACTGTAACAATTCAGTTAATCCAATAATTGAAGAGAGAGGATTTTTTACATCATGGGCTATGATAGAAAAGAACTTCTCTTTTGTAGAATTAGCTACTTCTAATTCCTTTTTCTGCTTGGAAATAATATCGATGTTTGCAATTAACTCGTCATTTAAACTCCTCATTTGTTCATTCTGAAGAGATATCTCTTTTTGTGACTGTTCCAGTTTTTCATTTACTCGATACAATTCATTGTTTTGACTAACAATGTGCCTTTCTTTCTCAATATTTATTCGATAAAACATATACGAAACGTAATAAATAATGACAAAACTTGAGATGATACACTGTACTCGTATGATATAGGCTAAATCTTCAGGATAATCCGCTATTGACATATCTGGCAAAAAACCAAATTCAGCCCCGGCGAAAAAGAACAAACTCACCGAAAAGTAAAGAACTGAAATCCATAAGCGCTCAGGACGCGCCATCGATAGTGCCAACAATGAAAATATAAGTAAAAAGTAATGAACTCCTGTTTTAGGGCCAGCAATGAAAAATGTAAGGTTTACTAAAAAAAGAACGCTTAAAATGAGAAACGAAATTCTCACCAGCAGATACTTCCCCTTTTTCAAAAACAAATATAACGCACCATGAATAATGAGATATACAAATATGGTAATACTAACAGGAAGAAACTGCTTAAATGAATAAAAGAGGTAAAACACGAGATACCCCAGATACACAAAAAACGATATAACAATGCCTTTGTTTAAAGTTAAACTTCTAAATTCCTTCTCAATATTGTCTACTGTTATACTCAACATTATCACCCCTAAAATAATGTCATTACTCAACTACATTGTAATCCCTCAATGCATATTGCAAACTCTTTCTAATCAACAATTGTTAGTAAAATAATGACTGTTCCCCTATCGAAATTCGATACGAATATTAAGCAATAGTGTTACCTAAATATGTAGTTTATTATATATTTTTCACATTCATCTTCAATTCTGAAAATCAACACATCGCTAAACCTTTTTAGATCCTTCTCTGTTTAAATAAAAAGCGGAAGTTTATGTTATTTAAGTTTAGATATAACGCCAAAGAGCATATTAACAGCCTTCAAGAAGAATTTAGAAAGGAAGATTCTTTCAGAAATGATTTTGCGGAGCTATTTAAACAAACCATTCATACTGTAATTAAAGAAGAAAATAAGCACATTATATTACCTATTGAGTTAAAATCGTTAACCCGTAATTATGCACTACAGGTTGTAAGTGCAATAAGATCTGTGTTAGACAAAGATGCTACTTCTCCCGCTTATCGTGTAAAAGACGAAATTGAGGCATTAAGCGTATACAATAAAAAGTACGAACATATTATTTCTAATCCTATAAGCAAAAAAGTATTTGAAGTGGTTCTGGATTTGGCAAAACAAAAGTTCCCGCAATTAGAAGAATTATCGAATGAGGGCATGAAACTTTTCGAAGTTAATCTGGAATGGTATCATATTACTTACATGTCGGCATTTCATTAATCCATTAAGCAGTTTACCTACCAAATAATTGACGAATAGTTCGGGTAAAACTGTTTATTCCCCCTTTTTTGCCAAACTGATCTTTAAAATCTTTACCAAATCGTTTTGATGCATACAAAACAGTTCCGTTAGTAAGTTCTACGGTTAACTCACGGTGATTGTATTTTTTTATAAACTCCTGATTAACAAGCAAACTATTACTGATTGCATGAAAATGATAATCACTAACCAGCATTTCTTTATAAAAACCTATATTACGAGTAACCGACAACTGAACACCATCCTTAAGAAAAACATAGCAGATTACTCCATCCGCTTTTAAATAAACAATATCAGAGATATTAACAAATTCGATAATACCATTGTGAAGATGAAATGCCATTTTATTACTGGGAATCTGCTGAGCCCCTCCCACCCTTTCGAGTAATAATTTAATCTGATGATTAAAATTCCGGGAACTGATCTTGGATAGTGCCTTATTTACAGCTTGAACCAATTCTGAATCGTCCAATGGTTTATATAAAAAATCGATAGCTGAATATTTAATGGCTCTTAATGTATATTCTTTAGCGCTCTCTCCGGTAATAAATATGATTTCAAAATCGATACAATTCTCTTCAGATAGTTTCTTTAATAAATCAAATCCAGTACCTGTTGTCAGTTGTATATCTAAAAATACCAATTGAATATTCTCTCGTTTAATTATATCGTACGCCTCTTCTATATCATATGCCTGATTAACCTTTTTAATTTGAGGAAACAATTGTTGAATACGCTGACATATATAATCAGAAGTGTCCTGAATATCTTCAACAACTAAGGCGTTAATAATTTGCTCCATACCAATCAGTTAAAAGTGATAATTACTTTCGTGCCTCCCAAGTCAGGATCTTCGTATCGAATTCTGATATTATATCCCAATTCATTTAATATATCAATCCGTTTTTGAATCAATTCAATGCCACGCGACTCGTATACTTTTATTGAATCTTTCTTTAGTTCTTCTGATTTCTTTCTACCGATACCATTATCTGTAATAGTACAAATAAGAGCTTCATGATCTGATGTAATTTGAATAACCAGTTTGCCATCCTTATTAGCCGGATAAAGACCATGTTTGATGGCATTTTCAACAAACGGTTGAATAATCATTGGCGGAATTGTCTTATTCAACAAATCCGGATCAGAAACTTCCAGCTCATAATCAAATGCTTTGGCACGGTATTTTATTTGTTCAAACTCGATATACATTTTTAGTAAATCCACCTCATCTTTGATGGAAATTTCATTTTTTTCCTGAGATTGATCCATAACCTGAGATGACTTAATGGTTGCCTCCATATAGGCTCTTATTAAACGAGAGAATTTAATAATGTATTGATTCGCAAGTTCAGGTTTATGCTGTGTAACCAAGTTTTGAACCGAAGCCAGAAGATTAAAAATGAAATGTGGATTCAGATTAGCCTGTAACGAAGCAATCTCGAGATAGCGTTTCTTTCGCTCCTGCTCAATGGCTTTTACTTTAAACAAATATCTCGATCGTGAAATATAGGCAATGATCAACCCTAAAAGAAGCAAAACAAAAAAGGCATATTTATAAAAATGAGGCTCTTTATAAAAAGGTAGTTGAACAACAATATTAATTGATGATGTTTTAAAGTCTTCTATCCCGCTGACAAATGCAGGCTTTACCATCACCTCAAAAGTATATTTGCCCGATGACAGATTATGATACACGGCATAGTTCTGACGACTCCATTCGCTCCAATCCTTATTAACTCCTTTTAATCGATATCTATATTCAGGCATGGTTGGCAAACCAAACCCGACGGTTTCGAAATCCAGCTCCAAATCATTTTCATGATTACTAAGTAATAAAGGTTGTCCCAATTTGCGCATTGCATATGTAATGGGCGTATTATTATAGTGAGTGATCTCAACATTGAAGAACTCTGAGTAGAAACGTACCTGTTCCGGATTGATAGCAGTTGTATTGGTTGTTGAAGGAAACAGTACTTTATCATCCCATTTAATAAAACCGTTCTGAGCAATCTCCTGAGCCAATAATCCATTTCGGAAATTATATGTCTTAATTATTAATTTTTCATTATTTAAGTATTCATCTAATTTAAAAACCATTAATTCACGGGTTGTTCCTAACAGTAATTTATCTTCAGAATAAGCCATTATAGCTGTTATGTAACCCGAATGCAAAAGCGGAACTTTTTTAAACTTTTTTTCTCCTGAATCAAAAATCCATAAGCCCTCTCTTCCTCCCATCCAGATATTATCTTTATGGTCTTTTGCCATAGAAATAATACCAGCAGTTGGTCCATCAGCAAACAATTCTTCAGAATTAAAAAATGTGTTTTTTTTACGATCGTAAACAGCCAATGATCGCCCTGTACCAATCCAAATTAACGTATCTCCCGAAAACTCAATAGCTGATGGATGTGACTTAATTTTACTTTTTGTTTCATCCTTTATGTATTCAATCTGTCCATTCACATCAAGAAATCCCAAACCATTTTCCTGACCGAAAATGATTCGATCTGAAAAAGCATCATAACATGTAACAAGCACAATGCCTGTATTTAACTTGATGGTTTGTTTTTGATTATATTTCACCAAACCATAATGAGTTGGAAAATACAAATTGCCATTCTTATCTTTTGATGCTCCATAATAATAATCCGTTTCTTTGTGGTTATAAAAACCTGTAGCTGTAATTTCCTTTTTGGCTTTTCTTTCCATATCTAAAAGATACAAGCCTTGTTTAAAGGCAGCACCATATAAATTGCCTTCATCAGACTGAATCAACGTCCAGAAGTCTTTCATAAAAGATTCAGGATACACCTCAAACGGATCCTCCCAAATTTGGTATAAACCATTATCTGATCCGGCCCATAACTGATTATCCTTGTCGATAATAACAGGATAAGGTGCTTTTATAAAATCTAACTGTAACTTATTTGCTCTATTTGTAGCACTATCCAGAAGAAAATAATCGTACATATAATTCAGCAAATATGATTGTACTGGCAGGCTATTTACTTTCACATTCTTAATTTCATTATTGGCATAACGAAATGTAAACAGTAATTCTCCATTAGGTAAAGAAAGACACTTTACTTCGTTTTCGTTATTCAATAAAATGACCGGAATATTGTGTGATAATCGTCCAACGTTTACTTTCCATCCTTTCGGAGCAGTATATATTTTTAATAACTTGTTTGCTTTAATACGAAAGACCTCATTCGAAACAAAATCGGTGCAATACAACAATTTAAGCTTCGGATCATATACCACTGATTCAACACCTCCAACCGAAAAATCAACTCCTACTTGGTATTGCTCAACTAAGGTATCATTACAATAATGCTCAATCCAATCTTTGGAATATATAAAATAACAACTATCCGCAACCATTAATTGAAAAGGCTCATTAATACTATTCATCAATCTGAATTGAGCACCATCAAACTTATAAACTCCCGAACTTGCTTTGACAAAAACATTACCCAATGCATCACTATCAATTGAATAGATATACTCATTACCCAAATATTGATGAAAATGCTCACCATTAAACTGAGCAAGTCCGGCTTTAGTTCCTACCCATACATATCCATAATTATCCTGATAAACAGCAGTTACCTGAATTTGAGGCAACCCATTATGAGTGTTATAAATTCTGTAAGGCAGATCCTTGCCAAATAATGACACAAGACTGAAGAGATATAAAATAAGAATTATAATTCCTTTCATTAAGATTGAGTGTAAGCTTAATGATACAATATAAGGATATTATCTGCTTCGGCATGAAGATTAATAACAGATGGTCGTATGTAATAATAACCGGACAAACATTAATAACATGTACTTTGGAAACAACACCCACTTATTACGCCAAATGCCCACTTATTATTAATCATCTGAAATAATAAAGCAAACAACCTAGTTTTATTGACAATCTAAACTCAGAGTCATGAAACAAATTTTACTTACCCTTATGGTTGTTGTAGCTACAACCTATGTATCGGCACAACAAATTGTTATTCTACAAAGTAACGGAACAACAACTGCTTTTGATAGCGAACAGCCTTTTATTGATGCATATGAAAGTGCGCTTGATGGTGACACCATTTACTTACCCGGTGCGGTTCTAACTCCACCAAGCACCATCGATAAACAATTAACCATTTACGGTGTAGGTCATTATCCAGAAGCTACTATTGCTACCAATAAAACTGTTATTAACGGTCATGTTTATATTAATGAAAACTCGGATAACATTAGAATAGAAGGTGTTGAGATTACCGGCACTCTCCTCTTTAATAATAATCAGAAGATCGATAGCGCAACTATTACGCGCTGCAAGTTAAATCAGGTATATCTTCAAGGTGATGGAACTACCCCCTGTGTAAATACCACTATTAAAAATTGTGTTATTACCTCCAATATTACCCTTAGCAATGCCTATAATTGCACATTTACTAATAATATTATTGCAACTACAGTAGTAGGAGGTATAAAAATTGCCCTACTAAACAATATCTTCCTATACTCCTCAACTTCTACAAGTTCCGGCACAATACGTTCAGTTAACAACTCAACTATAGCAAATAATATATTCCGACGAGTAAATAATCTGATTCAATCAGATTGTGAAACTTCAACATTCTCAAACAATGTTTTTAAGACAACAGCACTACCCGGAGTAAATACCTTTATAAATAACTACGAAAATGTTGATTTCGCTTCGCTATTTGTGAATCAGGGTGATGAATCAACCTTTACTTACGAACAAGATTATAATTTAACCAATACGGAGACTTACCTTGGTAATGACGGAACACAAGTTGGTATTTATGGTGGTTTATTCCCTTATAAGGAGGAAGCAATACCATCTAATCCACATATCAGTTCACAATCCATTGCTACCTCAACCGATGAAAATGGCATGTTAAATATCAGCATCACAGTAAGTGCTCAACAGGAATAGATATGAAAAAATTGATATCAGTCCTGCTGATTGTTATATCTTTTTCAATATGCCGGGCTCAAAACAAAATAAAAGCATGGGAATATTGGTTTGATGATGGTAGTTCATCTCTGGTGCAGACTTTGATAACACCAGTTGAAGAATTTACTTTATCAACCAATATTAATACAAACTTTTTGGAGGATGGACTGCATTGTATTCAATTTAGATTTATTGATGAAAACGATTTATGCAGCTCAATAGCAAGTCAACTGTTCTATAAGTATAGTGCGGTTAGCGAAGAAGTAAGTCTGACAGAAGTTGAATACTGGATAGATAATGATAGATCAAACACAAAATCAGAAGCTATTAATGGACAAACCATAATTTGGGAACCTGAAATAAATTTAGCAGGGCTACAGAATGGTTTGCATACCATTAATATTAGAGCAAAAGATAGTAACAACAAGTGGAGTGCTATTACCAGTAAATTTTTCATAGTTAAACCCAACACAGCAACTGCTAACTTAATTTCGTGGCAATATTGGTTCGATAATAATATCGAAACAGCAACTACAACTGATTTCACATCGACCAATTCCTATGATTTAAGTACATCTATCGATATCAGCAATCTTGCTACGGGCATGCATATCTTAAATATTCGTTTTAAAGATGACCAAAACAAGTGGAGTTCTCCTGTTAGTAAATTCTTCTACTTAAAAGAGAGTAATCCTGACCTGCCAAATTCCATGGTTGCAATCCAATATTGGCTGGATGATAATCTTGAAAACACATACACAGAAATACTTGAATCCAACCAATCGCTAACCATTACCGACGCAATTGATTTTACCACTTTGGTAGCAGGCACACACACCATACACTTCAGATTTTTAGACAAATCGGATGTTTGGAGTAGTGCCATCAGTAATACTTTTATCAAAGAATCTTTGTCCATTGAGGATGGCTTAATTGCTCATTACCCGTTGGATGCAAATGGAGAAGATCAGAGTGTATATCAACACCATGGCACATTGAATGAGACGACATCCACAACAGACCGGTTTGGAAATGCTAATGCAGCTATCTATTTTGATGGAGATAATGATTACATACGAATTTCTGATGCTGATCATCTTGACATTAATAACAATGAGTCATTTTCAGTTTCACTTTGGTTAAAACAAGAAGGAGCCAATACCGATAAGTATTTTCTTTCGAAATACAACCCATCACTGGGATCTAATGGTGCTTATGGTTTTGGCACAGGTTATACCGGAGATGCGTATAGCTGGTTGTATTTTAATGATGACGGAGGTACCGAAAACAGAGGTGCAATTGAGCTTAACGATGGTAACTGGCATCATTATGTTGCGGTTTACAAACCTGGAGAAAGCATCTCTATATTTATCGATAATCAGTTAGATATTCAGCAAACAGTTAGTTATACAGGTAATACAACCAACTCAACAGACTTATTTATTGGTTGTGGTGCAAATATTGCACAATATTTTACAGGCAGTTTGGATGATATAAGAATATATAAACGAGCATTGTCAACTGAAGAAATTAATGGTTTATACGATTATATTCCAACTTCAGCAGCGAATAACTATTTAATTAATATTAAGGTATATCCAAATCCGGCAAGTGATCAATTACATATTGATCTGGGAGAAAACAAAGGTGCTTCCATATGTATTTATAGCTCAACTGGCACCTGCGTTTATAATACTGTAGCTATTGATAATAAGGTTAGATTACCAGTATCTCACCTAACTAAAGGTCTTTATTTAATTGAGATAAAATCAAGTAAAGGAAGATCTGTTTCTAAGGTAATTATTGAATAAAATATGACATAGGAGAACTATGTATTATAGATGATAATAAATTAATTCCTGGTTTAATACTAAAAAGGGGTGAAGTTAATGGAAGAGGCTATCGGGATCTCTTCCATTTTTTTATTCAAACATTACAGCATTTGACTCATTGTTTGTAAGGCTAACTGCTGTAATAAAATACTTGTATTTAAATGGAGAATTTTTCTTTTCAACTTGAAATCTCAATTCGGTTCCACCTGTAATTGCTACAATCGATCGGACCTCATCAAGTTTAGGTTCATTATTTTTTTTACACTTGTAAATGACATAACCCACATTGTTTTCACCGGCTTCCCATGTAAGAACTACCTCTTTTTCGTTGCTATCCCACTGCGCATTTAGCGGACTTTCGGGAATTATCTGTTCTACTCTTTTATTTTTGGGAGGTAATGCTTCGTACTTATATCGTTTTTTTTGAATACGTTCCTTAAACCCAAGCGGATTAGTACGTAAATATTTTGCACTAAAAAACATGCTTCCATCTACATTTTCCGACTTCCTGATAAGTTTAATCTGCTTATCAATCTCTTTTGATTTTTGCCATGCTTTTTCATTTGATTGCGCATTAAGTCGGTACAAACCATGCCCAATATACATTGGACAATCAAACGCATTTTTATTCCACCAATCAACCAACACAGCATAATCAGCTACCTTTTTACCTATCGGCCAATAAATTTGAGGCGTAACATAATCTATCCATCCTTCTGCCTGCCATTTTAACACATCGGCATATAAGTCATCATAATTGGTCTGACCAGCTTTTGTAGCTGAACCTCTGGGATCTTTATCATTATTGCGCCAAACACCAAAAGGTGAAATCCCAAATTCAACCTGCGGAGCCACCCTCTTAATTGTATCATGCAGTTGCTTAATGATTAAATCTACGTTATCTCTGCGCCAATCTTCCTTTTTATCGGTTGTAAATCCACGCGGATATAGATCAAATGCATCTTGATCCGGAAAATCCTGACCACTTATACGATATGGATAAAAATAATCATCGAAATGAATAGCATCAACCTCATATCTTCGGATTATATCTGCAACCACCCGGCTAACATGGTTACGTGTCTCGGGCAATCCCGGGTTGAAATATGCTTTACTGCCGTACTTTACAAACCATTCAGGATGTTTCTTAATTGGATGTGAGTCAAAAATTGAGCTTCTTGCTGTGTCAAAAACAGCCCTGTACGGATTCATCCAAACATGTATGTCCAATCCTCGTTTTCTGCATTCCTTAATTGTAAATTCAAGAGGGTCGTAAACCGGGTCTGGCGCTTTGCCTTGTTCACCCATCAGCCATTGCGACCAAGGTTCCAATTCTGACTTATAAAAAGCATCGGTTGCTGGTCGAATTTGAAAAACAATGGTATTGAAATGATATTCTTTGGCCAGATCGAGAAGCTCAATCATTTCTTCTTTCTGCATATTGGTGGACAAACCGGCCCTCGATGGCCAATCAATATTCGCAACGGTTGCAATCCAAACAGCACGCATTTCACGCTTAGGATATTTTCCTGCATGAAGTATTGTTACTATTAATAAAAATGGAAGAAAAACAGCAAATCTTTTCATCTGACCTGAATTGACAATTGATTTAAATAAAGAGCTGAAGATAAAGAAAGCCATGATATAAAAAAAGGGAAAGCTTCCGCCTCCCCTTCTAACCTATCATCTTATAATATCTTATTCTTGTTCTGCCAGAAATCGTTCTGCGTCAATAGCAGCCATACAACCTGATCCGGCAGCTGTTACAGCCTGACGGTATTGGTCATCCTGTACATCACCACAGGCAAAAACCCCAGGAACATTGGTTTTTGAAGTACCTGGTATTGTTTTGATATAACCAACTTCATTTGTATCAATATAATCAGCAAAAATGTCTGAGTTCGGTTTATGTCCAATTCCAAGAAAGAATCCATCAATAGCAATCTTTACTTCCTCTTCTTCAGGTGTTCCTAAATTCTTAGCCAACGTTGCTCCTTCTACAACACCATTACCAAATAAACCTTTGGTTTGATGCTTCCACAAAATTTCAATATTCTCGGCTTTCATTACCCTCTCCTGCATAACTTTTGATGCACGCAATTCATCACGACGAACAATCAGGTAAACTTTTTTGGTTAACCCGGCAAGATATAGTGCTTCTTCACAAGCAGTATCACCACCACCTACAACAGCTACATCTTTTCCTCTGTAGAAGAAACCATCACATGTAGCACATGCTGAAACACCCGAACCTGCATACTTGGTTTCGTCTGGCAATCCTAAATATTTAGCAGTAGCCCCTGTTGCAATTATCAGGGCTTCTGCCTCAATAACCTTACTATCATCTACAGTTACTTTAAACGGGCGAGCAGATAAATCAGCTTTAGTGGCCATTCCAAAACGAATGTCGGTACCAAAACGCTCTGCCTGTTTCTTTAAATCCTCCATCATCTCCGGACCAGTAATACCTGATGGATAACCCGGAAAGTTTTCAACTTCAGTTGTAGTTGTTAACTGACCTCCTGGCTGTAATCCTTCATACATAACCGGACTTAGATTGGCACGCGCTGCATAAATAGCAGCTGTATAGCCTGCGGGACCTGAACCAACTATTAAAACTTTAACTTTCTCAACTTCTGTCATTTCGTTACTATCTTTTTTAGGAGCGTTCAAATCCTCCATTTTTCCAAACAATGCCATATCTATATATTTATATTTTTATATAATTTATTAATCACTAAACCAATTACTGGATTTCAAAATTTGTGCCGTTCTGTAAACATCTATTTCTCATACAAAAACACTGACAAGCCAACCGATTATCTGACAAAATATCAGATCACATCCAATTATCTATATAAAACAATAGAATCCACATCAAATACCATACCTGAAACTAAACCTAAACCACCTTCAATATTGTTATGAATTCGTACCGGATCAAAAATGGGTAATCCATTATAAAAACCATCATAACCTGCCGACAAAATGGTGCTTCTAAAATAGTCGTAATAGTCTTTAGTATGATGATACAGATAAATTGAAATCTTTATTTTTTCTTCATAATAATCAAAGAACAGATAATCCATTGGAATGTTGACATTAATGGTATAAGAATTTCCATTCAATAATTCATCGGAAAATAAGCCTTGAAAATCCAACCCTTGTAACAAACTTCCACTTTGATCTTTTTGAATAAAAACAGGATCTTCCTTTTCGAAGTCAACTATAGATCTAGTATAATAAGCATCTTCTCCAATGGTGCCAAATCCCTCACGAATAATGTGAAGCTGATAGAAATTTTCTTGACTTGCCGGATCTTCAAAAGTAATTTTCGTTTTTAAAAACTGCTCCAGTCCTCCTTCGCTATAATTATAGTTTACTGTACTGGTATCTTTTCGTAAAATAGGAATGGATAGTGGAATATAAGATTCTACCCTAATTGTATCACCCTCTCTCTCAAAAGCCTCAACAACCACATCATCTCCTTTTTCAAATGAAAACTCTTTCCAACTGCTCCAAACTGTATCGGCAGGTAAAATATATGTACCTTGGTTTTCTCCATTAATAGTAATACGAAAGCGAGCATTTTCAACTTGCTTGTAACTAGGAACAGAAAGGATACTTTGACTTTTGCTAAAATGTAAGCTTAAAGCACTATCGGGATAAATAAAAGAATACATTACCAATTGATCGGGTTGATCATTCAGCTCAATAACAATATCCTTTTCGCAAGAAATCAAAAGAATAATAAATGAATATATCAAACTATGTTTTATCCAATTGTGCTTCATATCTCAAAAACGAACTGTGTATCTTGCATATGGTATTGGGAACGGAAACAAACTAAACTGTTTTAATGATCGTTTAACTTCCCCACTATCCAATTCTGAATCTGAAAAATAAAGAAAGAATGGATTCTGACGTCCATAAGCATTTAACATTCCAAAACTCCATGTTCTGCTACCATAGCTTTTTTCTTTCTCAAAGTTAATACCTAAATCCAGTCGATGAAAATTAGGCATTCGATATCCATTTCTCTCGCTAATATATTGATTATAATTATTATTGTTATTATTTTCCTGAGTGGGTAAATCAGGTGAATAGTATTTAGTCTCAGGCAATGTGATTGGATTTCCTGTACCAAAAGTCCACGTACTGCTAAGGTTTACATTCTTATTAAAACGGTATAGTAAAAATAAGGATGCATCATGTGTTCGGTCAAAATCAGCAGGAAATGGATTTCCATTATTTAAATCATCAAATTGATTGGTGGTTTTTGAATAAGTATAACCAAACCACCCTGAAAGACTGCCTGTTTTTTTATGTATAAGAAGTTCAATTCCTCTCGACTCACCTTCTCCAGCTGTAAGTTTATTTCTCCAGTCCGATGTAAAATCAAAGTAACCAGTCGATTCTTTATAGGCCAATATATCCTTAAATGTTTTATAATAACCCTCTAATGACAAACTAAAACCTTTTCCTATTTCATACTCCACTCCTAAAGCTGATTGAGTTGCTCTCATTGGCTTTATCTCATCCGAAACTGGGAGCCACATATCTGTTGGCATTGCAACAGTTGCTGTTCGCAAAAGGTGCATATATTGAGTCATATGACTATAAGCTGCTTTTACCGACATCCTGTCATTAATAAGGTACCGCGCTGATATTCGGGGTTCTGCCGACCAATAATACCTACTTTCTGTTTGAAAGTTAGAAAAATTCCCTCCTATATTAATCCGTAAATTATCTGTTACATTAAGATCATCTTCAAAATACACTCTCATTTCTGGTCGAAATAATCTTTGACCGCCATAAGTTGTATCCACAGGAACCTCAGTTGCATTTTCTTGAAGATACACATCAATACCAGGATAAAAATTATGAGCTGTAATGCTGGCGCCGAATTTTATGTAATGATTGGTACCCGGAAAGTAATCCCAATCTGTTTTAAGCGTAAAATCTTTAATACCACTAAAATATTTCTGATTCACCACCCCCCACACACCATCTGTTTGATAATTAACTCTCTGACCTATATTAAATCGGTAGTTACTAAAACTTGCAATTGTATTGACAAACATTTTATCACCGAATATATGATTCCACCTTGATGATATCACCTCATTCCTCCAACCAATATCGTTTTCATCATATGTTTGCACAACCTGATTTACATTACTTGCATCTGCAGGGGAAACTTGTACATTTTGGAAGTTATATTGTAAATCATACTGATCTTTACCCAAATATGAACTTATATATATCCGATCTCTTTCTCCTAATTTGAAGTTAAATTTTGAATTAAAGTCGTAAAAGTAAAATCGACTCTTATTATTATCATTCAGCTGTATTAATCCTGAGAAAATATCCAGGTATGTTCGCCGGAATGAAACAGAAAAAGATGATTTATCTTTTACCAATGGCCCTTCTGCAGCAATCCTACTCGATAATATTCCCACACTGGCCAATCCTTTAAAGTCCTGCGTATTGCCATCATACATTCTAATATCAACAACTGACGATAACCTCCCTCCGTACCTGGCTGGAAACCCACCTTTTACAACACTCACATGATTTATTGCATCGGCATTAAAAATAGAAAAGAATCCAAGTAAATGTCCTACATTATATACCGGAACATCATCAATTAATACCATATTCTGATCCGGACCACCACCTCTTACATACAGGGCACTTAAACCTTCACCTCCACTTTGTATACCCGGTAACAGTTGAATACTTTTAACCACATCCACCTCACCTAAAAAAACAGGTACGTTCTTTATCTGCTCAATAGGAATATCTATTGTTCCGGTTCGGGTACTCTTTACTCTATTAGGCACTTTAGATTGAACAACAGCTATTTCTTTAATCTCAGTATCGCGCTGCATATCCAAATTAATCACGGTATCTGATTGAAGATTAATAAACAATTCTTTATGCTCATATCCAACATAAGAACAATTTAACCTAAGATATCCGGATGGAAGTGTGATGCTATAAAAACCAAAATTATTACTGACAGTACCTAATACTTTTTCTTCATCATAGACATTAGCCAGAATAAGTGCTTCTTTACTATTGGCATCACGAATGTAGCCCCTTACTACATACTTACCCGGAATACCTTCATAAGGACGAATTATTATTTTTTTACCTCTAACAATGAAATTTGACGGACAATTAATGAAGAGTTCGTTTAAAACTTCTCGAATTGAAGCACTTGTGCGACTTAATTCAACATCATCTTCGAAACAAAGCATATTGCTGTAACTAAACACCACTTTTGCTTGCTCTTCAATTGAATTAAGGAAATAGGCTGTTGAACCTTTATTGTTATCAAAGGAGACTTGTTGATATAAAACACTTTGTCCACTTAACTGCTTTTGAAACAGCAAAATGAACAAAACAACGAGAATATTTTTAAATCTTAAATTTTCCAGTTCAGGCATTTCAAATTATCATCCCCGAATTTAATCAGAGATGATCAATTTCTTGCCATCCATAGTAAACTTTTTATCGAAATGTATGCGTAATTCAACCAACACTTCTTCTAAGGTAGGTTTATCAAATTTAGTAGTAATTACCCTATCCGTATCTTTTGATTGATTATCTACCTTTTCTATCTGCTCAGCAAAATGATCTACAAGAGAGGTAACAACCTGATTTAAACCTGCTTTTTCAAAGGTAATAACACCCGTTCTCCACGACATTCTGTTAGCAGATAACTCATTAACCTTTTTAAAAGAGCCATTTACAAAAGTTGCAGATTCACCTTTTGAAACAATCACATTTTTATCACCCGAAGAAAAACTCACCTTTCCTTCTGTAACTATCAAATTAGTGGCACCATTAACACCCTTCTCTTCAAGATAAAAAGCCGTTCCTAATACCTTCACCTCAGTTTGTCCTATCTCCACCACAAAAGGCTGCTCAGGATTTTTAGTTACCTTAAAATACCCCTCACCTTGCAGTTTCAACTTTCGTTGTTTACCATCAAATGTTTTCTCGTACACCAGCTTACTATGTGTATTGAGTTCAACTTTAGACTGGTCAGGTAAAATAATACTTTCTACTTCTTCATCAGAAGAAAAAGCTACCCACTTTCCAAATCCAGGTGTGGTTTGATATAAAGTAAATGCAATGCTAATACCTATTAATGGCAATAGTATGGCAGCTATATTTCTAATATTTAAAAATCGGTTAACACCAAATTTCTGCTTATTGGCAAAACCAACCTTATTAGCAAAAAGAGCATAATCAGCATCTACATTAATAGTATCAAATGCCATGATATTATCAGATGCCTCCCATACTTTTTGCATTTGCTTATAGTAAACTTTATTTTCTTCAGAAAGAGATAACCAACTATTCAATTGATTTTCTTCTTCTGAAGAAAGCAAATCTGTAAATTTCTTTACAATAAGCTCATCAATATTTCCCCAGTTCTCACTCATATATAATTAATGAAATTCCATCAAGCCAAACAAGTTTGGTTGCTCTTGCTCGACTTTTTCTTTTTCAAGTACTTTCTCATCTTGTTTTTCTACTTCCTTCATTTCAAGCACTTTTTCTTTTGCTTGGTCTTCATCAACCGGTGAAAACAATTGGGCTAAAACTTGAAATATAAACTCCATATGTTAGGTTTTTTTTTATGATATTATTACTTCAACATAAATATGACAAACCAAAAAGCAGATACACGTATCGGTATTCTTTCTTTTTTTACTTATTCAAATAAATAAGTATCCACAATATGGCATTAAGATAATGTACTAACTGTTTTCGCAATACCTTTAATGCCTTACTAATTTGTGTTTCAACCGTTCGTTTCGAAAGGTTTAACTGATCAGCTATTTCCTGATTAGAGGTTCCTTCAAAACGGCTCATTTCAAATATTTTTCTACACTGATCAGGTAACGACTTTACTACTGAATAGATCCGCTGCTCCAATTCTGTCTCTTGTAGTTTATCTTCAACAAAAGCTTCTTCTTCCTTTTTCTCAACAAAAATATTGGCATGATGATCTCGGCGAATCTTGTTATGCTTAACTTGATTTAAACATCTGTTTCGAACCGACTGATACATATGAGCTTTTAAAGACGTATGGATATTCAACTCCGTTCGCTTCTCGTAAAAAGTAACAAAAACATCCTGAACCAACTCGCGCGCCAGATCATCATCAACAACAACTTTACGCGCAAAAACAACTAATTGTGCATAATACTTTAAGAAGAGAGATTTATATGCGTCTTCATCACCTCTTTGAATTCCTTCAATAATCCATTTATCATCTTTTACCATGAAAGCTTATTATGCATAATACAGATTGGTCTGTAAAAATATAAATTCATTTCTTTTTTAACGAATTCAATATATGAAATGGGAAAAACAATGCATTAAGTGACTTGATTGCATTTGGAAAGTTCTTAATCAAAAGGGATTAAGGAAATGATTTTCTTTACAAATAAAAGATTGTAAAAAATAGCAATTTCCTTATCTTTGCATTCGCC
Organism: Carboxylicivirga linearis; assembly: GCF_018271995.1. GTDB lineage: Bacteria > Bacteroidota > Bacteroidia > Bacteroidales > Marinilabiliaceae > Carboxylicivirga > Carboxylicivirga linearis. The sequence continues at coordinate 122,867 of NZ_JAGUCO010000016.1, forward strand.
TTTCAAAATAAGGCAACGTATCGTTCGGGATGTGGCGCAGCTCGGTTAGCGCACTGGTCTGGGGGACCAGGGGTCGCAGGTTCAAATCCTGTCATCCCGACAATTGATAAACAAAAGGTTAGCTCATTTAGCTAACCTTTTTTCTTTCATCCTTGTTACACATTTGTTACACAATTATCGCCAAACTGTTAATTGGATTATTAATTCATTAAATAAAAATTATCCTTTTTTTTTGCGAGTAGGAATTCTTAAAAGATTTTTGTTGTTATTATTAACAAAAACAATACCCCGAAGTTATTTACATTGCAAAAGACGTATTATAAAAGAAAAAGAATGGCAGAAGTATATATCAAGTCGCTCGGATTTAAACCTAGAACATTTATAAACATACCAGAAGAAGAACAATTTGATATTTTGTACGACAATGGCATATTGGAAACAATTGTTGTTGATAATAAAACAGAGCAAATATGGCTGGATATATTTTTTAAGATTAACGAGAATTTAAAAGATGAAGATTTTGGTTACGAAACATGTAACCTATCAAAAGAAGAGGCTTCGAAAGAACTTGATATAAACATGGAGTGTGTTGGTAGCACCATCCTGTTTATCCTTATTAATATAAATACCGAAGACTGGTTTCACAGGATTACGGAATATATGGTTTACATGGAGCGGAGTATAGCATCGGTCCCCGGAACCGTTATTTATTGGATGATATTGGAAGACTTTTTTGAAGAGGATGGAGTAACCAGAATTAAGAGCAAACAACTTCTTCAATTTATAAAGACAAAGAATGAGATTATATACTGTCATAAATACATTGATGAGCTACAAACTTTCAGCGAACTGTTTCCCTTTAAGCTGCTGGACATAGAAAAGCTTCATGTTCCTGATATCATTTCATTGCTGGAACTATATCCCAAAGGTAAGCTGAATAGATTTGTAGCAGAACACTTTATAAAAATACCCAAAACACTTTCAAGGGAAAAGATTACAGACCTTTTGCATAAGCATGTAAAAACCGCCTTGAATGGTTTTAATACAGAAGAAATTTGGAAAAGTGGAGATATAGATACTATTAAGGAATTCTTAATTGAAAGTACTATCCTTGAGAATAAAATAACCAGTCAAGAAATATTACAATCCTTTAAAGCAGAATACGCAACTACAATAAAGCAATGGCTTATTTCTCAAAAACAGTTAATAAATCAGCTAAATGAAATAGAGAAACTTCAGTTTACAACTTCTGGAAATCCAAATGAAGATTCCAAAGAATATAAAGCAAACGAACATCATGCCAAATACTACTCTTTATATTTTCATATCTTAATAAAAGTTGGAAAAGCAAAGCCTTTTTTAAGAGATGAAAACGACAAATTTTCTAAAGCTGAAATTATGAAATTTGCCGAGAACCGCTTTCCGGGCATTAGCACACAGCAGTTCTACAATCATTATCGTGACTTGGAAGATATAAGCAATAAAGCAACGATAGCCCGAAGCTATCCAAACCTTAAAGAAATAGTAGCTGAAATATCAGGAAACGATGCCGATATCATGCACTATTTAAAAGAATTTCCCGGATAGGCTATCTAGATAAAAATTATTCTTGCTTATTTTAAGCCAGTTACACCCAGATAGCATATCTCAAAACAAACCGGGCTTTCATCATCTAATCTTTGCATTGATTAATCGAATAAAATTTAATGCAAACAGGCAATCTATTGATATTGCCATAAAATTCAGATGTATGAAACTAATCGTTATAGAACAAACAGAGCTTTCTGAGTTAATTGAAAACACAGTACGCAGAGTAATATCCGCAGCAAGCCCTAAACCCATTGCCAAGGCCCCAAAAGACACACTATCGATTGACGACCTGGTTGACATAACAGGGTATAAGAAGAATACCTTATACAGATTGGTTCATGACCGCAAAATTCCTTTTCGCAAACCCATGCATGGCGGTCGAAAACTTGTATTTATCCGCACTGAAATCGAGGACTGGATGAAAGGCCGAAAACCTCAAAGTACCGATGAGTATATCAACCAAATGGAAGAGAACCTATTCCTTAAACACAGAAGGAAATAACCACTTCACGGAATTACAAAGGCTTTTTGAAAAACCCTCGCATATTTATTAATCTAAAATTTTAAAAGAATGAAATCAAGAACATTTAATGTTCCAGCAGATTCTAGTGTTGATTTTGCCGAGCTATTGGAAGAGTATGGACTGGAAGGGTTCATTACCGGAAGAAATGATGACAATGAACTCCTTGTGAGAGTGGAATATGACCCACAGGAAGACAGCGAAGCAATCCTGGAAATAATGGAACAACTGGAAGACCTTGATGAAGAGGACGAGGACGATGATGATGAATAAGGTAACCCTTGACTATGGGTGTTAATGCCCATAGTTACCCGTTTTGGGTTTAAACGATTTACAAAAATGAAAGAGAAAATATTTTTCGTCCCAATAAATGAAATAGCTCACTTTGCAGAAACAGCTTCTGAAAATAGATTCAGAGCTGTCGTTTGCGGTACCACTTTTAAGGAAGTAGCATTTAGTGTAAAATACAACCCTGTAAAAGAAAAGCTGGCTATTATCGATTTGGAGTCAACCTTAAACAAAGGCTACTGGGTAGAACCTAATGATGAGTAAGGTAATAGTTAGTTATAGATAACTGTTATAAGGATATTATAGCTGCATAATACCGAGCAAATGCTTTTGTGTTACTCAATGTTTACCGCAAGTATCAAGGATATTCGCCCAAATCAATTTCATTATAAGAGACTTATAGAATAATTGGTTAATAGTAAGTGTTGAGTTCACAGATAATAGTTGCAACATAAGCCCGAATAGCAAAAAAGTAAGTCAGGATTGCTCTAAATTGGTATTAATAGCTAACACATAGTTTTTTGTTGGTCTGAGTTTCTGAAAATAAGAAGTCCAGTAGCTTTTTATACACAAAAGAATTAATTCTTCACTAAAAAATCACAACAATGAAGGAAAAACAAAGCAATATGCAGGATGCGATATATAAAAACCTGCAAGAAAATAAGAATTATGCGTACGAAA
>NZ_JAGUCO010000170.1 GCF_018271995.1 Carboxylicivirga linearis
CAAAAGGTGTTGACAAGCAGACTGGAGGTATTGTTAGACTATCTAAAGGTGTTAATAACCACTCTTAAGGTGTTGTTACACCATCTAAAGGTGTTTGTGAGCAGACTGAAGGCATTGATAACTATACTGGAGGTGTTAACCTATTTATTGCAGGCGTTTTTGATCGCACTACATAGTATAAAGCGACACAGGTGGAAATATAGTGGCCAATTATCGGAGTAATTGAATTTTTGGAAAGAATTAATATATTAGTTATATTTAAAACGCTTTTAACCAACAATAAGCTAAAACCTATTTGTGACACTAAATCGAACTATACCAATCAAAGCTGCCGAACACCGGC
>NZ_JAGUCO010000171.1 GCF_018271995.1 Carboxylicivirga linearis
TTATCTCTTCATTGCAGTGTGGGCATAAAGGCATGGTAAAGTCGTAGAGTTAAACGGATAATATACGTATAAATGTACGGTTGAATTATGTATTTGTCAATTTTTTTGTGTTTTTGGTGTATTAGGATTTAATATCATTACTATGCACAGGAAACCAACCATATATCTGAACGAATTTTCGCATCAAACTACGCCGTTAATTAAGCTGTTTTTTTATTCGAATAGTACTATTGAACAGATTATAGGCAAGTTGGATTATGTGCATTATAGCCATCAATACAAATGCTATTATATTCGGAATAAAACAGAGTATAAGCAGAAATTATTCCAGGAT
>NZ_JAGUCO010000172.1 GCF_018271995.1 Carboxylicivirga linearis
ATCCTGGAATAATTTCTGCTTATACTCTGTTTTATTCCGAATATAATAGCATTTGTATTGATGGCTATAATGCACATAATCCAACTTGCCTATAAACTGTTCAATAGTACTATTCGAATAAAAAAACAGCTTAATTAACGGCGTAGTTTGATGCGAAAATTCATTCAGATATATGGTTGGTTTCCTGTGCATATTAGTGATATTAAATCCTAATACTCCAAAAACACAAAAAAATTGATAAATACATAATTCAACCGTACATTTATACGTATATTATCCGTTTAACTCTACGACTTTACCATGCCTTTATGCCCACACTGCAATGAAGAGATAA
>NZ_JAGUCO010000173.1 GCF_018271995.1 Carboxylicivirga linearis
TACCATAGCCCACAGAAAAGCATTAGCTTATTTCTTATTCACATTAATTTAACCTTAAAACAATCAGATATTTAATCTGAATTTTATATTTTTATACAAATTATGACAAGTCAAATATGAAAGATTCATGTTTTTTTGGAAAAAGGATAAAAGAACTTCGAGAAGAAAACAACCTACTTCAACGTCAAATGGCATACAGCTTAGATATTGACACTCCCCTTTATAGCAAAATAGAAAGAGGAGACAGACGAGCTAAAAAAGAACAGGTGGCTGTTATGGCAAAGCTATTTGATGTAGAAGAAAAGGAATTGATGACTTTATGGCTTGCAAGTCA
>NZ_JAGUCO010000174.1 GCF_018271995.1 Carboxylicivirga linearis
AAATTAGTATTATGGATAATTCAACTCAATGGTATGTTTATGCTCTTTATTCATGGGAGTTTAATCGTCTTTATGTTGGTATGTCTATAAATCCAGAAGTACGCTTAGAGCAGCATAATTCCAGTCAAGTTCGTTCCACGAAAGCATATGTTCCATGGATACAGTTCTATTGTGAAAAGGTAGGTGACAGGAAGGAAGCCAGACGTCGAGAGTTGGAACTAAAATCTACTTCAGGTCGGCGATATTTAAGAAGTTTATTGGGAGAAGGAAATGATAGGTAAGATGCGATTTTTATATTGTACTAAATTCATTATTTTTGCAGCCACATTTA
>NZ_JAGUCO010000175.1 GCF_018271995.1 Carboxylicivirga linearis
TACACCCAAGGGGTCGGGGGTTCGACTCCCTCATCGCCCACTTAACAGTCAAAAGTGATTGTGAGGTTTTACATTAAATAACCTGAATAATATTTTCAGGGCGATTAGCTCAGTTGGTTTAGAGCACTTGGTTTACACCCAAGGGGTCGGGGGTTCGACTCCCTCATCGCCCACAGATAATCATCGAACGAGATGATTTTTTTATAGTAAAACTGAAACAACAAGTGCAGAAATGCACTTCACGTATATCGACTTGGAGAGATGGCAGAGTGGTCGAATGCGGCGGTCTTGAAAACCGTTGTACCGCGAGGTACCGGGGGTTCGAATCC
>NZ_JAGUCO010000176.1 GCF_018271995.1 Carboxylicivirga linearis
GAAGCCATAGCGGCTTGAGCTAATAATGAAACAAATTGTAAGTTGCATAGATATTTATTTTAGTTCCAGAAGATATACCATATAAATAGCATAGATGAAAAATGCCCTTTAACTGAATTTTTGCAACTGATGACAGAAAGTACGTAAAAAGAATATTATCTTTTTTTACATTCCTTTTTTAGAAAAAGGAATCAAAAATCTTTCTGATTGAGGGACTTGCTGTGCACCGTTGACGAACTAATGGCTTCAGGTACAACTTCTCGTACCTCAAAGCCACCATTCCGCCATGTTCGCAACTAGCCCTGACAATCAGAACTTCGAA
>NZ_JAGUCO010000177.1 GCF_018271995.1 Carboxylicivirga linearis
TGCTACTGTCTTTGTCTTCATAATCGTTCTGAATTTGATACTTAAATAATGGCAGGGCTACCCTTGAACAACCCTGCCGGAACCGAGCTAATTGCCAAGGGCGGTTATTATTTGCTTTATCTCTTTGTGGCTCATCGGATGAAAAATGGTTTCCAACTTTAAGTCCATCGCAACGGTCAGCTCTATGCGTGACATTATGCTCTCTTTCCAATTGGGCAGAACATAAACCGCCTGGCTTTTCTTTAAAAGCTGAACACGGTTATCCAGTTTGTCAGTCCAACTCATTTTTGCAAAGGGCATTTCAGTTGGATTTAC
>NZ_JAGUCO010000178.1 GCF_018271995.1 Carboxylicivirga linearis
CTCCATTTGCATTTGCTACTGTTATACTAACCTCTGTTACAATTGGACTATAATAGGTAATTGCTACTATATCTTCTGTCGGATTAGGTGAATAAGCCAATATACTTATTGGAAGTCTTTCGTTCTTACTAACAACGCAGAAATCACTGCTATTTTCCTCGCTTAATGTTATAGTATAATCACCATCATCATAACTACCCAAACTAACATCTACCTGATTACCATCTCCTTCAACGGCCGAATCAGTATAGGTTGCCAATATATCTCCATTTGCATTTGCTACTGTTATACTAACCTCTGTTACAATTGGA
>NZ_JAGUCO010000179.1 GCF_018271995.1 Carboxylicivirga linearis
ACAGCGAACCCGTTGACTGGTATTGTCCTTGCATGGCTCTTTTGCCATTTATATTCTTTCACTCTGTTTAGGCTACACGTATGCTCTATGATAAGGTTATATGGAGTGTCCGTGTGCCAGGTCTTAAAGTAGTCACCTTTTCATTCATTATAAGTCTTGTCTGGTTCATGTTTAAAATCAAACTTGACTTTTTGATTTTATTCGAATAACTTCTCCTCCAAAGTTGTATGGACGGCTCTCGTCCGAAAAGACTGCTTTTCAACGGTATCACCGCTACAACTTTGAACCTTCTTACCATACAAGATGAT
>NZ_JAGUCO010000017.1 GCF_018271995.1 Carboxylicivirga linearis
GACTGATCTCTTAGCTGAAGGATTTAACCCAAAATATTTCACACATTATTGGAAAGCTAAGAATGGTAATTTATATTTATTCTGCTACGAATATGGATTTATGGAAACTAGTGTAAACGGATATAAAAAGTATATCTTAATAAAATGGCAAGATTATATGAACCAACATTAACAACATAGATTCATATAATTTTTTAATTCAAAAGATAATTATTTTTTTACAATTTGAGACAAAGGTTTCACTCCCTTTAGCAAAACCCAGTATTCCAACACTTACAGGGTTTTTAATGCGCAAATGTGTGCACCCAAAAGCAGAAAAAAGCATGTTTTGAGGTGGATTTCAGGTGGACTTGAAATCCTCAAATTTGGTCCACCAGAGAGGGTATTAAAAATTCTTTCAACTGCCCTCAATTCCTCATTTTAGAATAGCTTAATAAACTATCACCTATAATTTTAGCATTAAAAGTTTACCATATGCGTTGACTAGAAAACACATAAACTTAGTCTGACTTAAAAGAAGAAAATACTTATTCCAATTCTGGTTATCAAGTTTAACTAGTTCTCTGTTGAAACTCTAATTCTTCATTAAACTGAATTCAGAAATGTTTGTAAGTAGCATCTTCTCAACAAAATGACTCAATTTTAAATCAACACTTACCAAATAATGTCAAATTATGATACTTAAAACGTGAAAAACTGACACTATTAAAGATTTGATACCATTAGTTTTGTTTGTCTAAATTCAACATATTATCGAAAAACCCAATTATGAAACAACTTTCTATTATCCTGCTTTTATTACTCGTCCATTTTACTATCTGGGGAGCCGAAGTTCAAATTACCAATTTAAAGGTTGAATACACTCAAACTCCATTAGGTATTGATATTCAAAAACCCAATTTCAGTTGGCAGATGCAAGTTCCTTCAAAAAAGAGAGGATTTAAACAATCTGCCTATCAAATAGAGGTGATAAATGAATATGGAGAAATAGTTTGGAATACGGGAAAAACAAAAACAGATATATCACTTAATATTAAGTATTCAGGAGCACCACTAGCTGCTACAACACGATACAAGTGGAGCGTAAAAGTGTGGGATAACCATAATAGGCAACACACTGCCGAATCATGGTTTGAAACCGGACCTATGAATTCAGATCATCAATCCATTGCTTGGAATAACGCCCAATGGATTGGAGGTAATGATGATGACATGGTGCTTTATTCTCAATACCTTCCTGTTTTCAAAATCGAATACAATATTCAACTGGATGAAAATTCAGAATCTGTAAAAGCTGGATTTATTTATGGGGCCAACGACATCCGCTTAATGGATAAAAATAAAAACCTATTTAATATTGAAAGCACTAAAAACGAATCGTATTTAAAAGTTGAACTTGATATTTCTCATTTACACTCAGGTAAGCCTGCTACATTAAATATCTACAGAGTTGGATATCATCCTGATGATAAAAAAGACGTACCCTTTAAAACTTTTTCTATTCCTGAGCTGATTATCAATAATGATAATAAATATGAGAGTCATCAAATTAACATTTATTCTAACCTGGGAGAAACACAACTATTTATAGATGGAACAACTCAAGGAAATAGAGTAGGTAGAATATATGTGAATCCTATTGGTTGGCGTGGCGGTGATTATATTGCATTCCCTGTTGTAGGTGATATTGGATTCGACATTCCTGCCAATCAAAAGGCTGCTTTTTCCAACATAACCATTAGCAATTTCAGATCACCATCAAACATTATATTCTCAGAAGATTTAAAAAATCAACCATATAATGGAATATTTACAGACCTACCAGTGAATTATAAAGCTTATTTACTTGATGGAGGAATGTCTGGTAATATGATTTTTGCTGATCCAAGTAGAAATTCAATGCCATTATTACGTTCAACCTTCTCATCTGAATCAGAAATAGCAAAGGCCCGTTTATATGTAACTGCCCGCGGAATCTATGAGATGTATATCAACGGCCAAAGAATAGGAAATAGTTACTTCAGTCCCGAAAACACACAGTATAATAAAACGCATTTATATCAAACATACGATGTTGGTGAATATATTCAAACCGGCCAAAACGCCATCGGAGCCATCCTGGGAGAAGGTTGGTGGAGCGGTGGAATTACTTTCCTTGGGAATTATTGGAATTTCTATGGTGACAGACAATCCTTATTGGCCAAATTGGTTATAACTTATAAAGATGGAAGCAGTAAGGTGATTACGACCAATCCCGAGACATGGACTTATTATAATAATGGGCCTATCCGATATGGAAGCATGTTTCAGGGCGAGGTTTATGACGCCCGAAAAGAAAAAGAAATTGAAGGCTGGAGTACTGCAAACTACGATGCTTCAAGCTGGCACCAGACTACAGTCATTACAACAGAAGGTACTGTAAGTAATGAAAACACCTCTAATTGGCCTGACTTTGATGATTTCAAAGATGCTAATATGATCGGTCAGATTGATCCTTCTGTCCAAGCTGTAAAAGAATTAAATGCTGTTGATGTAAAGGAAGTTCGACCAGGTGTTTTTATCTACGATATGGGACAAAATATGGTAGGAATACCCAAAGTTACGTTAGAAAATATGGATGCCGGGCAAGAAATCATACTACGTTTCTCAGAGGTATTATACCCTACTCTACCAGAATATAAAGCCAACACAGGTATGTTAATGATGGAAAATATCAGGGCTGCCATGGCTCAGGAAATTTATATTACTAAAGGTGGTGATACTGAAATTATTCAACCCCGATTTACTTATCATGGTTTTAGATATTTGGAAATCACAGGCATCGATAAAGCATTAGCTCTGGAGGCTGTAAAAGGAATTGTTTTAAGTTCGGTTCATAAATTAAACTCCGGTTATGAGACTTCTAATCCTTTAGTTAATCAATTCTGGAAAAACATAACCTGGTCAACCTACGGTAATTTTGTTTCAATACCAACCGACTGCCCTCAGCGGAATGAAAGGTTAGGTTGGAGTGGAGATATTTCTGTATTTTCCAGAACGGCTACTTATTTAGCTGATCTTCCTTTGTTCTTTAGAAGACACATGCTTGCCATGCGAGACCTTCAGAGAAAAGACGGACATTTCCCCAATGTTGCTCCGTTAGATGTCGGTTTTGGTGAAACCTTATGGGGCAGCGCCGGAATTACTGTTGCATGGGAATCGTATCAACAGTATGGTGATGTTGATTTATTAAAAGAGCATTATGATGCCATGAAGAAATATATTGAATATCTGACTTCCAGAATTAATCCTGATTCAGGTATTTTGTGCGAAGACGAACGCAATCAATGGTCATCTTTGGGTGATTGGTTATCTTTGGAGGACAGCCGCAATGAGAAAACACTCTTGTGGGAATCCTATTTTATTTTTGATCTGGAGATAATGATAAAAGTGGCCTCCGTTCTTGGTAAAAAAGAGGATGAGATAGCATTTAAAGATCTTTATAAAAATCGTAAATCCTTTTTTAATAAGATCTATATTGATGGAGAAAGTGGAAAAACGGCTTTCCAAGGAAAGATGATTGACACACAAGGATCATATGTTCTTCCACTTGCGTTCAACATCATTGAAGATAGCAAAAAAGCAAAAGTATTAGATCAGTTTATCACCTCCATCAAACGCAAGAATAAAATTGATAATGGACCAGTTTGTGATCCATACTCATTAATGACTGGCTTTATATCCACAGCCTGGATAAATAAAGCCTTAAGCGATAATGGATATTCTGAAATTGCCTACAAACTATTGCAACAAACTTCTTATCCATCATGGCTATATCCGGTTACTCAAGGAGCCACTACCATTTGGGAACGACTCAACTCATATACCCACACCAATGGTTTTGGTGGGAATAATAGTATGAACTCTTTTAATCATTATTCATTTGGAGCCGTTGGTTCGTGGATGTATAATTATTCTTTAGGGATTACACGTGATGAGGAATTCCCGGGTTTTAAGCATTTTATTTTACAACCCGAACCTGATCCAACAAGTGAAATGACATATGCGAAAGGGCATTACGATTCAATGTATGGACGAATAGAAAGCAGCTGGAATATTGAGAATGGTATTTATCATTATCGTTTTGTGGTACCTGCTAATACTTCTGCTACTGTTTATATACCTGTGGCTGACAATCAAAAGGTGGAATTGAATAAAAAACAGTTAAAAGATAAAAACATCAATTTTATAAAAATGGAGAATGGAAAAGCAATTTATAAGATAAATTCAGGAGAATACACTTTTGATGTTTTATAATAAATATCTTCCGCTTTTATATTTAATAAAGCTATATCAATGCTCAATTGATGAAGAAAAGCTTAATAAAGATATTCCTAACATCATTAACGAAAACTGAATAATAACAAAAAGAGCGAGGTGATAGTAACCCGCTCTTTCCATTTATAATATCTAAAGAAATAATCGTTGGCTCTAATATAAATTTCTAAGGCATATGAATGCTATCAGCAAATCATTTTACTTTTTATCAATACAAAGTAAGTAGCAACAGCATCATTAGCATCCATTAGTCCCAATACTTTACAAGCAAAATTTGCATACATCCATGTATACTATCGAACTAATGATTAATTAACTGCTGCGGTTTAATTTTATTGAAAAGAGATTTTAAATTGCTGTTTAAGATATCCTTTATTTCGTCCTCTGATGCACCAATAGGCTTAATTGGAATCAAATCTACCATCTCCTCATAGTTCATGTCAGACTTATACATGATGTTTAAAGATGCTTGTAATGTTTGATAAATAGCCTCTTTACTTTCTTGTTCTGAAAGTCCGATACCAACAGCAATCTTCTCTATTTCTTTCCATTGAAACCAAAAGTAAGTAGGTAACATAGCTGAAGTTATAGCAAAAGCTTCCAATTTACTTTCTTCTGTTTCGAATGTACTACCTAATACACTTAAGGTATCAATAATTGAAGTTTTCTCTTCACTGCCAATAAATTCGGAAAAGCAAACCGGATTATAGCCTTGATTTATAAACGATGTAGCATTAGGAATAATTCGAGCAACCTTATTCACCCCTGTGAGTTCATTAATTTTATCCATTGTGAATTTCGGGGCAAGAGAAATAATAATTGCATCGCTATTTACCTGCCCTTTTAACTGAGTTATATTTTCGGCTATCACAGGAGGGTGAAGAGCTAAGAAGATGATTTCTTGATTAAAAACATCATCCATTATTGTTGTTGTTTCTATTTCCGGAAATCTCTTTTTTAATCCAGCAAGTACATCAGAGTTAGTATCGCAAACTTTAACTGAACGAAAATTCAGGTTTTTATTTTGAAACCCTTGCAAAAAAACATTTGTAATTCGTCCACCGCCTATAAAACCTATTGATTTTGTTTTCATAATAATTGCATTAGATGAGAATTGATAAGTATATGATAACACGCGATTGCATAAGAAGTAATTCTAAACCGGAAATTTATAATCCCATAAAATTTACCACTTTTTCATATCAAATGCATCTAATTCAACAATTAATATCTTCTATTTTTTTGGGGAACATTATCAGTTATTAGTCCCCTGATTCAAAACTCCATATTAGTAAGCGTGAAAAAAGTTTCTTTACCTGCAAAACCACTACACACAGACTTATAATAAGTAATTAACAACAATCAGATACACAAAAAAATTGCTATTTTTTTACTTCAAATGTTTTAATGTCTTAAGTGATTTCTGAAGATAATCCTGAGTAAGTTCTTCCGAATCCTTATATTTTTCTCTTAGCTTGATTAACCTTTCATGTAAGTCAGCTTTCACGTCAGCATATTTTTCATCATTATAAACATTATTCATTTCATGTGGATCTTCCTTCAAGTCAAATAGCTCCCACTCGTCAACATCGTAGTAAAAGTGGATTAGTTTGTAACGATCAGTAGTAATACCATAATGACGCTTAACCATGTGCCAGCTTGGGTATTCGTAATAATGATAGTAGAATTCTTTTCTCCAATCCGCTGGCGTCTCTCCTTTTAAAATAGGAACAAAGCTCTCTCCCTGCATCTGTTGGGGAATATTCAAGCCAGCCATATCTAAAAATGTTTCTGCAAAATCAAGATTTGAAACAATATCATCACTTTGTGTACCTGGAGATATAACTCCTGGCCATTTCACCAACAAAGGGGTTCGTAACGATTCTTCGTACATAAAACGCTTATCAAACCAACCATGTTCACCTAAGTAAAATCCCTGATCGGAAGAATACACAACAATTGTATTTTTATCTAAACCTATTTCTTTCAGGTAATTCAGAATCTTACCAACACTTTTATCTACCCCGGCAATGCAAGCCAAATAATCTTGCATATAACGCTGATATTTAAATCGAACCAAATCATTACCAGAAAGATCAGCCTCCCGATAATATTTAATGATTGGATCATACACTTTATCCCAGGCTTTCTCCTGCTCTTTATTCAAGCGGGCTGTAGTTCCCAGTTTTTCATTCTCAAACATCTTTAAATCCCTATCCATACGCATGGTTAGATCAATTGTCATATCCTGTTCTTTAGCTGCGCTTCCCCTGCCTTCATAAGTATCAAACAAAGTTTCAGGTTCAGAGAATGTTACATCCTTATACAAAGACAATTCATTAGGTCCGGGTTCCCATTCTCGATGTGGAGCCTTGTGTTGCACCATCAACATAAAAGGCTCATCTGAAGTCCTTACCGAATCAAGATAGGCAATTGCTTTATCGGTAATAATATCAGTCACATAACCTGTTTCTTCATGAATACCATCGACTGTTCTGAACTTAGGATTATAATAAAAACCTTGCCCCGGAAGCACTTCCCAATAATCAAAACCAGTTGGTTCTGATCCTAAATGCCATTTACCGATAATACCTGTATGATATCCACCTTGCTGAAGTACTTTTGGAAAGGTTAATTGTGAACCATCAAACTGCGTTCCTCCTTCGTTGGACACAAAACCATTTAAATGACCATATTTTCCGGAGATGATAGTTGCGCGTGAAGGACCACAAATTGAGTTGGTTACTACACAGCGATTAAACAACATACCTTCATCTGCTATTCGGTCGATATTTGGGGTGGGAGCTTCATCTTTTAATCGTCCTCCATAAGCACTTATAGCCTGATAAGCATGATCATCACTAAAAATAAATACAATATTAGGTTTAATCGTTTTCGTTTTTTCTTTGGATCCTGAAGTTCTACAACTGCTAAAACAAACTACGAACAGGACTAAGAACAGAATTTGAATTGGTTGTTTCATTTTATGCTGATTTAATAATTCTTCAAAACCTTCACCTTGTCTTTATTACTGGACAACTAACCTCCGGCTAAACCTTATGAAAGCTCATACCAACTATTAACCATTAAAATACTTCACCCCCAATACAATGAGCCATACTGCCTTTCAATCTTTTAAGATAAGAAAAAGAATTGCACTATCTGGATTTTGAATAAGTTTAATGTTAAAATTTGAAGTTTAATAGATAGAAAGAAAACGTTTTTACTAATTCAATTCAAGGTTAACCTGAAGTGGAAAAAAACATGAAAATGTACTTCCTTTTTCCGGTTCACTTTCAACCTCAATTATTCCTTTATGAAGATCTATAAATTCTTTACAAAGAAGTAGTCCTAATCCGGTACCATCCTCATTTAAGGTACCTTTTGTTGAAATATCTTTACTAATTGTAAATAGTTTTGCAAGCTTATCATTATCCATACCAATGCCTGAGTCTTGAATACATATCTCAACACCTTCCTGATCGTTTCTTACCACCTCTTTTGCATTAATAATAATGCTACTTTCTAAAAAGGAGTATTTAATAGCATTAGATACAAGATTACGAACAATTACCTCTAGCATCTGTGAATCAACAAAAATATTCAAATCATCCTTGATAACATTTTTGATTTTTATTGATTTATTCATTGCCATCTGATTCAGCACCTGCAACTCTTTTTCAATAATATCATTGACTCTGACCATTGACGGATCAAAAACAATACTTTTATTCTGAGCTCGTGCCCAACTTAAAAGATCCTCCAGTAAGTCATGGGTATGTTGAACAGATTTATTAATGGTCTCAACAATTTTAAACTGTTCCTCTTCCTCTATTTGTCTATCAACTATAAGTAAATCGGATAAACCCCAAATTGTATTGATAGGGTTCTTTAGATCATGGGCTATTATCCCCAGAAATCGATCCTTGGTTGCATTACTCTTGTTCAGTTCTTCATTCTTTTGTTGAATCTCTTCCTTAATTGCAATTGCTTCTTTTGCTTTTTTCTCCAGCTCAGTATTAAATTGGAGTGTTTCTTTAAAAAGAGCCTTTGTTTTATGCTGTTCTAACTTTAAAAGATGGTTGCTCTTAAATAACCGAAAGCGAAGCCTGTACTGAATACGATTAATAGCAAAACCAACAAATATGATAGGATAAACATCAGCAAGCACAAAAAACTCTTTAGCAGATGGCTGCCTGACAAAAAATAATAAGGCAGAAAAAACAACAACTGGTAAAAAGTAAATAATGGATGAAACAGAGGTATTTTCTTTTATATCAAGAGAGATTAAGAAGATAACTAAGATTGTTCCGGTTACACTGGGAGCCAACGCAGGTTCATGAAGATGAACCAGACATTTACCGTACATCATTAATTGCAAAGCAATGCAGATTACAATGTATAAAACTCTTTTAAACTTGTAAAATTTACTCTGATATGCTAAATGAATAACTAGTAAAACACTTATTAAAATTAAGGATGGAATGCGTGTATAAACAGCCCCCATACTGTCTCTGACATTCCAGTCTGAATATAAGTAGTAGGTAAGTATAACAATGCCTGCCAACAATATGTATGTAAGTTTATTAAGAAAAACCTTACTTAAATAAACATCAAACTCATCTTTTAGATTATTCGATTTAATTGAATCACTCATTGTTCTTTTGTCGCCTGAAACATTTTGTATTGCAAAGCATGACAAACAGTAATAGCAGAGAGCATTATTAAATGCATAACTTTACATGAAACAAAATTAGAATTTAAATATTCTAAGCTGTAATCGTCTAAACGTAAACCTACCTGTATTTTATGCAAGGCCTAAATCAGTAGATAAAATACCTTTTTTTTGATGTAAAACCATATCGAGAAATTCTTCACCTAACTAATCTGACATAAAATTAAGAATAACAAAGTCTAAGAATGTTATTAACAAAATGAAACATTGTGATAACAATTATCGTTTAGCAGCTTTATTTACTTAAAACACACACACATGAAAAAAGTAACTTTCACCCTGCTAGCACTTTTACCTCTAATCTTATTTAGCTGTAGTAAAGATGACGAATCACCAAGTGGTAATTCAGTAAAAATGAACGATCAGCAATTTAAAATTATTGGAGCTGGAATGATAGGTATTTCAATAGATGATTCTGGTCATACTGGCATCACATTATTCGATGGAAGCGAAACACAAGGAACTACCCTAACCATTGATGTTGAATCTTTTACTAAAGAAACCATAGAAGGAAACTATAGTTATCCTCAAACGGAAGGCAGCAAATTATTAGACAATTGGCTAACTAATTATATGGAATACAGTGGCTCTGACATGACCTCTTCTAATTTACAAACAGGAAGCGTTAATATTAAACACAATGGAGGTAATAACTATTCTGTAGAAATGGATTTAACAATGGAAGATGGAGTTGTTTTTGAAGGAACTTATACTGGCGAATTTACAGTAATGTTTAGTAACAATTAAGCAACAATCACATATAAAAAAGAGGAAGTCGAACGGCTTCCTCTTTTTATATTCAATTCAAGTATACTATCTATTGAATTTCAACCTCAAAATACATGGGGGATTCAACAACCTCCTCACCCTGGCCATAAGTGGCAAATTCCACTTCCCAAATTTGACCTTCTTCCAAATCTAACATAAACTTAGATTTAATAATGGTATTGATTTTAGCCATAATTTGTTCGCGAGTATTGTATCGCAAATCAAAGTTTGGATATCCTTCGCCAACCATAGTGTAATCAGAACCAATTAAAGTATATTTATTAGTTGCTTTAGTAAGCTCAGTTTCTTCCAAAACAAAGTTAGGAACCACTTTCCAGTAAGATGAATCGGCTGGTGTTTCGCGAACAAAAGTTACAAAACAAGTCGAGTCAATAGAAGAACCTGCATAATAAACAAATTCCATTGTTACTAATTCTCCCGGATTTCCGAATAAATGGCTGATACATTCAGGCAAATATTTTTCAAAAGGTGCCGAATCTGAGAAGTTGCCATATTTAGCAACAGCCTCATTGGAAGACCTTTCATAATCCTCATCAGCTAATACATATGGAGAATTTTCTCCAAACTCTGCTTCAGTAGCCAATATTCGGTCTGAGATGTAAATAAACCAATCGTCATCTTGCTCTAAGCCATCATCTAAATCATCGCGAAAATCTGCCAACGGATCACAAGCTACAATGGCAAATGCAAAAAAGATATATAATAGATTCGTAAGTAATTTCATTTTTCTATTGCTTTAACTGTCTGTTATTAGAAATTCAATTTTAAACCAAACGACCAGGTGCGACCTAAACCAATGTACATGGTTGATGCATCCCAGGTTGTTCCGTCATTTGCATCGGCAATATACCAGGTATCCAAAAGGTTACTAATCTGACCAAAAGCAGATGCATTCAACTTGCCCATCTTAAATCGATATACAGCATTTACATCAACCAAACCAAAGTTTGGCATCTGCCAGGCCTGAACACCTTCCATATCTTCACTCGTTCTATCCTCTGGCGAGAAGTTGGCATAGTTTTTAGCAAAGAAGTTGTAATCTGCTCCTACACTTAAACCATCCAACACTTCGTATTTAGCACCTAAGGCAGCAGTAATCTGAGCTGCATTACCTACTTTTAAATCTTTAGTATATAAATCGTATTGACCTAGTACGTTCTGATCCTGATCAACAAAAGTAGCATTCACATTATCAGCCCATCGCCAATCACCAACAGATCCCATACCTGTAACCGTTAGTTTATTTGTAGGACGCCATTCGAAATCAACCTCTACGCCCATATGAACAGCATCAAGGCCTAAAATATTTGCATATCCGGCAACCTCTCCATTATCATACATAGTTCGAACCATTGATTTATCCATCCAGTAGGTATAATAAGCATTGGCATTGGCAGCAAATGTCTTTGTACGCAATCCATAACCTAACTCTGCACTGAATATTCCTTCATTTTTAGCATCATCATTAATAGCGTTGGTATGATTCATAAATACTGCATTCATCATAGGAGGACGTTGGAAATATCCGGTATTAAAGAACACATTGTTCTTCTCATCAATATTGAAGTTAACACCTGTTTTCAAGCTAATAGTTTGACTATGAACCCAGGGTGAAATATGATCGCCATAAGCATAGTTACCATAATCGATACGACGATACGATACATTAGCTGCAGCCAGATTGGCAAAAGCCGAAAGTCGTCCTTCAGAATATTCTAATTGTCCAAAAACAGATTCCCAAAGTACTTCTCCGTCATTGTCGTATCCTACCTTATCACCTACACGAGCTACGTGGTTTGTTGAAACACCATGCACATCGCGGGTAACAACCGTATATTCACCTCCAACAAGGTCTGAAATTTCCTGGTAATGCTGTCCGAAATAATAGCGTCCATCAACACCTCCAATGAATTTAAGCTTATTGTTGATATCCCAATCTAAAGTAGAAACTCCACCATACCAATTATGATGATTAGTTGATGCCACCATATAGGTAGATGACTCTCTGTTAACAGCATTTTCGCGATACAAACGATCAAAATCAATTAAGCTACGGCTATCACCAATTCGGTAATCATTGAAGTTACGATCATCACCAAATCCGGCAATACCACCACCCCGTCCGAATGATGCATAAACAACCGTTTTCAGGTTTAAATCATCATTGATATTCCAAAAATGATTTAACGACAATTGAGGTTTGCTATAATAGTTAGTTCTTCCATTGTATTCGCTACCATTCAGGTAACCCCAATCTGAGTTATGCTTACGACCATACTTATTCCACTCATCCATAGTCATCATTGTACGACGTTGACCATGCTCCTGAGTCGCACCAAAAGCATTGAAAGAAACAGTATGTTTATCGTTAATTATTTTAGAAACATTGGCAAAATAACTCCAGCCTTCGAATTGAAGACCATCGGCCCATCCATTACCTTCGGTATGTGAACCCGAGAATGTAAAAGCCCATCCTTTATCGCTTAATCCAGTTGAAGCGGTAAAGGCCATTTTCTCGTAACCATCGTTACCTATTCCATAATAGATATTCCCACCTGCTTCGCTATCAGTAGTGGTTGTTAAAATATTAATGGTACCTCCGGCAGATGGAACCGCTAATTTAGAAGCTCCCATACCACGTTGCACCTGCATAGTGCGCGTTACGTCCGACAAACCTGACCAGTTACTCCAGTATACTTTACCGTTTTCCATATCATTAACCGGTACACCGTTGATCATTACCGCAATATTATCAGTATCAAAACCACGTAAAGTGATTCGTGAATCTCCAAAACCACCACCATCATTGGTTGCATACACACCGGGCGTGGCTTTTAATACTTGAGGAAATTCCTGAGCACCCAGTTTTTCTTCAATTGTTTTGGGTTGAATGGTTGACACTGCCACAGGTGTTTTTCTATCAACCGCAAAATTGGCAACCACCTTAACCTCATCAAGGCCAACTTCGTCACTTCCTAACTGAATTATTCCTAAATCCAATTCGACACCAGAAATTTCTACTGTCTTTTCGATGGTATTATAACCGATATAACTAAATACCAGCATCTTTTCACCTCCCTGAAGATCAAAGCTAAATGTACCATCAAAGGAAGTTACCGTTCCGTTAGTAGTTCCTTTTTCAATAACCGAAGCACCAATCAATTCCTCTCCAGTTGCCTGATCAACCAGTACTCCTTTAACCGAGGTTTGTGCCATAAGAGCCATAGGTAATAGCCCCACACATAAAATCAAAATGAATCTGAAAAACCGGATTCTCATCACTTAATAGTTTTTGTATTAATTTAATTGATAAAATTACAGACCTATTGGTCGACCTCGCTCATGCCAAGTTTATGCCAAGAACACTTCAATTTCTCTAAGGAATGTTAATTGATTTGTTATTGAATTGTTTCCTGTCAGATATATTTACAGTCTTTATAAAAAAATAACGTATTTGTGCTTACGACTTATTTTCTTGAAGTTAAAATGATTTCCAAATCCTATTGTTCTATTTGCTATCAATAACCAAAACTATATGTTCGAATATCCAATGTTTGAATATTAACTTAATGTTAGCTTATCGGCTTAATGAACTAAAATTGGAATACATTTTTACACATAAATACACATCCTTTCATTGATTCTTTTGCCGATAGTGAACAACTTGTTTACTTTTTACCTCTACTCTTATGACGTTATATGTAATTATTTCAATATTTAGTATAACAATACCAACAAATACTTGGGCAATTCGTTATTAGTTTTGAAATTAGTGCGGCCAATTTATACAAAACCATCTATGATAAATTTAAAACTGAGACATATCAGGACCAATTTGGCCATTACAATTGGTGCTTTTGTATTTCTAACCATAATGGTTTTGGGGTGGGTACACTATTTTTCAGTCAGCAGATCTTTAATGAAAGATGCGTACGAAAAGCAATTAATAACAACTTTACGTGCCTACCAAAGTTCACTTCAGGCTCTTTTAGAAAGAGCAATAGAAACCTCAGAAATTTTGGCTGATGATCCAATTCTTATTGAATGGTTTGAATCTCCGGAACCCAATGATCAACTAAAAGAACTTGCATTAGAAAGACTCAATAAACTTAAAGAACAGTTTGGATATACTACGGTTTTTGCTGTTAGTAAAAAAACACATGAATACTGGCGTGAAAACTTCAAATTACTGGATATAGTATCTAAAGATGACCCGGATGATTCATGGTTTTTTGATGCTATTATAAGCAAACAAAAAAGTGCCCTCAATTTCGACTACAATAAAGAATTAAACGAAACTATTTTATTTGTGAATGTTCTTATGGGAGACATTAATAATCCCATAGGCGTTGCTGGCATTGGAATAGATCCATCCATCTTGGTAGATAAGTTCAAAAAAAATAAATCATCTGACAATGCAGTTCTATGGCTTATTGATCAGAGTGGTAAAATTATAATGTCGGAAGATTCCCTTGAAATAAACCAACAACTATCTAACTGTTTAGGTGAAGAAACTGTAAAAAACATTGTAAAAAGTAATAATCATTCCTATGTGCAACATATAATACTGGCCGACACTAAATACGAACTGGCCTCAATGAATGTTGGAACCACCAAATATAAGGTGGTTATGATTATTCCTCAAAAAGATCTGCTTTCCGTTTTAGATGTGATTCGTTCCAATACCGTTTGGTTGAGTATAATCATACTACTTTTAACTCTGGTTGTAGTTTCTATTGTAGCCAATCGCATTACCCATCCAATCATACGTTTAACAGGCATAGCAAACCAGCTTTGGCAAAACCAGCTTCATACTAAAATTGATCAAAACCTGATAAGCAGAACAGATGAGATAGGCCATTTGGCTCAAAGTTTTCAGAACATGCAAACACAATTAAGTGATGTAATCGACAAACTGAATCAAGCTAACTTTGACTTAAAATCGGAGAAAAAAGAATTAAAAAGAACCAATTCAAAACTTGAAATTGCGCTGGAAAAAGCATCCAAAAGCGAGCGCCTGACAAAATCCTTTCTGGCCAATATCAGTCACGAAATAAGAACACCTATGAACAGCATTATGGGCTTTGCTCAGCTCATAGAAGTAGAAGATCTTGCTGATCCTGTTTTAAATACCTATTCGAATATTATTGTCAGAAACAGCCAACAGCTTTTATCTATACTCAATAATCTGATTGAAGTTTCAAAGATGGATTCAGGTATGACCAAACCTAATATTTCAAGCCTATCGGCCATGCAATTAGTTACTGGTACCTTTGATTTATTTTCGTATGCTTCAGGTGAAAAAATCATCATTTATAACGAAAGTGAAAAGGCAAACTCAGATATTCTATTTGATAGTGATCCGCTTTTGATTCAACAAGTATTAAATAATCTATTGTCAAATGCCATTAAATATACCCCTTCAGGAATCATTAAGATTGGTTTTAAGAAGGAGGATCATCAAGTAATATTTTATGTTTCAGATACAGGCATTGGCGTTAGCGAAAGTGATGCCCAATCAGTATTTGAACCTTTCTGGCAGGTTGATCAAAGTAACACAATTAACGATGGTGCCGGGTTGGGACTGGCTATATCCAAACGAATTGCCGATATATTAAACGGCAAATTATGGCTAGAGAGTAAACCCAATGAAGGTTCTGTATTTTACTTCTCCTTGCCTACTGGTTAATACTAAAACCATCATCAATCATTCGGTTGCTATATTGTTGAAGAAAACCTTTACACTCCTGCTCAATAGCTTTTGGCGTTGCTTCTTTTATCAAATTGTTTTTCATCATTCGGTCTGATGCGATATCATACACCGCAGTTACCTTGTTACCGTTGAAATGAATAATGGTATCATTTTTTAGAAACTGATAATTACTATCGCGATAACCAATAACAAAACGCTCATCGTCCTCATTAAAGATGTTGTTACCGAACGAAACAAAAGGTTGATCGTAATTTACATAGCTTAAAACTGAAGGCAGAATATCGATTTGTTGAGCCACTCTTTTATCCATTCCTTTTAATGTACTATCACCCGGGGCAAAAAACAACATAGGAATTGAATAACAGTCAATATTATTTTTTGATGACTTAAAATAGGTGGCTGTACTATGATCAGCGGTAAGTACAAACAGGGTGTTTTGATACCAATCCATTTTTTGGGCCTTTTCAAAGAATTTTCTTAAAGCCATATCGGTATACCCAATACATTGATGTACCTGCAATTTTCCTTTTGGAAAAACACCTTCATATTCTTCAGGAACCTTAAACGGATGATGCGATGATAAAGAAAACAAAGTGGTGAAGAAAGGTTGTTTCATCTGATCCATTTCATCAGCAAAAAACTGAAAAAACGGTTCATCCCATATCCCCCACATACCATCGTAATCCTCATCGTTTGCATATTCTGTTTTACCTACATATCGATCAAAACCGGCCATCTTTGCAAAAGCATCAAAACCCATTGATCCATTGGCGGCTCCATGAAAAAAGGCACTGTTATATCCCTCTTTTTTCAACAAAGTTGGTAAACCATTAATGCGATTGGTTGAATACTCCGAAACAATATAGGGTAACTCTAATGACGGTACTGAAGCAATAATCGATGGTAAAGCATCTATCGACTTAAATCCGTTTGCATAAGCGTGCTCAATTGTATATGACTCGCTAATTAATGAGTCCAGAAATGGAGTATAGCCTTTATAATTTCCATTATCCAGCTGCTTATTTAAGGCACCAACATATTCGCGATTAAAGCTTTCAAGAATAATGATAACTACATTCTTTTTTGTTTTATTCGCTGTGTTAATATCGTATTTATATTCCGGGTTATAAATGTCCAGCAATTCATCTTGCCCGAAGTAATTCCTACGTTCAATACCTCTTTTTCCCCAGGTACGAATCACACAAAAAGGTGTATTCAACACCAGGTTCATTTGCTCAGCCTGTTCCACATATTTACCCGCATTATTCATAGTCATCGGGCGGGTAGAATGACGGTAACCACCACGGATGGCCACCACACTAAAGCCGGTAAATACTACTAAGGAAACCACTGCTGTTGGATAAACCAGCCAGCTTCTGCTAAAAGCAATAGGACGAGGTTTAATTCTGGAATACAGCTTTGACAATAACCATACAGAAGCTATAAACAATATGGCAATATACCAGTAATCAATAATAAACTGCACCCACAAGCGGCCCATATTATCTTCATTCTTTACTATATCAAAAACATTGTAGGTAGTGCGTTTTAAAATAAAACGGTAATAGATGATATCTGTACTATTTAAAGCCAATCCCACACTATTGACAATCATATAAACCCATTTTAAAAATGATTGATAAGCCTTACCAAATTTAAATGGTAGCGGGAGAAGATAAAAAACCACATATATAGCATTCAGGTATAACAAAGCAGCAAGGTCGAATACCAATCCTCCTTTCATTATATTAAAAAATCCTTTGACAGAAACCGAAGGAAAAAGATCAATATTTAAGCCCCAAAAGATTAAACGAAATACCGAATAAAAAACAATAAGGTACAGAAATCGATATAAGAGCACCAGGTATTCATTACGCTCTAATTTGTTATTAAGGAAAGGTATATTTAATGTTTTCATAAAGCTATTCTATCACACTGCCAATTGATTCTTCGTATCAGAACAACATGGCGTAAAATCAACTGACAAAGCTACAAACTTTACAATTAATTAAATCTTAAATAAGAATAAATAGTCGTTTTTTATGTACGAAACGATTTTTAGTTGAACCAAAATTAATCCTTCAACATTAAAACAACTTAGCAGACATGGTGGTTTTACTCAAAACAAAACCTCATGAAAATTCAATTAACACTATTGGCAATAGCCCTTTTAACAGTTGCATGTAACTCAAACAAAGAACTACCTACCGTTAAAGAAGTAGATTTGAACCGGTACCAGGGAACCTGGTATGAAATAGCCCGTTTACCCAACCGATTTGAAAAAGACCTTGAATGTGTTACTGCCACCTATACATTAAATAACAACGGAACGATTAAAGTTCTGAATCAAGGAATAAACCTGACAGATGGAATGCAAAAGGAAACGGCAACAGGTAAAGCTAAAGTGCCCGACACTCAACACCCGGGAAGGTTAAAGGTTAGTTTCTTTGGTCCGTTTTATGGTGACTATTACATAATTGATTTAGATAACAACTATCAGTATGCGTTGGTTGGTGATCCATCCAGAAAATATTTATGGATATTGTCACGCACCTCCAGCTTACCTGAGAGCGTATTCAACAAATTAGTTTCAAAGGCAAATGAACTGGAGTTTGCCACCGATCAACTACACATCACCCGGCACAATTGCAATTAACCATTTACAAATCTTTATCTCGCTGAAGCAATCGCTTGGAATCCTGACCACTACCAATAAGCACTGACAACCAACGTGTTTTTTCGCTTTGCTCAAGAAATATCTTTAAAGTAATTGTAAGAGGTACAGACAGGAACATTCCAACCGGTCCAAATACAAAACCCCATATAATTAACGACATAAACACAACCAGGGTTGATAGCCCTAAGCCCTTACCCATCACACGCGGCTCAACAACATTACCCATAACAGTATTCACTATCAGGTAACCTACCGCTGTCCAAATCATAGCTCCTACACCCTGTTGCACCAAGGCTAATAAAATGGTAGGTACAGCAGCAATGATAGAACCAATACTTGGAATATAGTTCAGCAGGAAAGCGATTACTCCCCAAAGAATAGCATAATCAATTCCGAATAGCCACAACCAAAACCAAATAAAAAGACCTGTTAAAATACTAATGATAGTTTTGATAGACAGATAATGACGTATGCTATTTCCTATCTGATTGAAGTGACTCAATGATGTTCCGTAGTGCTTTTGTACAACAATTGCTTTATTAATAAAAGACTTAGCTTCCAATAAGACAAATACCGTAATCAATAGTATAATGAACGAATCAGACATTAAACGACCAATCTCGCCCAAAGCACCTGTAGTAAAACTAATTAACTTACCCGGATCAATCAAATCAATTAACTGAGTAGAATCAATATCTGCACCAATGGCATTTAGGCTATCAATAATCGAAGTAAACATACTTCTTAGATTTTCTTCATACTTAGGTACATCTTTCATGAAGTTATTAAGCGAACGCCCAATTATGCCACCCAATAAAATCAATATCATAGCCACCACCATGAGAACAATAAAAACAGCCAATCCGAAAGGAACTTTTCGCTTCTCAAGCCAACTTATTGGCTGCATGCAAATAACACTAATAAAAACAGCCAATACAAAAGGTAGAATAACTGATTTGGCTGCCATTACTCCGGCTATGATTACAATAATAGATGCGATTATTACAGACAGGGAGGTTTTGCTTGTACTCATTTCTTATAATTATTTACAAAGCACAAGATAGGTAATTATTGAAATAAATCTCAATAAGAGTGTTAGGATTGAACTTTAAGTACAATTTTACCAACAAATGAACCTCTATTAAAATAATCCATTGCTGATGATGCGTCTTGTAAAGCAAAGACTTTATCAATTATGGGTTTCATAATCTTAGCTGTGTACAATTCATTAATTGTTTTCAGGTGATTAGCATTTAATTCGTAAGCTAATAAGCTGTACTTCTTCCTTTGTGATTTTGGCAATAATGCTGCCCAAAACATTAAAGATAAAATCTTAGTTACACTGCCACCAACAACTATATAAACACCATTCGGATTTAACTTTTTCCTAATCTGAAAGAAAGTGCGAGTAGCCACAAAATCAAGAATAAGGTCATACTTTCCTTCCTTTTGTGCAAAATCAATCTGCTGATAATTCAATACCTCATCAGCACCTAAACGACGAATTGCACTCACCTTTATTTCAGAATCTACAGCAGTTACCAGTGCCCCCATTCCTTTAGCCATTTGAACAGCATAAGTTCCTGCTCCTCCTCCTGCCCCATTAATCAACACTTTGTCTCCTGGTAGAATCTTCCGTTTCAAATACAAAGCCTGATACGCCAGCAGTCCGGCTTCGGGGATTGCAGCGGCCTCCTCCATTGTCATTTCATTCGGCTTTCGAACAATTTTATTCGAAGGCAACGATATAAATTCAGCAAAAGCTCCATAACCACCATCAGGATTGGCTCCGTATACAACATCTCCAGGTTTCCAATCCGACACTTCGTCACCTGTCTCTTCAATTATTCCGGAAATATCTGTTCCTATAATTCTATACCTGGGTTTGAAAAGTCCGAATAACAGGCGATAAACATAGGGGTGCCCGATTAACATATCCCAATCGCGCGAATTAACAGACGCAGCCTGCACCTTTATTAATACTTCATTAGGTTTTAGTTTTGGTTTGGCAATTTCGCTGTATTCCAAAACTTCCGGATTTCCATATTTTAAGTAGGTGATGGCTTTCATTCTACTTTTTTAATGTTCGAATTTCATCGAGTAAAACATCAATCTTCGATTCCAGGTTAACCACTTTCTGTTCCAAAGCATCGTTATTATCACTCACCATCGAATCAACAAAAATAGATGTGATCAGCGACAAACCTAAAATACCTCCTAACAGAACAATAACTATAAAATACAGATAAGTAAAGAAAGATTCAACAGCTCCGTAATGTTCTATAATTTCTTCCGGTATTTCAAACCAGCCTTCAATGGTAAATACCTTAAAAGTTGAATACAATGATTTCATGGGACTTGAAAACATATCGGAGCCACTTGGTCCAAAAATATAATGCGATAATATACCGGTTACAATAATAAAGATGATAAAGCCCAACAACACAAAAACAGATGCTTTCATAGCCCGTTTAACATCACTCATTAAGGTGTTTACATTGGGAATAAACTGAAAGAAACGGAATGATTTAAAAACCCTTAAGATACGAAAAACCAGCAGGTAACTCACATCAAAAGACTCAACCTTAAACAGGTAAGTAATAAGTGCCGGCAACGACAATAACACCAGCGTAAAATCAAAACGGTTCCATTTACTTTTAAAGTAATATTTGCTTCCCCAGGTCGAAATCTTCACCCCTGCTTCTGCAATAAACAGAATGGTAATAAGATTATCCAAAAAAGTAAGATACCATATTCCATGATTGTGATCCTGATAACCTTCAGCAAAAAGAAAGAAGACATTGATAATTATAAGGGTAAGAATAAAGCGATCGTTCAGGAATAGTCTTTTTAGCATTGTCGAGTATATTTTTATGCGGAATTTAACAAAATCAATGCCTAAATATATTAATTACCTGAATTGGATTTAAATTTTGAGATTCAGATTACAATAAAATTTTGATTCACAAATTAAGATTTTTGAAGTAGCGGTTGCTGATTCAAGCATAGCCAGCTTGGCGAAGTTTGAAGCTTTGTTGAATGTAAATAATAGCCTACAACTACTTTTTGATTCCCATCGCTCGGTTAAGTTTGCAACTTCGTCGAATATAAATGATAGTACGCAACAACTTACTACAAAACAAAAACAGCCCCGATAAAAACCGGGGCTGCATTGTATGATTAGTTAAAATATGATCAAACCGAATTACGGCTGGCATTAATATTACCAAACAATGAGCGGATCACCATTTTTTCATATTTATCCTTAAATTTATCATCACCTTCCTGACTCTTCTTGTCCACCTGAATTAAGGCATGCTGCTGAATAGTCAATAATGGTAGTACAATACGCTCGCGCAAACTAATACTCATGCGGCTACGGGCACTGTCTTCCAAAAATTCGTTGTATCCCGAAATCTTCAACACCATTTTTTTAGTCAGTTCGAACTCATCGTGAATTAGTTTCCAGAACTCACCAAACTTAGGGTCTTCAGACATATACTGAGTTAATGCAAAGTTTGACTTACTCATACTCTGCATACTATTTGCAACCAATGCTTTAAAGAACACCGATGTGTTATATAAATCTACACAAGCATCCCAGTTACCGGCATCTTGTTGTGCTTTTAGCGCTGTTCCTAAACCATAGAAACCAGGTACATTCAGCTTCAACTGACTCCAGGCTCCCACAAACGG
This sequence comes from Carboxylicivirga linearis, assembly GCF_018271995.1. Taxonomy (GTDB): domain Bacteria; phylum Bacteroidota; class Bacteroidia; order Bacteroidales; family Marinilabiliaceae; genus Carboxylicivirga; species Carboxylicivirga linearis. Next base: position 21,928 of record NZ_JAGUCO010000017.1, read on the forward strand.
AATGGCTCTTAAATCATCGAAATTTAACTTCGAGTCTTTTCCGCGCTTAGAAGGACGACTACCTATGTTAGCCAAGCCATAATACTTAAGTGTACTGCGCTCTTCGAGGAAAGGCATAAACAAATCGTTTTGCTTCAACGACTCGTACTTATTGTAACTATCCGACGATAATTGCTCAAATAAAGCACGCTGCTTATCATCCAGTTCAGCGGCCTGATGATTGAACAGATTATTCTCCATACCTGCCGACAATAAGTGTCCCAGGTTATTGATAGCCGCCTGCTTAATACCGTAGTGCGAGCTGATGGTTTGCCCCTGAACGGTCATTTGAATTTGCTTATTCTCCACTTTTTTACCCATGGCTGAATAGAAAAGATGAGAATTACCTCCACCGCGAGCCGGAGGTCCTCCACGACCATCAAAAAACATTACCTCAACATCGGCATTACGCGAAACTTCGGTAATATCTTCTTTGGCACGATAAATAGACCAGTTGGCAGTTAAGTAACCACCATCTTTGGTTCCATCAGAGAAACCAAGCATTACGGTTTGAAGTTTCTTCCGGCGCTGCAGATGCGCTTTATATATTGGATGATTATAGATGGTAGTCATGGAAGTACCTGCTCCTTCTAAATCATCAATAGTTTCGAAAAGTGGCACGATATCAACCGATACCTCATCGCTCTTCCAGCCACACATTTTAGCCATTGCCATAACACGAGCCATATCCAATGGACCACGGCAGTTAGAAATAATATATCGATGAGCACCTGTTTCTCCGTTTTGTTCCTGAATGGTCTTCATCACTCCAAACGAACGAAGCGTATCCTGAACCACCGGATCTTCCATACCCTCTATTTCCACATCAGCATTTAACGAAAGCAAAACATCGAGTTTTTGTTGCGCATCCATACTATCGAAATCAGCAGGAAGCAACCCTGGATTTTTCTCCACCAAAGCATCAAATGCCTTGTGAATAATACGGCTATCCTGACGAATATCGATACTGGCAAAGTAAAAACCGAATAGGTTTATTTTTCTGCGGAACGATTGTAATTGATCAAGAAAGAGACCTTCGTAACTATCTGTTAACATAGTCTCAATCTCTTCGAGTTTGGCAATTAAAGTATTTAAATCGATATTTTTTTCACCGCTTGAGTTCGACAACTCATCAGTGAACATTACATCCAGCTCATTCATCAGCTCATAAATACCCGGAAAGCTTAAGCGGCGCTTCAGCAGTTTTAAATCTTCGTAGTAACACGAAGTAACAGCGGCTCTTAAGCGCTTGGCAACTTTGATAGTGGTATCAACCGTTACAAATGGATTACCATCGCGGTCGCCACCAGGCCAGAATCCCATGGCAATTAATTTGCCCATCTGATGATGATCGGCCAGTGTTTTGGAGATATTGTCCATAATCTCACCAATGGCCGGATAAAAGATATTGCTCAGGTACCATATCAAGGCATGAGCCTCGTCGTAAGCAGTTGGTTTTTGTTTACGGAAGAAAGGTGTTTGTCCAAGCTGCTGCAACAAATCGCGCACATAAGCCACATCACCTTTTCTAATGGCATCCATTAAATCGGTTGAGATAGCCAGCACCTTACCCGGATAGAACTGTGTTGGGTGAGCCGTTAGCACTACCCGTATAGCAAACGATTCCAATACTTTTTCCAGCTGATCTTCTAAACTCTTACGCTGTACTTTGTCTTTAATACGTTGCCAGTGTTTACCAATACGGTGAATTTTTTTGTAGGCTGCTTCTTCCAAGGCGTCAATCAATACAATCTGACGTTCGACATATTGTATCACCTTAAATAAAAACTTCACCTGATCTTCTTCGGTAAAACCGGGTTTATGTTCTGCAAAGAAATTTCTGATAATGGTTGCGGGTGACAAACCCTCTGCCAAACCTTTTTGGCAAGCATCATTCAACAATGGCAACAACAGGCCGGTTTGCTGAACGGCATCTAAAGGAAGAGTCAGAAACAAACTATTATAAAGCTCATATTTCAGCTCTACTTCCTCTCTGAAAGCCCTTTCGATCTGATCACTCATAATTTTATATTTTCTCTTTAAAAAATCGTCGCAAAATATAAGATGTAGACGACATAATTAAATAATTAAACGAATTATTTGTCCTTTTTTTTACAATTTAATGATTATTGATATCAATGGCCAGTCATTCCAAAGCATACCACCACTGTTACTTAATAACTTATTCAATTATGTATTATTGAAGTCAGACAATTGAGCTTAAATAAATGAATAATGGCTAACACCTCCAACACTGCCGCAGATAAAGCAGCGAATCAAACCAGTTTTGTGAGTGCGGCAGGCTTTTTTTCATCAAATCCCCGGGTTCATTCGCTCCTTCGACACACTTCGACAGGCTCAGTGCTGCTCAGGAAGCTCAATCACCCGGGGCTATTCATATTGAACTCCTCCGGAGTTTTTCTAACGTCTACCAATACAAAAGTTCCAAAAAAGCTATTGGTTTCTGTAGGTTTCATAGCATAGATATTAGAAACCAGAAGCAATGCCGCCTGAGCCTGTCGAAGGCGCACTATGCACTTATAACTATGCACTCCCTTCGGACTTCGGACTGACATAGTCAGTAGTCAGTAGATAGTAGTGATTACAGAGTATCGAGACAACTTATGTCATGTTAATGGCTAACAGCTGTTAGCTAATGGCTTTTAAACATTATGCACTCGTTTCGTTTCGGTCTTCAGTCTTCGGTCTCTTTTACCCCCCTTGCACACCTGTGCAACAGCAACTTTTTTTGTTGGCAAGGCTTGCACGCTTGCGCAAGGCTCCAAAAAACTCCAAAAAACGACGTGCACAAACCTTCAAGCCTCCCAACTAACTCAGGGAAGGCTTGCACATACCTTCAAGGCTTCCCCGGAACTAAAAGAAACGCTTGCAGCTTTGTTCAACCCACTTTTTTAACCTTAGACAAGGCTTACCCAAGCGTGCAAGGCATTTTTTTGCCTTTGGGTAAGCCTTGCACCCACCTGCATGAGTTCAACCCTTAATATGGTAGCTTACCGACACCTGCAAACAGTGGTATTATTTCATTTCTTATAGCATACAACAGATATTACGCCAACATTAAATTATATGATAAAATATTATAACGTTTAATATGTAACATCTACTTAATTCCACCTATAACACTATCTACCAATATATTTACAAACAATCAAATAAAGATTTGTTAACTATTTAAAACTATTATTATTATCATTATATTAAAATTAAATTAGTATATTAGTGAACATATTGAATAACTTTTAGAACTAAATTATTTTTTAAAACCCTTGTACAATGGAAAAAATCAACAGCAGCACCCGCACAACCGACACCGACAATGTTTGAAGCGGTATTATTGATTTGTATCAGAAAAATCCAAAATTAAGTGAACATCCGCACATGGTAACAATTATCAAAAACCTCATTAATGTTTCAATAAATCTGAACGAAGCCATTAAGAGAAGTAAGTCTAAATCGCTATTAGAAGAAAAAGACAACGATAGAGACACTCAATATCGTAATTTTTACCACCTTATTTCGGGCAACACACATCACCCCGATCCGGCTATCAGCGAACCGGCCTTGCAAATACAAGCTATTCTGGATAAATACGGACTGGAAGTTATCCATGTAAGTTATGCCTCGGAGTCATCCATGTTTAACTCTTTTATCAACGATATGAAATCGGATAAAATGCAGCAGGCTCTTCAAGCCATTTCGGGAGGAGTGGCCAGTTTCGAAGCCTTTGAACAATCGCAAAATAATTTCAATACTACCTTTATCGAGCATAAAGAAGACAAAGCGAATGAAGGTACTTACGAAAATGCTTCTACCTTAAAACGCCAGGTTATTAAAATCATTAACGATCAATTAATTGGTTACTTACATACCCTGCAACAGATTGATGAAGAAAATTTTGGTGACTTTGCCCGAAAAGTGGATCAGATTATAACGGATAGTAACAGTAAGGTTAAGCGAAGAATAAGCATTAAAAAAGACGATATCGTAGAATAATTTCTTTTTCATTATTTGAAATAATAAATCAAGCCTCACCCGTGCATATCAACACACAGGTGAGGCTTTTAATTTGTAAAAAGGATTTTTCTATTTTATAGCTTATTCAATAATGCTGTAATCAGCTGTATTGACTTCCTATTCATCAGAATCAATTAATATCAAATACCACTTTATGTAATTGCCCTTCGGTAAACTTAAATTTGCCAAGATGCTCATATTCTTCGTTCACCGGCAGACCTTCATCACGACCAATGTCGGATGACTAGGGTTTGTAGTTGGTCATACCTGGTCCGGTCTTGTCATAAACATTGAAGAACTCGTCCTTCATGATGGTGGCAACTCCACCTTCCGGCTTCTCAATCAGATCCTTCTCCAGCGTCTTTACCCGAACCTTCCATCCCTCCGGAAGCTTCTTGTAAATTCCTGGCAAGGCGGCCAGGAATTCATCATACGTATATTCCGGTTCGAGGCCCAACTCGAACCCTTTCATAACCCAGGTGTTGCCTTCAGCATCGTCCAGGAGTATCACGGTCGTGCCCTTGTTCCAACCCAAGCCACTGTTTCGGGCAATCGTCACGGGCTTATAGGTCGCGATATCTCCCACGCTGGTGTTTTTGCCCATGTTCAGTTGGGCGCACCACACGGCTGCAAGACCATCGAAATCCCTTTCGGCCCCGACATCGATTTCCACCCAATCGGGCAGGCAGAGTTTCGGGCCGTTTAAAGACGCACCGAGTACACCGTATTGCTTCTGAATCTGGTCGAAATTGATGCCCTCGAGCAGCGCTTGCGGGGAAGTGTCCTTCGACTTCGGTATGCCCTGAGTGGTGTACATGGTGTTGTAGACGGCAGCAACTACGTCCCCTGTGTCTGCCTTACGGCCGATAAGGAAGATTTCGACGAATCGTACCTGGTGCACATTGTCAACACGATCGTACCTGGCATCGGCGCCGTCGCTAAACACTGCGGGTAGCTCAGCGTCTTGTCCTGCGCAGGGCAATAACAAGCCCCATGTTAGGAAGATACTTAGTAAGGCCACATTCATCGTTCTCATAATTTGTCTCCTTTGAATTGTTCTCATAATTTATCTTCTTTGAATTCGTTGAAGCTTGCTCTGCCACCAATGATCACAGGCGTATCAACGTCAATCAAGTACTAAAAAATAGGATGGGTCACACCAACTCGATGCTCTTATCCAAGCGTGCATCGAATATGAGTTTTATGAGTGGTTTTAAGTTCATTTGTGACCCAACCTGCTACTAGTCAATACCGCTGTACTCAGCTGCATTTACGTTCTGATCATCAGGATCAATTAATATCAAATACCACTTTATGCAATTGCCCTTCGGTAAACTTAAATTTGCCAAGATGCTCATATTCTTCGTTCACCGGCATGCCTTCATCACGTCCAATATCAAAAGTTTCATGAGCAGTATAAGAACCATATACTGTCGCCTTAATATCCATTTCACCTACTTTTTCATCGTTAATGAAGAGCTCAACGGTTGATGGGCCATTCAGTTTTGGCTCTTTCATGGTATGTTTCAGTGTGATTTTTATATCGCCGTAAGGGATTTTTACGTTGCCTTTAAAATCGTGCCAGTATAAACCGAGCGTTGAATAGCTGTAGCGTAGTTTACCATCTTTAATAAATAAAGCCTGACCGCCAATGTGCTCACCCACGGCATAAATTACCCCTTGAGTAGTTTTATCGGCAGTTATATAGGCATTAATTTTATAGTTGGTAGATTTAATCTCAGGTCCGGCCAGTTCCGGCACTCGATAAACATTAGGTGTTAATTCCCAGTGTTTCTTAGCTTCCCTTTGTGGATTCGATTCAGGCTGCAACGGTCTGCCTAATGAACCACCCACAGGATAAACATCATATTTTTCGGCCTCTTCCCAGAAAAGTTTTTCCAGTTCTTTGACTTTTTCAGGATACTGATCGGCTACGTTTACTTGCTGTATGGGGTCTTCATCGATATTATACAATTCCCATTCGGTTTTCAGAGGGTCGAAATTAGCCATCGCTGCCGGATCAACCGACCAGGGAATTCGATAAGGTTTTCCGCAAAGTGTCCAACCTTCGTGATACAAGCCTACAAATCCGAGCATTTCAAAATACTGAGTGGGATGATTGGTTTTAGCATCGGCATTGTTCCAGGCATAGGTCAGTGATCTACCGGGATACTCAATGCGTTTTTGCCCATTTACATAGTCAGGTGCAGGTACACCGGTAACTTCAAGTATGGTGGGTACCAGGTCGGTTATATTCTGAAACTGACGGCGCCACTCGCCTTTGGCCTTGATTGCTTTGGGATAACGTATGGCTGTAGCCGACATGGTTCCTCCAAAGTGCGATGCCATTTGTTTGGTCCACTGGAACGGAGTTGATGACGCATAGGCCCATGCTACAGAATAGTGGTTGGCCATATGTGGGCCTCCCCAAGCTTCCAGTCCTCCGAATTCTTCCAATTTTTCTAGCTGCTGATCCATAGTAAGTGGTGGAAATCCGTTCTGCATTAAAAGCTCTGAGAAGGTTCCAGTTGGGCTACCTTCAGCCGTACATCCATTATCGGCAGTTAAATAAACAACAAGCGTGTTATCCAGTTCGCCCATTTCTTCCAGGTGGCTAATAACCCTTCCTACATGAAAATCGACATGCTCTAAAAAGGCCGCATTTACTTCCATTTGACGGGCAAGATATTTTTTGCCTTCTTCGCTAAAAGAATCCCATTCCGGAATACTTTCCGGCCAATCAACCATCTCAGCATCTTCGGGCACCAGGCCCATTTTTTTCTGACGTTCAAATTGCTGCGCTCTATAAGCATGCCAGCCCTCATCAAATTGCCCTTTGTACTTATCACGCCATTCTTCAGGAACCTGTATAGGTGCATGAACGGCACCCGGTGTATAGTACATAAAGAACGGATCATCGCGCAAGCCTTTCCAGTTATCTAACCATTTAATGGCCTGATCGGCCATGCCATGTGACAGGTGGAATTGAGATCCATCGGCATTGGTTTTTGGGGTTTCAATAGCCGTAGTATTTTCATACAACAAAGGATGAAACTGGTTGGTTTCACCGCCTAAAAAGCCCCAGAAATATTCAAAACCCCATACACCTGTTGGCCAACTTTCAAAGGGACCAGCCGGAGAAGCTTCTTCCATAGGCGTATTGTGCCATTTACCAAAGGCTGCAGTGGCATATCCATTTTCAGTTAAAATTTTGGCTATAGAAGGGGTGGTGTAATCAATTTGTGAATTGTAGCCCGGATAACCGGTGGCAAACTCGGAAATGATCCCTGTTCCAATCTGGTGGATATTATAACCGGTAAGCAGAGAACCTCGGGTTGGGGAACAAACTGCTGCTACCGACATATGGGTGTAGCGTATTCCCTCATCACCTATACGGTCGAAAGTAGGGGTCTTCATAACGCCACCATACGATGATGCATTGGAATAACCGGCATCATCGAGCATAACAACCAGTACATTAGGAGCATCCTCGGGCGCACTGGGTTGCCCAATAAAATAGGGCTTTGAATCGGTAAGGGTTTTCCCCTGTACGCCTTTCCATTCCTTGTTTGGATAGGGAATAGCATTGCCGGCATCTTGCATGGCGCTCTTTTGAACCTGTGTGCATGATACAATGGCGAGCATCAGTATGAATCCTGTGCCTACTAAAAATTTGTTTTTCATGTTAGTTAAATTGGTTAATCTGATTTTTTCAAAGGTTAGCACTGCTAATTAAACTATAGCCAAAATCACTCAATACATACATATTAATGGACTTTATGCCTGCCAACTTGTACGATTCATTCAAATTTAACCAATACAAACCACTAAAACATGAACAACACTGTCAGGATTTACACCTACATAGCTCTCTATATAAGGGATACAGAAATATTTAGGAAATTTTCAACTACCTTTAATTACACAGCACTTTATTACCTTGATATAATCCCAGGGTACTTTCCAGAATCTCCATTGCTAAAGCTACCATTGATTCAACCGAAAGATTATTAACATCAAGGCGTGTATACCATGTGTCGGTTAGCGTGTGGTAAAACTGTATTATCTCTCTGTCTGATTTATCAGAATAAAACTGCTCTTTAATTAATGGAAGTAGAATAATCAATGATCGCTCATTACTACCCCTGTACAGTTCACAAAACTGCTTTATGTGGCAATTCTTCAATAGCTGATAATGAAACAACAATGCATCTTTATATTTAAACATCACTTTGTACAAATCAGGAATGAGCACCTTTACATTGTTACTGATGTCGTTATGGTATACTTCAATGATACTCTTATGATGCTTAACAAGCTCCGCTAACAGATGCTCTTTATCGTCGAAATGATAATAAAGGGTTGCCCGGGGTAACTTTGCTTTAGCAGCTAATGCATTTAAACTAAAATCAGGACCGTTACAGGCAAATTCTTTATAGGCAGTAGTAAGCCATTTTTGATATTTCTTACTTTTTGTTTTCATCATTTAGGGGATAGATGATTAATAACGTTGGTAATAAAGTCTAAAATACACAGATTATAGTTTAAAATCATTATTTATAAGATGCATCAAACAATTAGTTTTTATCACATCTGTCCTAGATAATAAAATAGAGTCCTACTGTAAGATGCATTTTAGATAGGCCTCAGCCAGTGAACCAAAAAACAAGGTTAGTTTGATGATTAAAAATCGTTTTTGTTTGAACGTAGTGAGTTTAAACGATTTCAATCAAATAGCCGTAGTTTTTTGAGAGAAGTGGGTGCAGCCTTGATTTTCTTTGCTTCGTTTCTTGTATCAAGATAAGAAATGAAGTCGGGTTTGGGCGAAGCGCCAATAAACTCAAAATGTTTAGGACAGCTCTGAGTTTTTATATAACCATCCAGGCATAAAAGCTCCTGATATTAATATTAGTTCATAAAAAAACAGATTCGCTCCACCTGATATTTTAGGAGCAAATCTGTTTTTAGAGTTTAGTCTTAATGTATAAGTTTATCTTTTCACTTCAGGAAAAGGCAAGCCACTGGCCAATGAAACTCTTAGCTCACTTAGCACATACATCTCCACCTGATGAAACTGTAGTGCCACCACCGGACCTACCGACTTACTCACCTTTTTTACATAGCTTGCCAACAACTTATCGTTTTGCTTTATTAATGTTGCCATTTCTTTCAATAATGAGGCAGCTTTTTCATCGGTAAGATTGCTGATATCATCACCATAAGATTCAAGTAACTCAAAACGCTTTTGCCCCAATTCTTTTCTTTTTCCTTCATATTCGTCATAAATAGTCCAGAAGGCGGTTTGTTTGGCTTCGTCGGGTTTTACCACTTCGGCTATCAGGGCTTTTTTCTCCATTCCAAAAATAGACTGGATATAATCTACTTCTGCTTTACTTGTTTGCGCTTTCAGGCCCGAAACAGCCAATGTCAACACTAATAAAATTAATAGCTTTTTCATTTTTCTATTGTTTAAGGTATATAATATAGACTACTGTAATTTATTTTTTCTGAATTGCAGGCATAGCATACAAAGGATTCAGAGCATTGGGTTCCGGCCAGTATATTCTAGTCTGCAATGAAAACAATCCATCGTTGGCAGGTAACCAGTTTGATATTTTATCCTCCCCCGGATTCTCTTTTTGAATATAAATATCCAACGACCCATCGGAATTGTATTGCAAGCCTTTGGTAGCACTGCCAATTATATAGCGGTTAATTTCATTTTCAATCAACAATTGCTCAGGCAGTTTATACATGGTTAACGACCAAAAAGATTTTGCCGGCGGAAGTTCATCTTCGTCAAAATGCAGGATATAATTATGCTTTGAACCATCCAGTTCATCACCATCAGCATCAAAAGTCGATTCGGGATAAAAAGCCTCTTCCAAATCATTGCCCCACAAACCAAAGTAAGCAGCAGAGGCTCTGGTCAGGTATTTACCTTCCATGGCTTTTCGAGTTCCAAAAGCTCCGGCCACCAATTGCCATTGATTTTTTCGTTCTCCCAAACTTGCTGATGCTTCCATAAACTTTTTTCTTCCTGACTCAATTCCCTCTTGCACCGCCTTAATAATCTCCGGATCGTAGTCTTCCGGATTATATGGTTTTCCGGGCTTAACACCAATTTTAGCAAAACGTTCAAACATATCCTTTTCTGATGGATGAATCTTACCCATTGCCATTAAGGCATTGAAGTATCCTATAAAATTTTCGTCATTAGCCTTCTGCGGATTGTAGGGTGGAAGATTCAATAACGGTGATGCCATTATCTGCATATCCTGCCCTATATATTGCCCCAATGATTCAACCTGATAACCATTCATCACCGCCTGCGCCTGCTCTATATCATCAGGACCAAACACCTGCGTACGTCCTAAAGCTAGCAGGTAATTTCCTTCCGATGGTACGACCTTATCAATACCCTCAGGCACCTCTCCTTCCCAATCCGGACCGGTAAACATATATTTGCCGGCACCATTGCCCGTTTTACGCGAACCCACATAATCGATATTGTAAGTATACATATCAATTATCTGAAAGGAATAATATCTTCCATCGGTAATCTCGGGGACTGATAATATCTGTGGCTGCACAGACAGATCGAACCAAACAGCCGAGTAAAATGTATCGTTATTGGGCCTGACTATAATAGTATCCTGCGGACCATTTAATGTACTGTTATTAACTAAAATATTAAACGCAGCGTTATAAGCACCTGACTCGGGATACATAGCCATGGCAAACATCATTTTATAATGCTCCAGCATGGGGTATGCATAAATATAGGCTTCTTTGGCAATTTGTTTAGCTTCTTCGGGGGTTAATGAATCATTGCTAAACTTACACCCTGTCAACAATACTGATACCATTAAGGTAAGTAGGAAAAGGTTTTTCATTTTATAAGATTTGAATTTGATTATTGCTATCAATCACAGCTTAAGCATGTACTAATCAAAAGTACTGATAACGAAAAGAAGAAACTTAGACAGGGGTGTCAGGTTTTACTGTGAATACAGTATAATTTGGCTAAATCAAAGACTCTTAACTTTGGGATGATTGTATAAACCCAAGGTATGCTCCATAATCTCAATGGCCAGATTACACATATACTCAACAGTGCAATTCTTAAAGTTGATCCTTGCATACCAGGCACCTGTTAGCGTATTAAAAAATTCAATAAGATCCACATTTGACTTATCCGAATTAAAATATTTACGAATAAAAGGAAGTAAAATCTCGATTGAACAGGTATTTATTCTCGTATAAACATTCTGAAAAGCTTCAACATGATTGTTTCGAAGCAATTGCTGGTGAAACCTGACATTTAATTTATAACGAAACATAACTTCATACAAATCAGGGATTAATTCAGATACTTCTCTTTTTAGTTCATTACTAAATTGCTCAGCCACTTTGCAATGATAAACCAATAACTCTTCTGTAAGGTGCTCTTTATTATTAAAATGATAATAAAAAGTGGCACGCGGGAGACCAGCTTTACCGGAAAGAGCTTTTAGGCTAAAGTCTGGTCCATAACAGGCAAATTCTTTGTAGGCAGCCTCCAGCCATTTTTGAAATGTCAGGGGTTTGGTATTCATGAAATATTATCAAGTCTTTAAAATCCTTTATGTCTCTCTAAATTAAAAATAAAATATGGCAATGTCAGCACTTTAGCAGCTTTCTACAAAAAATTGCTTTTTAAGTGCAAACGAAGAAAAGTACAAATATCATATTCCATTTACTCAACTCATATCTCAACATACAACCAAATTATTGGTACAACTAACAGTTATTTTTACTCAATACGTATTTATTCGCATTTCGTAATCATAATCATTAACTATCTTAGTTGGTTTTTCATAATATTTTCTCATCTTTAGTATTATTTATATTCTTAAATAAATTCAAATACAAACCTTACAGTTGAAATAAGATGCCAAACCTACTATCGTTTTACAATTCATTGAATAAGTATGAAATTTATTTAATTCTTTTATCAATAAGTGCTGTTGGATATATTGTGGTTACCCACCGAATCGGAAAAGGTTCTGTAATCTGGAAGATTGCATTAACCTTTATGCCCAGCCTACTAATTATGGCATATAGTGCTTTTGCCTTTGCACTATCTTTCAATTACTTATTATTTATTCCGGCATTAGGTGGCTTATTCGCATCTTTCCTATTTTTGGTAAAACTTATTAAGAAGCCATTTGGTGAAGTAGAACAAATAATACATAACTTCTCTCAGGGAGATTTGAATATTGTTATTGATGACAAACTATTAAAGGATAACACTGAATTAGGCAAAATATCACGAAGCATACAGGAAGTTTCTGAATCGCTTAATAATATTATACAGGAAGTAAAAAACGTTTCGCAGGAGGTGGTTAGTCATAGTTCACAGCTTAGTCACACATCTCAACTATTGGCAAACGGAACCAATACTCAGGCTGCCGCAACAGAGGAAATAGGCAGTTCGCTGGAAGAAGCACATGCAATAATTAAACTAAGCAGCGACCATGCAGGTAAGGCAAAGCAGATTTCTACTGATGCTGCTAAAAAGATTAACGACAACATAAAGAAATCGGAGGAGACCAAAATTTCAATCAATAATATCTTAAGTAATATCAACAAGATTAACGACCTGAGCGAACAAACCAAAATACTTTCATTAAATGCGGCTGTAGAAGCTGCCAGGGCTGGAGATCATGGAAGAGGTTTTGCCGTAGTAGCCCATGAAGTGCGCAACCTGGCTCAAAACAGCAATCATTTTTCGGGTATCATTCATACCCTCTCATCATCAGCTTTACAAATGGGTACTGAAGCTTCAGACTCACTAAATAACATGGCTCCTGAAATACTAAATACTGCCACCTTGGTTGATGAAATTAATACTGGTGCTTTAGAACAGAAACATTCTATGGATCAGATTTCAAGCGCTCTTGCTGAGTTAAATAACATAACACAAGAAACAAGTGCCAATAGTCAGGAGATGTCAGCCAGCGCAGAACAACTAATGCATCAGTCTAAGAAACTGAATGAATTAATTTCGTTTTTTAAAACAAACTAAAGCGCATGGATTCTTCGCTATATCATTTTTCTATGATCAGATCTTTTTGTTAGACAATCTGAAATTAAAGTAGGTTAAGGCACGCCATAACCATTCAAGCGGACCATACTTATATTTCTTAAACCATACCTGACAAAACCACATCTGAAACACCCAAAACAAGGCTGCATACAAAAAACTCAACGTATTACCCAGGTATTGATAAAGAGCAAGTCCATAACCATAAAACAAGGGGACTCCAATTAATGGCTGCATAACATAACTGGTTAAACTCATTCGTCCGTATTGAGATAGTGCAGTGAATATTCCTGCCTTTTCAAACCGGTAATACAAAAGCATAAAACCACTGATCCAGATTGTTAATATCGATAAATTGGTAAAAATACCCGCCAGCTCAATAATTAATGACTTTTGAGTGTCATTCGTTTCAATAATTACAGGTAAAAAGCGACTGATTAACAGAAAAACAATCATTACTATTACACCCCCACTCAACATTGTCCAAAGCGGCCTTTTATTTTTAGTAGATTTCTCAAAAAAACCGATTCGTCCCAGTATCATACCTACCACAAATAAACCAAACAACTGGTAAACTCGTGCCGATGCCACCGTCCACTTTACAACAGTTATAAAACCGGATGCTGAATTATGCTTCAATACATCAAAGAATGATCCATTACAAAACGTTTGAAATGCCGTACCCCAATCACCCCAATCGCGCTGAATTACAAAATCAGGATTAATAAAGCTATAAACCAGCTCATAAATACGGGTAATGTGTAATAGCAGTATTGCAGCCACCGTAATTAAATATTTGGTTGGTACTTTATAAAAGAATATTAAAGGCAGCCCCATAATAGCATAAATCATCAGAATATCGCCCGTATAAACTAAGCGATGCAAATAACCTAATACTAAAAGAATTACCAGGCGCCAAACAAACCTCCCTCTAAAATCAATACCTCTTCTCTCCTGCCCTTGCATTTGAATAAAAAAGCTGAATCCAAATAATACAGAGAATATGGCATATGATTTACCGGCAAATAAAAAGAATATTACATCATGAATCACTTTATCTGCTCCAGTCAAAATGATAGGATTATACTGTGCAGGCCAATAAAAGTCGAAATGCTCAAGTGCATGAAGCAAAAGTATTCCGGTAAGTGCCAGACCTCGCAATGCGTCAACCACCACAATGCGTGGCTTTGAAACAGGATTAGTTAGATTTTTATTCATTTTGTAAGGATTATCTTTTTCAAAAATAAATAAAAATCAATATCATAGGTAGTTAAAATCTTTATTAGATATGGTTGATTTGTTTACTCTCTTAATAGTATTTTGAAGATGCAAAAAATTCCAAAATACGGGTTAATACTAAATTATCTTCCATATTACTCCCCTGTTTTAGCTGTAGACAAAAGGTTTAAGTTAATAAGTGGTTGATATTTTTGGCGAGGTATCAACCGTTTTCTCTTTTTTGGAAACCAAACTTATAATATATTCAAATAAAAAGAGGGCTGCCAAACGACAGCCCTCCTTAAAATATAATCAGTTGTGTTGATTATCTGATTTTTGATCCTTTGGTTGCAAAGAATACAAGATATAAATAGTAAACAAACAAGGCACTAACAGCAGCAATAACGCCAGCCATAGTTTGAATACCACCCATAATAGGCATTAAAATAGCAGCACCAATTACTGAAGTAGCAATTATACCAGAAGCTACATCGGCATGAGGTCCTAAATCTTCTAAAGCCAAACTATAAATTACAGGCCACATAATTGAGTGAAATAAACCAGTACCCAGGAACAACCACATTGCGATATTTCCATCCATTACAATGGCTCCACCTAACATTGCAGCTCCACCTATAGCACAGGCTGTAAGAATGGTACTTGCTTTAAATTTCTGTAGAATGAAGATACCTAAAACACGGCCAACCATAAGACCACCCCAGTAATACTTCAACATATCAACTGAGTTAATACCTGTAATTCCTTTCTCTGAAGCAAAATCTTCGAAGAAACTAGGAATACCAATTTCAATACCCATATATACAAAGATGGCCAATGAACCTAACCATACGTGAGTGTATTTAAAGGCACTTGATTTATGCTTAACAACTCCTTCAGCCTCAGCTTTTTCTTGTTCATCTTTAATATTAGGTAATTTCAGGAAGAACATAATAACAAGAATAGCGGCTGTAATCAAACCAATACTGATATATGGCCATTTTACAATACCTTGTATTACTGTATTCTCAAGAGTTTCGCCTTCCCCAAGTTCAGGCACCACTAATAATAAAGAAACAAAAATAGGTGCAATTACTGTAGCTACTGAGTTTAACGCATTGGTTAGTGTTAAACGACTTGCCGAGCTTTCTTTGGGGCCTAAAGCAACCACATATGGCGCTGCGGCAACCTGAAGAATTACAACTCCTACCGCAAAAATAGATACCGCACTAAGGAATCCGTAGTATCCAAAAGCAACCCCTGGAATACTGGCAAAGAAACCTAAAGCAATTAATCCTAAACCGGTAAAAATTGAAAAACGATAACCGATTTTATTGATTAAAAAACCAACAGGAATAGAAAGTGCATAAGTTCCGTAAAAGAATGTATTAAGAAACTGTTTTTGCACATCATTCAAACCAAATGCATCTTTAAAAAAGGCAATGGTTGAATTGTTCATTGTAGTAATAAAGCCAAACATAAAAAATAATGTGGCCATTACTATCAATGGAAATAAATACTTGTTCTTGCTCATGATTATGATTTAAGGATTTTATTTATTGGATTGAAAATTTATAAACACAAGTATGTTTGTAAACCTCACCCGGTTTTAATACAGCATTTGGAAAATGATCCTGATTTGGTGAATCTGGGAAAATTTGTGTTTCCATAGCTACACCAGCCCATTTCTCAATTGGGTTGCCCAACTTACCAGTCTCAGAACTATCAAAGTGTCCACCTGTGTAAATCTGAATTCCCGGTTGATCGGTAAATACTTCCATGCAACGACCGGTTTCTTCATCAGATAAACGAGCTGCTAAACGCAACATTCCATCATAACCGTCAATTACGAAGTTATGATCGATACCATTTACCATTTTCACTTGCTCATCATCAGTATTAACCGTTTCGCCAATAGCCTTTGTGTCAACAAAATCCATTGGAGTACCTTTCACCTCTGCAATTTCTCCGGTAACAGTACCTAATTCAGCAGATAGCGGAGTATATTTTGAAGCATTTAGCTCTAACTGATGATCTTCAACAGTACCTTTTCCTGCTCCTTTTAAGTTAAAATAAGCATGGCTGGTTAAATTAATAATAGTTGCTTTAGATGTTTCAGCAACATATTCAATCACCATTTCATTTTCGTCAGTCAGGCCATAAATAACCTCAACCTTAACTTCACCCGGATATCCCTGATCTCCATCAGGACTTACTAAAGTTAATTTATATGCTTGTGCAAAACGTGATTCTTCATATGGAGTCACATCCCATACACGGTTATTAAAACCATCAGATCCACCATGTAAATGGTTAGGAGTATTGTTACACTCCAACTGATAATCAACACCATCAAGGCTGAACTGACCTTTTACGATGCGGTTTGAGAAACGTCCACAAAGTGCTCCGAAATATCCGTCGCCGGCCAATGCTTCTTCTACACTTTGATATCCAATAACCACATCATCCATATTACCGTCCTTATCGGGTACGGTAATACCTGTAATTTGTCCACCACGTCCAATAAATGTAACTTCTACATTATTGGCATTTTTCAATTTAAAAACATCAGATGCTTTAGTCATAATTCGATTTTTTTAGTTCTGATTACAATTCAACTCTAACCGAACCTTTCGAACGGATGAATAATTTATGACATTTACCTTCGCCGTAAACGTGCTCTAATGTTTTCACATATGTATCAACCAAGTCTTGAGGAACGAAAGCCTGGATAGTACCCCCGAATCCACCTCCGTGAACGCGCCATGCACCTTTACCTTTCAATACCATTTCACTCAAGGCTAAACCTAAAGAAACAACCTGCTCATCTTTGTGAACGATATCATAGATATTTTGATTGTACATGTATGAGCTATATCCTGACTCAACTACCATTTTAAGGAAAGCATCAAAATCGTTGTTTTCCAAAGCAGCCACCTGGTCAACTACACGTTGGTTATCTCCCTGGAAGTGATAAGCACGTAAAATAGCACGGTCACCTGTTTTGGTGCGTATTTCAGGAATTTTCTCAACAATTTCTTCCAAAGTTGTTTGACGAAGAACTTCTTTACCTAATTCTTTTGCTACCGACTTCATTTCAGTTGGTAACGAAGCGTATTCTTCTTGTGAAGCAGGATCATCATGACCACCACCCACATCAGTAATTACTAATGCATAGTTAGTTGATACAAAATCAAAATCCAATGCTTTTACAATTGGTTTAGCCGGATCTTCAAAGTCGATGGTAATCAATCCACCAACCGAACAAGCTGTTTGATCCATCAATCCACATGGCTTACCAAAGAAATTATTTTCAGCCCACTGTCCTACAATTGCATTCTCGACAGCGTCTAATTTACCGTCGTTGAATAAGTGACTGATAATAGCACCAATTAACACTTCAAAAGAAGCTGATGAACTTAAACCAGAACCTGCTGGCACACGACCTTCAATACAAGCGTCGAAACCGCCAATTGTGTATCCCAGCTCTTTTAAACGAGCACTGATACCTTTTACAATAGATCCTGAAGTATAGAATTGTGATTCGTCGATAGATAGATCAGAAAGATCAACCTGGAACTCCGGATAACCTGCTGATTTAATTTTAATGATATCGGTACCATTGGCGGCTGCCACTGCGATGTTATCAAGGTTAACAGCACCTGCTAATACACGACCATAGTTATGATCGGTGTGATTACCACCAATTTCGGTACGTCCTGGTGATGAAAATAACATAACATCATCCTTACCAAATGTGTCTTTAAATGTTCCCATTAAAGACTCGTATCTTTCAGCCTGTGATTTTAAAACATCACTTTCAGCTCCGTATAACTCTTTAAAAGCAGCATTATCGCCACCATTAATCTTACCGATTAATTCACTAATTGTTGACATAATTTATTATTTGAATTTAGTATGTGATTATTTTGATTTATAATGAGTTGTTGGCAAAGCTCGCAAACGTTCTGCAGCTTGCTCTGCTGTAATATCGCGTTGTGCGTTAGCCATCATTTCGTATCCAACCATAAATTTCTTCACAGTAGCAGAACGTAACAATGGAGGATAAAAATGCATATGAAGATGCCACTCAGGGTGATCTTCGCCATCGGTTGGCGCCTGATGTATACCAGCCGAATATGGGAATGATACTTCAAACAGATTATCGTACATTACCGTTAGCTTTTTATAGGCATCGGCCAAAGCCATTTTTTCATCTTCTGTGAGATCTGTCAATTTAGAAACGGCTCTTTTACTTACGATCATAGCTTCAAAAGGCCAGGTTGCCCAGAAAGGAACTAAGGCCACAAAGTGATCGTTTTCAACCAAAACACGCTCTTTGTCTTTTAATTCTTCTTCTACATAGTCGCCCAGAAGTGTTTTACCATTGGCATCAAAATACTCTTTTTGCATTTTTTGCTCTTTAGCTGGCTCAACAGGCACTGAATACTGTCCCCAAATCTGACCATGAGGGTGAGGATTACTACATCCCATTATATCACCTTTGTTCTCAAAAATCTGAACATAGTTGATATAATCCAACTTACCTATTTCCTCGTATTCTTTTGTCCACAAATCAACCACCTTTTTAATTCCTTCCACTTCCATTTCAGGAATGGTAAGATCGTGGCGTGGCGAGAAACAGATTACTTTACAAAAACCTCTCTCACTTACCGCTTTAAATAAGCCTTTCTTTTCAAACTCGCCTTGAGGAATATCCGGCACCAAAGCGCTAAAATCGTTCTGAAAAACGAAAGTATCTTTGTATTCAGGATTTTTAAATCCCCCGGCTCTTTCATTACCCGGACATAAGTAACATTTTTCATCGTATTGAGGGCGCTCATCAACAGCTGGTTTTTCAACCTTACCTTGCCAAGGCCTCTTTGTGCGATGTGGTGATACCAACACCCAGTCACCGTTTAAAGGATTATAACGGCGATGCGAGTGTTCTGTAAATTGAAAAGTATCCATTTTTATGAGTTTAATATTTATATTTTAAAGTTTTATTGCATTTCTAAATATGGGTTCATACAAGTTACTGTCTTCTATATCTTTAAACCTGAAGTAAAAAGCTCCTTTTTTCGATTCCGACATATCTTTTTCTTCCAGTTGTTCCAGCATTTTTAACGATAACACTTTTTTTCTGAAATTGCCTGGATCAAATTGTTTTTGAAAGATAGCATTATACAAATTTCGAAGTTGCGTAATAGTAAACTTCTCAGGTAATAACTGACGACCAATTAAATTATAAGTGCCCTTTAATCGAAGTTTGTCAAAGGCTATTTTAAACATCTCGTCATGATCGAAAATTAATGGCGGAACCTCATCTATTGCGAACCATTTAGCACCAAATTTTTCAATCAACTGGTTAGAGTGTTTTTCAACCCTGATTAAAGCATTAAATACAACAGTAAGCACACTTCCGCCCGGATCACGATCAGGCTTCGAAAACACATGTACTTGCTCCAGGTAAATATCTGTCAATCCGGTAATATATTGTAGAACTCTCATGGCTGCGGTCTCTGCCGATTCATCTTCCTGCAACCATCCCCCAATTAGCGACCATTCGCCTTGAGCCGGCGGAATAATACGCTTAAACAACAATAACTTTAACTGATCTTGTTCATAACCAAAGATAACGCAATCCACAGACACAAAGCGCTTAATCTTTTGATATTGGTTATATAGTTGTTGCTGATTTTCCATGCGTCAAATATAAAAGTAAAAATTACTTTTAAAAATTTTTTAAACGTATTTTTTACTTTTGTAACACTTAAATTTCATCAAACCACACTTACTAGTTAAGACAGAAATATTCATCAGACTTGACTACCTAAATTCGATATTTGAAACAGAGCGAAAGATTTAAATAATCAGACTTTTACAAACAAGGAGTATTTTGTATATTCATATACTATTACCAACCACCCCATATAAATGAAAGCTAGTTATTATACAAAATACGGCTCATCTGATGTTCTTGAAATAAAAGAAATTCCAAAACCTCAACCAGGGGACAAAGAAATATTGGTGCAAGTTTATGCGGCTACAGTTAACAGAACCGACTGCGCCATGCTAACCGCGGAGTTATGGATTATGCGCTTATTAACAGGACTTAACTCTCCAAAAAATCCTGTTTTAGGAACTGATTTTGCCGGAATAGTTGTTGATATTGGTAAAAAAGTTACCCGCTTTAAACCAGGTGACAGAATCTTTGGGTTTGATGATATGGGTTTGAGTTCGCATGCTGAGTATTTATGCCTTTCTGAGAACAAAGCCATCGGACACATTCACGAATCTATGTCGTTTGAAACAGCAGCTGCCTTATCCGAAGGCGCCCATTATGCTTATAACTTCATTAATAAGATTGACATCAAAGAAGGTGATCATATATTGGTTAATGGTGGAACTGGAGCCATAGGATCAGCTGCAATTCAACTACTGGTTCATTATGGAGCTGTTATTACTGCAACCTGCCGAAAAGAACACTCTGATTTAGTATTACAATTAGGAGCCACCCAAACCATTAACTATGAAGAAGAAGACTTTACACAAAAAGAATTTCAATATAACTATATTTTTGATATGGTTGGTAAAAGTACTTTTTACAAGTGTAAGAAAATTTTAAAACCTAGGGGTATATACCTTTCATCAGAACTGGGACCTTATGCTCAAAATGCTTTTCTGGCTTTTTGGGATCTCTTCTCTAATGGAAAAAATGTCAAGTTCCCTTTCCCTTCAAATCCGCAGGCCAGCATTAATCTCATAAACCAATTAGCTAAACAGGAGGCTTTTAAGCCAGTTATCGATAAAACTTATCCTTTTAATCAAATAAAACAGGCTTTTGAGTATGTTTTATCTGCCAACAAGGTTGGAAATGTAGTTATTAGAATAAATACTGACGAGTAGTCATACGCCCTTCACTTAACTACTTTGTTTATCAAATAAATAATAATTATTTTTGATAATCCCTGATCGTTGATCAATTACACCTTTACAACCAAACCTATGAACAGAACATTATTCTTATATTGTTTTTCTATACTTATTTTCACCCACTACTCTTACGGCCAAAATCAAAATAATCAAGATTTTACATATAATTATTCATTAAAAGAACTTGCTGAACTTAAAATTACAACAGGATCGATAAAAGAAGAAAATCGCCGATCTGCGCCATCCAACCTTACTGTTATCACACCTCAAATGATTGAGGAACGAGGGTATAAAACGCTGGTTGATATTTGCCAGGATATTCCGGGATTTGACTTTATGATGTATAACGATGGCGGAGGCGAATATCCTACCTTCAACATGAACAGAGGAATGGGAGAAGTGGGAAATTCAGAAATTTTGGTGATGGTTGATGGCATCATTCAAAACCACATTAGTTTTAACTGGTCAATGTTGTGGACATATGAGAATATTTTAATTGATATCGACCGCATTGAGATTATTCAAGGTCCGGGTTCGGTAATGTATGGTGCTCAGGCATTTTCAGGAATAATACATATTGTTACCAAAAAGAATTTTAAGGGAATACATGCCAATGCCTTTTATGGATCACATTCAACCAGGGGTTTGGAAGTATTTGCCGGAACTACAATTGGTAAAGAAACTAACCTTTCTCTTGCTCTTCATCAATATCACTCATTGGGCGATAATGGGCATGATAGATACGATCCGGGTAGTTATTTCAAAAATATCAGATATCCCTCCTCACTTATCTATAACTATAACGCAGCAGGCGAATTTGTTACCAACACTTCAAATCCCAGAGGTGGCACATACTTAAATGATGGATTCAACACACAGCAAGATAATGTTGCCATTCGGTCTAAACTATCATATAAAAACATAGAAGTAGGATTTTTCCTATCTGATTATACGCGAGCTTACGGCTCTGCTGTTGTGGCTTACGAGTATGACTTAAACGACAAGGAAAACACAACTCATTACCAAAACTATCATATTTACGCCAGTTACACTGCTCAAATCAATGCCAAGCTATCTTTAAAATCTGACTTGGTATATCGAGCAACCAATGTTATACCAGATGGAGGTTTCAAATATTTATATCAGTTTCCGGATTTACGAAAAAATTATGCTGGTTATAGCAATCAAACTTATTTTGAAGAGCGTTTACTTTACGATTTGAATGCCAACAACGACCTTTCATTTGGATTAAAATTCAGCCTCAGCAATGCCAATAATAGAATTGTTTCATTGGGCAATTACCCCAATGAAAGATATTCAACTGACTGGTCGTGGGATATCGCAGCTGATGGCGGAGGACTTAACCAAACAAAAGATTATCCCAACTTTTGGGTAAAGGAAGTTGCTCTCTTTGCCCTTTGGGATTATACTTTCAACAATAAATTATCCAGTTCTGCCGGTATTCGTTACGATTACAATTCCGACTTTGGTAGTATTGTTAATCCACGACTGGCACTTAATTATAATCCATCTGCTTATTTAAGTACTAAATTGATGTACGGAAGAGCTTTCAGGCAGCCTTCTATTTTTGAGCTATTTAGCGAATTCAGAGGAAACCCAAATCTGGTTCCGCAAAACATTCAAACAATTGAATTACAAATGGCAAGTCTTTTTAATGATGATAAACTGGCCATTAAAATGAATGTATATTACTCGCTTATAAATGATTTAATTGGCCAGGTAGAAGATCCTGCAATGCCGTCCGGCGAACGTTACGAAAATATTGGTAAGCAAAAAATAGGAGGTATTTCAGCCACAGCCGATTATCAGATAAGCAAATCTATCCGTTTATATTCTAATTACAATTTAATAAATGGCATTAATAACAAAGGAGCCTTTTACGCTATTGATAGAACAGCCACACACAAAGTTAATGCTGGGCTAAATATCAAGCTTTTCGATGGCCTATTAACCAGTGACCTTAGAATGAATTATGTAGGCAAAAGAAAAGCTCCGGAATCAAATAGTTGGCTGCAGACCTACGAGAATGGTTATGCCCCTTCCTACACCAAAGCCAATTGGGTACTTTCGTACCAGTTATCACCTCAACTACTGGGACAAATAATTATAAATAATGCGTTTAACACACAGTATTATGGTGTTGGTCACGAGTCAGGTTCTGGTTTTATCGACGACTATAACTACCTAAGCAATGTCAATCCTGATGGAGTCATTCCGGCTTATCATCCCCAACCTGGAAGAACTGTTTTTGTGAATCTTATCTACAAGTTTAACCCTTAATAAAAACTTCCGCTATGAGAAATCTACTTGCCATCCTTATAATTATCTTTTCATCCACTTTAGTACAAGCACAAATAAATAAAGCAAATGCCACTGGGGCATACATTTATAATTTTGCAAAACTCTCTTCATCACCTAAACAAAATCAATTTTCAACCTATCCCATTGTGGTTGTTTCAAATAACCAATTATTGATTGAGGAGTTTAAAAAGATGGCGCAAAACAATAAAGTTAATGGTAAACCTATTCAACTTACAATCGACAACAATGCTACAAGTAATTTTGAAGAAGCCTGCCTTGTCTTTATCAGTTCTGACATGAATGATCATTACAGATCTATTTTTAATCAAACCAAAAATAGCGAAGTACTTCTTGTAAGTGAAAATTACAAAGACAAAACAAGCATTATGCTCAACCTTTATGAGTCTTCGGATCAAACAATGAAATTTGAAATGAACAAGGGTAACATTTACGATAGAAACATAACTATTAGCGATGAAATTTTATTGATGGGTGGTAACATTGTT
This sequence comes from Carboxylicivirga linearis, assembly GCF_018271995.1. Classification (GTDB taxonomy): domain Bacteria; phylum Bacteroidota; class Bacteroidia; order Bacteroidales; family Marinilabiliaceae; genus Carboxylicivirga; species Carboxylicivirga linearis. The sequence goes on from NZ_JAGUCO010000017.1 coordinate 46,069, forward strand.
GATTTAACAGAATTATACATTGAGACTCAAAAAGAATTACAAAGTTCGGATAGTAAAATAGAAGAAATTGAAGATAGCTTATCAACCTTAAGTTCCGAAATTGGGAAGAATCAGCAACAAATAGCTAAGCAGGATCAAGCTCTTGAACAACAGAAAGAAATAATTAGCAAACAGAAACAAGAGCAACAAAAGCTAACCTCCAACATTTCGGAACAAAAACAACAATTAATATCTGTTCAGGATGCTTTTACGCAAAATGAGGCAAAAATGCGCTTGTATAACGACAGCCTGATTCATTCTCGCGAAATTCTTCAATCGTTCCAGAATCAGATAGCTGAAAACAACCAAATTCTGCTCGATCAACAAGATGAAATAAAAAACAATAAAGAGGTACTATCGCAAAAAAATACAGTGATTAGAAAACAACGTATTGTGGTAGCTTTTTTTGTGGTTGGAATTACCGTTAACCTCTTACTACTTATTTTATTACTAAAGAGTTTAAAAGATAAAAAAAGAAAAAACAAACAACTAAGAAAGCAAAAGGCAGAACTGGCAAAACAAAATGAAGTTTTGGAAAAGAACAGCAATTTAATTGAATCAATGATGGATGAATTGAGCGACAACAATGAAGAGCTCACCACCATGCTGGAAGAAAACAAGCGCATGCAAAACAAATTGGTTCAATCCGAAAAAATGGCTTCTTTGGGTGTATTGTCTGCAGGTATAGCCCACGAAATAAATAATCCAATTAACTTCGTTTACGCTGGAATCAACAGTCTTTTGCGCGATTTTGAAGACATTAAACCGGTAATTGACGAGGTAAGTAAACTAAATGTCGACAACAATAATCTCAATGAAAAAATTGAGCTGATAAAAAAACTGAAAGAAGAAAATTACTTTGATGAAGCCATGGAAGCAATTCCAGAAATTATCAGCGACATAAAATTAGGTGCCGACCGAACAGCAGAAATAGTGAAAGGACTTCGCAACTTCACACATATGGACTCTGACAATCAGGAAAAGCTAAATATTAACGAAGGACTCGATACTTCGCTCTTGCTACTAAAAAACAAATACAAAAATCACATTGAAATAGTAAAAGACTACAGCCAAAACATTCCTGATCTTTTATGCTTTCCCGGTAAAATAAATCAGGCTTTGCTGAATATTCTGGCCAATGCAGTAGATGCTATTAAAGACAGAGGAACAATTTGGATAACCACAAATCATACCGATGCTTTTATAGAAATTATAATCAGAGATAATGGTTACGGTATTCCGGAAGAAATCCAAAGTAAGATATTTGATCCCTTTTTCACAACCAAATCGGTTGGTGAAGGTACGGGTTTAGGATTAGCCATAACTTTTGGCATAATTGGCGAACACAATGGTACTATAGAAGTTAATTCTAAAGATGGTGAAGGAACTGAATTCATCATTCAACTACCCATTCAATAATTGCGAAATATGAGATACAAAGTACTATATGTTGATGACGAACAAAGTAACCTGAGAATTTTCAAAGATACTTTCAGGCGCGATTTTGAGGTTTTTATTGTTGATTCAGGAGCTAAGGCTATTGAGCTAATTAGTAAAACAACTATTGATCTGGTAATAACCGACCAACGAATGCCCGAAATGACCGGCGTTGAATTATTAAGAGAAATAACCCATCGTTTTAATGATATACCTCATAACCGTCTTATTTTATCGGGATATGCTGAGGACTCTGAAATTCAAGAAGCGTTTAACAATTATCATCTTTCAAAATTCATAAGCAAACCCTGGGATTACGAAGATCTTAAAAAAGTTATAATTCAATCTATGGAAGAAAATTAATGCTATCACTCCATTAACTCCTTATTTAATTATTATCTTTAAACAACCAAACTATGACTCTAACTGCAACTATGGAAAAGTACAACATTTTATACGTTGACGACGAACCCAGCAACTTAAGAATATTCAAAGATACTTTCCGCAGAAGCTTTAATATTCATATAGCTACCTCGGCTAAAGAAGGTATTCAAATTCTGGACAACCACAATATTGATTTAATTATTAGCGACCAGCGCATGCCGGAAATGACAGGCGTTGAATTATTAAAATACTCTTTTCAAAAATACCCTAAAACAAACCGTATTTTATTAACTGGCTATTCCGACATCAAAGCAATTGAAGAGGCCATCAACCAGGCTCGGGTTTTTCAGTACGTTCAAAAACCCTGGAGCGAAAAAAGTCTACTCGAGATTATTGGCGATGCTCTGCGTGTGCAGGAGCTGGAAGAAGAGAATGAACGCCAAAAGGAAGCCCTGAAGATAGCCAAGGAAAAAGCCGAAAAGAGCGACCAGTTGAAAACCGAGTTTATTTACAACTTAACCCACGAAATACGAACTCCAATGAATGGAATCATTGGGTTTGCTTCTTTGCTTGAAAACGATGACATTGACAAATCAGATAGAAAGCATTATTTAAAAATAATACAAAACAGTACCTCTCAATTACTCCGTATTATTGATGACATACTTGAAATTTCACAACTAGTAACCAAGCAAGTTAATGTTCAAAAATCAGAGTTTAACCTAAACGATCTATTAAAAGAATTACATTCATTATTTAACCTCAAAATTAAAGATAGCAAACTACAGCTTTTTTTGAACTGTGATAGTTTTAATACGGATGAAGTAATAACTACAGACCGCGCCAGACTTTATACTATTTTGAGCAATTTACTTGATAATGCCATTAAATTTACCAACGAAGGACATATCGAGCTTAGTTGTATAAAAGAAAATGATACCATTAAAATTTTTGTAAGAGATACAGGCATTGGTATTCCGGAAAATAGTATTCAAACCATTTTCCAACGCTTTTCACAAGCCGAAAAAGATGCTGTTAATAAATCCGGAGGATTAGGACTGGGATTATCTATAGCACAAGAAAACGCGAAGCTCATCAACGGAGAGTTATCTGTGGAATCAAAAATTGGTGAAGGATCTACTTTTTGCCTTACTCTGCTTCAGAAATAAAAAAAGGCAAATCGTAACTGATTCGCCTTTTTTTGGTGTTGCCTTTTGACAATTATTTTTTGATTACTTTCCTAAATGCAAAGCCCTCTTTTCCTATTACCTTAACAAGGTATATGCCGGAATTATATCCACTTAGATCGCAGTTAAACTCAATTTTTTGTTCTTTATAACTGTTAACTTTCATGCCCGCACTGTTATATATATCAACACTAATTAATTGATCAGCCTTTACGGTTAAATTACTGTTGGTAGGATTAGGAAACACCTGAAGATCAATCCAGTCTTCAGTGTTTATACCGGTAGATGTAGAGAAGGATTGAGTAATTTTAATAGTTTCCCTCTGTCCGCTTTTTGATGTAATAGTAATTCTGTTCGTTCTTTCCTCTGATAAAGTATTTGCGGTTGCGGTAATAGTTAATGCACTACTCCCCGTCCCTTCGAGAGGCGAAACACTCAACCAAGAATCATCTGTTACCCTTATGCTCCACGATCCATTACTCTCAAGCTCAACAGAAGTACAAATGGTATCCTGGTGCGTAAAGTCCAAATCGGAAACTGAACTTATCAACGTTTCATCAAACGATTCTACATACCAACGCTGGCAGTCATGATTGGTATTAGGCCATAACTTAACCTGATAATCCGAAGTATACGCATAAGGAATCTCCAGTAAATTATCCTGAGCTGAGGGATAAACTAATGTTTTCCCGTTGGGTGATTGTGCTACTCTAAATTTCTGATTGATGGATCCCGTATAAGAATCTGTTAATCTCAATATATCACCATTATTATCCCCGGCTGCTTCTATATAAAGTGTTTTATCATCATAACTCCTGATGGTATATTCACCTGTTCCTAATGAGGAAAACAACCATTTTTGGGTATCATACAGATCATTTTCAGCATACTGATACAACACTCTGCCATCAGCAGAAGAATGACCTTGTACATCCAGCATTTTATTACTATTCGCGTTCTTCAAAGTATAATAACCAGGATCAAGATAATTCATCGATATTGAAGGCCATCCGTCAGCACCCCATTTTAGGAATCCCATACCTAAAGTAGGTCCACCTTTATAATCGGCAGCCTCACTTGGATAATATCCATTAGGTGAATAATAATGAAAACTCACATGATCAACACCATTCTCTCGATACACCCCAATGTGACCAGGTCCAAAATACCGATCCTCTTCTCCCCTTGAATCATTATGCCTTAACACCACTGTTCCTCCACTGCTGGTACCGTAAGCAACCATGTTCCTTCCAATTTTATCAACAAAGGGTCCCTTAGGACTTGTTGATCGTCCCATAACCACATAATAGGTACTGGCTATACCATTGCAACAACCACCTTTATTATAAAAAAGGTAATAGTAACCGTCTCTATATATCATACAAGCTCCCTCACCTTCGGCATAGCTATTACTATTAGGACCTGTCCAAGAATTAGCGATTGTAGTCCCGGGCAAGTTACCTTCATAACTTTTAGGCTTACCCGAAACAGAATCAATTTCTGTAACAACCATTCCTCGCGAATTAAACGAACCATATACCATCCATATTTTGTTATCATGTCCTCGTGATAATGCGGGATCGATTGCGTTTAAGGCTAAACCAGGTTGATATGACCAAATCCCAAGAAATCCAACATCAGTCCAACCGTAATCAGCATCCTCAGGATTAAGACTCTTAGTGGTTACACAACCAATGGTTGATGTCATAGTACCCCATTCCGAACAAGAATAATACAAATAGTACTGATCATTCATATAGATTATATCAGGCGCCCAGAAACCACCATGAAATACAGGATTTCCATCACCATCGGTTGCACCGTTTACATAATCGTTTATCCAATCTGGAAATTCGGTCTTCGTAAATGGAGATGGTCCTTGTTGCCAGGTCACCAAATCATATGAATACATGGCATGAATTCCGTCGCCGGTGCCAAATACCCAGTATTTATCACCACACTTCACAATACTGGAAGGGTCATGTATACCTGCTGGCCAGGATTGGGCTCCAACCTTTGAAACACCCATTAAACCGACAAATAACAGGATCGTAATCAGTATTTTTTTAGATGTAAAAGTTAATTCTTTCATATATGAATTTTAGTTACAAAATAACAGCTCAGCAAAAAAACAAAATGTATTGATTAAAAAAAATGACAGTTAAATAATTACAAAATTATCCTCCTTAAATATCAATTTTGAATCAAATAGGATTAAAAAAAACGCCGTAACTAAATGTAAAATTAAAGTTACGGCGTTTTTCTTATGTATTATTGAGTTATTCTGTTATTAATATTTTTTGCTTACTCATACCCTTACTGGTATAGATACAAACAAAGTGTAATCCTGCAGATAGCTCTGAAGCATCAATATGGATTCGTGATGCTCCTACATCCTTCATTTTATATACAACTTCTCCTTTCAGATCCACAATCTCAACACGATCAATAATAGTATTATCTGTTTGTTCAATATTCAAAATTCCACTTGTTGGATTTGGGTATAACTTTACAGCACTAACACTCAAATCATCAATTGCCGTTGTACCTGTAACAGAAATTATACCTTCAGAATTCAACTTCGATAAATCCCACTCTAATCCTTCACCCGGACTAGCAGGTGAGATACCAGCGAAACTACCTTCAATGGTAGAGGCATCAAACAATTTAAAACTATCACCAGCTTCTAATGCTGCGCCGTTTAATTCTGAAATATTTAATGTACCGGCAAGCGTTAAAGTATTACCAGATACGAATTGATCATTATCGCTTCCATTCTTGTCCAACTCAAAATAAAGAACTGATCCGGCATGGAAGGTAACTGATCTTTGACAGGTTAATGTACCAACGCCGTCGTTACCCGGTGCAACTATTGAACCATCATAAAAAGTTATGTTCCCATTTAAATTCCCTTCACCAGACAGAGTACCATTACCATACACTCTTAAAGATCCGGATAAGGTATTGGATCCTTTACGCACTCCACCTGATAAGACAGAAACAGTTCCGCTTACACTTCCTGATCCATCTAATGTAGCTCCGTTTCTGATCATTAAAGAACTGGTTCCTGTGGCACTTCCACCATTATTTGCCACTACAAGTGTTCCACCGTAAACATTTGTGCTTCCACTGTAATCATTAGCATTGGTTAACGTCCAGCTTCCTTCACCATATTTATTGATAGTTGACGATCCGGTAAATAATCCCCGGAATATAGCATCGTTATTATTATATCCAACGTTATAGGTGGCTCCCGACATTGTGGCACCTGCCTCACCGCTTAAGGCTCCGAATGCCATTGTCCCTCCTGCAATATTATAAACATAAAGGTCAGAACTTACATGTACAGAAGCCTTTCCAAAGCCGTAGTTGTTATTAATACGGAAGTCTCCTCCATCACCATCAGTTGTAACATTAATGGTGCCTTCAAAATTAGACCAGTCACCATTTAAATCATTTCTAATCCAGGGTGAATACAAATTCAAGGTTCCTTTTCCGAACAACTTACCGGTTAATGAACTTCTACTGTCTAAACGCAATGTTCCTCTTTCTCCTTCCGGAACTACAATATGCCATCTACAACCATCGGTGTATGAATAACTATTATCTAACATTGCCAGAGTTCCACCCTTTAAAGTAAGCGTATCTCCTAAACCATTAATATTAGCAACATCTTCCAATAGTTGTATAGTACCGGCCTCAATTACTGTACCTGCATGATTATTGACTGTCTCAAGACACAATGTACCACTACCTTTTTTAATCAAGCGACCAGAGCCGGTTAGGCTACCTTTTACAATTATACTACCTCCATTAACATTAATGGTTCCATCATTCTCACCTAATGTAATACTACGGTCTGTAGTTACTTCAGAGAAAGCTGCATATTGTAATTCACCTCCGTTAATGACTAAATTGGAAGCATCAGCTGACGATGAACCGATAGGCGAATTATATCCTCCATTGGCCAATGAACTTACACGAAGTATACCACCCTCAATAATGGTTGCGCCTGTATAACTATTTGAATTTAAAATAGCGAACATACCGTCTCCTCTCTTTGTAAAATTGGCATCTCCGGCAATTTTACCCGATCCTGAAAGTATCATTGTATTATCCGACTCACAAAGAAAATCGCTTACTGCATATTCCCCTTTAATTTCTATACTTCTCTGAATAGCCGTATTATCAAACACCACGGAATCTTCTCCTAAGAAATAATCCTGTACTCCCTGGTTATCCCAGTTAAGCGTATTAAATAAATCCCAGGTTTTATTTACACTACCTTTCCATACTACTGTTCCTGGCAATCGGGTATCCGCAACTTCTAACTTAATTTCTCCCGATTCAATAATAAGTTCAAACGGTAATCCAGGTAATCCTTCAATCTTAATATCTTCTATACTTCCGTTAAAGGCACCTGTAAACTTGGCCAATATATATGTACCTGCAGTTAATTTCCCATCTAAACGATTAATATTAATAGTAACGTTACCGTTTACATTAATATCTCCGTCAACTACAATAATATCATTAAGCTTATCTACCGCTTCAATGTCGTCTGACAAATCCATGTAAACAGTAGTTTTATCACCCAGACTTAAATGCTGATTTATAAAGATACTATCCGCATCCTCTTTTGCATTACTCACAATCAACTCTCCATAAGTCTCAACATCAATTCCTTTTTTAAACAAACCTGAACCAGCCACAGTAGCAAACCTTTTAGCATAAACCGGTCCATTCAGCTCTCCTGACAATGTAAGTTGTCCATCCCAAACTCTGGTAATTCCGGTGAAGGTATTAGCTGTTTCGATGGTTAAATTACCTTGACCTGCTTTGGTTAAATCAGTCTCCCCAGAAATAAAACCTTCTCCTGTAAATGTAAAATCATTTGGACTAATAACCCGAATATCTTCAGGAACCAATTCTCCAGCCAGTTCCACCAAAGATTGACTACTTGAAATATCAAACAACAGGCTATCTCCGTTTGAGAATAATATTTCACTACCATCCTTCTTCCATGAAGCTGAACTTAAATCCCAAACTCCACTAGTAAACACCAGCTGTCCGGGAATTAATATTGGTGATGGAGGAATTGAATCCATATCATGTCCAATAAAAAAAGATGGATGAGGTGGTTGGTTATATGAATTAGGCTGCCATGCAATTGCAGCTCTGTATTGAGGATCGTGCATTAAAGTATAGATCTTTTCTGTTGTTGTATAAGGAGTAGAATAAATACGCAACGCACTATTATCTGATGTTCTCCAGATGGCTTCTTCACGCCAGTCACCTAAAATATCAGCACTTAACGCAGGATTACCTTTGGTCCAGTTATCAGATAAAGTTCCTTCGGCATATAACAACTGATTATTGGCTCCATTATTATATTTTGTAATTGTTCCAACACCATGATCATCATACCATGCATGATCTAACATTTCACGTGTTACATCACCATCCCACCAGATAAAAAAGTTCATTGATCCGGGAGCTGCTAAATCTGTTATTTCTTTTCCTGTTGAACTTAAGAAAGGAAAGCCTGATGGTCCCCACATTTCCATTCCTGGATAATCAGGTGTGATATCAGCTGCACCACAGCGTCCCATATCTCTTCCTATATTTTTGTAAAACAGAATCTCGCCGGTACCTGCATCGCGGTAATTACCACCAGCATAATTCTCCAAACATCCAAAAAATTCCAGCCCTTTTCTATTAGGATTAATATCGGCTAAGTGCTGAGCATCGCCATGTCCCAATCCTGTAGAATACAATCCGGTACCATCATTATTAATACACATTGAACCATACATGATTTCATCACAACCATCTCCGTCAACATCACCTTGGGTAAGGTTATGATAACCTTGCTGTGCATAGTCCGGATTATTATTGGAGTCAAAGTTCCATTTTTTTGTCAGCGCATTATTTTCAAATGAGAAGGCCTCTAAAACAATACGCTCGTATATACCACGGCTAATAACAATATCAGGATTAACCCCATCGAGATAGGCAACTGTGAACATACATTTAGTTGAACGGTGACCACCATCATCGCGTCCCCAATCGGTAATATTACCCCTGGGAATATAATTGGTACGTGCCATTTCCTCTCCTGTTTCACCATTTAAAACAGATAGATAATCGGGTCCTGCGGTCCGATATCCCACACTTGAAATTGAATATCTGTAATTGATTACACCATCACCATCAGCATCACCAATATCATTACCAACACCATCAACAAAACCGTCAGACGTTCGCAATGCTACTTCAGCTTTACCATCTCCGTCAAAATCGTATACCAAAAAGTTAAATTCAACATTGTTATAAATATTAGGCCCCATATTAACGGCCCAGAGTAAAGTACCATCAAGCTTATAAGCCTCTAAATAATGATAATTACTAATGCTTGCATCACCCTTGGCCAATCGCTTTACAATAATTTCATATTGCCCGTCTCCTGTTAAATCACCAACCGAAGCATCATTCAATTCATAGGTATCAAATCCTCCGTCAATTTCTCTAACAGGCACATCTAAGTATGTTTGCGCCCACACTTCACATGTTTCACTCTCGGTTTGTTCTTCTCCTTTAATAACCAACTTTAACTCATAGTTTGAGCTAGTTGCTCCAGAAGCATCAAGATAATTAGTGGCTCCATCAATAGGAGTGCTATTTATCTTTGCACCATTGCGATACAAATTATAACTAACATCTTTTTGTTCCCATCCAAGTACTCTCCAACTTACTAAGACTCCTCCACTAGTTTTTACGGCTAATAAACCGTGATTCAACTTCTCCATTTTCCGCTGGGAAAAACCCTGAGAAGAAAACACAAATAACACTAATAGAATAGTCCAAATCTGGTAAAAATGTCTTTTCATAAAAATAATTTTGGCTGTCTTAATGTATCTATCAAAGCATGTGTAAAAAAGGGATTTTAATGCTAATAAATGATACTAAAAAGTTAACCCCCAAATATAGAGTCTTCCACTTAACTCTCCTTATTAGAAATTGAGGTATTAATTACATTTTTTCAACTTTTTTAATGTTTAAAAAGTAGCAGTAGCACTTTTAAGATGAGTACAATTATACATATGGGAGTTAAACACAATTCACACCAACACTCCAACACTCCCCCTATCACCTCTATTTCATAACATTATAACACACCACCTCAAACAATATCGGTGATACAAAACATGGAAAATAATCCGTAAACCCAATACTAATAACAGATCTTTAAGTCCCATTTGAATCCTAATTTTTCCTAATTACTCTAACTATACTTCTAACTTTATTATAAATAATAAGCAGTATTATATTCTTTCTTTTCTTATTTTCTGAATACATTTGTAAGAAACCTCAATATATAATTCAATGAGTTCAAATCAATTTTCTAATCTTAATTCTTCCAACCCCTGGCTGGAAAAATTATTCAAAAACATCAAAGCCGTTATTGCAATAGCTTTCATTGCCATTGTGCTAACGACAGCTTTCTTTCAGGTTGGTCCTGAAGAAGTTGGTGTAATTGTTCGTTTTGGCAAATACCAACGAACTGTAGACCCCGGACTTAATTATAAAATTCCGTTTATGGAAACGGTTTATAAGGTACCTATCGAACGTCAGCAGAAACTGGAGTTTGGATTTAGAACCACTAAACCCGGTGTTAGAACTGAGTATACCCGCCGAGGCACCATGGACGAATCGCTGATGTTAACAGGTGATCTCAACCTTGCTGATGTGGAATGGGTAGTGCAATATAGAATTGACAACGCTTACAATTACCTATTTAAAGTTCGCAACCCCGAAATCACACTGCGTGATATCTCAGAGGCTGCCATGCGCCAAATTGTTGGTGACAGAACAGTTAATGAAGTACTAACCGTTGGTCGTACCGAGATAAGTAGCAAGCTGCAAGAGCTGATGCAACAAGTTTGTAGAGAATATTCTCTTGGTGTAAAGATAGAGCAGGTTGTACTGCAAGATGTAAATCCACCAGAGCCAGTGAAAGCAGCCTTTAATGCGGTTAACGAAGCGCAGCAGGAGAAAGAAACACTTATTAATCAAGCCAAAGCAGAATACAACAAGGTAATTCCAAAAGCCGCGGGACAAGCCAAAGAAACGATTCAAATGGCCGAAGGATATGCTTCGGAGAGGGTTAATAATGCAAAAGGTGATGTGGCTCGTTTTAATGCTTTGTATAAAGAGTACGTTAAAGCGCCTGAGGTGACTAAAAAACGTATCTACCTTGAAACAATGGAAGATGTTATTCCTCGTTTAGGAGAAAAAATTATAACTGACCAAAAAGGAAACAATGTTTTACCATTGCTACAAATGCAACTAACACAACAAAACAAATCAACCAATGGACAATAAAAAATTCATCATATTGATCGTATTAGGGGCGGTTGTAGTTTTTCTTCTATCAACGGCCACTTACGTAGTTAATGAAGCCGAACAGGTGGTAGTTACTCAATTTGGTAAGCCCGTTGGGCAACCAATAGTTACCCCCGGAATTAAATTTAAAATACCATTTATTCAAACAACACATTTCTTTGATAAGAGGTATTTAGAATGGGATGGTGATCCTAACCAGGTTCCAACAAAAGACAAGAAGTTTATTTTTGTTGATACTTATGCCCGCTGGCAAATTATTGATCCTCTTCAGTTTTTTAAACGATTAACTAACGAAAGAGGTGCCATCTCTCGTATTGACGATATATTAGATGGTGAAACCCGTAACTACATTGCCAAACACAATATTGAAGAGGCTGTTCGATCAACCAATCGCACACCTGTATCTTCTGGTGTTATTGGCGAATTAATTGGCGATAGCTTAACTACCATTAAGGTGGGTAGAGATCAAATACAGGAAATGATTCAGACTTCAGCCAATGAACAAGCTAAAGACCTTGGTATTGAAATTCTGGATTTCCGTTTTAAGCGAATTAACTACGTTGAGGAAGTACAAACTCAGGTTTACGAAAGAATGAAAAGTGAGCGTAATCGTATTGCCGATAAATTCAAATCAGAAGGTCAGGGAGAAGCCTCCAACATAAACGGTGAGAAAGAACGTGAACTGCGTCGTATTGTTTCTGAAGCCTACAAAACAGCCGAAGAGATTAAAGGTAGAGCCGATGGAGAAGCCGCTCGCATTTATGCAGAGGCTTACGACAAAACAGCTTCATCAAGAGAATTATACGGTTTTATGAAATCTATGGAAGCCTACCAAAAAACATTTGATAGCAAAACACACATTATTCTATCAACCGACAGTGAGTTCTTTAAGTATTTAAAGTCGATGCGATAGGTATTAATAACATAAAACGTAAGAAAAGCAGAATCAGTTTGGTTCTGCTTTTTTAATTTATTTTTTATTCCGGATCACTTTAAAAGGTTGAGGAGAATCTGAAAGTTGATGTTAAACTCTATTTATATTCGAATAACTTAAGAACCAGAATCACTCCACTCGAAACATAGTTTCGAACTTCGGATTGTTAGTGATAGTTGCGAACATGGCGGAATGGTGGCGTCGAGGAACGAGAAGTTGTACCTGAAGCCATAAGTTCGTCAACGTTGCGCAGCAATCGCCTCAATCCGAAAGATTTTTGATTCTCTGGCTGACGACAGGCAGGTTTTTCTAAAAAAGGAATAATAGAATTCTTCGCTCAAGCCGCGGGGCTCTTACTTTTTTCAGCAGTCAAAAAAGTAAGCAAAAAGTCCGCCGACAACAGCACTCACTTACCCACTTGAGCAACGCTTCGGGAAAAATTTAAAGATTTACAGTATGTATCTCAAATTTTTCTATCCTCCTCTTTTGCTAGTGGGTCCCAAGCTGCGTTGTTGAGGTCGGAGTGACGAGATAACAATATAGTCGCCAACACCGACACTCCCATCAAATAAGGATAAAACAAATACTGCATTATTTCAAAAGGAGTTACCGTCATCGAAGCCAAACCAACGGCTGCCAGTATCTGGGCTCCATAAGGCAGAGCACCTTGCACAAAGCACGACGCTGTATCCATTAAACTGGCCGAACGCTTGGGTTCAATCGTAAATTTGGTAGCAATATTTTTAACAATTGGGCCACCCATTAGAATTGCAATGGTATTGTTTGCTGTAAAAACATTTACAATGGAAGTAACGGCAACAATAGTTATTTCAGCCCCTCGCTTCCCTTTGGCTCTTTTTTCAATAGTATGAAGTAAATAGTCTATACCACCGTTTGCCTTTACAATCTCAACCAATCCGCCGACCAAGAGCGATATAACTACAATCTCAGCCATCCCCAACATTCCATTACTGGTAGCTGACATTATTTGCCATCCATCCATTACCGCATCATTAACAGGCAATACTAAACCTACAATTGCCGACAAAATAGTTCCGCCCAGCAACACTACAAAAACATTCACACCTGCTAAAGCAAATACTAAAACTGCCAAATAAGGAATGATACGAAGCCAATCTCCTGACAGCAATTCCACATCTTGCTGATCACCCGATCCACCCAACAATAAATAAAGAATTATTGAAATAACTGCCGCCGGCAAAACCAGCTTAATATTCATATTAAACTTATCGCGCATAGAACTGCCTTGTGTTCTTGCTGCTGCAATAGTAGTATCTGATATCATCGATAAATTATCGCCAAACATAGCACCACCAATTACCGCTCCCAATGCCAGTGCAGACGAAAACTGTGCTGTTTCGGCCAGCTCTAAAGCAACCGGCGAGAGCGCTACTACAGTTCCTACCGAAGTACCCACCGACAAAGCAATAAAACTGCCAATCACAAATAATCCAACCAACAGTACCTCACCCGGCAGAATACTTAAACCTATCCGCACAGTAGCATCAACAGCACCCACTTCGCGGGCCAATCCGGCAAAACCACCTGCCATCAAAAAAATCAGACACATCATCATTATTCCTGAGTGTCCCATTCCCTTGGTGAAAAGCTCCATTTTTTTCGAAATGGTTTTACCGGGTGCCATAGCCACAGCAACAATGGCTGCCACAAAAAACGAAATTAAAATAGGCATTCGATAGAAATCGCCTCCAATAATTCCGGGTACCAAATAAATAACAAGAAATATACCGACCGGCAACAAGGCCTTTAAACCATTCATCTTCATGCTAAAAACTTTAAGTCGCAAAAAAACAAAAAATTAAAGAGAACAGCTAAACTCAAACAACTCACTTAGTTTTTTTTAGCGTTTTTTAGACTTATACCTGCTTTCGACATTATTAACAATAATATTGCTTTACCCAAAGTACTCATTGCTTTACTGTAAGTGCTTAATTTGCCATCCCTAGATAGCAATGCTTTAATCTAAGTGCTTAAATTGTAATCTAGAGATGACATTGCTTTACCTAAAGTACTCAATGCTTTACTCTAAATGCTTAATTTGTAATCCCGAGATAGCAATGTTTTCATCTAAGAGCTTAAATTGCAATCCAGAGATGACAATGCTTGTAATTCGTCCTAAAGAATTGTTGATAGATATTAATTAACCTGATAACAGAAGAATATAAAGGAAACAAAAAAGGGCAGGAAATAATCCTACCCTTCGTGAGCCAATGACGAGAATTGAACTCGTGACCTCTTCCTTACCAAGGAAGCGCTCTACCCCTGAGCTACATCGGCAAAATGTGAGCGAAAAACGGGACTCGAACCCGCGACCCCGACCTTGGCAAGGTCGTGCTCTACCAACTGAGCTATTTTCGCAATAAACACTGTTTCTTTTAACAGCGGTGCAAAAGTAGAACTTTTTTAATTTTCCGCAAATACTTTTTATTTTTTTTCATCCTATATAGCGCTTCATATGTTGTATTCCCACACAAAACTCATTTGATTCTAATGCATTAATCGGTTAACTTTAATAAAAGATTTTAACGCTTAAGTTTATTTTAATCCGTTCAATTATGATTATTAACAAGCCTACTATTATTTTATTTATTAGCATCAGCTTGTTTTCCTCCATAGTTGCTCAAGAAAAAAGAAGTTGGTCATTTGAGTTTTTACCCGGTATTGCTGTTGTACCACCTATGCCGCTTAAAATAGAACAAGATGGTTTTAACGACCTTACAATAACAGCTCATTACAAAACCGAGTCATTACGATTACCTATTTACTATTCCTATCGTTTAGGAAGCTACAAGAATAACAAAGGCTGGAGTCTTGAAATGAATCATCTTAAAATATTTCTAAAAAACACCAACGATGAGATTCAACAAATAAGTGTTTCTCACGGATATAATCAGGTATTTCTTAATCATCATATACTAAAAGAAAAATATACCTGGATAATGGGTGCAGGTGCCGTTATCGGACATCCTGAAAGCACCATTCGAAATCAAACATATACAGAGAAAGGAGGACTTTTTAATGATGGTTACTACCTTGCCGGAATAACCCTACAGGGAGCCATTTACTACCCACTCATTAACACTAAGCATTTTTGTTTACCTCTGGAAGCAAAGGTAAGTGCAGGATATGGAACCGTTCCTATTGTAGATGGTATGGCTCACATACCGGTTATTGCCTTTCACTTGTTAATGGGCCCATGCTTTAAATGGTGACGAATTATTAAAGAAAGTAAAAACTATATTAAAGTTTAAAGTTACATCTACGGTTTTTTATTGCGATTTATTACTTTTGCATCACTAACAAAACATTATCATGAATAAGAATAAGGAGATAATTCTTTTAAATATATCGGGAGAAGACAAACCGGGATTAACGGCTGCATTAACTAATATTCTATCTAATTACGATGTTAATATTCTGGATATTGGTCAGGCTGTTATACACGAAGATTTAGGTTTAGGTATTTTATTTGAAGTGCCCGCCACTAACGAATCCTCTCCTATTTTAAAAGATCTTCTTTTTAAATCATACGAGCTGGGTGTGAATATCAAATTCACTCCTATTACCGAAAAGAAATACAACGAGTGGGTAGGTCACCAAGGGAAAGAACGCTTTATTATTACATTATTATCCCGTAAGCTGCAAGCTTCTCAGCTTTCGAAAGTAACCGATGTAATATCTACTCAAGGATTAAATATTGATTATATCACGCGTTTGAGTGGTCGTGTCATGTTAAACGATGATCAAAAAAATTCCAAATCAGTTGTGGAATTTTCGGTACGCGGAACACCAAAGAACTCTGAAGGTATGAAGCAGGAATTTATGTCAATATCAAAAGAATTTGGCATAGATATCGCTTTCCAGGCCGACAACATATTCCGCCGTAACCGCCGATTGGTTTGTTTTGATATGGACTCAACACTTATTCAAACAGAAGTTATTGACGAGTTAGCCATTAAAGCCGGTGTAGGTGATAAGGTAATTGCCATTACCGAAGCTGCCATGCGCGGCGAGATCGACTTTAATGAAAGTTTTAAGCAACGGGTGGCTCTTTTAAAAGGATTGGATGAATCGGTAATGAAAGAAATTGCCGAAAATCTGCCTATTACCGAAGGAGCTGAGCGTTTATTTAAAACACTTAAGAAATACGGTTACCGAACAGCCATTTTATCGGGTGGATTCAACTATTTTGGTAATTATCTAAAAAGCAAACTGGATATCGACTACGTTTTTGCCAACGAACTGGAAATACTAGATGGTAAGTTAACAGGTCGTCATACAGGCGAAATTGTGAATGGTGAGAAAAAAGCAGAACTTCTTAAACTTCTTGCTTTCAAAGAAGATATCCACCTCGATCAGGTGATTGCTGTGGGTGATGGATCAAACGATTTACCAATGTTGAAACAAGCTGGTTTAGGTATTGCTTTTCATGCTAAGCCTAAAGTAAAAGCATCGGCTAAAAACCATATATCAACCATTGGACTGGATGCGATTTTGTATTTATTAGGCTTCAGAGACAGAGAAATAAATATCTAATCTCTGATAGAAAACTCCAGTTTTTCAGCATTGCAAGCCGTAAATACGAAGCTTTCTTTGACAGAGATTGTGTTTTATTACAAACACCTTCCAAACATATCAACACCATTTAACAATTGATGACTACTTTATAAGTCAGATATTACTACTTTTGCGCCCAAATTTTAGTATGTAAGGAATGAGCAAAGGTATTTTTCACAGAGCCGAGTTGATACTGGGAACCGATAAGATGCAAAACATTGCATCTAAAAAAGTGATTTTATTTGGCATTGGAGGTGTTGGCAGTTGGTGTGCCGAAAGTCTTATCCGTACAGGAGTGATGGATTTAACCATTGTTGATAGCGATAGAGTGACAGCCAGTAACATCAATCGTCAGTTAATGGCAACCTCCAAAACGGTTGGCGAAGTTAAAACCGAAGCACTGAAAAATCGTTTGCTCGACATCAACCCCAATGCTAATATTACTTCGCTTCAGAAGATATACAGTCGTGAAACATCGCAAGATTTCGACCTAAATAAATACGATGTAATTATTGATGCCATCGATAGCCTGGGCAGTAAGGTTCACCTTATCAGGGCGGCCACCGAAACTGATGCTCTTTTTGTTTCATCAATGGGAGCAGCTTTAAAAGTAGATCCTACCCGAGTTCGGGTTGATGAATTTTGGAAAGTTCAGGGCTGCCCTCTGGCCCGTAAAATCCGCAAACTGGTTCGTAAAGTGGGTAAACCTGGTAAACCATTTATGTGCGTTTACAGCGATGAAGTGATGGAAAACATCGTTTTGGATGAACCTACAAACACAGAGCATCAACCCGAAGAAAAAGAAACAACCGGCCCCGGTGATCCTGAACTGGTTAATCATGATTGGTCCGATAAAAAAGCAGTTATCAACGGATCATTAGCCCATATTACAGCCATCTTTGGTTTTACTTTGGCCGGTTTAATCATTCAGGAACTTACTAAATAAAAGGAGACACAAGCTTTATCGGCAAAAAGGTTTCAAAATCCTATCTTTAGGGTTCGAAAAACCTAAAAGATGAAATTTACATACCTATTTTCTCTACTATTAATTGTACTAAGTTCTTGCCATTTAATTCCCACACAATGGCCCGAAGATGGTGTACCCCATCCTTTGGCAAAAGAACGAGCAGCTCGCATCCAGAATTTAAATTACTTTTTATCAATGGATGTGCCAGATAAGGCATCTGAATCAATTTCCGCTCAATCCCTTATAAGCTTTTCTCTTTCCGATCAAACAGATGATCTTTTTTTGGATTTTAAAGCCGACAGTGCTCAATTACAACAAATAATTTTAAATAACGATACGCTCATTCCACGCATTGTTAATGAGCATATCATGCTTCCTAAGGCATCGCTGAAAGAGCAAAATGAAGTAATGATTGATTTCATTATGGGCGATGGGCCTTTAAACCGTAACGATAATTACTTCTATTCGTTATTTGTACCAGACAGAGCCCGATCAGCCATTCCTTGTTTCGATCAGCCTGATATAAAAGGTGAATTCTCAGTTAAAATGACCATCCCTCAACATTGGGAAGGAATTGCCAACGGTGTACAGATACTAACTCAGGATTTAGATATGCATAGAAAAACAGTTGAGTTTGCTTTATCTAAACCGATCAGCACATATTTATGGGCGTTTGCTGCCGGTGAGTTCAAACGCGAAACGATTGAATGGAAGGGTAAGTCCATTGGTCTGTATCATATGGTCGATGACACATCAAAAGTAAATCGTAACCTTAAAACCATTTTCTCCCAAACAACAAAATCACTGGATTGGCTCGAAGACTATACCAGCTATCCGTATCCATACGAACATTATAATCTGGTAGCCATCCCATCTTTTCAGTTTGGAGGCATGGAGCACCCGGGAGCAACCTACTATCGTTCTGAACGGATTTTCCTGGATGAAAATCCAACGCAGAATGAAGAAATAAATCGTGCCAACCTAATAGCGCATGAAACAGCTCATATGTGGTTTGGGGATTTGGTAACCATGACATGGTTTGAAGAAGTATGGCTAAAAGAGGTCTTTGCCAATTTTATGGCTGATAAAATAACGCAACCATGGTTTGATAACATCAATCATAAGCTTCAATTTTTGTTAGCACACTTTCCGAGTGCCTACTCAGTTGACAGAAGTGAAGGAACCAATGCCATTAATCAGAAGTTACTTAACCTAAAGAATGCTGGAACATTGTACGGTTCCATTATTTATCACAAATCACCTATTGTAATGGCCCAACTCGAAAATATGGTTGGTTCAGATAAATTACAAACAGGAATTCAGGAATACATTAGCAGCTTTGCCTTTGCCAATGCTACATGGGACGATTTAATTAATTGCATTGACAAACTAACCGAACACGACCTGAGTGTTTGGAGTAACACCTGGGTAAATGAGCCTGGCCGTCCGGTTATTGCCATGACGCCACCAAATGACAATTATGATTCATGGACATTGCAACAATTTCCTGAACACCCCGAATTAACCTCAGAAACTACCTACTGGCCACAACAATTAAACATTCTGAATGCTAACAATAATTCTAAAGTGGAATATTTTGATGCCATTGTTTCGGTTGATAAGAACATAGCATATCCCAACACATTATTCTTTAGTGATGAAATGGGATATGGTCTTTTCAGAATGAATGGTCAACAGATTAATTATTGGATGAATCACACTTTTGATTTGGAAGATCCTTTACTAAGAGGCCGGTCAACCATTAATTTATATGAAAATTTTTGGGACGGAAGAATTGATCCTTCTAAATACATCAATTTCTTACTAAAAAACATTTATACAGAAGACGAACCTCTATTAATCAATCTATATGCCAATCAGTTGAAAAGCATTTTCTGGAAAACCATCCCTCAGGATTCATGGGTAAGAATAAGTAAAGAGATTACAAAAACGGTTCGCACCAAAGCAAAGGCAATTGATAACCTGGCGACAAAAAAAACTTTATTAAATCTTTGGATGAATATTGCCTTGGATACCCAATCGTATGAACAAATGGTTGAACTGTGCGATAAAGAAAACACCTTTTATGGCGCCGAACTAAGTGATCGTAATCGCGTTGATATAGTTTCACAACTAGCAATTAAGCAATTCCCGAATTGGCAAGCTTGTTACAATAAAGTCATCAAGCAAATAGAAAATGACGATTTGAAAAATATGATGACATTCGCACTCCCCGCCCTTTCAAACAATACCAAAGACAGAGACTTATTCTGGGCATCATTAAGTAACCAGGAAAATCGCTCAAAAGAAAAATGGGTTGAGCTCTCTCTCTCCTATCTGCACCATCCGCTGCGCCAACAACATTCCATTCATTATCTTATGAAGAATTTAGAAATGCTGGAAGAAATACAAATGACCGGAGACATCTTTTTCCCGTTTGGCTGGCTTCAAAACAGTTTAGGTATGTATTCATCGAAGAATCTTGTTGACATAGTTGATCAGTTTTTGACTAATCATCCTAATTACCCCGATCACCTTAAAAAGAAGATTTTACAGAACATCGACCAAGCTAAACGATCTGTTACAATTAGAAAGCAGTTTTACAAAACCGCCTTCTAAACAAGCCCTTAAAACACTATCAATGAAGACGTTTGTTAATTAGTGAAATTTTTCTGAAATTAAACCAATTTAATACTATCTTCGCAAAATCAAATAACAGGTTTTCTGATGGAAATTATTATTAAAGAAGTAACAAATAACCAGACTCTTAACGACTTTGTTAAGTTTCCGTATCAACTATATAAATCAAATAAATATTGGGTACCTCCAATGATCGACGAAGAAAAAAGTGCGTTGGTACCTGAGAAAAATCCTGCATTTGAATTTTGTACCGTTAAGTTGTGGGTAGCCTACATCGACAATAAATGTGTTGGTCGTGTTGGGGGTATCATCAATTCATTGTGGATTGAGAAAAAAGGCGAAAAAGTAGGCCGTTTTACTCGTCCTGAATTTATCGACAACAAAGAGGTATCAGCCAAGTTGATGGAAACCGTAGAGGGTTGGTTAAAGTCGGAAGGCATGATTGAAGTACAAGGCCCATTAGGCTTTTCGAACCTTGATCATCAGGGCTGTTTAATTGAAGGGCACGACTGGCTTCCTTCTGTTGCTTCAGATTACCATATGGATTATTACCTTGAGCATTTTGAAGCTTTGGGTTACGAAAAAGAAATTGACTGGTTAGAATTTCGAATTACTTTCCCTGACGCTTTACCTGAAAAATCGTTTAAGGTAGCCGATATGCTTATTAAGCGTTATGGATTAAAACCTCAAAACTTTAAATCATCCAAAGAGCTTGAGCCCTATAAAGAGAAGGTATTTGAACTATTCAACAAAGCTTTTGCTGAGTTATTCGGAACCTTTAAACTTCCTCCTAAGGTGATTGAGTTTTATATGAATAAATATTTTCCGATTCTCAATCCCAGATATGTAAAAATCATATTGGATAAGGAAGATGAAATGGCCGGTTTCCTGATTGCTTTACCGTCACTTTCTAAAGCCATGCAAAAAGCCAAAGGTAAATTATTACCATTCGGATGGTGGCATATTATGAGAGCGTTAAAGAAACCTACTGAAATGGACTTAATGCTAACAGGCGTTAAACCCGAATTGCAAAAGATGGGTGTGGCTGCATTGCTAATGAACGACCTTTGGAAAACAGCCAAAGAAGATGGCATTAAATATGTTGAAACAACAGGAATGCTTGAAAACAACCATGTAGCTATTCAAATGTGGAAATCATTTGATCACATACAACATAAACGTAAGCGTTGCTTCAAAAAGACACTAAACTAAAAAATCTTAAATAGTAACTTTTCAGGTGTCTGTTTTCTTTTCAGACACCTTTTTTTGGGCTTATATATTAGTAATTACAAAAAATGAACAAGGCAGCTTTTTTCAGCGAACTAAAGAGTTATCTTATTATCACAGCAGGGCTGATGATTAGTTCGATTGGATGGACAGGATTTATTATTCCTTCCAATATTGTTGGTGGAGGTATTATGGGACTTTCGTCTTTAATTTACTTCCTGACTGATTTACCTGTTGGACCTACTAACCTGGTTCTCAATTCAATTTTGATATTGATTGCGATGAAGGTATTGGGTAAAGGTTTTGGTATTAAAACCATTTATTCATTAATCATGCTATCGGTCTTCCTTACTATCTTTCAATACCTTATTCCAGAGCCTATTGTTAAGGAAAAATTTATGGCTGCCATTATTGGTGGAGGTTTGATTGGTTTTAGTATCGGTATTTTATTTGTTCAGGGAGGAAGTACTGGTGGAACGGAAATAATTGCCATGCTTATCAACCGCAAACGTAATATTAGTCCGGGTAGAGTAATGATAGCATGCGATCTTGTTGTAATAAGTTCTTCGTATATCATTTTCCATTCACTAGAAACAATGGTTTATGGTTTTGTTGTAATTGGCTTAATGTCGTATGTTGCCGACTGGGTTTTAACCGGAGCCCGCCAATCGGTGCAGATAACCATCATATCATCTAAACCAGACGAAGTGGCTAAAATGATAGCCAGTCAGATTAACCGCGGACTCAGCTTTGTAAAAGGACATGGCTTTTACAGTAAAAAAGATCGTGATTTTATTGTGATGGTGGTTCGCAAATCAGAATCACATATGATTTTTCAAACCATCAAAGAAATTGATCCGGAAGCTTTTGTAACTGTAGCTAATGTAATGGCGGTTTACGGTAAGGGTTTTGATTCATATAAACCGCCCATTAGTGGGAATAAAAAGAAAAAAACAGCTATTTCTGATCAATCATCAGTTAAGCAAACTTCATAACCATTTAATTGCTCCAATACTTGCTCAAATTCCTCAGGTATTGGGGCTGTAACTTTCATTTTTTCAGTAGTTACAGGGTGAGTAAAGGTTAAGGTGTAAGCATGTAGCAATAACCTCTTTATATCGGTTTGCGCAGTCATAATCTTATTTAAAGTCCAATCGCCGTGCTGCGTATCACCCAAAATATCCAATCGTTCAAAGGCAAAATGTTGACGAATTTGATGCCAGCGCCCCGTCTCAGGCTTTGCAATAACCAAGCTTAAAGCAACGTCTGTAATATCTTTATAAGAGATTTTTGTTGAGATACTCTTTATGGTTTTATAGGCTGTATAAGCATTCACTCTTTTCTTCTTCTTTTTAATAACCACAGGTTTATTAAATGTTCCTTCACCCGGAATTCCTTTACAAACCACAGCATACGTTTTTTCAACTTTACGTTGTTCAAATTGCTGTGCTAGTTCAGAAGCTATTTCGCGTGAGAAAGCCAATACAATAACACCTGATGTTTTTGAATCAAGCCGATGAACAGGAAAAACCGATTTACCTGTTAACACTCCAATCTCCTTTGTCAAATAAGGAGCATCTGCAGGCATGAAGTCGTTTTTATGAATGGGCAGATCAACGGGTTTATCTACAACAATCAGATCATCATCCTGAAAAATCACTTTTATATCGCTCATGGCTCAAAGGTAATCAGAACGAAAGAAAAAGTGTGATATTATGAAACCAATGATCAGTACCTTCATTAAATTCTTTTCCTGTATAATTAAGATCAAACCTCAACCCAAAAGATTGATATATAGCGGTTATACCAGCCCTAAAGTTAGGCACTATGTATGATAAGTCATTAAATGGTATATAATGGATGTTCCTATTTCGATACCATCCACCTTGCAATGTGGCATTGTAAGCAACAAATCTCATGCTTGGTTCTGCCTCAATATAATACCTCCATTTAGAACTTCTGGAACTTACATTAACACCAAGACTCTGCATATAGCTATCCATCTTCCCAAACCTTACTAAAAGACCCATATTAGCATCATCATGCAAAGTACCAGCTCTTAACCTACCTTTTGCAAATGCTTCAAACAAATTTGTTGAGTGTATTTGTTGAAAAGCGATAAAATTATAATTAATAACCGGCCAATTATACTGCTGATAATGCCAGCCGTTAGGTAATGGATTATCTGTTATATCATGATAATAATATTGGACTTTTCCTGCTCCTGAAGCAGGCCCCATCACTCCAAGATCTAATTCGCTATGGTAAATTCTTTTTTTATCAAAAGTAGAACTTGTTACACCAGAAGTTACGAGTAAAACTCCGGCATATGGTCGGTCGTTGTATTGAATTTCATCACTTCTAATATCTTTGGGTGTATAGGTTTGTTGCAATACTGATAAACTATGAACAATTCTATCATAACCGCCTGTTTTTAACAAAATTAAATTAACAGGATTGTTACTAAGAAAAGGATCGTACATTCTGAATCCCAATCCTTGAGTATAATAATGGTCTGTTGTCATAAACACATCATTATCCCAAAGAAGTTGATATTGTTTAACAGGAACCATCAGCTGTGCCGGTGCAGGTGTAATAAGGTTAAGTAATATGAGGATAAAAAAAATATTCTTCATCTTCTTTACTTTTTCAGCATTATACCACAACTTTACTACCAAAGATTCACTATTTTTATCGTATCATACTTTTTTACATTAGTTTATTATCTATTAACATTTATAAGACCTGTTCCCAATGTTTAGAAAACTTCTTATTATATCTATTATAATTCCATTTTCAGTTCTATCATATGCTTCAAATGGAATTAGTCTTACTAAAAAGAATAAATCAGACAGTACTAAAACTTTACCTAAAAGATATAATTACCTTTCGTTACGTTACACTCCCGGCTATATACTGCCAACAAATGATTTTGTAAAAGGTGAAAATGAATCCGGTGATCCTATCAGATATTACCAAGCACTAGATATCTCTTATGGTGTTCAAACAGATGGTCGTAAAGACTGGCATCACATTTTTAACTTCCCATATTATGGAGTATCGTTCTATAATGCCAACTTTTTTAATGTTGATGAATTAGGATTGCCAACAGCCCTTTATGGATTTATTGGTATACCCATAAAACGAAAAGAAAACTCATTATTTGGTTATGAACTTGGCTTTGGATTGACCTATAACTGGGAAGCCTATGATGCGTACGATAACCCTTTTAATATAGCTATCGGATCGTATCGTACCGTATATGTAAATGCAAATATGTTCTACGAATATTACATTAACAAACGCTGGAGCGCAAGGGGTGGACTTGGCTTTACTCACTTTTCTAATGGAGGTACCAAAAAGCCCAATAGCGGACTTAATCTTGTCTCTCCATTTTTTCAATTAACATATAATTTTAAAGACAGACCCGAACTTATAAGAATTGCGCAACCAGAATACGAACAACATTACGAGGTTGCTATACAATTTGGTTCAGGTGCCAAAAATAAGATATACACGAACCGCGAGAATAAAGAATTGATTAATGACGCGATGTTTTCCTTCTCAAATATTTCTGCAGCGTTTTTAAAGCAAACAACATGGAAAAATAAGTTTGGAGCTGGTTTTGATCTTACTTATGATGAAATGATTGGATCTAAAGTTACTTACCCTGATAATGAAATTCCTGTGGTTCATCAAGCTGATAAATTTACTGATAAGTTGATACTGGGTTTATATGGAACTTATGAGTTTACAATTGATCGTTTATCGGTTGCATCATATTTTGGAGCTTTTGCTTTTCGCAATTCGCGCAGCAATGCCCCTAACCTATTATACCAAAAATTTGGCCTTAAGTATCATTTTAAAAGAGATATTTATGTTGGTTTGCTCGTTAGAGCTCATAACTTTTCTGTTGCCGACGTAATTGAATGGAATATTGGTTACAGAATTAAATGGAACTAGTAAGACCAATTTAAAACTTATCCCATGAAAAGCTATTTTATTATTTTAATTGCATTAGCTCTTACATCAGGCTTATATGCACAAAAAAACGAGAAAGAATTAACCCGGAAAGAAAAGCGTGAACTCAAGAAAAAAGAAGATGCTAAATTAAGCGAAGCCATGGCTAAAGTTCTTTCTTTAGCTATTGATTCGCAATTATGGGTTTTGGAAGCCAATACTTTAAGCAACAAATACGGAAGATCTGTACCCGTTAACAGCAATTTAAATTTTATTGCCATTGAAAAAGATGAAGCCTTTATTCAGCTGGGATCCAATTCCGGATTAGGTCCCAATGGTGTGGGTGGAGTTTCGGTTAGAGCCAAAATAAATAAATACGAGGTTAAACGAAATGAGAAGAAAGGAAATTACTACATCCATATTTATACCAGTTCAGCTATAGGCAGCTGGGATATTCGAATTGACAGTAATAAAGATGGCACTATAGCTTCAGCTACTGTACAAGGTAACACTTCAACAAGAGTTAATTATCAGGGTACGATAGTGCCAGTTGGGCAATCAAGAGTTTATAAAGGTACCCCTGTTATTTAAACCATCTTAGCCCGATTCCTTTTCGGGCTTTAAATACCTAATTCGGTAAGTAAAAATAGAAAGTGGTACCTACCCCCAAGGTAGACTTTAACCAGATATCACCACCTAAAGCATTTATTATTTGTTTAACAATTGGTAATCCTAAGCCCATTCCACCGTAGTTTATTTCCCGATCTTCAATCTTAACAAATGGAGTAAATATCGTTTCATAGTCTTCAGCTCTAATGCCTATTCCGGTATCTTCTACCGAAAATAAAAAGAATCGATCAGGTAAATTTCGCTGCCCAAACAATTCCGGATCAGGCTTTGCTTCTGACCGTGACATATTCTTCAGGCAAAGTTTAACATACCCTTCAGATGTAAACTTAAGTGAGTTATTAAGAAGATTGAACAACACTTGTTTTAATCGTTCCCAATCAGAATAGATTTGTGCATCTTCTGAAACACCATCTATATCGAGTTTAAGTTCAGTCCCCTTAAATATTTTATCATTAACAATCAACGTTTTATATACTGTATTACACAGATCAACTACTTGAAATTGCTTCTTCACAAAGTGTAACTGCCCCGATTCTATTCTTGATATATCAATGATATCATCTATTAAAACCAACAAACTTTCACTGCTTTGTTGAATCAATTGAACAAAATCATGACGTTCTTTTTCGTTATGCAAATTAGAAGATAGCAAACTTGAAAAACCTATAATTGAGTTCATCGGCGTTCTGATCTCGTGAGACATATTGGCCAAAAATGCAGTTTTTAAACGATCTGATTCTTCGGCTTTCTCGCGTGCTTTTTCCAGATCTTCCGTTCTTTCTAACACCAGTTCTTCCAAATAATGGCGGTGTTTTTCTAATTCTGCCTGCTGATTAATCAACTCTTCTCTACTTTCCTCCAATTCATCATTGGTCTTCTTCAACTTTCGGGTACTTTGCTCAACTAAGAACTGCAATCGCTTCTCACGTCGTTTATGTATTCTTCCTCTTAAATAATAAATGAGGTACAATATGATTATGCTGAAAACAACTAACAATACCTTAAATAAACGACTTTTAAAAAAGGTTGGTTTTACAATCACCACTACCGAATCGGCTTTATCACTCCATACCCCATCATTATTACTTCCTTTAAGTAATAGTTTGTAGGTTCCTTCAGGCAAACGACTATAACTTTTATCAACATATGCAGGTATAGTATCCCAACTAGCATCATACCCGTCCAGCTTCCAGGCCGCCTGGTTTTTATAACTTTGTGTATAATTAAAGACAGAGCCGTAGAACGACACTTTCTTTTCATCGGTTGAAACAACTATTGTATCAGGAATATAATACTCAACATCAATATCCCCCGTATTTTCGTTGGCATAAATTTTAGAGTCAAGCTTATATGAATTAATTTTCACCTTGGGCTTATCAGTATTATAAAATAATGACTTAGGATGAAACTCTATAAAACCACCAAACCCGCCAAATAACATCGTACCATCTTTACTTTTTGAAAAGGCACAATCATTAAACTCAAGAACATTGACTCCATCGCGCGAACTGAAACTTGTAATCTTTTTATCTTGAGGATTAAATTTAACCAATTTAGTATTGGTTGATAACCAAAGCATACCATCATCATCGGGTAAAATTCCATAAACATCAAGATTGAGGGCTTGATTTGCTGATGCACTTGCTATAGAATCATTATTTACAAAGTACTGAAGAAGTCCGGAGCCATAGGTTGCCAACCATACCTGATCATCTTTATCTTTTATAACGTCAAGTATATAACAGCTTTTTTCTATCGATCCAAAGGAATGCTTAACTGATATTTGCTTATATGTTTTTTTATTGGCGTTAAACTTCAACAAAAAGCTTTCATCTGTTCCAACCAGTACAGTTGTATCATTGTAAATACAAATTCTGTTAGTGCGAAATGATGATTGCGAGAGTTTGTTGGAATAAGGATAAACAGAGTAGTTGCTATTTTTTGTACTAAACTTTATCAATCCCTTGTAGGATGAAATCCATAATAAAGAATCACCACTTGGTTTTACTGATGAAATACGATTTAGGAGTTTTGTCTCCACTCCCTCTTCCTTAAAACGAAACAGAGAAGATGTGTTCGTTTTAAGATTATATTTAATCAAACCAATGGTTGACGCCAACCATACATTCTGTAAATCATCTTCAAAAATTTCAAATACTCGCTCCGTTAGCTTTGTTTTCTCCTTGCCATAAGTAAATAGCTTATAATTACTACCGTCTGGTTCACTACGGTATACTCCACCCCACGAATAGTACCAATAGCACCCCATCGAATCCTTAAACAAAAGGTATATGCGATTTCCCTTACCATTATCATCAATTACCTTTTGTTTAAATTTAAAATGATCCTTATCAAAGTAACCAAGACTACCTTTGCCTCCAACCCAAACAATGTTTTGCTGATTACTTATAAAAATGTCATTAATCCAATCCGTATTCAACGTCATATTTTTTTCAACATCCGCAGTATAATGACATAGTAATTTACCATCTTCTGATACATTCAAAACACCTGACCCATTGGTACCAATCCAATAATTATCTTCATCATCAACATGATGCGATGTAAATCTACTTGCATCTCTGTTTTGATAAATTACCTTTTTTTCGTGAGATAACAGGCTAAACGTATAAAGTGTATTTCTACTGGTAAGACTTAAGTTCTTATTGTGCAATCGGATTGATGTTACCGGAACTATTTCACTTAACTCTTCCACTTGTTGTATACGAAAAGAATGCTCGAGTTTTTTCAAAGAATACAATCCTTTTCCAGATGCAATATATGTATCACCACCAAAACTTATTATCTGATGTATCCTGCGAAATTCAGCTCCAAATTCAGATGAAGGTATGTATCTTTTATTCTTTAAATCGTAAAAGTACATTCCTGAACTAAGTGTACCTAAAATCAACCAGTCTTTATCGTACCTTGATATGGATGTAATTCTTGCATCTCCATCCAAAACACTTTTAACCGGGATGGCTTTAGGGTTATAAAACTTATAGGTATCAAGATCAAGTCGACTGACTTCCCCAAAGAAAGTACCTACCCATAGAACATCATCAACAGCATCATACTCCAAGGCTGTTATCTTATTATCTGGTATCGATAAAGTATCCCCAGCTATATGATTAAAATAATCAAAATACTGACCATCATATCTAAAAAGACCTGTATTGGTAGCAATCCAGAAAAAGCCAGTGGAATCCTGATCAAATGCAATTACATCCGGATCATAAACTCCATATTCTTCACCATAATTAATAAACAGGTATTCATTTTTTGAATTTTGTGCAGAAGCACACGTAAATACCTTGATGATACTTATTGCAATTAAAGCCACAAGTAATATATATCTTTCCATAAGCAACTTCCCGAAACTTAATAATTTCCCCGATAACAGACCAAACGGTTTGTTTCTTAAAAAGTTTCAGAAATTTATCAACCACTAAAAAATATAGATAAATCTACTATATTCAGAGACATCAAGGCACAACAATCACAAACCCAAAAACTGCATAGCCAAGCCGGAAAGAAAGATAACCATACCTGCAATGGAATGACTAAGGTGCTCGTACTTTTTAATATTGATAAAACTTAAGCCATAAGTAGAAGTAACCACCATAGCAACCATTGTTAGAAGAGTAGTTACACCAAAAACAGAAGTTACCAATATTAAAGCCGATGTACTTTGAGCAACAGCCGGATACATCAAGACTGGTATAAGAGGTTCACAAGGCCCTAATGCAAAAATGATGAATAACACCCAAGGCGTAATATTTCTCGAATCGTTTAGCTTACCATGAGAATGACCATGGTGTTTCTTTTTTATCCAGTGTCGAATACCCCACAACGTATACAATAATCCAAAAGCTATAAATGCCCAGGCTGCCAGATTTCCTCTGAACGACTCAATAAATTCGAGCTTAGCCACCTGAACCTGCAAGGCAATACCGAAAAAACCTAAAACAACAGAGCTCAGGATATGACCAACTCCACAAAGCAAAGTTAAACCTATAACTTTGCGCAACGACCATTCACGTGCTTTTCCAATCATTATAAATGGTAAATAATGATCGGGGCCCATTAATGTATGAAAAAATCCGACGGATGCGGCAGTAATCAAAAGTAGCTGTAACTCCTGAGTCATGGTGATTTTTATTGGTAAAGATAGTATTAGTATTTAAACTGAAGATTGTAGTTTTTATAGCTTCTATTTTCTTTCGCGGAAATAAAACTTTAAGATATCACCAATTGATTTCGAACTGATCTCATCAAAATTAATATCATTTTCTTTAATAAATTCATAACCAGACACATCATCCTCTACATGCATTTTTTCAAATGATTTTACCTTACATAAAAAACCTAAATCAGTAGTGAAAACTGAAAACCCTGAAAAAACATATTCGTTTGGATATGAAATCAGGTATTGCATCTCTTCAATATCCAGGTTTAACTCTTCTTTAATCTCTCTCTTGATAGCTGATTCAGCACTTTCCATTGGATCGACAAAACCACCTGGAAGATCCAACATTCCTTTTCCCGGATTGAAGGCTCTGCGCGTTAATAACACCTCACCTTTCTCATTGACAATAACAGCAGCTACTGCCGCCGATGAATTGATAAAGAAATGAAATCCACATGTTGAGCATTTAAACGATCGCGAACCATCAAAAATAAATTCCTTACTACCACACTTTGGGCAGTATTTTATTACATCTCCAGGCTGAGTCGATTTCTCTTTTATCATTTTAAAATCCATTTAATTCCATTGTAACTGTCGGTATTAAAAGTAAAAATCCAACTACTACTAACAAAATAATTAAAGGTAAAATCCATTTTACCCACTTGGTATATGGAACCCTTGCAATACCTAATACACCTATTAAAACCGGTGAGGTAGGCGTTATCATATTGGTAAATCCATCACCAAACTGAAAAGCCATTACTGTTGCCTGACGCGATAAGCCTATTAAATCACTGAAAGGAGCCATAATGGGCATGGTCAGTGCCGCTTTGGCCGAACCACTTGGAATAAAAATGTTGATCAAGGTTTGAATGCCATACATTATACCCACCGATGCAATGTTACCCAAATCACTCATCGATTGAGCCATGCTATGCAAGATTGTATGTACTATTCTACCATCTTCGAGAATAACAATGATACCACCGGCCAAACCAACTACCAGAGCTGCTGACATGATATCTTTGGCTCCTTCTAAAAACAACTTGGTTATTTTATCGGCATCGTAACCAAAGGAAGCACCGGCAACTAATCCCATTGCTAAAAACAAGGCTGCTATTTCGGTAATGTACCACTGATAGCCCATTACTCCCACAATTAAAAACACCATTGAAAAGCCCAGAATGGTAAGAATAAAAAAGTGAATTTTCTTACGTAAGGCCAATACACCTGAGAAAGCGAACAGACCTGTTAATACAGGCAAGACTGGTAAAGGGCGCCATTCACTGTCACCTATTTGCATTGAAGTAGAACTATATTTTATACTCAATAATATCAGTGCAACCAATGTAAGACTAAAAGTAATCCATGCCGACAATGGTGTACTTTTTTCTGTTTGTTCTACATCGTTAGAAGAACGCTCCCTCCAATAGGCATCCTCATGATAAACCGATGATTTTTGCGGATGAGCCTTAATTTTATTTGCATACCACAATATATAACTGATACCAATTACATTGATTACGGCAAAACAAAACAAGCGATACTCGAAACCAGAAAACAAAGGCAAGCCTGCCAAGCCTTGCGCAATTCCAATGGTAAAGGGATTTAGAACAGCACCGGCAAAACCCAAACCAGCAGCTACAAACACCATTCCTATGCCTGTAATACTATCGTATCCCATAGAAATAGCTAAGGGTACCAGTATCACCATAAAAGCAATGGTTTCCTCACTCATACCAAACACCGCTCCAAACACCGAGAACATCAGCATGATCAAAGTCAGAATTAAGTTATTAGCTCCAATTATTCGTATGACCTTGTTTTTATCGAGCTGCTTTACCAATCCT
Organism: Carboxylicivirga linearis; assembly: GCF_018271995.1. GTDB lineage: Bacteria > Bacteroidota > Bacteroidia > Bacteroidales > Marinilabiliaceae > Carboxylicivirga > Carboxylicivirga linearis. Next base: position 78,518 of record NZ_JAGUCO010000017.1, read on the forward strand.
AAAAACGAAAATATTCCCACATCAATGGCTTTGGTTTCATTCATAATCCAGAAAGCACCACCAATCAACAGTATAAAAATGATAATACCCGCTCCACGCTCAAAGCCCTTAACAAAAGCAGCAAAAACCTGCCATGTCTGAGGTTGATTTTCTACCTGTTGAAATACCATCTCTGTTTTATCAATACCATTCACAGAAATTGTTTCTTCAACATACTCACCGCCTGGCACAAACCAGGTGGCAATGGCAGCTATCACAATTAACGAAAACACTATTACGTAGGTATGGGGGACTTTTTTAAACATGTTGAATCTTATTTATAAGCATGAGTTCGATAAAGTATTGAGACCTGATACAGGTTCAAAAATAATATTTTGATTGTACACCTTACCAAACTATAGAGAAAAGCTTCAGATTACGCCTTGATAAATTAAGCCCTTCTTAACTATTTTTAATAGTGCTTAATATTATAATTTTACTATTTTTGTCTCAACTCATGTTAAAAGTATCATTTCAATGAAAAGATTGGGTGAAAGAATAAAGAGAAAGAGAGAAGCTTCTCATTTGCAATTGAACGATTTAGCTAAAAAAGTCGGAATTAGTTCCAGTGCTTTATCTCAAATTGAAAACGCAAAGGCTTCGCCATCCATTGTTACCTTGAAGTCCATTGCAGATAATCTTCATACAACAGTGGGTGAACTAATCGGTGAAAATGAGGCTGTAACCAACAATCCTTTGGTAAAATTTGATCAGAAGCATTTTGTTGAAAAGAACGAATCAGGAGCTTCTTTGTATCTTCTATCCAACCATGGTAACAGCAAGCAAATGGATGCCTTTCTCATCGAGTTTCAACCGGGTTCTAATTCAAAAAACATTATGAAAACCCATCCAGGTCAGGAGTTTTGTTTTGTACTGAAAGGTGAACTCGAAATTCAATTTGATGAGAGAAAATATACGCTTAAAGAAAAAGATAGTTTCTATTTCAACTCAAACAGAGTGCATGCCGCCTATAATAATTCGGATATGACAACAGAAATTGTTTGGGTAATTACACCTCCGGATGGTTAAAAAATTTTACCTATTAAATTAAGCATTCCTTAAGTGTTTTAAGTTTTGTTTAACTCCCGCTATAAAATATGATCTAATCTCATCAACAAAAAACCTCCCCATGAAAAGTGATTAAGAGAAAAAAACAAATAAACATTATTCATTAAAAAACCATTAAAATGAGCGATTTACTACAACATCTTTCCAAGCTGAATATTGAAGTACCCGCAAACATTGCGAAGTTATTACAGAATAGTAAAAGTGTCAGGGTATTTAATTCCACTAGTGAGTTAGCTGCGGCTGCAACATATGGGTTAGATAATTCGGAATTTCATGTAAAATATGATGTTCCTGGAAAGGGCGAGGTTACTGAAGCAGTGGTGCAACGCGTGAAAAATGGCATTTCAGCCAATTACACCGAACCATATATGCGACGCAGAGACCCTGAAACAATGGTTATAGCGGATAGTAAACCAACCGATAAAACACGTTTCGAAGATAAATTTGGTTATGAATTCTCAAAAATTCAAGGGGAGACATTTGATTGGCTGAAATCTCAGGATCTGGCCGTATTTTTTTACTTTGCAGGTCGTGCAGGTATTGGCTCATTAGGTATTGCCATTGCACCGGCTAACGCAGGATTTTTTGCTCTAGGACTGGCCATGCTACAGGAAATGAGATCACTGGATGAACTTGAGGAGGGTATGAAAATCAAATCATCTATTTTTGTGGCTCCGGTATTCCGACACACTCATTTTAATGGCAAACAAGTAGTGGTTCACAACCGCACAGACGAAGTTCACGAATTATATTCCTATAATTTATACCCGGGACCATCAGCTAAAAAAGGTATTTACGGCGTGTTATTAACCCAGGGAGAAAAAGAAGGGTGGACAACTGCACACTGTTCTGCTGTTGAGGCTATTTCGCCATATGATAACATTACAACATTTATGCACGAGGGTGCCTCGGGTGGTGGTAAGTCGGAGTTGCACCAACATATTTTACGCGAAACAGAAGGAGCTGTTTTATTGGGACAAAATTCTGTAACCGCTGAAACCAAACACATCGAACTACCTAAGTCATGTGCCTTCCGTCCGGTGGCTGACGATATGGCTTTCTGTCATCCTTCTGTTCAAGAGAATGATGGTAAACTGCGCATTGTTGATGCTGAGAACTCATGGTTTGTGCGTGTTGATTCGGTAAACCAATATGGTGATGATCCAACGTTGGAGAAAACAACTATTGATCCGAAAGAACCATTGCTGTTCTTAAACATTGAAACCACACCTAACTCAACCGCTCTTATCTGGGATCACATTGAAGATGAACCGGGTAAAAAATGCCCTAATCCACGTGTGGTGATTCCTCGTAAAATTATACCTAACGTAATCGATCGTCCGGTTGCGGTAGATGTTCGCAGTTTTGGATTGCGTGCTCCACAGTGTACCAAGGGTGAACCCTCTTACGGTATTGCCGGCATGTTCCACATCTTACCTCCGGCACTAGCCTGGTTATGGCGTTTAGTAGCTCCTCGCGGACATAAAAACCCAAGTATTGTAAGTGATGGATCGATGCAAAGTGAAGGTGTAGGTTCGTACTGGCCTTTTGCCACCGGTAAAAAGGTAGACCACGCCAACATGTTGCTAAAGCAGATTATCAATACTCCGCGTACCACCTTTACATTGGTTCCAAACCAGAACATTGGTGTTTGGAAGGTTGGATTTAAACCACAACTTTTAATGCGCGAATATATGACTCGTCGTGGTGCAGCTAAATTACGCGAAGACCAGTATAAGGAGTCACGTTGTCCGTTATTGGGTTATGAGCTGAACTACCTGACCATTGAAGGAGCCAAAATTCCAAAGCCTTTATTAAAGGTATACAAGCAACCCGAAGTTGGCGTTGAGGGATATGATGCCGGTGCAGCTGAACTAACTGAGTTCTTCAAAAAAGAGCTAAAACAATATCTGCAACCCGAATTGCACGAAACAGGAAGACGCATAATTGAAGCCTGTTTAAACGATGCCAGCATTGAAGAGTATAACAAAATTGTACCAATGAGTTACGAGTACGATTATTCATTTAATAAAATAGAAGACTAATGAGTAAAGTAGTGATTATAATGGGATCGAAAGCCGATTTTGAATGGGCTCAGAAGATAACCGACAAACTTGATTCTTTTGATATTCAAAGCGAGTGCCATATTGCATCGGCACACAAAGTACCCTTGGTATGCTACGATATCATCAAAGAAAAGGAAAAAGAAAATGTGGTATTTATAACCATTGCAGGTATGAGTAATGCACTCAGCGGGTTTAGTGATGCACAAACACATTGCCCGGTAATTGCCTGCCCTCCGGTTGGTAATTCATTTGGCGGAAACGACGTTTACTCAAGCCTGAGAATGCCTTCAGGTGTAGCTCCAATGGTGATTCTGAATCCCGGAAATGCAGCTTTAGCTGCAGCCAAAATACTGGGTCTGTCAGATGAAAGTATTCAGGCTAAGGTGAAGGAGTTTCAGGAAAACCAAAGACAGAAACTGATTGAGGATAATGCATCTATTCAATAACGAGTAAAAGTAAGAATACAAACAAAACTGTTCTTTTAAAAACTAATAGTTTGCAAATTAATAATAGGGATATGGTAATGGCACTTGCGATTACTGTATCTCTATCTTTTACATCATCACATGAACAATATAGAAAAAGCTGCCCATTTTTTAAGAAATGAAGATGTGGTTGCCATCCCTACAGAAACAGTATACGGATTAGCCGGAAATGCCTTTAGCGATAAGGCAATCAAACGAATTTTTGAAGTTAAAAACCGTCCGTTTTACAATCCTCTTATTGTTCATATTAAAAGCATTGATGAGCTCAATAAGATTGCTACCAACATTCCGGAAATGGCATTTAAACTGGCAGAGGTGTTTTGGCCCGGTCCTTTAACTCTGGTACTGGATAAACAACCTTCAATTTCTGATCTGGTTACAGGTGGAAAACCAACCGTTGCTGTTCGGTTACCTGCTCATCCTGTTGCTCTGGAATTATTGAATTATATTGATTTTCCTTTGGTAGCCCCCAGCGCCAACCCGTTTAATTATTTAAGTCCAACCAGTGCACAGCATGTAAAAGAGCAATTGGGCAACAAAATTCCTTATATACTAGACGGTGGAAACTGCGAAAAAGGAGTTGAATCAACCATTATTGGTTTTCAGGACAATTCACCAATTCTGTATCGCTTAGGTGCCATTTCAATGGAAGACATCGAAGAGGTTACCGGTGAGTTAACAACTCAAAATCAGTCGAAAAATTCACCCAATGCTCCGGGTATGCTTTCGAAACACTATTCTCCTAAAACGCAGTTTATTTTATCAAACAATATTACCCAAACACTTGAATCGCTGAAGGATAAGAAAGTAGGTGTCATCACATTCAACGAATCAAGGCAAGATTATTCTGTTTTTCATCAGGTAGCCTTATCCTATAACAACGATCTGAAAGAAGCAGCTTCAAACCTATTTAGCACATTGCATCATTTGGATAAAATGAAACTGGATGCAATTGTTGCTGAACGCTTGCCGGATGAAGGATTGGGTAAGACCATAAATGATCGCTTACAGCGTGCCGCCTCCAAAGGATAGTTAAAAGCTGACTATCCTTTCACATCAATAAGGCTTTGAGTTACTAAAACCCCATCAGTTTGCGAACCTTATTGGTATTCTCTTTTGAAGTCAACCACTCCAGAAGCAATAGAGCTACATCAATGGCTGTAGACGGATTCCACGATGTAATGATGTTATCATCAATAACAATGGGCTGATGAATTACGTTGGCTCCAAAGCTTTTCAGTGCTTCCCGGCGCTTAGGCATATCGTAAACCGTAGCATCTTTGCCTTTCAAAATTCCACTTTTACCTGTGGGCAAAGCTCCCGCACAAACGGTTGCTATTATTTTATTAGCTGTTTTAAACTCACGAATCAGATTCAAAAAGGCATCATCATAAGCATCATTGTAATAACCATACACCTCAAAACCTCCCGGAATAGCCAAAGCATCAAAAGAATTTACATCTACCTCATCAAGGGTATAATCAACAATAAAGCGTTGATTGAACGAACTTTTTATCTCTTTACGTATAGCGCCGGTAAACAATTGAGTTGAGTTGTCGCCTTCTTCTAGATTCCAACCCATCACATCAATAAACACACTTGCTTCGTAAATCTCAAATCCGTCAGCCAATAAAAGCAGTATTTTTTTCATTATCTCATTTTATTTAATTTGATTGTTTACAACACTTTATAATTATTCCCCACCCTTCAATTCATCTAAAAAATAAAGAGATGGCAAGCACAACCTGTTAATTATTAAATACATTTTTCCAGGTTGAATACGCTTTTTTCTCAATTCCGTCTTCATTTATCAATCCAGCACTTAACCAAAGCTTGCCAATATCCCGAACTTCTGCAGGAAATTCAGCCCACAACTCATTGTAATCGCGATGTGCCCACCAGATTACATATTCATATTTTTGCTCCTGAGCATTTGAAAGGAGCACCTCCAAATATTCATTTTGTTCGCACTGATTACCTGATATATCAATAGCGTAGGAATCGACTATCAGATTTTCAGACAGATGACCTGTTTCAGCAAATGCAATTGGTTTGTCAATCCTATCATGTAAAAAATCAAATGCATCCTGAAAACCTGCCTTCGTGCTTAACGCTTTAAAATAGGGGTAAAAACTGATTGATACAAAGTCATTTGTATTGGCGTAATTAATCACCTCATTAATATAGCCTTCTGGATTGACCACATCCGGTTGATATAAGTTGTGTAAGGTGATAGATTCAGAAATTTTTAATGATGGATACTCCTGCCTTATTTTTGTTCTAACATTAGCCATTAACAACTTAAAGCCTTTCCATTTATCAGGTGCATTCATTAATAATTCATTGACTTCAATGGCGATAATTAAATAATCGGGATTGAGTTGAGAAACTATATATTGCAGATGTTTAAAATATGCAATGGCAATCTCCACGTCATTCAAGGCAGAATACTCAGGAACTGAACCATCAAAATCAGGTGCCAGATCGTTTCTGGAGGTATTTAATAAACTAACCGACACCGTTAATTTCTTATCAACTATTCTTCGTGAAACCCTTGCGGCAATTTCGTTTGTAAACTCGTCCGGTAAGGGCAAATCATTCATCCAGGCATTCCATGGTATGTTGTTATCAATATGCTCGGAATAAATATCTGAATTATCGCGAATAAAAAGATAGGTACTATCAACCGCTTCCACCCTTTTAGCATAAGCCCAGGTACTAAAGCCCATTTTGAAACTTCGGGAACTGTATTCAGAAAAGAAATGGCTGTCAATACAATCATCTACCTTTTTATCACCCTCTTTATTACAAGCTACTATAAAAAAGGTCAATGCAGTTAATAGTACTGTCCTATACCTCATCTTCATGTAAGAATTAAACTGAGTTAACACAAATTTTAGGATTTGGTTCTTATTTTTGTTCTGACAACTCTTTCAATTTTTCGTTCATCAATTTAAAACCTTTTTCTGTGTTTTCAAGATTTAGCAGGCCTGCTAATACACCTTTGAACTTTTCTTTTTGCAAAAAAGTTGTACTTCCGTCTCCGTTGTCCATCAGTTCAAAATGATGTTCGCCATCAAAAATACCCGGCATTAATAAATGACCTTTCCAGGTAAATTCTTTGTTTGTCACATAACTTAGCACCTTCGGTTTAAATGTCATTGCTTTTTGCCCCTCAGGCTCAATAATAACCCTAATTTTATTGCCTGCCCTCACCTCACCACTAAGTTCTTTTATAAACGGATTCCAATTGGGGTATTTATCAAAGTTTGTTAAAATCGCCCAGATCTTCTCAGGTGATGCTTTAATACTGATTACTGTTTTAATTTCCTTTGCCATAACATTTACATTTAAAATGGTACTAATAAAATTGCGGTTACGTATTTCCTTATCTCTGAAGTACGTTGCAAAGGTTATGAGTATTGCATCTATTACTCTTGACAAATATCAAGAATTCAGGAAAGTTGCTTTTTTCTGATTCGACTGAATGTTTCGGGTGTCATGCCTAACATGGAAGCAATGTATTGCAATGGAACCTGATTAAATAACTCTCTGTTATTCTCAAAGAAATAGGTATATCTTTCTTCAGCTGTCATTGATAAATGGCTAAATATTCGGTCTTCTAATATGGTAAAACACTTGCCAATAAATAACTTTTCGAGTTGGTGCCATTGTGGAACCAGCTTGCCTATTTGCTGATAGTCGTCGTGATGAATGGTGTAAAGCACACAATCTGTTAGTGCCTGAATAGTCCAACGGGATGGATTACCAAACAAAAGACTGGACAAATCGGTGATAAAATACCCTTGTGTTGAAATCCATTGGGTTACTTCTTTATCTTCTGCTACAGAATAGATCCTCAGGTAAGCCGACTGAATAAAGCTCAATTTGTTACACCAGCTTCCTGTTTTTACATAAAAATCACCCCTTTTTATGGTAGTTAGTTTGAATAACGAACTGATAGTACTCAAATCCTCCGGCTTAATAACACCAAAGTAATTTTTAATATTTTGTTCCAGCTCATTCATACAAAATGTATTTGAAAGTATTACAGTTGAGATACAATGATAACAAAATCAAGTTTCGCAAGATCGTTTATGCACAATAAAAGCTGGTATCATTCCAAATCAAAATAATATGTGAAGCTCCCTTTCATAACAGTATCCTTTTTAATGGCAGAGAATTTTAATTTATAGGCTGATACCAGGGCTTCTTTTATTAAAACCTTGTTGATGGCAGTTGTTTCAATCGAATCTTGTTGCGCTTTTATTACATTACCATCTTTATCGATCCAATAATTAATTTTAACAACACCAGTGTCTTGTACCGAATAAGTTGGTTTGGGACAAAAAATCAGTTCTCTTTTATCCATTTCATTTGTATGTTCTTTCTTGAAGTTATTTTGACATAACACAATGGTCGAGAAAATAAAACTCATCCATATTGTAACACCCAATTGTTTCATAATCTTGATCTTTTTTTACTATTGCAACTGCATGTAAGCCTTAAACAACTACAGCTAAATTAAATTCTATATCCTACTGAGTACATACCTGAGCTTTGTGCATTACTTGTTGTAATATTACTAACTAATAAGTCAATGGAGGACTTTAGTTATATCAAGTATATTATTAATAATTAATCCCAGAAACAGAATTATAACACTTACATTAATCAGGATTGCTACTCTTTTCTTTATTGTTGCTTTATCCTTTCGACCTTTAAATGCATATATAGAACCAATAATTCCCAAAATTCCTGCAGCTATAAATGGAATGGCTATTAGAACTTCACCATCAGCAAATCTATTCCATACTTTTAAAAATACATTCAGGTAGGTGATAGCAAAAAGCAATATTATTACCATCGCTATTTTAAATGACTTTTCGGTATAAGTTTTCATAATTAACAATTTTCATATTAGACTAAAGTGTCAGGACGAGCCGACCGAGCCATGCTTTATGCCAGCGTGTTAGCTGCTGCCATTTATATTTTCTTCTTTATGAATTCTCAATAGATCATTGTCATCGTAAAAAACAAATTGCTTTGTCTTTCTGTCAATAACTGCATAAATAAAAGTTCTATAGTCAAACTTTTCTGTTTCTGTAGTCAATTTATCATTAGGGAAGTTTTCGTAATTGTCCTTTGCTAAATCCATAATACTATCAATTGCTTGGTCCCAATCTTGTTGAGTCAAATCATTGTCAAATAGTAATTTGATTTTTTGTCCCGATTTTGACTGAATGTATAAGGATACAGCTTTTGATTGACTGTCCTCTTTGTTTAATTTATTTGGAGATTGAGTGGCAGTTACTCTATGTACCTTAATTGCACGACCATTATCTACGAACTTTTTAAGCCATTTCTTAAGTACATTATAATGGTCTTTTCCAGCCTCTTTAAGAAATGCTTCGAAATATGGCTTGAAAATATATGCCGCTATGGCTGTCGGAACTACCCAATCAAGCGCAGCCATCATAACGCCTTGTGAATGCTTTCGGAATTCGATATTAAGTCCAGGAGCTTTAACGTCATTTGATATAAGTTCTAGAAATTCATCTGGAACATCTTCTGGAATATCAATTCCGATATGAGGTAGATCTTTATTCATATTCAATGGGTTTTATTTTATTGCGTCTCTCAATTTTTGGTTGCAGCTAACGTTAATAATATGAGCATGTAGCGGACTTAAATGCGGTTTCGTATCAAGCTGTTAAGTAGCCAAAGCTACACAATATAAAATAGTCAAATCGGTAGATTTGGCGGGGCTGATTAGAGCCACTACCGCCCGAACACCCACAGAAACCGCTATTGCTTATATTTAGTGTTGTAAACCGTTTTTACTTCCAGAATTTCCACCAAGGCTTTCTGTCATCTTTAATCTCTGTGTTATTTTGGATGTCAGTTTCCTCTGATTTAGAATCATTAGTTTCTTTTTCAATCGGTTCTATATCTTTTCTAGCTATCCATGTCAAAAAAGAAGAATCTGCACCGCCAAAACTTACAATTCTGTCTTTGTGTGTCATCACTCCGAATCCATGTTCGTCATCCCATGTGCATCCGAATTCATAACCAACATATCCAACTCCTTCTTTCTCCACATTTAACAAATGAACATTTGATAATCCAATCAGTTTTCTAAATCCGCTTATGTCCAAAACATCGGGCATGTATTGTTCCTTTTCGTCATCATCATATCCAAAATCTTCTTGTAGGTCTTTATATTCTTTCAGCAGGTATTCAAGAATCGTGTTCTTAACTCAATTCCTGATTCTTAATTGTGAATTCATAGGCTTTTATATGAAAATCCTTAATCTCTGGATTTTTATCTGCCATGTCTCCTCCAGTTGCAAGTCTACAACTGCCATCACAACCTTCTGACGAACTAATTGAGCCATAATCTCCATTTCTACTTTGAAATCCAGCCCATGAATCTAGTTTAATTGTCCCTTCATACCCAAATTCAGCTTTTATAAGTCCTGGTATCATATTAGTGTCCATTAGTTCTATTCTTTTATAATTATTTTGCTCATTTTATTCAATTAGATATAGCTCGTAGTTTCGCGTCCAAATGGTTTACAACTACTCTGTAACCGCCATTGCATGACGGTTATATTTCCTATATCTGCTATTCCACGCCTTTTGGTAATTAACTTAATCAACAAATAGACAGTTGTCTATTCATTTTTTATAACCCTTTAAATATAGATAACATATTAATTGTCTCCAAAAACAGAATAGTGATCTATTTTTAATGCATCATTCCTCCTTTAACCTTGAATAGATCACCGTAAAAACAAAGCGCAGCCCCCAAAGCTCCAATTGATAAGCTTTGAGGTCTGCGCCTTTTTCTTACTTCATCTTAAGAAGGTTAGCTTTATGTATTAAAACAATTTCAACTCGATATAAACTTATATTAGTTAACTAAAACTTAAATTGAGCTGTTACACCAATTCTTGTATACGAAAGGTCAAACAGGGTACCCCTGATTTCAGGTACGAGATTAAACTTTTCCGAAAGTGCTATATTAGTTCCTACACCAATATTCAAGCCAATATAAGTCCCTGTTCTTGTTTTCTTAGGAATCAGTATTGTGCCTATGGTTTCTCGCTTCCAATAAGTAAATGCAAGACCGGTTAAAGCATAAACATTCAGTTTTTTATCATTGTCATAAAAAATATAATGTCCATCAACATCCAATACATCCCAGCTAAGGTTTAAGTTTTCGAAGATGTGTGAATATGCTACAGCCGTTTCCCATCTTTCAGAAATACTATAAATACCATTTATTGTCAAACCTGTAGACTCAACTTCAGAGGCGTATAGAGTTCCCACGCCTAAACGAAATTTTGAATCGTTAGATGATTGCGCAAACAGCTTTATTGAAAAAGTTATTACTAGTATTAAGATGAATATTTTTCTCATGTTGTTCTAAATTTTTTTAATTAAAAGAGGTTTTTTGTGTTTAAAATACATCTGATTTTTTCACAGTTTATGTGCAACAGGTACTTTCCAACTTCTTAATTTATCCAGTTCAGGAACATAAACCCTCAAAATTATATCCAAATCTTCATCACTACGATTAATTGGCAACCAATTCTCAATAGGCACGCCATCTGGCTTTTCAGCAGCAACATAAATCTCTATTCCTCCTTCATCGTTTAATTTCATACCTGCATTTTCGCCAACACTATACTTATTCCATTCATTAGGTATAAAGAATCCATTCGCTTTGTCGTATAATGTTAAGGACCAGAAAGCCCGGGCAGGAGGCAATTCTTTTTTGGTCATTTTAATCACATAATCGTTCATGGCATTCATCTGCGAACCATCAGCTGTATTTACTGCAGGGTAAAATGCTTCTTCAATAGGTAATCCAATAGGGCCAATAATCGAAACCGCTAATATAGCTTCCAGATCAGTTTGTCCTTTTTGTTTAAAGACTCGTGGACCTAAACTAGCTGACATATCAGGATCTGTTAGCTTGTTTAGATTTTCTGCATGAATTTTCTCTGCATGTTGCCTAAACTTCTTACCATCAATTTTCAAGGCAGTTTTTGGGTCATAGGTTTCTCCCGGAGCTATTCCCAGGGGTGCAAAACACGCTAACAGTTCTCTGTCCATCTCATCATTATCATCAAAAGTGATATGATTAAAAATGAATTGCATTACTTCAAGAAAATTATTCTCAAAAATATCGAGATCGGTTTTCCCCACTTCCGGAAATGTAATTTCATTAGCAGGTATTGGTTCTTTTCCCTGAAATTCGGAAAGCGACTGCATGCTGATCTGCCCTATTTGCTCTACTACTTTTTTAAACCTTTCAGGTTCATTGGCATGTGGCATAACTCTGAAGATAACTGAAATAAAATCGCCATTGGCTTCAAAAACATTATCGATACCGGCAACAGACTCACCTTGATAATTTTCGGTGCGCTTGCTATAGAACACAATTTTTTCGTCTTTCTGAAAATCACCTTGTCGGGTAGATTTTGGCACATAAACATAATGGTCGTAGGCTGTTACCATTAATGACACATATTTTGAGTCGAATTTAGGAAGGTTTACCACAAAGGCATCCTTTCTTAAATCCAGCATAATACCGGTATAGAAAGAATCATTATTAGGCCGGGCAATGTCCCTCATGGTATGATCTTTTAGCTTTGTATCAGCATGCAAAGTATTCCAGCCGCCTTGTGTTATAGCAAATTTGTTATTTACATTGTATAAGGCAACATACTGATACGCCCGTCGTATTATATTATCAATCTGGTCATCTGTAAGAATAACAAAGCCGTTTTCGTTTGTTTCAACCGTATTTTTCTTGTTGGAAGTTGTATTGCAAGCCGTAAAAAACAATACAAATAAAATTATTGACAATAATTTGATCTTTTTCATATTTAAGTAGTTATTGGTTAATCAGTGTTTTATTTCTCAAATGTTAATTACGAGCTAATCAAGAGCTAACATTTAAATTACAGTTGCTTTCATATCAGCATTAGTATTATTATCATTGCATATCAACTATTAATTAATCAATAGTTTACACGCAAACTTACAAAACATTAAAATTTCATTGATGAGAATTCATCAATCACATAAATGAGAAATTAATTGGAAACATTCAGATCACCACAATTGTCGCTTTTTCATAATGTGCTTGAATTAGCGAAGAATATTAGTCGATATCAGGAAATTATATTAAAAGAGTTTAGTATTTCGCACGAACAATTAAATATATTGATAATACTACATTACGATTCTTGTGAATCATCATTATCTCTTTTGGAGATTCAGGAAAGAATGATTTTGTCAACAACCAACACTAGTAGATTAATTGACAAGCTAAAGGATAAAAAATTAGTAGAGCGAAAAATTGATCAGAATAATAAGCGAAAAGTCCAGATTCGAATCACAGACGATGGAAGAGAAATCGTTTCTAAGGCTGTTGAAAAAATTAAGCAATCTTCTGCAAAAATCAGTTCAGAGATTTCAGACAGCGAAGCTATTAATATGAGTAAACGAATTTTTGAAATCAATGAACGAATACTTGATTGGCATTAATTGTTTACTGGGTAAAACGCTTTTAAATTCAATTTATCTACACCCCTAACTGAACTCTGCAGCGGGTTTGATCAAAAGCCTTTTTAACCGACCTGAAACCTAAATTCAACCGATAACCGTCCCTAAGACCTTTGCACGGTTAAAACAATCTGATGTGAAATCATAAAAAAGTCTCAATAAGTACTTGGGGATGGCGAGCTGGACAAATGTAGTTCAACCGGGAGTAATCGCTCGGTCGTGCCAAAGACTCATATTCCAATTTATTGACAACAATTATTGATTCTCTTTTATAAATTTAAGGTCATTATTACATTATCTATGTATTGGTTATCTTCAGTCTTAATAAATTTCACTTGTCTTCCATTTTCAATAAATCCGGATTTCTTATAAAGGTGTATTCCTCCCAGATTGTTGCTAAAAACTTGAAGCCATAAGATTTCAATATTCTGATTCATATTACTCCATTGTTTTACAATATCAATCATAATTGTTCCAACCCCTTGATTTTGCCAATCTTGATGAATTCCCATTCCAACAAATCCCGTATGACTTAGCATTTTTCGTTTATGTGAAGTCAGGTCAATATTTCCAATTATTAATCCATTTGCTTCAACAACAAGCAATAGGTTATTTTCATTCTCCATGAATCCACGAATCCAATTCTCGTGCTCTGTAACAGTGGGATTGAATTCTTCCTCTGTCAAAGGAATAAATCCATTTTTCATATACGATTTTGCACATTTTATTAATCCGTCTGCATCCTCAATTCTAGCTTCTCGAACTTCAATCTGATGTCCTTGTTTTGTGAAATGTGTTGTAGTTTCTATTTTCATTTTAGAGTATTGTTGTCTAGTTGTTATGTCTTTTTTAATTAATGCCCATCCCACTAACAAAGCAAAGTCTGCGACTTCGGTTGAGTTATCTGGTAATTTTAAACTACCTATTAACATGAACTTAATCACAAATTACGCCGAGCGGGGGGGGAGTGGCTTTAACGAACGCGGCTTTCAAGCGTAGCATGTGTTGCGCCTGGGACAACCCCATGATTTATGAGCCATTATCGTAGCAGTTTATGATTTTTATTATCAGTATACCTTTATTTTAAGCGAACGACCAAATAAAAGCACATTCGAAATTACCCATTTACCTCGAAACCTCAACCTTACGCAACCTTCCTCTATATGAGCGCATGGGGTTTAGAACCTATGCAACATTAGATATCGGCAGTACTGTTTATTTGATGAAAAAAGATGTTTAAGACACAAGTAAATTCATATTTTCACATTACTTAATCACTAATGGATAAGATGCATCTTGATCACTAACAGGAATATCTTTGTAATACAACTCATCAGCTTTAACATTATCGTTAAACTCAGTCAACTTAACATGCATGGTTCCAGATAGTTCATATGCCTTTCCTGACTTGCATATTTCATAAAATGATTGTTGTAAATTATTCAGACTATCCTGATTTGCACTTACATAGTGGTGAGATATATAATTATTGGTAATATCAGTTCTTTCTTCAGAATGATTATCAATAATTTCAAATAATGCATCTTCTGCGTATTTTTTGAAAAATTCAACTTGATTATACCACTGTTTCATATAATAGCTTTTATATGTTGTGCCTTCCGGTATCATATCTTCTTTATCATCTGATGAAATCTTTACGTAGTTCGTCCATTCTGATCTTCCAAAGGTAACAGAGTTCACCATTACATGCTTAAACTCATCATCATCGATGCCAAGTAAGACATTGTCATTTTCGCAATCCTCAATTTTAACTTTAACTTCAACTGCTGGAGGGTTGGCAACATAACTATATGTTTCTTTCATGTCTTCCCAGTAACCATAGTTCTGTGAACCATAGTAGTTAAGTTCAAAAGATATTGTGGCGTTAGCCTCTTCTTTATGAAGAGTAGGTATCGCTATAAATTGAGTTGAGTTTTGAAGTGACCCTCTTATAGATGGTTCTTCACCATATGTGTGTAAAGATATGTATTTTAAATCGTGCTGTTGAGCATTGTCGAGGTCAATATAAATAGTTTCTTTGGGTGTATTATCCCCATCCTTATTATCCTCTGGTGCAACATCTTCTTTACTCACTTCGCACGACGAAAAAACCACTAATGAACCTATTATAAATAGAAATACAGCTTTTGCTAATCGAAACATTTGCTTTAAAATTTAATTAAGTACTATTTTACCAATGGCGTCTTCACATCCGGAAAAAGCAATGGAATTAAGGTTAGAAAAATTAGCAGGAATCACTATCTTTTGTTTTCCAAGCTCACTATTAAAATCATGGTAATAATCAATTATCTCACCTTTATCATTATAAAAAAACACTTTAAAACAGCCTCCACAATTATCATGTACAAACAAAGTTAATAACTCAACTTCTACTCTTGAAACATCTAATTGCAGCCTTGCACCATATAACCACAGCCAGGACACTGAAGTATTTGAATTCAATTCAAAGGAGGTTCTGCCTTCACCACAAGCATCGTCTTCAGTAGTGCTTACAATCTGATAAGTGACTAATCCATCTACCACACCTTCCAGTAACTGTTCTTCCGTTATGCCATCAAAATCGATTAGCACCTTTTGTTTTGACTTCACATTTTCTTCGTCCTTATCACACGAAACAACAAGTGGAATAAGACACACTAAAAAGATACATAAATATTTCATAATTTATTTTTTTGCTTATCGTGTTTGTTTTAAGAATAACTCTTAAGCCTCAAGGATTAATAAAATATACCTACACCAAAAGAATTGACAACGATAGAAACTTTACTTAAAGAATTAGATAAAGCTACAAAACCATTAGTATTGAACAACGAATGCTTAGAAGATCTATCCAATGTCAATTTTTTTAAATACAACATTTTTTTACCTAATAAGCCAGATTACTAGTCAAGTAAATGGTTTCAAGTTCTGATAGTCCTTTATTCCATTGTTCTTTAAAATTCATCATCATAAAGCTATTTCTTAATAAAAAAGTCACTAAAAATGATTCCTTCCTTATTACTCACAATAAGAATATAAGTACCCGTACCTAACTCCGCTACCGCTATTTTATCAGAACTTAAAAGTCCTTTTTTTACAACAGCTCCATTGCTTGATACAATTTGATACGAATGATTAAGTAAATACTCCGCATCTGCATTAAGGCAAATTTCATTTACCACCGGGTTAGGAGCAATAACAATGGCTTTTGAACTTAAGTGCGGATAGGCTGAGGTAGCATTATCAAAAACAAAACTGTGGCTGGCCACTGAGCTACGCACACCATCAACATCGATGGCTACCACATTAAGTGTGTAAGTTTCATTCTTCACAAGTTCTGCGGTATTGCCTTCAAATGTCTCCATTAATTCAGTACCAGGAGTATTCAGGTTTACCACATACTTGCCTGATGTAAATTGATCGTTAAAGTAATAATACTCCAACTCAGAAATTGGCTTAGCCAACTCTTCTTCCACAAAAAACACACGTTTTGTTGCTATACCCCATTCACCATCTTGATTTTGAGCCCTAACATACAAATAATGTGCGCCTGCCGATAATCCGCTTAATTGCATATTAAACTGCACTTCGCTCGATGATGCTCCGGCATCAACAGCAAGAGGTGTTCCATTACCGGGGGCAACAGCCTCATCAATAAAATACTCCAAAGCCATAAGCTTTACAGAATTTATCGGCTCTTCTTCCTTGTAAAAAGGCCGTCGGGTAGTATGCGACCATTGTCCGTTATCGTCTAAAAAACGGATGTATAAATAATTAACACCTAAGGGTAACGATTCAGGTATACTAATATTTAAATCGAGGTCAGCATCGTTAACAGGTGTTAGTATGGTTATTTGTGTACCATTGCCAACTCCCGGATCGGTATTAAAAAAGTATTCGCCGCCTACAATAGTTGCCGAGCTTATATGTGTTGTTATTAAAAAAACACTTAAAAGAAGCCATTTAGTCATATTACAACAATTTGGATTAAACATTTAATAAGAAACAATTAGTAGGTACTAACTTTTACGCGTATGCTTAATCCACTATTAAGGTTACCTGCCTGATCGGTTTCCAGTTCTGTGATAACCGGAATGGTTGGCAAACCGCTAACAACATAAGGTGTGCTACCACCAAAAATACCACAATCGGAACCATCGTGCCCTTTACCTTTGGCAAACGAACTTTCGCTCAATACATACTTCATATCCGGGCTATCGCCATTGACAAAAAGCGCATTTAAATCTGATACATTGTAATTATTGCTGTCGAATAATTGGTTGCTCGCAATATTATGGGTAATGTAATTGCTATTAATACTTATAGCTGCACTTCCGTCGAGTACAATATTGTTACGGAAATAAGCAACATTTAAACTAAAATCTGAACCTAGCAAGATATTATTTTCAATTTTCTGAAATTCACAAGTACTAATATCTAAATTGCTCCTGATAATATTGTTGCAAACCACCACTTCGTTGAAAAAAACTGAAGTGCCTCCTTTTGAGATTTTGTATATATCGCTACTTAGTATTCTTGCTCCATTAACATTTCCTATTACTATGGGTCCTTGTGTATAACAACGTTTTACAGTAATGTTATTGGCATAAAAATTAGGTGCTGCACTACTTGAACCATTAAACGTCATTCCAATAACAGTTGATCCTTCTGATCCTGCCCGAAAATCTATTTCTACAATCATTGAACTTAGCATGTTAGCCGTCTTTCGGTTTTCAGCCAAATAATAACCGGCTCCAATAATGGTTAATTGTTTTGTGCAGTCAAAACTTGTATATCGTTCAGTCGATCCCTCTACATAAAGGATATCGCCATCGAGCACCTGGCTACTGTTGTGAGCATCCACTATCTCATTAAAATCGGCATTGGCATCCATGTTATTGATGACCCAAGTTTTGGCATATGTATTGGTAAAAAATAAGAATAAAGAAAGAGTTAAAAGCAAAATTGTTTTCATAATATCTAATTGTTGTATAGGTTTGATAAAGTTATTGTCTTTTTAAAGCTACTTCATAATAATTGGTATTATCCTCCCACATTTTGTGCAAAATCAGGCTGTTAGCGTCTAACTTAGCGAGTTTATACTCCAATTTATAGCCATCACCAGATATGGTTAAGTTATTACTTTCAATAGACCAATGCCCAAAAACAGGTATTAGCTCCACCACAGCAACATTCCCCTCACAGGTTCCATCATTCTTAAATTCATATATATAGTTGTCATCTTCATATGAAACATCCCAATCTCCATTGGAACTTAGCGCACTATAGACCTTCCAATTTCCTTCAATACTTCCAGATTGTAAATCCTGATCAGAGTCTTTTGAACAACTACTAGTGAAAAGTATCGCAAATAATGTTGTAACATAAAATGATTTAAATCTCATAAATTTTAATATTAAGTTTCATTATAAATAATTAAATATAAAATTAATATAATAGTAAATGATTTTACACTTATTACCACTGTGTTTATCAAACAATAAAACAATTTAACCTCTCAAAATTATAAGTCTATCAAAACACTGCTTCACTATGGACAAAAAGTCCATAGGTTAGGGTCTGAATAACTCTCAGTAAATCACTCTCTTCTCAATAAATATGAAGGATTTATCTTGATTACAAGGTGTTGGGTGATGTTTTAATATCCAGTTTTTCCATTCATAAGTTAATCCACATATGACTTTTCAAATCATGAATAAAAATCAACATTGCTTATATTTTTGTCATTTCCTGTATGTTTTTGCTAACTGAATTTAGTTTTGCCTCAGAAATAAATTAACCTTTAAGAGATTTATTAACTTACTCTAAAAGCCAATCTTCTTGGTTTAAAAAAAAAAAGGGAGGGGGGGGGGGAATTGGTGCCAATCGAGTAGAGTAAGATACGAAAATAATCGTATCTCCACCCCCTCACACCACCGTACCTACCGGCCGGTATACGGCGGTTCGCTAAACATGGCAATATCTTTCGTAGATGCTAGCTGTTGGCATAAATCCCCTCTTTTGAAGACATGCATTAGTCAATGTGGTTTGCAGAATGGGGCTTTGCACTACGTGCCAGCCACCTCTTCTTGTAAATCCCCACTTGACAGCCAGCCATTCAGGCAATCCAAGCTTCTTAAGGTTGCGTATGCTAGTGCGGATACGTTTCCAGCTTTTCCAAATACAGTAGCGTAATCGACTGCCTAGCAAACGGTCAAGACCTTTCAATCTGGTTTTAATGTTTGCGTATCGGAAGTAGCCTATCCAACCCATGCAATACTCTTTCAGTTTGAATACCCTTTCATCAAACGAGATTGGGTAACTCTTCCTGGTAAGGGTCTTGCATTTCCGCACAAACTTCTGCCAGTTGCTTTCGATTATCTTTAAACCAAATTGCTGGTTCCGCATCCGGTATATGCCGTAGCCCAAGAGCTCCATATGCCCCACATAGCGAACGGCACTCTTCTTACGGTTGACTTTTAGCTTTAGCTTATGCTCCACAAAACGGCTAACTGATCTCATAACCCGTATAGCAGAGCGCTTCGTTTTCAAATAAATACTAAAGTCGTCAGCATATCTCACAAAACGATGTTGGCGCTTAGACAACTCCGTGTCCAGTTCGTTAAGAAGTATATTGGACAGTAATGGGCTGAGCGGACTTCCTTGGGGCGTGCCCTCGGTTCGTTTGCTCGTTACTCCGTCTAGCATTATGCCCGATTGAAGATATCTTCTTATTAAGCCTAATAATCTTTTATCTTCAACTTCTTTGGCAAGCAACCCCATCAGGTAATCGTGGTTTACCCTATCAAAGAACTTCGATAGGTCAATATCCACAACATATCGCGAACCTGAGTTTGCATAGTCCAATGCTTGTTTAATGGCCTGATGAGCACTCTTGCCTTTGCGAAAACCATAACTGAAGTGCAAGAAGTCAGGATCAAACCTAACATTAAGCACCTGCTGAATAGCTTGTTGAATCATTCGATCCAATACGGTGGGAATACCTAACAAACGTTTCCCACCTTGGGGCTTATCTATCTCAACTCCTTTGACGGGTTGAGGGCGATAGCTTCCATCCAAGATCGATGCTTTAATAACAGGCCAGTGCTCATCAAGATAGGGCTTTAGTTCGGTAACCGACATACCGTCTATTCCTGCACTGCCTTTGTTGCCGACTACCCTGTCATAGGCTGCCTTCATGTTATCTTTGCTTACAATCTCTTCTAACATCTACTCTTTTCTTGCTGCTTTTCGTTGAATGAATGCCACGGAATATTTGGATACTACCTTCAACACATCCCATGAATTACAATACAATTCCAAGCGTTTAACGTTCGGTCCTTCCTTTGCCCGTGAGTCCTGTGTATTTCTCTATACACCTCGTTTCCCGTAAAGTACTATGACCTCTGCTGACTTCTCACCTCCATTATCGCGTAATCAGTGAGATATCCCCGGGTAATGACATTAACTGTCCTCCTATCGCTGCCGCATCTACGTAGTCTGCTATGTGGTAAAGAATATGGACTTCGATGTGACGTGCCATCTCATCCTCAGCAAACACCCGCCTAAATATGCGATTCTTGTTCATCAGTACAGGATTTTGCAGTCTGGCTTCCTTCAGCGGTCGGGTCGCCCCGATACACCTTGCCACTTGCTAACAGTACAGTTTACCCCTGCCTGTTCGGGACTCGCACCCTAAAGCTAATGCCCATGCCGGGCGCACACGGTCAAGTATATACAAATGTAGCCGATTGCGGGTGACAAACCTATCAAACCGTTAAAATTTTGAAGCGGGCTAAAGCCGCCTGAATACGTACTAACACGGCTATTATTTTTACACATTGTTGGCGGTAGTTATTTCTTAATCCTTTCGATATGATTCTATATAATTCTCAAAATCTGTAATCAGAATATCATCTCTTTTCAAATATGGAAAAATTTTAAATGCGGACATTTCGAAGCTATTAAGCAAGTTTATAAAATAAATGTCCTCTGAAATCCAATTGATGTCAAAAAACACAATTGATTCATGTTCATTTATTGGCATTTCATGAAGTCTTGATTTTTTAAATTCATTGTCAAAACCGTCTTGTTCATAGTATTTAAAACTCTTAGGTGTTTCAAAAACAAAAAGAGATTGCCAATAATCATTATTTAATTCAAATGAATAAATCTGATTTAAAGTATCCAGAACTATTTCGTTGTTATTAACACTTGCATAAATTAAATAACAATTATTTTGGGCAAAATATGAATATGATATTCGGTTATTGTTTATTGTATCAACTTTCGCATATATTTTTTGTCCAATTATCTTTTCAACGTCTTTTATTTTCAAACTACTAATAGAATCTATTTTGCATTTTGGAATTGTATTAAGTTCGTAATACATATTTGGCAAATAGCTTGCTAAGCTATCCTTTTGAGATAAATTAATTGTTTCATTAGGGTTATTAATCGCATAATGAAGTAGGTTCAATGTTTTATTAACATCAAAGTGAAATCCAAATTGACGAATTACTATTTTTTCGATTGAATCAACTGGTTCTGTAGTAAAAACCATTTTTTCAAGCCCCCTTAGGTCTTGTTCATTTAAATTTGAATAAGAAACCATTTGGAGAACATTCTCTTCGATTAAACTATCATAAGCAGTTCTGTAATAATTTACTGAGCTATAATTATCTGAACCAAAATTTACAAAACTGTAGTTTTTCCCCATATAGCTTTGTCCATAATCATGAATGAAGTCCAGCAAGACAGGTCCTTCATATTTTAATTCATTACAAAGTAGAGATGCATATTGTCCAATTATTTTTGCATTAGTGATTTCTTCGTATAAAAATCCTGTTTTGAAACGAACTGTCACCTTATCGAACTTGTATGTAAAATACCTGTCCTTATGAGCAAATGACTT
This sequence comes from Carboxylicivirga linearis, assembly GCF_018271995.1. GTDB lineage: Bacteria > Bacteroidota > Bacteroidia > Bacteroidales > Marinilabiliaceae > Carboxylicivirga > Carboxylicivirga linearis. The sequence goes on from NZ_JAGUCO010000017.1 coordinate 100,672, forward strand.
AATGTTTATAGTTAGTAAAATCCCAAATATTAAAATATACCTCATTTGTCTCTTAGTTCTAATTACCGCCAACGGATTGGGCGTCGAGTAGGCAAAGGGAATTGCACCCTAAGCCTCTCACAGAACCGTACGTGATAGTCTCCCATCATACGGCTCTTCTAGTATGCTTTACATCAAAAAGCTCATCCCCTCTCAGGTTGGCAAGATACAAATACATACTAGCTAACCCCTTTGCTCCATCTTCATTACAAAGACTTCATCACTACTAAGGATTAGTCCGCCCCTGCATAATACTTCGGTATTCTGCCTTTAGGTTCAGGATTTCCACCTCAAGGTCGTACTCATCGGCTTGCTTGAGATATTCCACATAGTCGTTGTATCGCTCAATGACTTCCTGATAAAATTTCTCTTGTTCCTTAACCGATAAAACAGCCACACGACCTGTTACTTTTGAAGCATCACCTTCGGATGGGGTTTCATCGCTGTCTTTTCCTTCAAATTTGAGTGGATTATCCAGGGCTTTGTTTAGTTCCTCATTCTCCAACATTTATTGTTGTGCCTCGTTTTTACTTGTCAATTGTTTAAAAATCTGCCACACAATAAATATTGTAATCCCTGCTTCGGGACTAAAAAATGTAATCACAATAATCAACCAATCCAGCAACTTCTTAGCTTTTGAATCAACTATCATAAAAATCACAAAAATCAGATTGATTATAAATGTTACCAATGCCATAATTGACTGTATTGTTTGAATCGTATTAGGATTATCAATCGGATTTTCAACTGTTGAATAATAGATTTGCAGTCCATACGGTTGTATAAACCTGACAATTACAATATAAATCAACAACAAAATAACATACTTGGTTAGAATTCTTTTTATATCCATATTTTTCCAATTTACCAGACAATTACCCATTTTTGAATTGTCAAATTATTTTTATTCAGTGTAATTCCTTTTGAGTATCCCGTTAATAATTCAGTAGGCATATCCTTTCTCTTTTTGGAATCAGGACGATTTAATAAATCCTTAAATTCATAGTCAAGCACAATAATCTCAATGTCATTTAGTCTTTCCCATAAATTCGTAGAATCATTAGCATCGCAAATTCCATATTGTGGCACAGGAATCGGTTTGTTACAATGAAAACTACCTTGTACACCATCCTCAAATTGTCCATAAGTTGAGACAATTATCAAACAACTATCTGTCGATTTGTTAATTGATTTTGCTTGACTTGAATATTTGTTTTTTAATTCTGTATACTCGTTCAAATCTTTAATCTTTGTTTTTATATGCATTCCTGCATATTTATTAAATCCCCTTCCATCCAGAAAATCCAAGGAAGCATATCCCATGTTTAAGAAATTATTTGGAATCTTTCTCGGCATTAAATTAACCAAAGAGGTGTCAAAAGAATTGTAACATTTAATGTATTCAGCTTGTTGTTTTGGGTCATTCATATTAATACATGCTGTGAATAATCCAAATGCTAAAATCAAGTATAAAAATCTATTTCTCATTGTTCGTTTATTTGATTGCAGGGGTCGTTTCCTCAAATACGGCACAACGTTGATAATATGGAGCGTTTGGCATTTAAGGCTCCAAAGTATCAAACTGCTATATGTTTTATTAAATGTTAACATGCTCAAATTTAGCAATATCCGCCAAATGACCTATATTTATTGTTGGGTGCAGTAATTAATATTCTCTTTTCGAATTAAGAAATTTGGTTATTTCTTCACAAATCGTATCAGTCATATTTACAGGAATATCATGTCCCATATTTTCAAACCATTTTGTTCTTGCATTAGGTATAATAGTTGCCATCTTTTCACTGTGCTCAATAGGGATAAAAGGGTCATTCAATCCATGCATAATCAAAACAGGCATTTCTAATCTCTTCAATTTATCATACCGAGAACCTGAACGATAAGTTGCTTCATGGTGTTGACTTGAAGCATCTGGATTATAACCTCTTCTCTTATTTAAATTATACAATACTTGAACTGCTGTTCCCTTGACATCAATATCATACTTTGCTTCACCTTGAAGAATGATTCTTGATGATAAATGAAGTTTAATTGTGTTTTTTTCACTCGGGAATACTCCATATCTTATACTTGTTTTGATCAATTTAAAAACTATTTCATTTGAAATTGGTGGTAACTCTTTATCAAGAATATTTCCTGATGACATTAAAGATGTAAGAGTATTGGTTCTCTCCGGAAAATTTATCGCAAATTCTTGAGCAACCATACCTCCTAAAGATATTCCAAATAAATTAGCTTTCTCTATTTTCAAAGAATCAAGTATTACTTTACTGTCACTTGCTAAATCTTTTAGAGAATAAGGTTGCTGTTCCCAATTCTTAATCCAATCCGAAAAACCTGTGCCTCGATAATCAAATCTTATAACTTGATATCCTGATTCAACTAATTTATCAATAAATGTTTGAGGCCATCCTAAAGCATCATTTGAAATACCCATAAACAAAAGAATAGCCCCCTTATTTGTATCCTTGGGCGAAATAGATTCATACCAGATTTTTGTCCCATTATTCACAACATACCCTGATTTACCCCTAACAAGTTCAGGAACTTCAGAAGTTATGATATCTTCAATTATACCGTTACTATTTTTCGGTAATTGTGGCACTGTAAGAAAGATATATGATATACCTCCAATCAAAAGTATAAGTATTACAATTCCAATAATCTTAAATGTCTTTTTCATATTTATTATTTTATTCTCTCCTTGCACTCATGTTTGTTCAAGCACATATGTTATTGCACCCAACTAGTATATAAGCACTATTAATAGTGGTTATATTGCTAATATGGTTCTGTAACCGTCGTTAACTGACGGATCTATTATTTTTGTGCTTTTAAAAGTAGCTAACATAACTATACTTTCCAAAAACACACCCAACAAGTTGAGCGGCATTCTTTTAAAGTGTATCACTCCTCATTTAACCTTTAATAGATCAACTAAAGGGTAAAGCACTGAAGCAATAAGGTGCAAACGTTGAGCTTTAAGCTCCATCGCTCGAGCTAAAAGGTCGAAGCGCCGGGCTTTAAGGTGGGGAGGGGTACCTCAGTGGTGCAAGCGTCGAGGTAAAAGCTCCGGTTATCGAGCTTTTTGCTCCATCACTCGAGGTAAAAGGTCGAAGTGCCGAGCTTTGAGGTGGGGAGGGGTACCTCAATGGTGCAAGCGTCGAGGTAAAAGCTCCGGTTGTCGAGCTTTTTGCTCCATCACTCTAGGTAAAAGGTCGAAGCCCCGAGCTTTGAGGTGGGGAGGGGTACCTATTAGGTGGAGGGGGGTACCTCGGAGGCCCCCCTTACACCTGTAAAATATACTTTTACTACTATTAGCACAATTACATTATTATGCAATCCCTGTGAGGTTTAACATTTAGTTTTCGTTTATATTATCTACTTTTTTACTTCTTTCGAACCTACCCTTTAATTGAGTATAAATACTATTGGCTCCGGGAACACCGGCTTTGGCCGCAACTTTGGTCATATTATAAACCATTAAAGCGGTTGAATAAGCTTCTGAACCGGCTAGTATCTGAGTATCGCGCACTTTATCATACAAATACGTAAGAGGCACTAATACCTCTTCGAGTTGATTAAATAAATTCAAATCTTTTTTCATCTCATCCGGATTGATGTATCCCGGAAGAATAGCTCCATCGTTACTGATTGCATTAACGGCATCGTTAACAAAATCCTTATTGCTTACATCCATCTTGGGATATCGCATTCTTTCATCGGGCGATAAACCAATTAAAAAAGGCATCAGATCTGTTATTTGCTTTAACAGATCTTTGATCTGAGTTAACACTTCTACATTTAACTCTGCTGAAATTTTATTATCAATATTATTCATAAATTTTTACTGATTTAAGGGATATATTATAGTAAAAGTATATTAACCTCTAGAACTTAGCTTCTCTGCTTATACATCTTGACAATTGCTTCCTGCACAAATCACAAAAGAAACTACTTGTTATTACATTCTTCTAACGGTTAATTGCAAATGATCTAATTCGTAACACATTATAATGATACTATTTATTCAGTATTGATGAACTTATTATAATTATATATTAATATATTGTTCTGCCTGACTAAATAACTTTGATAACGGGAAAGAAGAATATTAATAACCTGAGCTAGATTTAAATTTTAAAACTCAGATTGAAATAAAGAGCTAATTTGCCATGAATAATTTTAGAATAATAGTGAACTATTGCGATAAAATTTAAAGGCAGAATTTTAAGGTTGAACAGGATAATAGGTGAGATTGATTTTTACCAATACTTCTTCTGCAATATTCCGGACCAATAACCGAGGTATTTTCACTTTGTAATCTTCCAGCTTGACGGTAAACTCCGATGAAGCTTCCACCTCTGCTTCACCAATAATTATTTCTCCGTCTACCTCAATATTTTGTATTACTCCATGTATGGTTAAATCACCTTTCACTTTCACTTTATAATTTCCCGGATTCTTTAGCTCGTTAGGCGAGATAATATTTCCCAAAAAAGTAGCTTTGGGATACTTATGCGACTCCATGTATTTATCATTAAAATGCGTTTGCATCAACGACTTTTCAAACTGAAAATCAACAATTGTTATTACAAAGGCTATTTCCCTTGTTGATAAATCAACCAGGCTAACAACCGTTTTATTTTCGGCATAAATATCTTCCAAAGGAGCAGATGAGAAAAACGAAACCATTCCTTCATCGGCCTTATATTTGCTTTGCGACAAAGCTGCCGTACTGATAAAGAACAAACCTATCACCCCTGCTATTAGCTGTTTCATCGTTGTGCTTTTTAATGATAAAAACCTTTACATCAAGACAGATCAGTTACAAACCGAAGGATCGCATTATACTAAAGCCCAAATGAATATCTCCGTTAAAAAAGACATTATTATTCCATTGAGCCACATATCCCGAAGACTGAAGACGCGTTGCATTGCTTACAAACACTTGAAATACATGTCCACCGGTTTCAATATCCACCCCTACAGACAGTACATTTTTTCCGGCATCATAAAGCTTATCATCAAAGGTTGGAAAGGTATAGGTATACTCTCCGTTGATGGTTGTGGAAGGTGTTACAGCATAACTCACTCCCAGAGCGGTATACCATAGCGAATGCGGATGGACGGTTGTTGGAACGCGGTTCAGATAAACCCATCCGGGTGTTAGCTGTGCCGAAAAACCATGGGTAAACTTGCGCGATAACAATAGTTGATGTTCATACTCCATCCGATCGACAAAATCGCGATCTACATCATATTTTCGTGTCCGTACATTTACACCCCCCACATAGCTCAACGAAAATTCGTTGTCTGAAGTCGTTTGTTTAAGAATGGCAAATTGCACATTCGACTGCAGGGTTTTGTCGTAATCGCTCGATCGGGCCAGTCCCACAGAAAACCATTGGTTAATTCCGTAATCAAGAGCAATGTCAACATTAAAGATCTGATCCAATCCATACAGCTCCTGAATACCTTCCGACATTGGTCCGAACAGATGCGAAACTCTGAATTGCAGCTCGCCTGGTGCTAACTGAACCGTAGTGGATCCTAGCACCAGTCGGGTGCTTTTAAAGGTGGAAACAACCTGCTCCGACTTACTTGTTTCGGTGACATTTAACTCTTCAAGTAAGTTCTTTTCCTGACTATACAAAGGCAGCGATAAAAGCCACGAGAAGATACATCCACATACGATTCTGTACTTCATAATGTCTGTATTATGATGAAATAAAAATTACAATCTCTCACTCAATGGCATCCACCAGATTCTTAAACTCTTCGAATTTAGCAATATCGGTCTGCGATAGTTTATCTCCATCTTTAGGCATGTTTCCCGAATTAACCTGGTTGTACATGGTAGTAGCACTATTAATTGCGTTGGTCAACTCGCCATAATTACTCCCGTTACTCCGACTGTGATACCCCTCATGACAGCTCACACAATTAGTTGTAATAACCGATTTTAATGTATTGTTATAGTAATTTTTGGCAGCAATATATTCTTCGTTGACTTCGGGCACCATCTCATCTTCGTCACTCGATTCGGAACAAGCAAACATAAAGGGAAGCAGTAATAGCAGGTAAAATACTTTTTTCATGATGTAGATTTTTAATTAGCAACTTTATTCAAATACATTCTACAGATCAACACCTTAGAATCTTTAAGCATAACACTACCTGATAAAAAAAGTTCGCAACAATGCTGCTGGCATCGTCCCCGGTCATCTCTTAAACCTTTTTGCCTTTATCCTTAACCTTTTTCACTTCTGCCTTCACTTTTCAGTGCTTAGTGAGAAGTGCGCAGTGCATGGAGTCATACAGCTACTTTCTGCCTAATCAACTTCTGCCTTCTGCCTCACTACTGTCTACTAACTACTGACTAACAAACAGTCCCAAAGGGACGCCTGTAACAGCATAGTATGTAAATGCTATGTTCATAATTGAAGCTGCCATTCTAATCCCGGAGGGATGTCTGTGTTGATGAGTCCAAAGCACAAAGTCCAAAGTCCGATAGTTAACAGCTTATAGCCAGCTTTCTTCTGCCTTCTGCCCCACTACTGACTACTGACTACTGACTAACAAACAGTCCCAAAGGGACGCCTGCAAAAGCATAGTATGTAAATGCTATGTTCACATCAGAACCTGCAATTCAAATCCCGAAGGGATGTCTGTGTTGGTGAGTCCGAAGCCTAAAGTCCGTAGTCCGCGAGCCAAAAATCAGCAGCTTTTCTTCCACCTCACTACTGACTAATGACTAAAAAACAGTCCCAAAGGGACACCTGTAACAGCATAGTATGTAAATGCTATGTTCTTAAGAAAGCTGCCATTCTAATCCCGGAGGGATGTCTGTGTTGATGAGTCCGAAGCACAGAGTCCGCAGTCCGTATGCTAACAGCTTTATTTGCCTTCTACCTCACTACTGTCCACTGACTACTGCCTAACAAACTTCTGCCTTCTGCCTAACATAAAACCTCCCGATTGACCAAAATCATAAGCATGCTAACAGATAATGCCTTACCTTTATTTTTTGCAAAAAGAATACATTTCGAAACATGAATAACCTGATAATAAAAAATATAAAAAGCCTGATTCAAACAGAAGAGCAACACATACCGTATGTTGCCGGAAGCGATATGGCTAAGCTACCTGTCATTAACAATGCCTGGCTGGAAGTGAAAGACGGATTGATTAAGGATTATGGGTCGATGAGTGACTTTTCAGCTCAGCAATTTGCCCGCGATGCAGAAGTTATTGATGCAAGCGATCGTTTGGTTCTGCCTGCCTGGTGCGATTCGCATACCCATCTGGTATATCCTAAAAGCAGAGATGTAGAGTATGTTGATAAGATAAAAGGCTTAAGCTACGAAGAGATTGCTGCACGTGGTGGCGGCATTCTAAACTCGGCCAAGCTGATGCAAACAGCCAGCGAAGATCAATTGTTTGAAGATGCGATGCAACGACTTCAGGAAATTATCCGCTGGGGTACCGGAGCTGTGGAAATCAAGAGTGGCTACGGACTTACCTTAGAAAGTGAGTTGAAGATGTTGCGCGTGATCCGTCGTTTAAAAGAAGCTTCTCCCCTCACCATCAAAAGTTCGTTTTTAGGTGCCCATTCTATACCCATGGAATATCGTGGCAAGCAAGAAGAATATGTCGATTTGGTGATTAATGAGATGCTTCCGGCAGTGGCTAAAGAAGATCTGGCCGATTATGTGGATGTGTTTTGCGATGTGGGTTTCTTTACGGTTGAAGATACCGATCGCATACTTAATGCAGCAGCTAAATACGGACTGACACCTAAGATTCATGCCAACGAGCTGGATTATTCAGGTGGTATACAGGTAGGTGTTCAGCACAACGCACTTTCGGTCGATCATTTGGAGTTTACAGGCGATGACGAGATAAAAGCATTACTTAACTCAGGCACCATGCCAACCATCCTACCCGGAGCAGCTTTCTTCCTGAATATGGCCTACGCTCCGGCTCGTAAAATGATGGATGCAGGATTACCCGTTGCTTTGGCTTCCGACTTTAACCCGGGATCATCACCGTCGGGTAATATGCAGCTGATTATGTCCATGGGAAGTGTACTGTACCGCATGCTGCCCGAAGAAGTAATTAATGCCGTTACCAAAAACACAGCATACGCAATGGGCATCGACAAGGAACTGGGTTCGATTATGAAAGGCAAAAAAGCCAACCTTGTTATTACTAAACCCATCCCCGGCATCGAATACCTGCCATACGCTTATGGAGAGAATAAGGTGGAGACAACGATATTAAATGGAGTTATTATTAAATAGCTGATAGCTATTGGCTACTAGCCGCTAGCTTATTTACAAGAATCCTTAAACAATACAAATTAACAGCTAAACAAATCGACAAATAAACACAAAGATATATGCAACAACTAATCGAATGCGTTCCAAACTTCAGCGAGGGATGCGATATGACCATCATCGAAAAGATAACCGATGAAATAAAAAAAGTAGACGGTGTTAAACTGATTGATGTTGATCCGGGTCAGGCCACCAACCGTACTGTAGTAACCATGGTAGGCACACCCAACGAAGTTTGCGAAGCCGCTTTTCAGGCCGTTAAAAAAGCACAGGAGCTGATTGATATGCGCCACCACAAAGGAGCCCATCCCCGCTTTGGTGCTACCGATGTATGTCCGCTGGTTCCGGTGGCCAATATCAGCATGGAAGAAACCGTTGAGTATGCACATAAACTGGCAGAACGTATCGGAACAGAATTGAATATTCCTATCTACTGCTATGAGTTTGCTGCCCAAGAAGACAAACGCAAAAACCTGGCATCGTGCCGCGAAGGCGAATACGAAGCCGTACCTAAACGTATCGGTACAGCTGAGTGGAAACCTGATTTTGGTCCTGCCGAGTGGAACGAAAGTGTTGCTAAATCGGGAGTAACAGCTGTGGGAGCGAGAAATTTCCTTATTGCATACAATGTCAACCTTAACACCACCTCTACCCGTCGTGCCAATGCCATTGCTTTTGATGTGCGGGAGCGCGGACGTGTAAAACGAGAAGGAGATTCTTTAACCGGTAAGATTGTAAAAGACGAAAAAGGCAATCCGGTGATGGAACCCGGTATGCTGAAGTCGGTTAAAGGTATTGGCTGGTTTATTGAGGAATATGGCGTTGCCCAGATTTCGATGAACCTCACTGATATAACCGTTACACCTCTGCATGTTGCTTACGATGCCGTTTACGAACGTGCTAATGCCCGTGGCATTCGCGTAACCGGTTCCGAAATGGTGGGCGTAGTTCCTTTACAAGCTATGTTAGATGCCGGTAAATACTTCCTGCGTAAGCAAGAGCGATCAACCGGTATTCCAGAAAGAGAAATCATTAAGATAGCTGTTAAGTCAATGGGACTGGATGAATTATATCCATTCGATCCGGATAAGAAGATCATTGAATACATTTTAAAAGATGATCAGAAAAAGCTGATTGATATGAACCTTACCGATTTTGCTGACGAAACAGCATCGGAATCGCCTGCTCCGGGCGGGGGATCTATATCGGCTTATGTAGGTTCGTTGGGAGCTGCATTGGGCACTATGGTGGCCAACTTATCGGCTCACAAACGAGGCTGGGATAATCGTTGGGAAGAATTCAGCGACTGGGCCGAAAAAGGAATGGCTATCCAAAGCGAATTATTGCGATTGGTTGACGAAGACACCAATGCCTTCAATCGCATTATGGATGCTTTTGGTTTGCCTAAAGGAACCGATGCAGAAAAAGCCGCCCGCAAACAAGCCATTGACGATGCCACGCGCTTTGCCATTGAAATACCATTCAAAGTAATGCAAAAATCATACGAAGCATTTGAAATGATTCGTGCCATGGCCGAAACAGGTAATCTTAATTCGGTATCGGATGCAGGTGTAGGTGCTTTATGCGTAAGAAGTGCCGTGATGGGTGCTTACCTGAATGTGAAGATCAACGCCTCAGGTTTGGATGATAAAAGCTTTGTTGAAAGCGTTCTGGCCCAAGGCAAAATGATTGAAGAAAAAGCCATAAAAGCCGAAAAAGAAATTCTGGAAATAGTGAACCAGAAAATTGGATAAAAGATTACTCCCCTTCGTTTCTTAACGAAGGGGCATTTTGTTTATCAATTCCTATTAACTAACTGCCAATTGATTCATTGATAATCGAACCATAAACTTCCACCATTTACCTTTCAAACTAACCAACTATTAGTACATTAGCCCTATACAAAGAATATTATGCGCGTACTTATCTTTTACACCCAATCATTCAGTTACACTCCACAGGTTAAAAATCTGGAAGATGCACCAGATCCGGGCGAAGCTAAATCATTTGAAGATTGTCTGCTGGCCTGCATTCAGATTGAAGAAGCCGATGAAGAGAAAGATGTAAAAAGCCGCGAAAAAAAGCTGGTTAACCATTTAAAATGGGCTGCCCGCAAGAACAACACCAAACGAATTGTACTCCATTCCTTTGCTCATTTAGGCGAATCAAAGGCCAACGTTGATTTTACAAAACAGGTATTTGATGCGGCTCAAAAACGATTGGAGAATGCCGAACACGAAGTAGCTCAAACACCTTTCGGTTATTTCCTTGATTTAAACATTAATGCACCGGGCTTTTCACTGGCACGTATCTGGGCTGAACTGTAATGCATGTAGAGTTGTGCAGTTGCCAAGTTGTTTAATTGTTAAGTTGACCAACTATTTAACTGTATGTAAATCAATTCAACGTTTAAACAACTCAACGATTAAACAAATAACCACCTCAACTACATCTGCAAAATATACTCCTGCTCTCCTACCTGCTCAAATCCCATCTTTTTTAAATAACGAATGTGCGTTTTGTTATTTGATTCACAAACCAGTCTATTGTTATTTACATCAGCAAACTGCTCACGGTATTTCTGCAATAAAAAGCGGCCTGTTTTGTAGTCTCTATATTCGGGCGTCACATAATCCAATATAATTTCAGACCTGCCCTCTTCATTATTGCTCACAATAAAAACACCCGCCACCTTGGCATCGCGCAATGCTAATAAGACCTGGCCGTTTCGTTTGTCGAAGTTGAGATTAAAATCAGGAAAAAAACGACAGATATCTTTGAAGTGATATAACAAATAATGACGTAAAAACTCATCATCAACATTAGCCCTGACTAAACTAAATCGTTCCTTTTTAAACAATAAAAACCGCAGATAGTAGATATTAAATAGCGCTATTAAAAGGTTCATAATACCTACCGGCAAAGCACCTATGTAAAAACCATAAAACGAAAAGATGGACGATCCGATAAAATTATAAATACGAAGTTTTACCAAGGATGATAAACTCAATGAAATAAACACCAGTGTTGATGCCAAATAACCAATCCATTCAATTAACGGAAGGTTCAAATATATTTCGTTCATAATAGCGTTGCGTTTATGGCAAAAATAAGATAAAAAAGTAACTGCCGACCATTTGGTCTATAAAAAAGTAGCCCAGGCAAAAATACTACCCGGGCTACTTTCACAAAAAACCACCAATATTATTAATGCATATCAATCATTTCTTCGTTATTTTAATAACATCATTAACTTCTTTATCTTCCATCTTTCCATAACCCACCACAACTACTTCATCCTGAGAAGTTCCTTCTAAATTGGTAGAAGTACTTTCAAAATCCTTCGTTGTAATTTCAATCACTCCCTGACTATGATCTTCACCATATTTTTCAATAGCTGCTTCACCCTTTAACACACTAATTGCCTCAATATCATCTGGAGAAATACTATTGATATCTTCGGTATACCTCTCTCCATTCAGGTAAATTATTTGATCAGAAATGGATTTATCAGATTTAGGCAATTCATAATCTTTGGTCATCACAAATATTGCCCCATTGTTGTCAGCCGATAACAGGCCTTTAAAATTTTGGCCAACAGGAATTTGCCCCAAAGATCTAATCTGATCTGCATTGAGCCCTTTTAATAAAGTCCAGTCAACAACCTCTCCGTTAAGGATAAATTGAACACCTTTTAAGTTCTCTGCTTCCTCAACCAAACCATTGTCGGTTAATACAACGCTATAAATACTTCCATCAGGATATTCTATCGTGGCCCGGGCACCTGTCAGGGTTTCAACCTCATTATCCGATGTAGTTTTATCCGAATCGGTACATGCCAGCAATGCAATAGCAGTAAAGGCTGTAATAAGTATTCCCTTTAACTGTGTTTTAATTTTATTTTGAATTGTATTATTCATCATGATTATTCGCTTTTTAATTAAACTTTGACTGAAGTTGTTTACCAACCTCAAATTGGTACTCCCGGGCAAGTAATTGATTAATGAATACTGATATTGTTTGGGTTCTTCCGAAATTTGCATCATGGCTTTGTCAACACAGAATTCATGGTTTTGGGCTATTAATTTCCGTAGCCACCATGCAAACGGATTCCACCATTGTAATATCAACA
>NZ_JAGUCO010000180.1 GCF_018271995.1 Carboxylicivirga linearis
ATCATCTTGTATGGTAAGAAGGTTCAAAGTTGTAGCGGTGATACCGTTGAAAAGCAGTCTTTTCGGACGAGAGCCGTCCATACAACTTTGGAGGATAAGTTATTGGAATAAAATCAAAAAGTCAAGTTTGATTTTAAACATGAACCAGACAAGACTATAATGAATGAAAAGGTGACTACTTTAAGACCTTGCACACGGACACTCCATATAAACTTATCATAGAGCATACGTGTAGCCTAAACAGAGTGAAAGAATATAAATGGCAAAAGAGCCATGCAAGGACAATACCAGTCAACGGGTTCGCTGT
>NZ_JAGUCO010000181.1 GCF_018271995.1 Carboxylicivirga linearis
AACAGTCCGAAAACAGCAGAGTTATTAGGGTTATCAGCAGAGGAACTCAAAGGTGCTTTGGGAATGCTTGATGATACCGAGGAAGAATCGGCACAACTCCCTGAAACCAATGTTGAGATTACCGACATAGGTACGGCGAATACACCCGAAGACCGCAAGAAAGCTGAGATTATTAAAAAGCTATCCGATGCACTTATGACATGGGAACTACAAGATGTAGCCAAGATTGCAAACATCGTTGGCTTATGCCTTGACAAAGCGGAGCTGATTAATAAAACCCTCCTGTTCCTGAACCAAGCCGTG
>NZ_JAGUCO010000018.1 GCF_018271995.1 Carboxylicivirga linearis
AATCGTTATCCTCAAAAGCGGCTGCAAAGATAAAGAATTTAATTTCTAAATTCCAAAAGTTTTTTTGAAGTTTTTTTTCTTCGCCGTCACTTAGCCTTTTATTAAATGCAGCGAACTAAAAATTAGTTCAAAATCCCTTCTCTCTTTCTTTACTTTCAATATGCACAAACGTTCTGTATCGCCCGCCTGCTCTGCTTTTCTTTAGAACCCTTGTTCTCAAAAGCGGATGCAAAATAAGCGGTTATTTTTGAAAGGACCAAATCAAAATCCAATCTTTTTGAAGGTAAGGTATGTTAATTTGTGTTTTGAGCATAGTAATAAAGAAGTTAGTAAAATAAAAAAGGTGCAAAATAATTGCACCTTTATATCATTTAAGTAATCAAAGCTTATTTTATCCTTGCCATCGATTCAGATTCATATTCCCAATCCCATACTTTTCTAATGTCTTTGGTATTGATTTGCCAGCAAAGCGATACATGAAACATTTGCGTTTTTCCAAATCGCGAATAATCATTCCGAGGATTGTCTCCCTTTTTAAAATCAGTATTCAGAAAATCATCTAAATAGTATTTGAATTTCAAATTTAAACCTTTGGGAAGTTGAATTCCAGCAAACAATGATGGCACAAACCGGTTGGTTCGGTTACTAAACCATTCCGATGTTTTATATTTTTGACCATCCTCCCAGTATTTATATTTATAGTGAAACAACAATTCGTATTCTGCACCTCCATATATGTATGTGTTATTTCGAAAAGATCCCAGCTTAAGAGCAACCGGCATACCCAAAGTATAAGAGCGATGTTTTTCTTTTTCTAAATCTAATGCATCATCTTCGGTAATAAAACCAATATTACGCAGTGCAACACCAGAATATATACCAATAGCATTACTAAAATCGAAATGCACATATTGCCCCAAATGAAGAAAAGCAGTAAAACGCATGTTATTGGCTAAGTTTTGTCCATCTGACTCAACATCTGCCCAACCAAATATCAATTCTCCACTTGATATACTGTATACATCTGTCTGTGATTGAACATTTCCTGCAAAAAGAAATATTGCGGCAATAAAAAGTAACTTTCTCATAAATTAAGCTTAAGAGGTTAAATAATTAAAGCGAATATAAATAAAATACAAAAACATAAAAAAAGGAGATGACATCAATGCCATCTCCTTTTTTATATCTTATTACAAAGATTACTCTGCAGATTCGCTTTCTTCCTCAGCTTCTTCATCTACTGCATTAGGATCAATCAAATCATTTTCGATTAGGATATTATACCAGGTTAATACCTTTTTAATATCTGAAACATAAACCCTGTCTTTATCATACGAAGGTAAAATCTCTTCGAAATAATTCTTTAGCTCATTGCCCGAACTTTTTGGATCAATTGCTTTACCCCCATCCTCTTTTTCGTAAATGGCTTTGAACACATCTGCTAATTTTACATCTTCTTCTTCAGTGTAAATTGAGATATCTTCAAGGGCACTAATGCGCGAAGTGGCGTAAGCTGGAATACGTTTCCCGTCTAATAACGACTCAACAATAATCGAATTCTTTGCCTGAGAAACCATTTTAAACAAACCACGTTGTCCTGAAATGGCTAATAATCCTTTCAACATAAATTCCGTTTTTAATTTTGCTGCAAAAATAAAATTAATCCTCTTTATCCAAAATAAAACTCAACGATATCATCAGTCCTATTTCATGTTTCTTTCTTTTCTTATCTTATTGTAGGCTTCATTGACGCTTTTAAACTTCTCTTCAGCTGTCTTTTTTATATCATCTCCCAAATGAGCAACTTTATCAGGGTGAAAACGAACGGCCATTTTACGATAAGCTTTCTTCACTTCATCATCAGAAGCTGCCTCCTCAATCTCTAACACTTTGTAAGATGATTTTAAATCTGTTCCAAAAGTACCTTTTATTGATTCAAAATCGGAAGTGGAAATACCCAAGCCTTGAGCGATAGACACAATAAGATGTTTTTCTTCTTCTGAAAAATGACCATCAGCCTTAGCTATACCATATAATAAATGTAATAACTGTAATCTTGAATCATAGGGTACATTAACTCTAATTTGATGAACCACGTCACGTACTGGAATATCCTGTTTTAAGATATCTCGTAATAAAAGCAAGGCATCGGCTGTTTGTTTTTCTCCAAAAGTCAGAACCAGACTTCTTTTCACAAATTCTAATTCAGCCTTTACAACTTTGCCGTCTGCTTTCATAACGGCAGCTACCAAAATTAATAAAGAGGCCAAGAAACCATTACGTGATTGTGAATTTCTGTCCTTTTCCTGGTTTAGGAAACCAGACTGCTCTTCAGTCATATGACCAAACACTAATCCCATGATAGCACCAATTGGTCCTAATGTCCACCAACCTAATCCTGCTCCTAGTAACGATCCCCAAAATCCCATATTAAAGTTCTTTTATCAGTTCTATTGTTTGTTCAATCACTGATTGTTTATCATCATTTACAATTATCTTATCAGCCAACTCAATCTTCTGTTCATCAGTCCATTGATTATTCATTCGCTCCATAACTTTCTCCTTTGATACATTATCACGCAGCATGACTCTATTTATTCTAGTTTCAACCGGAGCTGTTACAAGTATCATTTTATCAAACTTTTTAAAGCCACCATTCTCAAAAAGTATAGCTGCTTCTTGCACAACTATTTTTGAGTTAGAATTAAATCGACACCATTGCTCAAAGTCGTTTTTTACAGCTGGATGTACGATCTGATTTAATTTCTGAAGCAAAACCTTATCATTAAACACCATTTGGGCAACAAACGTACGATTAACAACCTTGTTTTGGTAAGCCTCCTCTCCCAACAACTGCTTAATTTGAGCAACTACTTCAATCTGCGTATTCATTATTTGCTTTGCCCTATCATCGGCATAATATACCGGCACTCCCAAAACCTCCAATAATTGGGCAACTGTGGATTTGCCACTACCTATACCTCCTGTTAAACCAACTTTCAACATGATTTTTAATTTGAAGACTTACTGTTTTTCTCTAATAAGAACTCAACAAACAAAGGCGTATAAGACATTTGTCCAATTTGGGAAGGTTTTCTTTTCAACTTCACCTTTACTCTATGCGGTAAATTATTTAAATCAACAACAGAAAAATCAAGTGCAAACGAGAAATCGGAAGGTTTATAGGAAGCCTTTGATAAACCTAAACGATAGGATACATTAACTTCTGACGGAAATGCTTTTAATTGTAATGAATCCGGTAAACCTTCTGCATGTATAGGCACCTGTACAGATGCTTCGGTAAAAGGTTCCACTGGTATATTAATAACTACCCTTTTAGAAGAGTATGTCAACCAATCTACTTCTTTCAAACCAACATTACGCTTTAAAGTATCCTTCAGTTCTGAGAATAATTGACCTTTGGTTTGGATGGCAGTTAAAGTATCCAATATATTGCTGGGACCAGATACAGTAATAGAATCTGGCTGAATGGTGATACGGCCCGCCAACTGACATTGCTGAGCAAAATCTATTTTGGCATCCAGTACAACAGGTAACTTTTTGTATAAATTATCAACCAAAGGAACAAAAAGTGTATCTGGTGAAATGTCAACTAATGACATACCGGTAGCAAGTTTTCCTTCAATTCTGTTCTGATATTCTTTGGTAGAGATAATAACACCTTCGGAGCCTTTTAATTTTACCCGAGGCAATCCTGTTAAATCAATAGTTTGAGTTAAAAACTTTTCGTTTAAATGATAATTAAGAATTGAAAAGCCACCGCCCCGAACCTTTAAAGTCAAGTCGCGACGTACGTCACCAGTTATAAGTTCATCTTTGTTACTATTGGTATAGCGAATTGGATACTTTAATTCTGTTGTATAATTATCTTTACTTAAAGCATTGAGTATCCAGAAACAGGTAGATAGAAAGAGAAAGAATAAAAATATTAAGGCATTTCTATCCTCTCGTAACTCTTTTATACGAGCTTTTAAATATGTGAGGTACCGGCTATATAAAGCCTTCATTTTATCCATAAAAAAGACCATTGATACACAAATGTAAACAATGGTCTTTTAAAAAAAAATTACTTGTTAGTTGCCACGTCAGTCATGTCCATAACAATGGCAGACTTATCCATTTTAACTTTTACATTATCAGCTATTTCAACAATAACATGAGCATCTTTTACTTCTGAAACTTTACCATAAATTCCGCCAGTAGTAATTACTTTATCACCTTTTTTCAAAGCTTCGCGGTATTTACGTAATTCCTTTTGACGCTTCATCTGTGGGCGAATCATAAAGAAATAAAATACTACGATAATTAAAATAAAAGGTGCAAAGTTTAATAATGGATTACCTCCTTCAGCAGCCTGAGGTGGCAAGCTTAAAAATACGTTCAATAAATTCATAACTCTCTATTATATTTCAATTTTTTAATTTACATCAGCCCAAATTCTCAATTCTCGAACTCCAATGGAATCATTGGTAAGAACTTTGACTTGCTTAACCTGTCGCCCCTGCCATCCTCTGGTGTCAAAAACCAATTCAACAAAAGAAGAATCACCGGCTCTAACAGGCTCTTGCGGATATTTAACATCTGTGCATCCGCAGCTTTTTTCAACATTTAATACTAAAACAGGTTCGGTTCCTGAGTTGACAAAAATAAAGCGATGACCTACTACATCGCCTTCTTTTAACGCTCCAAAACTAAAAGATTTTTCTTTGAATTCAACAAATCCTTTACTTATTCCTCTTTTGGTTGACACTTTATTATGGCACGAAACCAGAAATAACAAAGCAATAAAGAATAAATTGAAAACAAATCGAAAATTCATTAAGCCTTTGGTTTATTAATAACTTTTTGTTCGATTAAATGATCTACAATTTTATCCAGCACACCATTAATAAACAACCCACTTTTATTGGTTGAATAAAACTTAGCAATTTCGATATATTCATTTAATGAAACATTGACCGGAATATTTTTAAACTCTACTATTTCAGCAATTGCAATTTGCATTAAAACTATATCCATATAGGCCACACGATCGTAATCCCAGTTTTTAGTAAACTTCTTAATCAACTCCATGTTTTCTTTTTGATTAACAAGTGTTTTACGCAACAACTGCTTTACAAAATCCTCATCCTCTTCATCTTTGAACTCAGGCAGAAGGTGCTCATCAGCTCCGTTTTCTTGCGAGAAGCCTTTAACCGTTTTTACAACCATTGAGATGATAAATTCAATCTCATCATTCCAGTAAACACTTTGCTCTTCAAACAATGAAAACAAACCATCGTATGGAGCTACTACCTTCTCAATTAACTTAGCAATAAATTTAGTATCTACAGCATAATCACCCGGCTCAGTTTCCATGTAATCAATATACAATTGAGATTTCGTGATTGCTTCAAATACACCTTTAACTACTTCTGGATTGTTAACCCAAGGATTACCATTTTTTGCATTATAAGCTAATAGCTCATTATTGTCGGCTAACTGTACTAATAAGGCATTTTCAACAAATCGCAGATTGGGATTTAAGTCATCTTCAGAAGGACGCTTCTTTTGTTTTCGTAACTCAATCCTTTTTTCTGCAAATGTCTTCAATTCAAGCATTAGCAACAGGAAAGTATGATATAACTCGTGAGATTTGGTAATGCTATGAAACAACTCTTTTTCGGTTTGCTGAATGGATGATTCACCTTTTTGGTGATGTGCGTAAGCCATTTGCATAACCTTTACCCTTAACAATCTTCTACTTAACATCCTATAAGAACTTTTTTTTTACTATTGCTGCAAAAGTAGAGTTTTTTTAGTGGATAATCTTCAATTTATGAAGAAAAATAATTGTTAAAAAAACAGTAATTCCTTACAAAGAAGACAACTGTATAAAATACAAATAAATAGTTTTAAATATTTTATTAAATAGTCACTTGAAAAATACTGTAATTCATATCTATACAAAGGTTATTTTTTAATCATTAATAATCTAGTCTCTCATCAATCGCAGATGCCTTATTTAATCAAACATTTGCATTATTTTATTCAATGCGAAATGATGTGAATAAAATTAAAAAACATCGAATTTTTGTAAAAAAAGATTGGTTAATACCGAAATATTTACCACTTTTGAACCATACAATATGTTTCCTAAACGCAAAAAACACAATGGAAGGATTTGATAAAAAAGAAGAAATTGAAAAGAATGAAAGAGAGGAGATCTTTTCGAAAGCAGTAAGGGCAGGAAAACGCACATACTTCTTTGATGTAAAGGCTACACGAAAAGAAGATTATTACTTAACCATTACTGAAAGCAAAAAGAGATACGATCAGGATGGAAGGTATCATTTTGAAAAACATAAGGTTTTCTTATATAAAGAAGATTTCGACAAGTTTGCCGATGGTCTTCAGGAAACTATTGATTTCATTAAAAAGAACCAACACTTTGAGGCACCTCAAACAGACAAAGTTCTTCAAGAAGAACCTATCTCTTCTAAGGAATATACAAGTGTTGAGTTTGAAGATTTACATGAATAACAATTAGATTGTTATAAAAAAATAAAAAAAGGCTGTTTTAACAGCCTTTTTTATTATCATATTTTCCGGTTTTATCTTCAATAGTAACCTCTTTTTGAGAATGTGATTGAATTTTTAAATTGCAAAGCACACTTTCTGCCCTTCCATCATAACAGGCTTCCTGTGCTTTTAAAACTACTTCCATTACTTCAGAATATTTACCTTCAATAACTGTTTCAAACGGAGTAACTCTATATTTTAAACCCGATTGTTCAATAACAGCTATTGCTTTGTCAACTATTGAATATGTTTCTGAAGGATTTGCAAATGGCAAAACCTGAATGGCTACATTAACTTGTTTATCTTTCATTGTTTTATATTTCTGCAGCCATCTTTGTTTTACTTTTTATTTGAAGAATCGATGGCCTTTTTAATTTGATTTAACGTTGGTTTTGCCGAATTAGTAATTAGCATACCTGTATCAACAAAATCACCCATTTCATTACAACTTTTAATAATGTCGGCAAAGAGTTTTTTCAATCCTGTTTCAAGAGGCACTAAAGCTGTAATCGTGGCAAAGTAACCAAAAAAGCGAAGGTCCTCCAATTCTGCTTTATTTTTATTAAAAGCATAATCTAATTCCTGGATAATAATTTGCTGTTGAAAATCGGTAAAATATTTTTTTGCCTGAGCTTTTATCACCACAAAATAACGAAGCTTCATTCCTTTCCCTCCTAACCCGGTAGATATAAATAAAGGAGGCTTATCCATTAAAGTACTTTGTAATAACATTTTACTCTCCTGATAAGCAAGTACACTCCATTCCATCAATGATTTATCGGGTTTATTACGGTACGCTTCCAAAGTTCGAAAGGCTTCAACTTCGTTAATAGATGCCAATTTAGTAAGTAGTTTACGCTTTTCGTTCAAACTCATTCCATCATCAAACAATTTGTTTTTATCTTTTAAAACCTGAGTCTGATCGATTTCCTTTTTCACAACAGCACTTTCTTTTAGGTATTCTGTCTGCAACTTCAGATCTATCTCTTCTTCTAATACCATTATGTTATTACCATATTGTTTTATCTTCTCTTTATAACTTTCCATTTATTATTATCTTTATCACCCTTAATGTCAAAATTGAGTTTTATACAATCGGCTATACAAAAAAATTCAACAATAAAGAATCCCAATATGTTGGTATTGTAACAACCAATCGTGTAATCTATTTTTGTAAACGAAATTATTAACAAGACGTTTCAAGTTTGGGAGTATTTTTTGAATGAAATTATCAGAACTAACTAATGGCAAGGAAGGCGTAATCGTAAAAGTCAAGGGACATGGAGCCTTTCGAAAGCGCATATTAGAAATGGGTTTTGTAAAGGGGAAAAAAGTGAAGGTAATTAAAAATGCTCCACTTAAAGATCCTATTGAATACCAAATTCTTGAATATAAAATATCTCTTCGCCGAAGCGAAGCGGATTTGATTGAAGTAGTAACCAAGGAAGAAGCTAAGGAGTTAGCTCCGCTTGAATATCACGGCACTTTTGGTGATGATTTACTTAAACAATCGGTAACCCACAAGCACAAAACCATCAATATTGCCTTGGTTGGAAATCCCAACTGCGGCAAAACCACAATATTTAATTTTGCCAGTGGCGCCAAAGAACATGTTGGCAATTACAGCGGAGTAACTGTTGATTCCAAGCTGGCAACTTTTCAGCATAAGGGATTCAAATTCAATATTATTGATTTACCGGGAACCTATAGCATTTCGGCCTATACACCTGAAGAAACGTACGTTCGGGAATATATTTTGGGTGAAACACCAGATATTGTTGTAAATGTTGTGGATAGCTCCAATATTGAACGCAACCTTTTTTTAACAACACAATTAATAGATTTAGATGTTAAGGTTGTAGTTGCCTTAAACATGTTTGATGAACTGGAACGCAAAGGCGATAAATTTAATTATTCCAAACTAGGTAAAATGTTGGGTATTCCTTTTGTTCCTACTGTTGGTTCAAAAGGCAAAGGACTGGATGATCTATTTAATAAATTGATAGATGTATATGAAGACAAAGAACCTATTGTAAGGCACATACATATAAACTATGGCGATTTAATTGAAAATGCCATAAAAAAGATTCAGCCTCATTTAAGAGTTCAAAGTGGTGACTTAAAAAACCGAATGTCACCCCGATACATTGCAGTTAGAGCTTTAGAAAAAGATAATCAACTGATGGATTTCTTATCGAAAAAAGAAATTTACCAGGATCTGGTTGTTGAAATCGAGAATCAAATCAATAAAATTGAAAAACGAACCGGTGAGGATACAGAAACGCTAATCACTGATGCCAAATTTGGTTTTGTTGCAGGAGCTTTAAAAGAAACCCTGGAAGAAAAGCCCCGAACAAGGAGACGAAAAACGGAACTTATAGATAATATTCTCACCCACAAATACCTGGGTTTTCCGTTCTTCATCCTTTTCATGTGGGTTATGTTTTTAGCCACATTCCGATTAGGAGAGTATCCTATGAACTGGATTGATGCCGGTGTGGGGGCTTTATCAGATTTATTGACTAATGTAATGCCTGAAGGTTCATTTAAACATCTTTTGGTGGATGGAATAATCGGAGGTGTTGGTGGGGTAATCATCTTTTTACCCAATATTCTTATTCTGTTCCTGTTTATATCCTTTATGGAAGACACTGGCTATATGGCTCGTGCTGCTTTTATCATGGATAGAATAATGCATAAAATGGGCTTACATGGTAAGTCGTTTATTCCATTGGTAATGGGTTTTGGTTGTAATGTGCCCGCCATTATGGCAACACGAACCATAGAGAATCGTAACAATCGGATTCTTACAATGTTGATTAATCCATTTATGTCGTGCAGTGCCCGTTTACCGGTTTACATTCTTATTATAGGAGCTTTCTTCCCTAATAATGCCGGCACCATTCTGTTTGCCATGTATGGAGGAGGTATTCTGATAGCTGTAATAATGGCTCGTTTATTTAAACGATTTCTGTTTAAGCATGACGATGTACCGTTTGTAATGGAGCTTCCTCCTTACCGTGTTCCAACTATTCGAAATACATTGCGCCATATGTGGCACAAAGGATATCAATATCTTAAAAAGATGGGTGGTATCATATTGGTGGCATCAGTAATTATATGGTTCCTGGGGTACTTTCCTCAAAACAAAGAAATTGCAAAAAAATACGACGCACAGATTGAGCAATTGCAAGCTGGCATGGATAGTAGTTCCGCACTGGAAAAAGAAGTACTACTAAAAAACATCGACTCATTGCATATTGAAAAGTTAAGTAAACAACAAGAAGAAACGTATATTGGTCATCTAGGGCAAATAATTGAACCTGTAATTGAACCATTAGGTTTTGACTGGAAAATGGGAGTTAGTTTAATAACCGGTATTGCAGCCAAAGAAATTGTTGTGAGTACAATGGCTGTACTTTATCAAAGTGAAGAAGGTGATGAGAACAGTTCTCAACTTATCAGCCGTTTAAGAGATGAGAGGCATGTTGATGGTAGCAAAGTATTTAATAAAGTAAATGCACTTGCTTTTCTTGTATTCATACTCATTTATTTTCCATGCGTTGCCGTTATTGCAGCAATTAAAAAAGAATCCGGATCATGGAAATGGGCTTTGTTTACTATCTTTTACACAACAGGATTAGCCTGGATTCTGGCATTTGCAGTGAACCATATTGGAGGATTGTTGTTTTAGCTCTATGATTCAGGAAATTCTAACATATCTGGTTGTAGCATGGGCCTTTTATAAGGTATTTATTTTCTTCTACCGAATATTTAAACCTGTTAAAGGTGGTTCGGTATGCGGACCTGCAGGTGCTTGCCCTTCCTGTGATGCCAAAACAGATTTATTTAAAGATATAAAGAAAGGCAGGTTTCCAACTTTGCTTGAAGAAAAATAAACGTAAAAACAAAAGCCCGGTAAATTGAAACCGGGCTTTTTGCTTATTCTTCAGGTATGTTTTTTAAGACATCTAAGAGATGATCCCAAAATTTTTGTACGGTTTCAATATTAATTCGTTCATCTGGCGAATGTGCCCCTTTAATAGTAGGTCCAAATGATATCATATCCATTCCCGGATATTTTTCCAGAAACAAACCACATTCCAATCCTGCATGAATAGCACGAACCAAAGGTTCTTTATCGAATAATTTAATATACGAGTCTTTGGTAACTTTCAATATTTCGGAATCAGTGTTTGGCGTCCAGCCAGGATAACCATCGGTATGTCTAACTTCAGCACCGGCTAAGGTAAATACCGATTCTACCATTTGAGCAATATCGTCTTTTGAGCTTTCAACTGAACTACGTTGACTAGTTGTTACCAAAATAACATCGGTATTCATTTTTACTGATGCCAAATTTGTTGAAGTTTCAACTAAACCTTCAATATCCCTGCTCATAACCATCACACCATGAGGACAGGCATACAAAGCATTCAACAGATTATTCTGGGCCTCCTGATTAATTACTTTTGCAGGTAAATCAACCGATTCCAGTTTCATTCTTAATTGAGGTTCTGTTGTTTTTAACTCCATTTGCACATCATGAAACAAAATATTTAGAGAAATTCTGCTTTGCTCTTTGTACTTAGATGGAACCACACAAATAGCGGTAGCCTCCCGTGCAATCGCATTTCGAAGGTTACCTCCATCAATACTACTTAAACGCATTTCGCAATCGCGCTGCATTTCCCACAAGTAACGTGTTAATATTTTATTGGCATTTCCTAATCCTTTTTCAATATCATCACCGGAATGACCTCCTTTTAATCCCGTAACAGTAACTTTGAAGGCAAATCCATTCTTTGGAGTACTTTCATATAAAAACGGAAATTCAGCAATAGTATCTACTCCCCCAGCACATCCAATAAACAATTCTCCTTCATCTTCAGAATCAAGATTAAGCAAAATTCGAGAATCAAAGAAGCCTTCTTTAAGCTCAAACGCACCTGTTAAACCTGTTTCCTCATCTACTGTGAATAAACATTCGATAGGACCATGTTCAATATTGTCAGACGCAAGAATAGCCATTTGGGCAGCTATACCAATTCCATCATCTGCACCTAAAGTTGTACCTTCAGCTTTTACCCATTCGCCGTCGACAATAGGCTTTATGGCATCGGTATCGAAATTAAATTTAGTATCGCTGTTTTTTTCACAAACCATATCGATATGCGACTGTAAAACCACCGATTTCAAATTCTCAATACCTTTGGAGGCAGGCTTCTTAATTAAAACATTGCCAATATGATCTTTCTTTGCTTCTAACTCATTCTTTTCTGCGAAATCAAGCAAGAACTGTATAATTTTTTCTTCTTTTTTTGAGGGTCTTGGAACCTGACATATTTCTTCAAAATAGTTCCAAATTGTATTGGGTTCAAGATGTGATAATTTACCCATTTGAATAAGTATTTATTAATTAGGTTAAACTTATTTAGGTTGCTCGTAATTTTTAAATAAGGTAAGCAGATGCATTATCTCCTTTTTTTTGTTTTCATCCCCTTTATTTTCATATGCATTAACCAGGTTATTGAATAACCTACGTATGATTACCGGATTATCGCATGGCAGAAAATATTCTTCTTTGGGTTCTAACTTTTGCTGTTTTATGAAATATTCAATTTCTTTTCTCCCTAGCACGGCACCTTTATTTATAGGATTGATATAAAACATTACCGAACTGGTATCAACAATCTCTCCTTCTTCAACAATCCCTGATTCATCCATAAAAGCCAGAATGAAGTTTTTAGGCAGATTTACACCAAAAACTGGCATTCCCAACTGATTGCACAAAAGCGAATAAATAATTGATAAAGAAATTGGATTTCCTTTTCGCGTAGTTAAAACTTCGCTTATAAAATTATTTTCCGGCGCCAAAAAGCGATTAGTATTACGCGAATATTTATGATTATCAAATAAAATATGATTGATAACCCGTACTTTCTCAAGTGATGTTAAATGCTCGTTTAGTTGCAGCCAAATCTCTTTCTTTAAGTCTGACAAAACATCAGTAATATTTGATAGCTGAAGCTCAGGGTACTGATACTTACATACAAGATAAACACCTTGGAGCAGATTACTATGATCTGTCTTTAACCATTTCTTTAATTCTATAAAAATATCCTGCAACTGAATATTATGAATTATGGTCTCTATTCTTTCCTGAAAAAGATTATCCAATGAGTTTTCCCAGGCTTCTTCCAATTCGGGCACGATATCCACTCTTTCCTTCAGTAATTCATTCTCAACTGAAGAAAAAACCTCTTCATTAGGATCGTCTAACAAAGTGATTAGAGCTTTTATCCTTTCCTTCTTCATCAACTATTTTGTAAGTTTATTCAACACATATTTAATCAACTCTTTCACTACTGGCTTATAATCCTTACTTGCAGTTCCAGCCAAGCGATTAGCAATAATAACGCAAACAGTTGCTGCATGATGCCCAAGCAATGCACTTAAGCCATAAATAGCAGAGCATTCCATTTCGTAATTGGTTACTCTTAAATCGTTATATCTAAAGTTAGTAATTTTCTCATTAATATCCGGATCAGCTAACTCTAAACGTAAAACACGCCCTTGCGGACCGTAAAAGCCAGGAGCTGAAATAGTGATTCCTTTAACAACTTCCGGACCTTCGAGTTTTATTAATAAATCATCAGCGGCATTAATTACATATGGTGAAGTTAATTGAGGATTCCAATTCAAGCTTTGTTTAAAATTCGCTTCAAAATCAATATCGCAAACACTATCTCTGTTCGCATAGAAATTCAATAATCCATCAAAACCAATTCCTTTATCACTTAATAACCAGGTATCAACCGGCAAATCTTCTTGCAGTGAACCGGAAGTACCAATCCTTACAAAATTTATAGAAGTCTTTTCTGGCTTAACAGTTCTTGTTTCAAAATCGATATTCATAAGAGCATCCAGCTCATTTACCACAATATCAATATTATCAGTACCAATACCCGTCGCAACCACTGTAATACGCTTGCCATTATATTTTCCGGTACAGGAAACAAACTCTCGATTAGATCGCTTTAATTCAATTTCATCAAAGAAGCTGGCTACTATTTCAACACGCCCCGGGTCACCTACAAGTATTATATTTTCAGCTATTTCACCAGGTTTTAAATGCAGATGAAAAACACTTCCATCATTGTTGATGATTAATTCTGAAGCTTCTATTTTTCTCATGTTAACTTAATTTTAGTTCAAATTAATGATTTTTTTTCGAGAAAAAGGAAGGCAATAATCACTATTAAACCCGAGTTTGATTGAAATATTAAAAAGAACACAATACTAATGCAGCATTTTTACAATGTAATTAGAAGAATAGCATTAAACAATGTACTTTTGTAGTCGAATTAAAAAATGATACAGTGAAATTCTCGGAATTAAATATCAACACAGTACTTCTTAACGCCTTAAATGACTTGGGATATGATGAGGCAACTCCTATACAGGAAAAAGCATTCCCGGTTATCATGTCAGGACGCGACATGGTAGGTATTGCTCAAACCGGAACAGGAAAAACCTTTGCTTACATATTACCTATTTTACGTCAACTAAAATTCTCAAAACAACGCCATCCGCGCATTTTGGTATTGGTTCCAACCCGCGAATTGGTTGAACAGGTAGCAGGCGAGTTTAAAAAGCTTACCGAATACATGAACGTGAGAATTGGTGGTGTATATGGTGGTACCAATATCAATACACAAAAAGAATTGGTATATGAAGGATTGGATGTGTTGGTGGCTACTCCTGGTCGTTTAATAGATCTTTCATTAACCGGTGTTTTGCGATTGAAAACCATTCAAAAACTGGTTATTGATGAAGTGGATGAAATGCTGAACTTAGGCTTCAGATCTCAGTTAGAGCAAATAATGGATCTACTGCCCGAAAAACGTCAAAACCTGATGTTTTCAGCTACCACCACCGAAGATGTAGATCAACTTATCGCTCATCATTTTTATCAACCAGAAAGAGTTGAAGTGGCAGCTACCGGAACACCTTTGGAGAACATTTTCCAAAGTGGATATATGGCTCCTAACTTCTATACCAAGCGTAATTTACTGATTCACTTACTCAACACTGATGAATCGATGAATAAGGTATTGGTATTTGTTAAGAACAAACAAATAGCCGATCTTTTATTTAATGAATTGGATCAGAGCTATCCTGAGGCAATTGGAGTTATACATTCTAACAAATCGCAGAATAACCGTTTTAGAACTGTAGAAGAGTTTTTAAATGGTGATCGCAGAGTTTTAATCGCCACTGATGTTATTGCCAGGGGTATGGACATCCAACATGTTAGTCATGTAGTTAACTATGATATGCCGGAAGTACCAGAATCATATATTCATCGTATTGGCCGAACGGGTAGAGCCGATGCTGAAGGGTTAGCTATTGCTTTTATATCGGATGATGAAATGGAGCAATGGGAAGCGGTACAAAAGTTAATGAAAAAAACAGTAACTCTTGAACCATTACCGGCTGAAGTGAAGGTTTCTGAAATGCTGCTTCCATCCGAAGAAGAAGTATTGGCTGGATTAAAAGTAAACAAAGCTCCCAAACCTGTAATTCAAAGTGGTCCTGCTTTTCACGAGAAGAAAGAAAAAAACAAAAAAGTTAATTTGGGAGGCTCTTACCGACGTAAATTAGCTGCCAAATACAAAAAGCCAAAAACCAGAGGTCAGAAGCGAAAATAATCTACCATCCATTTCAATGAAAAGAAAGATCCTTTTTTTAATAAATCCTATTTCGGGAATTGGTAAACAAAAAACCATAGAAAATCTGCTGAGTAAAGATTTTAATAACGAAAAAGGTGAATATGAAATCCAATATACTCAACATCGGGGCCATGCCCATGAATTATCGAAAGCAGCTATTGGACAATTTGATATTGTAGTAGCTGTAGGTGGAGATGGAACGGTTAATGAAGTTGGATCGGCACTAATTGGTAGTAAAACAGCAATGGCCATTATTCCTACCGGTTCGGGTAACGGACTTGCTCGATACCTGCAGATTCCGCTTCGTATTAACCGGGCCATTCAGGTTATTAACGAAATGAAGTTTAAAACCATTGATACTTTAAGTGTAAATGGTCAGGCATCATTAAATGTTGCAGGTATTGGATTTGATGCTTTCATCAGTCATAAATTTGCCGATATAAAAGATCGCGGTCCATTGGGATACATGAAAATGATACCTAAAGAATTTGCCAATTATCAATCACAGACCTACACCATTACCATTGAGGGTGAAAAATATAAACTACCTGCCTTTCTACTTAGTTTTGCCAATTCATCACAATGGGGAAATAATGTACATATAGCACCGCAAGCAAAAATTGACGATGGATTAATTGATGTTTGTATTATAAAGGAATTTCCAAAGTTTACGGCTCCTGCCCTTTTAATCAGCTTGCTTGACCAGAGTCTTGATCAACGTCCTTATGATGTTATTACCCGAGCAAAAAATATTGAAATAGAATGTGATGAACCCATGTTAGGACACCTTGATGGCGAACCTGTTAAATTAGGACAAAAAGCTAAAATAGAAATCAATCCTTTATCATTAAAAGTGGTGGTCCCTCCTGATGATTTCAACAGAAATGCATTTTTCGACCCTTTAAATACTTTAAAAGAATTGATTCCGCCATTACCCCATATCCCAAACTTACCTCATTTACCAAAGGGTTTGTTGGGCAATGATGACAAATAATCAATCAAACAAATGTTTGTATTCTGCAGGCATCATATTAAGATGTTTTAGTTGAATGTCTTTATAAAAAACTTCTGCAGCTTCGCTCTGAATTTGGATTTTACCTTTGGTTAAGGATTTTGCCTTACCATTATGTATATATCTTGAGTTCTGTAATATCATTACCACATTACCGTTTACAATATGCAAACTTTTATCCTCAAAACATATTAGCTCAATGGTGTTCCACTCACCATTTGGTTTCTCGTAATTAGCACTTCTCAAGCAAAAACCTGCAATCTCTTCATTTTGTCCCATTGGTAAAAAGGATTGACTTTCATCGGCAACCGGATTCATGATATACTCAGGAAGATAAGCTTTAATATCAATAGCTGAGGTCAACTGACTCCAATAATCACCCATATGACCTTCCATAATTTGCAGTTCCTGAGATAACATCCAGGTGCGCCAATAATCGGCACCATAATCACCAATTGAATGATATAAGATTCCAGAATCTTTCAGTAATTTTTTTCTCGGCTCATATTTTTTATCTCCCCACTTCACTTTAAGTTTAAGATGATAGTTTGCATATTCTTCTTTTGAAATAATGCAACCATATATCTCACCACTCACTCTTAAAATATTTTCATCGTTTTCATTAATCATTGAAAACACATTGTATCCATTTGGGTTCAGGCCAATAGGTAAAACTTCATTCCCTTTATCATCTGTTGGTATCTCTCCGTTATATCCTAATTTATGCCGATAACTCAGGAAAGTATCCCACTGTGAAAGATCTTCATCTAGTAAATTTATCCAATTGTCGTGAGGTTGATCGCACATCGAGAATAATAATAAAAGCAAGATAGAGGTGAGACATTTTTTCATAAAGCAAGTATTTAGTATATGTGAAGTTACAAATAATAGTAACAATCTCTCTTCCATCACATATCAGTCAATAGTAATTATATAATAATTCATGTCAAGAAAATGACACTTTATGCCTGTTTATTGATATTAATTAAATGTAAGATACGCTATTTTCGATTAAGCAAGCTTCTTAAAAGGTAGAGCTTTAGGCTAAAAAATCCATAACTGAAAATACATCTTAATTTAATTGTATGAAATTCATATTACAAAAATCAGTACTAATCGCAATTTTGTTTGCCTTTGCTACGCATGTAGGTAGATCTCAGGAAACAATTAAAGTAAAGCCCAATCCCGATAATAAACTACAAACCATTGAAGGATGGGGTACATCATTGTGTTGGTGGGCTCACATGGTGGGACAATGGGAAGACGAAGAAACCATCGATGAAATAGTTAATTTAATAACCTCGCCCGACCAACTAAATATGAATATATTCCGCTACAACATTGGCGGTGGTGATGATCCTTCTCACCTGTCTCAACCTGGTAATCCGGGCCATATGGCAAAAGGGAAAGGAGTAAGAGCTGAAATGCAAGGATTCAAAGCCTCTGAAGATGCTGATTACGATTGGTCGGCCGATGCCGGACAGCGTAAAATAATGCTTAAGCTAGCTGCTCAAAGAGAAGATGCTGTTTTTGAAGCTTTTTCTAATTCAGCTCCTTATTGGATGACGTACAGCGGTTGCTCAGCAGGAAATAATCCTTCATCTGCAGATAATGTAAAACCGGAGTATTACAATGCTTTTGGTGATTACCTGATTGATGTTTGCGAGTTTTATAAAAAGAAATACAATATAGAATTTAAAACACTGGAACCATTTAATGAGCCATTAACTAATTATTGGGGACATATGGGTGGTCAGGAAGGATGTCACTTCAGCATTAAAGCTCAAATGGAATTTCTTCGGGTTTTATATCCCAAATTAAAAGCTACCGATTTAAATACAGTTCTTTCTGCATCTGATGAAACAGATATTTCTGGCTTTAACCGCACCATGAAGGCATACTTAAAAGCAGGTGACATTAAAGATATGTTAGGGCAAATAAATACACATAGTTATGGAGGTAACAACAATGACCGTATAGAAGCTCGCCAATTGGCAGATAAAATGGGGAAAACCTTCTGGCAATCCGAATCAGGTCCCATTGGTATTGCCGGAAGAGGACTTGAGAGCAACCTGGGTATGGCACAACGTATGTTTGACGATTTACAAATTATGAAACCTTCAGCTTGGCTTGATTGGCAGGTAATAGAATACGGCAGCGATGTATGGGGCTTAATGAGTGCTAACCACCAAAAAGAGAAGTATCGAATTATGAAACAATTCTACGTGCGCATGCAGGTAACACGCTTTATCAAACAAGGTTATTCGATAATTGAATCGGAGGATAATAAAGTTCTAATGGCGGTAAGTCCGGATGATAAAGAAATTATTGCCGTAATACTTAATGAATCTAGTGAAGAAAACACTTTTGAAGTAAACCTATCCTCTATTGGATTTAAAAATTATGACATTCAGTTATATCGGACTTCAAGAGAAGAAAATTGCGAAATCATTGCAAATGGCTATTCAAAACAGAAAAAAGCTCTTCATTATAATGCTCCCAAGCAGAGCATATCAACATTTGTAATCAAATACAAATAATAGCTTTAGTATTTTTTGATTCGAAGAGGATTTCCAAATGGAGATCCTCTTTTTTATATTTTATAATATTAGTTATTTATTAATCGGTTAACTCAATACTCTTGAAATTAAGATGATGCATTATCTCTCTCAATACCAATATCACGGCTATATCCTTTTTATTAATATCAATTCCTGAAATAACCGGAGAGGCACCCATAATAATATAAGCGTACTGATTAAACAAATCCTCAACACGTTGACGATCATATTTCGATTCATTCAATCCATTTTTTCGAAACAGATCCATCATAGCCGTATCCTTTGTTGTTAATTCATCTTCAACATTTAGTAAAGCTTTATTACTCATCAATTCATCCTCAATATAGTTTATGGCATATTCAATTTCTGCTTCATTAGGGACATCATGCCTAAAAAACTTCTGAATAATAAAATCATAACCTATTTTAAGCTTCATTTCCTTTTCAATACTATTATTCTGAATAAAATCAAACTGAATGTAATCCTGCCCTATTTGTAATCGTCTTTTATTTTGTTCTTTCATCATTCAAGGATAAAAAAAGTTCTGCCCGTGTAAACCGACAGAACCTTAAAGTATTGTTAGTAATCTTTTTTAAAGTACTTGTTTCACCGATTCACTAATAGGCGTTGTGGGTCTGCCAATTAATTCTGAAAGCTGCTTACCTTCATCATACAAATCATTTTTAGAGGCACCTACATCCCATCCTGCAATTGCATCGGCAAAACCTTCAGGAATACCAATACTCTTCAATACTTTAGAGTACTCGGCTTCCGGCATATTGCTGTATGGAATAGTCTTACCAGTTTGTTTCGAAATTTCTTCTGCCAACTCTGTTAAGGTATAAGCGTTATCACCTGATAATTCATAAACTTTGCCTTTGTGACTATCATCAGAAAGAACAACTGCAGCTGCTTCCGCATAATCAACACGCGCTGCTGATGAAATTTTACCATCACCTGCACTACCCACAAAAGCGCCTGCTTCAACCGAACCGGGTATAGAACCAGTATAATTTTCGGAATACCAACCGTTACGCAAAACAGTATACTCCAAACCTGACTCTTTCAGTGCCTTCTCGGTAGCCAAATGTTCTCCGGCAAGGCTTAACGATGATTCTTCTGCATGTAATAAGCTAGTGTAAACAATCCATTTAATACCTGCTTTTTTAGCTGCTTCAATTACATTTGAATGCTGTATAGCTCTTTGTCCTATCTCATTTCCAGAAATAAGTAATAAGTAATCAATTCCGTCTAGCTGAGCAGCCAATAATTCTGGTTTTGCATAATCAAATTCCCTTGCCTCAACTCCTAATGATTTTGCTTTTTCTGGTGTACGAACCAAAGCAATCACATCTTCACTTGCTACTCTTTTTTTCAACTGTTCAACAACCAATTGTCCTAATTGTCCTGTTGCGCCTGTAACTCCTAATTTCATATTCTTAAGTTTTTAATTGTTTTTGTTTAAGTAATTTCTTTGATACAAATGTACAGTGTAATCGAGCCTCGCACACTTGACCTATGATAAGAAATAGAATTGACACATGTTAACTGGTATAATCTAAACAGATAAATTTGACATTGGTTTATAAAAAGTAACCACTTTATTTTAATACAGTTAAATAAAAAAGGCTGCCCCAAATATGGAACAGCCTTTTTAACATTATCTAATTCTCTAATATTTATTTCTTACGATTACGAGCAGACATTTGTTGCTGTTTTTGCATGTCTTCTAAACGCTTTTGAAAACTCGATTTTTTACTTGGTTTCTTTTGATTAGCCTTAAGTTTAGCTAATAAAGCTTTCTCATCAACAAAACGACGGATCAATAATGTTTGACCAATGGTTATTAAAGTTGAGATGAAATAGTAATAACTTAAACCTGCTGCATAATTATTAAAGAATACCAGGAACATTACAGGCATCATATACATCATACCTTTCATACCTGGCATTTGCTGACTGCTTTGAGTCATCTCCTGGTTGATATAAGTATATACAATATTGGTAGCTGCCATTAATAAGGTAAACAAGCTAATATGATTACCATAGAATTTAGTGATTAATGGAATATCACCTGTCCAGCTAATAATAGCATCGTACGATGACAAATCTGTTGCCCATAAAAAGCTCTCACCACGTAGTTCAATTGATGCCGGGAAAAACTGGAACATGGCAAACAATATAGGCATCTGGAATAACATAGGTAAACATCCACCCATAGGATTTACTCCTGCCTTTCGATACAAGGCCATGGTCGCCTGCTGACGCTCCATTGCTTTATCCTTTGGTATCTTCTTGTTGATCTCTTCAATCTGAGGCTTCAACACCTTCATCTTAGCTGTTGAAACATATGACTTATAAGTAAATGGGAAAAGAATCAACTTAATTAAAACAGTTAATAATAAGATGATTAATCCATAATTACTTATGTATCTTTCAAAGAAATGGAAAACCTCAATTACACCCAGGTTGATGTAACGAAGAAAGCTCCAGCCCAAATAAACTAACTGACGAAGGCCTAAATCTTCATAAGGTTTTAATGCTTTAAAGTCATTAGGACCAAAATAAAAGTTAAAGCTGTGCTGATCGTTTCCACTAAAAGGAACGGCAACCATAGCTGTTGCATCCATAATAACAGGCTCATTATCATCTTCTGGTGTAACAGCCTTTACATTTCCGCTTAAGAAGTTATCATTTGAGATGAATACTGATGAAAAGAACTGATCTTTAAAAGCTACCCACTTTAACTTAGTTCTTAATTCTTCCGTTTTTGTACCGCTTGCAGATATGTGATCCACATCGTCTTCAGCAAAACGATAGTAAATACCTGAATAACGACGTTCGAAACCAACTCCTTTTTCCTGAGCCGGCACTTCCATATCCCAGTCGATATCCAACGATCCGTTGCTGGTTGCAATAACATTACCCAAATTTTGAGTGGCAATATTAAAATCAACCATATAACTATTTTCGGGTAATTCGTATGAGAAAACTAATTTACCTTCAGCAGCATTTACAACAAAATCAACTTTATTGGATGAAGTTTGTGGTAATGCAGTAAAGTATAAATCGTTGGTATGAAAGAATCGGCTACTATGAGTAAACTTAAAACCAAAGCGGTTTTTATCGCCATCCATTAGTATAACAGGACTCTCATCGTAATTTTTGTATTCTTTTAATTCTACTGAATAAACACGAGCACCTTTATTGCTCAATGTAAGCTTCATTACATCATTTTCTAAAGTAACAAAACTTTGCTCACCCTCTGCTGCATCAGCTAATAATCCGTATCTACTGCTTTTTTCCTGCGCAATAGTTGCTGAATCCTTTTCTTCTACAACTTTAGTTTCTTCAGCTAAATCAGCTGCTGCTTTTGCCTGACGTTCTGCTTCTGCGTTTTGCTGTTCTACTAATGCTATAGAATCACGAACTCGTTTTTGCTCAGCCAATTCTTCATCCGATGGCTGATTCCACCATGTGAAGAACCCAAAAATGAGCACAATTAGTATAATTCCAGTTATTGAATTTCTATCCATTTTAAACTTGTTATATTTTTTTATTCAGAGATAGCGGCTTTAATAAATGCCATGAAAATTGGGTGAGGTTTTAGAACCGTACTGCTATATTCAGGGTGGAACTGAACCCCAACAAACCATTTATGTGCTGGAATTTCCATTATCTCAACCAAACCGGTATCAGGGTTGCAACCGGCAGCTTTCATACCACCTTTTTCATAAGCTTCGATATACTCACTGTTAAATTCGTAGCGATGACGGTGACGTTCGTGAACCAGCTCTTTACCATAAGCTTGTGCCGAATTGGTTCCTTTTACTAACGAACACTCATAAGCTCCCAAACGCATGGTACCCCCCATTTCACTCACATTCTTCTGATCCTCCATTAGGTTAATTACCGGATCAGCTGTTTTATGGTTCATCTCAATTGAATTGGCCTCAGGTAAATTTAAAACGTTACGAGCATATTCAATTACAGCACATTGCATTCCTAAACAAATACCCAGGAATGGAATATTGTTTTCTCTAACATATTTTACAGCAACTAACTTACCTTCAATACCACGATGTCCAAATCCGGGTGCAACCAAAACACCATCTAATCCATTCAATTTTTCGGCAATATTTGTATCCGTCAATCCTTCTGAATGAATTAGTTCAATTTTTACTTTACGATCGTTGTAAGTAGCCGCATGAATCAATGCTTCTATAATGGATTTATAAGCATCAGCCAGCTCAACATACTTACCCACTAAACCAATCTTAACTTCTTTAGTGGCTTTATTCATTTTTGTCAAGAAACCTTTCCATTCTTTTAAGGCTGGTTTCTCAGCAATAGGTAATTGTACTTTTTCAAGAATAATTTCATCCAACCCTTCTTCCTGCATCTTAACAGGAACCTCGTAAATAGTTTTTACATCAATTGACTGCACAACAGCCTTTGGATTCACATTACAGAATAATGCTACTTTTTTACGGATATCTGTTGTTAAATCGTGCTCGGTACGCAACACCAGAACATCAGGTTGAACACCAATTTCTAATAATGCTTTAACCGAGTGTTGTGTTGGTTTGGTTTTTAACTCACCCGACGCATTCAGGTAAGGAACCAAGGTAAGATGAATAACTGCAGCTCTGTGTCCCAGTTCCCACTTTAACTGACGCACTGCCTCAACATATGGTAATGATTCAATATCACCAACCGTACCACCAATTTCGGTAATTACCACATCGTACTTATGCTTGCTGCCAAGTAATTTGATATTACGTTTGATCTCATCGGTAATATGAGGAATAATCTGAACAGTTTTACCCAGATAATCGCCCTTACGCTCTTTATTTATCACATTTTGGTATATACGACCTGTAGTAACATTGTTAGCTTGCGATGTAGGCACATTTAGAAAACGCTCATAGTGTCCCAAATCCAAATCAGTCTCGGCACCATCTTCAGTTACATAACATTCTCCGTGCTCATACGGGTTCAACGTTCCGGGATCCACGTTCAAATACGGATCCAACTTTTGAATTGTAACACTATAACCTCTTGCTTGCAACAACTTAGCCAACGAGGCTGATATAATTCCTTTTCCCAATGAGGAGGCTACACCCCCTGTGACAAATACATATCTTGTTTCTGGCACAACAGTATTTTTAAATTATTAATCCATCAACTCCGACGAGTCAAAATTAAAAACCACAAAGGTAGAAAAATACCATCAAAAACGATGAATCATTAGTGCTTTGCGACAAAAAAAAGGTCGACTTTTTGTCGACCCTCTTATTTTATTACTAATCCATGTCTTCCAACATGTCTAACTTCTTGTTAAGTAACTTGATATTTCGTCGTCCTGTTTCAATTTTATGTTTGAAGTCACGAACCAAGGCTTCCGACTTTTTCGATTTGGCAAAAAATCCAATGTTATTTTCCCAAACCGTAATGTCGTTCTCAAGTTGTTTTAATTTATTAATAATCTTATTTCGCTCTTGAGTTAATCTGTCGCCCGACAAATTGTTCGTCTTATAATTCTCGATCTTATTTCGGAATTTCTCAACATTCTTATGATACTCATCCAAATTTAAATTATCGAAATATTGATTAATCAAACCACGAAACTCCTGATTTACTCGATCTTTATCTTTAATTGGCACATGACCAATCTCGGACCAACGATGCTGAAAATCCTGTAACTTATTAAAATTCTCCTCTGAGTTATCAGATGCTTCAAAAGCAGCTACTTCCTTAATCAGAGCTTCTTTCAACTCCAGGTTTTTCTCTTGCTCTTCGTCTTTATGACTAAAGAAGTTTGATTTATGATCAAAGAAAGCATCACAAGCCGATCGGAATCGTTTCCAAATAGCATCGCTTTGCTTACGAGGAACAGGTCCTATTTCTTTCCAACGTTTCTGAATCTTAATATACTCATCGGTTGTACGTTTCCAATCAGTACTTTCTTTCATCGATTCAGCTTGCAAACACAATTCTGTTTTCAACTCCAGGTTATGAGTCTGCTCTGATTTATATGACTTAAAGAATTCGCGTTTTGCATTAAAAAATGAATCACAAGCTGAACGAAAACGCTCGTATATTTTGTTATTATCTTTTTTAGGTGCAAATCCAATCGTCTTCCAGATACTTTGCAATTCAATCAATTGCTTACTTTTGGCTTCCCATTCTTTGGGTGAGTGCAATTCAACATGAATCAATGCTTCTGCTTTTTCGCATAACTCTGTTTTAGCCTCCAGATTTTTTTGTAACTGATCTTTTAATCCTTCAAAATATTCTTGATGACGTTTGTTAATTAAAGAAGTAGCCTCTTTAAAACGAGCCCATAAATCTTCTTTTTTATCATGAGGTACAGGACCAATCTCGCGCCACTGATCGTGATACTTCTGTAATGTTTTAAAAGCTTTTACTATGGTTGGTTCCAACAATAATTTTTCAGCTTTCTCACAAAGACCAATTTTAGCTTCCAAATTCTTTTTCAGATCTAAATCACGAAGCTCTTTATTGATTTTTATGTAGTTATAAAAATTCTCGATATGATAGTTGTAGGTCTCCCACAAATCATGCACTTTCTCTTGTGGAATATGTCCTATGTTACGCCAGCGTTGCTGTAAATCACGGAAAGCCTGGAAAGTTTCATTTAATGATTCCTGTCCATTAATCAATTCCTTGATACCTTCTATTACATCTAACTTGGCCTGGTAGTTATTTTGTCTTTCTTCTTCCAAACGACGATTAAACTCAGCTTTTCGTGCTTTAAACTCCTGCAACAAGCGCTTTAAGTCAATCTCAAGGCTATCAACCGGAGGTGCAAAGTTTTCTTCCAACTCACCTGATTCTACAAACTTGCGCTTCAGGTCTTCAAGCTCAGCCTTATGTTTTTTATAGAAAGCTCCTTTAATGGCTTCTACTTCTTCCTTAATTTTCTCAACCGGATAGTTCTTTAATACATCTTTCAGGCGCTTGACCAATTCATCTTTATGAAGCATAATATGGTCAACCGGCTCCAACTCAACTTCCTCGGTTTTATCCTTTTCCTCGTCTGAATCCTTCTCCGCTACCTCCGCAGAAACCTTTTCTGCATCCTTTGGTTCTGGTTGAACTTCAACTTTTTCTTCTTTCGTTTCTTCTTTTTCAGACGCAGTGTTCTCTACAGGCACATTTTCAGATTGATTTTCTGAATTCAAACCATTTTCATCTTCCAATGGTTTGTTTAGGTCATTTGCTTCCATAAGCTTTCAGTTCTAATTCGCAGAATCCACTGATTCTGTCTCAATTCTTTTATCTTACGAATATATTGTTTATCGCTTAAGTGGCAAACTTTTTTGCTAAAAATCAAATATTAACATTACTATATATGTACGTTAAACAAGTCTCTTTTCCAACCAAAAATAAAGCGACTATTATTTGATTTAAACCTGTTACATTATGCATTGATAATTCTTGATTCAATATTATTATCTTTGCGCCAAAATATAGGATTGTAATGCGAATAGATATACTTACACTTTTTCCTGATATGTTTCAAGGGCCTTTAACCGAATCAATTGTAAAAAGAGCGGTGGATAAGGGCTTGGTAGAAATGCATTTTCATAATATCAGGGATTATTCGCTTGATAAGCACAAAAAAGTGGATGATTACTCTTTTGGCGGAGGTGCCGGAATGGTAATGACTATTCAACCCATAGCTGATTTAATCGATAAACTGAAATCGGAAAGAGATTACGATCATATTATATATGTAACTCCTGATGGAGAACGCTTTAATCAGAAAATTGCCAATACTTTATCGTTATCTGGCAATATTATTATACTGTGTGGGCATTACAAAGGGGTAGATCAACGCATTCGCGATCATTACATTACTATGGAACTCACCATTGGCGATTACGTTTTAACAGGTGGTGAATTGGCGGCTGCTGTAATCAGTGATGCAGTAATCCGTTTAATACCCGGTGTTATGTCTGATGAAACCTCTGCTTTAACTGATAGTTTTCAGGATGGTTTGCTTTCTCACCCGGTTTACACTCGTCCGGCTGATTATAATGGTTGGAAAGTACCCGATGTTTTATTAAGCGGTAATGATGCTAAGATAGATGAGTGGCGCGAGAAAAAAGCCTTTGAACGTACCAAACAAATACGACCGGATCTGCTTGAGGATTAATGGTTAGTTTGTATTGTTTAATTGTTGAGTCGCACAATTGTTAAATTGAAACTAATATAATGAACAATTCAACAGTTCAACAACTCTACAATTCAACTTTCAGTCATCATTAGCCTTTGATAATTAATAATTATTGTCATCTATTACAAAGCACCTTATAAGTGCAGTACCTACATTTATCAGTATCTTCAGCTCCTTTAAATGGTACTTCTTCATTGTATATTTCTTCGAGTAAGTTTTCGAGGTTTGCTTTAAATTGGTCTTTCACTGATTGTAACAGAATTGGATTTTTCTTACTTCTTCCCTCCTTCAAATATAATTTCGTATCGTAAGTTGACTTAAATACATCGCGCACCCAAATTACCGATGGTTGTTTGGGAACCAAGGAATCCTCTGTCTCATCCAGTATCAAAGAGTACAACAATGTTTGAAAGATGGCTTTATTTTTTTTGTGTTTGTCGGTATCAAACAGTTCGGTAATAGAGTATGTTTCTGCAACTCCTGATCCTGTCTTATAATCCATAATATTCCAAATACCATCTTTTTCTTCCAAACGATCGATAATACCCCCCAGCCTTAGATTCAATCCCTCTGTAGTAGTGTAATTCCATTGTACCTTTTTTTCCAAATCGAGGATGGTAAACGGAGCCTTTTTCTTTTCGAGTTTTAAGAATTGAATTAGATATCGCTTTATCACCTCAAACACCATAACATTACGACCTTGTATCTCGGCAAACGATTGCCGTCCCTGATCATAATCCATCATCAAAAACTTTTTAAAGCCATCTTTAATCAGCTGATCTATAATTATTGTGTTTTTCAACCAATAATCAACATCCTCAGCTGTCACTTCCTTCCCTATTTTATCTTGATACAATTGCTCCACAGCATCATGAAAAATCAATCCAAAAATACGGGCATCAGCCTCTTCGGTAATTTCATCAGGCTCTTTAATACCGGCAATTTTCTGATAGAAAAAGCGCATCGGGCACTCGATATACACTGATAGAGCACTTGGTGAAAGCATTTTATCGTTTTCTGATTTAAAAACAGACAATCGCTCCATTACCTTTTCGCCTTTACCGGAGCTAACAATGGGTGGATTTAACAACTGTACCTGCCCAGATAGAGTGCGTGTACTGATTTTTGCATTAAACTCGTACTTTAACTGATACAAGTACCGACTCATTTCGTTAGATTTCATTCCTTGCGCACCGGTTGAATACAAAACCTCAACTTTTTTAGCTCTATGTATTAATCGGAAGAAATAGTATGAGAAGATAGTATCCTGAAATTCTATGGTTGGCAGATCAAATCCAGACCGAAGTGTGGCAGGAATAAAAGTATTGGGTGCTGATGTTCGTGGAAATACACCTTCGTTTAAATCCAATATTATTAGCTTATCAAAATCAAGAGCACGGGTTTCTAGAATACCCATTACTTGCAAACCGGCTAAGGGTTCCCCCCGAAATGGCACCGTTTGAAATTCAGCCAGTTTTTTGAATAACCGAACCCAAGTTTTGGTATCAATATCAGCCTGGGCATTTTGCTCTAATAAATCCTGCAAACGAACGATACATTTCTGTAAAGCAAAAATAAATTCCTTTTCAAGTATTTTATTTTCATCGGGTTGAAGCAGTTCATAAACCTTACCCAAAATTTCAATTAAATAGGTCGATAACTGAGAACCGGTATCAACCTTTGTAAAAATACTTGCAAACAAATCATTGATATGTAATTCGCTGGCTTTTACAAAAATGGCATTTTTCTTAACCAGTTGTTTATGCAGTTTTCGGGTATCTTCAACCGCTAACATTGTAATATACTGTTGTTGCAACAACGGTAATACATGACGATGATACATCCAAACATCACTTCCGCTACTTTTACGGATTTGCTGCTGCATATTCAATAATAAATCAATCAAACCAAATGCAGGCGTATGATTCAAAGGATAACCCATAGTAACATTTACCTTATCAACCTTAGGAGGAATACCATGTAACACCGGCATCAATAAGGTTTCATCAGCCAATACCACGGCCGATTTCATATCTCTCACATATTCGTCTTCCAAAAATTGGTGAACTGATTTTAATTGTTCGGTTGGGTTGGCAACGGCTGTTATGGTTATTTCTGGCCCTTCCTGAATTAAGGGCATCTTAAAATCTTTTGGTGAAGGAAAATGCAATAAATTTTCTTCGATAAAGAACCCGGGTCCACGACGTTTGTAATTCACTTCCTCACCTTTCTCCATCATCCAGGGCGAGTAATCCCAAAAGAAATCAGCCATTTTCTTCTTTTGCAGATGCTTCATCAACTTATTTTCTGCAGGGGTTAAGGCGTTCAAACCAACAAAAACCACTTTTTCCCATTGAATATCAACCTCATCACCAATAATCAGTTTTTCAGCAATAATACGATAAACCATTCCTTCATAAGCCAAATCATCCTTCTGTAACTCTTCGCGATATGCCTTATAAACTCTGGGAATTTGTTTCCATGCTTCCAAAAAATATTCCTGATGTTCTGATCTTTTTTTCTGTTCGAATGCACTCCAGAATGATTGTATGGCTTCCAATTGTCTCTCTGTCAAATGAGAGTAATCATCATCCAGTTCTTTTAATGATACCAGGTTTGAGAATAGCTGTTCAACCGAAACCAGGTATTTATCTATATCATCAAAGTCATTCAGCAGCATCTCTCCCCAGGGCAAGAACTCTTCAAAGCTGATCTCTTTACCGGTTACCTGCGCATAAATACGATGTAGAGTAAATAATAAGGTTATGTTATCGGCCACTATTGAAGATGACAAAGAAGCAAACAGATCGTTAACCGTAATAATCTTTGGCGACCAGGCAGGTTCCTTAATTAACTGTCTGAGGTGGTTTGTGAAAAAAATACCAGCCCTTTGACTCGGAAACACGAAACAATATTTCGACAAGTCTGTTTTTTGATAATAATACGAGGCAATGGCGTTAAGGAATCCTGATGTCATAAGTATATTTGATTTTCGAGGTTGAAATTAAACATTTGTACTTAAAATAAGACATAACTGACAGATGTTAGTATACTATTTGCTTAACTTTGCTGCCCCGAAAGCAGAACCTATTGTTCTGTACTAACATTTATAATCAATAGGAAACTAAATTCTTATGGATAAATTCTCATTCGTTGGCAACAGTAACATAGAAGCCATCGATCAATTATACCAACAGTATAAAAACGATCCTGAGTCGGTAGACGAAAGTTACCAACGATTTTTTCAGGGATTTGACTTTGCAGTTGAAAACTACGCACAACCCAATGGTTCCGGACTGGTTGATAAAGAATTTCTGGTATTAGACCTGATTCATGCTTACCGTCAAAGAGGACACCTTTTTACCAAAACAAATCCTGTTCGATCGCGTCGAAAATACTATCCGACCCTGGACCTGGAGAACTTTAAGTTATCAGAAAAAGATTTGGATACTACTTTTCATGCCGGTAACGAAATTGGTATTGGCAAAGCTCCACTTCGCAAAATAATTGAACATTTACAGCAAACCTATTGTCAATCAGTAGCAGTGGAATATCTCTACATTCGACATCCCGAAGTTGTTAGTTGGCTAAAAGGTAAGATGGAAATGGAGCTAAACACTCCTAAATTCAGCGCAGAAAAAAAGCGTAAGATATTTCACCAGTTAAATATGGCTGCAGGTTTCGAAAGCTTTATTCACAAAAAATTTGTAGGCCAAAAACGCTTTTCTCTCGAAGGATCTGAAGTGCTTATTCCCGGCTTAAATGCTCTTATTAATAAAGGGGCTGAAATGGGAGTTGAGGAAGTAATGATTGGTATGGCTCATCGGGGGCGTTTAAATGTACTGACCAATATTTTACAAAAGCCATATAAAAATATTTTTAAAGAGTTTAATGGCGATGAATACGAGGATGGCATTTCATTGGGAGATGTTAAATATCACCTTGGATACAGCAATGATATAGAAACCGAAACAGGCAAAAAAGTTAGAGTTAACCTGGCTCCTAACCCATCCCACCTCGAAACGGTGGCTCCAATCATTGAGGGTATTTCACGGTCAAAGATTGATCATAAATACGATAAAAACTACGATAAAGTAATTCCTGTTGTCATTCATGGCGATGCTGCCATTGCCGGGCAAGGTGTAGCCTACGAAGTAGTTCAGATGGCCCAGTTGGAAGGATATAAAACCGGAGGCACCATTCATATTGTTATTAACAACCAGGTAGGTTTCACCACCAATTATCTTGATGCCCGTTCGTCGACTTACTGTACTGATGTGGGTAAAGTAACCCGATCACCGGTTTTTCATGTAAATGGTGATGATGTGGAGGCACTGGTTTACGCAGTTGAGCTGGCTATTGAATTTCGTCAGAGTTTTAATTCCGATGTTTTTATTGATATTCTTTCGTATCGAAAATATGGACATAACGAAGGTGATGAACCTAGATTTACCCAGCCAACGCTATATAAAGCGATTGCTAAACATCCAAATCCTCGTGACATTTACAATCTGAAACTACAGGAGGAAAATATAGTGTCGAAAGAAGACGCATTGAAAGAAGCCAATAACTTTAATCAACAACTTGAGGATGCCTTATCAGCATCAAAAGAAATTGATAAGGTTATTATACAACGTTTCTTACATGATGACTGGACGGAATATGAATATTCAAATGACGCAGATTTTA
Organism: Carboxylicivirga linearis; assembly: GCF_018271995.1. Taxonomy (GTDB): domain Bacteria; phylum Bacteroidota; class Bacteroidia; order Bacteroidales; family Marinilabiliaceae; genus Carboxylicivirga; species Carboxylicivirga linearis. The sequence goes on from NZ_JAGUCO010000018.1 coordinate 31,786, forward strand.
AACAATCACCTAATACTTCAATAGAGAAGGAAAAGGCTCAGTTCTTATTGGATAGAATAAATCATTTACCGGAGGACAAAAAATTCTTCAAGAAGCTAGAGAAGATAGTTAAAGACCGTATTTCGATGGTTGATAATGATAAACTTGATTGGGCGCTTGGAGAACAGCTGGCTTATGCCTCTTTGCTAACCGAAGGTCATCCGGTTCGTGTAAGTGGTCAGGATGCTGAACGTGGTACTTTTGCTCACCGCCATGCTGTAATGACCGTTGAAGATAGTGAAGAACGATACCGTCCTTTACAATTTATTACTGAAGACCAGGCGAAATTTGATATTTATAATTCCCTGCTATCTGAATATGGAGTAATGGGGTTTGAGTACGGATACGCCTTAGCAAAACCAAGTGGTTTAACCATTTGGGAAGCTCAATTTGGAGACTTCTACAACGTAGCTCAGGTTATTATCGACCAGTACATATCGTCGGCCGAAGAAAAATGGGGCTTGATGAATGGCTTGGTTTTACTTCTTCCCCATGGCTTTGAAGGACAAGGACCTGAACATTCGAGTGCGCGCGTTGAACGATTCCTTTCCTTATCGGCACAAAACAATATGCAAATTATTAACTGTACCACACCAGCCAATCTTTTTCATGTATTACGTCGTCAAGTCAAACGTAATTTCAGGGTTCCATTGGTAGTGTTTACTCCTAAAAGTCTGTTAAGGTACCCTAAATGTGTTTCTTCCATTGAAGACTTTACTAAAGATGGATTTAAAGAAGTTATTGACGATAACAATGTTGAAGTAGATCAGGTTAAGAGAGTTGTGTATTGTAATGGTAAGGTTTATTACGATTTACTTGCCCGTAAAGAAGAATTAAATGCTACAGATATAGCTCTTGTTCGAATTGAGCAGCTTCACCCTTATCCAAAGGAGCAGGTAGAAGCTATCAATAAGAGATATAAAAATGCTTTATTGCATCTATGGGTTCAGGAAGAGCCAGAAAACATGGGAGCATGGTATTACATTCAAAACAAAATGAAGGATGTTGAATTAGTTCCTGTTGCAAGACTGGCAAGTGGAAGTCCGGCTACAGGGTTAAATGGTCTTCATGTTGTTGGACAAACAGAGATAATTAATAAAGTATTCAAAAAATGTCATTGTAAACGCAAACAGAAATACTGTGGATTACAATGTGTTGAAGGAAAAACCAGAACAGAAATTCTGAAACAACATAAATATTTTGAAGAACCACCGAGGTTCTCTATTTAAACAATCTAAATTACCCTTTTCAGGCCTCTGGTCTGACTCAGAAATGTTGAAATATGATAGTTGAAATAAAAGTCCCTACCCCAGGAGAATCCATCTCAGAAGTGGAGCTTGCCAGCTGGCTTGTTTCAGATGGAGATATTGTGGCAAAAGATCAGGAATTAGCCGAAATTGAATCTGATAAGGCAACGCTTGCATTATTAGCTAGTGAAGCCGGAAAGGTTAAAATTTTGGTTGAAGCCGGAGAAACAGTCGCTGTTGATTCGGTTGCCTGCTCAATAGATACCGAGTTTGCAGGCGAAGCACCTTCTGCCCCATCAGGAGATGAACCGGTTAGTGAAGAACAAAAGGAAGAGACACAGAAAAAAGAACCTGCTAAAGAAAATACGGCTCCAACAAAAACCTCAACTCAGTACGATAAAGCAAAGGTTTCGCCACTAGCAAAAAAAATGATGGAAGAGGCCAATCTATCAGTTGATGATGTTATTAACGGACTCAAAAGAATATCGTCCAAGGAGGTTGAATTAGCTAAAAATGCACCAATTGCTGATAGTTCAAAAAGTACAAGCTCAGCATTTATTGCTCGTGAAACAAGCCGTGAGATGGAGCGCCAAAAAATGACGAATCTTAGAAAGAAGCTAAGTCAACGTTTGGTTGCAGTTAAAAACGAAACAGCCATGCTCACTACTTTTAACGAAGTAGATATGTCGGCTGTAATGGCACTGAGAAAAAAGTATCAAAATAAATTTATAGATACCCATGGTGTTAAATTAGGCTTTATGTCCTTCTTTATAAAAGCTGCTTCACTGGCTTTAAAACATCACCCTATGGTAAATGCCATGATTGACGGAGATGAAATAGTGATGCCCGAATACCATGACGTTTCAGTTGCTGTGCAAACGCCTAAAGGATTAATGGTACCGGTTATCAGAAATGTTGAAACACTTCAACTTCACAATGTTGAATCAACTCTTAAAAATCTGGCTGAAAAAGCACGTAAAGGAAAGATTAGTATTGAAGAAATGAATGGAGGAACATTTACGGTTACCAATGGTGGTGTTTTTGGATCGATGCTTAGTACTCCAATCATCAATCCTCCACAATCAGCCATCATGGGGATGCATAACATTGTTGAGCGTCCGGTGGCTGTGAATGGTAAGGTAGAAATACGACCTATTATGTATTTGGCTCTCTCCTATGATCACAGAATTATTGATGGGAAAGATTCGGTTGGATTTTTGGTGAAAGTAAAAGAAATGCTGGAAGATCCTGCTAAGTTATTGCAAGGTGGTTATAATCCAGAAGAACAGGTACTGGGATTTTAAAGACATCATAAAACCAAAAAAACGGGATTTCAAATAGAAATCCCGTTTTTTATCTCTTACAATTCCTTATCGTATTCTATCCATTGACTTTATTAAGGCTTCGTCTTTACCAATCGATCTAATTGCCAGAAAGGTTATAATTAAAGCAACAATTGGAAATACCATTGGTATGTTATATGAAATCTCAGCTGACAGTTCTTTTGCCGCTTGCGATCCCAGGAAATAAATCATTCCTGTAGTACCTAATAGCAATCCCATATTTAAACCACATAGACGAATTTGAAGCATTCTCTTTTTATATAAAAAGATTGTTACCAACGAAACTAATGTGGTAACCGTTACCAAAATAGCTAATGGTAAAGTTTGTGTAGTTAATTCTTCACTATTTGCCAATCCCCTATATAAAAGAGTATAAGTAGCATCATCATTTGCCAAATCGGCTAATGACACAAAAAACATACTGCCCGTTAATAGTGCACTAATTAGTAGATAAACAGATTGAATACGTTGTATCATGTGTATTAATTTTCTTTTTTGAACATGCGAATTTAATATTTCGGCCCTAATACCACAACAATATTCTTTATCACACCCAAAAAAGGTTTAAATTTCAATAAGACAAGGTAAATAGCTTAGCTCTTATTTTTCCGGAGCGAAATAATAGGAGCTAAAAACTGTATAAATATACACTATCTTAAATATTAACTTTTTGCCACATAGACATTACAATTTCATCAATTTTTAGTAACCTATTCTTACTCTCCAATTCTATCTTTAACATACAAGCAATCCTTACCTGGCTAATCAATTACATCCTTTTCAACACAATGCATTACGATCGAATTCGACACAAAACATCGCGCGATAATATAGCTCATAATTAACACTTTAATATTAAATTAATTTTAATATCTAATTTATTTTTTTATATTTATTACTCAGTATTGTGTTACTTAAAACTTATCAATATGAGTACAGCAACAATCACATTTAATCAACTCAGGAAGATTAAAGATAGTCTGCCTGATGGAAGTATTAAGACAATAGCAGAAGAATTACACCTCGACGTAGAGACTGTAAGAAATTACTTTGGCGGTGCCAACTACGATCGAGGTAGAAGTGTAGGAATCCATTTAGAGCAAGGCCCGGATGGTGGAATTGTGGAATTGGATGATACTACAATATTAGAAATGGCCCGCGATATTTTAAGCCATCAAGGAAGAATGGCTGAAAGTTAGTCTGTACGATACTCAATATAAGAAAAGCGCCTTAAAGGCGCTTTTTTTCTATCTGCTATTTTATAAACTTCTCTCGCTGTTGTAGGTTAAGTAAGCCCCATAACCCTGCTACGACCGATACTATCAGCCACGTTCGGATATGCTTTGCAACAATATTTGACCAAACAACTTCACTCATATCATTAGGTAAGTCAAAAGGATTTAAAAACAGATTCCAGGCACTATTACCTAAAAGTTCAACTAAAATCCAGGCTAAGAGACCAATAATTACCACCACTACAGCTGTTCCATTACCGTTCTTTACCACTGTGCTAAAAAAGAATCCCATCATACCAATAAAACCAACCGGAACCATCAATCGCAAAGTCATCTCCCATTTAGGCACATTTATAATCAGAACACTACTTAGTGAAGCCATAATGAATATAAACCAGAACACAATAAAATAAGCAATTACCAAACGTAATAGCCATATTTTGTATCGATAATTGGGTATACCAAACAGAATCTCCAGAATCCGGGCATCTTCATCATTTTGTATCCCGTATGATGTAGGAAAGAAAATCAATAAAAAGGCTGGAAACATCAACTGATAGTAAACCCCTTGAATACTTTCGCTATCGGATGTAAACAAATTGATTAGTGTAACCAGAAAATAAAAGATTAATGAAGCTCCCAGAAAGTAGACAAATTTGTTCCCAAATACTACCTTTAGGTTATACCTTATAAAAGTGATGTAGGTTCCGCTTATCCCTTTTTTTAAACTATATTTTAAATTTTCCATTTACTTCGATTTTTCATTTTTAAGAAAACAGATTGATAAACGTTTATTGAGCCTTTTGATTTAATTCATCATTTTTCAACAACCACATGTAGGCATCTTCTAAAACAGCTTGAACAGGTATGGCACTCTCTGTTGGTTTTTCTTTAGCTAAGCAGCGAACCCGAATATTATCACCGTCGCGCATGTGATGAACAATGGTAAATTTCTTATTCACCTCTTCAAAATCACTTGCTATCACATCAAACTGCCATACTTTGTCCTTGGCAATATTTACCATCTCGTTAGGAACACCCCAATATTTGAGATCTCCACGCTTCATAACAGCCACCTGGTTACAAGAGCTTGAAATATCTTCAATGATATGGGTCGAAAATAATACCACACGGTTTTTACTCAGTTCCACCAGCAAATTACGGAATCGGATACGCTCACGTGGATCCAAACCTGCAGTAGGCTCATCAACCACCAATATTTTAGGTAAGTGAAGTAAAATCATGGCAATACCAATACGCTGCTTCATACCTCCTGAGAATGATCCGATCTTATCATCTTTTCGCTCCCACATATGTACCGACTTCAGCACATATTCTAACCGTTCTTTTCTTAAATCATCATTATTGATTCCTCTAAGCATCGCCTGATAGTCCAGAAACTCAAAGGCCGACATATTCTCATACGTTCCAAACTCCTGAGGTAAGTAACCAATTAAACCTTGCAGCTCTTCTCTCTTCTCTGCTGTATCAAAACCATTGATATAAACTTTACCATAACTCTGATCTAAAATACCGCAAATAATGCGCATTAAAGTAGTTTTACCGGCACCATTAGGTCCCAGCAAACCAATCATACCGGTTTTAATATCTAACGAAACTCCTTTTAAAGCTTTAAATGGTGTTTTTTCTTTGCCAATAAAAGGAATGCCTCTCAAAAACCTATAGTAACTTCTGCGCATACCGGCAAAACGTCCTGTCACTCGTTCTATATTGGTTCTTTCACGTTTTAACTTGTTACCTGAAGCGATTAATGCCAATAACAGGTACCATATTAATGCAGTAGTAATAGCCGTTGACAAAGATTCCCAATGGAAATAATAAACTACTGAAGCAACCAAAGGATAACCATATTTGAAAACGAATAATATTCTTTTATCCCATTTAGCAGACGTTTCCGTTTGTCTGTTATACCTCCATAATAATGCAATTGCATCGTAAACAGCTTTTAAGATGAAGTAATTGATCATTGTGAATACCAGTCCCATGAATTTTGACTCGAGATACCACCAGGTGAAATATCCCATAAAAGCCAATAATGGCAATTGCCAAATCAACTTTTTCAGGCTTTCTTTCAAATCAACCTCTTTTTTCGATAATAGCTCTTTATGCTTGCCATCTCTGGCTTTTCTTTCACGGGTAAAACGCCCATCGCGATCATACACTTTTACCAGGTTACGAACCGTAATAGTAACTTCATCATCCTGAGCAATTAACTGGCTATTGGCCATTCGCAGTGATGAGCGTATAAAATATACCACAGCTGGTACACCAGCAAAAATCAACACATAATAAAGTAATTGCCAGGCAAATGAAACATCGGACCATGCATAAACAAACCAAATTCCTAAACCCCAGAAAAAGAAAATAACCAATTTCAATTTTACAGGCAAAGATCGGATCCATTCGAGTGAATGCTCAAAACCAAATGCAAAAGTTGGCATAAATACCAAAGTAAGTAAAGTACTGAATGCTAACCCTCCAACCACTGTTATAGCAAACGGAGCTCCTAAGATGCTTACATATTCTGACTTACCCATAGCCAGTGGCATCATGGCAATAATAGTGGTAATGGCAGTAATGGTAATAGGGCGAATACGTGAAATACCTGCTTGCATTAAGGCTCTGGCATGACCATAACCTTCTTTACGCAGTTGTCGTGAATAATCGATTAAAAGAATTCCATTATTCACCACTACACCCAGCAGAATTAAGAAACCTATAAAACTATTGAAATTCATTAATGAATTACCGGTCAATACCAATGCCAGTAATGAACCAATGGCAGCTAAGGGTACTGAGAATAGCATCACCACTGGCGCGGTTAAGGATTCAAATACCGATGCCAAAATCATAAAAATAAGGATCAGTCCCACCATGGCCAGAAACTTATAATCAGCAAATACATCCTCTTCGTGAATAACATCAACCGATACTGATGTTGGTAAAGGAATGGTTGCAACCAAATCATCTATCTGTTGACGAGCATCTTCTAATAATGTGTTTGATTCATTCACCTCATCAGCAAAACGATAATAAACTTCAATTTGCTTTTCCTGATTGACTCTTAATATTTCAGAACGTCCCGATGCATAATTTATCTCGGAAAAATTGTGTAATGGAATAATGGTATTACTTGCAGTAGTTACGTTAAGTTTCTGCAATTCCTCCATCGTTTTAGGAGGTATTTCTGTTTGCTGTGGGTCATCCAGCGTCTTCATTACAATGTCGTAAGTCTCGTTATTTACCTTCAGTTGACCACCGGAACTTACTTCTCCCCGAAACGTTGATAGTTCGGATAAAACATTTTGCGGAGAGACGTTAAATAAGCCCATTAAATACGGATCCATATTTAAATGCACCTCTGGTCGATTATTGGAGGATGAAATATTGACCCTTTGCATATTATCAATATTATTTTCGAGGTAATATTTGATATCGTTGGCAACCATCAACATCTGATCGTAATCCTCTCCTTTAATCACTACTTTCTCTTCCTGTTCTCCCAGTCCCATCATCATCATCATGCCGGCTCCGGGGTTAGCCCCAAAACCGCCGCCACCGCCACCACCCATGGAGCTGGTTGAACTTTGAGTCAGGCTTATTTGACCTCCTCTAACATTGTTAATACGTTGTTGTATATCTTGTCTGATTTCAGGAATGGTTCTTTTAGCCACTCCTTTGTAGTCTTCAACCAATTTAATCGTTAATGAAGCTTCTTCGTCCTGCACACGACTAATAACATCCTCTTTCTCACCCAGATCTTCCAAGCGTTTTTCAATCTCGCGCACTACAATATCCGTATTATCCAGTGTTGATCCGGACGACATATCAACCGAAATGTTAAATTCAGGTGTTTCTGCTTCTCTTGCACTGGTAATGCTAACTCCTACTGAAATTATCAGAACCATGAAAAACAACAGAATCACTGATAAAATAGTGACAGCCGGCTTTCGTAATGTTGCTTTTAACAGCAAGATGTAATACTGAACGATACGATTATGTAACGATAATTTTTCTAAAGCTTCAATCTTATGCTTCATTATGCCCGACAAGAACAAGTGACTAAGCATTGGTATCAGTAGTAAAGCAACCAACAGTGACACTACAAGCGTTGAAACTATTGATACACTTACATGACGGGCTACCTCGCGAAACATTACATTCTCGGAAAACACAAAAGGTAAAAAGACAGATATGGTTGTTAAGGTAGCAGCTGCTACCGATCGCCACACCTCTTTGGTTCCTTTAATAACACTTTCATCATTCGAATGCTTACCCTTGGAAGCTACCCGATAGATGTTTTCCATCACCACCACACTGTTATCAAGTAACATTCCAATGGCTAAAGCTAATCCAACCAATGTTAATACATTAATGGAAATGTTGGCGGCATAAAAGAAATTAAAAGCTCCGTAAACCGAAATCGGTATTGATAACATTACCATTCCCACCAGCGGAATATTATTCAGGAATATCCAAAGAATAAACAAAGCCAAAATCCCTCCAATAATAGCCAGTTCAATGATACTATCAAGGTTGCTTTCCATGGTTTCGGCTGAGTTGGTTTCTACTACCAACTCCAGTCCTTTGCTTTCATATTCCTGATTGATTCTATCAATTACTTTTAATGTATTCTTCGAAAGATCAATCAGGTTTACCTGCGAAGCCTTAGCCATACTGATGGAAACTGTCTCCAAACCATTAACTCGGCTATACGAATCTTCTTCTTTAACACCAAAATTTATAATGGCAATATCCTTCAGTAAAACAGGTCCCTCATCCTTAACAACAATATTTTTAATCTCATCTATATGGTTGTAGTCAGCCTCAGCAGTCACATAATACCTGCGTCCATCTTTTACTACCTCACCGGCAAAAACTTTTTCATTTTGCCCCTGTGTAATCATCCGGCTGATCTGCCCTGATGTCAAACCGTAGCTATCCAGTACCTCCTGGTTGAAAATAATCTCAACCGACTTCTGACGACCACCGCTCACCTGAACACTTGAAATACCATCAATACTCTGCAATTGTTCAAGCAGATCCTGTTCTATAATATTTCGAATACGATCAACGCCACCTTCTCCACGGACCTGTATAGTCATAAACTGATTGTTCATCTGTTCCAAATCAGCCTTAATAACCGTTGCCATCATATTATCAGGCAACACTGATGATGAACCTTCAATTTTTTCAACCAGCTTCAGATAGGCATATTTAGTATTCGTTTCTTTGGTCAGATAAACAAATAAGGTTGCACTACCCGGTCTGATGCGCGTTTCGATTTTTTCAATTCCTTCGAGAGTACTCACCAAACCTTCAATGGGAATTACTCCCTCCTGCTCCATGTGCTTTGGGTCGAGCTGGGCTGTTGCCTGAACATTGACAAAAAGCATAGGTAGTTCGGTATTGGGTATCAGCTCAAACTTCAATTGTTTGTATGAGATAACACCCAACATGGTAAGTGCCACAAAGAGCATGCTGATCAGTACCTTCCTATTTATAATTTCTCTCATTTACTGTTTCTTTGGATGATAATGATCAACTATGTTGTTTTCTGGCAAACAATCGGTCAAATACATGATACACACACGGAATAACAACCAGCGTTAGCAATGTAGACGTAACCAGTCCCCCAATAACAGCAATTGCCATTGGAGCGCGTAACGAGGCACTATCGCCAAAACCAATGGTTAAGGGGACTAATGCCAGTATGGTTGTTAAACTGGTCATTAAAATGGGTCTGATTCGTTGTTGGCCTGCCGCCACAATGGCTTCTTTTAACTCCATGCCCGATCGTTTGAACTGATTGATGGCATCAACCAGTATAATGGAGTCATTTACTGCAATACCACCTAACATCACAATACCGATATAGGCCATAATGTTAAATGTATTACCCAGTAAAAAGAAGGCCCAAACAGCACCCACACCTGCCAAAGGTATAGTCAGCAGAATGGTAAATGGATGAATTAACGACTCAAACTGAGAAGCCATTACCATGTACACCAACACAATAGACAATATTAAAGCAAATTGTAAGCTACCAAAGGCATCTTTTCGTCTTTGCTCCTGCCCCAGTACTTTAATGGTTGATGTTGGAGGAGCATCGAGTTGAGTAATTTTTGTTTCCAGCTCATTTACCAAATGATCAAACGGTATACGGTCGCTGACCATTCCTGTAATTTTTGCCACCCTCTTTTGATTATTACGAATTAACTCACGGGGTGCCTGACCAATACTTATTTTTGATACTTCAGAAAGAAAAACTTCTCTCTCTCCTGTAGAAACTTTTAAATCCTTCAATTCTTCCAAACGCACATCAGGTGTTTCAAGCTTAATACTGGTTAATTCCCCTTTCATTTCCATTGTTCCTCCATCTCTTGCCGACAAATAATCAGAAACGCTTGACATTATGGTACTCACATCTAAACCAAATATTCCGGCTCTAACCCTATCGATAACAATGTTAACTTCCGGAGCACCATCTTCAAACGAACTCTTAACATTGTAAACATCATTATCCTCGCGCAGTAATTCTGAAACCAAAGCCGATGCTTCTTCCAGATAATCTGAGTTTTCGTCCGAAACCTCGATTAATAAGGGTGCTTCATCGGTTCCTAATACTGTTTGTAAAGCCGATTGATCTTGTACATATCGCAACTCCACACCTTCTACTCCATCAAACAGTTGATTGATATGGCTCACTAAATCTGTAAAGGCAATATGAACCTCATCTTTCAAAACCAGTTTTAAATAACCAGTATTTTCACCTTGCTCAGTTGAAGAAGTTGATTCGCTTGATTCAGGACCTGCATGCGTATAGATTGTCTTTAACTGATCACCAAAAGAACCTTTCACCATTTCTTCCATTTGCAGCAGAGTAGCATCGGTTCGGTTTAATGAAGTCCCGGCAGGCAAAACAGTTTCAACAGTTATTTCGTTTGATTGTGTCTCGGGCATAAATTCACTTCCTACCATAGGAATAACCAAAACTGTTAATACAACCAATGCAACACTACCAGCTATTATCCACCCTTTCTTTTCAAGAACTCCGTTTAAAAACCTACCGTATGATTTAAATCCGGCTTCCTGCTCAATCACCTTTACTTCCTTCTTCTTTTTCCCTTTTAAGAAGAGATTACTCATTACCGGAATAACCAATAAGGCAACCACCAGAGATGATAGTAACGAGAATGCAACTGTCCAGGCCTGATCTTTAAATAACTCTCCTGATGCTCCCTGAATGTAAACAATGGGTAAAAACACCACAATGGTTGTAAGGGTTGATGCCACCAAGGCACCTGCCACTTCGCTGGTACCATCAATTGCTGCATCCTTTAATGGTATTCCCTGCTGCATCTTCCGGAAGATGTTTTCAACCACCACAATGGCATTATCAACCAACATTCCAGCACCTAAGGCCAGTCCTCCCAATGTCATAATATTAAGGGTAAGACCATTAAAATACATCAGATTAAAAGTGGCAATTATAGAGATTGGTATGGCTAAACTTACTATTAATGTAACACCAAAGCGACGAAGAAAAATAAACAACACAAATACTGCGAAGATAATACCTATAAGTGCACTTTCTTGCACTTCGCCAATTGCACTTTGTATGAATCTTCCCTGATTATTAATAACAACCAACTCATAAGAAGGTAATCGCTTTTGAATGGAAGCAAATGCTGTTTCAAGCTTCTCAACAGCTTCAACCGTATTAAATTTTGTCTCTTTATAAATAGAAACACCTAAGCAACGCTCTCCATTTAACCGAACGATACTTTCAGGGTCACGGTTTTGAAATCGTACCTGAGCAACATCCTTTAATAATATAGCTGATGTTGCTGTATTAGTAGCAGCAGTTGAAGTTGCGGTTGACGTATTTGATGTACCGGTTGTTTTAACCACCAGATTTCGTACATCATCTAAATGGGTTAAAGCACTTAATCCTTTAATAATATATCGTTGGCCCATTTCTTCAATAGATCCACCTGATACATTTTGGTTAAAACTATTTATGGTACTCAAAACCGATGACATGGTTAATCCGTTAACCTCTAGCAAACCCGGATCAACTACAACTAATACCTGGGCTTCTTCATCGCCCGATATTCGAACATCAGCAATTCCCTCCACTCTGATTAATTCATTACGAATATAGTTTTCAGCCACTTTTCGTAGCTCATTCATATCAGTAATTTCGTCGTTTCGGAATGCGGCTTTGATTACTGGTGATGCATTAGGATCAAAACGTGAAATATTTAACTCTTCTATATCTTCATTCTGACTAACTGTTGTAAGGGCTTTCTGTAGATCTAAAAACGCCTCATCAATATCTTTACCCCAATCATATTCAACGGTAATAACAGCTGAACCAACTCTACTGACCGATGAAACATTGGTAACTCCACTTTGCCGTACCGATAGTGCCTCTATCTGATCAACAAAACGCTTTTCTATTTCTTCGGGCGATCGCTCACCCGCATCCAGCTCAACATAAATGCGTGGATTTTGCATTTCAGGAAATAAATCCGTTCCCAAACGCGATAATGATATTATGCCCAACAAAATAGTGGCCAAAACAATCATTGCAACGGTGACCGGATAATTAACTGAGAATCGTGAAATGGCTCTCATAAATTCAATTTAAAGGATTACTTTTTAACGATGTTAATCTTTGATCGATTTCTCAAGGTCTCAAAGCCCTTCACAATCAGTCGGTCATTTTCCTGCAATTCTTTTCCTAGCACCTCTACTTCGTTTATAGTTTCAATACCTGTGCGGATATATATTTTCTCTGCTAATTCTTTCTTAGCTACATAAACCAATTTACGGTTTCCTTCTGTTAAAATTACATCCTTTGGAATAACTAAAGCACTATCGCGATGGTCCACAACAATTTCAGCCTTAACAAACATACCTGGCTTTAACAAAGCATCTTTATTTTCCACTTTTATACGTCCTTTAAAAGTACGGGCCTCCACATCAATGGCTGGTGACAATTCAGAGATACGTCCCTTTAAGGTGTCATCAGGTAATGAATAATTCATAATATTTACCGGTTGCCCCATCTGTACATGCCCCATTAGGTTTTCAGGCATACTTAAATCCATTACCATGGTGGTATATTCCATCATACTCATTATTTCGGTACCACTTTCAACCCTGATGCCGGGAGTAAAATAAGGCAGATCAGTAATTACACCTGTAAAAGGAGCTCTCACATCCATTTTGCCCATTGCAATCTGAGCATTCTCATACGACTGTTTAGCAGAAAGAAGTGTATTCTCTGAATTAACCAGTTCTCGTTTGGTTACACCGCCTTTTTCATACAAGGCTTGTTGCTTGGTATATTCCATCTCAGAAATTTCCATTTCCAGCTTAGTACCTTCAATATTAGTATTGTTTTCGTACTCCTTATCCTCCAGCTTAATGATGAGTTGTCCTTTTTTAACAAGATCACCCATCTTATATTTCTGTCCTGTTGCCGGATTGGTTTGTAAAAGGTAATTACCTGCCACCTCGGAGGTAACTGTTACATCCATTGTTGGAGTAATAGAACCTGTTGTAACCAAAGTTTGCTCAATGGGTTTATATTTTACTTCTTCAACTGATACATTAACGGCAACATCCGTATCAAAGCTCGAAGATTCGTTTCTGCAAGACGACAGTGCAGCCAGTGTGGCAGCAACTAAAAGAGTATGTTGTAATATTTTCATCGATTTTGTATTTAAGGCTTATTGTATGGTTTCGTAATTAATAACATCAGGCATAATGCTTCTTTGATTTTCAAAATCAAATAGTGTTTGAAGCTTCATATTCAACAATTCAAGTTTGTAACTGATCAGAGCATCAATTTTATTATTCTTAGCCTGAGTTAGCTGATTTTGCACCAGATTCAAATCCATACTGGTTAAATCACCATTTTGATATTTCTCCAGATTAATTTCGTATGTCAGCTGGGCATTTTCTTCATTCTTCCTGGCTATTTCAATCTGCTTCAGATAATTTTTTAGATTACGTTCTATTTGGCGCACAGATAGAACAATGTTCTTTTTTTCATCCAACAGATTGTATTCATTAGTTTCCTGAGCCAATCGAGCTGCTTCCATACGTGCTTTTTTCTCTCCCCAGTCCCACAACGGCACTTCCAAAGTAAACTGTACATCCTGGTTATCATTCCTGTTTTGCCGGTCGTAGATGTTATTCACATTTTCAGCATTACCGAACAACCCCACCTGAACAGCCAAATTACCTTTAAACTCATTGGTAGCATTAGTGGTAATCAGATCAAACAACCCCATTTCAACATCAATTTCTCTTTGTCGAATTTCCATTCTGTTCTCAAGTGCAAAACCAGTTGCTTTCTGAAGGTCAATATCTACCGGTAAAACAGAAACTTCAGCAACAACCATTATCTCTTCCGAAAAGTCCATGCCTAACATTTGTTTGAAGTTATCTTTGATATTATCCAGATCTACTTCGTTGTTTTGCACAGTTGATTCGCTTGACATCATATCCAACTCAGCCTGAAGCATTTCTTCTTTTGCAGTTAAACCTGCTTCTACTTTATTTTTAATGATTTCGTAACTCTTTTTTCTATTGGCCAGTTCTTCACGCGATGTAATCAACTGCATTTGAGCCTGATAAATCTGATAAAAGTACTGCGTTATCTGTCGTTCAACATTTAAGGCCTGAAGCGCATAATTTAATTGAGAGTTTTCGTAATTAAACTCAATCTCTTTGTACTCCATTTTACGCCTGTTGTAGGTAAAAAGAGGTTGTTCCAGGCGTAGATTCAAACTGTTGGTAAAACCCGTAAACGGATCGAAATTAATATCATCACGTTTATTCGTTTGCCAGCCAAAGTTGTTATTTAATGAAACAACTCCATCGGTAAATAAAATGGGTTGACTTACACTAAACGCACCTGAAGTAGTGAAATTTTCATCGTTGTACCAGGTTTGATTCGACTGGTCGTAGTTTCTGCTATTACTATACTGAAAAGGTGATAAATCCAATCGAAAATTTGATTTCAAAGATGCTTTTTGAGCATTGAGCAACTCTCGATATCTTTCCAGATTATATCGTGCTCTAACAATATCAGGACTTTGTTTCAGAGCTTCTTCCACCGATTGCTCCAAAGTCATCAGGCGTTGAGCCTCCACATTTATGGCAAACATCGAAAAGAAAAGCACAAACAATCCAATTATACTTTTATTCATGGTTTATGATTAAGTTTATTATTTTTTTACCCATTTAACTGCATCAGCTATAACATATTCGCTTTTTGTAAAGTCAGAAAGCTTTACTGTGGCTGCTCCTTCAGAGAAGTAATAGTCTCCGAGATATAACCAACCATTATTATCTTGAGTGACTTTAATTTCAACTTCATCCTCGCCGTCATCACTATTCACTGTATAATGAAAATCGCGTTCATACCCTCGGTCTCCACGGCCACGGAAACGTCCCCTTATATCAGGAACATATGCATATACAGCATAATTCCCCGGAGCCTCAATCTGTCCGGTCCAGCTAACATATCCTTCTCCTGTTCCTTTACGTTTGTAATAACCCGACTTGAGGTACTCTCCAAAAAATTCCTCTCCAGCAACAGGCGACCATTTTACCGGAGTATTCCAAAATCGAATTCTTCCGTAGGTTTCGTTTTCATCTTCTTCATTCTGTCGACTTAGCCACCAATCTTTAATGGTTCTACTTTCGCCGGTATTTACAAACGAGCATCCGTCATCCTCATTATCAACAATTACCTCAAATTTTTCGGCATACCTCAGTTTTTTGCTGGAAGGTTGTAATCCTTCGAAAAAATCAACAACCCGTTTATCTTTAATTACAGCATTTATATTTAACCTCTGATTAGAAGGTATATTTCGGGCTAAATAGGTATTAACTGATACATCGCGTGGCACCTCATCTAAAATAAATCCGATATCAACCGTTTCGCCTTTCTTTATAAGATAGCTCTTAGCATTGGACGACTGATCCATTGAAAACTCAGAACGAAAACGACCTCTGCCTCCTCTTCTTTCTCCTTCACGAATGGTTAAACCTACAATTCCATCAATATCGCCTTTATTGGCAACCGGTACTTTCACAAAATAGCGTATGCGATTACCTTCTTTAATCTCCCAAACATCAACATTACCAAATAAAAAGGCTGGTGCATTATCATCTTTTAACCAATTATTGTACAACTCATTAAAATCAGATTCCGATAATTGATCCATTAAAGATGTAAATTCTTCAACCTCGATATTTTTAAATTGAGTGTTCTTAACAATTTCATTTAATTGACGGTCGAAGGTTACTGCATTGGTATTAACTTTAAAACTTGATATCAATTGATTTCCTTTGGAAGCAAACACATTACCCAACACATTCACATCTTCCTCCTCAATCAAATCATTTAAACTTCTGTCCTTCAGCTTCAAAATAACTTCATCATTGGTACTTAATCCTCCAAATCCACCTGGGACATTGGAACTTAAACGTTCGTGAAGATAATTTTCAAGGGCTATTGTTAACAATGGATAACCATCTTCTTCAATTGAATTGGCATAAGTAAAGTATAGTGGAAAAACCTGATATCTCCCCCAGTTTTCAACACTGCGTTCTCCAGACTGTCGTCTTCCAAAGAAAAAACGTCGTGGGCGTATAAAATTATCTCCGATGTAACTCTTAAAGATTTCAATTTGTACATCTTTCTCCGACATTTCTTCATTCCGGTTGCGACCCCGGTTCTCTGTTCTTCTCTTCTGATTTTTTATATCATTTTGCCAGTTACCGCCTCCACATTCAGGAAAAAACACCATTTCTGGCATAACTTCTTCGGTTGATAGCGACCAGTTTCGCAGGTAACTATAGAAGTTTATGGGAGACTCAACAATTGAGAATTTATCAAAAGGGTAACTTACCGCTAATTGCCTCTCAAAATCATTTTTTATATTTTGGATCAACACCGAAGCTGTATCTTCTAATTCGGTAAAGAAAGGTTTAAAAAATGTGTGTTTAGGATGGTAGTACAAACTAAACTCCACACTATCAACCATTGTACTTACTTTCTCAAAAGTACCAATTACCACACTATATGCATTCAGAGCCTGCTGAGAAGTAAAAGACCACCTACCTTCTTCTTCGTCTTTTGAATTTCCTTGCGATATGACAGTCAA
Organism: Carboxylicivirga linearis; assembly: GCF_018271995.1. Taxonomy (GTDB): domain Bacteria; phylum Bacteroidota; class Bacteroidia; order Bacteroidales; family Marinilabiliaceae; genus Carboxylicivirga; species Carboxylicivirga linearis. The sequence continues at coordinate 48,867 of NZ_JAGUCO010000018.1, forward strand.
ACCAGGTTTTGATTGCACATCAAGATCCATTCGAACAAACGGATAACGTGTCCAGTATAAATCAGAAGCTACTACAGGATACCAGTTCGCTTCGCGTGTAAGCAAGACATAATTACTGGTGATAAAGCTAAATTGCTTATTGGCAATGATTGGATCGAGACGATTTAATGATAATAAGGTTTCGTCGTCAACCTCAGGAAACATGGCTATGTCGTTAATAGTCCCTTCATAGTTAAGTTCAACTGTGAAGCTTCCTTTTACAATGGAGTTCTTTTTTACAGTTAACAGGTGTGCCTGACGTTCAAATGTCACATCTTTCCCATCAATACTAACTTTTTTGACTTTTAAACCTGGATTAATGGCTAATACCAGATCTCCGTTTTTCCCATCTTTCAACCCCACCTCTAACTGAGCTATTACATCAATCTTATCTGCTTTATGAATTAAATTGATGTGATAATTATTGATGTTATAGGCTGACGGTTTTAGTTGTTGATTTAACCTGGAAACTTCTGCTCTTAAATTTACATTTTGATTATCTCCAATAGCTTTAAAAGACATCATAGTTAATGCCCCAAAGCCAGTAATAAGCATACCTGCCAATAATGTATATTTGGCAAATTTTTGTTGTTCCAGTCGGGGTAAACGCCACACGGTTGCCAGAATAAAAAAGATACCTAACAATAAAAAGGAAGACCTAACTAATATTAAATCTAACTCGTTACCAAAACCTGTAAAATCGGAACGCATAAATGGCATATAGAAACCAAGTACATCCATTAAACCAAAAAACTTGTTTCTCAAATAAAATAAGGATAAGGCAACAAGTCCTAATAAAACCACAAATGTAATTGCCTGGTTTCGTATGAGCGTCATCACAAAAAAGGATAAACCCAAAATAAATACCAGCGTTGGTAAGGAAATTAATAAAGGATAAAGAATAAATGAAGACCAGTTTACAGTTGTATCACTTCCAATTAATGAGAAAAGGATGCCTAATGCCATTACAATAGCATTTAAAACAACAAAAACTTTAAGAATACCTAGTGTCTTTCCGGTAACATATTCAATATTAGACATACTCCTAACATAAAAAGCTTCTGTGGTATCCAGCTTTTTGTCTCTGCCTAAAAAATCTGCCGATAAGAAAATGGCAATTATGGATTGGGCAATATTTAAAATCCACATATTAAAATAAGGCACACCGGACGGGATGAGACGTCCTGGCCACGAACCTTCAGCAATACCTGCCACCGCAAACATGTTAAACATTAAAAGAAAAAATAAGGCTATTGCAGAAAATATTCTGAAGAACCAGCTCCTGAGCAGTGTTTTAGACTCGAAACGAGCTATCGTTCTAACATTAAATAGTGAGATCATTCTAATTCAATTTTGGATTTAGTCAGGTATTCCATAAAGTACACATAGGCATGTTCTAAATTGGGCTGAACTTCCGATGCTTTCCAGCCATTGGGTTTATCTGCTACAAACTCCACCTCATATCCGGCAGGATCGGGGATTGAAGTAATAACCGGAAATGTTTCACTAATGCGTTTCATTTCATCAAAAGTGACTGAAGTTTTAAATACATGACCTTCACTCTGCTTAATAAATTGTTCGGGTGAACCCGTAAAATGCACTTCTCCGGAATTTAATAACGCCATTTGACTACAGGTAGATGAAATATCACCTACAATATGTGTAGAAAGGATAATAATAACCTCTTTCTGACTAAGATTAGAAAGTATATTCCTGAATCGTATACGCTCTTCGGGGTCCAATCCGGTTGTAGGTTCATCAACAATAATGATTTTAGGATCACCTATTAAAGCCTGTGCTATTCCAAGACGACGCTTCATACCTCCGGAAAGCTTATTGGCAAATCGGTTTCGAACATCAAATAAACCAACTTGTTCAAGTAAATCATCTACAGCTGATAAGCGCTGTTTTTTACTTTTTATTCCCGCCAAAGAAGCGGCATAATCGAGAAATTCCCAAGTACGTAGTTTAGCAAAAAAACGAAAATCCTGAGGCAGATATCCAAGGTACGAGCGTACTTCTTTACGATTCTTAGATAATGGCATACCATTTACAAACACCTCTCCATGAGTAGGCTTTTGCAAAGTAACCAGTATTCGCATTAATGTTGATTTTCCGGCTCCATTGGGTCCTAATAAACCAAACATTCCCGGGTTAATCTCAAGATTAACTCGGTTGAGTGCTCTGAAATCATTTTTATAAACCTGACTCAGATCTTTAATTTCTATATTCAAGACATTTAGATTTAGGTTAACCTACAATAAACAAAAAACGTACTATTAAACACAGTACATTTACTGTCTGCTATTTAGCTCTATTTATAGATCAAAAAAGTGTACGCTTATGATACAGCATGTTCGTAATCGAACACTGTATACAATTACTCTAATTTGACGTTGGATAGACTATTAATCCTTCAATAAAATTCCACTTTTTTTAATAATATTTAATAATCTACTAAAATTTAATTACGGATAGACATAAAAAGAGGCGCTCAAGCTATTATGAACACCTCTTTATTAACAATTAAGCTAACTATAATAGTTTTCTAATTTTTAACGTCTGCCATGCCTTCCTTTTCTACCAAATCCCCTGCTGTCAAAGGCCATCTTTTGTTCATCTGTCATTTGATTACGAACTTCCATTTTATGCTCTGCCCTAAGCTTTGCTAATTGAAGTTTTATCTCCGACTGTTCAGTTATTGTTTTATCAACTTGTTTTAAATTGATGTTTTTTCCGGTTGTTTGAGTTTTTAACTGAGCATTTAATTCATTCAGTTTATTTTTAAGAGTCTGTTCTTTTTTCAATAACTGTAAACGCGATTGATCCATAAACTCTTTTTGAGCATCTGTTAAATCCAAAGCTGTCAGGTTTCGTCTCTGCCCTGTTCCTCTGCCTTGACCAGCTTGATTTCTCTGACCTCTTCCCTGCCCCTGGCTTTTTCCATAGCCTTGACCATTGCCTCGTTGACCATTACCTCTTCCAAAGCTATTTCTATCGCAACCTGGACATTGACCTTGGTTTCCTTTACCCAAACCATAGCCTTGCCCCATTTGACCTTTGGGGCCCTTTTTACGTGCATCAAACAAAATAACCTGATCGTCAGTTAGGTTGGCCTTTACATCCTGAAAATGTCTGATTCTTTCTTTTTGAAGGTTCGTTTGAATTGTATTAATAGAAGCTAAACATTCAAACAACGCATCTTTATCAACAGGATCTGTTGTTTCAAGCGTATGTTTTCTGGTAATCAATTCATTTAACTGATTGTGATCCGCTTTTGTTTTTTGATAAAATGCAACTCGTAGTTCATCCATTTTATCTTTCTGTTCTTGCGTTAAATCATCCTTTAAAACACAATCTTGTCGGTTAAAAGCTTGTTTTCGTTGCTGCTGGGCGGTTGCTGATACAGCTACCATAGCTAAAGCTATCAATCCCAAAAATAATTTTGTTTTCATCTTTAAAATTCTTTCAATTTTTGACATAATTTCCCCATTTAGCCAATTGACAGATCGGCTATTAATTCTGAATCAATAATTTAATAATGATTAAATACTAACGAGGTCCTCTTCCTCTTCGATGTCTTCCGGGAGGCTTTTCCATCCAATGGCGGAAGGTTTGATCCAATTTCTCTCTTTGGTCTTCGTTTCTGCAAACAGAACGAACTTTTCTGTAATGATTAAAGTTCAAAAACTCTATTTCCTTCTGCAATTCAGCTATGCTATTAATATTATCATGTACTACAGCCGAATCACTTGACTTGGTAAAAGTTTGATTCATTAAACCTTCTTTCAAACTGTCTATTTGCTTTTGATAAATAAAAACGTCTTTAAGATGTTCATTACGTAATCGTTCAAATTCATCAAATTGTGCATCATCCAATTCCAGTTTTTGCATAAAGCGCTGCTTCCACTGGGCCTTTATTTTTTCTTTGTTTTTATTCTCTAATTGCCCCGTTTGAGAACTATTGCCTGAGTTGGTTAACCAGAGGCTTAAAACAACCAGGTTACCTACAAAAAACACTGCCAGAATAATCCAACATATTTTACAACTCCTGCTCATAACTATTTTGTTTTATCCGAAGATGCTAAAAGTTCAATATCATAGTACACCGACCAACTACTTTCATCGCTGTTTTCATAAACACTTGTCCATTCATCAATAACCTGATTTTGGGCAGAAGTGTTAATTTGCTGCATTACCAGAAACAAATTACCAACTAACATCAAAAATGCTAAAGAGGCTGCAATGTTAACCATGTATTTTAAATAAGGATTTGAAGGAGTAATTTTTTCCACCTTATTCATCACCTGATCAACAAAATCAACACTAATTCTCATGTTTGAATCAACCAGAGGTGTGTTAATTATGGAATCAATCCTATTACTATGTTTATTATTATCTTTCATCTCCGTCCTTTCATTATATTTGACGTCATCTATTTTTTTTTCCTGCGCTTTTTAAAGAATTTCCTGTTTTTGCTGCATAAGAATTTCTTTCAATTTCTTTTTAGCCCTCACCAACAGCGACTCAACCGATCCTTCTGAAACACTCATTATTTCTGCAACTTCCTTTTGAGGTAACTCATCAAGCTTAGACAAACTCAAGGCAACTCTTTGCCTCTCGGGAAGCTTATCCATAGCCATCAATAAAATTCTTTTGCGCTCTTCCAGTTCCAATTCCTGACTTACATCATCAGAATCAACAACCGATAAGTTTGCCAACTCAGCATTTTCCATGGTAGACAACACCCCGTATCCTCTCTTTTTTCGCTTCTTCTGTCGTAAATAATCCAATGATTTATTAACAGCCAAACGATACAACCAGGTTGATAAGCTGGCCTCCTCTCTATAACTGGAAACCGACTTGAAGACTTCAACAAAAACTTCTTGTGCTACATCTTCTGCGTCTACTAAATGATTAACAAATGACATACAGATATGAATCACCCGTTGATGATGAATAACCACCAACTGCCGGAATGCATCTTTATTCCCCTCTTTAACCTGTTTAATTAATAATCTATCGTCAATCATTTTCTGTCATCTACTCTTTAGACGCCATTCATTATTATATCCTTCAAATCAACCAATAAATTTACAACATTTATTTACGTCAGGTATACATTGGCCAAATCTACAATAACTACCTTATTAATAAATAATAAATTAATTGCTATATTTAACTCTAACATAAACATTGATCAAACGCCCCCTGAATGAAGCGAAGAAAAGTTATATACTTTTGCTTAGTTGCGATATTATTCATTGCTCATCCTCAACGCTTTTTTGCCAAGGAGATGAAAGAAATTGTGGTACTTAATTCGTACCACATCGGCTTTAAATGGTCATCGGATATTGATGAAGCAATCGGTGAGTATTTTAAAAATGATGAGTCAGTTCGTATCTATAATGAGTTTATGGACAGTAAACGATTTCAGAGTAATGAATACTTTGACGCACTAAAAGCCACTTACTTAAAGAAATTTGAGGATCGACATATTGATGGTATAATTTGTGTTGACAATAAAGCATTCGAGTTTTTTATTGAGAGTGGATCTGATATTTGGGGTGATATACCGGCTGTATTCTGCGGGGTTAATAATATTGAGCAATATACCCACCTGGTCGACTCAACCAGGCATGCTATTGTACATGAAAAGATAGATATTTCAGGTACTATACAATTAATCTCTCAAATGCAATCCAACATTAAAGAGATAATAGCCATTTCTGATCAGACGTTATCTGGTAAAATTTTTCTTGAACAATTTATTGAAGCTTTGGAGCCTTTCTCTGATAGAATTTCATACCGATCGATAGATGCTACTGATCCAGAACAACTAAAAGAGCACTTGCAACACATAAATAAAAACAATACCGCCATCTATTTATTAAGCCTGTATACTAATAGAAATGGCGTTGCAAATGAAATGATTCATGAAAGTCAATATTTCTTTAATGATTTAAATATACCCATTTACAGCAATTGGGACTTTTTAATACCCAACTGCATTGTGGGAGGAAAAATATTAAAAGGAGCCGATCAGGGTAAGCTATCGTCCTACTTAATGGAGAAGTTGTTAAACAATGAAAACACGCCCTTATTCACCTCTCCAAACCAGTATAATATATTTGATTATCAAAAGTTAAAAACATACCATTTTCAAATACCTGATTCAATCGATAATTACCAGATAGTTAATAAACCACAAAATTTTATAGCTGAATTTAAGCATGAACTAATCTTTCTGCTAATTATTCTATTAACTCTACTTTTTGTCATCACGCTGTTAATATCAGATATGATTAAACGTAAAAAAATTGAGCTTGATTTAATAAAAAGCGAGAAACGTTTAGAGTTAGCTGTTGACGGAGCAAGTGAAGGCTTATGGGATATCGATTATTTTACCCACGAAACGTATTTCAATGATCGATTTGCCTCTTTATTAGGATACAGCTCAATAGATGAAATGAATCTTTCTGACAAGAACTGGATTTCAAATATTCATAGTGAGGATCTTTTTCATTTAAGAGAAGCTTATCAACAGCACAAAGTGGGTAATTCGGACACATTTAGAACACAGGCCCGATTACGTAAAAAAAACGGTCAGTATTCATGGTTTTCAATACTTGGTAAAATCACTGAATATTCCAATAACACTCCAAACAGAATTACCGGTGTAATTCAGAACATCGATCAGCAAAAAAACTCAGAGTATGAATTGCGTTTGGCCAAAGACAAAGCTGAAGAAAGCGACCGTTTAAAATCATCTTTTCTGGCAAATATGTCGCATGAAATCAGAACCCCGATGAATGCAATTCTGGGATTTACCGATTTATTACTTGATAGCGAAATAACCAAAGAAGAGCAGTTCGAGTACCTTAAATTGGTAAAAAAGAGTGGTGAAAACCTTTTAACGCTAATTAATGACATTATTGATATTAGCAAGATCGAATCAGGACAATTGAAAATAAATTATCAAATAACAGATTTACACACCACTTTAATTGATCTTCAATCTGTTGGTAGCTCGCTGATTAAAACACTTAATAAATCAATTCAATTACGAATATTAGTTACGGATATTAACGTACCTTTCTATATTAAAACAGATCGTATACGGCTTTATCAGATTATGCTCAACTTAATTTCAAATGCCGTAAAGTTCACCGAAACAGGTTTTATTGATATAAGCTACTCTTCGCTTGATTCTAAAACACTTCATATTTCAGTTAAAGACACTGGTCCCGGAATATCTGAAAATGATCAGAAAATAATCTTTGACCGTTTCAGGCAAATAGATGAATCAACCATAAAAAAACATGGAGGAACCGGTCTCGGATTATCAATAACCAAAAGTCTTACTGAGTTAATGAATGGTTCCATAACCGTTACAAATCGCCCCCAAAAAGGTGCTGAGTTTATTGTATCGTTACCTTGCCTGGTATCCAAAACGGTTGCTTTAGCAGAAGAATAATATTCCACATAAATCAAGACGTAAAAATACTTTTGTAATTACTAACTTTGCAGAAAATGCATTTTTATGGAGTTATTTTACGATCCTGATTTCAAAGGAGAAGGAGTTTTATGCGAACCTGAGAGCAAACATTGTATAAATGTGCTACGACATAAAACAGGTGATATTATAACCATTGCAAATGGTTATGGGAGTTATTTTAAGTGTCGTATAACAGAAGCTCACCATAAACGATGTCAATTAACATCCATTGAAACTATACATCATAAAGAACCCGAATACAAAGTACACTTAGCAGTTGCTCCCACTAAAAGTATCGACCGATTTGAATGGCTAATAGAAAAGGCTGTTGAAATGGGTGTTCAGGAAATTACACCTTTACTTTGCGCACACTCTGAACGCAAGAAGTTAAGAATTGACAGGGTTGAGAGAATTGCCATATCAGCAATGAAACAGTCGTTAAAAGCATACATGCCTATTGTTAATGACCTTACTTCATTTCAAGACTTTATCAATAAGGTTAAATCATCGCAGACTTACTTTGCGCACTGTTATGATGAGAAAAAAATACCGTTAAAAAATGCCTACCAATTAAAAACGGATGCTGTACTATGTATTGGTCCTGAAGGTGACTTTTCTATAGATGAAGTAAAATTGGCTCAAAAACAAGGGTGCCACATGGTTTCCTTGGGAACAAGTCGCTTAAGAACTGAAACAGCTGGAATTGCAGCTTGTCATACTATACATCTTTTAAATGAATAGTAAGACTTATACATACTCACTTAAATAATGACTCTCCATGTAGGATTTAAATTCTCGGGTCATGTTTTTAGCTAAATCTCCCAACATACAAGCTCCAATAATACATGAACGTTTATCGCCAGGACACGTTTGAATAGCTATTCTGCCTTCAATAGCTTCATATATTTCTAAAAGAGACAAAGTATTTGGGTCACACTTTAGAACAAATCCCCCACTCGGTCCTCGGTTAGAACTCACATAATCCTCTTTGGCCAAACGCTGCATTACTTTAGCAACATGATGCTTCGAACTCTCAATTGCTTCAGCAATTTGATTAACATTTAACTTTTTTTCGCTTCTGGCAATTAGAACCATTGAGTGTAAGGCAATTGAAGCCGCCTCTGAAAGAGTAACAATCTTCGACATAATATTGATTCAGCTATTGAATACCTAAATATTTTTATTGGCACTAAAATATAAAAAAACCCGCAACTAACTAGTTACGGGTCAAATATTATTTATGATTTACTTTTGCTCGTATTGCAAAGTTTTTGTTGTAATATCACATACTTCAGAAGGTCCGAAATACTGAATTGGACCTGGGTAAACATACTTAGTATTTTCTGCCCAGTCATCTCTCTTCTCAACAAACTTCTTGAAAGGAGCTCCATCTAAACGAACCAATGCTTTTTGAATTACTGGTTTCATTTCACCATGACGTTTTTCCATATTCATCATCATAGTTACTGGTACACCTCCAGCAATCCACTCATCTGATGAAGCTGTAAGGTTACGAACTGATGCCATGTAACCAGTTTTACCATCAGCGATTAATACTGATGCAGTGTTTCCTAAAGCATAGCAATAATCAGCATCAAAGTTAGATGGTGCAGCACAACGTCCTTCATAACCAAAGAAGTGAGGCTGACCTTTAAATTTACCTTTGAATTTACCTTCTTTCTTCCATACTTTCAATTTGGCTTTCACCATATCGATCAACATTTTCTCTGTTTCGATCAATGATACCTGCACGTTTCCGTGTGGATCGCGATCAGCCATCAACTGATTAGCAATTGAATTTGGAAGAGATACAAAAACTTCTTTTGAATCTGCAGATAAAAGATCTGCTACAAATTCGCGTTTTTCTTTGTTTCCTTCAAGGGCATTCACTTTGTCTTCGTTGTGTGCCAACAAGTCGTTCAACTCAGCAATCAACTTTTTCATGGCTGGAATAAATTCAACCAATCCTTCAGGAATTAAAGCAGTACCAAAGTTTTCACCTTTTTCTGCACGTTTTGCAACTATTTCAGCAATGTATGTTACAACATCATCTAAAGTCATTTGCTTTGCTTCTACTTCTTCAGAAACAATGCAAATATTTGGTTGAGTTTGTAAAGCACACTCTAAACCAATATGAGAAGCTGAACGTCCCATTAGTTTAATAAAATGCCAGTATTTTTTAGCTGAGTTGGCATCACGTTGAATGTTACCAATCAACTCGCTATACACTTTACAAGCGGTATCAAAGCCAAATGATGTTTCTACCATTTCGTTTTTAAGGTCACCGTCAATGGTTTTAGGACATCCAATCACCTGAACACCTGCACCTTTTGCTTTATAATATTCAGCCAACACACATGCATTGGTATTTGAGTCATCACCACCGATAATAACCAAGGCAGTAATATTTAAATCCTTGCAGTTAACTAAAGCTTTTTCGAACTGGTCTTCTTCTTCTAGTTTTGTACGACCAGAACCGATAATATCAAAACCACCAGTATTTCTATAGTGATCAACAATGTCAGCTGTTAATTCAACATACTCATTATCTACTAAACCACCAGGGCCACCTAAAAAGCCATATAATTTGTTTTCTGGGTTTAATTTTTTCAATCCATCGTAGATTCCTGAAATCACATTGTGACCTCCAGGAGCCTGACCTCCAGACAAAATCACACCTACATTACGAGCAGCTGTTGGAGCAGCTTCCCCTGGTTCAAACGTTAACAAAGGCATTCCGTAGGTATTCGGAAACATCTTCTTAATATCCGCCTGATCAGCAACTGATTCTGTTTCTTTTCCTTCAACAATTTTAACGCTTCCTTTTAAAGCTTTTGGCATTTTTGGAGCGTAGCTTTCTCTTGCAATTTGAAGTGGACTCTTAATCATTTTTCTTTTGATATTATGATAACACTTAGGTAATTTCTATTTCAAGAAAGTTCTATTCGTAATAATCCTGCAAATTTGCTGATATTTTTTCAAAATAGAAATATTAAGCCCTTAATATTTACAATCATTAACTTATTTATATCAATTATCTATTAGTTAGACATACACTAAGCCTCTCACCTTGTATTTTTGACTACACAAATACCAAATATTGAATTAACTAAACAATTAATTATCAAATAATTTTATTAAATTTATAAGGACGATTATCACTTGGCATTCAGTTTCATAATCGTGCAATACAATCAAACTAAATCTCAATTTTATGATACTTCAAAAGCGAACTCGCAAAACAATTGGTATTCTAACAGGTGGTGGAGATGTTCCAGGATTAAATCCAGCTATTAGGGCAGTCACAATAAGGGCTATTCACGAAGGCTACAAAGTTATTGGCATCCGCAATGGATGGAAAGGAGTAATTTCCATCAACCCATCACTTCCAATTGAAGATCAGGAATTTTGTGTAGAGTTAAGCGAAAATATGGTAAATCGTTTGGGGCGCACTGGCGGTACCTTTCTTCACTCAAGCAGAACCAAAGCAAATAAAGTCCATATTTCTGATGTACCAGATCACTTAAAACCAATGTATAGTGATGAATTCAATGATTTAACAGATGCTGCAGTTACCAATTTAAAATATTTGGGTATTGATTATCTTATTCCAATTGGTGGTGATGATACATTGAGCTATGGAGTACGTCTTCACCACGAAGGAATTAAGTTAGTTGCCATCCCTAAAACCATGGATGGAGATGTCCCCGGTACTGAATATTGTATTGGTTTTAGTACCTGCGTAACGCGCACAATAGAATTAACTCACGCATTAAGAACTTGCGCTGGCTCTCACGAGCGTTTTCTGGTTTTAGAGGTGTTTGGAAGAAATGCAGGCTTTTCAGCATTATTACCCACGGTAGGAGGAGCAGCTGACAGATGTGTAATTCCGGAGCATGAATTCAATATCGAACAACTTACCGCTTTAATGGTGGAAGACAGAAATAACAATCCAAGTAAATATTCAGTTGTTCTGGTTTCTGAAGGAGCTACTTTTGAAGGAGGCCAAATTGTATACACCAGTTCTGAAACTGACGCTTTTGGTCATAAAAAACTTGGTGGAATTGGTGAAACCATTGGTCAGCAGTTAAAGAAAATTTCTCCCAAATTCAACAATGGAAAAGAAATCAATGTAATCAATCAAAAACTTGGTTACCTAGTTCGTTCTGGCGAGCCAGATGCTTTAGATTCAATAGTTCCAACAGCTTATGCCAACTTAGCAATGGATCTAATAATAAAAGATAATAGTGGTCAGATGGTTTGCATTAACGATGGCAAATACAATCATATAAGTATTGAAGCTGTGAAAAAAGACGCCCATGGAGAAAGTACAAAAAAAGTGAATGTTGCTAAGTTTTACGACACTAATCGCTATCGACCTATCTATTCAAATATTATTGGTGATCCAATGATGATTTTAACAAAAGAATAGGAAATAGCTACAGATTTTAAGCTTTATTAAAACATCTAAACATTTGATTAACTATAATAGGTTACAAGATTTGTTATCTTTGAGTCCAAAGTAGGACCAAATGCAATTTTCAGTTATAATTCCAGTTTACAATCGCCCCGAAGAAATTGTTGAATTGTTAGAGTCATTGACGCTGCAATCTGCAAAATCTGAATTTGAAGTTATTATTGTTGAAGACGGATCATCTATTAGCTCACGAGAAGTTATTGATCCTTACTTTCATCAACTGGATCTGCACTACTATTATCAAGAAAATCAAGGTCCGGGCCTGGCTCGTAACTTTGGTGCCTCTAAGGCTAAAAATGATTTTTTAGTTTTTTTTGATAGCGATTGCATTATACCATCTAATTATTTCAATGTTATAATAGATGAATTTGAAAAGGAGCAAATCGAATGCTATGGTGGTCCTGACAGCTCACATCCATTCTTCACCCCTATTCAAAAAGCTATTAGCTATTCAATGACATCTCCAATCACAACCGGAGGAATTAGAGGCGGAAAGAAAAAACTTGATAAATTTTACCCGAGAAGTTTCAACCTGGGTATAAGCAAAAAGGTTTTTAATGAACTAGGGGGGTTTGGTACCATGCGATTTGGTGAAGATTTAGACTTTAGCATGCGAATCGATAAAGCCGGATATGATATTAAGCTAATCAGAGACGCATATGTTTACCATAAAAGAAGAACTAAGTTTAAAGCCTTTTACAAACAGGTCTTCAATTCCGGAATAGCACGAATTGATTTATCACTTATGCATCCGGGAACACTAAAGATAGTTCATCTTTTACCTTCTTTATTTGCTATAGGCTATCCACTTCTTGTTTTAGGAGCTTTATTTTTAAGTCCCTTAATCTGGCTGCTAATTTTCCTATTTCCACTTATAGTAATTGCAGATGCCTGGTCGAGAACCAAACAATTTAACGTTGCCATTCTTTGTTCAATGGCATCATTAGTGCAGCTATTTGGTTATGGATACGGTTTTATCAACGCTTTTTGGGTAAGAATAATAAGGGGCAAAGGAAGTTTTCACAGCTTTGCCCAATCATTCTACGACTAATAACATTGCTTTAGTTTATTATTATTTCAGCGTCAGTACCATTGAGGCTATAATTATTATATACTCTGGCGAATCCTTTTAATTTGCGTACAATCAGTTCAACCGAACTTTTCTGATTTACAAAGTATTCATCAGGCATACGCTCGTATATCTCTAATAAACGACCTGCCTCTTTTTCTAATCTTGAATAATCTTGAGTAAACAATTTTTTCATAGGCTATTTTATTAATTCTTTACCTAAAGAACGTAGCCCATAAAAATTTATTGTTTTTAACCTTAAGATAATGTAAGTGAAAGATTACGCTCTTCCATCATACGACGTAAATTCATTAATGCATATCGCATTCTTCCTAAAGCAGTATTTATACTCACATTGGTTTCTTCAGCAATTTCCTTAAAGCTTAATCCCTTGTAATGACGCATCTCTACAACTTCTCTCTGATTATCAGGTAACATTTTAACCAACATACCCACTTCACTCAATATCTGATCATGTACTAGTTTTTCTTCCACCGATTTATCAGAAAAACGAGCTGAATTAAAAAGATCAAATTCATAGTTATCATTCGATACCATCACTTGATTTTTTTGCTTGCGATAATGGTCGATGATTAAATTATGCGCAATACGCATTACCCACGAAGAAAACTTACCCGAATCGGAATATCTGCCTTTCTTCAATGTTTTAATTACTCTTATAAAAGCTTCCTGGAAAATATCTTCAGCTAATTCTTGCTGCTTTACACACATCATTATATATGAAAATACCTTGGCTTTGTGACGATCGATTAGAACATCGATACATGTTACATTGCCTGCAATAAAGTTCTTCACAAGTTCTTCATCAGAAAGCATTGTTTGCTTATCCATACTACTATTTTTTTAAAGTCTTGTAAAGGTTCTTCTATAGGCAGTGTTTTTAGATATTGTATTTGATGGGTTAAAAAAAGTAAAAAAACCTTTTAAAAACAAATTTTTAACTTTTATCGGTTAATGCTCTGAGCAGTTACCTAATCATGAGTGAGTAGTTTTCAATAATATAAACGAAATCAAAAAAAATAAAATTTGATTTTATAAAACTTCTATCTGACAATGGGTGTTTTACAATTCTAAAAAATGAATTGAAAGCTACAATAGTCACCACACTATTTTCATATATGTTTTACATACTGTGTGGCGATAGCTATATTTGTGCTTGATTAAGAAAAGAATGACCAGAATGCAGGAGAAATCAATTGTTGTTAAAGGTGCGAGAGTTCACAACCTTAAAAATATAGACCTTAACATTCCTAGAAATGAGTTCATTGTGATAACCGGCGTTTCGGGTAGTGGAAAATCATCCTTGGCTTTCGACACGTTGTATGCTGAAGGACAAAGACGCTACGTGGAAAGTTTAAGTAGTTATGCCCGACAGTTTCTTGGCCGGCTGGATAAGCCGGAGGTTGATTTCATAAAGGGTATTCCTCCTGCTATTGCTATTGAGCAAAAGGTTAACACACGCAATCCACGGTCAACAGTTGGCACCAGCACTGAAATATATGATTATTTAAAGCTATTATTTGCTCGTGTTGGAAAAACAATCTCTCCTGTTAGTGGAAATGTAGTAAAACGGCAATATGTGGGCGATGTAGTTGATTTTGTAAAAGACCTAAAGGAAGGGACAAAATTAGCAGTATTGGCTCCCGTTCATAGCTTATCGGACCGAAACTGCCATCAACAACTGGAAATTCTGCTTAAACAAGGATTTAGCAGAATAGAAAAGAATGATGAGTTTTTAAGAATTGATGAACTTTTAACTAATACAGAGCAAACGGTACTTAATTGCGAAACATTCAATCTGGTTATTGACCGCCTTTCTGCGTCTGATGATGAAGATACCTTAAGTCGAATTGCCGATTCTGTTCAAACAGCTTTTTACGAAGGAAAAGGAGAATGCCTCGTTAAAACATTTGAGAAAGAAAAAACCAATTCTATTAGATTCTCAAATAAGTTTGAGTTGGATGGTATTACCTTTGAAGAACCAACCGAACATCTTTTCACCTTCAATAATCCAGTTGGTGCCTGTCCTCGTTGCGAAGGTTTTGGAAATGTAATTGGCATTGATGAAGACCTTGTAATTCCCAATAAAAGCTTATCGATATATGAAGGAGCTATAGCCTGCTGGAAAGGTGAAAAAATGGGTGAATGGAAAGATGAACTTGTAAAAAATGCACATCATTTTAATTTCCCGGTTCATAAGCCTTATTTTGAATTGAGTCAGGAAGAAAAGAATTTAATTTGGACAGGCAATGAATATTTCTATGGCCTTAATCAGTTTTTCAAGCATGTAGAAGAACAACAATACAAAATACAATACAGGGTGATGCTGTCGCGCTACAGAGGCAAAACTATTTGTCCGGAATGTAACGGGGCACGCTTGAAAAAAGAAGCCGGTTGGGTTAAAATCAATGATAAAAACATACATCAACTGGTAAATCAACCCGTTTCGGAATTGAATGCTTTTTTTGCCAATCTTAAGCTTAAAGAACATGATCAAAAAGTAGGTGGCAGACTTTTAACTGAAATTCAAACCCGATTACAATTTTTGAATGATGTTGGATTAGGTTACCTTACTCTTAACCGCCTATCCTCTACTTTATCCGGCGGCGAAAGTCAAAGAATAAATTTAGCTACCAGTTTGGGGAGCAGCTTAATAGGTTCACTTTATATTTTAGATGAGCCAAGTATCGGTCTACACTCAAGAGACACACACTTGTTAATTAAGGTATTGCGCAACCTTCAAAAAGTGGGTAATACAGTAATTGTTGTTGAACATGATGAAGACATAATCCGATCATCAGACAAAATTATAGATATAGGGCCACTAGCTGGCCGATTAGGTGGAGAACTGGTCTTTCAAGGTGATTTTAAACAGCTACAGGCCTCAGAAAAAAGCTTGACAACAAAATATTTAAAAGGAATAGAACAAATTCCGGTACCGACAGGCAGAAGAAAGTTTAACCAATCAATCAACATTAAAGGAGCCTGCGAAAACAACCTTAAAAATATTGATGTATCATTTCCTTTAAATGTAATTTGTGCTGTAACAGGTGTATCAGGGAGTGGTAAATCATCTCTTGTTCGTAAAATTCTGTATCCGGCCCTCAAGAAACAAATGGGCGGTTATGCCGATAAAACAGGTTCGTTTGATATGATTGACGGAGCCATCAAAAAAGTTATTGATGTAGAATTTGTTGATCAGAATCCAATTGGAAAAAGCTCTCGATCGAACCCTGCAACTTACCTTAAAGCCTGGGATGAAATACGAAAGCTAATGGCAGATCAACAAGCATCTAAACTAAACGGATTTAAGCCATCACATTTTTCATTTAATATTGATGGTGGTCGTTGCGATGAATGTCAGGGAGAAGGAACCATAAAGGTTGAGATGCAGTTTATGGCTGACATTGTATTAAAATGTGAAAGCTGCCACGGCAAACGTTTTAAAGATGAAGTACTGGAAGTTAAATTTCATGATAAAAATGTATACGATATTCTGGAGCTGACGGTGGAAGAAGCTATTGACTTTTTCGGACAATCAAAACTTACTCCTGCCAAACGCATTGTGAATCGATTAAAGCCTTTGGCGGATGTTGGATTAGGATATATCAAGTTAGGCCAATCATCAAGCACATTAAGTGGTGGAGAGAGTCAAAGAGTAAAATTAGCTTTCTACTTAGCCAACGAGAAAAGCGAACCCACCTTATTTATTTTTGATGAGCCAACAACCGGACTGCATTTTCATGATATAAGAAAACTTTTAGATGCATTTAACGCCTTAGTAAAGAAAGGTCACTCTTTAATTGTGGTTGAACACAACATGGAAGTAATAAAATCGGCTGACTGGGTTATAGACTTGGGTCCTGAAGGAGGAAATGAAGGTGGACACCTTGTATTTGCAGGAACTCCGGAAGATTTAATAAATAATAAGCAGTCATATACCGGAAAGTACTTAACACCATACATCAATAAAAAAGGCTGATGAATCATCATCAGCCTTTAATTTTATATCTATATCACTTATTTCTTTTTATCTTTTTCAACTTCAACCCCAAAGAGAACGGCAACACATCCCGAAATAATATCTTCAGTCTGCCTTTCCAACACTTCCATTTCAACAATTAACATCTGTGTCGATTTCACTTCAAAATCCCACGACAAGCTATAATCATGATCTTTATTATCAAATAATACTACACCATCATTATTAACCAGCTTAAAATGAATGGGAGGAAGTTGCTCTATTTTACTAATACTAATTCTGTATTTCTGCCCTTCAAAAAAGGTTTTGAACAGTTCAGCTTTCTCACCTTCACTTAAAATAGTTGCATTGTAGTTTCCATCGTGAACAAAATCACCCAATTTTGATTTTCCAATATTTTTAGCAAAGCTAAAACACTGAGCACTTACAGTACTTGCAAAAAAGGCAATGGATAAGAATAGGATTACTCGCTTTAGGGCTAACATAACAGGCTTTTATTTAAGAAATAAATTCTGTTCTTATTTCTTCCACTTTATCTAAAAGCTTCTCAAATACATCTTTTGAAATATAGGTTTCAGAATCGGCTTTGATAGTAGTAACCTTACTAGCCTCATCGGTATTTGCCTCAACCTTAGATGTATTTACAATTTTAACCTGATCAAAAATCACTTTTAACTCATTAACCTTATCAAGAAGTAAAGCAATTTCTTCATTTGACTTATACTCTTCCATTAGGTTAATAACCGTGTATAAACTTAATTTCTGATAGATAATTCTTTCAATTAAGCGCTTATTATTTTCTAATGAACCATTAGTTAAGCGAGTTGCCAGGTACAAACCTTCAACCCAGCCACCAACCAATACCATAACGGCAATTGCAGGGCGATCATTTTCGGTTAAATATGCATTAGAAGTCATGAAAGTTTCAGAGATAATATCCATCATAACATCACGGTTATTCATATTATTCTCCAGCTTCTTCATGGTCTCTTCATCAATGGCATTCATGATACCTAAACCTTCAGCTAGTTTTTTGGTGTTAGCCATATATTTAATCGAACTTTGAGTTTGATCAAACAGACTGGTATAACTTAAATCGGCAGAATATACTCCCAAATTCAAAGCCATTTGCTTATTTGTTACATACTTATCAATATTTTCCAGATCATTCAATAACTCTTCGTTATAAGTTGCACCTGCTCTTTTAATAAGCATGGCAGTTTCTAAAGGCGATGGTAATGAATAAAAAATCAGTTTTGATTTTTTAAAGTCATCCAATACTTTTCCATCGGCACTAACCGATTCCACAATCTTGTCTTCTTCTGATGTTTTGTCTTTTTTAGACCCTAATCCGCAAGAACTAATTATGGAAACAGATAATAATATCGAAAAGAAATAAAGGAATGGTCTGGTCAACTTACTTCTCATGATGAAATATTTATTTTTATTCTTATACTAAATTTATATTAAAAAACATCAATTTTCGAAAATTACTATAAAAATTCCAATTATAACACAATAACAAAGGATTTGAATATATTTTTTTTAACCCAAATCACTTAATTTATCAACAATATTTAGAAAAGAAATTGCATGCTAGGCATTTACAATAATAAAAAAGCCCCAGACTCAAATAGTCAAGGGCTTTCTGAAAATATCGATTATATCTTACTCATATTTCGAAAAATATTTCATAAACTGAGCTCTTTCGTATAGTTGTGGATCAGGAATTTTGCCGTAATTCATTTTCCCCCTAAAATCATCAATGCTTGAATAACCTTTTTCATCCATCCAACTTTCTAATTTAGATTTCATTTGTGCAATTACCTGAGCTCCGTTTTTATAAACAGCTGAACACACTTGCACGGTTGTAGCTCCAGCCAATAACTGTTTAATAACAGCTTCACCATCATGTATACCTGTTGAAGCCGAAATATCAATGTTATCAACCTTATCAGACATAATAGCCACCCAACGTAAAGTACGACGTATATCACTTGGGGAACTAAATACTTCCGAAGAAGTGATACTCATCTTATCAATATCAATATCAGGCTCATAAAAGCGATTAAACATCACTACCCCTTTGGCTCCTGAAACAGATATCTTATTCACCACATTTACCAAATTGGCGAAGTTAGAACCTAATTTTATTGCAATAGGAATACTAACTACTTTACTTACATTGTTTACAACATCGTAATAAAGCTTTTCGTATTCAGCCGGGTCGCTGTTTTTATCGGTGTTAACCATAAAAACATTCAGCTCCATAGCATCCGCTCCGGCTTGTTCTATTTGTTGAGCAAAATCAACCCATTCATCAGCCGTAAAACAGTTAATACTGGCAATAACAGGCACATCAAATTTTGCCTTTGCATCTTTTATTAACTTAAGATATTCGCCAACTGCATTGTCACGCGTATATCCTTTTATATAATCCATAGCTTCGGGATAATCAAACCCCTCACCTTTATAAATTGCGCTATTAATTTCGTAATTAATTTGCTCTTCAAATAATGATTTCAAGACAACTGCGCCAGCACCTGCCTCAACCACTTTAGCAATTCTGTCAATACTGTTAGTCAGGCCTGAGCTACTAACAACAATAGGATTTTTTAAACTTAATCCGAGGTATTTAGTTTCTAATTTTGCCATTAGGAAATATATTATTGCGTTTTTACAACCTAACAAATATAAATAAATCTGACACAGTCAAAAATTGAATTCTTAATTTTATCCTAATTGTAAGATTAATTAGACTGCTTTCAAGCAAGTTATTTTAGGTAATTCCGAGCTCCAAAAATAGAGCTTCCAACTCTTACCATTGTACTGCCTTCTTCAATGGCCAATAGGAAATCGCCTGACATGCCCATACTTATTTCATTAAAAGATTTGTTGGTTGCGAATATTCCTTCTTTTAATTCTAAAAACAATGACTTCAATGAAGCAAATTCTTTTCTTATTTGATTCTCATCATCGGTATAGGTGGCCATTCCCATTAAACCTTTGATGGTAACATGGCTAAGATCTGCTAAAAGTTGTTCATTTATTGATTCAAAAATCTCTTCTTTCGAAAATCCGAACTTTGTATCTTCCTCAGCAATATGCATCTGCAATAAACAAGGAATATTACGATTGCATTTTACACCTTCCTTATTGATTGTTTTGAGCAACTTAATAGAGTCTACACCATGAATTAGAGCCACAAAAGGTGCTATGTATTTAACCTTATTCGATTGCATATGACCAATCATATGCCATTCAATATCTTTGGGAAGACTTTCATATTTAGCCACCAGCTCCTGTACTTTGTTTTCACCAAATATCCTCTGACCGGCATCATATGCTTCTATTAAATCCTCGTTTGGTTTTGTTTTTGAAACAGCTACCAAGCAAGCCCTGTCTCCTATCTGATTTTTTATCTTCTGAAGATTCTCTTTGATTGACATACCATGTTATTTTACTACAAATTTACATCATGCATTTTGATGTACAAAAAAGCCTCCTGCAAAAACAGAAGGCTTTCTAATTGTCTATACTTACTCTATTTTGTTTCCAACTTATGGATAACTAAACCTGAACGAAGTTTGGGTTCGAACCAGGTGGTTTTTGGTGGCATTATATTACCTGTATCAGCAATATCAATCAATTGCTGCATTGAAACAGGATACAGTGCGAATGCAACTGCCATTTCGCCAGAATCAACACGCTTCTTCAACTCACCTAATCCTCTGATTCCTCCAACAAAATCAATACGTTTTGATCGACGCAAATCTTCAATGCCCAACATTTTATCCAACACATGCTCCGATAAAATAGTAACATCTAAGACTCCTATTGGATCTTCATCGTTATAGGTTCCTTCTTTGGCATTTAATCTATACCAGCTACCTTCTAGATACATGCTGAATTCATGTAACTGAGCCGGTTGATAAATTTCTTCACCAATACATTCAACTTCAAAAACCTCACCTAACTTACTAAGTAATTCATCAGCAGAAAGACCATTTAAATCCTTCACCACACGGTTATAATCAATGATTTTCAACTGATCATCAGGAAAGTGAACAGCCATAAAGAAATTGTAATCTTCATTGCCGGTATGATTGGGATTCTGAGCCTTTTTCTCTTCTCCTATTCTGGCAGCAGCGGCTGTTCTATGATGTCCGTCAGCCACATAGGTCGCCGGTACTTTTATACGAAACAACTCTTCCAAACGGGCATTTGTTGCAATATCGTTAACTGCCCAAAGATGATGACCAAAACCATCTTCTGCGGTAAAATCATAATCGGCTTTCTGATTTTTGACAATCTTTTCTACAATCTCATCAATTTCAGGAACTGCTTTATATGAAAAAAATACAGGCTCGATGTTGGCATCCAGGTAACGCGTTAAAATCATACGATCTTCTTCCTTATCCGGACGTGTTAACTCATGTTTTTTAATGATACCATTAGCATAATCTTCACAAGCTGCGGCACCAACTATACCATACTGTGTGCGACCATCCATTGTTTGGGCATAAATGTAGAATTTAGCTTCACTCTCCTGCTCTAACCAGCCTTTCTCCTGAAACATTTCTAAATTAGCAACCGATTTTTCATACACTTCATCAGAATGAATATCGGTACCTGCCGGACAATCAATTTCTGCACGAGTTATATGCAACAAAGAACATTCTTTTCCTTGCGCCATACGAGCAGCTTCTTCGCTGTTCATCACATCGTAAGGCAAGCAAGCCAAGTCCTGAGCGATATTTTGGGGAGGTCTCAGGCCTTTAAAAGGTTTAACTATAGCCATTTCTTGAATTTAATTTTGTTAAATAATGATTGGGTAAGCATATAAAAGGCCTGCTATAAGAGAATAACAGGCCTTTAGTGGATTTTTTTTATTTGTTTACCTTGAAGGTTTCATCACCGTTTTCCAGGAAACCAATGATTTGATTGGCAGCAGCCACACCTGCATTGATGTTTGCCTCTGCTGTTTGAGCACCCATCTTCTTAGGGGTAAAGAAGAAGCGTCCTTCAAATTTAGCTTCGAAATCAGCTTTACAATCAGGGGCAATATCAGAAATATAAGTAAAGTCAGGACGATCAGCCATTAACTTCAATATTTCTTCTTCATTAATTACCTCTTTACGAGCTGTATTAACTAAAGTACCTCCTTTAGGCATTTTGTTTAACAGATCGTAATTAATTGAGTTTTTAGTTTGCTCAGTTGCTGGTATATGCAACGACACATAATCACAAGTTGAGTATAACTCTTCAACAGTATCTAAAGCTTTAATTCCAGCTGCTTCAATTTTTTCTTTCGCCACAAAAGGATCAAAAGCATAAATTTCCATACCAAAACCTTTAGCAATCTCAGCCACATAATGACCAACATTACCATAAGCATGAATACCTATTTTTTTACCTCTTAACTCCGTTCCGGCAGTTCCGTTATAGCTGTTACGAGCCATAAACACCATCATACCTAAAACCAACTCACCCACTGCGTTTGAGTTTTGTCCAGGTGTATTCATTGCCACAATACCTTTATCTGTACAAGCTTCCAAATCTAGATTATCGTATCCTGCACCCGCACGTACAACAATCTTTAATTCTGGTGCAGCTTCAATTACTTCACGAGTAACTTTATCTGAACGTACAATTAAAGCAGTAGCATCTTTTACAGCATCTAACAGCTGAGCTTTTTCTGTATATTTTTCTAAAAGAGCGAATTCATAACCGGCTCCTTCTACAATTGGTCTGATTTGGTCAATAGCAGCCTTTGCAAAAGGCTTTTCTGTTGCCACCAATATTTTTTTCATGATAATTGATATTTATTGGGGTGATAAAACCTAAGCCCCTTTTAATTTGGGGCTCAGACTATTATTTATTCACTTAATTAGTGCTTAGCTTCAAATTCTTTCATTGAATCAATCAATGCCTGAACACTTGATTTTGGCATTGCATTGTAAATAGAAGCACGGAAACCACCTACTGAACGGTGTCCTTTAATTCCACTCATGCCTTTTGATGTAGCAAAATCAAAGAAATCTTTTTCCAATTCCTTGTATTCATCATTCATAATGAAACAAACATTCATAATAGAACGATCTTCAGCAGCCTCTACTGTACACTTGAATAATTTATTACGATCGATTTCATCGTACAAAATACCTGCTTTCTCAATATTGATTTTCTCCATAGCAGCTACTCCTCCATTTTCTTTCAACCACTTTAATGTTTGAAGGGCTGAATAAACTGGAAATACTGGAGGGGTGTTAAACATAGATCCTTTATCGATATGAGTGCGATAATCCAACATAGTTGGAATATGACGATCCATTTTACCAAGAGCATCTTCTTTAACAATTGCAATGGTAACACCTGATGGAGCAAGGTTCTTTTGTGCACCTGCATAAATAATGTTGTACTTAGATACATCAATCGGACGAGAGAAAATGTCTGATGACATATCAGCTACCAAAGGCACACTAACATCTAAATCCTTACGAATTTCGGTACCGTAAATAGTGTTGTTTGTTGTGATGTGGAAATAATCAGCATCCGAAGGTACTTCATAACCTTTAGGAATGTAATTATAAACAGCGTCTTTTGACGAAGCTACCTCAACAACTTCACCAAATCCCTTTGCTTCTTTAATAGCTTTAGCAGCCCAGGCTCCTGTATTAAGGTAAGCAGCTTTTTTAGCTAATAAGTTAAAAGGAACCATACAAAATTGAGTACTTGCACCACCTCCTACAAATACTACTTCGTAGCCTGCAGGTAGATCCAAAAGCTCTTTTACTAAAGCAATAGCGTCGTCCATTACAGCAACAAACTCTTTACTACGGTGCGACACTTCAAGAAGCGACAAACCTGTTCCTGCAAAGTTAAGCACGGCATCAGCCGAATTTTTAATAGTTGACTCAGGCAAAATAGATGGCCCTGCTGAAAAGTTGTGAATCTTCATCTTACGAGTTATTTTACTTAAACTTGATTTTTAATCTGGATAATGTTTTGAGGCGCTAAAATTATGAAATATCTCTTGTATCGACTACAAAAATAAGCAGATATTAACTTACAAATTATAAGTAAAAACCATCTGATTTTCAAGTCAAGAAGCATAAAACATCATTTCTTCACCACCTACCAATAACAATATCAACCTTTTAATACATTTTATTCATTTACTTTCAAATACTGACAAATATCAGTATTTTTTTTAAGATTTTCATTTCGATAACCATATCTGCACTACACAAATGGTAATTTAACCACTTTAGCTTTCAGTTTTCGATTTCGAACCTTTATAAAAATCTCAGTGTCAAACTTTGTAAACCCTTTATTGATATACCCCATTCCAATACCTTTTTGCAGCATTGGCGACATGGTACCTGAAGTCACTCGTCCGATTACTTCATCGTTTTCATTTACAATTTCATAATCCTTACGTGGAATACCTCTATCTTCTAACACAAAACCTCTTAGTCTTTTAGAAACACCTTCCTCTTTTTGCTTAAGTAAATATTCCTTGTCGATAAAGTTATTTTGCTCATTAAATTTAGTAATCCATCCTAAACCGGCCTCAATTGGTGAAGTTGTATCATCAATATCATTACCGTATAAACAAAAACCTTTTTCAAGACGAAGAGTATCACGAGCCGCTAAACCTATAGGTAAAATTCCTTCTTCGGCACCTGCCTCAAAGATAGCCTTCCATACCTTTTCAGCGTCCTTATTATAAATATATAATTCAAAGCCACCTGAACCGGTATAGCCAGTATTTGAAATAATTACCTCTTCGGCTCCGGCAAATGCTCCAATTGTAAAAGTATAGTATTCAATTTCAGAAAGGTTGATATCTGTTAACTTTTGTAGTATTGCAGTTGCCTTGGGCCCTTGAATGGCCAGCTGAGATATTTCGTCTGATGCATTTTCAAGTTCAGCTCCCATCGTGTTTTGTTCATTCACCCAGGCCCAATCTTTATCAATATTGGCAGCATTTACAACCAACAAGTACTTTTCTACGTCGTAACGATAAACCAATAAATCATCAACAATACCGCCTTTCCCATTGGGTAAACAAGAATATTGAGCCTGCCCGATTTGAAGGTTTGAAGCATCATTGGAGGTAACCTTTTGAACCAATTCTAAAGCATTGGGGCCCTTCACCCAAAATTCACCCATATGCGAAACATCAAATACGCCTGCACCATTCCGAACCGTTATATGTTCGTTATTAATTCCAGAATATTCTATTGGCATTTCATATCCGGCAAAGGAAACCATTTTGGCACCCAGATTCTTATGAAACTCATTAAAGGCAGTTTTTTTCATCCTTTTATTATTTATAAATGGCTTATTATTACTATTTATTACAAGAGTTAAATACTATAAGTCAACACTTGATTTTATTGCTTGTTGAACAAATGTAAAAAATAAATCACCCTAGAAAAATGATATATATTGCTTATTCGCATGAACAAAAAACTTTTGCCTTAAAAAGGATTCGAGTCAATATAAATTTATGATGTTTTTTACACTTTCTTGAGCTTCAATTCTAATTAAAATGGATGTAAAGTAACTACCTGTCAGCATTCACAAATACATTCATATATATATTAATATCCAATACATTAAATACAGCCATCAGAAATAAGTATGCTCAAATAATAATCCGTTTTAAAATCAAATGTAAAGCTCGAGCACCAAGGATAATATTTAACTTAACTTATCTCCGTAAGTGAAATAAATCATATTTTTAACAGAGTGAGAAATGATTTATCAATACCTACCAAACTATCACGACAAACTAATATTTTAGCAAAATAAGTTACTTTTGTTTAAAATTTTGTATTTTTCAGCGTCAAAACATTATTATCCAAAAATGCCCACAAACTATAAGCATATTGATTTAGCTTACCTCGAAAGTATTACCGATGGTAGCAAAGAGATTATTGAAGAGTTAATAAATATCTTTATTGAGCAAATCCCTGAATTTACTGAAGATTTTGACAATGGTTTAGCTGAAAAAGACTGGAAAAAAATTGCAGCAGCTGCCCATAAAGCCAAATCATCAGTTTTATCTATGGGAATAAGTGAACTTGGTAATATAGATCTTAAAAATCTTGAGCTGGTAGCTAAACAGATGCGTTTAGACAAACTGACCGAAACCGGTGAATCAACTTCGGAAATGGATCAGTTAAAGAAAACGCTTGAAAGTTACCCGGAAGAGAAAAGAGAATGGATCGCATCCAATAAAAATGAAGAGGTTATTAAGAATTTAATAGTTAAATTCAACAAGGTGGTTGATGAAGCTGTTAAAGAATTAAATCAAGTGCTAGAAAATTGAAATTACAAAAATATGTTGGAAGTTAAAGAACAAAACGGACATCTGATTGCCTCTTTGGCAGACACTGACAGACTTAACGCTGCTGTTGCATCAGAAATTAAAAGCGAATTAACTGATCAGTTAAGTGGCAACGCCAATCTTGTGGTAAATTTATCAAACATCAAATTTATTGACAGTACAGGAATTGGAGTTTTGATAAGTGCATTAAAAACTGCCAGACAGCACAATGGTTCTTTTAAACTTTGTGCAATTCAAAAAGATGTTATGAGCCTTTTATCATTAATGAAGCTCGATAAGGTTTTTGATATTTACGATAACGAATCTGAAATAAAATAAAAAAACCGCCTTAGAGCGGTT
Source organism: Carboxylicivirga linearis (assembly GCF_018271995.1). GTDB lineage: Bacteria > Bacteroidota > Bacteroidia > Bacteroidales > Marinilabiliaceae > Carboxylicivirga > Carboxylicivirga linearis. The sequence continues at coordinate 75,653 of NZ_JAGUCO010000018.1, forward strand.
TTTTTAATGCCTTAACTGACAAACTTCAAGTTTTTCTTTCACACGTTCCTGCAATCCATTTTGCAGATACTGAATAGTAGTTTCTGGAAGAAACTGCTCCATTCGATTCGTATCTCCTTTAGCTAAAGCCTCGCGTACTTTTGAAGCGCTTACCCATTCTTTACAATCATTCAATTGAATAGATTTTCGAGTCACTTCGTATAATTCAATATCATACTTGGGCAACAAATGTTTCAATGCATTATTGTATTGCTCTGTAGTAGAACAATAACACTCTGTTCCAACATAACGAGTGTTTATATTTAAAACAGGTGCGATATATTTACAAAAGATGGTAATATCTAATTCAGCCTGTTTCTGAGTTACTAAATCCTGTGATTCATTCTTTAAAAAATAATTAGGAAAAGTGGCCTCAGAAACCATATACTCTCCGCCTTTTACCATAATTACATTTGAAAGATGCTGTACTCCTGCCTGTATCATATTCCATCTATCAACAAACGAAAACGTTGATTTATCCTCCTCAACAACAAATAAATAAACCAACTCATTTTCATCAGCTGCTTTTTCCACCAGATATTGATGACCAAGCGTAAAAGGATTACAATTCATTACTATAGCCGCAGTTCTACCTAAAATATTTAGCTTCTTAATACTCTTCAAATACTCGCAGTACTTAGTAATATTAGAATAACCAAACTCCAGCACTGCTATTAAAGGCTCTGCCGAAGCAATATGATGATAACCTAAACCAACAAAACGGCTAATATTCTCAGGTTTGGTAAAAACAAATGCTTGCTGATGCTCCATCATCACCCTTTCAGTCAGATAGGTAGCAATATGAGCAAAAGCACCTGTTTCGCGAAAATGAGGAGCTACTGCCAAATATTTTAGTACTTTACCCTGAAACGAACCTACCCCTACAATATCATCATTTAAATTATATAGAATGATTGAGTAATCAACCGCACTTGCATCAAAATTAAACCCTAAAGGAGATAGAAATCTCCTTATCAGATCCACATCATACTTACTGCTTAAATCCGGCTCTTCTATTCTAAAATCTGAATTTTCAAGCATATATACTACAAACCTTTATCTGTTTGACAAAAATTTAAAAACAGCGTTACTGATAATAAATCGGCAGATCCTCCGGGCGATATCTTACTTGAATTACACCACTCTACCAATTCATTATACTTCATTTGATCTCCCCGCTGCATTTCAAGAAGTGCCGACACAGACTTTTTCTTTAACTCTTCCAACACTTCTTCGCCATGACGAAATAGTACATTGGTATCGTTATTTACCGACATTATCTTTAACAATACAGGCGCCAAAATGGCAAACATGTTTTTATCATTTATGGCTTCAATTGATATTTCAGCCTCCTTAATAAATGGCATAGCATGATGCATAACGGTTGGTAAACCTTGCTCGGCTTCACCACGAGCTCCTGATCCTTTCAGACCAAATTGCAAAAAGCAGGATTCACCATGCGTCATACGACTGCCCTCCTCTACACTACACAGCTCGCGCTGTATCATACCTTTGGTTAATTGCTGAACTGTTCCAGCAAAAATACCTGCTTTAAACTTCCGCTTTTTATAAATAACTCTTATGGCGGAAAACATACTTAAAGCCATCAGGAATATTGCCCCTTTATGAGTATTCACCTTTTCGGTGGCCTCAAACATAGCTTCTTCCATCTTTAATCCAACCTCACGAATCAATGGAAGTATCTGGCTCATATCATTTCCTTGCATATCAACAGCCATCCATCCCAGCTCTTGAAAATATGGAGTAAGAGCGGAAATTGAATTGATAAAACTCAAAAAGTCCATATCGGAATGAGCTCCAGTTGATGAACGACAAACCAACCCAGGTTTGGGGCTTAAAGTTACTTCGTAAAGCAAAGCCTTAACAGCCCATGATGAAAACCGTTTGATGCAATTCTGCATTCTTTCTTTTTCAAGATATGCGCTAATAGCTTCCAACATCGCCTTCCTCACCTCTTCAAGTGGATGCCTCGTTTCTTTTCTGCAAAAATGGGCCGGCTCATCACAGATAAAGCATTTTTTAGATTTTCCTGAGCTAATTAGCTTTCCCTTGGTATCTAATACATCTAAATCTATAATTCGTCCCAATCGATGACGTTCTTCAAAACGCTCAGTCAACTCCTTAAGCTCCTGTGATTCGATTCCTTTAGCCGGAATCAAATAGAAAACGCAATCACCTGCCTTATCTATAAAACTCTTTTTTTCTTCTTTGTATTTGCCAAGTATATTAGCCTTCAGAAATCGTACAAACTGCTTATCAATCAGCTTAACAAACAGATCGGTGGTTTCATTATTTTTAGGATATCCGGGCAAATTCAGTTGCAGGCTAACCACATGCCAACCATGTTTGGCCAGTGCTAATTTATTGAGCCACCGCTCTTCTCTGGCTTTTAACAGTGATTGAATAATTGGGTTGGGTTGGATATTGTGCATAGGCTATTTTACTTGACGTATTACATCAATAACAGTTCCATCGCGATATTCAACTATTCCTACAATGCGCTCTTCATTTTGAATAGGCTTTGCCACGCCGGTTATCTTCTCAACTTCAGCTGCCAAATCTTTAATTTCTTTAACCGCAATCCCTCCTTTAATCAGGTTTTCTTTCAATTCAGGGCGATTGGGATTGACGCAAATACCTCTCTCTGTTACCAACACATCTATGCTTTCACCAGGTGTTACAATAGTATGAACTTTTTCCTTCACAATAGGAATTCGTCCACGGAATGATGGACAGACCACCACTGTTAAGTTTGCACCAGAAGCCGTATCACTATGCCCACCTGAGGCACCGCGAACATAGCCTTCAGAACCGGTTATCACATTCACATTAAAATCAGTATCAATCTCCAAAGCACCCAACACCACAATATCCAGCTTATTGGTCATACAACCACAGTTAAACGGATTAGCATATAAACCGGCAGTGATCTCAATATGATAAGGGTTAGTCATTAAAGAAGTACTAACTGCTGCATCAAACGACTGAACATCAAAAATAGATTTAAACAATCCTTCGTTCAACATATCAACACCGTAAGAAGTAACACCTCCCAATATGAAACTCCCTTTAATAACTTTCTGCTTCATTATTTTACGTATGTATTTAGCCACAGCCAAAGAAGCACCTCCAGCACCCACCTGAAAACTAAAACCTTCTTTTAATTCACCAGAATGCTCAATAACCTGAGCTGCCAAGCGTGCTATTTGCAAATCCATTGGAGCTTTGGTAATACGTGTGGTTCCTCCGGCAATTTTGGATGGATCACCAATTGAATCCACCTTCACTACATAATCAACAAAATTTTGAGTAACAGCCTGTGGAACACAAGGGTAATCAACAATATTATCGGTTACTACCACCACCTGACGAGCATAACGAGCATCAATAACTGCATATCCCATTGAACCAAAAGCCGATGGACCATGCGCTCCGGTAGAGTTACCTTCAATATCGGCAGCTGATGCCGCAATTACCGTTAGATCAATTTTGATTTTACCAGTATGAACACTTCGTACGCGTCCTCCATGTGAGTGAATCACAAAAGGCTTTGGCATTACACCTTTGGCAACAGCCTCCCCAATTTCGCCACGAATACCACTTGAATAAATTTGAGTAATGGTACCATTTTTCAGATAAGGTAAAATGGGTTCGTGAGCCGAGGTTAAACTACTTGATGCCAAAGTAATATCTTTAATACCAAGCTCAGCCAGAATTTTAATCGTTTCAACTAAAATACTATCACCTCCTCGTAAATGGTGATGAAAAGATACCGTCATTCCATTACGGGGATTGGTGCGAATAACAGCTTCCTTAAGATTACTACACATCTTACTCGAGTGCGGCATCTTTGCTTTATTGGGTGGTGGAACCGTTTCCTCTTCCATCCATCCTTTTCGTAATTTTGTAAATGCCCCCTGAAAGGGTTCTATCTCCCCTATTCCTTCAAGTGTTTCAGGTATTTCTCTTTGCAATATATTTTTCACAATGATTGGTTTAAAAGTTAAATATCGGCTACATCAATATCAGCCATTTCTAAAACTCTGAGGGCACGCTGCACTACCGGAGCATCCACCATTTTTCCATCCACTGCAAAAACGCCAATACCTTCTTTTTTATTTCGCTCAAAGGCCTTTACTATTTTAGCTGCTTTTCGTATTTCTTTTTCAGTAGGTGTAAACACTTCGTTCACAATCTCTATCTGACGTGGATTGATAATGGCCTTACCCGTAAAACCCAGCTTCTTAATGTATTCTGCTTCTTCTCTTAAGCCCTCTTCATTCTCAACATCAACATAAACGGTGTCAAAAACATCAATTTTACATGCTTTTGCAGCCATTACAATTTGCTTTCGGGCATAATCAATACCAATACCATCATTGGTTTTTACCAATTGCATATCGGCAGCCAAATCCTGACCACCAATTGAAATAGCATCAATACGAGACGAATAATTGGCAATATCATATACATTCTGAACTCCTAAAGCCGTTTCAATCATCACATGAATTTTCATTTTATCATGAGGTAATTCATGAGCATTCTCAATATCTTCAACTAATTGAATGATGCGACTAATTTCGTCAATCGTTTCTACTTTAGGTAAACGTATAGCATCGGGTTGAAGAGGAACAATTTGTTTTAAATCTTCTTCTCCAAATGGAGTATCAATATGATTGACGCGTACGGTAACCTCACAACCTTCGTAAGATACATACTGAAGCATATGAGAAACCAGAATACGAGCGGCATCTTTTTGGTTCAGAGCCACTGCATCTTCCAAATCCAGCAAAACACCATCGGCGCCGTATACACTTCCCTGCTGAAGCATTGCCGGATTATTACCCGGAATATACAGCATAGTCCGACGTTTAAAGGTTCTAATTTTTTGTTCCATTATTTATTAGGTTAAGGTACCGGCTTGCAAACCTGCTGATCGTTTCAATGCTGTTTCTAAACGAGCCGAAATGGTTGGAGGAAGTGCTCCTTTATCATTAATAATCACTCTGATATCATCAATGCCCAAAGCATCCAAATCGCGATGAATCTGATTAAGCAAATCGTCGCCAAACTGCTGCATAACAATTGACTCCAATTCAATTTTACGTCCAACACCTGTTGGCTGTGGCTCTACCATAATCAGAACATCACTCGACTCAAAACTTCCTGCCTGAGCCTTTATTTTCAATTCCATAGATATTAATTAAAGAAATATTTCTTCAAATATAAATTTTCTCTTATAAATCAAGCCTTCCAAGCATATATTATACAACATGTTTTTTACAATTCTCAAGAAAACACGCCGTTAACAACTGTTTTTGTGACAATTACAATATTCATGATTTTTCTCATTAATTACTAAGCTACATTACACGTTAGTATTTATCCCCATAAAAAAAGGTCGGCTAACTCTCGCTAACCGACCTTTAAACAACATATTGCGTTTTTCAAACTATGCCTTTTCTATTAACCTCTGTTCTTGAACACCAATTTTTCGTTATCCACATCAACTACAATTTCGGCATCCTTACTAATCTCGTCAGCCAATAGGCTTTTAGAAAGATCATTGACTAAATAACGCTGCAAAGCACGTTTTATTGGACGGGCACCAAACAATGGGTCATAACCTGCTGAGGCGATCCAATCTGTGGCTGCATCCGTCATGTTGATTGACACATCCATGGTTGCCAAACGCTTTTTCAGTGATTTAAACTGTAATTCAACAATTTGGGTAATCTCCTCTTTTGATAAAGGTGTAAACATGATCACCTCATCAATACGGTTCAAAAACTCGGGTCGTATAGTTTGTTTCAACAATTCAAACACTTCGTTTTTAGTGCTTTCTATTTTATCGTGCGATAATTCTGTGTTATCGCTCAATCGCTGCTGAATTAAATGCGATCCTGTATTGGATGTCATTACTACAATGGTATTTTTGAAATCGACTACGCGCCCTTTATTATCCGTCAATCGACCATCATCTAATACCTGAAGCAAGATATTAAACACATCGGGATGCGCTTTTTCGATTTCATCTAACAACACCACCGAATAAGGTTTTCTACGAACTGCTTCGGTTAGCTGACCACCTTCATCATAACCCACATATCCGGGAGGCGCTCCAATTAAACGCGATACCGAATGACGCTCTTGATATTCCGACATATCAATACGGGTCATCTGATTGTCATCATCAAACAGAAACTCCGCTAAAGCTTTTGCCAGCTCGGTTTTACCCACTCCTGTTGAACCCAGAAAGATAAACGATCCGATTGGCCGGTTGGCATCCTGTAATCCAGCACGACTGCGGCGAACAGCGTTAGCCACAGCATCAATAGCTTCATTCTGACCTATAACACGTTTATGTAATTCATCTTCCAATACCAATAACTTCATCTTCTCAGACTTCACCATTTTTGATACCGGAATACCTGTCCAGCGACTAACAATATGAGCTACATCTTCAGCATCTACCTCCTCTTTAATCATCACATTCTCTTTCTGCAGATCAGCCAACTCCTCTTTTAACCTATCTATATTCTCTTCGGCTTCTTTTATACGTCCGTAACGAAGTTCAGCCACTTTATCATACAAACCTTCGCGCTCTGCTTTGTCGGCTTCAAAACGAAAATGCTCTATATCACTTTTATTTTGCTGAATCTTATCAATCAAGGCTTTTTCTGCTTCCCATGCAGCGCGCAATCCCGTACGTTCTTCTTTCAAATCTGAAATCTCACGATTAAGATATTCCAGCTTCACTTTATCGTTCTCTCGTTTGATAGCCTCTCGCTCAATCTCCAACTGCTTGATACGTCGTTCCACTTCATCAACCTCTTCAGGAACCGAATTCATCTCCAATCGCAAACGACTGGCAGCTTCATCCATCAAATCAATGGCTTTATCTGGTAAGAAGCGATCTGAAATATATCTGTCAGACAACTCAACTGCAGATATTATTGCCTCATCTTTAATCCGAACCTTATGGTGAGTTTCATATCGTTCTTTCAAACCACGAAGAATGGAAATAGAACTCAACACATCGGGTTCATTCACCATTACCATCTGAAAACGACGTTCCAAAGCCTTGTCTTTTTCAAAGAATTTCTGAAACTCTCCTAAAGTAGTTGCTCCAACAGCTCGTAGTTCACCACGTGCCAAAGCTGGTTTTAGAATATTAGCAGCATCCATCGCTCCCTCTCCTTTACCTGCACCTACCAAAGTATGTATCTCATCAATAAAAAGGATAATCTCACCATCGGCATTTTCAACCTCTTTCACTACTCCTTTTAAACGCTCTTCAAACTCACCTTTGTATTTTGCTCCGGCCACCAGCGCTCCCATATCCAAGGAGAATATCTCTTTACTTTTCAGGTTTTCGGGTACATCGCCATTGATTATACGTTGCGCCAAACCTTCGGCAATGGCTGTTTTTCCAACACCAGGCTCACCAACCAAAATAGGATTGTTCTTTGTTCTTCGTGATAGAATTTGAAGAACACGGCGAATTTCTTCATCACGACCAATAACCGGATCAAGTTTACCGTTTCGCGCACGCTCATTCAGGTTAATGGCAAAACGATTTAATGTCTGATAGGTATCTTCTGCTGTTGCACTGTTTACCTTCGCTCCCTGTCGTAACTCTTCAATGGCAGCAATCAAGCCTTTTTCGGTCAAACCTGCATCCTTCAACATTGACGAAACATCACTCTTCACTTGCAACAATCCCAGCAGCAAAAACTCAAGGCTCACAAACTGATCACCATGCTTTTTTGATGCGTCTGTAGCTTTTTGCAATACATCAGATGATTGACGGGAAAGATAAGGCTCTCCTCCCGCAACATTTGGATAGGATTCAATTACCGAATTTAAGACATTAGTATAGTCATTCAATCCGTTTTTCTTAACCAGGAAATCAATTATTGACTGATCAACCTGATGAACAGCCATCAGCAAATGACCAGGTTCTATTGCCTGGTGCTGTTTTCCAACGGCTATTTGTGCTGCCTGTTGAATAACTTCCTGAGCTTTTATTGTAAAATTCTTCAAGTTCATAATTAGTCTGTTTTCCCAACAACTATCAAAACTTCTACCAAACTATATTTCAAGTCATTATGGCACTTAACCAACTCAAAACAAGGTCATTATTTCAGGTTTACAACAAAACACACGACGAATTGTCAGAAAATAGAAACGCAATTCCAAAGGAAGACGTATTTTTACATAGTAATTCTAACCAATGAAAAGGCTCATCCTATATATAATAGTCGCTATACTTTGTATTCCGCAAACTGAAGCTTGGGGCCGGCACATTGAATTATTTCCGACCGATACGGTTAAAAGCGATACCATAATTACTGTTTTACCTCTATCATTCGAAAAACAATCCGATACCTTAAGAAATTCGGATCCTATTTTGGATTACATCAATCAACGCAGAACGAAAAACAAATTTAATGAATGGGTAGGCGGCCTTTTAATTAGAAACGAACAAGATTCAAGCTCGAACGATAACACCATTGATTACCTTAAGGAATACAAACGACTTAGCCAAAAAACTATAGCCAATATTCACATTACTCGTCTTGACCCGTTTGGAACTTCCATCTATGATACAACAAGACAAGCACAGCAGTGGATTGAGCGAACAGGTAACAATTTAAGATTTGCAACTTCAAAACGTATTATCCGAAAAAATCTGACCATGGTGGCTGGGGCTCCTTTTGATCCCCGGGATGTGTTTGAAAGTGAGCGTGTGCTGCGCCAAATTAATTTTATTGCTGATTCAAGAATTGTGGTCCTCCTCAACAAAGATGACACTACAAAGGTTGATTTACAAGTAATAACACGCGATCGATACCCTCACGCATTTTCTACAGGAGGCAATCTGTCATCTCCGGAGATTACTCTTTACTCTAGAAACCTTACGGGTAATGGGGTTGGTTTTTCACATACTTCTGCCTACGATTTTGGGCAACGGGTTGGTAACAAAGAGCAATTGAGCATTAATAATTTTAATCGATCCAGAATTGACTTAGAAGCGAATTATTCCAATATGATAGAAGATCATTCTTTATCTTTCAGAGCTGATCGGAATTTTTATATCTCTGATATTAAATATGCAGGTGGAATATTATACAATCGCTCCTTTCGAAATAATCGCCATCCGGCCTATACTCAAACTGAATGGAAAAACGAACTGAACTATCAATTTACTGATCTTTGGTTAGGCCGATCCTTTGAAATTAATACCGATAATTATTTCGACCGATCACACCTTTATCTCATTGGGCAATATTCGCACTCTGAGTTTTACGACGTCCCGGATTCGTTATCTCACAATGCCCCACTGGCATCCAATTATTTTTATTTTGGTTCTGTTACCTTTTCAAAACGTAATTATTATCAGAATAATAAGATTTATAATTATGATCGTACAGAAGACGTTCCGCATGGATTTATGACAACCCTAACCTATGGTATTAATAAGATGCCTTCAAAGAATCGCCCTTATTTTAGAGGTGAGTTTTCGTTTGGAAAAGCCATTATACCTAACAAGGGCTATTTTTATGGTAGCTTTGGAGCCGGTTCTTTTTTTAATGCAGGGAGAAGCGAGCAGGGAGAAGTAAGTATTAGAGGTAAATACATTAGTCGTTTGTTTGACATGGGTGTGAATCAGTTCAGGAACTTTTTTGAAGTTAAATACATAAAAGGTTTTAATCGATACCCGAATGAATACTTGCTACTTACCGAAAAAGCAGGCGGTATAAACAGTTTTAGAGATAAAGAAATCAAAGGAGTAGAAAGATTAATAATCAAGACCGAAAACGTGTTGTTTACGCAGCATCGTTTTATGGGGTTTAATATTATGTTTTTGAATTTTGCCGATTTTGGTATTATTGGTGATGGAAGTAATTTATTCAAACAAAACTATCAGGCTAGTTTAGGAGGTGCCATCCGATTCATTAATAATAAACTGGTTTTTAATTCCATTGAAATTCGTTTAGCCTGGCTTCCATTATTACCGGAAGGAGAATTTCCTTTTGACCTGAGAATTAGTGGAGAATCCATTCCTCGCTTTGATGATTTTATTCCCGAAGCACCTAAACAAGATACCTTTAAATAGAAGAATGAATTCTTTCCAATAAAAAAGAGGTAATTGAAATTCAATCACCTCTCTTAAGTTGTTTTTTATTTTTCTTTATAAGAAATCCTCAAAGTAACGACTCACTTTCTCCATCAAATGAATGCGATCATGTCCTCTTACATTATGCTCATGACGGGGATAAACAAAATAATCAAGCTGTACTCCATTTTTTACACATTCGCGAACAAATGTTAAACTATGCTGCCAAACTACAGTTGGATCAATTGCTCCATGAATAATCATAAGACGTCCCTCCAGCTGATTTACCTTATTATTAAGATTGGCTTTTGCGTATCCTTCCGGATTTTCCTGAGGCGTATCCATATAACGCTCGCCATACATAATTTCATAATACTTCCAATCAATTACCGGTCCACCGGCAACTCCCACTTTAAATACCTCAGGATGCTCAGTCATAAGTGTTGTAGTCATAAAACCACCATAACTCCAGCCGTGTACACCAATACGATCAGCATCTACATAAGGTAAGGATTTTAAATACTCAATTCCCTGCATCTGATCTTCCACTTCCAAAGTTCCCAACTGACGATGAATAGCCTGTTCAAAATCTTTTCCTCTATATGGAGTTCCTCTGTTATCCAGTGTAAACGCAATGTATCCTTTTTGAGCCATATACAGCTGCCAGCCGCGCGCTCCACCTTGCCATCTATTCTGAACCATTTGTGCATGCGGCCCACCATACACATAAACAATTACAGGATATTTTTCAGATGGATCGAAGTTAGTTGGTAAAACCATTCGTCCATACAAGGGAGTTTCTCCATCTTTGGTTGATAATTCAACCATCTTAATGTCACCAACCTCCATCTCTTCGTATGGATTTTTAGCTTGGTGTAATTCCTGCAATTCCTTTCCATTGGTTGAATACAGTACTGTTCTCATAGGTTGATCAAGTGAACTGTAGTTTGAAATAGCATACTTACCATCCTTGCTTATAAGCACTCTATGTGCTCCTTCAGCAGCAGTTATTCTATTCATCTTACCGGATGACAGGCTCACTTTATAAGCATGACTTTCCAATGGACTTTCTTTGGTTGAGGTGATAAAAATATTTTTGGCTTTATCATCAAACCCCAAAACATCTGTAACTTCCCATTCGCCTTTGGTAAGTTGTTTTATCAGCTTACCATTTAAATCATATACATACAAATGATTGTAACCACCTTTTACACTTTGCCAGATAAATCGATCATTTTTACCCGGAATAAATAATGCAGGATGTTGAGGCTCCACCCATTTATCATCTTTTTCTTCGAATAAGGTGGAAACAAACTCACCGGTTGAAGCATCATATTTATTTAGGTGCATATGATTCTGACCGCGATTTAATTCGGCTATTAGAATAAACCTACCGTCAGCCGACCAACAAACATTAGTAAAATATCTATCTTTTGGTTCTCCTGTATTTAAATAAATAGTTTGCTTAGTGCTTAAATCATAAATACCAATGGTTACTTCATGACTGGTCATTCCTGCCATCGGATATTTTATATTTTCCAACTCAGCAACACGCTCTTCTACATTCACCAATGGATAATCAGAAACCATTGTCTCATCTTTTCTGTAAAAAGCTAGTTTTGAAGCATCGGGCGACCAATATGTTCCTTTATGAATACCAAACTCGTTTCGGTGCACCGATGTCCCGTATACAATACCTTCTTCATTCGAAACAGCCACTTGTTGTTCTGATCCGTTGGCATATATATATAAGTTATTACCCTTTGTGTATGCTAATTGCTTTTTAATAGTTAACCAATCAACGTTATCAGCATCCTCGGGCTTTGCAATATAATTAACTGATTTTGAATCAAGATTCAGATAATAATACCCTTCGCGGGTTGCAAAGCTAATTTCAGATGAACTCTCCCAGCTAACACTTGGCAAATATTTTATTTCATCCAAACCATTTTCAACCAAAATCTCATTTAGTGCAACACGGTCAAATCCAAAAACTCTTTCTTGCTTATTAATCGGTTGAAAAAAAACACTGTCTTTCTGTTGAAACACCAAATCATTACTTTCTCCTTTAAACTTGGCATTATAGGAAAACATGTAGTATTTATAGAAATTCTTTCCTCCGGATATTACATCTTCAAGGCTTAATTGGGCCGATAAATTAACAGTAACTACCGCCAACAAAAGCAATAAAAATACCTTTCTCATAGTTTATATTAATAATTTAACGATTGATCCATTTATTCAGGAATGCATAATTGCAGAAAATATGTGAAACAAACAATGAGATACCTTAGTGTTTAAGTAAAAAAGGAGAAAACAGCTATAAACATCTAAAATTATGGCACTAATAATAAAAAATAACAACCACCATCTGATGTTTTATTACAGATATGTTGGGCTTTTTACAAACTTTTAGATATATTTCGGAAAAATTCGTTCTATCAAAATTAGTATATTAACGAAACAACCTCATTAAATAACACAAAAATGAAACGAAGCCTAACTACTCTCTTCCTGATTGCAACTTTGGTGTTGTTGCCGTTTAAGTTAAATTCTCAGGAAGACGTATTATTCACAAGTTGCCTTAATCAGCTTAAGTCGCCATTTATTGCTAGCGGCCAGCCTTTTAAAGCCTTTTTAACAGGCGATGAAGTTGCAGAGTTTCATACAACTTTCTTTGCTGGCAGTTTGTACAGAGTAGTTACCAGCAGCCATAAAGAGGGAACCATTTTATTTTCTGTCTACGATAAAGAACGAAACCTTTTATTCAGTAATGAAAATTACGATTCTTCCAGTTATTGGGATTTTAAAATTGAGGGATCGGTTGAATGCATTGTAGAAGCTAGATTAGATACAGAAAAAACCACATCAGGCATTGCTTTAATGATGGTAGGCTTCAAAAGTTTAGAGCAATAAAATATTCACTACTGCCTGTTTAGGCAGTTTTTTTTTGAAGTAGGCTTGTTGTATGAGTGAAGAAATATTAAAAGCTTTAATACAATTATTTGCACTTATAGCATTCCCTCGTACGGAAAGCCAGTCCCGACGCTTCATTGTAAAATCATTTCTTAGTCAACAGCTCAACAAGCAATTAATTGAAGAGTACCTCAAGCTCTACGATCAATTATACGAAGAGCATGAACAACGATTAAGTGATAAAGAAAAATTCAGAAAAAGGCACTCTGCCAGCTCCGTTAAGGTCTTAAAAATTGCTACCGAAATAAATGAAGCCTTAACTTACTATCAAAAAATAATTGTATTCATTCAACTTATCGAGTTCCTGAACATTGATTTTGGAATGAGTGATTATGAGCGTGAGTTTATTGAAACTGTTGCTCAAACATTTAACTTACCCGAGGAAGAATACGATTCCATCATAGGTTTTATCACCAGCCAGTTTGAAGAAACTCCTGACTCGCAAGATGTTGTTATAGTAAACAACAAAGTACAATATAACAATGAGCATCACCGTCATTTATTCTGGGAGAATTTAACAGGTGAGTTACGCATATTACATGTTAAATCAGTGAGCCTCTTTGTCTTTAAGTTCAAAGGAAGTCATGATTTATATATGAATGGCCAGCTGGTAAGTGATCAACGAGTTCAAATTTTACGACCTGGCAGTTCTTTACGCAACAAACGTATTGAACCCATATTCTATAGCGATGTGATTGGTCAGTTTGTGGATGATAGTATTCATTCTCCCATTGAATTTTCTTGTAAGAATGTAGAATACCATTTTAACAAAACCAGTATTGGACTTCAAAAAACCAATTTCAGTTCACGCTCAGGTAAGCTGGTTGGAATTATGGGAGCCAGTGGAGCCGGGAAAAGTACGTTAGTTAATGTTTTAAGTGGAATCAATCAGCCCACAAAAGGTCAGGTTCTGATAAATGACATTGATATACATAAAGAAAAATCCAAAATAGAAGGTTTAATTGGATATGTAGCTCAAGACGACCTTTTGATTGAGGAGTTAACAGTCTATCAGAACTTATACTACAATGCCAAGCTTTGCTTTGATGATTTACCTGAATTTCAAATTCAACGAAAAGTACTAAAGTTATTACGAGCCTTAGGCCTATACGATATTCGTTTTATGAAAGTTGGCAGCCCTCTCAACAAGAAAATCAGCGGCGGTCAGCGTAAAAGATTGAATATAGCTCTGGAATTAATCAGAGAACCTGCTATTCTATTCCTTGACGAACCAACTTCAGGTTTATCATCAAGGGATTCGGATAACATTATGGATCTGCTAAAAGAACTTTCCATCAAAGGAAAACTGGTTTTTGTAGTTATCCATCAACCCTCTTCCGACATTTTTAAAATGTTCAACCAATTATTGGTATTGGATACGGGCGGCTACCTCATTTATGATGGCGATCCGGTTGAAAGTGTCAATTATTTTAAAGCCTGCATTAACCATGTCAATCGCGATGAAAGTGAATGCCCAACCTGTGGTAATGTTAATTCAGAGCAAATTTTAAACATAGTAAATGCACGTATCCTTGATGAATATGGCAACTTTACATCAACCCGAAAAATAGAACCTTCAGAATGGTATCACCTATTTCACGAAGGATCAGAATTGAACCATTCTAACCATTTTGAAAAACCAATATCATTACCAAGCATATCATTCAGGATTCCGGGAAAACTTAAGCAACTTTTTATCTTCTTAAAAAGAGACTTATTGTCAAAGTTTGCTAATCGACAATACTTGATTATAAACCTACTTGAAACACCGATATTAGCATTAATATTATCAAGCATTATCAAATACCATAATGTTGATAGCAGCAATACAAGCGGTTATACCTTTGCCAATAATCCCAACATAACCATTTACATCATTATGGCAATTATCATTGCCATTTTTGTAGGATTAACAGTAAGTGCAGAGGAAATCATCAACGATAGAAAGTTACTAAAACGTGAATCTTTTCTTAACCTGAGTCGCTCAAGTTATCTGTTTTCGAAATTCATATTACTCGGAGGCTTATCAGCTATTCAGTCATTAATGTTTGTTTTAATAGCCAACACCATCATTGAGTTAAAAGGCATGTATTGGGAGTACTGGTTGATATTCTTTAGTTCCGCCTCCTTTGCAAACTTACTGGGGTTAAATATATCTGATTCGTTTAAGAAAACCGTGAATGTATATATTACCATCCCCTTCCTGATTATTCCACAACTTATTTTAAGTGGTGTTTTTATTAGCTTTGACCGCTTAAACCCAAATCTGAGTACTCCGGAAAAAATTCCTTTTTACGGTGAATTAATAACTGCACGATGGAGCTTTGAGGCCCTTGCTGTTGCCCAATTT
Source organism: Carboxylicivirga linearis (assembly GCF_018271995.1). Taxonomy (GTDB): domain Bacteria; phylum Bacteroidota; class Bacteroidia; order Bacteroidales; family Marinilabiliaceae; genus Carboxylicivirga; species Carboxylicivirga linearis. The sequence continues at coordinate 91,162 of NZ_JAGUCO010000018.1, forward strand.
AAGGATAATGCTTATGAAAGTATTTTTTATACAACCGACAAACTCAAAAGCCAGGCCAATTACAGAAAAGAATACTGGTTACCAGCACTATACAACCACCTATCCACCATTGAGCGCTCATTAAACAATAGTGAAAAGAAAGAGAAAGCTGAGTACTCGTTAGAAATTATAAATACGGAACTAACTAAGCACAATAGTCTTTATCCAAAAAGAAATCAGTCATTACTGATACCGGAATTAAGTAATTTAAACGATTCAATTTTACTGCAAGCCCGGAAACAGCTTGATGCTTTAAAAGTCTTTTATAAGAATTTATATAACACAGCAGATAAACAACAAGATTTAAAAAAGCATCAATTAAACTCTGATCCTGAGAAAAGAGCCGCGTTTATTGCTTTAAAAAATGAAAATCACAATGAAGATTTGGAACGTTTTGTGCGTAACACCAACCAGTTTTTTGCCAATAAAATTATAGAATATAAAGGTGAGTTATGGCAAAAGGTAGATCCTATATTTCAAGATCCGGAAAAACCATTATTAAAGGCTCACTTTTTAGCCCCAAGTAAAAAGTTAGGCAATTGGAAAATAGACACTTTTAATGCCAATTTAATAATCATATGGCTTATTAATGTAGTACTGTTTATGAGCTTATATGTACGAACTTTACCTCGCTTGTTTCAATTAGGGGGATATTTTAAAGACAAGTTTAATACCTACATTGAGAAGCATAAAAAAGCTGATGAATAAATTTATCCACCAGCTTTTGACATTATTCATTTCAAAGAATTACTCTTCCATTTCAATCATCTTAAAAGGTATGTTGATTATTGACTGATAATCTTCACCAGCTTCAAACATATCCTCATCATCCTCTTCGTAATACCAGTTGATCTCTACTCTATTGCCTTTTTTATGAATTAATTCCAAGCGCTTAAAAATATCGAGTATACATTTAGAAGAACTCGTATTAAAATACTCTAATTGTATATTCACCCCTGTTTCTTCAGCAGGTTCATCTCCAAATTTCTCTAACCAATCAATAATAGGCTTATAAAACTCAACTGAATTCTCAGGAATTGAACGGCCTTTTATTTCAACTAAGCCATTCTCTCCATCCAGTCTTACATAAGGTGTTTTCGGTGTCCCCTCACGAATAATTGTTTCCATATTGGCAATTAAACGGTTTAACTAATGTATACATCTAACGAAAAGAAGATGTATTCATCATCAAATTCATAAAAATAATACTCTAACTTATTTCCGGTTTTTCTAACAATATCCAACATTCCTAAACCTCCACCTCCTTTGTCAGAAAATTCCTCGTTGCTAAGGATGTCACGGTACAACATTCGCACTTCCTCGTCCGAAAGCGAATTAACTTGATCAATCCGATCTTTAATATAATTTAATTTCTCCTTTTTAACAAAATTACCCGTTGATATTCTGTAAAAAGTACCATCCTTGCTTAATATAATAATCCCAAAATTACTTTCTTGCTCTACAGGAGCGGTTAATGGCGGGTAATCTACATGGTGATAAAGATTTTGCAAACACTCTACAAACACATTATACACCTTTTTTCGAACCCTGTTCTTCTCATTCTTTAAATTGAGGCTATTCTCAATAGAATCTAAGGCTTCCGAAATCAACTCGGAGGTAATGCTGCCATTATATTCAAGCACCACTTCACCTTGTTTTTTTTCTGTATACCAATTTTTCAGTTCGAACCCCATTCTGTTTGGTCAATTACCCTTACAAATATAAAAAAATAACCCAAAGACTTCGCCTTTGTTAATTTAATAAACTTACACAATTTGCCTGAGGCAGTGATTATTTTATGATTAAGCTGCAAATATTACTGATAAAAGCTTTATTCATTTACATATCTATATCCCTCCACCCTCTGAATATAGAAGGTCTCGCGGTTTAAACTGCACCAGTTTTGAATTGGGAGTTACAGAATTAGTAACCCAAACATTACCTCCGATTACAGAATTAGCTCCTACCGTAATTCGTCCAAGAATTGTGGCCTGTGCATAAATAACCACATCATCTTCAATAATTGGATGTCGGGGTACTCCTTTAATTGGATTGCCATCATCATCCAATGGAAAACTTTTAGCACCTAAGGTAACCCCCTGGAAAAGTTTTACATTTTTGCCGATAATAGATGTAGCACCAATCACAACACCCGTACCATGATCAATTGAGAAGTATTCTCCTATAACGGCTTTTGGATGTATGTCGATACCAGTTTCACTATGTGCCATTTCCGAGATAATTCGAGGAATAAGAGGAACGCCAATATTTACCAGAGCATTGGCAATTCTATAATTTGAAATAGCCCTGATAGCCGGATAACAAAAGATAACCTCACCCCTGCTTTTAGCGGCAGGATCACCTAAAAAGGCAGCCTCTACATCTGTGGCCAATATGCGACGAATTTCTGGCAATTGAGCTACAAATTCAGCCGCCAGCTGATGAGATATCTTATGCACCTCTGTTTCATCCATAGGCTCAGCCCCTGCACACTCAAAACATAAACCAGCCATAATTTGATCTGCCAATAAAGCATACAGTTTTTCGGTATTCACACCAATGTAATACCCAATACTGTTTGAATTCATTGCAGTATCATCAAAATAACCCGGAAAAATAATTTCTCTGGCTAAATTAACAATCTGAGCCAATGAATTAATAGATGGCATCCGATGCTCTTGTACCTTCTGATGGCAGACTGATTTATACGACTGCTCTTTTGACAATTCATCAATGGCTCTCTTTACAATGGCTGATGTCTGATTATTTGTCATACCTCGGTTTGTGTTAAAATACGGTTAATATGCTGAATTGCTAATTTTTTTCTACTTTCTTCTGCCCCATTAACTATGGCATAATTAAAACCATAATACTCCAGTTCTTGTTTATATAATTGAAATAATTCTTCTCTTACATGGCCATTTTCTCTTACTCCATCCTTTATCCAGGGGATATCGGGGCTGCATAATAAATACAAATCTATTTTAAGATTTTTAATACTGCGATGCAGCCACATTGGACATTGATTATAAACATAGGTAAACCATATTTTTGTAATGATCAAAAACGTATCAAAAAAAATTATGGATTGCCCTTCATCAATGGCTTCATTATATTGATCTATTTGCTTTCTGGCAATTATCTCTACATCCTTAAAAGTATAGTTTCTGGTTAAGTTTTCTACATATTCACGTGCAAATTCCGGCTTCCAACAGGTTTTATAGTGTTTTGATAATTCATCGCACAAAAATGTTTTGCCGGATGACTCCGGACCTGTCATTACCACAAATATTTTATCTTCAGGCTTTCTTCTCACTTACCATTATTTTTTGCCATTGTTTATAGCCCCAATATGCTCCAATTGTATAGATCAAAAACAAGAAACTATAAAAATACAAATCTGTGGAACTTCCATAAACACTGGCCTTATATAAATACATGACCATTGAAACCAAATCAACAACGATCCATATCAACCAATGCTCAATTATTTTACGGGCCAGCATCCAGGTAGCCATAAATGAAGCTGCCGTTGTTGCTGCATCAAGGTATGGCATTTCCGATCCGGCAATTTCCAACATTAATGGTATTTTTAACAAAGCTACCAAAAGAACCAGGTATATACCCAAGCCAATCAATGATAGATGAAGCACTTGCTTTTTACTTACTTTATTAATAGGTACTTCCTCTTTATTTTTACGCATGGCAGAAGATGTCCAGTACCACCACCCATAGAAGCTGACAATTAAATAATAAAATTGCAGACTCATATCGGCATAAAGTCGAGTGCTAAAGAAAACCCATATAGATAATGCAGAGGCAATTATACCCCAGGGCCAAAGCCAAACTTTTTCACGAATTGAATAATACAAATAAATGAGAGAAGCCAGAGTTCCGGCCGCTCCCATTCCATACATCTTAATATATTCTAACATTTTATTTTAACAGCTGGGCGTAATCTTTTTTAGTGGATAAAATATCCAATGCTTTAGTATAATCGCTTGATAGGCTATTGATAGTTTCGAAGTATTCTGAGGTAGAAAACAAATCTCGTGCAATCAATGCTTTTAACTGTGTCATCATTAACTTTTCCGACGCAGCCAATTCTTCATCATTTCGCTCAATTTCTTCTTCCTCGCCTTCTTTAATAAGCTCTTCCACCAAAGTTTCTGACACTTCAAAGTCACTATTGAATTGATCGTAACTACTATAACTTGCCTTTAGTAATTCTCTGTTGTTATCTACATAAGTCAGGATAACCCTGTTAACCGTACCTGATGCAACCAAATCGCGATAATAATCGGAATACATAGTTGTGTCCATTGGTACAAAAACGTCAGGCATAATACCACCTCCTCCGTATACTGTGCGATGACTAACTTTTGTTTCGTATTTCAGAGTTTCGTCGAAGTGGATACTATCTACATTAGCCATCTCACCATGCAAATAACGATTTCCTATTTCGTATCGATATTCTTCTTCTCCTCCACTATAATCTTTTTGAATACATCTACCTGAGGGTGTGTAATACTTAGCAATAGTAAGTCTAATCATCGATCCATCAGGAAAATCAAACGGACGTTGCACTAATCCTTTTCCAAAACTACGGCGACCAATAACAATTCCACGGTCCCAATCCTGAACAGCACCAGCAACAATCTCGCTGGCAGAAGCTGAACCTTCATCCATCAATACAACCAATTTACCCTTCTCAAATCGACCTCTTTTTTTCGCATGATGCTCTCTGCGTTCACTATTTAAACCTTGCGTATATACAATAAGCTTATCTGAACCGATTAATTCATCAGCAATATCAATAGCTGCTTTTAAATAACCACCACCGTTTCCACGAAGGTCAATGATCATATTTTCATAATTCTCATCTTCCAGCTTATTTAAAGCATCCAAAAATTCTTTATGGGTAGTTAAAGCAAAACGTGTAATTTTAATATAGGCTGTTTTGGGGTCAGCCATATAAGCAGCTTCCACACTGTGAATTGGAATTTTATCTCGTACCACAGTAAAATCCAAGACCTGACCTTTTCGATTGATGGCCAACTTCACCTTAGTTCCTTTTTTTCCTCTCAGATATTTAAATACATCGCTATTTTTAATTCCAATACCGGCAACATTATCACCATCAATAGTCACAATACGATCTCCAGCAACAATCCCAACCTTTTCAGATGGACCACCAATTAATGGAGTAACCACCATTAAGGTGTCTTCCAAAATATTAAATTGAATACCTATTCCATCAAAACTACCATCCAAAGGTTCATTCATGGCAGCTACCTCATCGGCTGATATATATACAGAATGCGGATCTAAACTTTTTAGCATACCAGCAATTGCCTCTTCAGCTAAATTAGTATCATTTACGGTATCTACATATAACGAATTGATTAGCTGGTAAGTTAATTGCAGTTTCTGAAGGTTTTTATCCAACGATTGAGCCTGAATACTAACTGATACCCATCCTCCACTAATCACTATCAACGCAATTATCAGTTTTCTTATTCCGGTTTTTAATTTCATATTAATTTGCTTTAAAGTTTACCTATTCCCCTTACGAAAATATAAATGCTAATGTTATAAACAAACAAAAGCCGGAAGTAAAAAGTTTCTTCCGGCTTTTAATATCTTATAAGTCAAGGCCTATTCCCACTCAATAGTTGCAGGCGGCTTAGAGCTGATATCGTAAACTACGCGGTTAACTCCTTTAACTTTATTAATGATGTCGTTTGATATACGAGCTAAGAAATCGTATGGTAAATGTACCCAATCAGCTGTCATACCGTCAGTTGATGTTACTGCACGTAGAGCAACCACACGCTCATAAGTACGCTCATCGCCCATTACACCCACCGATTGAATAGGTAATAACATAGCACCTGCCTGCCATACCTGATCGTACAATCCGCTATCTTTTAATCCTTGAATGAAAATATAATCCACTTCCTGAAGTAAAGCTACCTTTTCAGCAGTGATATCACCTAAGATACGAATAGCTAAACCTGGTCCCGGGAATGGGTGACGACCTAATAAAGAATCATCAATACCTAAAGCTTTACCTACTCTGCGAACCTCATCTTTAAATAACAGATTTAATGGCTCAACAATTTTAAGGTTCATCTTCTCAGGAAGACCTCCCACGTTGTGGTGTGATTTAATGGTTGCTGACGGTCCGTTTACGGAAACAGACTCAATCACATCAGGATAGATAGTTCCCTGAGCCAACCATTTTACATCTTGTATTTTGTGTGCTTCCACATCAAACGTTTCGATGAATACGCGACCAATAATCTTACGTTTTGTTTCAGGATCAGAAACTCCGTCTAACTCACCCAAAAATTCTTTTTTGGCATCCACACCAATCACATTTAATCCCATGTGTTTGTATGAATCCAACACAGCTTCGAACTCGTTCTTACGAAGTAATCCGTTATCAACGAAAATACAAGTTAGATTTTCGCCAATGGCTTTGTGTAAAAGCACACCGGCTACTGTACTATCAACACCTCCGGATAAGCCTAACACAACTTTATCGTTTCCTAACTTAGCTTTTAATTCGGCTACAGTTGTTTCAACAAAAGAATCAGGTGTCCAGTCCTGAGCACACCCACAAACATCAACCACAAAATTCTTTAATATTTGTGTTCCTTCGGTACTATGATATACTTCAGGGTGGAATTGCAGTCCAAAAGTTGTTTCGCCTTCTATTTTGTAGGCAGCAACTTTAACATCTTTGGTACTGGCAATTATTTTATAGTTTTCAGGAAGCTTGGCAATGGTATCGCCATGTGACATCCACACTTGTGAATGATGACTTACTTCCTTCATCATAACATTTTCAGAATCTACAAACTCCAGGTTAGCTCTTCCGTACTCACGTGTAGCTGATGGTAACACCTCGCCACCATAGTTGTGTGATAAGAACTGCGCTCCATAACAAACTCCCAATAAAGGCATTTTACCTTTTATTTCTGATAAATCAGGAACCGGAGCATCTTCATCTCTTACACTGTAAGGACTACCGCTTAAAATGACTCCTTTTACGGAATCGTCAAATTCGGGACAGTTGTTAAACGGATGAATTTCGCAATACACATTTATTTCTCTTACACGTCGGGCAATCAACTGCGTGTACTGAGATCCAAAATCCAGAATGATGATTTTTTCTTGCATCAACCTTAACCTTTAAATAGTTATTAGTTTTTAGCTGTTAGCAATTAGTTAATTACCAATCAACCAAAAACCAACAATGACTAAATTAGAATTCTAAAATTTGGCGCAAATATAAGGATTTTAAAAAGGATAAAGGTTAAAGTGGAAAGTAAAAAGAAAATAAAAAGCTATTAACGAATGGTTTCTATGAACTGTTTATTTATACATCTATGATATTCAATAACAATGAGAATGCTTTAAGATTCAAATAGCAATTATCAAATAGAATTATAATCCTGAATGAAACAATATTAAAAAAACTTTCCACCAACCAAATACTTTTCATATTTTTACTTATCAACCTTTACCTTAACAATATGATCTCTAAAAAGTATGTTACTATTTCTTTTGGGATATTTCTTATAACAAGCTCGTTACAAGCCCAATTAGAAAACAATTTAAACATCCACCTTGATTTTCAACCTATTGAAATGGATTTTAGTCCAGTATTTCAGCTAAACTTGGTTGAATTGGAATTATCGAAACCATTGGTTTTTAATAAAGCCAACGACACATTGAATGTCTTCCCTACTATTCAGAAAGAAAGCCGAAGGTATATTGAAGAATTAGGGTTATACCATAAACAAAAAGTAGAAACCTTTGTAACAATAGGTGGCTATGACTGGACCAATGCCGAAAAAACCTATGAACTATGGGATAATACATCAGCTACCTTTGGTGTTGGTTTATTAAAAACCTATTCATTTATGGATCCAACTTCTACTCAATATCAAATCACAAGCAACCTCGAGATTACTCAACCTATAAATAACTGGTTAAGCGCTTTTGCCAATGCACAATATGTAAGCAACCCTGTTTATAAATTCAATAAAAATAATGGCAGCTTATTTTACGGCAACCCGCTATTTATGCAGACTGAGACAATGATAAGCATAAGAGCCCAATACAATAATGCAAAATTAGATATTGGCTTTCGCAGTATTTATGGTTCTCAAAAACAAAGCTTCAAGCCTATAAACATGCTAAACACCAAAATGACCATAGATTTCTAGAAACTACTATCAATCATCTACTCTTTTAACAACTCAAAAATGCCTTCTTGCTGAACAATGTACAAACCTAATCGCTCTTTTGATACACCCTTTTTTATTTGATAATTATATTTGGGAGCCTCATTCTCCCACAGGGTTTCAAAACAATTAAACTGGATACTGTTATACTTTTTCAACTCTTCAGCAATTTCAACAATATGAGTGGAGACCATAAAAAAGGTATCAGAAATGGTTGCTAACTCAGAGGTGATCATTAACGATGCATCAAAAGCATCTTTAACATTGGTACCTCTGAATAATTCGTCAAAAATGACCAATATGCGCTTTTGATTTTTAATCTTCTCCACAGCCATTTTTACCCTTTTAACTTCGCTGTAAAAATGACTATACCCCATTGATAAATCATCGGTGAGATTAATTGTGGTAAGCAAACCATTTAAAAGTGATATTTTTAATGATAAAGCCGGAACCGGAAATCCAACATGTGCCAGATAGGTACTTAAAGCTATTGATTTCAAAAAAGTTGACTTACCCGACATATTAGCTCCGGTAAGAAAACACAAATGACTATCCTTATCCATTACAATGGAATTGGGAACAGCCTTCTCTACCAAAGGATGAAATAAACCATTTGCTTCGTAGTACATTTCATCAGTTTCCAAATATTCAGCAAAATTCAGATTCCTTTCTAAAGAAACTTTTGCTATTGCCTGCAAAGCATCTACCTCATAAAACAGATGCATAATCTGCTCCACCTGTTCTCGTCCTCGTTGGCTAAAATAATTATGAATTCGAATAATATCTGACAATGAGTAATGGTGCCCTCTTTTCTGGAAGACAGGATTCTGAACTAAATTCTTTACTTCAAAAACAATCCGATTCAATTCATCGGGAACTTGTTTTATCTTAAGCTGATCTGCCAAATTATTAAGGCTTTCAACCAAATACATTACCGACGAAACACCATGCTTTATTAAATAGTTATCATTTGTATCCTTCACCCTTGCCTTAACAGACCATAAAACTACGTCAACAGGATGATCAGCAATAACAGATAGTCCGGCTTCGAGATAATGATGAATAAAATCTATTTGCTTAATCGGTATATCAAAAGAAGCATCATTCCTCATAAAAAAATCAATTGCATCTCTTCGTCTGGTCAGTTTTTGCAAATTATTGGTCGGTTGATTCAACCAGGATCTTATCAACGTATTACCACCCTTGCTCTGGGCAACACTAAAAAGTTGCATAATCAACCCGGAATGCCCCTTATCAATAATTTCAAGGTCCTTTAGAGTTTGATTATCCACCTCAAAAGGAACCGTATTATCAATTGCTAAACTTTTTTGTTTTGAAAAGGTTCCTACCGGTACATATTGATAGTTCTCCAGCTCTTTCCATTCCTTTATGCCAATAACCCTGCCTCCATGAAGCAAAAACAATTCATTTGAAGCTTTCAGTATAGCCCTGTAATAATGATCAGTAATAATAAATCCCTTATCGGCTTTGTGTTCATTAAGCAATTCGATAATAGCCTCACGGTATTTAGGTTCAATACCAGAAAAAGGCTCATCAAGAAGTATGAATTTAAAATTCTGCCCTAATAAAAACATCACTTCGAACAACCTGCGCTCTCCGCCAGACAAATATTTTACTTTACTGGAATGATGATACTTAAAACACGAATGGCCTAAAATATCATCCTTCATTTTTTTACCTTTCACATAATGCTTTACTATTTTTTTGAGTGATAGATTAGCAGGTAAAAATCCATTTTGAGGCAAATAACCTATGAGATTATTCTCGAGATAAGGCTTTTGATAAACTTTACCATCAACCCTAATATTTTTATCATATGTATGTTGAATACCGAAGATGATCTTCAGTAAGGTAGATTTACCAGATCCATTACTTCCCAACAATCCAACTATTTGGCCTGTATGGCAGCGCAAGGATATATCAGATAGGATTGATCTACCTTTAAAATCAATCATAACACTATCTATTTCCAATAAATGACTTTTACTCATAATGTGTTCCAGATTAGCAAAAGTGGAATATAAAAACCGGTATTAATTAAGAAGGCACCAATGTAAAGATGCCATCGACTTAGCCCCAGGTTAAAATAGAAGAAGTATGTTTTTTTATGGCGCCACTCAAAGATGTAAAAAGCACCTATTAAGCCAACAATAAAAAACACAAGCATAAATGTGGTTAGATGTCCTTTGATGCCAGCATAACCAATGGGAATGAAACTACCCAAACCCGATATTACCAGATTAACAGTTACAATTTGGCGGTAATAATTGAAGAACGCTTTAATGGAGGTTTTATTCATATTACAAGGTTAAGGTTACCCTCTAAATATAGTAATTAACCATAATAACCCTAAACTATTTAACATACTATAACAAAGAACTCTTGTTTTCCTGTTCCTACTTCATCAATGTATGAAGTGGGATTCGGGTACACTCAACACGTTCTTTATTGGTTGTGTAGGAAGTGTATAAAAAACCATCAGCAACCATCGACTTGGGATAATGATATCCTTGACGTTTGTATTTTCCCTCGTATTTTAACTGCGGTAAATCGCTGGCTTTACGCAACACAAATGCCTTATTAAATACATGCCCATCCTCACTTAAGGTAAGCACCAAAGGCATACGGCTTTTATTAGTGAGCGGATTACCAACAAAATACGCCGATCCATCGGGTAAATTACCTGCACTTTGTTTGGTTCGGGCATCGGGCATATTAGTTAGCATTGGCTCTGACCAGCTTCGTCCTTCATCCAGACTTACAGATGCCAATTTGCAGAACGAACTTTTCTGATCGCGAAAAACCATTACCGAAGCTCCATCTTTACGCTGATAAGTGCTGGGTTCAATCTCACGCGTTACATCACCACTATATTCCATATTAATCATGTCGCCTTTTTGCCAGCCGCTTATTGCATAAGCATCATCGGTAAAAACAGGAGTTACATGCAATCCCGGAGAAATATGCACAGCATTAATAATTCTACCTGAAGTAATCTGATGAGGATCTTGTTCAAATGCTCCTATCATCTCACTGCCATCGGCCCATGTGACAGATTCTTTATCTGACCATAATACACCATCAGTAGACATCCTGTATTTTACCTTACAAAACCGAGGACTCTCATCATAACTCCACTCATTGATAAAAGCTATAATAGTATCGCCCTTTACCCACCAACCACCTGAAGTACAATATGCATTTTCGGGACTAGTCTCAAACACTTTAGGTGTTTCCCAATTAATTCCATCATTACTACTGCTGTATGCCACCCAGGTATCGGTTGAATCTTCATCCTTCTCAGAGCTTTGCCACATACAATACAATTTCCCTTTAAAAGAAGTCATTACAGCACCATTCACATATTTATCGGTTGAATCAGTAGCTGTATAAATGGTAAAAGTTTCGGCTTCAATCACCTCGGGCAATCCTAAATCGTTGGTTTGCTCTTGATCAAACAAACCTTCTTTAACAGTAAAATGAGTCTGAGGCAAGCATGACGAAAAAATAAAAGCAAGCACTAGCATGCTCCAAAAATTTCTTTTTTTAGTATTCATAAGATAAAGCAAGGACTATTTTATTTAAATACGCTATCTAGTGTGCAATATACACAGAAAACCTTTCATTTAATCTCATTATTTATAAAGCCCCAAATACTTACTTATCATTAAAAACATCCATTATCATCACTATATATAAATTATTTAATTACATTTATTATGCTAACCTAATAAACAAGTTTGATATGGCTAAAAACAAGGAGCTTAAAAATCCTCAACATCACCAGGGAATTTAATGAGACTATTGGTTTTTCAATGATTAACCCCTTATCTAAATCAGAAGCTAAAATTAGTATACCCCGCTAAGCTTAGTATGAATCAAACAGCTCGGCGTAGATTGCATCTACCCTGCTGTTACGGTAAAGTAGTCTTAGACTACTTTTTTGATACGACGAAGTTGGAACATAGCCGAGCGGGGGGGATTTACACAATGCAGTTAGACATACGGGAGGAATAGCAACTAATAAATAAGAAATACTTTTATGAAGATTACTAAAATTTATGAAGGTTTTGGAACACTTAGTTCCAAAACAATTGAAGAGTTTGAAAGTAGATATACACTCAGATTACCGAAAGATTATAGAGATTTTTTAGTGAATAATAATGGAGGACGTGTTATTCCAAATGTATTTATGTCTCGAAATGGAGAGATCTCCTCTGATATTCAATTTTTATTTGGATTTACTGAACATACGAATTATGATATAGAGCAAGTAAAATTAGCTTTTAAAAATAGAATACCCGAAAATATTTTACCTATCGCCTGTGATTCAGGAGGAAATATAATAGGAGTTGGTGTCGGAAAAGATAATTATAATCAAATAATGTTTTGGAGCCATGATGCTGGTGAACTTAAAAAGGATTTATTTTATTTAAGTGGTAGCTTTAAGGAATTTATGGGATCATTATTTGAACCTGAAAAAGACTTCTCTGAATTTGATATTGCATTGAACATTCAGAATGTTAAATATTTTAGAAGAATTCTTAATGAGCTAGGTGACATTAATTTAATAACTAATGAGTATGATCAACCTTTGGCAGAAATAGCTGCTTTAAAAAATAAAGTAAATGTGTTAGAATTTTGTATCTCGAATAATGCAAGTTCTGAAGGTCTAATGGTAATTGCAAGTAAAACAGGCTCAATAGATGCAGTAAGGTTTTTACTCGAATGCAATGTATCTCCAAACCAGAAGGAAAATAAAGCAAATTTTGATTCTGCTTTAATTAAAGCATCAGCTTTAAATCACATTGATGTTGTAAGACTATTATTAAGCCATGGTGCAGATCCTAATATCTGTAATCGACATAACTTTACTGCCTTGCAAAAAGCTAAATCAATGAATTATGATGATATTGTAGAACTTCTTAAATGTTATGGTGCAGAGGAGTAAGTAACCAAACAGCTCGGTGTAGATTGCATCTACCCTGTTGTTACGATAAAGTAGTCTCAGACTACTTTTTAGATACCACGAAGTTACAAACTTCGCCGAGCGAGGGGGTATACTATCAGTAAAGGATTATATTATCCTGGCATGTAATTTTTAAAATGTAAATACTGACCAAATATTATTATCTGAGAATTGGCCATAAGAATGGATAAAAGAGATTAGAGTTGTACCATCAAGATAAAAGAAAAAATGAATGCTAAAAATAAGTTAATAAACCAAATAAAAATTGTAATAAACTATCTTGAAGTAACATATCAAGAAAGAGAAAGAACCAAAATCCTTGAATTAATTTATATGAGGTATAGAAATGCATTAAGACTCCTTGAAAACAATATGGCAAATAAAGATAATTTACATATTAACGGTGGAGTAAGAGCATATACTGATAGTTATAATGACTATAACAATCCCTTGCTAGAAGAAATGTATAAAGCAGAAAAATTGGTTAAAGAAGTTTTTTACCCCCGCTAAGCTAAGTATGCACCAAACAGCTCGGCGTAGATTGCATCTACCCTGCTGTTACGGTAAAGTAGTCTCAGGCTACTTTTTAGATACGACGCAGTTATAAACTTCGCCTGGCGGAGAAAATGCAAAAAATAGTTTAGTAGAACATTATAAGAATGCAAGAATAGAAAATTATGTTACAAAAATGCAAATTTCATTTTATTAGATTAGTTATATTAACTACTTATTCTATCATACTCTTTAGTTGTAAAAATTCATCAAATGATAAAGAAATAGAATATTATAAAGACGGTAGTATAAGGAGTTTGGTAGAAATTAATTCTCAAGGATTACGCGAAGGGGAATTTATAGAATATTATCCAGAAGGAAATACTATGCGTATAGCTTTATTTAAAAACGACACACTTAATGGATTTTAAAAATTACTATATAAAAACGGTAGTATAAAAGAAAAGGGTAAATATAAGAATGGATTACCTATTGGATGGATAGAATATTACAATAAGGACAATTACATAGATCAAAAAAATCAATATATTATTATTGAAGATACTAGTTATTTAAATCAAATCATATTCTATAAAAAAGATGGAGAAATCGATTATTCTAAAAGTTATTTTTTTAAGTTTTCATTTCCAGAAAACGAACCAAAAGATACTGTAAAAGTAAGATTGAGTCTTCATGTGCCAAATGACACCATAAGTTACATGGGGTTGATTATGATCCATCTGCCTCATGATAATGATAGTTGTTTAATTTATAGATTAGATGAGAATTTAAGATCTGAGTTTTATGCAATCTGTGATACAAATAATTTAATATCAGGTGAAATAACGCAAAGTTATTCGATAAATGATTCTTTAGTTAAAGAACATGTGTATTATTTTAAAGAATCTACTTTAAGGGGGATGTAAGCCCCCCGCTAAGCTAAGTATGCACCAAACGGGTAAAGAAGGAGGAGGTAAATATTATCAAATGCAGATGAATAGGTTGTTTAAGGAAGTCCTATTATCAGATTTTATTGACAGTAGCATCAATTATCTTGGAATAAGTCTTGGTACTCAGATTACTAAAATTGAAACTGTCATTTTAACTGATTATATAAATGAGCTTAATTTTGAAGTAAATGAATAGAATTACAAAAACAGACATTGTTGTTGTTTTAATCCTGTTAGTCATTTTAGCTATGGCAATAAATACAGAAAGAAATAATAGAAAATTATATAAAAATTCTCGATATACCATTGGCACAACAGTAAGAAGGACATATAATCGATTTGGCCAGAGCTTTCTTGATTATAAATATTCTGTTGAAGGTAAAGAATACATATGCACGCAGGAATATGAACAGACTAAAATTAAGAAAGGAGAAAATTACTATGTTATATTTCAATCTAATAAACCGAAGATAAGTAAATTATTAATAGATAAAGGGATTATCTCTGCTATTGATAGTATTCCTTATAATGGATGGACGGAACTTCCACGCTAATACCCCACTAAGCTAATAAGCACCAAACAGCTCGGCGTAGATTGTATCTACCCTGTTGTTACGGTAAAGTAGTCTCAGACTACTTTTTAGATACGACGAAGTTACAAACTTCGCCGAGCAGGGTATACTATCAGTATAGGATTATATTATTCTGGTATGTAATTTTTAAAATGTAAATACTATGAAGCTGTTAATTTATTTATTTTATAAGTTATTAAAGAGATTAAAATTTGGATTTAAAGGTGCAAGTAGCGTATCATATGCCAGTCATTTAATTATCAACATTATTGTGCTATTGTTATGTTTGTTTGATTATGTTTTAAGTATGGAATTAGGTTTTATTAAGTATCTTATAATATATATAGTACTTGTTACAATATTATTTATTTCTTGTATGATTTTCTATTCTAAATTTAGTGTCAATGTTATGGAAACTAAATTGATTAAAATGTATGGAAGTCAAAGGTTAGGTATCTATCAAAAAGTATTTAATACACTATTAGCTACTGTCTTATTGATAGACTTGACATTAATCATTCAACTTATAATTTATGTTGAAGGTTTATAATATTACGATTCCCAGCTCACACGCTAGTGCGCGATTGCACCTAAAATTCGCATGTCTAATTTTAGGTGCAATCGCGTTCCAACTAAGCACTAATTGCATTTATATTGCAAGTAAAATAAAGTTTGCTAACTGCAGCAGGCAATTAGCTTTACAGACACTCAATAACAAAGCCACGTACTTTTTGCGTGGCTTTTTATTGTTAGTATAACCTCGCGAAAGATTCGCGAGGCAGCATTGGAAATACTGGTAGCTCTAACATTGCAATTTGCGGACTTTGGACTTTGGGCTTGATACTTTTGCCTTGTCCTATTCTTCCTCGTAAACCATTTCCAAATCATCGATAATTAGAGTACTGCCTATGGCTCCTTCAAAGGCATCGCCACCAAAGCTCGATGTGGCAATTAGTGAGATGTGTGTTGGCAAAGCATAGCTGGATGAATCAGCACTCACAAAGTCATGATCAACAGGCATCATATAATCCGGAAATGAATTATCCAGTTCTCCATAGTAAAACGGCATTTCCACTGTCTTCATTTCTTCTTGTGTATCACTGCTTCGGAACCAGGCAGTAGCCAGTCGCTCTTTCTTTCCGTCTTTTCTTATTTCAAGCAAAGCATATATGTCGCATCCATCCGGGTAATCCAATACATTCCCTTGTCGGTCTTTATTTACTTCACCAGCCTTATAACTATATTTAAAACGAAGCATATCGGGTCTTCCTGAAAAGGAAGTTCCAAAAATGGTGGCAGCAGCAGGATTAGTAGGGTCAAGTTTATCCGTATCGAAATAACCTGTAAAGATAGCACCCGCCGAAATGGGTGTATTCAATGGTATTCCTGCCCATCCGTTATCGAGTGTTTCCATACGGGCTCCGTAGTTATCATTCCCAAAATCCTCGGGAACAGTTGCATATTTGCCTACCAATGCCGATCCCGGATTACCGGTTCCCCACACTGTGCTGGCAGCATCCGCTCCGGGTTCGTAGTATCCCTTTGAGGTTTGATACCAATCGTTTAATTGCCAATTAGTAATTTGCGGAGTTGCAGATGCCACATACGATTCTACAGTCCAAATATATTCCTTTCCACTTTCTGAAGTTACTTTAATTTGCTCTTCCGCAGTTAAATCGAGAATATCACCCACTTTTTTATCTGCAACGGCAAAAGACGACAAACTCATCTCCTGTATAGTAATCGCTGATAAATCAATACCACCGGGTATTTCAAGGGTGATATGAAAGTTACTGTTATCGATTACTGCGTTGCTGGCCTGATTACTCACAACAATATTTTTGATACGGCCGTAATCCGACAGTCCGAAAAAATCTTCCTCCACACATGATGCGAATAATAAAATGGCAATGATATATATGAATCGTTTCATTTCTAAATCTTTTTCTATTATTTACCCCTTCCAATGTAATACGATAAGCCCAGGTTTAATGAAAGCAGATCGATATTAAAGTTTACATTCTGCCTCACAACCCGCGATTCATCTTCCCCATCAACTGTTTTATCTCTTACTTTCATTTCGTACCCCAACACATCTAACTGTACTTCAAAAGCAAAGTTCTCCATTACAAAAAATGTCATACCCGGACTAATACCAACCCGAAAGTTATAGTCGGTAGTATACACTTTACTAATCTCATCATTGTTTTTTATCTCACGACTTAATGAATTAGCCACACCAGCCGTTATACCTACCTGTGTATAAAAACTCAATCTTTCGTTACGCGTAAGCGGCACCGAAGAGCGTATATTAGGGGTAAATTCATAACCTCGCTTAATACTATTAGACATCAGCGTATCGGGATCACGAAATATCTTTCCCTCAAACTTTTCCTGATAGTATTCAAAATCAAGCCCCACCATTGCATAATCACCAATGTAATACCCACCTTTAACACGAATACTAAAGTCGAGCTGCTGACCATCTATTACGCGCTGTAAAATCTGATCTACATTGGTTTGTTGCCTATCTTTAACCGTAAAGTCCAGACCTATATAGATGTTTTTTCTTTGAAACGGACTAAAATCATTGGTATAGTAATTCGACATTAAATCGTAAGGTGTTAACTTAAGCGAATCTCTTAATTCTAAATTCAACTCTTGCGATTTAGCTTTAAATCCATTGAAGATGATGAATGCAAACAATAAAGGATATGTATATTTATTCATGATAAAATGATATGCTAATACTAGAACATACAATTATAACAACATTTAGGTAAGTTATTATTATAATGCATATTTAACAACCACAAATAGATTTTCTTTAATAAACGCTGAGTAAGTTCTACTACTAATACACAATAGTATTGACCATACAAAGGTAACAAACCCCACGCTCCGAGCCATATCTTTTAATATCACCACTACTCAAAGCAAAACAACAATATCAGCCTCAACCATTATATTTCTGACACTTGCCCTCCTCCATTCAATTAATAAATGCCTCTCACATTACATTTTTTTAACACTCCACTATCTGTTATTATTACTAAAAAATGGTTCAATATGAAATTGAATGGGTGAAAATTCTCAGGTAAAAGTTAGCCCTAGATCGGCCTTGTCTGGTGAGCCATAAAGCAAGGTGAAGTTGCCGTTAAAATCGGTGCTGTTTGAGCGTAGCGAGTTCA